>CAWIRK010000011.1:0-537676 GCA_963838555.1 uncultured Acidobacteriaceae bacterium | reverse complement strand
GGTAACCCCAGTTTTCGGGCACGGGTCCATGCAGGGCACACTGATCACGTGAAGCATCTGGCCCGGATGCAACTTGTTATGTCGTTTAATAGCCTTCTTCAGTTTTGCCAGCGCACGCAGATCATCATCGCCTTTAAGCTTCTTCTGGCATTTTTTGCAGGCGAGAATGAGTCGGCCTTCCCAAGGCGCCGGACAGGTTTTGAGGGTATTTGGCATTCTGGCAAGTTAGATGCGGTTTCCCTACGATCGCCGTGGACCTTCAGGCGCTTGGCTGCTGCTGAAATACCTCGAAATCGGTATGGGGCATGGCTGACTGCGTGAAGCCTTCGACCGGCAACTGATCGAATCCTACGTAATATGGCTGGATGAGATCAGGCATCATATATATCGACGGCGCTGAAAGAGTCCAAGAAAGGTTGCCGTAATGCGCATTCCAGGTCCCAGGCAGTGGATAGATTTCGCGAAGACCTTATGGCATGAATTTGAAGACGACGACGTGCTGAACGGTGGGGCTGTTCTTGCGTTTTTCTTTCTGCTGGCGGCTTTCCCGGCAGCGATCTTTGTTCTTTCACTGCTTCCTTCCCTCTCCATTCCCCATCTGCTGCAGGCCATTGTGGATCTTCTCCACCAGATTTTGCCGCTGCAGTCGGCGAACCTTTTCGAGGGGACGATCCAGTCGGTCACATCTGGGGGACGGAAGGGACTGTTGACGTTCGGACTGGTCTTTGCACTCTGGTCGGGCTCGACCGGCGTCTTTGCGCTCAGCGAACAACTGAACGCGATTTGCGATGTCACGGAAGAAAGACCCTTCTGGAAAGCACGGGGGATAGCGATTCTTATGACGGTGTTCTTTACTGTGCTGACGATCGGCACTCTCTCACTGGTGATATTCGGAGGGGCGATCCAGTCATGGATGGCATCGGTCCTCGGCTGGAGCGAGCCGTTGCGACTCCTCTTTGCGACTCTGCGCTGGATCATCCTTGCCGCGGCGGTGCTACTGGGGATTGCCGTGGCTTACCGGTATGGGCCCAGTGTAAACGCTAAGTTTCGGTTTATTTCTCCCGGTAATGTGGCTGCCGCCATTCTGATTGCGGTCGCCTCAGCTGGGTTCCAATTCTATGTCTCCAAGTTCGGAGATTACGGCGCTACGTACGGCAGCCTCGCCGCCATTATTGTCCTGATGCTGTGGATGTATATGGCTGGAATTGCCGTGCTGGTGGGTTACGAAGTTAATAAAGATCTTGCATTCGCACAAGTCTAGGTAATTCGAATGAAACGCTTCCTTAAGTTCAGAAATTCAGATGAAGAGACGTGAGATTGCATGGACCAGCGCGTTCACTTATTGCAGAATTTTCGTTAATCTCAAGACAAGATGGAGATCACAGAAGCGCAGTATGAGCGGGATCAAGGATGCGTTGCCGGTGCAGCGTGGGAATGTGCGTTTGAGTAACCTGCAAGTGTTGAACGCGGTGCTGTATGTCGCTCAGCAAGGCTGCAAATGGCGCGGTCTGCCGAAGCGTTTCGGCCGCTGGCACACGATCTACACGCGGATGAATCGCTGGTCCAAGAGCGGCGTACTCGATCAGGTATTCGAGAAGTTGCAGTCGGAGCAGATGGTGCGGATCAAGATCGAGGCGTTCGCGCTCGACTCGACCTCGATCAAGGTGCATCCGGACGGGACGGGTGCTCTAAAAAAAACGGACCTCAAGCCATTGGCAAGTCACGCGGCGGATGGAACACCAAGGTTCATCTGGTTGCCGCGAATGCTCGAACGGCCATAACCTTCGCGCTGTCGCCAGGCCATGCGCACGATGCTCCAGAAGGTCGCGCCCTGCTGGCGGAACTGGGGCCCATGCCGGAAGGCTTACCGTTGTTGATGGATCGCACCTACGAGGGCGACGAAACCAGGCAACTGGTGCTCAGCCTGGGCATGATCCCCGTCGTTCCGCCAAAGTCCAACCGCATCGAGCCCTGGGAATACCGACCGCGCTCTCTACAAGAAGCGCAACGAAATCGAGCGGCTCTTCCGGCGACTCAAAGGCTTCCGCAGAATCTTGCTGCTTCGAGAAACGCGATGTCCTCTTCCTCGGGTTCCTCAACTTCGCCCTCATCATCGAAGCGCTTCGCTGGTGTGAACACGCCCTAGTGGACCGTACACGAGAGGTGTACATCGGTTTCCGGCCGGCCGTGGTGAGTGCGTATTAGCGGGCGCGGCGGTTGTTGTCCGACGCGCGACACTCGGCATCGACCACGCCCTGGCGACTGAGTCGGTGGAGCGCCTGGTACAGGGCGGCGTCTTCGCCGCGCCGAGGTCACGCTCGCCTGAGGATCAAATTGGCCGCCCGGGCCAAGGATGCCGATTTTGTCTTTGCGGTAGGAAAAACTGCGGTCCGGGACACGCGCGCGGGAGCGAGTGCGTGACGCTTGGAGCAAAGACCAGGGATGGGTAGGCCCGGTGAAGTCTTACCGATAGTCCTGCAGTTCGATGCCAGTGCGCATTTGGGCTCTGAACAGCAGCTGAATGAGCCCAAGGCGGTTCGCGGCGTTGATGGTCGCGTTTCGCAGCCACAGCCCGTAAGCACTCCTGGGGACGAAGCTCGCAGCGAAATCGCGCGCCCCCTTCTGCTTGCGCTCCACATAGCGCCGCAGGCGCTGTTCATAGAATTTCGAATGCGGACGCGTGGCCTCCCTGCGCGACAACCAATTCCCCAGCGAGCGTGTAGGCTTCGGCCATCGCATCGCTGACCCTTCGCCGGCGAGCAGGCTCGGACACGCGCCTCGCAGGTCTCAGCGATCTAGGGCGACGCGGCCCTTGGTCCAACTCGGCATGACGATCGACTGACCCGGTCGAAATAGAGATCGGTACCTGGAGGAGGAAGAAGAGGACCGCCATCGAGCATTTCGTCGGTTTCCCAGCCACCGCCAGCGTAGAGGCGGATCAGGACCTCTTTCTGACGCCACGAGGGCATCGTGATCTCCGGGAGCTGCGTGGAATCAGATTCGGCGAACACCAGCATGAAGACCGTCGTGTCCTCGTCGACAGTGGATTCGCCAAATCTGCCGGCCAGGTTCGCCGTAAGTCACGTATGCGTCCGGATCACGGAACCGGTACCCTTGGGCGGTGAACGCAGCAACGTAGTATCCGAGAAAGTGTTCGAATCGCGTTTCTTCACCAAAGCAGAGTCGTCGCACGGCGGAGTGGAGGCCGTCGGCACCGATGACCAGATCGAACGTCTGAGCCTCACCTTCGCGAAGCGTCACCTCCACGCCGCGCGGGCTGTCTTCGAGGCTGGTCACGCTGTTCCCGAACCGCACGTTGACTCGGTCCTTGACCGCTTCGTAGAGCGCAGAAGCCAGCGCCGAACGCGGAAGGCTCATGCCCCGGCCCTTGATGAGCTTTTGCACTGCGCCCTGGTTGAAGCCGCTGATTCCGCCGGCCCACGCGATTGACGATCCGGAATTCCTGAACCTTGAGGTCATGCCGGCGGAGTTCGCTCCAGCACGCCCATCTTTTCGGCCACGTCGTAGCCGAGGCCCCAAAAGTCGATGACGTAGCCGCCGGTGCGCGGTTCGGGCGCCTGTTCCACCAGGGTCACTGCATATCCGTATCGATCGAGCCACCAAGCCAGACAAGAGCCTGCCACCCCAGCTCCTGACACCAGAACGCTCCCAGGCATCCGACATTCTCCTATGGACCGCTTCTCTGATCGGGGATTCAACCCGGCGATTGAGAAACGAGAACAGGTACACCAGTGTAACAATCCCCAGCACGTACCAGGCATAGTGGGGCCGGGGATCCGGTAGCGGCAGCAGGTCGGTGAGCATCAAGGTGGGCAGTGTGCCGCGATCGTCCGGGGCCATGTTCTTGGCCTAGGCGTGACAGCAACGGCGCCGACGCCTTTCCAACAAGGGCTAGTACTAAACGTAAAGTTCAATGCTGGACGTTCGCCCGCGTGTCCTTCGGCAGTCCCGTACACAAGATGTACATCGGTTTACGCAATGCGCCGCGTCGGGTTCGCGTAGGTCCACCGAATCGGCTTGGGGACCTTGTTGTATGCCGGATGTACTGCATGATCTTGCGCTTCAGATCCGCGACCGACGTGAAGATGCCGCGCGCGATGATGTCGCGCTCGATCTTGGCGAAACAGAGCTCGACTTGATTCAGCCACGACGAGTAGGTGGGAGTGAAGTGCAACTGGGGGGGGGACCTCAAGGAAGGGAATTTTATGTACGCTAAGGAATCTGGATCATGTCGTTCGAGGGTTGAAAAGGCCGGAGGGGCCTGAATAAGCTTCTACGGAGGCGTGCTGAAGCCGGCCAGGTTGCGAATCCATCGAAGAAAACGGCTCCACTGGATAAATCGAGGCAACGTATGGGACACTAGCTGCCATAGAATCGGTTCCACCAGAACGCAAGCGATTTGGCTTGGTGGAGGAAGAGAATGCGTCCGAATCAGAGCCGGGGCGTGGCCACCTATCTGCTTTTCACTTTCGCCCTCAGTTCGGTTTTCTACTTCTTCATCGCCAAGTCGGGCCAAGTGGGCGGGGGCTGGGGCGCCTTACACTTCGAGTGCCTTATGTGGTGCCCAGGTGTCGCGGCGTTGCTGAGTTGCAAATACCTTGGCCGGGACCTCTCAACTCTTGGCTGGAAGTGGGGCAAAACGCGTTCACGAGATCGCCTGCTACCTGATCCCGCTAGGCTATGCAACAGCGATCTACACGCTTGTCTGGCTGACTGGTCTCGGTGGGTTTTACAACAGGCAGTTTTACGACCGTCTTTCCAGTCAATTTGGGCTTGGCCCGATGAAGCCTTGGGCAAACATTGCCTTGTACTTCGTCTTTACTGCGACGATCACGGTCGTCCGAGATTGCGCTACTGTACTTGGGGAGGAAATAGGCTGGCGAGGATTTCTGGTGCCTGAGCTTGCCAAACGACACAGCTTCGCTGCGACTGCGATCATTTCCGGCCTCATCTGGGCCGTATGGCACTATCCAATTTTTCTTTTGGCGGATGGCTACAGTGGCGGCACGCCGGTTTGGTACTACTTGCCACTGTTTACGTTATTGTTGCCGGCGATTAGCTTTTTATGGACCTGGATGAGGCTCAAGTCGGGGAGCATCTGGCCTGGCGTCGTCTGCATGCGGCTCACAATACATTCTTCCAGCAGTTTTTTGATCCGCTGACGGTAGACAAGACCAAGACAAGATATATAGCAGGTGAATTTGGCGTTGGGCTTTTGGTTATCTCAATCCTGATGGCTTTCTATTTTTGGAAGCGCCGAAATGAATTGACCCCGGCTGTAGGGACAGTAACGGCGGTGGCAATGCCGTAGGTATGCTCATACATCTACACGTTCGGCGTAGTGCCCATACTGCCCACCCAAAGGAGGGCGGATCGATGCACGTTGATGACTCCGGCCTTGATCAGTTGCGCTCTCAAAGAGCAGGCCTGAGAACCGTACGGTAAAGTGTCGACCGAGCGACACCGAAACGAGCGGCAATCTCAGCGACTGGCATATCTGCGGTCTTGAGAAGAGAACGAATGATGTTAACCTCTTTGGCAGAGAGCTTCGCTGGGCGGCCTCCCTTGCGACCGCGGGCGCGGGTGGCCTTCAGATCCGCAACGGTTCGCTCCCGGATTAGATTGCGTTCAAACTCAGCGAGTGCGGCAAAGACATGAAAGACAAGTCGACCCGCGGGTGAACCAGTGTCAATCTTCTCGGTCAGCGATTCGAAATCGATATTTCGATGTTCTAGGTCGGCGATGAGCCGGACGAGATCGGCGAGGTTTCGGCCCAAACGATTCAGCCTCCACACGACAAGGGTGTCGCCTTCCCGCAAGCCCTTAAGGCAGCTTTCCAGTTGGAGCCTGGCGGTGCTCTTTCCGCTGACCTGTTCTTCATAAACCTCTCGACATTTTGCGCGCTTCAATGCGTCCGGTTGCAAGTCGAGAGTTTGGTCGTCAGTCGAAACTCGTGCATAGCCAATCCGCATGTCCCGAATCGTATCAAGACTCAGGTATATAGGACATAGTTTTCCGGACAAGTTGTGAGACACTTTTGACCAGCGAAACTGAGACTGATCGGGATGTGCTGCAGTTGTCCTGAAAACCTCCGAATTAAAGAAATGTGAAAACTCCGCCTGTAGCTGTATTCCCGACAAAGGGCAGAACTTCTGTAGTCCTCACTGTGAAGCTACAAAGGGGACCACTGAAATTATTTGCCAGTGCGGACACCCCACATGCAAAGGGGACGCAACGAAGGTTTAACTGAAATTCGGTTACAGCAGGGATGGTCCTGCGTCAGCGGATACCCATTGCTATGTGAGTCAATCCACATCCGCGACGTCGTCAACGGTGTCGCCCAGCGCAACGGTGTCCGAATTGTGGTGACGGGTTCGTTTTCTTTGACGGGATGTATCGGACGGCCGATCCGGGTCCGTTCCCGTTTGTTTTCACCCTAGGGTGCACGGAGGTTGAATTGCCCGCTCAGACATAGCGTGGCCACCATTAATATTGTTTAGAACTGAAGTTTCGCCGCGAACTGCAGGATGCGTTGTGCGTTGCCGAAGGCCAGCGTGCTGATCTGACCGAAGCTCGCCGCCGTCGTAACGCTTGACGCGGGGCTGCCCAGCACCGGGTGGTTGAGCACGTTGAATGCCTCCACATCAATCTTCAGCGCTAAGCTCTCCCTGATCGGAAACAGCCGATGCACCGACGTATCCAGACCCCAGTAGTTCGGCGCCTGAATAAAGTTGCGCGGTGCGTTCCCAAGTGTGCCGATCTTGGGTGTCGCAAACGCACACGGATTGAACCACTGAAAACGAGTCCGAGTCTGACCAGAGGGCGGAGTGCAACCCGGGTTCCCGGCAATCGGTCCGCTCTGGAAGGGAGCGCCGACCAGGTCGGCCCTCTCGTACGTGCCTCCGTTTCCGGTATTCGCAATGTCTCCCGCCGCCGTGACGTTGATGTGCTGCCCCGATCGCGCCGAGAAGATCCCATTCACCTGCCAGTTGCCGATCACATAATCGGCGAACCGGTTTCCGTCGAGAACCGCCTCCCCGTTCCGAACGGAAGCTCGTAGATCACATTCGCCGTGAGGATCTGCGGGATATCAAAACTCGCAGGACCGCGGCTTCCCTTAGGATTGTACGGATCTTCAGGCACACCTCCCTCAACGCCGAAGTAGCCGTCTCCGCCTTCGTCCAGGGTCTTGCTCCACGTATAGGCGATCGTATAGCCCAATCCCGTCGCGAAGCGCCGAACCAGCGACGCCTGCAGCGCATTGTACGAAGCGCTCGCCGCATTGTGGTCCCACGATTTCTGCGGGACGGTATAGGGATACGGCTGTCCCGTGTTCGTCCCACGTGATGCAAACGAAGCGCACGTTGTGCAGGGAGTACCCGTGTTGTACCAGCCACCCACATCCATCCGGTGCGATGCCGAGCCCACATAGTTCAGCGAAAACACCGTGCGATCGCCGAACTGCTGTTCGATCCCCAGGTTGTACTGCTCCGAGTAAGGGTTCTTCCACAGCGGGTCGACCATGTAGTTCACATTCGAAGACGCGAACGGAGTCGGCGCCGGCAGGTTGCCGCCGTTCTGCGCAAACGGATTCTGTGCCGACGTGTAGACTGTACCCGGCGTATTTGTGTTGCTGATCTGCAAAGTGCCCGTATCCGGCCACGAACCCTGATAGTTCTGCGTCATCTGGATTATCGCTGCCCAGTTGTCATAGCTGATGCCGAATCCGCCGCGAATCGACATCCTGTCATTGACCCTGTAGGCAAGCCCGACACGCGGACCGATGTTGTCCTTGCTGCCGTGCAGTATCTTCCCGCCTATCGCAACCCGTACGTGTGGCGGCAGAACTCCGCTCGGAAGGCACGGTGCATGTCCGCGATCGCTGCACAACGGCGGCAACTGTTGCAGAATGTAATCTCCGGTATTGAAGTCGAAGTCGCCTGTCTCAATGCTGCCTTGCAGTCCCACCGACGCCTGCGTTCCATAAGCCGGAATCACACTGCGGTCATACCGGAGGCCATAGTTCACAGTCAGGTTGCGCGTCATCTTCCAGCTATCCTGCACATACGCACTGCCGATGCCGCCCGGACGCTCCGACAGAAGCACATTCCGCTTATTCTCCGAGTTCGGATAGTCGAGTAGAAAGTCCGCCAGTCCGAAACCCGACTGCGCACTCACCTGAGCGCTCGTTATCCCGGCTGGCGAATTCGGATTACCCGTGAAGTTTCCGGTGGAGGCTCCCGAGAACGTCACCGTTCCCTGCCGCAACTCAGCCGTATAGTTCACCTGGTCCCAGCCACCGCCTGCCTGGATCTGATGTTTACCCATCGCTTTCATCACGCTGCCTGACCATTCGTGAATGCTCGAAAGGTTGGGCGATGGGCTGTTGACCTCGCCTCCGCTGAACCCGCCCGTCACCGTCTGGGTTACCAGTACCGCCGCCCCGCCAACGAAGGAGTTGCACATGTCCGCAGAGCATCCATACGTCTGCCACAAGCTGTGATCCTTGAACTGAGTAAGAACATTGTCCTCAACATGTGTCCGCCCGAATTGCACCTGCACGCTGGTCGTCGGATTGAAGACGTGCGTCCAGTTCACCCCATACTGCTGCGCCGGAATCTGCGTTGACGTGAACAGCGTAGGCAGCGAGCTCGGAGCAGTCTGAGACCACTGAATGCCCGAATACCGGAAGAAAATGAAGTCCTTCGAACCGATAAGCTGATCGATCCGGCCCGTGTAGTTGTACACCGGCTGTCGTGTAGGATCGGTGATCTGATAGTTGGAGGTCGTAGGAGCGATTCCTGGAATCACAATTGGTGTCGCGGACCCGAATACAGCCTTGACGAACGCCAGCGAGTACGGATTCATCTTCCCCACCGGGATCTGATTGCCGAGAAAGCCTGGACGGCTTGGCTTCGCCCCGCTGTTGTTCACCGTGGGGTCATATAACTGGCATGGGTAGTTTTCGACCTTCGCGTCGCCTGCGACGCAGGTGCCACTCTTGTTTACCCCGGTGGACGCGCTGCTGAAGTCGCCATTCAACTGCGCCGGCGTAGGGATAAGGATGTTCGTCGATCCCGCCTTCGAGTAGTGCGTTCCCTCAAACCCGATCTCAAAGAACGTCTTGTCGTGGCCGTTATACAGCCAGGGAATTCTCACCGGTCCGCCCATCTGCCCGCCAAACGTGTTCAGGTGATAGGAGTTCGGCGCCAGAAAATATTGCTTCGCATCAAAGCTGTTATTGCGAAGAAACTCCCACGCAGAACCGTGATACGAATTCGTGCCCGACTTGGTCACAATGTTGACCACTCCGCCCAACGAGCCGCCATACTGCGAGTCGTTGTGCGAGTTGATCTTGAACTCCTGCACCGTATCGATAATGGGCGGCACCGCGTACGTGTTGTACCAGGCCTGGTTGTCATTCATCCCGTCCACCAGGTACACCGTCGACCGGTTGCCCGCGCCATTGATCGACGGAAACGAGTAGTTCGTCGTACTGGCAGCCGTGACCGCCGTATTGCTCGCGCTCGAGTTCTGTCCGGTGCTGACCGGCGTCACACCTGGAGTCAAAGTCAACAGTTGCGTGAAGTTGCGCCCATTCAGCGGCAAATCGTTCACTGCCTTCTCCCCGATCACCGTTCCAAGCTGCGCCGTAGAGCTTTCTACCTGGGCGCCCGTAGCCTCTACCGTCACCGATTGCGCCACGTCACCGATCCGCAGAGTCGCATTCAGTGTCACCGCCTGCGCGACCGCCACATCAAAGGCCGCAATCGTCTCTGTCTGGAAGTTCCGCGCGGTGATGGTCAGCGTGTAGCGCGCAGGGGGCACATTGGAAAAGAAGTAATCTCCCGCGCTGTTGGATACCGTCAGGCGCTCGACATTCGTGTCCACATTCCTCAGCTTCACCTGCGCTCCGGCGACCCTCGCGTCCGCCTGATCGGTCACCACGCCGTTGACTGCCGACGAAGAGCTCTGGCCGAGCGCTCTCATCGGGGCGAATCCCGTCGTAACGGCCAATAGAAGATAGAACGTAAGCCCTGGGAGCAGCCAATTCATTCTGAAAGTACGATTCATGATTTGCATTTGTATTGCCTCCGAAATGAGTAAAGCGACCGAACAAGGCCTCGTTGGGATGGGTCCCGCGCAACATACTCTTGAGCGCCGGAGGGAACGCGCAAATGGTATGAATCTGGAAACACGAAAGTCAAGAAGTTTTTTCACTAATCGTTAATTGCTTTTGCAGATTGAAATAGCAAGATAGGCAGAAAACGCCGGTCGGGTGTTTTTGACTAAAACCGCGAAAAGTCAATTTTGCCGCAGTGCGGTCAGTCAGTGTGCCCTCGAAGACGACTATCTCTCCCGCGACTCCAGCCCTTCCAGGCGAGCTGCCTACATCCGGAGAACCATGGAGAAGGCGAGGAGATGGGCCGAACGATGAGGATCGATTCAGCATTTGACCTTGTCATTCTTCCTCCTGATTGTGGGATGACTCTTCTAGTCTCTGAGCTGGCCTTTGCTACTCGCACCATGAGGAAAGCCGTTGAACAGGGCAGCCCCCTTCCGGTTTGCCTTTCTATCTGCGTTCAGCGTGCCGCGCTCAAGACACCCCCGCCCTTCGGACGCACGCTCTCCTTCCCAAAATCCGCTGCGCGCCTCCCAAGAGGTGCAGACTCCTGCCCCAAAGCAAGTTTGGGTCCCCTTCCGCAGATTCTATCCAGTCGCCGAGGGAGTGGGTCGCGACGGCACACCCGTTGGGCAAGCATGTACCGCAGACAGCGGACAAACCAAAAGAAACGGAGCCAAACACCATGTTCAACAAAGTCATTCTCATCGGCCGCCTCGGGCAGAACGCAGAAGCCAAAACCGCTCAGAACAACAAAGAATACGTCACCCTCAACATCGCAACCCAGGAAAGCTGGAAGAACGACAAAGGCGAATACGAAACCCGCACCGAATGGCATCGCGTCTTTGCCTGGAGGAATCTCTCGAAGTTCGCCAGAACTCTCCAAAAGGGGCAGCTCGTCACCCTGGAAGGCATTCTCAGGTATCGCGAGGTAGAGGATAAGGTTAAAGAGACCGTCTTCAAGCACCGGATTGCCGAGGTTCACGCCACCAGCATGAAGCGGCTCTCCAAAGTTGAAGCCGCTGATGATCCTTCGGACGGTGCCGACGACGAGTAAATCGTCGCCAGATATGTAGACGGACCGCTTAGGTCCGTCTACTGCTTTTTGGGGTCTTCGGCCGGATCAAGAGAACCGAGCCTGTTAGCGCGTCCCGATCAAAGATCGGTCTGAATTGATCAGAGCTTGGTCCTTTCGTGGAATGTTTCAGATCGGTCACTACTTATGAACAACGTTCTGTCAGCATAGGTTTACTATGGGTCAGCGTCTCGTGAACCTCTTAATATGTTCATGCGCGACGATCACTTTGCGCGAAGGGAGGCTGGAAAAATCAGCCATTGGCTCTCCCGATGCTAGTTCGTGAGGGTACGGTTGCAGATGCAGTCATCTGAACGGCTTAAATCGCTATTCCTGCAGCCGAATCTTGCCAGCCCGATTGTGCTGCTAGGTGCAGGGGCTTCGCTTAAATCCGGCATTCCACTGAGTGGACAGGTCGTCGAGATCGCTGCTAAATGGGCCTACTGCCAAAGCCAAGGCTTTCGCCAGGACGATCCGAGTGTCAAGAGAAGTGATTGGTTGCGATGGTTGGAGAGTCACGCCTGGTATCAGGGATCGCAGAGTACGGAAGACAATTACTCGATCGCCCTTGAGAATCTGCTCCAGCCTCGAGAGAACCGCAAGCAATTCTTCCTCCGTCTTCTCGATCCGAACGTTCCAGCGAGTGTAGGTTACGACCAACTTCTTGAAATCCTCGATACTGGCCGTATTCACACAGTCCTCACAACCAATTTTGATCACGTTCTTCCTGATTTGCACGTAATGCGAGACGTCCGCACTTCCTCGAACAAATTCGGACTCCCGCCGATTACACGAAGTTTTCAACTTCACCCGCTCACCCGCAACTTGTTTATCTACATGGCTCCGTCGAACACTACACCGATAAGAACCTTGTAGAGGAGGTACAGAAACTCGACAGTGAGTCGTCTTTCTCCATTGATAAGAGATCATCCACTCATCGTGGTCGGATACCGCGGCGCGGAACCCTCAATTATGCACCACCTATTGTTGGACCAATCCGCTGCAACCAACAATTTTCGACAAGGCGTTTATTGGTGCACCCTGTCCGACAATCCGGATCAGCTGCAACCATTGGTCAAAGAGTTCGCGTCTCGGATCGGCAGTAACTTTCAGAGCGTGCATATTAATGGATTCGACGAGGTCATGAAATCGCTTGCCGAGGTGTGTGCGTCGCTACCTCGCCTCTATTCGATACCAACCGCATCAACGCCTTCTAATCAAGCGCCCGTGCCTTTCGATATGACAGTCCTAATTGATGCGGACCTCGATGAATTGGATTGGATTCGTGCAGAGACCCAGATCATTGCATATTGCCGCCGTATGAAGATGAACACTCCGGGCTCAATCTCCAAGGAGTGGCTGATCGAGCGCATGCTGCAGCTTGATCTTTTGAAAAAAGTTGACGCAACGCCACGCCCAACGAACGGCGGCTACCTCCTGTTTGCGTTAAATCCAATTAGACGCGTCCCTGGAGCAGGCTGCGAGATCGTTATCGATGGCAGCTCTCGACGTCTCGACGGAAACCTGTGGAGTCAGCGTGAACGAGCGGATGAGATCTTCGCAGAGGTGAACCGCCCTTTTCGATTAAAGGGCTCGATTTCGGAGATTGTCTATCCCTATCCGGAACTTGCTTTGAAGGAACTTTTGATTAATGCCCTCGTCCATCGGAGCTACGAATCTGGCGAACCGCTTCGAATCGATGTTGAACATGCATTCATTCGCCTGGTGAACACGGGGGGACTCGTTCCCTCTGTTTTTCAACGCGTCAACACTCGGCTGCAGCACGAGATTGCGCTTGGCATCCGCGGAATCAAGGGTTACCGGAACGCGGTTCTCGCGGACATCTTGTACGGCGCTGGCGCTATGGACAAAGAAGGTTCCGGCCTTCCAGATGTGCACACGGAAGTTCTTGAGAATGATGGAAAAGTCTTCTTCGGTCCGATTGACGAAACTAACGAACGGTACCGCGCCCTTATCTATCGTCGCATCGAGGAAGCCGACACGGAGACTCGGACGGCTAAGCCAGCGATTCCCAAATCACGATATTTCTCAAATTGGCTCGAGATCATCGGATTTCCCGCGTATATTTGGAAAGCTTCGAGTCATTGCGAATACGCGCACGAAGTCTTTGAAAACGCCGGCGATGCATCGGTTCCGCCGTTTGCTCTGAACAGGGGGGATTCCCTGTACACGTTCGCCGACTTGTCTGCAGACGACAACCCGTTCGAGGCCTCGATAGATCCGAGCACAATCGAATCCATTCGGTGCTCCACATTAACAAGTAATCCCGACGGCTCACGAATCTTCGTGCAACTCCTTACTCAGAGTTTTAAGCGATTTCTGGAAGCACGTGATCTTTGGGTGGATAACTTCAGAAAGCGAGCCTACTTTCCTCGAACAGACGAGGGCGACTCGCGCATCATCACATATCAGGCTAGTATGCGTCAGGCGACAAGAACTGTCGCGAAACCGTTCGTATCCAAGCGGACTGAGCGTCTTCTTTACTGGGAACACGAGGCTATCGCCTTCAGCTTTCAGAACGTTGGCTCCGAGTGGGCATTGGAAATCCTTCCCACCTACGTCTTCACAAAAGATGGGCATGGGACGATGCTTGACCGAGATAAAGTGGGTCCCCTTACCACAAGAAAATCGGCTCGCGACTTCAACATGCAGGTCTATAACGACCTTGTGTTTTGGACCTGGGTGATGGCGGATGGGAAGGACAGCTTCGAACTGAGCCTAGGCGACGATTTGCATGTGGCAGTCAGAGGTCTGCTCTTGAGCTGCGAGCTCGCCCTTCCGCCGATTTTCGATGTTGAGTCCAACCCACAATGGCAGAAGAACGAGGACGACGCACTAGCCCGTCTGGAAGCAGAGCTGGCGGATTCTGAAGAAGAAGACGCAAAGGCGGCATCGGAGGAAGTCACAGATGCAGATTAGTGTGATTGAACTCCCGACACCTGAGCTCGAGTTTGGTGATGACAAACAATTCTTCACCGATCCAAGAGTGGGCTTGGCATCTGCTGGCCCCTTCAGTCTCCGTTTCGGCCGCGCGCACATCGCTAAGCTGCGCATTGGATTGGTCGGAGTCCGCGAGCAACTACCAGACGCCCGCGCCTGGTACAGGCGCTGTCAGAGTTCGATTGCCACGGGAAAATCGTCGCAGCCGATGTATATCGACTACCCAGGGTTCGAAAGCGTATTCCAAACGAAGCTAGAGTCGAATTCTGCACCCGAAATAGAGATTAGCGAGAAGCTTCGGGTTGCATTGAAGCGACCGAAGAATCAGGTTTTCGATGCCGTCCTGGATGTCTACGAAGGTGGAATCCGACAACTCGCACTATACAACGCGGTTGACGTAGTAATTTGCTGCCTTCCGTCGGAGGTGCTCGCGACCTGTTGGAGCACTAAGCGTTCACTGACAGCGATAGAGAAGAAGCAGCTCAAGGCCGCAAGGAACGCCGATTCATCTCAGCTCTCTTTTGAGGCTCTTTGGACCGTTGACGACACTCCCGAGTCCTTACTTCAGCGAGATTTCCGCAGAGCTCTCAAGGCCAAGGCTATGCAAATCGGCATGCCCATTCAGATTGCAACCTCGAATCTTTTCTTGGACAACCAGGCGAGTCAAGATCCTGCCACACGTGCTTGGAACAGCACTGTGGCACTTTTCTTCAAAGGTGGGGGAATCCCGTGGAGAGTTCGAACCGAAGGACCTGAGACCTGCTTCGTTGGAATCAGCTTCCATTATTTACGCACCAACAAGTCCGATTTGATGTATTCGAGCCTCGCACAGGCTTTTTCGAGTGAAGGTGAGGGATTTGCTCTAAAGGGCGACACCGTCCCGCGATCTACCGACAGACGAAAGGTACCTCAACTCTCGAAGGAACAGGCAGATTCGCTCGGCCAAAGAATCGTAAGCGAATACCGGGAACGTACAGGGAAGGACCCTTCGCGAGTTGTTCTTCATAAGACCACCCGCTTCAATGAAGCCGAGAGGGAAGGCTTTGACGCTGCACTCAAGCAGATCCCTGTAGTCGAGTTTGTAAACATCGCACCATCCGATTTCCGCTTGGTTCAGCGTGCCGCTTATCCTCCAAAACGCGGTACGCTCTGTCGTATCAACAATGAAGCGTCCTATCTATTTACTACTGGCTACATCCCAGAATGGAACACCTATCCTGGCATGCATATACCTGTGCCAGTACGAATACACACGGACCGGGCAATAGACCTGATCAGGACAGCGAATGAGGTTCTGTCTCTGGCGCGAATGAATTGGAATACTGCGTTCGATACAACAGGAGCCCCGATCACTTTGAGGTTCGCCAGGGTGGTGGGAGGAATAATGGCAGAAGCTGGTCAAACGAGGCCGAACCCCTCGTATCGTTTCTACATGTAAGGCTTGCAATTGGTCGGATCGAATTCTTGCCTTGCGCCAAAAGAGGCAGCGCAGCTCTCGCAGGACATCATCACGGCGGTACTCTATGCGCGCGGCGATACTCCATAGGGTCCGCGTGCTCTCATATCGGCGTCATAGTCCCAGGTGGTCGTTCACCGCGATCTCGATATTCTTGTCGTAGCCGAACGACCGCTTGGTTGTCTGTATCGACGAGTGCCCGGGCAGGAACTGGTCAGCCCGCTGAATCAGGCGACGAGGGATTACTATGAGGTAAAACAAGCTTAGTGTATTGGCGCCAATGATCACGTTCGATTTTGATGACATACAGCAGTGGGGTCCCAAGCTTTCCGCCCACTTGTCGGGACTCATCCCGCTAACATCCGCAAGGGCGGCCATTTGTTCCGAGAAGCCAAAGTACATTGAAGATGCCTCTGAGATTTTCTTCTCAAAGGTGTATCCAGAAAAGGCTAAGTTCAATGCGATAGTTGCGACGTGGGTCGAGGCACAAACTGTAGCCGCCTACCACGGTTCACGGCTGGACGATGCAGATATCGCCTCTATTGCGCAAAAGGGTCTTACCATACTGTCTGCGGAGGGCCGTCGAGAACGTCTCCGAAAGAAGCTTTCTGACGATCCACGGTGGTGCCAGGACAAGCTCGATGCCGTTTTGAAGCAGCTCGGCTCAGGACAGTCCTGGGGAAAGCGTGAGGGCCAAGTCCACGCTACGATTTCTTGCGCGGGTCTTGTGAACGGATTCAACCACTATCTGACCCACGGTTCCGAATTTGACCAATGCGTTGTCACTCTGCTGTTGGGTGAAAAAGGCAAAGAACTGCTGGCGAAATATGGAGAGCCAGTTCTTGTGAAGCTTGCCGTTCCCGGAGAGAAAGCGCTGGCTGCTGCGAATCCCTATCGGCTCAATCCAGAGAGTCTCAATCTGGTGCGGCAAATAATTCAAGTTTGGGCGTATTGGCTAGCAAAGCCGGAGTTCGTGGTTGCGAAGCAGGAATACGATTGTGGCTTGATTTTCTATAACAACGTTTCATCAGAATGGATCTATTCAACTGACAAAGTTGCGGACCAGTGAATGAATGGTATCCGTTCTGCAAGCCTGGTTCAGAAGTACAAAGCGCAGTTGACGCAAGTCCAGCTGCAGCTCACATGGAATCAAACAAGGCCTTCTCCAATCTGAACTTCGATTCGAGTGAATGGCATCCCTAGAGCGGGTTTTCGGGAGGATATCAGAGGTTCAGCAAAACTCGCACAGGTCGTGCGAGTTTCATAAACTGCTCATACTGAAAGGTTTACACAGAATTTAATCAATGCCGGCCAAAAGCGATGCGATCTGATCCGCACTCGGCAGTTGGCCTTGCAACCGACTCGGAACGTCTGTGGTGACACTATAAGAAGAGACGCCGATCGGCAGCGTCGCGTCCTTCAACGCATATTCAACAATCAGCCGATCCTTCGATTTACAAAGAATAATCCCGATCGACGGCTGCTCCTCTGGCAGACGAACCGTATCATCGAGGACTGATAGATAGAACTGCATCTTGCCGATGTACTCCGGCTCAAACTCTCCAATCTTTAGTTCCAGCGCTACCAAAGCACGCAATTGCCGGTGGTAGAGAAGCAGGTCAATGAAGAAATCACGTTCACTAACCTGAATCTTGTACTGGCTCCCGACAAACGCAAACATATTGCCCATCTCCTGCAGAAACGCACTAATGCGTTCCGTTAGAGCGCGTTCGAGCTCTCGCTCACTATGGGCATCCTCCAAGTCCAGGAAGGCGAACGTGTACTCATCTTTCACCGCCAACTGAGCGTGAACCGAGGCCGCAGAGTCTAAAGCAGCTCCGAAGTTGGTCTGACTGGTCATCGTTCTCTGAAAAGCCTGATTCTCTATTTGGTGAATGAGGACGTTTCGAGACCAACCGAACTTGCGGCAGCTGCGGATGTAAAACTCCCGCTCAGGGTCGCTCTTGCACTTCTCCAAAATGGTGATGTTGTGGGACCAGCCAATTTCTCGCACAAGCTGTGCGAGTTTTGCGTCGGCTCCATAAACTTCGTAAAAATTCTTCATTCGCCAGAGATTAGCTGCAGAAAAACCATTGGTCGCTGGAAATTCCTTGCGTAGATCATCTGCCAAATTGCCCACTACGCTCTTGCCCCAGGTATCCCCTTGCTGCTTCTCAACGATCATCCGGCCGATATCTGCGTAGAGCGAAATCAGCTCGCTGTTGACTGAACGCAATGCTTGCAGTTGTGCCGACCGGATTCTTTCCTTCAGAGCCTTGAGAAGCGTTTCGTATTCCTGCGGGGATATCAACAGCTGGGTCACAAGCCACCTTCGCGGAGTTAGTTAAGACAATCATTGCCAATCCCGAAATCGTAGCAGGGTGCCTGATGACACCACGCCGCCTCGATGATGGGATAATTCTATTCTCGTTAATCAGTGCTTTGCGGTTATGCAGGACGGCGAACGGCATGAAACCGCAAAATGAGTTGTAGTAGAGTTTGGTGTCCAAATGAGAAGATCCATATACCCTAAGAGCCTTTACAAATTGGAAGACAAGTGATCAATCGTGAGCAATTTCTCAATCTATTCAACAGCAGCTTTTGGAGAGCTTTTAAAGATCGCACCTTCCCAATCAAAATCCCAAACACTACAAGGGAAAAGCGCGAGCTCGCCGGAAGGGTCTACGATTCCATTGCTTCGGCTCGATATGCTCCGAGCATTCCAGAGACGGAGATCGTCATAAATAAGGGGCACGGGGTGGCTCGCACTGTGCCTGTATTCTGCATCGAGGATTACTGCGTCTACTATTTCTGCATCAAGGAACTGGAAGCGACGCTTTGCGTAGATCGCACTCCTAATACATTCGGCGGCTGGACCCTTGGAGGGATGGCGTTAAACTCGCCGAACGCGTGTGTCCACGCGCGGGGATTGAACGAGTAACGGCCATAGTCGGTGAGTTCACATTCAATGTCGGAGTTTTCTAGATTCCGGAGCCGACCTTTTTCGCACAACTTGACCAAGGCCGTTACTCACATGTTGTGCAATTCGACCTTTCCAATTTCTATGATTGCGTTCGACTCGATACTCTTGAGCGATCTATACGGGAGGAAGCTCCAAGCGAGAAGGGATGGATTATAACCCTGCTCTTTTATCTGCTCAATCACTGGAATCGTAAAAATACAGGATTGCATCCGCAAGCCGTCGGCCTGCCTCAGGATGTACTGGCGGACTGTTCAAGAATACTTTCCAATTACTACTTGCAAAAGTACGACCGTTTTGCCGCAAGCGTCTGCGCAGGTTCCGGTGCTGTATATTTTCGCTACGCAGACGACACAATGATTCTGCTCAATGACCAAACGAAGGTGGAAAGCCTACTTTTACTATTGACGCGAAGGCTTGATCGCATCGGTCTCCGAGTCAACCAAAAGAAAGTTCACATTTGGGACTCAGACTCCCTGCAGGAGCATCGTTGCCGAGCAATTCAGTCGATCTTTGCGCACAAAGGTGATAATCAGGTCGATTTCTTGGTCCGAAGATTCGTCGACGCATATTTTGACATGCCAGAGGATAGTTTAAAACGTACCTGGAATCAGGGACTGCCACTTCTCAATCGGCTGTTGTGGGCAAATTTGGAATCCCTCCCAAATAGAATTTTCAATCGGGTGGTGGTCCGATTTACCTCGGATCAATTCTTAATCTGTGCGGACAGTAAAAAGATGAAGCGTATTCATGAGCTAAATTTAAAGCGTCCTCATCCGATCAACTTTGTGAGGCTCCTGGAGCGGCTTGCGGATAAGTGCGTGCATAATGCGTTTCATCATGAAGTGTTTGCCTTCGCAACGGCCATCAAACATCAAGATTTGATGGGGTTGATGGACTCCAGACTCACGGCGATAGATAATTTGATGAACGCTCAAGAAATACGATAGTTACGACAAAACACAGGTCTGCCGAGCGAATATTCAGTTCAGCGCCCACGTCCGCGGTCTGTCGTTGGGGTACGAATACATCAACCTAAATCAGTTGCTCAACGCCGATCGGCACCAGAGCCTCTATCGCTTGCATCGCTTCATCTCTTATTTCAGAACGTGGCACACGACTTTCGATAATTATAGGAACTCCCTCTGGGATCAATCCAGCGATCTGTTGAAACGCTAGTTTCGCGCCATGGGAAATTGCGTCGTGTTGGCTGGCGCTATTTACCTCGCTGATGTGAACTTGGACTAATCTCTCCGCAAACCGCGACAATATTAGGAAGGCTTCCGTCATCGAAGGGTCACATTGACGGGCGTGACCAATATCGAAGCACAGTAAGGCGTTCGGCAAGAGTTCGAAGAGATCTTGCAATTCGCACGCGGTTCGCCCGATCGGTTTTCTACGATCCATGTTTTCGATTGCAATACGGGTCCCGAAACGTATCCAATGCCCAAAATCAACGATCGCATCTGGATGGATCACAATCGGCCATTCCGCCGGAACATGCTCGTAAAGCAGTTTCGCGACCCAACTCTCCTCTTCCCTTGAGAAGTTGCTAGGTGCGTGAAGCGAGATGTAAGAGTATCCGGAAAGGTCGAGCTGAGGTAAAGCGGCGAGCAAAGGACCCAATTCAGAGACCCTGAGCGCGGACAATTCCAAGCATGGAAATGTTGCTTCCCTCAGCATATCCAGTGCCCCTGCAAAATCGCCGTATGCAATCGCTCCGCTAGAAAAGCCTATTTTTCTCATCAGAAAACCCCATATTCAAGCGTTAGCCTACCGAGCTCGGTATCTTTTGTCAGAAACAGATCGCTCACACCATCCCTGAAGCGGTGACTAATAGCCCGCGCTTCACTTGCAATTGGGTCTTTCTCAATTTCTTCCAATCTAAGCAGATCCAAATGCTTTCTTTTCGTCCTGCCATTTGTAAGTGGTGTCTCATCAGCCAGCATCCCAACAAATTCGTCATATGCTGTGAATAGTTGCTTGATCGACTCATCGAATGAGACATAAGGAAGCAGAGACAGCGCGAGAATTTCGAGGGGTGGCTTAGCCAAGACTTCTCTCAAACGGTTGATCACAGCCTCAACTGGCTTTCCCGTGTAGAAGTTGTGCCGATCTGCCTGATTTTCGAAGCGAGTGTGACAATCAAAACAAATTAGCATTCCTGCCAAGAAGAGGAGTTTACGCGACATGCGCAATTTGGTGTTTCGAATCAAAAACCCACCGTCAGGTCTCGTACGCTGTTTGTAGGCGAAATCCACCGCCATTGTGCGCCAATATCGAGCTACGTCGTTGAAAAGGAAGCGAGGAACTTTTGATGCGTTCGAGCCAAACCAGAGACCTCGGTCTTCATCCAGATATCTATAGAGGATGTTGTTTAGCACCCGGTTGTGCGCGTCTGGCCTGCCAATCGCCATCGACTCCAATAAAAGCAGGATGCGTCTGGTAGTGTTGGCATTTGTGTCAGTCTCGCCACCAATCCGGTGGATTAAATCATGACTTGAAACAAGCGTCCCGAACACCCCTTCCCGGCCAGGTTGTTTTTTGTTTATTTTCTCAAGGGCGATACGAATGTCCCGAGCGAGTTGTTCGTCTTGTGGATGCGACATTCCGTCAAGCAGCAAAGTCCAATCAATATCGCTATCAGTTGTGAACTCTTCTCGGGCGAGCGATCCCACAACCACAATGCTCGCATCTGCAGTAGGAAAAATCCTTAGAGCGGCGGTAATCTCAAGAAATTCTTCTTGGCTTCTCTGGCGAGCACGGCGCAGATGGTTCCAACTCGATTTCGTACGTTTTTCGAGTTCATCTAAGGCGGTCATTGGGTTCCGTAAGCTGAATTATCTTCTCACTTGATCGTACTTGCCTTCCTCCAAAACTTGTCCACAACGTTCAATCTTTGTTTCGTATCAAACCAAGTGGACCTTCTACAGCCCTAAATTATCATTCACCGCAACCATGATTTCTTGGTCAGAACCCAGATATCGCTCGGTCGTTTGGATGGACGAGTGACCCAGCAGAAACTTGATCTGCTCGAGATCGCCGCCGCTCTTGCGGCAGAGCTTGGCGCAGGTGCGACGCAGATCGTGGGCGCCGAAGCGCTCGATCCCGATTTGCTTGGATGACTGTTCAACTACCGACCAGATCGCCCAGTCGCTCAGCGTGTCGCGGTTGACCTTCCCGCTTTTGGAAACGGACCGCAGCAGCCGGCCATCTTCGATACCGGCCGCGGTCATCCATGCGTTGATTCCCTGCTTGACCCAGATGGGGATGGCGACGGTGCGGATACGCCGGCCTTTGCCCTCGAGGTCGGCCAGCACCCATCTCCCCTCTCGCTGCTGGATGGTCTCGACGTCTAGTTCGGCCAGCTCGTTCCGCCGAAGAGCGCAGCCGACCAGCAGGGCCAGGATGACATAGTCACGCTTGCCTTTCAGGGTGGAGCGGTCGGGAACGGCCAGGAGCTCTTTGGCCTGCTCCCGGGTCAGCCAGTTCCCCAGCCGGGCTCCCTTCTGGCTGATGTTGGGGATGTCGGTCAGTCTGGCCGCCTCCTCCGATCCGATCAGGTTGTTCCGCCGGGCCTCGCCGACCAGCTTGCGGGCCGCCGAGAGCCGGACATTAATAGTAGAGGGGGAGAGAGCTTGCATGCCCGCCCGCCACTCCATTAATAAGGACCGGGAGAGAGGCCGGCTGCCACAGAAGGCGAAAAGGTCGTCGAGCGCCTTGGCGTAGTTGCGCTTAGAATGAGGCGAGGCAACCGCGTCCAGCACCATCTTGCGCAGCTGGGCCTGGGCGGGGGTGAGGGCGAGGGGCTCCGCTTCCCTGCTTTCGGGTGCTGGAGCCGCAAAAACGAGCTCAGTTGTCATGCAATGATTTTACCCCTGACAAGTGCCATTGTCGTAGGTAATAGTTATTCATTATAAACACCTTAGCGTCGTTAGAGTGGGACTTTCCTAACGGCAGTCGAGTTCTAGAGAAACTTCTGGCTGAGAAGCAGTTTGAGTCCATTCTAGGAATGGATGTCTCCCGGCGTTCTCTTGAAACCAATAAGGAGCGCCTGAGGCTTGACGAACTGCTAGAGCACCAGTGGGGTCGAATCGAACTCATCCAAAGTTCGCTGACCTACCGGGATCTGCGCCTGAACGGGTTTGAAGCAGTCGCTATCGTTGAAGTGATCGAACATCTCGACGCGCCGCGACTTGCCACCGACGAGGCGCGTTCAGCTTGTGCTGCTTCGGTGGGAATACTGTCCTGCGCTTCTTCGCTTGGAGAATCATCGGCCAATAGGCGGCTCAGCGCCTCGCGTGTAAGATTCCCTTGCCGCTTGAGATACCTCGAAACGATGAGGTCTGATGAAATTGAGAAACCCCTCAATCGAGATGAGGGATGGCTTGAAATCGCTCGGGGGCATTTCTTATGCGTACTGTTGAGATCTAGTGAGCCACATCTGATTGAACTGCAGTAGCCGTCATCTTGTTGTTAGCTGCTTTCATAATCTCCAGCCCCTTGCTCTGCATGATGTACCCGAGTTCGTGCTCGAGGGGGTGGTCGGCTTGCGCCTCGGTGGAGTAGAAGGGGTATATAACCGGTTATGGCACTCTACTTCGCAATCTCCATATGCACACTGGGTGTACACCGGGAGCCACTTTTTGCGCTTTTTACGCTTTTTGTAATCATTTATAATCTGCAGCTTACTGGAAATAAGGGATAGGGTCCTCTAATCGAATTATGGCACATGCCTTCATTTCGGAACGCATCGTTACACCACAAGGCACGCGGCCGGGTGCGCTTTTAATAGATGACCAGGAGATACGCGCCATCTGCCGACTCTCGGAGATTCCCACCCATGCCACCACGCATGACTGCGGCAACGACGCCCTGCTGCCGGGCCTGGTAGACACCCACGTCCACATCAATCAGCCCGGGCGCACGGAGTGGGAGGGCTTCCGGACGGCCACACGAGCAGCCGCTGCCGGTGGCTACACGACACTGGTCGACATGCCGCTGAACTGCCTGCCAGAGACCACCACCGTTGCTGCATTGGAGGAAAAACGCGCCGCAGCCGACGGTGAGTGTTTCATAGACTGGGCCCCGTGGGGCGGAGCCGTCGCGGACAATCAACAACACATCCTGCCCCTGGCGCGCGCCGGAGTTCTCGGCTTCAAATGCTTCCTCATCTATCCCGGCTGCGACGGCTTCACCATGATCGACCAGCAGCAGCTGGAGGCGGCGCTTCCCTCCATAGCCGAGTCAGGTCTGCCGCTTCTTGTGCACGCCGAGCTAGCGGGGCCGATCGACGCGGCAACGGAAGGGCTGCGCGATTCGGATTGGCGAAGCTACGCCACGTATCTGGCGTCACGACCTGATCAGGCAGAACTGGAAGCCATCCGGTTGATGATTCGGCTCTGTCGCCAATATCTCTTCCGTCTACACATTGTCCATCTATCGACCTCGTTGGCTCTGGAAGAGCTGCGCGCCGCACGCGCTGAAGGCCTGCCGATAACGGTCGAGACCTGTCCACACTATCTGCATTTTGCCGCAGAAGAGATCGCCGACGGGGCGACCCTGTTGAAGTGTGCTCCGCCGATTCGCAGTAAGGAAAATCAGCAGCAACTATGGCGTGGCTTGCGCGACGGAGTTATCGACATGGTCGTCACCGATCACTCACCCTGTCCACCCGCGATGAAGCGTGAAGATTCAGGCCGCTTCAACCTCGCATGGGGCGGGATTGCCAGCCTTTCCCTCGCGCCTTCCGTCATCCACACTGAGTGCCTGCGTCGCGGTTTTACATTGGATGACATCGTTCGCTGGATGAGCAGCGCACCGGCTGCTCTCGCCGGCATCAGCCACCGGGCAGGAACACTCGAACCCGGCCGCGAGGCAAACTTCGTTGTCTTCGACACGGACACAGAGTTCACCGTCACCACCGAGAAGCTGCACTACCGTCACGCCATATCGCCTTATCTCAACGAGACGCTGCGTGGAGCAGTAAAGGCGACCTACCTCCGCGGAGAAGCGGTGTACCGTGACGGCAGCTTCGCCTCCAAGCCATCCGGACGCGAGGTGACGCTATAGTAGTCACAATGAACAAAGTTCTGGCTCGATGGAACTCGCTTGATCCTGCGACCGCCGCCCGCGAGGCCCTTCCCTGCTGCGGCTCCCAGGCATGGGCGGCTGCGTTGGCCTCCAGGCGGCCCATCGCGGATGAAGCTGCCCTGATCGAAGCATCGAGTAACATCTGGCTCGATCTACCCGAGGAGGCCTGGCGCGAGGCGTTCGACAGTCACCCTCGCATCGGCCAAAGCCACGCGCAGACCGACGCAACCGCGGAATCGCTCCGATGGTCGGCCCAGGAACAGCGCACGGCTCTCTCGGAGGATGAAACAGCCAGGCATGCGCTCGAAGAAGCGAATCGCCGCTACGAACAGAAGTTCGGAAGAATCTTCATCGTATGCGCAAACGGGAAAACCTCAGCCGAGATACTCGCCATCCTCGAAGCACGAATGAAAAACGACGCGGCGACAGAGTTGCGCGAATCCGCCGAACAACAACGTCAGATCACGCAGCTCCGTCTTCGCCGCTGGCTGGAGTCAGAATAATATGGGCGTTTCGACACACATTCTCGACACCACTCTTGGACGGCCTGCCGCAGGAGTACCTGTGACTCTGGCCTTCATGACAAACGGCGCATGGTCACTCATCAACGAAGCCGTTACCGATGCGGATGGCCGCTGTAAAAGTCTTTTTTCCCCAACGCTAACTCTGCAGCCGGGCATCTATCGCGTCCACTTCGAAACCAGCGCCTACTTCGAACGGAATCGTGAGGAAGGACTCTATCCATATGTGGAGATCGTTTTTAGAGTGTCGGATAGAGACCAGCATTACCACATTCCCCTGCTCCTGACTGCGAACGGCTATACCACCTACCGAGGAAGTTGAACGGATGATTGAACTCGCTGAAAATCGCTACGGAAAGTCTCGCGTTCGCCTGATGAAAGTGACTCGCCACGATCACGGTCACGACCTCCGTGAATGGACAGTGCAGGTACTCCTGAAGGGCGACTTCAACAGTGCCCATCTCGATGGCGACAACAGCAAGATCCTGCCGACGGACACGATGAAGAACACCGTCTACTCCCTCGCACGAAGCTCGAAGGCGACCGCGATGGAAGACTACGCCAAGGAACTTGCCGACTTCCTGATCGGCCGCAACCCCCAGGTTCAATCCGCCTCAATCCGCATCGAAAGCACATTATGGAAACGCCTTCTGGTCGATGGCAAACCCTACCCCAGCGCCTTCATGCACGGTAGCGATGAACTCCAGACAACCAGCGTAGAGCGCACGCAGGACGGAGCATTTCACGTTGTCTCAGGCCTCGACAATCTAGTTCTACTCAAGACGGCAAACTCCGGCTTCGAGGGTTACATCAAAGACTCGCTCACCACACTGCCCGAAACGAAAGATCGACTCTTCGGCACTGCCGTCAGCTCAGAATGGCGCTACACCGCGACTGATCTGGACTTCGACGTAGTCCGCAAAGCCCTTCGTGAGACGATGCTCCGCACCTTTGCCATCCACGACAGCAAGTCGGTCCAGCAGACTCTATATGCAATGGCTGAGAGCGCGCTCGAAGCGGTACCGGAAATCGATGACATTGAGATCACTATGCCGAACAAACACTGTCTCCTGGTCGATCTCTCGCGATTCGGCCAGGACAATCCAAATGAAATCTTTGTCCCCACCGACGAACCGCACGGTTACATCGAAGCGCGCGTGCGACGCAAACCTTAAGGCAACTCTGATTAGCCCTCATGACTGCCACGTCCATAGATCGCGCTGCCCGCATCATCGCCCGCTGCCGGGAGATCGCCGTCTGCACCGAGGTTCCGGGTGAGATCACACGCCTCTTCCTGACGCCTCCAATGCACGACGTGCACGCGTTGCTGCGCGACTGGATGGAGGCCGCCGGCATGACCGTGCGCATCGATGCAATCGGCAATCTGCGCGGATTCTGGCCAGGCCTCGTACCGGGATCGCCGCGCCTCCTCATCGGCTCGCACCTGGACACAGTTCCCAACGCCGGAGCGTTCGACGGCATCCTCGGCGTCGTTCTCGCAGTTGCCATCGTTGAAGAACTGCGTGGCGACCTTTTACCCTTCGCCATCGAAGTCATTGGCTTTTCAGAAGAAGAGGGCGTGCGCTTTAACAAGCCCTTCCTCGGCAGCCTTGCGCTCGTCGGAAAACTCGATACCGACATACTTACGCGTACCGATCGGAGCGGAATCAGCGTTCGCCAGGCGATTGACGACTACGGCCTCGATCCCACACAGCTTCCCGCTGCTGCATTGGCCAATGAAACCTTCGCCTATCTCGAGTTTCACATCGAACAGGGCCCGGTGCTCGAGAGCGAAAACACCGCGCTTGGAATCGTCGAGGCATTGGTCGGACAGACGCGCATGGAACTCATCTTCACCGGACACGCTAACCACGCAGGCACCACGCCGATGCACCTGAGGCATGACGCCATCGCCGCCGTTGCCGAGTGGATCGTTGCCGTCGAAGCCTACGCCGGCTCGCATAACGGTCTCGTTGCGACAGTCGGCAAAGTAGAAGCCGCTCCCGGCGCTGGAAACGTCATCGCCGGACGAGTTATCGCTTCGCTCGATGTGCGCCATGCGGACGACAGAGTTCGCGAGGCTTCCGTTCTCGCAATTCAGAAACATGCGGAGACAGCCGCAGCCAGACGCGGTGTGCATGTTACATCCACCAGGCAGCTTGAGCAGCCCGCGGTCCCGCTCGACCCACACCTGACTGCTCTGCTCAGTAAAGCAGCCGCGCAGGCAGGCTTTCCAGCTCGCAGGATGACCAGCGGAGCCGGCCACGACGCAGTGATTCTAGCCCCAAGGATCCCCTCTGCCATGCTATTCCTCCGCAGTCCCGGAGGCCTCAGCCATCATCCCGATGAAACCGTCTTGCCACATGATGTAGAGGCAGCGCTCGTCACAGCGATGGAGTTCCTCGCGCAGTTGCGCGATGATAGGACGAACCCCAAGGACGGCCATGCATAAGCTCGGCTACACCCGCAGCACCAATCAGCGCGATCATCTCCTGCATACGCCCGACACTTTTATCCGTACCGTGTTGCCCGGCATGGAGCGTGCGACCGCCATCGTGCACATCTCGCCCGCAGGCGGAGCAGCCTTCACCCAATACACGGCCGAGCTCGAACCCGGCGGCAGCCTCGGACCCACGTCCAACCAACGCTTCCTCTACATGCTCGAAGGCGCAGCCGACTTCGCGACAGACACAACGTTCCACACGCTGACCGCAGGCAGCTATGCTTACATTCCAGAAGACGCAGCACACACGCTGACAGCGCAACAATCAACGAAGCTTGCCGTGATCGAGAAACCATACGAGACACTCGCTTCCGAACCAGCGCCGGAAGTACTCGTTGGCCACGAAGAGACGACGCCCTCCGTTCTCCTCAACAACGACCCCGACCTCCAGGTGCGCAGCCTGCTACCCGGCTCTACCTCCTTCGACTTCGCCGTCAATACGATGACCTATCAACCCGGCGCCGCGCTCAGCATGGTCGAGGTGCACATAATGGAGCACGGTCTGCTGATGCTTGAAGGCGGCGGCATCTATCGGCTTGGCGAACACTGGTACCCCGTCACCGAGGGCGACTTCATCTGGATGGGACCGTTCTGTCCGCAGTGGTTCGGCGCTATAGGCAAACGTCCCGCGAAGTACCTCATCTACAAAGACTGGAACCGCCACCCGCTCGTCTAGAAGGACCACGATTGACCATGCAGATTCAGATAGACGAAAGTCGCCTCCTCAACGAACTCAACACCCTCGCCAGATTCACCCGCGCCGAGCCCGCAAACGAGGGCACCACCGTCACCCGCATCGTTTTCTCGCCCGATGACCTTCGCGCCCGCGCCTGGCTGAAGAATCTAGCCACCGTCGAAGGCTTCGCTGTCCGCGATGACGCCGTCGGCAACATCTTTATTCACTGGGAGGGCACCGAGCCCGATCTACTTCCAGTAGCCACCGGCTCCCACACCGATGCCATACCCCACGCTGGCATGTACGACGGCACTGTGGGCGTCCTCGGCGGCCTGGAGGCGATGCGCGCCCTCAAGCGCAGCGGCCTGCGCCCTCGCCGCTCCATCGAACTCATCATGTTCACCTCGGAAGAACCCACCCGCTTCGGCATCGGCTGTCTGGGCAGCCGCCTGCTCGCCGGCACCCTCGACCCGGCCCGCGCCGACGCGCTCAAGGATAACGACGAAGCGTCGTTGAACGCGATTCGCACCGCCGCAGGTTTCTCAGGCCCGCTCTCCTCCGTGCGCCTTGCGCCCAACCACTACCACGCCTGGATCGAGTTACACATCGAGCAGGGCCCCTTGCTCGAACGCGAAGGGATTCCCATCGGCATCGTCACGAATATCGCCGCACCCGCCGGCTATCGCTTCACGATCACCGGCTTTGGGGGCCACGCCGGAGCGCTCCTGATGCCCGACCGCAAAGACGCTCTCTGTGCCGCCGCCGAACTCATTCTGTCCATCGAAAAACACGCCCTCGCCACGGGAGCTATCGACACCGTAGCCACAGTCGGCACTTGCGACGTCCACCCCGGCGCGGTCAACAGCGTCCCCAGCCGCGTCGTCCTGCAGCTCGACATTCGCGACACTGACCCCGCCCGCCGCGAGGCCGTTATGTTGGCCATCCGCCGCGACTGCGAAGAGTTGCGCCAGCGCCGCAAGGTCACAATCACAGAAGACCTGGTCAATGCCGACGCTCCCGCACAATCATCCCCGCACACGGTCGAACTTCTCGAACACATCTGCAAGGAGGAAGGCATCTCCTGCAAAAAAATGGTCAGCCGCGCCTACCACGACTCGCTCTTCATGGCCCGGCTCGCACCCATCGCCATGATCTTCATTCCCTGCCGCAATGGCATCAGCCACCGGCCTGACGAATTCGCCAAACCCGAAGATATCGCCCTTGGTACACGAGTCCTTGCACAGGCTCTTGCTAAGCTAGCATCAGAGTAACGCCAGACAACTCAAATCATGGCCATAGAATCCATCAATCCCGCAACAAACAAGCTTCTACGCAGTTTCGAACCTCTCACTAGCGAGGCTGCGCGTCAGAAGATCGCCCTCGCCGCCGACGCCTTCCGCGCCTACTCCGTCGTGCCGTTGGAGCATCGCGCCCTTTGGATGCGCAAGCTCGCCGCCATCCTCGAGCACGAGACCAAAGACTTCGCCACCCTGATCACGCTCGAGATGGGCAAGCCGATCGAAGCCGCTCGATTCGAGATACTCAAGTGTGCCGACGTTTGCCGCTACTACGCCGACCACGCCGTCCGCATCCTGGCATCCGAATCCATTCCAACCGAGCCCAACTACAGCTATGTGCGCTGGGAGCCGCTCGGCATCGTGCTCGCCGTCATGCCGTGGAATTTTCCCTTCTGGCAGGTCTTCCGCTTCCTCGCACCTGCGTTGATGGCAGGTAACGTCGCTCTACTCAAACATGCGTCGAACGTCCCGCAGTGCGCTCTTGCAATCGAGGCTCTCGTCCGTCGCGCAGGCTTTCCGCGAGGAACCTTCCAGGCTCTCCTGCTTGAAGTCAGTCAGGTCGAGACGATCCTTGGCGACGAACGGATCGCCGCAGTCACCCTCACCGGCAGCGAGACCGCCGGCCGCGCCATCGGAGCCCAGGCTGGCTGGCTCATCAAAAAATCCGTCCTCGAGCTAGGCGGCAGCGACCCTTTCATCGTTATGCCCTCCGCCGACCTTGACCTCGCCGTAGAAACCGCCGTGCACGCGCGATGCGTCAACAGCGGACAGTCCTGTATCGCCGCCAAACGTTTCATCATTGCCGACGAGATCTACGACGCCTTCGAATCGCGTTTCGTCCAAGGCATGGAAGCCGTGCACGTCGGCGACCCGATGAAAGCAGACACCGAGATCGGTCCGATCGCCACTGTTCGCGCCCTCGATCTGCTCGAAGCCCAGGTCAAGGCAGCAACCCGTGTCGGCGCACGTGTCCTTACCGGAGGCGAGCGCATGCTCGGCGAGGGCAACTTCTTCGAACCCACTGTTTTGGCCGGCGTGCCCCGCACTTCTACCGTCTACCGCGAAGAACTCTTTGGCCCCGTCGCCATGCTCTTCCGCGTGCAGGACCTCAACGAGGCCATCGAAATCGCCAACGACACACCATTCGGCCTCGCCGCCTCTGCCTGGACCCGAGACCCCGCCGAACAACAGCGCCTCGTCGCCGAACTGCAATGTGGCGGCGTCTTCCTCAACACCATGGTCGCCAGCGATCCGCGTCTTCCCTTCGGCGGCATCAAACACTCCGGCTACGGACGCGAGCTGTCAGCCGCAGGAATGCGCGAATTCCTCAACGCCAAGACCGTCGTCATTGCCTCCGCGAACGAAGCCGCCGGCAAGCCCTACTTCGAGTCCACCACCGACACGTCCACCGTAGGTTAATCGACGGCATGCACAAGACATCTCTTTTCGGTTAAGCTACGGTGTTCCTGCGAAGTGCTGTTCACTCGTCAGGAAAGCTACGCCCACAACGCACCTTCGCCCGAGAGGACCATCATGCCCGATCTCAAGTACTTCACCGGCTTCGGCAACGAGTTCGCCACCGAGGCCCAACCAGGCGCGCTTCCCGTCGGCCAGAACGCCCCCCAGAAGGCCCCGCTCGGCCTCTACACCGAGCAGTTGAGCGGTAGCCCCTTTACCGCGCCCCGCCTGCTCAACCGTCGCACCTGGACCTACCGCATCCGCCCCTCCGTCATGCACAAGCCCTACGAGCGCATCGCCAACGGCCTTGTCCGCTCCTCCCCCTTCAACGAAGTAGAAACAACCCCAAGTCAGCTGCGCTGGGATCCCCTCCCTCTCCCCACCAAACCAACCGACTTTGTCGACGGCTTGACCACCCTGGCCGGCAACGGCGACCTCAGTATGCACTCCGGCAACGCGATCCACATCTACGCGGCCAACAAAAGCATGACGGATCGCTTCTTTTACTCTGCCGACGGCGAACTGCTCTTTGTCCCACAGCTAGGCCGCCTGATGCTCCACACCGAACTCGGTATCCTCGAACTCTCCCCCGGCGAGATCGTCCTCATCCCACGCGGCATCAAGTTCCGCGTCGAACTCCTCGAACCCCAGGCCCGCGGCTACCTCCTCGAAAACTACGGCGCCAGCTTCCGTCTCCCCGAACTTGGCGCCATCGGTGCGAACGGTCTCGCCAACAGCCGCGACTTCCTCACTCCGCGCGCCGCCTACGACGATCGCGACAACGGCACTTTTCAGGTCGTCGCGAAATTCCAGGGCAATCTCTGGGCCACGGACTTCGACCACTCGCCGCTCGACGTCGTCGCATGGCACGGCAACTACGCCCCCTGCAAATACGATCTCGCTCGATTCAACTGCATCAACACCGTCAGCTTCGACCATCCCGACCCGTCCATCTACACCGTCCTCACGTCGCCCAGCGAGATTCCGGGCACAGCCAACGTCGACTTCGCCATCTTTCCCCCACGCTGGATCGTCGCCGAACACACCTTCCGCCCGCCCTGGTTCCACCGCAACTTCATGAATGAGTTCATGGGCCTCATCCACGGCGAGTACGACGCCAAGGCCGAGGGCTTCACGCCCGGCGGAGCCAGCCTGCACAACTGCATGAGCGGCCATGGCCCCGACGCCGAGACCTTCGCCCGCGCCAGCACCGCGGAGCTCAAGCCGGTGAAACTCGAAGGCACCCTTGCCTTTATGTTCGAAACCCGCTTCGTCTGCCGTCCCACGAAGTTCGCCATGGACACCGCCGCACGACAGCACGAGTACTACACCTGCTGGCAGACACTGAAGAAAAACTTCAAGCCGGCAACCTGATCGCTCCAACACGCTTGAACAAACAAAACGGGCGCAGCCAGCAGAACTGGTCGCGCCCGTTTCAACTGAAAATCGCGAGTTAGAAGTTGAAAGACGTTTGCAGCGAGAACTGGCGCAAGGCAGAGTTACTCGTGAACGGTCGTCCCGCAAGCTGCGTCGATCTGCCGAACTGTTGCGACGTCAACGTTCCATTCGGCGTCGACAGGTCAAGATTGTTGAAGAGGTTCAGTATCTGGACGCCGAAGGCGAGGTTGTAGCGCTTGCCCGTACTGCCGCCGCCGCCGAAACCACCTCCAGGGCCGCCACCTGGTCCCCCGCGTCCACCACCACCGCCGCCGGGACCACCTCGGCCTCCGGCCATTCCTCCCGGCCCTCCAGGACCTCCCTGGCCTCCGCCCTGACCCTGGCGAGCCGCCGCTGCTCCAGTAGATTCGCCAAACCCAAATGTCTTCGTGATGCGCAGATTCATCGTGAACTGGTTTGGTCCCGTGCAGTAGTTGATCGGAATCGGCGTATAGGACGTACCCGGCGGAGGCGAAACGAAGCTGCCGCAGCCCGCAATCGTGTTCGTTCCGGGTGTTCCGGCCGGAATGCCGTTTGGCGCACCGAACATCGGCCGGTCGTTGTATTGACCATCCTTATTCAAGTCGCTGCCCGTGGTGATGTTGTATGGCGTCCCTGCAGAAAAGATCATCAGAGGACTCACGTTGATCGCGTGCGGCAGGGATAGATTGCCAAACAGAAAGAACCTGTAACGGACATCGAACACCGCCCGCCCGTAATCCTCCCCAATGTTATAGGGATTGATCGATGGAAACGTGTTGATCGTTCCGGTATCGGCATGGGCAGTATTGAAAACACCGTAGCCGGAAACCGACCAGACTCGGCTCGGACGAATATTCGCGTTGATGATCAGTTGCTGCTGATGAAACACGCCGCCTGACTCATACGTGTCCTGAATCAAGGCGTGCTGTCCCGGCGCAGGCGGTATTGGATAGACCCCATTCACCGGCGAATTGAGGTTCGCGGTATAAAACTGATGCACGCCGGAAGCAATCACATAATTCAACGACAGCGTAGCCCCGCGAAAGAGCTGCTGGTCAACTCCGACTGCATAATGCAGCGTGTAAGGCGCTCTCAGATTTGATGACGCCTGAACTGTCTTGTTGCCTGTGGACCCGGGGATTAACGTGCAGAGAGCAATAGTCTGCGGCGTGCAGACGGCGCTCGGATTCACAATCTGCGTCTGTATCTGGTTCGTGCCGTTCGACTCCAGCGTGGTAACGATGTTGGTCAGTTGATAGCGGTCATAGAACATTCCGAACCCGGTGTTGAGGACGGTCTTCGGCCTGATTCCATAGCGAATCGACACGCGCGGAGCGAAGTTGTAGTGAGACGACAGATAATTCTGCGTCTCATAACGAATACCGTAGCTGATCGACAGGTTCGGACGCGCCTTCCAATCGTCTTCGGCATACACGCCAAAGTCCACCATCGTGGCGCTGACCGGATGAAGGACCTGGGTAACGCTGAACTGGCTCGCCTGGTTGGCTTGGTACGAGGTCGATGCAGTGCATGGAGTAATTAGAAGACAGTTGTAAATGAACTCCCCATTGGTTCCCGCGGTGGTGCTGGTAAATTGTCCAGTAGACCGAAGGCGCGCTCCCAGCCTGATGAAATTCTTCGCAAACTGGATTGAGGTGTAGTTCTGCCCTTCAAAGTGATTCTGCGTCGAAGAGTAACTCCCGGAGTTCGAGCCGCCGCCGGTGAAGTTGCCCTGCACCATGATCGTCGGCGTCGTATTCAAAGCAGTCTGACTGGCGGCCTCGCGTTGATACTCAAATCGCGTCTCGTTGATGATCCGCGGACTCAGGATCTGAGTATCGACGACCTGTACTGTGGTCTCGGACGTGCTTGAGGTGTAGCCCGCGTCCGGCAGAACCAGACCGCCAACACCGACATTGTCCTGATCGTTCTGCTCATATTGGAACCGCGTAACCAGCGTGTTCCTCTCCCCTAGCGCAAGATCGATTCGCGGGTTAATGTCGGTCCTCGACTGTGGCAGGGGATTAGCAACCGAATAGTTACAGGAGATTTGTCCAACGGGGCAGGTAAGCGCGGTGTCGCCCAGAATCGTCGGATTCAAAATCGTCGCGCTCACCAGACTGTTGTCCTGGATCGAGCGGTGCGACCCCGACAACGTGAACGACGCATTCTTCGCCAGAGGCCCCGTTATATTTCCCAGCACGAAGATCGTGTGATACGGCGGCTGCGTCTGCTCCGGCTGCCCCGGACTGTTGAAGGCATTCAACAGGGGATTGTCTGAGTTCAGCGCAGACGTCATCCCCTGCAGATTGAACTGCCCGTGAAATTTGTCCGTACCCGGCTTTGTAAAGACCTCGACACGTCCATAGCCCAGACGATCGTATTGCGCAGAAAATGGATTCTGATTGATGCGAATCTCGCGGATCGACGACTTCGGCGGCAGCTGCCCGCCAGTGAATCCGTCCACATAAATCTGACCGCCATTAGGCCCCGCCGCAGGCCCGGCAAGTGCAGTCAGCTCCGACGACAGCTCATCAGGATCGTCTGAAAGCGCATCAAGATCCTTGCCCTTCAAGACTGTCGAACTGGCATTGCTATCCGCATCAACGCTCACCTGCGCCGCCTGCGCGGTCACATTAACTTCCTGCTGCTGCTGCTGGATTGCCATCTGCACGTCCAGAGTCAAGGCCTGTCCTGGCGCGACCCTTACCCCCTGCTTCACGTACGAAGCAAAACCCGCCATCGTCACCGTAACCGAGTACGTCCCCGGAGGAACGTTGCGCAACACGTATGTTCCATCGCTCTGCGACTGCGTGATCAATGCCTTGCCCGAGGCCGGAGTAAACGTCACCGTCGCCCCCGGAATCACGGCATTTTCAGGATCGCCAACCACTCCGCGCACAGTGGCGCCGGTCTGCTGGGCACTCGCAATCATCGGCGTCAAAGCGACAAAAAAAAGTAAGGCAATCCTCAAACTTGCGCGAAATAACATTACTACTCCTAAAAATTTCCGTCGTTGCAGTGCGTAGAAACAAGTACTGCCGCCTGACATCGAGCAAAAAAACGAAATTAGCGCCCGCCGCCCCCGCCGCCTTCAGGTGCTCCTTCGCCCCCAAGGTTCCACGGAGACAAGGTCATCGCCGGCCCACCGCTCGGCGTCGCCGCCAGAATCGGTTCCACTCCAGACAACAGTGTTACTGCCGTTACCGTGGAGCTGCCAGGGTCGGGCTGCGACGCCACAATCATCACTGCATCGCCAACCTTGAGATCGCCAATCGTCTTGTTAGGCAGCCGGCTCACCAACTGCGAGAGATCCCCTCCAGCCGACCTCCCCGCCCCACCTGGCCTTCCTCCTCCCGACGCCGCCGCCTGGCCCGCGCCCGATCCCTGCGGCGATCCCCCACCAGCAGTTCCGGGACCTCCTGCCGCAGCCCCCTTCGCGCGTGCAGCAAACATCGCCGCGGCCTGAGGCGGCAGCGTACGCACATTCGAGTTCGGCGTAATCGTCACCGTGACGGTCTTCTTCGTCGCCAGATCCTTCAACGTCAGCGTTCCCTTGGCGGCATCAATGGTTGTAATCAGCCCCGCCAGATTCTTGAACGATCCGCTGACTACCACCTCGGCTGGAATCGACTCCCCATCATCTGACTTCGTTCCTAGCACACGAACCTGGTCTCCTGGCTGTATCTGCGCCAGTGTCCCAGGCTTCGCATCCTCAAACTTCACGGAATCTCCGGCATAGCGCCGGAACTGCGTCTTAGCGGACGTGGTAACAGCGACCTTCTTTGCGCCCACCGTCACCGTCAATGTGCCGGTACCCGGATCGACCGCGCTCACAATGCCGCCGGTCCCGCGCTTCTGCCAGTCGGCCTGCTCCGCCTCATGCTTCTGTGCGATATCGCTCGACTTCATCAGAATCACACGCGCTGCAGCAAAGCTCCCCGCCGTATCGCCGGCCTTCCCGCTCACCAGAACCCGGTCGCCAGCCGCAATGTCCTTCAACGCGATCGTCTGTGCCGTCTTCAAATCGGTGCTACCGGGTGCCAACTGCAGGATGCGCGCACCATCCGGCACGCTGACGACAACCTCCTGCCCAGCATCCGTCTTCAGGGTAAGGCTGTTTCCAGCAACAGCTGTCACCGTGCCGAGCTGACGCGCAGCAGGAGCCGTTGCTGCGGCCGGTGCCTGCGCCATCAACCCCACGCTACAAGCAGACAAAATCGCCACAGGCAGTATCAAGCTCGTGTTCAGCGTGACACTCCGGAATACAGTAAATCCCTTCAACATCGTCATACCTCTCAAAATTGATGCAATTTTTACGGTGGTCGCTTCAGGTTGACTCGCTGAAGTCGCCAGTCTCTAAAGAAGACGAGCCAGCCACGCAAAAGTTTCCGCTAAAAACAGGACTTTCGTATCGCTTCAGACGAAACTGAAGCGAACATTAAGATCGGCGGACGCGAACGCAATCTTTATGATAACCGCTCACGCGCCTCTCCTCTCATTGTGTAGCCATCAACTCCTTCACCGCTCGCTCCAGCTGCGCATCCGAATTTGTCTCCGTCTCGCCAAGCGGACGCGCAACCTCCACATCCACAGGCCGCGGATGCATCTCCATCGTCTGGCCACGCAAATCCTGAATCCTCCACCCAGGCACTCGCACCGCTGAGCCATCGATCAGCGGTTGCGCTCCCGTGAAGATAATCCAGCCCGCCGTCGGCTCGCCTACCACCTTGCCCAACTTCAACGACCGATACCCCTCAGTGAAATCCTCCGCATCCGACAACGACGACTCATTGGTCACCAGCACCGTCGGCAGTCCCAGCGCCCGCTGCCCCAGGTTTTGTCGTGAAGGCACCGGCGATAGTCCACGCGGCGTCATCATCAGGTAGTTCTGTCGCGTAAACACGTCCAGCGCATATCCGTTGATATAGCCACCATTGTTGTTGCGCACATCTACCACAACACCCTGCTTCGCCTGGTTCTGCGCATCGAGATCGATATACAGCTGCTGCAATGAAGCATCGCTCATGTCAGCAAGGTGAACATAGCCGAGCTTGCCGCCGCTCACGCGATCCACTAGCGCGCGCCGCTCCTCCACCCACTGCCGGTACAACAGACCAACCGCCGTAACCGACGACACCGGCCGCACCACCGCATCCCGCGTCTTACCCGCCGTCTCGATGCCAAGCACAACCCGCTTGCCGACCGTATCCTCCAGCATCCCGTCAAGATTCTTCGCGCCGACCACCTCGCCGTTCACACTCACCAACCGATCCCCCGGCTTGATCGACCCCTCAATCGCCGCCGGCCCCAGTGCAATCACTTCGCGCACAATCAGCCCCCTCCCTCCCTCATACGCTTCGCGGTCGAACCGCAACCCAAGATTTCCCACCTGTACCGGCTGCGGCCCGTTTCCCGGCCCCATGCCCCGATTGATGCCCGAGTGCGACGAGTTCAACTCCCCAATCAACAAATTAATATCTCGCCGCAACTCGTCCGATGTCTTCACGCCAGCAATAAATGGGGCCCACTCATCATGCAGCTTCAGCCAGTTCTTGCCGTTGAAATTGGCGTCATAAAATCGCCGATTCAACGTCTCCCAAGCCTCCTCAAACACCACCTTCTTCTCCACATCGAAATCGATCTGCATCGGCCCCGTCACCGCGATCGTCTTCGTCGTCCGCGACTCAACCGTAATCGACTTCACCGCACCCGCCTCGAGGTAGTAAACATCCTTCGCATCCGGAGTGAACGCATAGTCGGTCTTCCGTCCCGGCGTCGAGGTCAGTTGACGCGCCACCGGCGGCTCCTTCGCCAGTTCATCCAAGCTGTACGTATACAAACCAAGCTGATTCGCCGAACGCGCCGCGAACAGCAACTCCTTCCCATCCGCGCTGATCACCGGCGCTTCCGCATTCAGCCCAAGCGGCAGCAACGTCAGGCGATTGCGAATCCCTTCAAACACAATCTTCACCGGCTCAGGCTTCTTCTTCGCATCAGCCGTTACTGCTGCCGCTGTAGGCTTCTCTTCCGTTGGCGGTGTCGTCACAGTTGCAGGCTTCTCTTCCGCAGGCGATGCCGGCGCAGCAGGAGCATTCGGCGAAGAAGGTGTCCCCGGTGTCTTCGACGGACGAAAGAGTTCACGGAACTCATCCTCGCGATACTTCGGAACATGCGGCAGCAGATCCACGCGGGCAATCTGCGCCTGTTCACTTCGCTGCGCCGTATCGAACAACAGATAGTGTCCATCCGGCGACCACGCGATCTTCGATGCAGTCTCTCCGTTGGCTAAAAAGCTGACCGCGTGCGGCTCCCCACCCGCCGCCGTCACGACATGCACGTTGCGAAACGACCGCTTGTCCTGCATCGTAAACGCGATCCACTGCCCATCGGGCGACCACGTCACCGCCGATCCAGGCAACTCCCCCGACGCCACAACACGATCATCGGCAGCAGCATCCTTCGTTGGCACGGCGACCACATGCAGCTCCTTATCGTTCCGCACATACGCGATGCTCTTGCCGTCAGGAGCCCACTGCGGATTTGCGTCGTCGTTCCCAGCCTTCGTCAGCACACTCTCCTTCCCCGTCACGAAGTCGTACATCACCAGATTGTGCCCGCTCCCCTCACCCGACCCGGACTCAGAGCGATATACCAGCTTCATCGAATCCGCCGACCACGCAGGCTCGCTCTCTGCGGTCGGCGTGTGCGTCAGCCGCTGTCCCTCGCCGCCATCCTTGGCCGACGCGGCGAACACCTCGCCATGCGCAATAACCACAATTTTCTTTCCATCCGGTGACAGCGCCAGCGTGCTGAAGTTCGTCTCGCTCACATGCGTCACGCCCGGCGATGCAGGCGCCCCGCGCAGCGTAATCGGCACGCGTTCCGCCTTGCCCGTGGCAGTATCCATCTTCCAGATCGTGAAGTTCCGCTCAAACACGATCGTCTTTCCGCCATCACCGATGCTCGGCCACAACACGCGCCTTTCTTTAAAGTGAGTCAGCTCCTTCGCCGACTCAGGCGCCGCGACTGTTACCGCCCAGATATTCTCCGCGCCCGACGCGTCGCTCATATAGAAAAGCGTTTTTCCATCGGCCGACCACATCGGCCACGCATGCTTCGCATCCGCCTTCAACAGCATCTGGTACTTTCCACTCTCTGCCACCGGCTTCAACCACACCTCGGTCTCGTCAATATGCGCGTGCCCGTTGCGCCACCATTGCGAAAAGCTCAGCCCTTTGGCCATCAGCGCAATCGTCTGTCCATCCGGAGACGGTGCACTCTCGAACTCGCCCAGATACCGCTCATGACTCACCTCCAGCGGCGTGCCGCCACTCGAACTCACGCGAAAGATGTCGCCCTGCCCCGCAACATCGTTTACTGAGGAGGTGAAATAAATCCACTTGCCGTCATGCGACCACCCATCCAGCGAATCCGGCCTGTCGGAGTAAGTCAGCCGACTCAGCTCTCCCGTCGCCAGTGTCAGCACATAGATATTTCCCGCCCCCGTTTGCGTCGAAACAAACGCCAGCTTCGTCCCGTCAGGCGAGTACAGCGGCCGAGACTCCGTCGCAGAATGCGTCACCAACAGATGCGCCTCGCCTCCCGCCGCCGCAACCGTCCAGATATCGCCACCCGAGACAAACGCAATCTCCCGCCCATCAGGCGAGATCGCCGGATCGCTCAACGACGGCAGCACCGCCTGCGCCTGCGCCCCCTTTCCCGCAATTAAAGCCCAGCAGAAAACCACGCAGAGGAACAGACGGCGAAGCATGAGTGACATGAGCAGACACTTCCCTTCAATTTGATTGAATTGATAGGGAAATTCTACACAACCAGCGAAGCCCTCTCGGTCGACAGGATCGCCAAAGTGTTAGGCGGAAGCACCACCGCGCTCTTAGTCGCCCTCACCTTCTTGTGCGAAGCCATCACCAACGACAGATGTGCGGGGTTTTCGAATTCCATCGGTTCTCGGCCCAGATTGCACACCACCGTCACTCCCCCGCGCACCATGACCAGCCAGCTTTTCGCTTCATCGCAGGTCACCTTCGTCTGCCCGGGCTCCCCATTGTTCAGGGAAGCAGAGCCCCGCCGCAACGCAATCAACCTGCGATACCACTCCAACATCTCCTCGTGCCGCCCCTTATGCACCTCGTCCCATTTGAGCTTCGACCGCTCAAACGTCTCCACGCTCTCCGGATCGGGAATGTCCCCCGCGTTCCAACCAAACGCAGCGAACTCGCCTCGTCGTCCCTCCTTTACTGCCCTCCGCATCTCCGGATCGTCATGGTCGGCAAAGTATTGAAACGGTGTCGAGGCAGCAAACTCCTCCCCCTCAAAGATCATCGGAAGAGAGGGCGCGGTCAGCACCAGTCCCGCAGCAACCTTTGCGCGGTCTATCCCAACCACCTCCACAATGCGGTCCCCAATGGCCCTGTTCCCCACTTGATCGTGATTCTGGATGAACCCCACGAACCGGTGCGGCGAAAGACCTTCCACCGCCCTGCCATGCCTGCGCCCGCGATACACCGAGTACATCGTCCCATCCTGCACAAACACCCTGGTCAGCGCCTTCGCCAGCTTCGCCATCGTCCCGAAGTCGGCATAGTAACCCTTCTCCGCACCCTCCTCCGTCAACACTGTAAACAGCGCGTGATGAAAATCGTCGCTCCATTGCGCATCCATCCCATAACCGCCAACCTCCCACGCCTTCACAATCCGCGGATCGTTCAAATCGCTCTCAGCAATCAGCACCAGCGGCCGCCCCACTTCCTCCTCCAAATCCTTCACCTCAATCGCGAGCTGTTCCAGAAAATGAACTGCCGACCGGTCGAAGATTTCATGAACCGCGTCCAGCCGCAGACCATCGATGTGATAATCCCGCATCCACATCAGCGCGTTATCGCAGAAGAACCGCCGCACCTCATCACTTCCCCAATCGTCAAAATTAATCGCCCCGCCCCACGGAGTATGGTGCCGATCCGTAAGGTATCGCCCAAACTTGCCCGTGTAATTCCCCACCGGCCCGAAGTGGTTGTAAACCACATCCAGCAGAACAGCGAGCCCGCGAACATGGCACGCATTCACCAGCCGCTTCAATCCATCTGGCCCACCATACCCCTCATATACAGCAAACAAAGCCGCTCCGTCATAGCCCCACCCGCGTTCTCCTGGAAACGCAGCCACCGGCATCAACTCGACATGCGTAATCCCCAGCTCCACCAGATGATCCAGCCGCTCAATCGCTGAATCAAACGTCCCCTGCGGTGTGAACGTCCCAACGTGCAGCTCATAAATCACCGCACTCGAAAGCGGAGGCGCCTGCCATCCTCCATCGCTCCACGCAAACGCTGCCTGGTCATAAACCCGCGACGGCCCATGCACTCCGTACGGCTGCCACTGCGAACGAGGATCAGGCCAAGCCTGGGGATCATCATCTACGCAAAATCCATAGTCAGTCCCCACCCCAGCCTCTTGCACCGCAACACTCCACCACCCGCGCTCATCCGGGCCGCCCATCGGGTACGTCGTCTCGCCAATCCTTACCGCAACCTTCCGCACAATCGGCGCCCAAACCGTAAACTCATGCATCGTTCTCGTCAGCCCCCAGGTCCTCGCGCACCAGCAGCGCTACAGGAAAGTCCTTTAACAACAACTTCATTGTGATCACACCGCCCGCCACCACGCCTCCCGTCAAACGATTACGCCATCGTCCCTTCGGCAACACCACAATCGTGTCCTTCCACGATCCATCGAGCTTCAACGTCAGCCTCGGCACCACCGTCACCACGTCTTCGCCCCGCAGGTACGCAATCACATGATCATGCTTTGCCCCATCCACCTCAATCGGTGTGTACTCGGCGTCCGCATCAAAACAATCCGGCCGCTCCCGCCGCAAGTCAAGCGCCTTGTGGATCGTCCACATCTTCGGCAGCCCTTCATCCGCCCGCACCATTACCTGCGACGCGATGTCGGGCCCGGTCATCTTCTTCAGCTCACACAACAGACGCTTCCGCACCGCATAGTCCACCGGCCGCCGGTTATCCGGATCCACAAGGCTCAAGTCCCAAAGCTCTCCGCCCTGATACAAATCCGGCATCCCAGGAGCCGTATACTTCAGCATCGTCTGCGTCAGCGAGTTCACCCGCCCTGCATCCTGCACGCGCGCCACAAACTGATTCATCTCCCGCAAAAACGGCGCATAGTTCAGCGTCAACTCAATGAACATCCTCAGCGCATCTTCAAAATCCTTATTGTTCGCCACCCACGAAGTCTGCTGCTTGGCCTCCCGAACCGCCTTCAGCATGTACGCCTGCGCACGCTCGATCGGCAGCGGCCAAGCCCCAATCAGCGTCTGGTAGTACAGATACTCCGTGTTCCGGTCCGGCATCGCGATCGACCCCGGCTTCTTCGTTCGGAATGCGCTATTCATCCGCGCCCATCGCTGCACCGCCGAGTTGAATTTCCCCGGAATCTCCGACAACACCGCGATCCGCGCCCTCACATCGTCACTTCGCTTGGTGTCGTGCGTCGACAGCGCCGTCATCGTCAGCGGATGCGTCTCCTGCATCCTCGCGCAGTACGCATGAAACTCCCCGACGCTCAACCCATTGCGCCCTGGGTCGCTTCCCACCTCGTTCATCCCCGTCAGCCGGTTGTAGCAATAGAAGGCCGTGTCCTCCACGCCCTTCGCCATCACCGGACCGGTGAACTGCTGGAACCGCTGCACGAACTCGGTCTCCTGCTTGCCCTTCACCACCATCGTCAACACGTCGCGCAGAAAATCGAAAAGATCGGCATCGATATCCTGTCGATTCCGCTTCGCACACTCCGTAGCCCGTGTGATGTATTCCTTGTCCTCGTCCGTAATCTCATCCCGGTCCGGCACCACATACGTGCGATAAACCGCAAAGCAAGCCGCCACCTCACGAATCGCGCGTCTCACCTCGGCCTGCGTATAGTCCCGCCGGTCGCGGTTCGCCTCGCATATCTCCACAAACAGCGTCGTCAGCCGATTGACATCGCTTCCCAACCCTTCCTGCGTCACGCTGATCTTCTTCTCATGCGAAATCGCATGGAAGTCGGTAATCTGATCCGTAAAGTCGCCATAAACCGACGTCAACTCCGCCATCCCCTCCGGAGCAACCAGAACCCCCAACGCCACGTTAAGGAAGTCATACCCCGTCGTCCCCTCGATCGGCCAGCTCTCCCGCAGAAACTCCCCAGGCTCCAGAATCTTTTCGCCAACGATATAAGCATCCGGCGCATTCTTCCGCAGCCGGTTAAGGTACTCCAGCGGATCGCGCAACCCATCCGGATGATCCACCCGAACTCCATCCAGCACGCCTCGTTTCAACCAATCCAGCACCAGCGCATGTGTCTCTTCGAACACATACTCCCGTTCCACGCGCAGGCCGATCAGCGTATTCACGTCAAAGAACCGCCGATAGCTCAACTGCTGATCCGCCGTCTTCCAATACGCCAGCCGATAGTTCTGCTGGTTCAGAAAATCATCCAACGCATCCAGATTTCCATTCAACTCCGCAACAGACCGGTCGATCGCCTCGCCAATCCCAGGCTCCTCCCCGCACAGCCGCTCCAGCAGATGGAACAACACCACCTTTTCGCGATGCCGCGCAAGAATCGTCCTACGATCGACATACTCCGGTTGCAGCAGCCGCCCAAACGACGCCGCGAGAAAGCTCAACGTGTCCGATCGTGCATACTCCGACGCCCGTGCCAGAATCCCCGCCAACGAGTTCGGCGACGCCGGCAGCGTCTCCCCCGAGCACTCCACCTGAAACTTATTTCCCCGCCGCGCCACCTTGATGCCGCCTGCCTGCAACACCCTGCCATACTGGTCCGGAAGTATCGGCACCAGCACCTTGTCCCGCAACCGTTCCTCCTGCGGCTGCCAGTCGATGTCAAAAAATGAAGCGTACCGGCTCGACGTCCCATTCTCCAGCACGTCCCACCAGTACCTGTTCTCCTTGCCCAGAGACATGTGATTAGGCACAATGTCGAGCACCTGCCCCAGCTTCATCTCGCCCAGCTTCTTGCAGAAACGTTCGTGTCCCTCCGCTCCGCCCAGCTCCTCATTCACTCTCTGGTGAGACACAACGTCGTATCCATGCGTACTGCCCGGAGCAGCCTGCAGGTAAGGCGAGCAGTACACATGCGAAATCCCAAGCGCATGCAGATAGTCTGCGATCCCCGCCGCATCATCGAATGTAAAGTCTTTGTGGAGTTGCAGTCTGTACGTAGAACTTGGAGTCCGTAGCATTGTCATCAACCGATCAGAAAAACCCGTTCAGGAAACAAGGCAGCAGAAAAGTTATGCAGATGATTGATTAGAGGTACTTAAGGCCTCACTGGTTGCATATCGGCCTCTCGTGTTCCTTTCCACGCTATAAACCCTTTGTCTTTACCGAAGACTCAGGGTTTCCACAGCCCCGACATCGCGAACGCCGAATGAAGCAGCGCGATATGCGACAGGGCCTGTGGAAAGTTTCCCACCATGCGTTTCCCCACAGGGTCATACTCCTCCGACAGCAACCCCACATCGTTCCGCAGCGCAAGCAGCCGTTCAAACATCGCCTTTGCATCCGCCTTGCGGTCCATAAGCCACAGACTCGTCACCATCCAGAAGCTGCACGCGAGAAACGCTCCCTCACTCCCGCTCAGTCCGTCCTTTGTCCTCTTCGTGTCGTATCGCTCTACAAATCCTCCCTTCATCAACCGCTTCTCAATCGCCTCCACCGTTCCAACGATCCGCGGATCGTCCGGAGGCAAAAATCCCACCAATCCGATCAGCAGACACGATGCATCCAGCTGCTTCGATCCGTACGACTGCACAAAGCTGTTCAGTTTTTTGTCGAAACCTTTCCTGCAAATCTCTCGATGGAGGATCTCCCGATTCTTCTTCCATCGCGTTACCTCTCCGTCGCGGCCATACTCTTTATGGTGCTCGATCGCACGGTCGAGCGCCACCCACGCCATCACCTTCGAATGCGTGAAGTGTCTCGCCCCGCCACGCACCTCCCAAATCCCCTCATCCGGCTCCCGCCACACGGCGCACAGATGGTTGGCTAGGGCCGCCAGCAGCGAACTCACCGACACCCGAGTCTCATCCTCAGCCTTCGGCGTCCGCGACAACGCAGCTATAACCTCGCCAAACACATCCAATTGGAACTGCTCAAACGCCGCATTGCCAATCCTCACCGGCCGCGAGCCTTCATAGCCCGGCAGCCAACTGGCTTCCCACTCCACAAGCTGTCGCTCGCCCCGAATACCGTAGATCGTCTGCACTTGGTCCGGCGCTCCGGCAACCGCCCGCAGCAGCCACTTCCGCCACTCCACCGCTTCCTTCACATAACCCGCCTGCATCAGGATCAGCAGCATGAACGCCGTATCGCGCAGCCAGCAGTAGCGATAGTCCCAATTACGCCGTCCGCCGATCTTTTCCGGCAACGACGTCGTCGCCGCCGCCACAACCCCGCCCGCCGGCCGATACGTCAACGCCTTCAACGTCATCAGCGACCGTTCGACTGCTTCGGCATAAGCTCCGCTGTATCTGTTTTTCCCGCTCCACTGCTTCCAGAACCGCTGTGTTCTCTCCAGCGCCTGATTCACCCGAAGCACCGCCGGCGGCTTTTCAAGCGACGAAGAGTTGGTCAGCGTAAAGCTCACCGTCTCGCCTTTGCGAACCGTAAACCTGCCCCGCGTGATCATGTCCTGGCCGTGCAGCCGCACCGTGGTCCGCAGGGTCAACATGTCATCTCCTGCGATCGCCCGCAGCTCCTGATTCTTGCTCGTCACCCACGGAATCGTCCGTCCATAGTCAAACCGGATCGCAAGGTCCATCTGCATCGCCACACTGCCGCGAATCCCGCGGACAATCCGCACGACGTGAGAATGCCTCTCGCGCGGTGGCATGAAGTCGATCAGGCAAACCTCGCCGTCTTCGGTTTCAAACGTCGTCTCCAGCACCAGCGTATGCGCCTCATACTGCCGCCGAATCGCCTTCACCTTGCCCGCCGGAGAAATCTGCCAGTACCCGTGGTCCCGCGTCCCCACCAACGCGGCAAAGCAGGCGGCTGAAGAGAACGTCGGCCAGCACAACCAGTCGATCGACCCCTCGCACGACACCAGAGCCGCTGTCTCGCAGTCCCCAATCATGCAATAATCTTCAATCGGCGAGCCGTGAAACGGCGCCGTCTTCTTCTTTGGTTTCATCCTGAATTTCGCTCCTCTGAACCTCACTCCGGAGCCCTGCATTCCTTCTGCCAGCAACCACATACGCCCCGGCACGCATCTCTTCTTGTGCAGACCAAATCCATAAGATGCGTACCAGAGCGATTCTGTCCGAACGATGAGGCATAAACTTAGAACGCAGAGTTGCGTCTCAACACAAGAAACGAAGGCCTAACCCCGCGCCACCGCTAACTGAGACAAGAGAGTTCACATCGCACGATGGCCTCCACCCAAACCAATCTCGCCCACACCTCGCCGCCCCCGACAGCTTCAACGCCTGCTACGACGCCCGCTGCGGCCAGCGCCGCCGGCAGCCTTCTCGTCAGCCTCGTCCCTCTGGCCCCCGAAGCCCTCGAGACCATGCTCGCCAACCTCTCTCTCGCCTTCGCCGGCGAAACCGTGCTCGTCGCCACACCGGACGCGGCCCCCCAGCTTTCTTCCGACAGCCCCCTCCGCCTTCTTCCCTACACGGTGACCACGGTCTCAGCCAGCCCATGGATCCTCACAGCATCCGACTACATCAACACCTACAAACTCGCGCAAGAAAACCGCGCCACCGCCTGCGTTCTCCTCGGCGCAGAATCCCAGTCCCTCCATCCTGAAGCCATCCGGGCCCTGGCAAAATCCGCGATTCAAACCGACGTCACCACGGCGCACTACGACCTCGGCCCGCGCGAAGGCCTGGTCAACTCCGCGATTCTCTACCCCGTCACACGCGCCCTATTCGGTACTCGCCCCCGCTTCCCTCTCGCCATCGACCTCGGCCTCTCTCTGCGCATGGCTGAGCGTTTGGCCACCGCCGCCCAGCGCTTCACCGCCGTTGGGCAGAACGACGCCTTCCTCTGGCCCCTCAGCGAAGCCGCCACCGCCGGCTATTCCATCGCCGAAATCGACATCGGCCCGCGCAACCTGCCGCAGCCCGTCACACCCGACCTCAATACCCTTCTCACACAGATCGCCGGCTCGCTCTTCGCCGATGTCGACGCCAAAGCCTCCTTCTGGCAACGTGCCCGCGGTGTTCAACCCCCTCAGTTCATCACTCAGTCCATCCCCATCGCCGAGCAGCCGCCTGACGTCGCCCCCATGCTCGAAGCCTTCCGTTTCGCCTACACCAACCTCCACGAGATCTGGTCCCTCGTTCTTCCGCCCAACTCGCTCCTCGGCCTCAAGAAGCTCTCTCTCATGAACCCTGAAAGCTTCCGAATGCCCGATAACCTCTGGGCCCGCATCGTCTTCGACTTCATCCTCGCCTACCGTCTCCGCACCATCAATCGCGGACACCTGCTTGGCGCACTCACGCCGCTCTATCTCGCCTGGGCGGCCTCTCATCTCATCCTCATCAACAGCGGCACCGCCCCAGAAAAACACATTCAAGACGTCGCCCTAGCCTTCGAGACCGACAAACCATATCTTGTATCCCGCTGGCGCTGGCCCGACCGCTTCAACCCATGACAAACAACGTTGCGATTTCAAAACCGGATTGAGAACTTGCAACTGAGAACCGAGAACTAACAACTGGGAAGCAACAACCGAGGTAACAACCATGTGGCAACAAGTCGAACTCGCTCTTAGCCAATCCGCACATCGAGTGCTCGTCAAACTCGCCATCTTCCTCCCGGCCCTCGTCGCGCTTTTGCTCGCCATCATCATCCTCACCGCCATTGGAGGCGGTCTCGCAGCGCTCGTGCGCCGATTCCTCACCGCGGCGAAGTTCGACGAGCGCCTCGCCCGCAACGCCATCGCCCCCATCTCCGACTGGTCCCCAGCCAACAGTCCCACTGCGCTGATCTCCCGCGTGGTCTTCTGGGGTTGCGTCCTCATCGGTTGCTTCATCGGCATCTCCGCCGCCGACGCCGCCTATCCCGGCGACTCACAGGTCTCCGCCTACATCTTCCCCTACATCACCCACTCAGTAGGAGCCGTCCTTCTGCTCATCGCCGGCACCGTCATCGCCCGCTTCCTCGAACGCTCCGTACTCATCGGCGCCGTCAACGCCAAGCTTCAGTACGCGCGATTCCTCTCCCTCGGCATCAAGTGGCTCGTCCTCGTCCTCACCGCCGCCATGGTCCTCGACCATCTGCAGATCGGCGGCGCCGTCGTCGAACTCGCCTTCGGCATCCTCTTCGGCGGAATTGTCCTCACCCTCGCCCTCGCAGTCGGCCTCGGATCCCGCGACATCGTCAGCCGCTCGCTCGAGAGAAGCACCAGCTTCGACCCCATCCCCGGCGACCCCGACTACAAGATCCCCACACCATCAGAGACCCTGCGCCACTTCTAAAAGATTCCTATCCTCGCGCTATGCATGCCCTCGCGCCGCCGCCACAATGGGCCCGGCATCCGGGCTTGTGTTGCCTGAGTCAGGCTGAATTCGCGGCGCAAGAAACCCATACGCTGCCACTACCGCAAACCCAACCAGCGGCACGATATATCCCTTCGCTAGACTCCCCGTATTCTTCGCGATATACCCAAGCACCAGTGGAAAGAGCGCTCCCCCTACAATCGCCATCACCAGAAGCGATCCAGCCAGCTTCGTATTCGGACCCAGCCCTTTCAATCCCAGCGCGAAGATCGTCGGGAACATGATCGACAAAAAGAATCCGCTCAACACCACGCCCCACGCGCCCACAATACCCGGCTGCGTCACCGTCACCGCCATCAGCAACACATTCGCCATGCCATAAATCCCCAGCATCTTGCTCGGCGACACATACTTCATCAGCGGCGTCGAAACGAACCGGCCCAACGCCAGCGCCACCAGCACACCCGTCAGGTAGTACGACGCATGCCGTTCCGTCACCGCCGTGTACTGCTTCATATACAGAATGAGATTGGACCAGCTCGATATCTGCGCTCCGACATTGCAGAAATTCGCGAACACCGCAAACCAAAGGTGCGGATACTGAAACAACTGGCGGAAGCTCCCGTGATCGCCGGCCTCGCCCTCGTGCTCGCTATGCATCGACGGAAACGTCATCCGCGACAGAATGAACGCGCACAGCAACACCACGCCGCCAAACGCCAGGTAGGTCGGCACCACCCGCATGATCTCCGTATGCAGATACGCCTGGTACGTCCCCGCCGCCTTCATCAGCGCAACCTCAGGAGCTGTCTTCTCTATGCCCGAAAAAATAAACTGCGACCCAATCAGCACGCCGACGATCGTCCCCGGCGGATTGAACGACTGCGCAAAGTTCAGCCGCCGCTCCGAAGTCTCCGCCGGTCCAAACTGTGCCATGAACGGATTCGCCGCCGTCTCCAGAACCGACGCCCCGCATCCAACCGCAAACAACGCCACCAGAAACGGGACATACTGCCCGCTCACCGCCGCCGGCCAGAACAGAACCATCCCGGCTCCAAACAGGCACAGGCCCATCACCATCCCCGTCTTGTATCCCCAACGCCGCATCACCAGCGCCGCAGGAATCGCCATGCAAAAATAACCAGTGAAATTCGCCGTCGAAACCAGCTGGGCGCTGAATGTCGAAAGCTCAAACGACTTCTTGAACTGCTGGACCAGAATGTCCGTCAGGTTATTCGACATCCCCCATAGAAAGAACAGCACCGTCACCAGGGAAAACAGCGCCATCTGCCCCACAGGAAACACCGCCTGCTTCGTATCCCCCTGGGATTTCGCACCCGCACCGACCGACGTTGAAACCTGCATGCATTACCCTCTCAAATTCCACTTTCACTGGCAAACAAACTCAACCTCGGATAAACACTGTAAAAAAGGTGATGCCCAGTCTATCTCAGACTCTTTCTGCCACACGCATCAGAAATATTTGCCTCCCTTGCCTTCCCTCCGCACCGGCGCTGGCATAGTATGGTCTCGCACAAGACGCGCCACTCGCGCACGGCCCCTCTCACCAATTCATCCCCAAATTTGGAGATCCTTCCCATGACCACAAAGACCACGAAAAAGAAACCGACTCCTAACCTCATCGCTTCCCCACGCGCCGTTCTGCCCGGCAGCGAAAAAGCTCCCTTCGTCCAGGCCGCAGGAGAAAAACCCGCGCCGCCAAGCACCAAAATCACTGTCTCGGTAGTCGTCAGGCGCAAGGCCCCGCTCAAAGCCACCAACCGCACCGGCAAAAACCGCCTCACTCACGCCCAGTACCGCCAGCGTCACGCCGCAGACCCCGCCGCGGTCAAACTCGTCCGCGCCTTCGCCAAAGAGTACGGCCTTACCGTTGCCCCCGATACTCCCGGCCCCGAACGCCGCACCATTAAACTCAGCGGCACCATCGCCAACATGCAGAAGGCCTTTGGTGTCACCCTCGTCCACAAGGATTCCGAAGGCGCCGTCTACCGCGTCCGCGAAGGCAGCATCACCCTGCCCGCTGAACTCATCGGTCCCGTCCAGGCCGTTCTCGGCCTCGACAACCGCCCGCAGGCCCAGCCCCACTTTCGCGTTTACGGCGAAGCCGGAAACCTTAGCGCAAGAGCGGCCCAGGGCAGCGGCTTCGCCTCTCCTCACGCAGGTGCCTCAAGCCCCTCCTTCACCCCGCCCCAGATCGCCGCGCTCTACCAATTTCCCCCCAACGCGTCCGCCGCGGGCCAGACAATCGGCATCGTCGAACTAGGTGGAGGTTACAAGACCGCCGATCTCACCACCTACTTCAAGTCGCTCGGCCAGAAGACCCCCAAAGTCTCCGCAGTCTCGGTCGACGGCGGCAAGAACTCCCCCTCCAACGCCAACAGCGCAGACGGCGAAGTCATGCTCGACATCGAAGTCGCCGCCGCCGTCGCACCCGGCGCCAACATCGTCGTCTACTTCGCTCCCAACACCGACCAGGGCTTCATCAACGCCGTTGCCCACGCCATCCACGACACCACAAACAAACCCAGCGTCATCTCCATCAGTTGGGGCTCAGCCGAATCCAACTGGACCGGCCAGTCCATGGCAGCCCTCGACGCCGCATGCCAGTCCGCCGCAGCGCTCGGCATCACCATAACTGTCGCCGCCGGTGACAACGGTTCCACCGACGGCGTGAGCGGAGGTCAGAACCACGTCGACTTCCCCGCCTCCAGCCCGCACGTCCTCGCCTGCGGAGGAACCAAACTGGCAGGCAGCGGCTCGGCCATCAGCGCCGAGGTCGTCTGGAACGAGCTCACCAACAACGAAGGCGCGACCGGAGGCGGCGTCAGCAACGTCTTCCCCCTGCCTCCCTGGCAGGCCAGCGCCGGCGTTCCCAAACCCACCAACCCCGCTGGCGGCCGCGGCGTTCCCGACGTGGCAGGCGACGCCGATCCCGCCACCGGCTACGCCATCCGCGTCGACGGCAAAGACATGGTCATCGGCGGCACCAGCGCCGTCGCGCCCCTCTGGGCTGGTCTCATCGCCGTCGCCAACGCGCAGAACGGCAAGTCCGCCGGCTTCATCCAACCCGCCATCTACGCCGCTAAAGGCAAAGCCGCCTTCAACGACATCACCTCTGGCACTAACTTCACCGGCACGCCCGTAGGCTTCAAAGCCGGCCCCGGCTGGGACGCCTGCACCGGCCTCGGCTCCCCCATAGGCACCAAACTGATAGCCGTAGTCAACCCAGGTGGCGCCCCCGCGAAGAAAGCCAAAAAGAAAGCAGTGAAGAAAGTAGCCAAGAAAACAGCTGCAAAAAAATCGGCAAAGAAGACTGCAAAGAAAAAGTGAGCGAAATAACGCCGAAAGTAAGAGCAGGAGGATAGCGCACCCATCCCAAACCCGCGTCATTCTGAGCGAAGCTCAGAATCTCCGTATTTGCTTTTACCCTCGGCCCAGCTCGGCTCTTGACCTTCAGCTGTCATCCTGAGCGAAGCTGGTCGCGCATTTTGGCGAGCAGCGCAGTCGAAGGACCTGCATTGCTTTTGCCGTTGCCTTTGCCTTGATTGTTGTCATCCCCCAGGGATCTGCTTTTGCCTTTGCTTCCAGGTAGCCCACCGCCTTTAGCCTCGGGTCTCCCCTCGGGCACGCCTTCCATCCGAGACTGTAACGAAACTCTGCGCGGACCCATTCTCATCGCCCGTGTAACTTCCGAGTTGCCAACAAACCGCCCATGATCGCACATCAAGTCTTGTGACTATTCGTGGCCTCAATGCTCTTTCAACTGCGGCTCTCGCTCCGCCTCAAACCACACGTTGCAGACAGAAAACACGATCCGGTTGCTGTCTTTCATAAGCACACGGTCACCCGGAATCTCGGTGGTCGCTCCAGTGATCGTCGCATCTGGATGGCTCAGCGAGACCTGCTTCACATCAGGCTTTTCGATCCCAAGATGCTTCAGCGTGACCTGCGAATCACTTGCGCCTCCACCCGAGTTCTCATCGTGAAATTGATCTGCCGTCAACCGGACGATGGTGACCTCGGGCGAATCGGTTTGAATGTTCTTCCACCGAAACCCACGCACCGAGTACTGGATTCGAGTGCCAATCAGACTCTTTGATTCCCGCTTTCCCCAGCAACTGATTGTGGCAGTTGGAATCACACGCCTCACAACCCACGTGCCACGGAGCGGTTCAGGTAAATCTTCAGAGGCGGCCGACGCTGTGATTGAGAAGACCAGCGTTACAAGCAAGGTAGCTTTCTTGAGCATCGCTCTACGATTATGGCTCACTTTGATTGCTGTTTGCGTCGGCGTTGGCGTATCACCGGCAACTCGGAAATGGACCAGCGATGATCTGCATTCCCAGATTGAGTTTCATAAAAGTCTCTTCCCTTCCCGGCTATCTCCGGTCCATTCCTATTGCCCGTTGTGTTTGTTGATGAGGGCGTCGTCAATAGTTCGACCAAACACCCGGCGTCGCAACTTCAACGAGGTGGCGATCCGGATCCCGGAAGTACAAGCTCTCTCCGCCCAACTCCCACTTGCGCTTTTCTTCCACGGCGATTCCGTTCTCCGCAAGCCACGACTCCCATCCCGGCAGCTCAGAGGCCGCAATCGCAAACGCGACGTGCAGTTCGCCATCACCGTCGTGTGGAGACGGCCCCGCCAGCGAGCCGCCCTTCTTGAACAGCAACAACACCTGCCGGCTGCCGGCTTCCATTGCGCAGCCACGCTCTCCAAAATCGCTTATCGTGCGAAACCCGAAGATCTTCTCGTAAAACTCAGCCGATCTCTTTACGTCCTTCACGTACAGCGCAGATTCAAGAATTCCTTCCGACTTCGGATGCATGCGACCTTCCCGTTTGAGCGCTCTATCGTATCGCAGGCACTCGGAAAAATATTTTCTTCAAATTCAGCCCAAGAATCGCATGTCAAGCCCCAAAACCACCCAACCCTCTGAAACCAAAGGAAATAGAGCTGGCGTGTTCCCCCTCTCCAATCCGCTATACTTTAAATAGTAGAGAAATTGATCAAGCCCCGGCCAAAACCGGGGCTAACTCGTTTGATTGCAAAAATTTGGCCGTAACCCCTTTATTATGACGATTTTACAGGCAAATTTAAGCCAGTAAGCACATGAAAACAAGGGCTTTATCGCCGGGTAATGGGGGGGGTGGGTACCCCTCTTGGCCAGCTCGCCGCAAAATCTTCACTCCGAGGCGTTCTATGCATTACCCTGATTCATGGCTGGAACTCCTCCCATCGTCGGTCAATCGCCCCCACGCAAAGAGGGCAAAGCCAAGGTTCTCGGCCAGGCCCAATACGTCGACGACATCACCATTCCCGGCATGTGGTTCGGCGCCACCGTCCGCAGCACCATCCCGCGCGGCCGCATCACCTCAATCAACTTCGACCCCTCCATTCCCTGGCAGGAGTTCACCATCGTCTCCGCCGCCGACATCCCCGGCGAAAACACCATCGTCCACCTCACCAAAGACCACCCCTGCCTCGCCGTCACCCACGTCAACCACGCCGAAGAACCCATCCTCCTCCTCGCCCATCCCAACCGCTCAGTACTGCCCGCCGCCGTAGCCGCCGTCCACATCACCTACGAAGAACTCCCTGCTATCTACACCATCGAAGACTCGGAGAAAAAAGAAGAGATCATCTGGGGCGAAGGCGAGAGAGCAAATACTTTCAAGACCTACCTGATGCAGAAGAACCAAACTCCCATCCCCGATGAAGTCTGGCGAACCGCCGACTACATCGTCGAAGGCGAGTACAGAACAGGAGCGCAGGAACAGCTCTACATCGAAAACAACGGAGTCATCGCCGAATACGACCCCGAAACCGGAGTCACCGTCCGCGGCTCCATGCAGTGCCCCTTCTACCTCGTCCACGCTCTCGAACTCGTCTTCAACCTCCCCGCCGAAAAGTGCCGCGTCATCCAGACCGAAACCGGCGGAGCCTTCGGCGGCAAAGAGGACTTCCCCTCCGTAATCGGCAGCCACGCCGCGTTACTCGCCATGAAGTCCGGCCATCCGGTGAAACTCTGCTACGACCGCGCCGAAGATATGGCCGCCACCACAAAACGCCATCCATCACGAACCCGCCACCGCACCGCCGTATCGAAGGACGGCAAACTACTCGCCGGAGAGATCGACTTCGCCATCGACGGCGGAGCCTACGCCACCCTCTCCCCCGTAGTCCTCTCCCGCGGCACCATCCACGCCCCCGGCCCCTATCACTGGCCCTACATCACAGTACGAGCCAAAGCGATGGCCACCAACATCCCGCCGCACGGAGCCTTCCGCGGCTTCGGCGCACCGCAAAGCATCTTCGCCCTTGAACGCCACATGGACAAAATCGCAAAGGTAGTCGGCCTCACTCCAGAAGAACTCCGCCGCCGCAACTTCCTCTCCACCGGCGATCGCACCGCAACTGGCCAACTCCTTACCGATGCCGTCGACATCCAACACCTTCTTACCCGAGCACTCGAAGAGTCCAACTATCACGCGAAACGCGCCCAGTTCGACCGCGACAACCTGACCAGCAGCATCAAGCGCGGCATAGGCTTCGCCTCTTTCTTCCACGGAGCAGGCTTCACCGGCTCCGGCGAGCGCCGCCTCAACTCAGAAGTGGCAATCGATATAGACATGCAAACAGGTCGTCCTCTCATTCTGGTCTCGTCAACCGAGTTCGGCCAAGGCACGAACACGATTCTGTGCCAAGTGGCTGCACAAACCCTAGGCTTACCTTATGAAGAGGTCGGCATCGCGCAGCCAGACACCTATCTCGTCCCGAACTCAGGACCGACCGTAGCGAGCCGCACCGCCATGATCGTCGGCAAGTTGATCGAACGTGCCTCTACCCAAATACTCGATAAGCTCCGCGATAGTGCAAACCTCCCGACTCCGCGCACTCCCGCCGACTTCAAGAGAGCGGCCATTCAGTACGGAGAAGAGTTTGGCAACCTGGAAGTTCGAGTTCGCTACGAATCACCCGAAGGCATCTTCTGGGACGATGAGACCTACAGCGGCGAAGCCTACCCCGCCTACGCCTGGGCCGTCTACGTCGCCGAAGTAGCCGTCGATACCACCACATACGCCGCAACCGTCACCAACTTCCACACCATCCAGGAAGTAGGCAAAGTCCTCCACCCCATCCTCGCCGCAGGCCAGATCGAAGGCGGCGTCGCACAAGGCATCGGCTACGCCCTCTACGAGAAATGCCTCTGGGTCAACGGCCATCTCGCCAACAACCAGATGACCAACTACATCATGCCCACCAGCGCCGACATCCCACCCATCCATGTCACCTTCGAGGAGGTCCCCTCCCCCTACGGACCGGGCGGGGCCAAAGGCATCGGCGAACTCCCCATGGACGGGCCCGCCCCCGCCATTCTCAACGCCATCGAACACGCCACTGGCATCTCCTTCCACCAGATCCCCTTGCTACCGGAAGACATCTTCGAGCGCATGACTCGCCTCCCCAATGCAGGCAGCGAATCCCTCAACCCTGACGTCGCCGGCCCAGTCTTCAGCGAGGCCAGCGCATGAGCACCATCAAATTCACCGTCAACAACAACGAACTAACCATCGAAGCTCCCCCGATGAAGCGCCTCCTCGACGTCCTCCGCGAAGACCTGCACCTCACAGGAGCCAAAGAGGGCTGCGGCGAAGGCGAGTGCGGAGCATGCGCCGTCCTGGTCAACGGCGACCTGGTCAACTCCTGCCTCGTCCCTGTGCTCCAAGCTGAAGGCGCCGAGATCATCACCATCGAGGGCCTGGTCCCCCCAAATGCGGAAGACCAAAAACTCCATCTGATCCAGCAATGCTTCCTGGAACAAGGCGGAGCCCAGTGCGGCATCTGCACCCCAGGCATGATCCTCGCCACCCACCAGCTGCTTGACAAGCATCCGCAACCAACACTGTCACAAATTCAGGAAGGCCTCAACGGAAATCTCTGCCGCTGCACCGGCTACATGCGCATCTTCAACGCCGTCCAGCAAGCAGCCCTGACCGGAATCGCCGAATAAATGCGCTCCAACATCACTCAATTCGACCTCATTGCCCCCAAGTCCCTCGACGCAGTCCTGCAGATCCTCGCCGACTCGCCCGATCACTACACGCCCATCGCGGGCGGCACCGAGTTGATGGTCGCCCTTGGCGCCGGCCGTCTCCAACCCAAAAAACTCGTCTCCCTATGGAACCTCGAAGAGCTTCGTTTCATCGAAGCTACTCCCGACGCCATCATCATCGGCGCTGGCAGCACCTTCACCGATATACGCAACCACCCCGTCATTGCTGATGAATTCCCTATCCTCGCCCAGGCAGCCAGCTGGACGGGTTCGATCGCTAACCAGAATCGCGGCACCCTCGGTGGCAACATCGTAAACGCATCCCCCGCTGCCGACTCGCCACCCGCCCTCCTCGCTTATGACGCCGAACTCACCCTCGTCTCCACCCGAGGCTCCCGCACGCTGCCCTACTGCGACTTCCATCTCGCGTACAAGGAAACAGCCCTTGAACCCGACGAACTCCTGCACAGTATCACGATTTTACGTAACTACAAAGGTTACAGAACTTACATCCGCAAAGTCGGCCCCCGCAACGCGCAGGCTATCTCAAAGGTAGCCATAGCCTCCATCGCCCATGTCAACAAAGGTCGCATCGAAGATATTCGCATCGGGGCCGCAAGCGTGCGCGAATACCCTGCTCGCTTAACCAAAACCGAGAAATCCCTGACTGACAAAACCATTACTCCGGAGAGAATCGCCGCCGCCCGCTCCACCGTCCTCACCGAAGTCGTCCCGATTGACGACATCCGCAGCACAGCGAAATATCGCGCCACGGTCGCAGCCAACCTGCTTGAGGAGTTTCTTCTAAGCCTCTAGCAATTCGCTCGAACCGAAGCAGCACACTCTATTCTCCGCAACCACTCACTGCGCATCACCCAACGCACATTGCACTTGCAAATATCGCGAAGCGCCGCCTTCGCGCACGTGCCGCGCCACATCCTCAGCAGACAAACGCCGCGAAGCTCCCAGCTTCCCCATGCAGCAGGCTTGCACCTCGGCAATCACCGCCAGCGCAATCGCCTCCGGACCGTCTCCACCCAAATCAAGCCCGACCGGAGCGTAGATCTGCTCGCAACACGCAGCAATCGTACGCCCGAGCTTCGCCGCAACCTCGTTTACCAGCAACGAACTCCGATGGCGAGCTCCCAGCAGCCCCAGATACCTGGGATGCAAAGGCAACAGCGCCGCAAGCAATTCCCGGTCCTGCTCGTAGCTGTGGGTCATCAACACCACAGCATCCTCCGGCCGGATCCCCAATGCATCGTCCAAGGTAGGCGGAATCGCCACCACACGCTCGGCCTCAGGAAACCGCTCCGCCCGAGTCAACTGCGTCCGCCCATCCATGACGGTCACACTCCAGCCCAGCAGCGCACCCATGCTCACCAGCGGTTTCGCGTCATCACCCGCGCCCAGAACAAACAGCCTTTGTGGAGCGGCAATCGTCTCGACAAATATTCCTTCCGGCATCGCCTCGACCCAGCGTTGCCGCAGCACACCCGCTCGCCCGTCCATTAGTTCAGGCTCAGTCAATCCGCTACTGGCAAAGAGGAGATCTCCACTCGGCGAAAGCACCGCACGCGCCAAACCTCTGCCATCACGCGGCAGCCAAGTCAGCACCGTTGCGTCCTGCCCAGCAAGAGATCCCTCCATCGCTGCCATCAACGCTCTGCACTCAGGGGTGCTCCCTGGCTCAAGCAACAAATCGACCACTCCGCCACACCCCAGCCCAAACGGCACTTCGGCGGTGTCATCGAACATCGTCGAGTAGCGCTCGACCACAGCGCCTTCGCGAACCAACCACGTCGCCTTGCGCACCACCTCTGCCTCCAGGCAACCGCCGCTGATCGTTCCCGCGTACTCGCCCCGACCACCCAACAGCAGACGAGCTCCCGGACGCCGATAACTCGACCCTTCCGCCCGCACCAGGGTTACCAGCGCAGCGGCATCGCTCTGCTGCCACAGCCGAACAATCTGCCGACGTTCCATCATGGCAAGAACCCAGTCTCCTCTGATTAAGCTTAGTCCATTTCACGGGCCCAGGATCGGTGCTTTCTCAGAGGCTCGCTGGCGCCAACGAAAGAAAGCTTTTTCCACGTTTTCCCATTCAACCCGCTTCCCGAAGATAAAAAGAGAAAAAGTTTTCTCTCCTTTGCCAGCCATTTGCGCGCATTACTTCAAAGCCAGTAACCACCTATATTCCAAAGTCCCTTCAAATTCATTGTTTTAGCGTTTTTCTGCCGGATACTTCTGTCTATGTCACGAACAATTTGAGGGGCGGTTCGCAACGAACCTTCGTTCCCTGCCGCTTTGGAACTCGCTTTGCATGAGAAGGGATATCACCCAACTCTGCGGAGGCTACGACCTCCGAAGAAATCTTTATGGTCCACCAGCTAAGTCAGAACCTGCGACCTGATTCACTTTGCACCACATCTACCTAGGAGTTTCACCATGCGCCTCAACCGCCTCTCCGGAGTCCGAGTCCTTTTCAACGTCATCTCCTTTGTAGCCTCTACGGTTGCCCCCACCTTCGCATACTCGCAGGCCTTAACTCTTCTGCAGAGCGGCACTCGCTATGCCGGCACCATCACCCCAGGCTTCAACGGAGATTTCGGATTCGCAACCACGGTCAGTCTCAACACTCCCTCTTATATTGTCTTCGACTCGCAAGGGAACCAGTACCTCTCCGACACGCAGAACAACTGCGTCCGCAAGATTGATCCTTCGGGCTCGATGAGCACCGTGGTCGGTCTCGCCGTCTCTGGCCAGGGCGACACCTGCTCCACAGCCTCCAACCCCACTCCCACCCCCTCCCAGGGCCTGTATCAGCCCACTGGCCTCGCAGTCGACAACTCCAATAACCTCTACATCGCCGACAGCAAACACAATTGCGTCCGTATGCTCGCCAACGGCGCCTCTGGCGTCGCGTCTCTCACCACCATCGCCGGCACCTGCGGCTCGACAGCCTCTTCCGCACCCAGCCCCAACGGGCTCGTGCTCGACGCCACAAACAATCTCTACGTCTCCATTCAGGACACTGAGGTCCTTCCCTCCGTCAGTACCTATCAAGTTCTTCGGCAATCGCCCGGCACTAGCCTGTGCGTTATGGCAGGCTCCCCCTCGACGCTCGTTCCCAATTCCTGCCCCGGAATCACCGGCAGCGTTGTGCTGAACGCACCCTCGGGTCTCGCGATCAATGGCACGGGTGATCTCTTCATCGCAGATACCGGCAACAACTGCGTCCGCCAGATAGTGAATCTCGCCACCTATAAGACCGCCGTCGGTCAGTGTTCCAACGACAGCTCCGGCACACTCTTTACTGCGCTGAACAAACCCTACGGTCTCACCTTCTCGCCAGCACAATCCCTCTTCATTGCCGAAACCGGTCCCGACAATGTAGTTAGCTACATCCTCGGGTCCTCAACGCTGACCCTCGCAGCTGGCCTGCCCAACGGCGCATCCGGTCCTTACAGTCCTACACAGGACGGCAACTCCGCCCTCAGCTCTCCGCTCAACGCCCCCCGCGGCATCGCCGTCGACAGCTTCGGCAACTTCTCCCTCGCCGACTCGGGCAACAGCATCGCTCGCAAACTCAACAGCAATATTATCTTTCCCTCCACTCCGGTCGGCAGCCAGAGCGCTACGATGCCGCTCACCTTCGTCATTAATCAGAGCGTCAATCTTTCCGCCACGTCCGGCCCCGACTTCAGCATCACGAGTAACACCTGTAACGGCGCACTCGGCCCTGCGCCAGTAGGCGCTATACCCAATACCTGTCAGGTATTCGTCCGCTTCACTCCCACGCGACCCGGCCTTCGAAGCGCCCCGGTCAAACTGACCGACTCAATCTCCGGCAAAAACATCCTGCAGGGCCTCGAAGCCGTTGCCACCGGCTCCCTCAGCGTCTTCACGCCCGGCACCGTCAACACCGTCGCTGGCGCGCTGGCTGCTCCTGCCGCGGTTGCGGTTGATTCCAGAGGCAATGCTTATGTCCTCGAATCTGGCAACGGCCCCGGCACCGCCGATCTCCTGCTTCTTCCCGCCGGAGGTGGCGCACCTCAAGTCGCGATCCCACAAGGCGCGGGCCTGCTCACTCCTTCCGCCCTGGCAATCGACTCTGCCGGCAACTTCTTCATCGCCGATGCCACTCACGGCACCGTCGCGCGGTTCGGCGCAGATGGCACCATCAATACCAGCTATGTCACCGCTCTCGACACGCCCACCGCAATCTACGTCGACGGATTCGACAATCTCTTCATAACCCAGGCGGGCTCGGCCCACAACGTGATCGAGGTTTACGCAGCCGGATTGCGTCGCACCATCGCTTCCAGCTTTGTTTCGCCCAGCGGCCTCGCGGTGGATCTCAACGGTATCCTCTATATTGCCGACGCCGGCGGCCATCTCGTCTACGCCGTAGACAAATCCGGCGTCGTCCACCAGCTCGCCGGCAACGGAACCACGACCACCACCGTTCCCGGCCAGGCTACCGGCACCGCACTCATCTCTCCCTCTTCGCTCTCCGTCGACGCAGCGGGCGACCTCTACATCGCGGACTCCGGTGCGAATCTCATCTATACCGTTTACTCCTCTACCACCAGCAGTGGCAGCAACATCGCCACCATCCTTGGCACCGGCACCGCAGGCAAGGCAGGAGACGGCGGCTCACAGCAACCTCGCACAAGTCAGCAACCCCGTTAGCGTCGCCGTTGACGGCAGCAGCAATCTCTTCGTCGTCGACAACGGCAACAGCTCCGTCCGCGAAATCACCTACCCAAACCCGGCTCTCGCCTTCGGCACCATCATGGTTGGCCAAAGCGCTCCCGTAATCCGGCAGAGCATCAGCAACTTCGGTGCCGACAACCTCAGCCTTACCGCTCCGTTCTCAACGTCCGACTCGCATTACAGCGTTGACGGGAACACCACCACCTGCGGTACCACAATCATTGCCGGCTCTACCTGCACTATTGGCTTCATCTTCACCCCCACCGTCAACGGCCCTGTCACCGCAACCGCGACGCTCGCGACGAACTCCTACAATAGCCCGCAGCCCATACAACTCACAGGCACGGGCAAGCTGATCGCGCCACTTCAGTTCACACTCCCTCCTCAGACTGAGGTCTACGGCCAGTCTTTTCCGGAAACAGTCCTCGTCAACAGCACGAACCCGGCGCCCACCGGCACCATCACCTTCAGCTTCGGCAAGACTGTCCTGTGCAGCCTCACCACTACCCTCGGCCCGACGACGACCTGCAATGCTCCAAACAGCGGTCTCGCCGTTGGCACCTACACCGTCACCTTCAGCTATACCGGCGACAGCAACTACTCCTCTGCCACCGGCACGGTCATCCTGACCGTCACTCCAGCCCCGCTCACTGTCACCGTCAACAATGCCACCCGTGAATACGGAGCCCCCAACCCAACCTTCACCGGCACACTCACCGGCGTAGTCTCCGGAGACACTGTCCTGGTCACCTACTCGACCGCCGCGACCGTCCTCAGCCCCGTCGGCAACTACCCCATCGTCGCGACCCTCACTCCAGCTGGCGGCACCAATCTCTCGAACTACATCGTCACCAACACACCCGGGACCCTCACCATCACGCAGACACCTCTCACCATCACGGTCGCCGATGCCAGCCGTCAGTATGGCCAGCCCAATCCATCATTCACAAGCACAACCCACGTCACGCTCAACGGTGTAACCAAAATCGGCACGCTGAACGGCGACGCCATCGACATTACGTACTCCACTCCCGCCACCATCACCTCGCCCGTCGGAACCTATCCGATCAACGCAACCGTCTCCGGAGCGACCGCAGGAAACTACCTCATCACCGTCATTTCTGGAACCCTCACCATTACTGCGGCCCATCTTACTGTGGTGGTCGGCAACGCGACTCGGCCCTACGGCGCTCCGAATCCAACCTTCACCAGCACTGTCTCCGGCGCGCTGAATGGCGACACGTTCTCCCACACATACTCCACTCCCGCCACCGTCGCCTCGCCTGTCGGCACCTATCCAATCAACGACGCGGTCGGTGGCCCTGCAGCCTCGAACTACACCATCACCGTCGTCCCTGGAACCCTCACCATTACTCAGGCGTCGATAGCACTCAATGTCGCCGCCAATAACGTCACCCGCAACTACGGAGCAGCCAACCCAGTCTTCACGAGCAACATCACCGGCGCACTCAACGGCGATACCTTCACCATCACTTACGCCACTACGGCAACCACAACGTCGCCCATCGGCACTTATCCCATCGTGCCCACCGTCTCCGGCGCAGCCACGTCCAACTACACCGTCACCACCACAAACGGCGTCCTCACCGTCGCCCCGGCAAACCTCACCATCACCGCCAATAACGCGAACCGCGTCTATGGCGCGCCCAATCCGGTCTTCACCGGCACCACCACCGGCCTGCTCAACGGCGACACCGTCACCACCACCTTCACCTCATCCGCCGTCGCCAATAGCCCCGTCGGAACCTATCCCATCGTCCCGACCGTCTTCGGCGCGGCCACGTCGAACTACACCGTCGTAACCCTCAACGGCACCCTGACGATCACGCAAAACCCCTCTTCCCTCGTCATCAACGTCGACAACGCAGCCCGGCCCTACGGCGCACCGAACCCTAACTTCACCGGCTCAGTCAACGGCGTTCTCCCCGGAGACAATGTGGTCGTCACCTACACCACGACGGCAACGCAGATCTCACCCGCCGGCCGCTATGCCATCGGAGCCAACGTCTCCGGAACCTCCGCCGGCAACTACATCGCAACCATCCACCCGGGAGCGCTTGATATCAACCCCGTGGCCACGGTCACCACCATCACAACCTCTGGTTCGCCCGCCACCGCCGGAGTCACTGTCACCTTCACCGCAACGACCACAACCACCACCGGCGTCGTATCCGGCACCGTCAACTTCTCAGACGGTACCACCCTGCTCGGCACAGGAACACTGAGCAGCAGCGGCGTCGCTACCTTCTCCACCATAGCTCTGACCGTCGGCACCCACAGCATCACCGCTGCCTTCCAAGCCAACACCAACTTCACTGCCAGCTCTGCCACTCTCACTCAGGTCGTCACCCCGCCGACCGGCAACTTCACCATCTCCGCCTCGCCCGCGACACAGTTCATCAAGGGCGCCGGTGCAACGGTCTACCAGGTCACCCTCACTTCCGTCGGAGCCTTCGCCGGCCAAATCAATCTCGCCTGCTCCGGCCTACCCGCTGACGCAACCTGCTCCTTCGCCAGCAATCCGACTCTCACCGCAGGCGGCACCGCAACCGTTGCGATGACCGTCAACACCACCGTCGCCGACGCCCAACTTCGCGAGTCGGCGCCTCGCAACTTCAGTCCTGGGGATCTCGCGCCCATTACCGCAGCCGCCGTCTTCCCCGTCGAACTCACCGGCATCGGAGTCTTCTTCGCCGGACTTCGCCGCCGAAAAAAACTAGGTACTCAGAAGATGCGCCTCCTGGCGATCATCCTCTTCTCCCTTGGTATTCTGGGTCTGACAGGTTGCGGCTGCCCCAGCACAGTGTTCAAGACCTACACCATCAACATCACGGCAACTAGCGTCAGCTCCACGGCACCCGCTCAATCCACCTCGGTCATCCTGTCGGTCGGTAACCAATAGCCCTTGATTGTCGCACCCCCAGCCCGTCTTCGGGGCGTGCGGCAGTTCTCTGAAATCAGGAAGAAGCACCGTAGTTGGAGGATCCCCTGCTATGCGTTCCCGCCTCGTGAGCCCCGCTCTTTGGAACAGCAGCTCTATGCGTTGCGATCGATCGACCAACGCCCGGATAGCTTTTCTCGTCGCTCTCATCGTCACCTTCTTTACCGTTTCAGCCCTGTCCGTAGGCGCCCAGGCTACAAAGTCCGCCTCCACTCCGCCGCCCGAACTGTCGCGCTTCGATCTCTACGGAGGCTATGGCTATCTCCACCCCGTCAACAGCGATATCGGCAACATCCAGTACCAACCCATCAATCCCGGCGCCATCATCAGCGCCGCCGGCTATTTCAACCGCTACGTCGGCGTCCAAGCTGAAGGCGGCTTCTTTCCCAGTGGTCCCAACGACTGCGTCTTTACAGCACAGGCCGGGCCAATATTCCGCTATCAGAAAAATCGCTGGGTTCCTTTCGGACACGTTCTCGGCGGCGGAGCCAAAGTAGGCGGTCCTATCTTCCAGCCCTGCACCTGGGGCTGGGGTGTCACCAGTGGCATCGGCCTCGACTATATCCTTCCCGTCTTCAACAACCGCATCGCCATCCGGCCAATTCAGGCCGACTTTCACTACTCTCATGTCGACTACGGCCCACCCGCTCCCGGACTGGTCACCGGCGGCGTCGGCGACATCTACGCCTACCGTCTCTCTGCAGGCGTAGTCCTCCGTTTCGGTCAGATCACACCACCGCCACCCGTGCAGCTCGGTTGCACGGTTCAGCCAGCGAACATCTTTCCCGGCGACCCCGTCACCGTCACCGCCACCGCCAGCAACCTCAACTTGAAGAAGAAAGCCACCTACGCCTGGAGCACCAGCGGCGGCCACATCACCGGAACTGACTCGACGGCCACAGTCACCACTACAGGACTCCCCCCTGGCGACTACACCGTCTCCGGCCACGTCTCCGAAGGCATACGCCCTGGCCAGCAGGCCAGTTGCACCGCCGGCTTCCGCGTCCACGCCTACGAACCGCCGACCATCACCTGCTCCGCAAATCCCAGCACGGTCATGCCGGGCGATCCCTCAACGATCACGTCGATCGCCAACAGCCCGCAAAATCGTCCCCTCAGCTACTCTTACTCTGCCTCCGCTGGCCAGATCGCCAGCAGCACATCCACCGGCACCCTCAACACCACCGGCGCATCTCCAGGCACCATCAACGTAACCTGCAATGTGGTCGATGACCTGGGCAAACAAGCCACCGCCAACACGTCAGTCACCGTCACGGCTCCTCCACCCCCGCCCCCGCCGCAGGTAAGCAATCTCTGCAGCATCTCCTTCGAGCGCGACAGAAAACGTCCCGTCCGCGTCGACAACGAAGCCAAGGGTTGTCTCGACGAGATCGCCCTTTCCCTCAATCGCGAATCTTCAGCCAAGTTGATTATCGTTGGCAAGCATTCTGCCGATGAAACACCTGACGCCGCAGCCCAGCGAGACCTCAACATTGCGCAGTACCTCACGCAGGAAAAGGGCATCGATCCCTCCCGCATCGAGCTGCGCACCGGCGGCGATCTGACCCGCAGCGTCGATAACATTCTGGTGCCCCCCGGAGCAATCTTCACTCCAGGTGACACCAACACCTTCGATACGAACTCTATAAAGCGGCAGGGACAGCCTTACGCGATGCCCACAACCAACAAGCCTCGCAAGCCGTCCAACTAGGCCGATCGACTTTGCACCACTCGTGGGGAGGAGTCACTAGGGCTCCTCCCCATATTTTTGCCATTCAGAGCCGCATCACCGCAGAAGCGATTCGCAGTCATGTCGCAAGACCACAGTGAGGAAGCCGCCACCCACCGCCGATAATCTGCTAAACTAGCCTAGTCGGTAAAGCGATCCAGCAAGCCCTCCCGCGCGCTTGAGCGTCAAGGAAAGCACTCTCATCGACATCTCGCCGCAGCACACATTCGGGGCGTAGCGCAGTCTGGTAGCGCACCTGGTTCGGGACCAGGGGGTCGGAGGTTCGAATCCTCTCGCCCCGACCATCTTTCAAACTGAGCCCTCTTGAGGAGCTCACCGTTCCTCCACCTGCGAACCCTTCGTCTTCCGTACCAGAGCTCTTCCGTTCTCGAAGTTCCAAAAATAATTGCAGTCTTTGGCTAGAATGGGGCCGCCGGCGCATGGACAAGTACCGAGAATTTTTCGACGCTCCGCAAAATGAAATACCAGTTCGAGGGTATCTGCACCAACCGACCATTGCGGTCGAGGATTGCCTGATATTGACGCACGGTGCGGGATCGAACTGCGACTCACCACTTCTCACGGCGCTGGCGAGCGCCTTCTGCGCCTCCGGGTTAACCGTCCTCCGCTGCGATCTGCCCTTCCGCCAGCTACGGCCGCACGGGCCTCCGCAACGTGGCAGCGCGGAACGTGACCAACAAGGACTTCGAGCTGCAATTGCTGCGATGCGACGACAAAGCTCTGGCAGGTTATTTCTTGGCGGCCATTCTTACGGAGGAAGACAGGCTTCCATGCTGGCCGCATCTGAACCTGGTCTCGTCGATCAGCTCCTGCTGCTCTCCTACCCGCTCCACCCGCCGCAACGACCCGATGAGTTGCGGACAGTGCACTTCTCGAGCCTCCAAACTCCTGCGATGTTCGTTCAAGGCACCCGGGATGGTTTCGGCTCCATCGAGGAAGTGATAGCTGCCTTGAAGCTCATCCCGGCTCGAACGGAACTACTTCCCGTCACTGGTGCAGGGCATGAACTCGTTACGAAGAGGAATCGTGATGAGCTGTCGAAGATAGTGGTAGAGGCGTTTCGGTCATTCATAGAAGACGGGAGTACTTGACTGAGCATTTTTCGGGATCGATTTTCCCATTGGGTCGAATCGGTAACCTTTTATCGAGCGACTCATACACAACAGGCAAAAAGCAGACTTCAATAATGTCGATGACGGGAAAAATGAAATCACGAGTGGGCGCCATCATTTTGGCTGCTGGTAAGTCCATTCGCATGGGAGAACCGAAGCAGCTGCTCCGCCTGAGGGAGAGCACAGTGTTGGGAACAACAGTCGCAAATATTCGAGGCGTTGGATTAGACGAGGTCATTCTCGTTCTCGGCTCTTTCGCAGAGGCCATCCAACAGCAGTTTCCTCCCTCTGCCTTTGAGGGGCTCAAGGTTGTTGTAAACCAGGCTTACGGTCAGGGAATGGCGAGTTCGCTGCGAGAGGGACTCTCCGCCCTCCATCCACGGATAGACGCCGCGCTGATTGTCCTCGCGGACCAACCCTTCATCCGACCCGAGACCTTCGGTCAGATCGTCCATCAGTACCACCGTTCCAACGCGCAAATTGTGATCCCCACCTACAAGGGCTCCCGTGGCAATCCAGTTCTTCTGGATCGCTCAGTCTTCCCCGAGGTCATGGCCCTAAGCGGAGACATCGGCTGCCGGGCAATCTTCGGGAGTCACCCGGAGGGAATCGTCAAAGTGGAGGTGGACGATGTTGGAATTCTGCTCGACATCGACAACAAAGCCGACTATGAGCGACTCCAACGCTTTGGTCAATCCGGACGCGGCGCTGATTGAAGCGGCGGTGACTTGAGCAGGAGCCATTCTAGAAACCGTAAGTTGAGACCCGCTGAAAAAGCTGCGGCGACGACCCTGCCGCCACAGATCAGTACCTCGTTTCAAGCGCGACAAAGCGTAGTTTCGCGCCAATTGAAAACAAAATCCCCAATCGCATAGATTAGCGAGCATATCCGCTGAAGTGACCTGTTGATTACGTTGACCATGAGGCGAAACCGTCATACGATTCGCTTATTATGAATTGCTCCTATGGCGGCTCCTAGCCTCATCCCTGGGCAGACACTCGGTCATTTCCGACTGACCGAGAAGATCGGTGCGGGCGGTATGGGAACTGTGTACCGCGCCTGGGACATCCAGTTGGAGCGCGATGTTGCGATCAAGGTGCTGAAAGGCAGGCATGACGGAGTCAGTGAGCGCAGACGGCTTCGTAAAGAAGCATTAGCTCTCTCCCGGCTCAATCACCCCAACATCGAGAGCATCTACTCCATTGAATCGGACGGCGACATCGACTTCCTGGTATTCGAACTGTTGTCTGGTTCTACCCTTGCCGATCGCATCCAAGGCCCTCTGGACAGCGCGAGTATCGTCACCTTCGGAATCCAGATCGCTGGAGCTGTCGCCGCCGCCCACCAAAACGGCGTCATCCATCGGGACCTCAAGCCGGAGAACATCTTTCTCACCAATGAATGCGGCGTCAAGGTACTGGATTTTGGGCTCGCCAGAATGGCGGTAATTGCCAACGACCAATCCACCCAGTCCATGGAGCAGCAAGGTACTCTCGTCGGCACGCTTGCCTACATGGCGCCAGAGCAGATCGACCCTGGTGTGGACGACGAACGCTCCGACATCTATAGCTTAGGAGCGGTGCTCTACGTCATGGCAACTGGTCGGCGCCCTTTTGGACACAGTGCAGCTGTCCGACTTATCGACGCGATCCGGCATGAGCAGCCGGTGCCGCCGCGAACCCAAAATCCAGGTCTGGCGCCGGAGTTGGAACGCATCATCCTGAAGTGCCTCGATAAGAATCCGGATGCGCGGTACCAGTCGGCGCGAGAGATTGCGCTTGACTTGAAAACCATGCTTCCACAAGGCGCTCTCGAACCCTCGGATAGCCGGACCATTCCTCCGCCGCCAAAACGCAGGCGACCCTGGGCAATTGCAGCCGTGCTTATGATGTTGGTTGTTGCGGCGGGAGTCATCCTGTGGCGCGGGCGAAGAAGCCATATCGTGACTCGGCGTTTGTCGGTAGTCGTTGCCGAATTCGAAAACCGTACGGGAGATCCCGCTTTCGATCAAACCCCTCGTGAACTGATTTCGACGGCGCTGGGCCAGTCATCGCAGGTCTTGGTCTTTCCTTCAAGCCGGTTGCCAGACGTGCTTAGAAGAATGCAGCGATCAGAGACAGATGTTGTCACTGAAGGAGTCGCGAGCGAGATCTGCACTAGAGAAGGTCTCCAGTCTGTCATATCAGGCTCAATTTCCAAATTAGGAAGTAGTTACCTGATCCTGGCTCGAGCTCTGAACTGCAATGGAGATCCAGTCATCAACGCCCAAAAAGCCTTTTCCGGCCCTGAGCGCCTACCTCCGGCAATCGACGAAATCGCGGCAACGATGCGGCACAAATGGGGGGAATCGAATGCAGCCATACAACAGGACTCTCAACCTTTGGCTCTGGTCACATCCAGTTCCCTGGACGCGCTGAAACTATACTCTTCCGGAAAACAACAACTCTATCTCGGCAATCTCAGCGGAGCCGCCTCTTTATTCAAGCAAGCTGTTGCAATGGATGGAGACTTCGCCATGGCCCATGAGTACCTGGCCGTTGCCTATGAAAATTTGGCTGACAACGACCGGGCGGGAGAGGAGTATGCCAAAGCCGCACAGCTTTCCAGTCGGGTCACCGAACGGGAAAGAGAGAAGATATTGGGCGACTACGCATTATTCCAATATGACCTCGCGAAGGCTATACCCCACTATCAGAATCTGGTTGCGTTATCGCCCGAGGACCCTGCAGTTCATGGGAATCTCGCAGAATGCTACAGAAATGAATTTCGCTTCGATTTAGCCATCTCAGAAGGTTTGAAAGCCGTTGAATTAACACCTTCGCCAACGCCAAAACTTAACCTCGCTACCTACTATTACTTGGCCGGGGATTCGCAACGGGCCATGGCGCTTGCACGACAATTTTTGAAGGAGACCCCGGACAATGCCAGAGCACTAAATCTGATCGGCAGTTATTATCTCGGGATCGGCAAGGAAAGCGAAGCGGATACCCTTTGGCAAGAGATGCTCGCGTTGGGCGGAGATGCTGCGGGCATGGCTCGCGATGCCATGGCCGACGCCGCTCAGACTCGCGGCGACTTGAATGAAGCCGCTGTTCAGCTCGAACATGGCGTGACTGCCGATGCACGAATTGACAACATCTATGGCATGTCCCGGAAAAAGATTTTTCTTGCTGACGTTCGTCGAGCTTCGGGTGATCGTACGTCAGCAATGAACTCCCTTTACAAGTTGTCGGAACCATCCAACCCTGAACTGATCTTCCTGCTCGGCAAGCTCTTTGCCCGCTCCGGTTACATCGGCGGGGCGGAAAAGCAGCTTCACCGGTTGGAGCAATCGACCGACAAGACACCCAGGATAATCTGCCTGTCCAACATGCTGCAGTCGGAGATAGCAGTCGCACAAAGCCGTCCCCTGGATGCCATCCAATCGGCGAGTGTTGCCGTCCAACACCTCAATTCACCCTTGGCGATTGAAACCCTTGCGAGGGCGTATGATCTCTCTGGCCACCCGGAAGAGGCCGCGCGCCAATACGAACTCCTGCTGGCTCGCAGCAACGAACGTCAGTTTGACAGCGCCGATTCACCCGCGCTGCACGCAGTTGCTGCCGCGCATTACCGTCTGGGCGTGCTCTACCAATCGCTGGGGCATGACGACCTCGCAATGCAGCAGTTCACCTTGCTTTTGAACTACGCTGGCGAGGCCCAGCCTACCGGTTCATGGTATGAAGATGCCCAAAAAAGGCAAGCGCAAATTAGGTCGAAGAGTGCTTCGACGGTAGACCAACACCGGCCGCGTACAGAACCGATTCAGTGATCCCATCGATCCCGAGGTCCTGTTCGATCACAGAATCCTTCAGCGCCATCGTACAGAACGGAGCAAGCCCAAGATAAGTCGCCACAAGGCAAAAGGTCTGAGTGAGGTGTGCCGCGTCCGCTAAGACCGTCCTGTAGGCGCGCGAAAAACGATACTTCCACATCGATCTCGGAAATACCGCGGTGGTTAGGAAGAGCGCGGCCGAGCCTCCGACCCAGGCCTGCCCGGCACAGTACTCGGTGGCTTTGTCGCGAGACACCTCTGTCGAAATACACTCCAGGACGTGACGATCTGCAGCATAGTGATAAAGCCCATAGGGCAGTCCTTTTATGTTTATAGCCAGAACATAAACCTCACACGGGTGTCGCGCACCAGCAGATGGGCTAGTCTTCAGTGGTAGTGCGCCAAGCAGCCAACTATTTATAACTCCCGTCACCCCCCACGTGTAACGCAACAACGCAGATAGGCGTTCCATATCCAAGGGCGCGGACGAAAACTCTCTATACGTTCGGCGCTCAAGCAATACTCTGATGAAGCTCGAGTTCGCCGGTGCGACTTTTGGGAGTCGTCGAGTCCGAGAGTTAAGTCTTCCGCTCAACGACCCGAAAGAATCAGGTTGTGCTGATTGTTTCAAATAGGATCGTAACCGCCTGATCTCCTCTTCGCTAGAGTTGGTGAACGGCATGTCCTTTGTTCCGAAGTGAAGGATGGCTGCGTGCGGTGACCACGACGACCACCTCTCAAAGAACCACCGATCCTCCTCGGCCCGACGGGAGCCTTTCGTCACCAGCAGACCACCGCGGACGAGTTGGCGAATGCTTCGTTGTACGCTCTGGGGAGCAAATTCCGGTAGCTCTCGACAAACCTCGTCCAGGCAGCGCCAGTCACAAAAAAGATGTAACACCCGGGCCGTGACAGGGCTGGCAGACAAAACTTCTCTCGTTCGGTAGTTCTCAACAACGAACTGGCCTTCGATCCAATAGCTGAAGATGCTTGTGGCACGACGCCAACATGCGGGAGAACGTTGCGACACCCTACTCATTCACTTTTTCGGCGGCGGAGGAGTAGGGATCATTGGATTATGGCACATGGCGTTGAGCTTATACTTCAACCTCTTGAGGTCAAGCTCCAAAGCCCTGACAGCGCTCTGGGCCTCATCGAAGGCTTTTCTAAACTTTGGAGGGGTCACAATTTTCTTTGCTGCCGTTTTCTTTACCAAGGGATTCCTCCTCTGAGAACAACTTGGATTTTGGCGAAAAGACTGGCCCATGACTGCCGTTCATTAGCAGATCTTTTATTCCCAATTTCCTGGAGTCGGCCCTCGGACATAGCCGGCGCGATCCAAATTCGTTTACCGGCACGAGCGATATTTGATTGCAACGGTTGTACATCAAAACCATGCGCCTGACAATAACAAGCGTCGTAACAAGTGAACGTAAGTATGTGCCTTACATCAAGAATTTGCACGACCAGCCACTCCGCCTGTCGATCAGCGCAACGTGCCGCTGCCGTCTATCTGCTCCAGCACGGCTGGATAGACGCCACTCAGTCTGGTTAACCTAACGCTGGTCAAGGCATAGCGGCAAATCTATCGAAAGGCATACTGACGGACTGCTAATTCCCAGAGCTGCTGGCCACTTCTGCATTGCAATCAGCGGGAGCGTTGATCGGATTGCATCGGACAACAACCTTTCCCGGAAGCATCACGACGAAGCTGCCCGGCCAACGTGCCGGTTCGTTGACGGGGTAGTCCGTGCTGAGCAACTGAGCGCCACTCGCCATCATGGCGTCGCGAACCGTAGTGTCGTCGGCTCGCGCCTCCTTCGTGTCCGAGTCGGTCCGAGAACGAATGAGATAGCCCTTCCGAACCAGCTCAGCAACTTCGGACGCCGGGCCTTCGTTGCGTTCAATGAAAGCGCCATCGGGTTCTCCTGGCACTGAGTTGGTGAAGATCACGCGTCCACGTAACGATGGGTGACCAGCAAGATACACAGGACCAACGGAGCGCTGGTCCATCAGAAAAACAACCTTGCCGCGAGCATTCGCTAGACTAGGCCAGTTCCCTGCCAGCACCGATTCATTAAGCGTGTCATAGCGGCCGCGCACGTCGTCGGGCGTAATGATCTCTTTCGCCTGGAACACCGAGCGGATTTCAGCATCAAGAGCGTCAAATGTGTTCGAAGTGAACGGCTCTGGCTCCGTCAGGTGGAGTTCACCGCGGGGCTTGCCCTGCTTCGTCTCGACCAGAATGAAGATGGGCACATGATCAGGATGGGCGCGCGACCATTGCCGCACCTGCTCCAGGCAAGCCGTGAATGGTTGACAAGTGCTTCGGTAGTCTACGTCCTGGACATGCATCACCTTGAACCCTGGTTTGCTCATGACTCCATTCGGATCGAAGTCAGGATCCGCTGGAAGTTTCGCAGCAGCAACCATCGACGGACCTGACGGATGTGCATAGAGACCACCCTTCGTATCGGCGTAGACATCAAGTTCAATCTGACGGACACCGCTGTCGAACTGCTGTGGAAGCGGCTGATGCTGATAGTCAAGACCTTTGTAAGCGTCCGCATACTTGGCCTGCCAGATCTTGCTTTCGTTCGGCGCAATACCGGCGTGATAGCTGTTGTGGGTGCCAATCACCTGAATCTGATTCAGCTTCAATATGGCGTCAGCGCCCTGAGCCCGGATCGCGGGCGCACAGCAGGCTAAAACTGCTGTCAAGGCAATAGTGGAACGGATGGGAAAGCAGCTCAGGTCCAAGAAATATCCTCTAGTTACGTAAAAGAATCTAGGTTGTATCCGAGAACGTCGCCGTCAGCTGGCGACGTACGGCTTGCTGTAGTGGGTCGACCATTCAACCAGGCTCTCGTTCATGAAGCGCCAGGTAGCGCGCTTCGTATCAACCTCCATCAGCATGTACGCATTCGGATCATAGCGGGTCGCAGCCATGATGTAGTGTTGCGGACCGTAGTCACGATGGTAGTCCACCCACTTGTGCTGGTGACCGGAGACAACAAGCTGAATCGTGTCCTGGTATTTGCGCAGAAGTGGATGCAAACCGTAGTCGGCGAACTCAGTTGGCATTTCCTGAATCAGCGGGTAATGGATAAAGACAAAAGTCGGTTTGTGCTGCTGGAGTTGCCCCTCGAACCAGTGAAGCTGTTCTTCCCCAAGCGAACCAACGTTTGGATGGAAGTCCGGCGAGGTGTGGTCCTGCGTGCTACCAAGAAAATTATTAAGATGAATAAACTTATAGCCCTTGTAATCCAGGACCGAATACGGCTTCGTATTGAACTTGGTTTCGAAGAGTCGATGGCTCATCTCGCGAGAAACTCTCTTGACGTCGTAGTCATGGTTCCCAAACCCCAGGTGTACCGGCATCTTGAAGCCGTCGGTGATGACCTTGGCTTTGTCAAGACGAGTCGTGTTCTTGAAATAAAAGTCATAGTCGGTAGAGGGATAATTGTGGAAGTAATCGCCGATCAGAAACACCTGCTCGATGGCGGGATGAAGCGAATTGATAAGATCGCGCGCCGAGATCAGACGAGGAGTAGTGAGCAGAATGCTCTCGTTGTCCTCCGCGCCGTTCTCGCTGCCCTTGACGTAGAAGTCGTCAATGATGTGCGTATCGGCGACAAGCGCGAAGTAGAACTTGTCCGGTGAAGCCGTCGCACGCGCCTGCTCGGCCCAGAGTCTCCGGGTGAGCAGGCTGCCGAGCGAAGCGCCAGCGAGCGTGGCAAACTGTCTGCGATCCATCATGTAACGACCTCCTCGGCCTGGTTAGAAGATAATTTTACCGGCGAACTGCAGGATGCGGGCCGGGAAGGTGGAACCAGAAGCAACAACGCCGAACGTGCTCGAACCGAAGCCGCTCTGCGGGAATGCGAAGTTCGTCTGGTTCAGAAGATTGAAGGCCTCAACACGGAAGTCGAATGATGTTCCCTCCGGATAGAGCGGGAAGTTTTTGTGCAGCCCAAGATCAAGCTGGTAGAAGGGGTCGAAGCGGACCGAGTTGCGACCCGCGCTGCCATAAGGGTGGTTCGGATCTGGCAAGCTGAACAACGCAGGGTTCAAGGCGACTAGGGTCTGGTTGCCTGGCTGCCTGACGCGCTGGCTCTTCGGCAGAACCGCATTCCCTGGCAGTTGATTGGGACGCAGGTTGAGGATAGTGCTGACTTGCTGGGCACTCGTGGGCGAATACGTGATGTTTACAGGAAGACCGCTGCTGGCGCTGTTGATCGCGGTAATCTGCCACCCTCCGAGAATCTCCTGCATGAGGAAAGGAGCACTGGCGCCGAACATTCGTCCCCGTCCATAAGGAAGGTCATACACCAGCGACAGCACGTCGTTCAGCGGCTGGTTGTAACCCGACACACCGCGCTCGCCCAATGCGTTGGCAAGATTGATGCGTGAGTTATCTCCATCGTTGGCATCGAGATGGCCGCCCGCGTTGTCGAGCGCGCGAGACCACGTAAACGAGTTCAGCAGGTAGAGTCCATGACCGGTACGATGCTCAAACTTCGCCTGCAACGAGTTGTACGAAAGAAACCCCTGCGGCAGAGTCTCCTCAATCGTGGTAAAGGTCTGAATAGGACGGCGCTGCGCAAGACTCAGACATCCTGAAGTCACGGAAGGGTTGCAGGTGGCGGTCACAGCATTGGCCGACGACTGATTGAGATCGGCAAGAACCTGCAGCTTCACTCCGTGCGCACCGACATACGAAACCTCAAAGGTATTAGCGTTTCCAATCTGCCGCTGTACGGTGAGATGGTAGCCCTGAACATAGCCGGTGGGCAGGTCCTTGGGAATGTAGCGAGCCTGCGCCGTAAGATTGCTAGCCGCGGTCACATTGGCCGGACTCGTAAAACCGGAAGGGTATCCCTGCGTCGTGGTCCGGTAGCACGGAGTGGGATTGTTCGAGCTAAACGGCGCATTCGCCTGCGCATCCGTGCAGACTGGCAGCAGCTTCTGCGTTCCCGTAACGATGGGGTTGGCGAAGGCCGGGGCCTGCACGATGTTCGTATTGACGATGGCAGGCAGGTTATAAACCAGCAGATTTTCGCCGCCCTCGCGGTTGAACTGTGCGTAGTTCAGCCCATAGCCCGCTCGAACAACCGTCTTCGAATCGAGCGAGTAAGCGAATCCCAATCGAGGGGCAAAGTCGGTCTTCGGCATGTTGACCAGAGCACGATTATAGAGAGAGCCGGGTTTCGCCTGTATAAGAGATTGAGTGCCCGGATCGTAGTTCGAGAGCAGGTCGTTCGACTCCCACTGCGGAGTCACAAGTTCATAACGCAGGCCCGCATTGACTGTAAGACGGGAACTAAACCGAATGTCGTCCTGAAAGTAGATGTAGTTCATGCGCTGATTGAGATGAACGTTGACGAAATTGTTGAGCTGGAAAGTATCGCGTGCGCCGAACAGAAAGTCGGCAAGCGCCACCGCCTCTTTGGTGCCGGTATCGGAAGAACTGAGCGTGTTGGTCTTGCCAGGTGGCACAAAGCTAAACCCGCCGTTATAGGTGTCCTGCCCGTAGGTCGGGTTGAAGTCATCGATCGTGGTGTAGATAGCTTGATATTCGTATCCCACCTTGTACGTGTTGCGTCCCCGAATCAGCGTGTAATTGATCTTCGGGTTGAAGACGTAAGGATTCTGATACTGCGGATTGCTGCCCTGATTTCCAAACTGCGAGAAGCCCGAGACGCTCTGCACGTTGAGGCTGCGGACAACAGCAGGATCGGTCGGCAGACCCGGGATACCGGCCATCAGACTGGGAAGGCTCGCACCGTAAGGGCTCTTGCCGCCGTCGGTGCGGGTGAAAGCAAAGCGTGCGTCAAGAATCGAGTTCTGGTTGAACGTGTGGGTGACTCCACCGGCAATCTGCTGGTTGAAGATGTTGACATTGCCATTGCTGTTACCGCCGGCCGGCCCTTGAATGTTGGGGGGCGAAGCGATCTTGCCCTGGTGCTGGCTGTAGCGAATGAAAGCTGTGGTGCGCGCGTTGAAAGTGTCATCAACACGGATGTCGCCCTTGTCATCATTGATCGTGTCGGCAGGCAGTGAGGCATAGTTGTTGCTGAAGGGACTCCCTGGTACGTTCCCTTGCGGCAGCGCCGCCAGAACGCCCTTTGCAAAAGCCGAGACAGATGGATCATTGAAAGGGACAACACCGTTCGCGTAGCTCTTGCCGGTAAGGGGATTGACCAGCGGCACAGGACTACCGGTCTCGTTGCTCTTGCCGGAGAGAAAGGTATAGCCCCCGTTAGCAATCGCAAGCACGCTGGTCCCATTCTGGTTGGCCGTCGGAACCGTTGCCTGATTCACAGCGTGCACAACCTGCCGCGTGCCCTCATAGTCGCCAAAGAAAAAGAGGTGATCTTTCCAGATCGGTCCGCCAAACGTTCCACCAAATTGATTGCGAATCAGAACTGGCTTCTGTGGCTTGCCCGTCAGCGGGTTAGATGGTGGAGTGAACGGGCCAATCGCATTGAAAACGGTATTGCGAATATAGTCATAGGCCTTGCCGTGAAACTGATTCGTGCCGCTCCGAATACTGACGTTTACAACGGCGCCTGCCGAACGTCCGTACTCCGCGCTATAGTTGTCGGTCTCCACGCGAAACTCCGAGATAGCATCAGGCGAAGGAGGAATCGCCTGGTTCGAGAACCCCTGGTTCGACGTGCCGTAAGCATTGTTGTCCAGACCATCCAGCAGGAAGTTGTTGAACTCGCTGCGCTGCCCGTTAACGTTGAAGGAAGCGTCCCGGCTCGAATCAGTCGAATTCTCAAGGATATTGCGGCGAACCCCGGGCACAAGCGCAGCAAGATCGGCATACGCGCGCCCATTCAGGGGAAGATTTTCAACTTCACGAGTGCCGATTACCTGGCCCCGTTCGCTGCTGTCGGTCTCAAGCAGAGCCGCTGCAGCGTCAACCGTCACCGTCTCGCTGTTGGAGCCGATCTTCAAGGCGACGTCGACGCGCTGACGAGCATTGACCGTAACCGTAAAAAGCTGCGTGGTGCTCGTACCAAAGCCGTTAGCCTGCGCCGTAATCTGATATTGCCCGATCTTTACATCGGTGAACTGATAGGCGCCTTGGGCGTCGGTCTGCGCAGTGACCTGAGTCTTAGTCTGCTGATTTACCAGCGAGATGGTAGCGCCAGAGACAACCGCGCCGGAGCCATCTCGCACATAACCGAGAACAGATGCGGTCTCGAACTGTCCATAGATTGAAATGGGAGTCGCCAGGAGAAGACACACTACAAGAGGTACAAAAAGGATGCGTTTCACATGATCTCCAAGAGGTGGTATCAAAGAAGTCCGGAGCTTCTCTTACGGGGAAGCTCAAAGTTAACGGTGACTTAGAGAAATTTACGGTGAGATTGTGTATATCAGATATAACGATTGTTACTGAGCGAAGAAATCTGGCCAACATCTCTTTCGGTCAGTGGAAAAAACTCCGCTCCCGCCCAAACCCCCAGCAGCACAGACTTTACCTTCGGTGCCTCGTCGGCCCCCCTCTAGAGCGGGGCGTTTCCACACGGCGCTTGCTATCCTTTACCATGTCCGCGAACCGCGTTGTCATCGACGCACATCATCACCTCTGGCACTACTTCGCAAACGAGTACGAGTGGATCGACGACCGCATGACGGCACTACGTCGCGATTTCTTACCAACAGAGTTCATCGACGAGCTCACTAACGCCGGTATAGACGGTGCCGTGACCGTACAAGCACGGCAGACCCCCGAAGAGACAGACTGGCTACTCGAACTGGCACGAAAACACAAAGAAATTCTCGGTGTCGTCGGATGGGCCCCTATAGCATCACCAGATTTCGAGAAATCACTGAACGTACTCGCGGCCAACTCAAACCTAGTAGGTCTGCGTCACGTGGTGCAGGCCGAGCCGCAAGGCTTCCTCGACAGTGAAGACTTCAACCGTGGCATGCGCGGACTACACAGAACGGGCCTTATATACGATCTGCTCGTCGTCGAGCACCAGCTCGAGGAAGCGATTCGTTTTGTCGACCGCCATCCACAACAGATGTTTGTCCTCGATCACATCGCGAAGCCAAAAATCGCCGCAGGCGAGATCGAGCCCTGGCGCACCCACATTCACGAATTGAGCAAACGCGGCAACGTATGTTGCAAAGTCTCCGGCATGGTGACGGAGGACTCCTGGTCGCACTGGTCGATCAAGTCTTTGCGACCGTATCTGGACACTGTAGTCAACGCGTTCGGCGCAAATCGCCTCTTAGCTGGCTCCGATTGGCCCGTGTGCCTCGTAGCCACCCGATACACCCAATGGTGGCAGATCCTCCGAAATTACTTTGCTGACTTCAGCGACGACGAGCGCGCAAACATCTTCGGCGCGACCACTGCTAGAGTCTACAATCTGAAAATAGGGAGACCAGCATGAAGGCTGTGGTCGTTCAGGAACCGGGCAAGGTAACCCTGACCGGCATCCCTGAACCTTCCACCCGCGTGGGCGAAGCCTTGCTGCAGATCAGAATGATCGGCCTCTGCGGAACCGATCTGAACACTTTCCGCGGCAAGAATCCGCTGGTCACCTTCCCGCGCGTCCTCGGCCACGAAGTAGCCGCAACGATCCTCCACGCCGGCAGCGGGCCATCGGACAATCTGCGCGAAGGAACAGCAGTGACCCTGGCCCCATACACCGCATGCGGTCAATGCGCCAGTTGTCTCCGTGGCCGGCCCAACGCCTGCGCTTCAAATCAAACGCTGGGCGTACAACGCGACGGTGCCCTCACCGAACGCCTCGCGATTCCCGCTGAAAAGCTTTACACCGCTCAACTGTCTCTCAAAGAACTCTGCCTCGTCGAGCCATTGACAATCGGGTTCCACGCCGCAACCCGCGGACGCGTTACCAGACACGATACCGTCGCGGTCTTCGGCTGTGGAGGCGTAGGGCTCGGTGCAATCTCTGCGTCTGCATTTCATGGCGCTCGAGTCATTGCGATCGACATGGACGAAGCAAAACTAGAAATCGCTCGCAAGGCAGGCGCGTCCGAGTTCATCCATTCAGGCAAAGAAGATCTGCATAACCGGCTAACCAAGCTAACCGATGGTCGCGGCCCCGACTGCATCATTGAGGCCATCGGGCTGGCCCAGACTTTTCGCGCCAGCGTCGAAGAAGTCGCCTTTACCGGACGTGTTGTCTACATCGGATATGCAAAAGAAACAGTCGCCTATGAAACCAGCCTCTTCGTGCAGAAGGAGCTGGACATCCTCGGCTCACGCAATGCATTGCCGGCTGATTTCCGCGAGGTCATCCGGATGCTCGAAGAGCGCCGCTTCCCCGTCGACGATGTTATCTCCGCAATTGTGCCGATTGAAGAGGCGCCCGAGATGCTGCGGCAGTGGAGCAGCAACCCCGCGGCGTTTACGAAAATCATGGTGCAGGTAAGCTAGCAAGCGTCATCAATCTCGCAGATTGACGAAGCCTCCATCCAATGGATAATCGACGCCGGTCAGAAAGCTCGCCTCGTCTGAACACAGATACAGCGCAAGGTTCGCTACCTCTTCCGGCTTCGCCATGCGCCCTATCGGTTGGGCTGCGGAGAGCTTTTCGAACATCTCACCTTCCTTCCCTGGATAATTTTTTGCGAGGTACCCATCGACAAAGCCGGTATGCACTCGCGCCGGAGAGATGGCATTGCAACGAATATTTTTCTTGAGAAAATCCCGTGCGATCGAGTACGTCATCGAGAGGACGGCCCCCTTGCTCATTGAGTACGAAAATCGCTCATCAAGCCCGCTGCTCGCAGCGATCGAAGCCATGTTAAGGATCACTCCGCCACCGGCCTCAACCATCGAACCGATGCAGGCTCGCGTGCAGTGATAAACGCTCTTAACGTTCACCTCGAACACACGGTCAAAGTCAGCGGCGGCAGTAGTATCGACCCGCCCGATACCCGCAACACCCGCATTGTTAACGAGAATGTCGATGCGCTGGCCCGCCAGCAGTTCGCCGAAGACGAGGTCAACCTCAGCCTGATCCGCCACGTTGCAGCCGTGGCCCTTGGCTGCTCCACCGGCTGCGACAATCTGCTGTGCCGCCTCCCTTGCACTGTCTGAAGTCAGATCGACAATGTGCACTACAGCACCCGCACGGGCGAACTCAGACGCAATGGCAAAACCGATTCCGCTTGCGCCTCCGGTAACAATCGCCGAACGCCCGTCGAGCCGAAACTTCCCCGATCTTTCTGGTACAGACTGCATGGAACCCTCACGTAGTATGGTCGTTTAGATATCCAATTGTAAAGGCTTCGACCGTGCAACAAAAAAATGAAACACAGACGCAGACGGCAGGCAACGAAGAGCGCTATCGGCAGGCAGCAGACGCATCCGCACCCCCACGGCCGAAGGCAGCAAAACCCATCGTGATTCTCGGCGCAGGCGGCATCGTTCGTGCAGCGCATCTGCCCGCCTATGCCAAGGCCGGCTTTCCGGTCATCGCAGTCGCCGACAGCGCCAGCGGAAAAGCAGCCGAATTAGCTTCGGAGAAAAACATCCCACACGCCTTCAACTCCATTGGGGAAGCCGTCCGTTTCGCGCCCGCCGACGCCATCTTCGACATAGCCGTTCCCGCCACCCAGATCATGACCATCTTGCCTCAACTCCCCGCCGGCGCTGCAGTTCTCATCCAGAAGCCCATGGGAGAGACACTCGAAGAGGCCACACTAATACGCGATCACTGCCGCCAGCGCGGACTCATCGCCGCGGTTAACTTTCAGCTGAGATACTCGCCAAACAACCTCGCCGCCGTCGCGCTCCACAATGCAGGGCTTCTCGGCGAACTGCATGACATGGAGGTACAGGTTCGCACCTACACCCCCTGGAAGCTATGGACGTTTCTCGCAACCGCTCCCCGCCTCGAAATCCTCTACCACAGCATTCACTATCTCGATCTCATCCGCTCCTGGCTCGGCAATCCGTCAGGCGTCTACGCCAAGACCGTGCGCAACCCTCAATCCGCAACCCTCGCCGCCACCAAATCCACAATCACCCTCGATTACGGCGACTGGAAGCGCGTCTTCGTCGTCACCAATCACGGTCACGACTTCTCCTCCGAAACCCACCGCAGCTTCGTCCAGTGGGAAGGAACCGGAGGCGCCATCCGGATGGACATGGGCGTCAATCTCGATTACCCCAAAGGCCTCCCCGACACCCTTGCCTACGCGGAACGCGACGCCTCAGGCAGTCAATGGAAACCCCTTCCAGTAAAAGGCAACTGGTTCCCCGATGCCTTTGTAGGCAGCATGGGCGCGCTGCAATCCTACGTCGAAGGATCCGCCTCGGATCTTCCCATCGGATTCGAATCAGCCTACGAAACCATGGCTCTCGTCGAAGCAGCCTATCGCTCGAGCACCCGTCCAGCCGAACCTCTCCCTCTCTGAAGACACAAAAAAATGGCCGCTGCGAAACCTTCCTCGCAGCGGCCCAAGGGACTTCTCGCCTTACTCGCCGTTCTGATTGCCACCGTCCGTATGCACAACCCGGTAGCTGGCGTTTCCCTGCGACCACACCAGCAGCAACAGGTCCTTCCCCGCGGAATGCGCATCGTTGACGAACTGCTCAGCCGAAGTAACCGGCTTGCGGTCCACTTCAAGAATCACGTCCCCCGCAGTAAGCCCGGCATCTTCCGCAGGGCTAGCTGGGCGAACGCTCTGCACCGCCACGCCATTCACCTGCGACGGGATGTGCAACTGCTGCCGAACATCGGGAGTTAGCTCAGCAACCGCCAATCCCAGCTTGCCTTTCTGCGGAGATGCTGCATCGCCATCGCTGGCGACCTCAGCATTCTTCTTGTACTCGCCGACCTTTACTTTCACCGTCTCTCGCGATCCATTGCGAATGACGCCCAGCGCGATCTCCGTCCCTGGGGTATCTTCACTCACAGCGACCTGCAACGCACTGCCGTTGACGATCTTGTGTCCGTCCAGCTCAGTAATCACGTCGCCGTTCTTCAACCCCGCGCGGCTGGCAGGAGAATCAGGAGTTACCTGCGCCACAATCGCGCCGGTAGCCTCATTCAGTTTGAAGAAGCTCGCATTCGCAGGCGTCACATCGTTCAGGCTGATGCCTAGGTAGCCATGGTGCACCCCTCCCGTTTTGATGATCTGCTCCGCCGTCGCCCGCACAATCTGCGAAGGAATCGCGAATCCTGCGCCCGCAAACGAACCGCCGTTCGAAATGATGAACGTGTTGATTCCCACCAGCTCGCCGCGCGCATTCACCAGCGGCCCGCCGGAGTTGCCCGGATTGATCGCAGCGTCAGTCTGGATATAACCGCCCAGCTTCCGAGCATCTTCCTTGTAGGGGTTGTCCCGGTTCACCGCGCTCACAATGCCGCGAGTCACCGAAAACTGGAAGTAGCCAAACGGGCTGCCGAACGCCAGCACAGTCTGACCCGGCTTCAGCTTGCTCGAATCACCCCACGCCACGCTAGGCAGATCGTGCGCATCGACCTTGATCACCGCCAGGTCGGTCAGTGGATCCCGGCCCACCAGCTTCGCATTCAGAACGCGCCGATCGTTCAGCGTCACGCGCATATTCACCGCGCCATCGACCACATGGTTGTTGGTCACGATGTACCCATCCGGCGAAATGATGATGCCGCTGCCGATGCCATGCTCAATCTGCGGCTGCTGCGGCCTCTGCATCCCGCGCGGCAGTTGCCCGAAGAACTGCGAAAACCCCGGAGGCAGCCCCTGCATCTGACCCCCACCCTGGCTCTGACCGCCCTGATCGTCCTGATCCTCCTGGTCCTGCTGCCCGCCCATCTCGTGCATCGAAGACCCACGCGACGTCACGGCAACATTCACGACTGCAGGCGTCACTCTCGCCGCGACCGCCTCGACCGCATTGTCGAGCGAAACCAACGAAGACACACTGTTGTCATCGATCGGCGGAGGCGACGAGATCATCGCCGCATGAACCCCCACGCCGCTGTGATGTATGGAAAACGCAGCTGCCAGCGCCAGCGCAAGGGCAGCCCCCACGGGAGCGCCAATTCGTCCCGCCTTACCTACTAATTTATTAGTTTCAAGAGACATGTTCGAACCTCACCATTGAGTTGAAATAACTTGTTAGAGTTGAATAACCAGCCAGCCGCCCGCAGTAGGCACGGCTGCATACGAAATAGAAATCACGCGTTCCTGGACCTGCCGACGGGCTCCGGAAACTACCTCCGAGCGTTCCGGCCCATCCTCCCACGAAGTCAACACCACCCAGCCACGCACTTGCTGCTGCATCGCGGCCCGCTTCTGTCGCGAACGCCGTACAGCTGGAGCAGAAACAGCCCGCGATGCTTCACCGTCGTCGTACTCGCCGGACGAACTCCCATGATCCACCGGCATTGAAGCCTTCAGCAAAGTCTCATGAGCAACGCCCGGCGCATTGGCATCGGATCCGCGAAACGCCACCGGCACATACTCTGGCGCTGTTCCCGACGAACTCTGCACCTCGGCAGAAACCGGCAAACCAGTCCGCGAAAACGACACCAGCTGCGGGCATCGCGCCAACTCCGCCGACCCGCCCAGCAAACCCAGCACCAGCACACTCATCACCAAACGAGCCTGCGCCGTGCCCATCCTTTTGCCGCCAAGCAGAATGCTATGCACCCGCCGCGCCAGATCCGACTTCCTCTCCCACGCTCCCAGCGACAGCGCCGCCGCCCTCCGCCCCAGCCGATGCTCCGCCAGATTGGTCAGGCAGGTCGCATAAGCCTTCGGAGCCTTTGTCAACCGCAACACATCGTCGTCGCACGCCAACTCGCGCTCCAGGCAAAGCCGCCGCTCAATCCACATCAACACCGGATTCAGCGGAACCAGCACGAGGCTCAGCTTCTGCAGCAGGTTAATCCAGTCATCCCCCCGCCGCAGATGCCCCACCTCGTGCAACACAATCTGCCCAAACTCCTCCGTCGTCAGCCGCGCAAAAAGCTCCTCAGGAATAAGAATCCGCGGCGAGAAAAACCCAATCACACTCGGCCGGTCGACATCCTTCGAGGTGCAAAGCTCCACCCCGCGAAAACCAGCGGTCTGCAACACCTCATCGCAGCCCTCCACCGGAACCGCTCTCTTCCAAATCCCGCGCAGCCGAACCGCACTCATCGCAAGCTTCACCGCCCGCACCAGCGAAACCATCAGCCACAGCGCGGCAATCGCAAAGCTCCAGCGAACGTCCAAGTGCACCACCGCTCCACGCCCACCCGCTCCTCCTCCAGACCCCGCCGTATAAGAGTGCACCAGCGGCATCACCGCGAGAACCGCAAACACCGCCGTCCAGATTGCAAACCGAACCGCCGCCGTCGTTCTCGGCAGCAATCGTAAGCAAAGCGCCACACCCGCAGCCAGCACAATCCCTTGCCAAAGCCCCGAGACGAAGGAATTTGCCACCAACCGCGACACGCTCTCAACGCCCTGCATCAGGTTCAGATCCATCACGGTCATCGATCCTCCCCCACACGGTCGTCCGCCGCCATCGCGATCGCTTCCTTCAGCCGTCGCAGTTCCTCCGGAGTCACCTCGTCATCACCCAGCAACGAAAGCAGCAGCCGTTCCCGCGAGTTGCCGAAAAACCGCTGCATCATATGACGAACCTCAGACCGGCCCGCCTCGTACTCCGCCACACACGGCAGATACAGGAACGCCCTGCCCTCCTGCCGATGACGCACATAGCCCTTCTGCTCCAGAATCCGGATCGTCGTCAGCACCGAGTTATAGGCCAGCGCCGCCCCATCCGGCATCGCCGCCACCAGGTCGCCCACGGCCGACTCACCCCTGGCCCACAGGATCTTCATGAGCCGTAACTCAGCTTCCGTCAATGTGTTGGACTTCTTCGGCGGCATAGGAATCTATCGCCCGGCCCCCCAAAACAACCCGCGGGGAGAACCGAACTAATTCTTCAGACGATCAACTAATCGATTAGTTAGCAGCGTACCCGAAAAATAATCCCGCCCTTCCCGCCCTACTTCACCAGCTCCCGATAGTCCTCCCGGACCGGCGTAAACACATCCAGCACTTCAGAAGCCTCCAGCGCCGAAGCCTGGTGCTCGACCCCACCATCGACCACAAAGCTATCCCCGGCGTGAACATCAAACACCCGGCCATCCACATCCACCCGAATCGCCCCACTCACCACATACACCAGCTGATGATGCGGATGGCTATGCCGCGCCCCCACCCAGCCCTGCTCAAAATAATGCCGCACCAGCATCAACTGGTCGCTATGCGACAGCACCTGCCGCTTCATCCCCGGCTCCGGTTCAAAGGTTCGCGCGTCGCCTGTCTTCACAAAACTCATCTCGCTCACACTCATACAATCACCCTCACAGAAATACTCAGATATTTCCAGCCACACATTTACTCTTACACAAGAGGGCCACCGCCTGCGATGATCCGGCTCGCAAGAAATCACCATCATCAATGCACCCATCGAAAGATGCTTCGACCTCGCCCGCAGCGTCGAAGTCCATCTCGTCGCGAACATCCACTCCGGCGAACAAGCCATTGCCATCGGCGGCATCACCTCCGGCCTGCCTGAACTCTACCAGCGCGTCACCTGGCGAGCGAAACACTTCGGCGTCTGGCAGAACCTCACCAGCGAATACACCGCCGTACAACCGCCAACTTACTTCCAGGCCACCATGGTCAAAGGCATCTTCCGTTCCATGCAGGCCGACCACTACTTCTCGCACCCTTCCCTCCGGCGCCACCGAGATGAAAGACCTCTTCCGCGTAGCCGCCCCGTTTCCCATCCTGGGCCCGCTCGCCGAGATCCTCTTCCTCCGTCGCTACATGCTGATGCTCCTCCGTGAACGCAACACCGTCATCAAGAAAATAGCCGAATCCTCTGACTGGCAACGCTACCTTCCCGTTCCCACTACCCCCTCAGCCACCACCAGGAAATAAAACTCCACATGAAGATCGTCATCCCCGGAGGCACCGGACAGGTAGGCCAAATCCTCGCCCGCCACTTTCACGCGAACAACCACGCCGTCACCGTCCTCAGCCGCAGCCCCCATCCAGCCCCCTGGCGCGTCGTTACCTGGGACGGCCTCACCGCCGGCCCCTGGGTCGGCGAACTCGAAAATAGCGACGTCTGCATCAACCTCGCCGGCCGCAGCGTCAACTGCCGCTACCATCCCGCCAATCGCCGCGCCATCTTCGATTCCCGTGTCCACTCCACACAGAATCCTCAACGAGGTCATCGCCGGGCTCAATCACCCACCCGCCGTCTGGCTCAACGCCAGCACCGCCACCATCTATCGCCACTCCCTCGACCGCCCCATGGACGAAACCAACGGCGAACTCGGCGGCAACGAACCCGGCGCACCCGACACCTGGAACTTCTCCATCCAGGTCGCCAAAGCCTGGGAAGAGGCCTTCTTCTCCACCCCCACTCCCCGCACCCGCAAAGTCGCCCTGCGCAGCGCCATGACCTTCAGCCCCGATCCCGGCGGAGTCTTCGACGTCTTCCTCTCGCTCGTCCGCCACGGCCTCGGCGGCACCAACGGCAACGGCAATCAATTCGTCTCCTGGATCCACGAGACCGATTTCATCCGCTCCATCGAACTCCTCATCGCCACCGCAGGACTTCACCGGCTTCGTCAACCTCGCCTCCCCACATCCACTCCCCAATCGCGACTTCCTCCGCGCAATCCGCGAAGCCTGGGGCACCCGCGTCGGCCTGCCCACTGCATCCTGGATGATCGAGATCGGCACCTTCCTCCTGCGCACCGAATCCGAGCTCATCCTGAAGAGCCGTCAGGTAGTCCCCGCCCGCCTCCTCGCTGCCGGCTTTCAGTTCACGTTTCCCTACTGGCCGGAAGCTGCGCGCGACCTCGTCAGCCGCTGGAAAAGACGAAAATTTACTGGGTAAGCTGCTTAAGGCCGTAGTATCGTCTCTTCCATGGCTGCAGAAGACGCAAACGACCTGCGTAGAGCCCTCGAAAGCAACGAGATCATCCCGTACTTTCAGCCGCTCGTCGAGCTTCGTACCGGACTGCTCCGGGGCTTCGAAGCCCTCGCTCGCTGGCAGCATCCGCAACGCGGTCTCATTCCGCCAAACGAGTTCATCCCGCTGGCCGAAACATCCGGCCTCCACGGTCTCCTCACCGGCAAGCTCCTCAGCGCCGTCTTCGCCGCAGCCAAAGACATCCCCGATCACCTCACCCTCTCGGTCAACATCTCCCTCACCCAGTTAACCGACCTCACTCTCCCCCGCCACATCCGCGCCGCCGCCGAGCAAGCAAAGTTCCCTCTCCACCGTCTCATCCTCGAGATCACCGAGAGCGCCCTTGTCAACAACACCGAACACGCCGCCCGCATCGCAACCGAGCTAAAAGAACAGGGCTCCCGGCTCGCGCTCGACGACTTCGGAACCGGCTACTCCAGCCTCCGCCACCTCCAGCTCCTCCCCTTCGATGAGCTCAAGATCGACGCCAGCTTTGTCCGCTCCATGACCCACACCCGGGACAGCAGAAAGATCGCCGCCGCCATCGTCGGGCTCGGCAACAGCCTCAGCCTCACCACCGTGGCCGAAGGCGTCGAAACGCAGAACATCGCCGACATGCTCCTTTGGCTGGGCTGCGACATAGGCCAGGGCTGGCTCTACGGCCGCCCCGTCCCGCCCGAACAACTCCCCGAAACTCTCGCCGAACGGCTCCATCCGTCCCAAACCACCACACCGCGATCCGTCGCCGACTCCGGCCAGCCTCTCAGTTTCGAGGCTCTCCCCGCCCAGCGCTTCGCCCAGCTCAACGCCATCTACGACGGCGTCCCCGTCGGCCTCTGCTTCATCGATCGCAACCTGCGCTACGTCAGCGTCAACAAGACGCCTCGCCGAGATACACAATCTTCCCGTCGCATCCCACCTCGGCCGTCACATCTCCGAGGTGCTCGGTCCGGAAAAGTTCGCCAAATGGGAGCCGTACCTCGAGAACTCCCTTAAGGGCCAACGTTTCAGCGAACTCGAGGCGAGATGTCCCGATCCTCATCAACCGGACCTCATCCGCACCTTTCTCGTCTCCTACCAACCCGCCCGCGACGAGGCCGATGAGGTCATCGGCGTCTCCATCTCTCTGGTCGACATCACCAGTCGCAAACAGACTGAAGAGGCCCTCGTCGAAAGCGAAGACCACTACCGCAACGCCGTCGAGCTGAGTCCCGAGGTTCCCTGGACCGCCGATCCCGACGGAATGGTCCTCGACACCAGCCACAGGTGGGAGGCACTCACCGGCCTTACCAAGGACGAGTCGCGGGGAAAGGGATGGATCCGTGCTCTTCATCCCGACGATCGTCAATCCACGCTCAGAGCCTGGGAAAAAGCTCTGCGCACCGGCGAACTCCTTGACGTTCAGTACCGCATCCGCTGCCGCGATTATGAATGGCGCTGGATGAGGGCCCGCGCTGCCCCGCGACGGGACGAAGACGGCAAGATCATCCGCTGGTACGGCACCCTCGAAGACGTCGACGACCGCAACAAAGCCGAAGAAGCTCTCCGCCGCAGCGAAGCACGCCTGCAGGCCGTCTTCGAAGCGGCCCCCATCGGTATCGTCATCGCCGACGCGCCGGACTGTCACGTCGTCATGAGCAATCCCCGCGCAGAAGAGATTCTTCGCAGCATCGTCGCGCCTCTCGCTCTCATCGACGACTACTGTCGGGAATCCCGCGCCAACGCCGCCGCTGGCATTCAGGACCAGCAGCAGTTGAAACCGCTCGCCAATGCCATCATGAGTGGAAGATCGATCGGACCACGAGAGGAACTCCGCTATAACGACGACGGCACCAGTACATGGATCAGCCTCACCGCCGCCCCGGTCATCGACCTCAACGGAAAGATCTCCGGCGGCGTCGTCGCCATCCAGGACATCGACGAGGAGAAACGCGAGAGGAATCGCCTCGCAGAACTCGCCGACGCCCTGAAAAACAAACTAGCCACCCACCGCTAGCCTCCACCGTCTTCTGCCTTTGTTTGTCATCCCGACGAAGCGCATCGAAGTGGACTGATCTGCCGTTGCCGGTTCTAGTCCGTTCATCCGTACGCAATCCGTGTTTAAGCCTTCACCTCCTGAGCGAACCGCACCGCAATGCCTACTTGGCCCCAGCCTTCGCCAGACCCCGATACTTCAGCATCGGCTCAATACTCGGCGCACTCCCCAGCCAAGCCTCATACATCTTCGCCAGATCCTCCGTGTTCCCGCGCGACAGCACCATCGCCCGCAACCGGTCTCCATTCGCCCGCGTCAACCCGCCATGCTCCTGAAACCACTGGAACGCATCGTCATCCAGCATCTCGGCCCACAGATACGCGTAGTACCCCGCCGCATACCCGCCTCCCCATATATGCGAGAAGTAGCTCGACCGGTAACGCGGCGGCACATAGCTCAGCGTCAACCCTTTCTTCTCCAGCGCCGCCTTCTCAAACTCATCCGGCTTCTGCAATGACGAACCCGCCGGCAGCGAGTGCCACTGCATATCCAGCTCCGCCGCCGCCAGCAACTCGGTCAGCTTATACCCCTGATTGAAATCCTCCGCCTTCTTGATCTTCGCCGCCAGTTCCACCGGCATCGCCGCGCCCGTCTTATAGTGCTTCGCATAATGATGGAAGATCGCCGGATACGTCGCCCAGTGCTCATTGAACTGCGACGGAAACTCCACAAAGTCCCGCGCCACCGACGTCCCCGACAGCACTGGATACTCCGTCGCCGCAAACATCCCGTGCAGCGCATGCCCAAACTCGTGGAACATCGTAATCACATCGCTGAAGCTGATCAGCGCCGGCTCCCCCTCCGCCGGCTTCGGCAGATTCGCCACGTTATAAACCACCGGCAGCGTCCCCAGCAGCTTCGACTGCCGCACCAAACTCCCCATCCACGCCCCGCCATTTTTGTTATCGCGCTTGAAGTAGTCGCAGTACCACAGCGCCAGCGGCTTGCCGTCGGCCTCCATCACCTCATACACCCGCACATCCGGATGCCACACCGGAATATCCTTCCGCTCCTTGAACGTCAGCCCATATAACTGATTCGCCGCATAGAACACTCCGTTCTGCAGCACATTGTTCATCTCGAAATAAGGTCGCACCTCCGCCTCATTCAGGTCGTACTTCGCCTTCCGCACCTGCTCGGAATAAAACTCCCAATCCCACGGCTGCAGCTTAAAGCCGCCCTTCTGCGAATCAATCACCGCCTGAATGTCCTTCGCCTCCTCCGCCGCATTCGCCGTAGCCGGCGGCACCAGCGCATCCATGAACTTCAGCGCATTCTCCGGAGTCTTCGCCATCTGGTCTTCCAGCTTCCACGCCGCATAGCTGTCGAACCCCAGCAGCTTGCCCTTCTCCGCCCGTAGTTGCGCCAGCCGCGCAATCGTCTCCCGCGTGTCATTCGCATCGCCCCGCTCCGCCCGCGTCCACGAGTTCTCAAACAACCCCTGCCGCGTAGCCCGCACCTCGAGCGATGAAAGATACGGCTGCTGCGTCGTATTCTGCAGCGGAAGCACCCACCCTTCCTTCTTCCTCTGCTTCGCCGCCCGCTCGGCCAGGCCAATATCCGCATCCGTCAGACCCGCCAGCGCACTTTTATCCGTGGTCGTATAAGCCGCATCCTTCGTCGCCGCCAGCACCTTGCTCCGGAACCCATTCGAAAGCGTCGACTCCTCCTCATTAATCTTCTTCAGCTTCTCCTTTGTCCGCATCCGACAGAGTTCGCGCCCGCATGCACAAACCGCTGGTAGTAATACTCCACCAGCCGCAGTCCCTCCGGACTCAGCTTCAGCGACTCCCGCTTCTCATACACCGCCGCCACCCGCTGAAACAGCTTCGCATCCAGAAAGATCGCATCGCTATGCGCCGCCAGCTTCGGAGCCTCCTCCTGCTGCACCTTCTCCAGCACCGGATTCGTATTCGCCCCCGTCACCGCGTTGAACGCCGCATACGCCCGCTGAAACAGCGCCCCCGTCTTCTCCATCGCGACAATCGTGTTCTCAAACGTAGGCGCCGCCGGATTATCCGCAATCGCGCGAATCTCCTTCCGCTGCTCCGCCATCCCAGCCTCAATCGCCGGCTGATAGTCGCTGTCCTTGATCTTGTCGAACGGCGGTGCCTGAAACGGCAGCGCACTCGGCGCATAAAACGGATTCCCCGGGCCAAAACCCGCATCGGTAGTCTGGGCTGCTACAACACTAGAGCTCATCATGATCACACCGGCAAGAACCATCCGCATCCCCGAAACCACACTCTTCATCCCACAGAGACGCATCGAGTTCTTCACCGTTCTTGTCTCTCCTAAAACAACTTTGAAACGATTCTAAAGCGTCGATTCCTGAGCCAGTAAGCGCCACGGCAACTCACATCGCCACGCCGCTCCACGCCACAAATTCCATAGAAATACTCAGCCACTCCCGCCAGACAAAGTACAATCGCCACCATCCATGCAGAATCACTCCAAGCCCGCCCGCACTCCGCTGCCCACAGCTCTGCCGCCGCTCCAAGAGCTCGATCTGCACGCGCGCTACTACTCCTCTCGCACCGGTGGCGACTTCTTCGACGCCGTCGCCGCCGGCCCGCACGTCGTCTTCTTCCTCACCGACATTGCCGGCGCCCGCGCCGACGCCCACACCATCGCCTCCGCCGCCCAGGACGTCTTTCGCCTCCGTGTCCCGCAACTCTTCACCGACCGAAGTCATCAACATGATGGACACCCTCGGCATCCTCGCGCACGAGATCAACCAGGCCATCTACGAAGCCTCCGGCGGCTCCCGCCTCGCCCCCACCTTCCTCGGCTGCTACAACCTCCCCCTCGGCCTCCTCGCCTACATCAACTCCGGCGGTCAGCCCGCCATCTTTCGCGACAGCGACGGCACCCGCGTCCTCGGACACGTCACCATGCCCCTCGGCCTCTTCACCCATCTCACCTTCGAGCCTGCCATCCAGGCCTTCGAACCCGGCGCACGCATGCTTCTCGTCACCAAGGGAATCCTCGAAGCGCAACGCGGCCGCGAACTAGTTCGGCGTCGAGCGAGCCACCGCCGTCCTCCAAAACATTCCCAACGGCTCCGCCTTCGACCTTTGCGGCGTCACCCTCGAGGACGCGCACGAATTCAGAAAACCACCCTGGTACAGCCCCGAAAGACTGCCCTTCATCAAATCCGACCCCGCCGAAGACCTCACCGCAGTCGCCCTCGTCCGCCCGCGCTAGAACCCTTGCCGCAAAGAAATACCGCAACTGTCGAAGTGGTTATTGAAGCCGCTGTCATCCTCGCTGGTGCTGTTGCTTAGCAGTTGCCGTCGCTCTTTTGTTTATCATTCCGCAGCGCAGCGGAGGAATCGGCTGCTGTTCTTGCCGTTGCCACATTCTTGCCAACCCTACTGCGCCACTCGCCACGGCGAAGTAGTCGTCCACCCCCTCAGCTCCTTCGTAGCCCACTCCGTCGACTTATCCTTATGGCACGAAGTACAAGGATTCGGAATCCCCGACTGCTCCGTCTCCACCGGCGTAATAAACCGGAACGTATGCGCACTCACAAAATTGTCCTTGATCGTCTGCTCGATCTTCGGCATATGGCACGCCACGACACGAGCTCCCCGCACTCCCCTCAGCATGATGCGTATGCTCGCTCACCGTCCCTCGAAGCCCCGCCGGATTCTCCTCCGTCTTGGCATGACAGGACAGGCAAAGCGCATTCCCCGTCGCAATCAGATTCGAAGGATTCTCATTGCTATGCACCTGGTGGCAATCGAAGCACCGCAGCTGCCGGTGATACATATTGCTCTGCACAAAATCATTCCCCTGCATCCTGTTCTTATGCGCAGTCAGATCGGCGTATTGCAGAAAGTTCGTAGTCCCCGGCTTCAAATCCTCCAGCCGCCAGTAATCCACCAGCCGCTCGCCCGGCACAAAGCCCACCGGCCAGTCGTAGTACTTCCCCGCAATCGGATTCCTCAGCGGACGCCCCTGGCTGTGGCACTGAATGCAAGTGTCATTGCCCCGCACATAGTCCAGCCGCTTCGGATTCACAATGTTCTCCCGCGTCGGATGTGCGACATGCAGGCTCCCCGGCCCATGGCACTTCTCGCAGCCCACATTCCACTCCGTCACCTGGTGAGTCTCCACGTTGTAGTTCACCGAATGGCACCCATCGCACGTAGGCCCCGTCGGCCGGTCAAAGTTCGTAGGCCCATAAAACGGCACCCACCAATCCGTACCGTTCTCCACGTGATACGGCAGCCATTTCTTCTTCGCCACGTCCCACTGCGCCGGCAGAGGATAGTAGTCATCCCCGCGCTTCGTAAAATACCGCTGCTTCCACCGGCTCCCATACACAAACGCAACCTGATCGAGCCCGAACGTCACCACCGGATCGGGATGAAGAAAATCCCCAAGCACCGCCTCCGGATGCTCCTTCGGATCGCGCACCACATTCGCCATCCGAGTCTGCTTCCAACTCGTATAGGTCGCAGCATGACAACTCTTGCAGCTCTCCGATCCCACAAAGTGAGCCTTCAGCCGCCTGCGCCCGCGCCTCACCTGTCAGCAGCGCGATCGAGAAAACGGCGAAGGCGAACAGCCCAATCCGCACCTTCGCATATCCGAAACTTCGTAGACCCTCACTGCATCGAACCATTTCTGCAATTCCCAACCTGCAATCGATATCACTGCACAACGAAAGCTCTCTTCGACGTCAGTGTACGTCTCGACCACGCGAAAGGTCAGCCACTCTCGCACGATTCTTCTCTTCAAATTTTGTAAATATTTGGTCGCAGCAATTTTCTGCCACCCATTCAGCCCTTCAACACCCCGCTAGACTCTTCACAGCCCCTGTAAATTTTCCGCTCCCATTTGCAGCGTCATCTCGACCGGAGTTGCGCGGTCTCATCGCGACGAAGTGGAGAGATCTGCTTTTTGCTGTGGCTCTGGCCCTTACTTTGTTCTTCTCCCTAACTCAGCCTTTACCCGATTTGTCCTGCCCATCCTGTATCATCCGCTTGAACCTATGCCCTCCCTCCAGGAGCAACTCGGCCAGATCGACATCTATCTCTTCGACCAGCTCCTCCGCAGCAACATCATGCCCGGCATGCGAGTCCTCGACGCCGGATGCGGCCCCGGCCGCAATCTCGTCTACCTCCTCCGCGAAGGCTACGAGGTCTTCGCCTCCGATCAAAATCCCGGAAGCCATCGCACAGACCCGCTCACTCGTCGCTACCCTCGCGCCGCATCTCCCCGCGGAACAACTTCCGCGTCGAAGCAATCGAGTCCATCTCCCACCCCGACGACACCTTCGACCTCGTCCTCTGCAGCGCCGTCCTCCACTTCGCCCGCGACGACGCGCACTTCAACGCCATGGTCGCACAACCTCTGGCGCGTCCTCAAACCCGGCGGCCTCCTCTTCTGCCGCCTCGCCTCCACCATCGGCATGCCCCACCAGCATCTCGTCGGCCAACACTACCTCGCGCCCGACGGCGTCGAACGCTACTGCGTCGACGAGGCCCTCCTCATGAACCTCACCGAAAAACTAAATGGCCAACTAGTCGACCCGCATAAAAACCACCGTCGTCCAGAACCAACGCTGCATGACCACCTGGGTCGTCCGCAAGCTCCTACCCTAGCGCGGAGCTCTTCAAGCCACCGTACCTTTTTGTTTGTCATTCCGTACCGCGAGCGAAGTCGAATGAGGGAGGAGTCTGCTTAGCCCTTGCTTTTTTGTTTGTCATTCCGCACCCTGAGCGTAGTCGAACGGGTGAGGAATCTGCCTGGCCTTTGTCATTCCTCCAAATCACCATCCCACCGATAAACTCCTCAGCCTTTACAATCCCTCCATGAACTCAGAGGAGAAGCCCGTCGAGCAGGACCCCCGAGTCTACCTCGCCGCCGAGCGAACCTTCCTCGCATGGATTCGCACCGGCCTCGCTCTCATGGGCATTGGTTTCGCCGTCAGCCGCTTCGGTCTCTTCCTCCGCCAACTCAGCGCAATCGAATCCCATCTGCCCGCACGCGCCACTGGCCTCTCCCTGTGGTCTGGCGTAGCTCTCGTCACTCTCGGCGTCATCGTCAACCTCAGCGCCGTCATCCGCCACTTCCAGCTCATTCGCGAACTCAGCAACGGCACCTGGCAACCCGGCCGAGTCTCACGCGACGCCGCCATCCTCGGCCTCATCCTCGCCGCCATCGGTATCGGCATGGCCATTTACCTAGTATTCGTGCGATAGAAAGAAAAAACAAAAAGAGATAGTCCTGCTTGACAAACCCGGACCTCAAAATAGCCTCTTACTTTGAGTTGATCCGCAGTTACCAGAAATAACGCCTTTATTTAGAATATTTTGCACGCAACCCCTTTACTTACAATATTTTACAGACATTAACCGCCCGATAAGTATGACAAACGAAACGACTTATCCCCAAAATACCCCTCAGAGGGGGGAGGGGGGTACCCCCAGAAAAATGCCCATCGCAAAACTAACCATCGAACTGGAGATTCCTCACGCTCAGTCCCTCAAAGATCGCCGCCAGGTCCTCCGCTCCATGAAAGACAAGCTCCGCCACGGCTTCAACCTCTCCATCGCTGAACTCGACGATGGCATCGTCTGGAACCGTGCGACCCTCGGCATCGCCGCCATCTCCTCTTCCACCAGCTATCTCACCGGCCAGCTCCAGCAAATTGACCAGGCCGTACACCGTATCGCAGCGGCATTAAGCGCTGAAGTGCTTGATTCTTACGCTGAAATCCTGTCTGAATAGCTTGAAAGTCGCACGAAACCGTCTCAATCCTACAAAATTTTCGGCCCTAATCGCCATTCCACGCTAGGTGGATCGCCCCATCTTTGATATCCTCAACCGTTCGCCTTAGTCCAAATCTTATGCCCGAGCAACGAGCCAGAACGTACCACCGCAATCGAGTCGCCAACACCTTCTCCGAGGAGATAGGAGCTATGCTCGAAGGCGAACTCTCCGACCCACGCATCGCCCCCAGCTACGTCACTGACGTCGTACTCGCGCCCGGCGGCAAATCCGCCCGCATCTTCGTAGCTGTTTACGGTAACGAGGAAGAAGAAGCCTCTACCCTCGAAGGCCTCATGACCGCCCGCACTTACATCCGCTCCCAGCTCCGCGACCGCATGGGCGTGCGTCATGTACCCGACCTGACCTTCGCCATCGACCGGTCCGAGAAGATGACTGGCCGTATGGAAGAGCTCCTCGCCCGCACCCGCAAACGCGACCAGAAACGCTCTGCGGCCGAACCAGTTCAGCCGGTTACCTCCAAATCATGACAACCGAAGGCAAGCTTCTACGATTTCAGGCTCCCGCAGCCCAGCCTCGTGACGTCGTATCTCATGAGCCCCAGCCGGAACTCCATCCTGAGCCCCAGATCGCCGCACTCCTAGCCGTCTTCCGCGCTCACCCTCGCTTCCTCCTCACCTCACACGCCCGCCCTGACGGCGACGCCATCGGCTCCGCCCTGGCACTCGCCGAGGTCCTCGACCAGCTCGGCCGCCAGGTCGACATCATCCTCGCCGATCCCATCCCCTCCACCTACCGCGCCCTGCCCAACCTCGACCGCATCCATCACACCCCCTCGGCAAACGACGTAGACCCCAGCGAAAACACCCCCGCCATCCTCCTCGAATGCGACGGCATCGCCCGCACCGGCCTCCTCGGCCTCGAAAACCGTACCCTCATCAACATCGACCACCACGCCAGCGGACGCCCCTTCGCTTCCATCAACTGGATCGACGAGCACGCCTGCGCGGTCGCAGCTCTGATCTACCGCATCGCCGTCGCGGCCAAAGTCGACATAACTCCCACCATGGCCACCTGTCTCTACGCTGCCATCCTCTCCGATACCGGCTCTTTCACCTACTCCAGCACCACCGCAGACACCTTCGCTCTGGTACACCATCTCGCCGCCCGCGGGGCTAACCCCAGCCAGATTGCCCGCGACATCTATCTCTCCAACCCCGCCAGCAAAATCCGCCTTCTCGGCATAGCCCTCTCCAATCTCCAGACCGAAGGCGATCTTGCCTGGACGTGGGTTACCAGCGAAGATATGGATCGTATCGGCGCCGTAGCCGAAGACTGCGAAGGCGTAGTCAACTACCTCATTAGCATCGCCGGCGTCGAGTCCGCTGTCTTTCTACGCGAAGTAGCCGATGCCAGTCAGTTCCGTCTGAGCATTCGCAGCAAAGGAAAGCTCGACGTAGCCCAGATCGCCGAGCACTTCGGCGGTGGCGGCCATCGCAGCGCCAGCGGCTGCACCATAGACGGCCCTCTAGGCGTGGCCACCGAGCGCATCCTCACTCAGCTCCGGACAGGACTCTGATAGCCTTGTCTCGCTCCGCCCAGATAAATAAACCGATAAATGAACGATAGTCAACAACCTACCGCGTCCGGCCAAAGGATCGAGCACGCAGCCATCCAATGGCTTCGCCACAGGCTGCCCAGCGCGGAGACATTGCGGGAGTTCATCGTCCTCTTTGCCGTAACCGGATTCCTCCTTCTGTATGGCCTTGTCCCCATCTTTGGCGGCGATCAGCTCGGCCTCGTAGGCGCGGACGAGCCCAGATACGCCCAGATCGCCCGCGAGATGCTCACCGCGCATTCCAATGCTTGCCACGACGTCAACGCCAAGATGGTCCCTCGCAGCCTGCGCGTTGAAGATATCCGTAACTCCATTCACTGCATCTCGGCAGGAACAGTCACCCCCATCCTCTACGGCAAGCCCTGGCTCGAAAAACCCGCCCTATACTATTGGCGCGCCATGAGCTTCTTCAAAGAGTTCGGCGTCTCTGACTGGACTGCCCGCCTTCCCTCCTCCTCCGCCACCCTCGCCCTCGTCGTTCTTATCTTCCTGCACATGCGGCGATTCCGCCCCGGAGGCCATCTAGACGCCGCTCTCATCACCGTCTCCTGCGTGGCCATCGTCGCCTTTGCCCGCGGAGCCTCCACCGACATGCAGCTCGCGGCCCCGTTCTGCATCGGCATGCTCGGCTGGTACGCCTGGTACGAAACCGGCAAGAAGTTCTGGCTCTTCGACCTCTATTTCTTCGGCGCCGCCGCCACGCTCGCCAAAGGCCCCGTAGCCCCCTTCCTTGCCCTCAGTATCATCCTCCTCTTCGCCGGCCTGCGCCGCGAGTGGTCTCTCCTTCGCCGCACCATCTGGTGGCCCGGCGTCACGCTTTACCTCATCATGGTGCTGCCCTGGTACATCGCCGTCCAGAAGCGCAATCCCACCTTCTACCGTTTCTTCTTCCTCGAACACAATCTGGAACGCTTCGCCACCAACCGCTACCAGCACCACCAACCCTTCTTCTACTACGTCGTCGTCCTGCTCATTGGCCTCATGCCCTGGACGGTCATCGCCATCCGCGCTCTCGTCGACTCCATCGAAGTCTCCATCGCCGAGTGGAAGGTTCGCCACAACCCCAGCCGCTACCTCGGCCACACCCGCGCCGGCGACGCCTTTCCCGAGTTCCTCGTCCTTTGGACCCTCTTTCCCATCGTCTTCTTCTCCTTCTCCGGATCGAAGCTCCCCGGCTACATCCTCCCCTCCATCCCGCCCCTCACCATCCTCACCGCCGACTACCTCAACCGCATCCGTCGCGAGGGCCTGCCAAAATGGCTGCTCTGGTCCCACGCTGCACTCTGTGCCGTCATGGTCTTTGTCCTTGTCCTGGCCCCCCAGCACATGAAGTACGAGACGCTCGTTCCCTCCGTGCAATGGTTGTTGATCGCCGCCGCCGCCGCACTCTTCTTCGGAGCCGTTGTCTTCTTCATCGTCTCCCGCTGGAGTGTCTCTCAGATATGCAACGCAACCTTGATCCCTGTCCTTGCTACCCTCGTCTTCGTACTCGGCTTCTATGGAAAAGAACTAGACATCAACTACTCCGCCCGCCCGCTGGCCCGCGAGATCCAGCGCGATGCCCCGGACGTAAAGCTGGTCGCCACCAACTCCATCAAGCGCGATATGGACTACGGCCTGGCCTTCTACCGCAATCAGCCGATGATCCACTACGAGACCGACGGTGTCCCCGCCGCTGAGCATATCCTCGTCGTCCGCGCTAACGACACCACCGACCTCGACCGCTGGCTCTCCGGACGCATCTATACGCCGCTCTTCCTCTACGAATCGCAGGGCCTCGAAGTCTATCGCGTCTACCCGAAGCCCTGATGAGGGACCCATGTGACCCTGTAGTACATTGAGCGCACCGATACTCCCCAGCATCATCGCTTCCCCATACGCATCGAAATTCCTATAAGCTCGAACGAATACTCTCGGACGAAGGCATGACAGTCGCGACCCAACTCGAGATTCTCGACCTCCGCCACTTTTCCGCACGGCAGTTACGACCGCTGCTGGAAGCCGAGTCGCGCCTCTGGGAGCAACGTCTGCGCTGGAACTACCAAAGCTCCACCGAGCTTCTTCTCCAATATCTTGACTCCCGCATCCTGCCAGGTTTTGTTGCGCTCGAACGCGGACGCATCTGCGGCTTCACCTTTTGCGTCTACGAAGGCCAGAAAGCAGTCGTAGGCGATGCTTTCGCTGCCGCGAATGACCCCGCGCAGATGCTTCAAATCACGCAATCGCTGCTCCACCAGCTGCTCCAACTCCTGCAGCATTCCCCCGGCATCCAGCGAGTCGAGTCGCAGCTTCTCCTCTACGAAGCCGGCTCGATCGACGAGCCATTCCTCGCCGCCGGCTTCACCATGTACCCCCGCCTCTTCATGGAGTACAACCTCACGCCGTCGCACAAACCAGCCCCCACCTTCAACTTGCCCGCCCACATCGAACTCCGCGGCTGGTCAGGCGACCACTACCAGGCTGCCGCAGAGCTCATCCATGAGTCCTACATCGGGCACATCGACGCCCGCATCAACGACCAGTACTGCTCTCTGCACGGATCCCTGCGCTTCCTCCACAACATCGTCCGCTTCCCCGGCTGCGGAGTCTTCGATCCTGAAGCCTCCTGGGTGCTCCGCGACAAACGGAGCGGTGCGCTGATCGGAATGCTCTTATGCTCCCGCGTAGCCGGGGACGTCGCCCACATCACGCAACTCTGCGTGACCACGGCCTATCGCCGGCAACGTCTCGGTCTCGCATTGCTCGAGCACTGCATCAACCACCTCACCCGTTTCGGGTTCGCGGCCATCACCCTCACCGTAACCGAGGCCAACCACAAAGCCGTCAAGCTCTACCGGGATTCAGGCTTCTTCATCCGCCACCGCTTCGACGCCATGGTTCTCGACAAATCCTGAAGCAAACCAAGCAGAAATCGCTCCACACGGAACGGGCACCCCTCTCCCATCAAAAAGTACGCAAAGTCTTCGATTGGGATACTTTAGGTCTGGACTTCGAATGTCGAGAGCTGCCCGAGGGCATCGCTTGCCGGATAGTTTTGTCAAGCACGGCTGCCTATAATTCCAGCATGTGCCGAAACATCAAAAATCTCTTTAACTTCGATCCCCCCGTGACCGACCAGGAGATTCGCAACGCATCTCTTCAGTTCGTCCGGAAGATCAGCGGCTTCAACAAACCCTCCAAAGCAAACGAGGCAGCCTTCAACACAGCCATCGACGAGGTCGCAGCCGTCTGCGCGCGTCTCCTCCACTCGCTTGAAACCACCGCCCCACCCAAGAGCCGCGAGGAAGAAGCCGCAAAAGCAAAGGCTCGCTCCGCCGAGCGCTTCGGCACCGCCTGAATTTCCGACTCCGGGCAATTAACCCGTATCAATTCACCTACTCCACGTGATAGTTCGGAGCCTCACGCGTGATGATCACATCATGCACATGGCTCTCGCGCAACCCGGCATTCGAGATACGGATAAACTTCGCATTCGCCTGCAGGTCAGCAATCGTGGCGCAACCCAGATACCCCATCCCCGAGCGCAACCCACCCACCAACTGATACACCATCCCCTCCAATGGTCCCCGGTGCGGCACCCGCCCTTCAATCCCCTCCGGCACAAACTTCGCCAGGCGGTTCGAGCCCCCATTCTCCCGCGCCGTCAACGACGGCCGCTCCGTACTCGCGGCGTCCTCCATATCGTCCTTGCCCTGGAAGTACCGCTCCCCCGACCCCTGCGCCATCGCCGACAGCGAACCCATCCCGCGATAAGCCTTGAAACTCCGCCCCTGATACAGAATCGTCTCGCCCGGACTCTCGTCTACACCGGCAAACAGCGACCCCATCATCACCACACTCGCCCCCGCCGCAATCGCCTTCGTCACGTCGCCGGAATACTTAATCCCGCCATCTGCGATCAGCGGAATCCCCCGCTCCTTCCCCGCGCGATACGCCTCCGAGATCGCCGTAATCTGCGGCATCCCCGCCCCGGTCACCATGCGCGTCGTGCAGATCGACCCCGGCCCAATCCCCACCTTGATCGCATCCGCTCCCGCATCCATCAGCGCAATCGCACCGTCATAGGTGGCGATATTCCCCGCCATCAGGTCAATCTGCGGAAACCGCTTCTTCACCTCGCGCACCGCCTCAAGCACTCGCGAAGAGTGCCCATGCGCGGAATCGATCGCCAGCGCATCCACCCGCGCCGCCACCAGCGCTGCCGCCCGCTCCAGAAAATCCCCCGTAGCCCCAATCGCCCCCGCCACGCGCAGCCGCCCCTGCGAGTCCTTCGAAGCATTCGGATACTTCAGCTTCTTCTGAATATCCTTGACTGTAATCAAGCCCTTCAGCTCATACTCATCATTCACCACCAGCAGCTTCTCCACCCGATGTTGGTGCAGAATCTTCTCCGCCTGTTCCAGCGTCGTCCCCACCGGTACTGTAATCAGGTTTTCCTTCGTCATCACCGAATCGATCGTCAAATCCGTCCGCGAAACAAACCGCAGATCGCGATTCGTCAAAATCCCCACGAGCTTCTTATTCTTCGTAACCGGCACGCCTGAGATCTTGTACCGTCGCATCACCTCCAGCGCATCCGCAATCGACTGCTCCGGCGCAATCGTCACCGGATCCACGATCATCCCGCTCTCCGACCGCTTCACCTTATCGATCTCCCCGGCCTGCTGTTCAATCGACAAGTTCCTGTGCACGACACCCATCCCGCCCTGCTGCGCCATCGCAATCGCCAGCCGCGCCTCGGTCACGGTATCCATCGCGGCCGACATCAGCGGGGTACTCAACGTAATATTGCGCGTCAACTGCGTCTGTGTGCTCACCTGCGTAGGAACAACCTCGCTATAGGCAGGAACAAGGAGAACGTCATCAAAAGTAAGGGCTTCGGGTACGGGGGAGCTAATCATAATTTTTATAGGTTCCAGTTGTGACGGTTAAAAGGCGGCGGGACATGCTAGCAGCAAGCCTGAATTCGCAGGATTTGATTGATTGTAGAGTCGGCAACAACTCATAGCAACTTCGGTGACTCAATTTCGGCAAAGTTTCACACGCGTATCTTCTCCCTCACAGGCTCGGCAGCACTGCTAAACAGATGACAATGCGCTGGTTTCAGCGTTGTCCTCGACGAGGCGACGTTAATAGAGCATTAAGGAACTGCTCCAACGTCTTGAGTGGGTGCCCGACCAAGAAGGAACATAAAAACGAGCCACCAAATTTCGCACTAGGCCACCTGTTACAACTTCATCCCGGGACTGTAATTAACGCTAGTTGTCACCATCCCCCGCCACAGCTAACTTTAGGTCGACAGTGTGATCTGGTCGGCACCTGGGCCGATTCAGAGACTGCTCGCCGGCCGGAATCGTCCGGCTTAACGGCGTCATGCAAACGAATCCAGACTTTTTATCGGAGAGAATTCAATGAGACTCATCACTAGCAAAACACTGCGGCTAAGACTCATCTATCTTCCCGCCATCGTCCTGATGATCGCCAGCCTCGCTCACGCGTCTACACCAACCAAAAAATTCGAAGCCGGCAAAAAGGGCAAAGTCACCGGCACCATCGTCTCCCGCAACGGTGACCTGGTCACCATTAATGTGAAGAAGGAAAGCACATCGGTTATCGTCAACCTGACCGACAACACCAAGATCGAGCGCGAAAAATCATTCCGCCTCCGCCGCGCAGACATGGACGTCACCGCGATGGTTCCGGGTTTAACCATCACTGCCGAGGGAGTCGGCAATAGCAAAGGTCAGCTGGACGCCAACAAGGTGACCTTTAATCCCGACACCTTTGCCGTCGAAGTTGCCGAAGAACAGCAGATCGAAGCCAACAAGTCTGCCGCGGCCAATGCCCAAACCACCGCCAATCAGGGCGTCGCCGCTGCCGGTAAAGCACAGTCCTCAGCCAACGCAGCTCAATCCTCGGCTAACCAGGCGCAAAGTACGGCCAACGCTGGTGTCGCCGGAGCAGCTATGGACGCCGAGGCGGTCTCGATGGTCAACAAACGTGTGTCAGATCTCGGCGACTACAACACCGTCGTCGAAGCGATGCTCTTCTTCGACACCGGCAAGGCTACCCTGTCCGCAGACGACAAAGCCACGCTGGACAAGCTCGCCGCCGACGCCAAGTCGACGCAAAACTACATGATTGAAGTCGCCGGCTATGCTTCCAGCACTGGAACCAAAGCCGAAAACCAGAAACTCACCGACGCGCGCGCCGCGGCAGTTACAGACTACCTGCGCAACTCGGCAAACGTGCCGATGCGACGCATCCTGACGCCCGCAGGCTATGGAGCGTCCCATGCCGCAGCCACCAACTCCGATCCCCAAGGACGCGATATCAACCAGCGTGTCGACGTCAAGGTGTTGGTCAACAAAGGTCTTAACGAAGCCATCTAAACGGCGGGAACCGTTAAGGCGATGGAATGGGGCGGCCAATTGGCTGCCCCATTTTTTCAAACCAACAGCTTCATCACAGCCTTCAACAGAATATTGAATGGTATCGCCGCAATCACCACCGGAATGCACGGAATCAGCGCGGCAATAATATACATATAGACATTGATCCGAGCCACTGGCACGACCCGGATCTCGTCGATGTTGCTTACCACCCCATAAAGACTACGCGTGGCGGTAAAGTCCGGTGCCGACAGAGCATTTTCATCCACCGTATCGTCGCGGTCCAGCCATCTCTGTTCAAACCGTTCCCCTACCGCGCGCGCCAGTGCGCCGTACTTCAGCATGCCCCGGCGTCTCATCTGCATCAGGGTTGGTGTAAAGAAAAAATACGGAGCCACGGCTATCAGCAGTGCGATCGCGATCAGGACAGGCGCCAGGAAGCGATAGGCCAACACCTTTTGCCCTTCATGAAACACCCGGTTCGCGATGGCTCCAGCCAACCCTACTCCAAGACAGAAGCTGAAAGGGAGCTGTGCCAGCAGCGAGGCTTCCAGAAATCCCAACCCTCCCAGATGATCCGGATGAGCCGCGATGAGACGAAGGTCCAACAGCGTTGTCGATCGCAGGAACCCTGCCCAGATGAGCTGCCTCCACATCCACAACAGCGTTAAGTAGACCAGAATCGGATAGCTGACAAACAAGGCCCAGGTGCCGGCCAGCGAGAAGAACCGGAACCCGTGGTCTCCCCTCCACCAGGCGATGAATTCGGCGCCCTGCGGGCTCAAATAATCGCTCAGCCAAACCGCCAGCGCATATGTCACCATCAACAATATCCATCGAGCCGCAACCGAATCCCTGACCCTCTCGTAGGAGCTCCAATATGCCTGAAATCGGGGCCTCGCTGCCTCGGAAACCACAGATAACTCGAAGTGATGTGCTACCAGCGAATAGCGGGCCTGCAGAGGCCGGTCACCCAGTATCAGTACAGGAATAACGATCAGAAAACGGGACAGCGAAGCATAATCGGTGAGGAACGACAGGAAAGCCGGCATCCCCTGAAACATCGTAAGAATCGCTAACGGCACCCATGCAATCGCCGTGACAATTGCCGCGCGGGTCAGCATCGGAGAGGTGGCGTCCCGAAACAGATCGAGCAACCTCCACGAATGCAGGCCCTGAGCTTGCCCGACGCCGCTTCCGTCAGCGGGACGTAGTTTGAGGTTATCTCGCACGGACGGTACTCCTCTTCTAATTCTTCTCGTATTTATCCGCGATAATACCCCAATTCGTCGCAACTTCGATTAGTGTGACGCGACCGTTCCGCCGCTTGTTTCCAATGGGCGATTCACTCCGCCGCCCCCATCCGGCCCCTACCCCGTTGAATTCCTCGAATGATCGTTGTATCATCACGATTGCAGACGATTTTGTTCCGTCGTAAGAGTATGCCGTGAGCACACCGGTGATTTGACGGAAGAGATGAGTGGGCCAAAGCCCACTTTTTATTTGCTCTAAAAAGCATCCTGTTTATGACAGCAAGATGAACCGGAAGCACAGATTATGGCAGTACAGTTAGATGAAATTCGAGCAACCGCAGAACGTGTCGCCGCCTCACACAACCTGGAGCTGGTCGATCTCGAGTTTCAGGGCGGCGTCAAGTTTCGCACCCTGCGGGTCTTTATAGAGAAGAACGCAGCAGAACGAGCAAAGCTGGCTGAGCTGGCGGCAGCCGGAACATCAGAACTGCCGAAGGGCGTGCCAGTCGAGATGCTCTCTGGCGTCACCCATGAGGATTGCGCGCAGTTCGCGCAGGATTTTGGCACGGTACTCGACGTAGAAGACCTGATCCCGGGGGCGGATTATACCCTCGAGGTCTCCTCGCCGGGTTTAGAACGAAAGCTCTTCCGGCCCCAGGACTTCACCCGGTTTCAAGGCAGTCTGATCAAGCTTCAGACCTTCACACCGGTCAACAGGAACAGGCAGTGGCAAGGCCGTCTCACCAAATTCTCAGACGGCGTACTGACGATCGACCTTTCTGCCGTCAAACAGAAAGGCAAAGCAAAGAAGGCGACGACCGAATCGACCGTTGAGATCGCTCTCGCAAACGTCGAAAAGGCCAATCTGGTCGCCGAGATTTAGCACGACAGAATCCAAGGATTTTGCAGTCTTACCCGAACAGCATCAGAAACGATGGCAAACAGTAACAAACCCAGAACATCGGGCAAGAGTGAAGGACGAGTGAACAATGGCAAGTGTTCTGTATCAATCAATTGAGACGTTAAGCCGCGATAAGGGAATCGAACCGGCGGTTGTAGTCGGCGCCGTAGAGGACGCCATTGCGCTGGCCACGCGCAAATACTACAAGACCCAGGAAAACATGCGCGCCGAGATGGACCGCGAGACCGGCGAGATCCGCGCCTATGTCTTCAAGACCGTCGTCGAAAGTCCCGACCAGGTCGAGGACGATATCAACCAGATGACCCTCGAGCAGGCCCGCGAACTTGCCCCGGAAGTCGAAGTCGGCGGAGAACTGCGCTTCTACAAGGACACCACCCCCCTCGGCCGCATCGCCGCCCAGATGGCCAAGCAGGTCATCTTCCAGAAGGTCCGCGAGGCCGAGCGCGACACTGTCTTCAATGAGTACAACCACCGCGCCGGCGAGGTTCTCAATGCGACCGTCAAGCGCCTCGAGCCCATGGACGTCATCTTCGACCTCGGCAAAGCCGAAGCCCGCATGCCCAAGCGCGAGCAGTCGCGCCTCGAGCAATTCGCCGTAGGCGAGCGCGTCCGCGTCGTCCTCCTCCGCGTCGACCGCGCCGCCAAAGGCCCGCAGGTCATCGTCTCCCGCGCCGCCCCAGGGCTCGTTCAGAACCTCTTCCAATCCGAGGTCCCCGAGATCTACGACGGCACTGTAACCATCCGCGCCATCGCACGAGAGGCCGGTGAACGCACCAAGATCGCCGTCATGAGCCGTGACAAGGATGTCGACCCAGTCGGCGCCTGCGTCGGCATGAAGGGGATGCGCGTGCAGTCCATCATCCGCGAGCTGCGCGGCGAAAAGATCGACATCATCGAGTTCTCCGAAGAGATCACCACCTTCGCCGAAAAGGCCCTGCAGCCCGCGAAGGTCAGCCGCGTCTCCATCACCGACCTCGCCGACAAGCAGATCGAGGTCATCGTCGACGACACCCAGCTCTCGCTCGCCATCGGCAAGAAGGGCCAGAACGTCCGCCTCGCCGCCAAGCTCCTGCAGTGGAAGATCGACATCAAGAGCGAAGAGGAGAAGCGTCAGGAGGTCGAGCAGCAGATGCAGGCTATGTCCGGCGGCCCCACCACGCCGATCGAACAGGTCACCGAGCTCGGCGAAGCTGTCCTCGAAAAACTCATCGCCGCCGGCATCACCACCGTCGAAGCCCTCGCCGACATGACCCCCGAGCAGCTGGAAGAGGTCCCCGGCATCGGCGAAAAGACCGTTGAAAAGATCTCCGTCGCCGTTCGCCACTACTTCGGCCAATACGAAGAGGGCGAGGAGCGTCCCGAACCTGCTGCCGCAGTCGCAGCCGAACCGGAAGAGGTGAGTTCCTTGGAGAAAACACCCGAAGCCATTCTGGCCGAAGAGGCCGGAACGGGCAGAGCAAAGAAAATCAATGAGCTCTCTGTTGAAGACATCGCTCAACTCGAGGACGAAGCTTCAGAGATCGACGCCTTCAGCGACGCCGACGCTCGCGAAGAACGAATTGAACTCAATAACGACACCGTAGACACCCTGGTCAACGACAGCCAGGAGTTCTCCGACGAAGGTATTGACGACGGAAAAGACCGTGGCTAGCCGCTTCAGTCACGTAACAAACAGTTCCCTGGGTCGCGTAGTCTGCAATTTCAGGGGTAACACTTACAATAAAGATTCAACCCTCCATGAGGCTGATATGAACAGCTAAGCGCGCAGGGCAGCAAAAACGAAAAGGGACGGATGAGCAAAGTTCGAATCAACGATCTGGCAAGGGAACTGGAAGTCAAGAGCAGGCCAATTCTGGACGCACTCGAAGCAATCGGCGTGACGGGAAAGACCCATTCCAGCTCCATCGAAGCCGACCAGGCCGAAAGGGTCCGGGAGTACTTCAAGAACGGCGGCAAAAGCAGCTCCGCGAGCAGACAGCCGGCCGATACGAAGCCGAAGTTTGACCTCTCCAAGGTCTCCAAGCCCGGCGACGCCCTGAAAGCCATCCTCGAGCGCAAGCAGGCCGAGGCCGCAGCCAAAGCCGCGCCGCCGCGCCCGACGGCCGTCGTTGCGGCTCCTGCATCCGTTCCGGCAACAGCAGCGCCCAAAGTGGTGGCTGCCTCGCCCGCCGCAGCAGCACCTGCCCCGACTCAGCCCTCATCGCAGACTGTCGCCCCTCCACAGCCCCGTCGCATCGTTCCGCAGCCGCGCCCGCAGGCGAACATCGTCGTTCCCCCATCGGCCCCGGCCATCGCGAGCAAGCCTCCGGTCGGTCCCGTGATCGCACGTCCACCAGTGGCCGTCGCACCTCCGGCTGCTGCTCCCGCTGTCGCCGCTCCGCCAGTAGCCAAGCCTGCACCTCCGCCGGCCGCGACCGTTGAAGCCGCAGCCGCCGCTCCGGCCCCTGCAGTCGCTGCCCCAGCCGCACCGCAGCCCCCCGCCGTTGCTGCATCGCCCGCAGTTGAGGCGGCCGCCGCAGCCGCTCAAGTCGAAGCACCGGCAGAGTCCGCTGCCCCAACGGCCCCCCCGGTCCGCCGCGTCATCATGCCGCAGACCGGCCCACGGCCCATCTACACCGCGCCGGCCGCAGCGCCGGGAGTCCCCCAGCGCGGCCGCCCCATCTTCGAGCGCCCCCGTCCACAATCCACCGGCGCCCCAGGCTCGCGTCCGCCGCAACAGACCGCCCCCGGCGCACGCCGTCCGATGCACCCCACCCGCACCTTCCCCGGCGGCCCATCCGGCCCTGGCGGAGCCCCCGGACGCCCTGGATTTACCCCCGGCGGCGCACGTCCAGGCTTTGGTGCGCGGCCCGGCTTCGGCGCCCGTCCCGGCGGGGCACCCGGAGCCCTTCCCGTCACTGGCGAAGCCCCGCCGACCGGCATGCGTCCCGCGGCACGCCCCGGCCAGCGCCGTGGCGGACAACGCTACGAGAAGACAAAAGAAGGCCCGATGAAGGGGTTCCAGCCGCCACCACGCTTCGGCGGCCCAACCCTCTCCCGTGAGCCCCTGCCCATCACCAAGACCATCACGGTCACCGAAGGCATCAGCGTCAAAGACCTCGCCGAAAAACTCGACGTTCGCGGCAAGGACCTCATCGCCACCCTCCTGATGAAGGGTGTCTTCGTAACCGTCAACCAGTCCCTCGAAGGCGAGCTCGTCAAAGACGTCGCCCGCCAGTTCGGCGCCGACGCCACTGTCATCTCCGTCGAAGAGCAACTGGAGAACGAAGCCATCGAAGGTTTCCTCGAAGACACCACCGGCATGGTCGAGATTGTCCGTTCGCCTGTCGTCACGGTCATGGGCCACGTCGACCACGGCAAAACCTCGCTCCTCGACGCCATCCGCTCCACCGACGTCGCTGGCGGCGAAGCCGGAGGCATCACCCAGCACATCGGCGCCTACAAGGTCAAAATCACCAAGCCCGACTCCCCTGCCTTCGGCCGCGAGATCGTCTTCCTCGACACCCCCGGCCACGAAGCCTTCACCCGCATGCGTGCCCGCGGAGCCAAGGTCACCGACATCGTCGTCATCGTCGTCGCAGCCGACGACGGCGTCATGCCCCAGACGCTCGAAGCCATCGACCACGCCCGCGCCGCCAACGTGCCCATCATCGTCGCGGTCAACAAAATCGACAAGCCCGAGGCCAACCCCTCGCGCGTCATCAACCAGCTCGCCACGCGCGGCCTGCAACCAGCCAACCTGGGCGGCGACACCGAGTTCGTCGAAGTCTCCGCGAAGAAGCACATCAACCTCGACAAGCTCGAAGAGATGATCTGCTTGGTCGCCGACGTCAACGAACAAAAATCCCAACCCGACCGTCCCGCCGTCGGCACAGTCATCGAAGCTAAGCTCGATCGTGGCCGCGGTGCAGTCGCCTCGATCCTCGTGCAGAACGGTACGCTCCGCACCGGCGACAGCTACATCGTCGGCAACACCTTCGGCAAGATCCGCGCCATGTTCGACGACCGTGGGCGCGCCATCACCGAAGCCGGCCCCTCCACCCCGGTCGAGATCCTCGGCCTCGAAGGCATGCCCGATGCAGGCGACACCTTCCTCGTCATGGCGGATCGCGACAAGGCCAAGGGCATCGCTCAGTACCGCAAGATGAAGGAGCGCGAAGCCCAACTCGCCAAGAGCTCCCGCGTCTCGCTCGAAGGTCTCGCCGAGCAGATCAAGCAGGCCGGCATGAAGGACCTCAACCTCATCCTCAAAGGTGACGTGCAGGGTTCAGTCGAGGTCCTCGCCGACTCGCTCCAGCGCATGTCCACCGAGAAGGTCCGCGTCCGCGTCCTTCACTCCGGTGTCGGCGCCATCACCGAGTCCGACGTCCTCCTTGCCTCAGCATCGAACGCGGTCGTTATCGGCTTCAACGTCCGGCCCGATCGCAAGGCCGCCGAAGTCGCCGAGCGCGAAAACGTCGAGATCCGCCTCCACTCCATCATCTACGAGCTGCAGGACGAGATCACCAAGGCGATGTACGGCCTCCTCGAGCCCGTCTTCAAGGAGAATTATGCCGGACGCGCCGAGGTCCTCAACGTCTTCAAGATCACCAAGGTCGGTCAGATCGCCGGTTGCCGCGTCACCGACGGCCTCATCCGCCGCGACCATCAGGTGCGTCTGATGCGCGAAGGCGCCGAGCTGTGGAAGGGCAAGATCGCCTCCCTCAAGCGCTTCAAGGACGACGTCAGCGAAGTCCGTCAAGGCGTGGAGTGCGGCATCGATCTGGCAGGCTACAAGGACATCCAGGTCGGCGACATCATCGAAGCCTTCACCACCGAGAAACTCGCCGCCGAACTCGGCCAGAACTCCGCCGCCGCCCGCAAAGCAGAGAAGGCCGAAAAGGAGCGCGAAGCCGCAGCAGCAGCCGCTTCAACCGCAGAACACTCCGTCAACGCCTAACCAAATCGAACCCAACGCAAAAAGGCCGGGAGCGATCCCGGCCTTTGCTTTTCTCCGCGTTTTCTTTGCGTACCTCTGCGTTCGACCTTAGCGCACCTCTGCGTTCAGCCTTTGCCTTTGTCTTGGCTTTTCGCCGCCCTTGCCGTTCAAAAATCTCCGCTAAACCCGCATCGTCACCGTACTGATCGAATCCGGCAACAACCTCACCGTCGCGATCCGCCCACCCGCACGAATCTCCACAAACCTCTCCCCCTGCAGCTCATTCCGCAGCAACAACACCAGCCCCCCATCCGGATTCAAAAAACCCAGCGCATCGTCGCAAGTCCCGGTAGTCTCCACCCGCTTCGCCCCCACCTCCACAAAGTGGCTCAGGTGCTTCATCAGGTAGTAGTCGTGGTTATAGCGAAAGCTCTTCGCCCCCCATCCACGCTGACCAGCGAGTTCTGCGCCCATCCCCACGTGCTCATCCCACCCTGGTCCGTTGAAATGTTCCAGTACAGATACCCACCCGCCCCCGACCACAGATAATGCTTCATCAGCTGCCAGCAGTACCCCGTATAGCTCCAGCTGTTCGACCCATCCCCGCACTCCTGTTCCGACTGATACACCACCAGCTTCGGAAACTCGCGATGCAGCGCGGGCAGCGCATTCTTCCCCGCCCACTGCACTCCCATCCCGCTGATGTACTTCGCCGCCTCCGGATCGGCCATCACCGACTCCAGCATCTTCAGGATCGCCCCGCTCCAGCGTCCCAAAGAACACCGCCACATCCCGCGACGACATCTCCGGCCCCAGGTGCCGTAGAAACTTCGCCAGTCCCGCCGGAGTCCAAGTGCAGCTCGGAAAATTCTGCGCCGAGTTGAACTCATTCTGCGGCATCACCATCCCCACCCGAATCCCCTCAGCTTTGTACGCATCAACAAACCGCCCGAAGTACTTCGCATAAGCCGCCAGATAAGGCTCCTCCAGGATGAACATATCCTCGCCCTCATGCCCCACCTGGTCCGGCCGAATCCCGTTGTCTTTCATCCCCGCCCGCCCCGCAGCCTCCGCATAAAATCCATTCCGCTTCATCCAACTCGGAGGCGACCATGGCGAAGCCCACACCCGCAGCTTCGGCTGATACCGTTGCGCCGCATGAATAAACGGAATCAGCGTCGCCTTATCGTTCTCAATACTGAAGTGCTTCAGTTCAAAGTCGCCCTTCGTCTCGTCATACGAGTAGGCCTTCAACGCAAAATCATTCGCCCCAATCGGCATCCTGCAAAGCGAAAACCGCGCCCCTGCCACCGGATCGAACAGCTCCCGCAAAACACTCTCGCGATCCCCGTCACTCAGTTTGCTAAGGGAAGTCCAACCCAGCTCATTGAAGCACCCGCCAAATCCTTCCATCGTCTGCGCCGTCACCGCCAAATCAACATTCAGATTCAGCGCATCCCACCGCCACCCCGGCTTCGCCAGCGCCTGAGCCTGCCAAGGTGTCTCTGCAGTCGTCGTAATACAACTGACTTCATCGTCGTGGGTAGAAACCGCGGGCGATTGCGCTTTCACAGCACCCGGCGCCCCGGCCATTGCCGCTCCCACCGCGAAAGCCGATCCTGCTCCCTGTAAAAACTCCCGCCGGTTCCACTCAATTTTCATATCGGTCGGAAGCATACACCGCCATCTCGACTGAGAGTAGAAAATCACAAAGATGGCGGGGAGATGGGCACCCCCTCTGTGCCGCGCACACGTTCATCAGATGATTTTGTGGCTTTGCATTTCGCCACCTGCAGCTAGGATTTTCCGTTGAGGTCGTCGTCCTTGTAGTACTTGGTCCCCTGCAGGGTCAACTGCAGCGCGAGACCATTCTTGGTGATCTCATAGACCCAAACCCCCGGAGATACCTCAATCGCCCCCGAGTAGGCTCCGCCCTTTGTCCCCTGCCTTGGCTGCCGCGTCCGTTTGCGCTGAAGCCGACCAGCCGGAATTGAGGAAATTGCTCAGCGCCTTATCGTTTTGGAACACGAAGATCACCCGATAGTCCTTCACTCCGACGCCAAGACCGCCGCCGGCCGAAATCATCTTCATGAAGGTTTCCTGCTTGCTGCTGGTGTCGACGGCGATTCCTGATCCACGCGCCGTGCTCAACAGAAACAGGTTCGTCCCCATGTTGTCGAACACGGCATAACCGGCAGACTTTTGGATTGCCGCCTGAGCTCCGGGTTGAAGTTTGTACAGATCCTGAAGAGTCTTGGTAGACATCTTTCGAGTTTTGTCCCGCTTCTCGTCAGGGGAATCGCCAGCTCTTGCCAAACCGGTAGCCAGCAGGATCATTGCGACGCATGTAGCGATTTTTCTAACTCTCATCGGTGCTCTCCTTATCTTTTCAGGAACCTTGCGGCACGCGACGATGTCGTCAGGTTTACCAGAAACTGTTCCTACTCAATGGAACAGGACGCAAGACGCTTTTCTACTGGGAAAATCCCTAATCGTTTGCACGCGAGAGGTGCGGCACCCAAGTCATCGCACAACTTATGCCGCGACGAATTCGACCACATTTGCACATAGATCCTTGACACGCCTGATAACCTTAAATCAGCGAAACAAGCCCGGCCAAAAGCCGGGCCTTCGCATTTAAGCCGCAGAAGACTTGACCAACAAGTCCAGACTCATGTCTTCTGGTTTGAAGACTTTGCACACTTTTCACCCAGGAGGGGGAGGGTACATGCCGACCACCATCACCGAGACAAAGAGCGAGACCAAATTCGACCTCGCCGCTATCCAATCCGCCCTTCGCGAAAATAAAGTCGATGGCTGGCTCTTCTATGACCACCACCACCGCGACCCCCTCGCCTACTCCATCCTCGGCCTCGACCCCCACATGCACGTCACCCGCCGCTGGTACTACTTCATCCCCGCCACCGGTGAGCCAAAGAAACTCGTCCACCGCATCGAGTCCTTCCGCCTCGACACCCTCCCCGGCGCCAAGACCGCCTACTCCTCCTGGCAGGAGCTCGAATCCAAACTCCAGACCCTCCTAACCGGCGCAACAAAAATCGCCATGCAGTACTCCCCCCGCAACGCCATCATGTACGTCTCCATGGTCGATGCCGGCACCATCGAACTCCTCCGCTCCTTCGGCAAAGAGCCCGTCACCTCCGCCGACCTCGTCAGCCACTTCGAAGCCGTCCTCACCGATGCGCAGCTCGAGACCCACTACGTCGCGCAAAAGCACATCGACCAGATCCTCGAAGCCGCCTGGAAAGAGATCGGCACCCGCGCCCGCAACGGCGGCGCCACCGAATACGCCATGGTGCAGTACCTTCAGGAAGGCCTCTCCCGCGCCAATCTCGTATGGGAGCACGGCCCCAACGTCTCCGCCGGCCCCAACTCCGCCGACTCCCACTACGAACCCACCGCCGCCAACTCCCGCCCCATCCGCTCCGGCGACTTCGTCCTCATCGACATCTGGGGCAAGCTTGCGGCCCCGAGCAACCCAAAAGAAGCCGACCCCACCGCCGTCTGGTACGACATCACCTGGACCGGCGTCGTTGGCCGCGAGCCCACCGAGCGCGAACAACTCATCTTCCACACCGTCCGCAACGCCCGCGACGCCTCCATCAAGGCCGTGCAGGACGCCTTCGCCGCCAACCAGCCCATCGCCGGATGGCAGGCCGACGACGCCTCACGAAACCTCATCCGCAAAGCCGGCTTCGGCGACTGGTTCACCCACCGCACCGGCCACAACATAGGCCCCGAACTCCACGGCAACGGCGCGCATCTCGACAACCTCGAGACCCACGACGAGCGCCTCATCCTCCCCAACACCTGCTTCTCCGTCGAGCCCGGCCTCTACTTCCCCGGCGAATTCGGAGTCCGCAGCGAAGTCGACATGATCACCCGGAAGGGCAAAGCCGAGGTCACAGGCCGCATCCAGACCGAACTCGTCAGGGCGTAGCTCAGCCCGCAACCGAAAAGGAACACCGCATGCGTCACAAAGCCATCGCACTCATCGCCCTTCTGGCGACTTTCGTCCTGCCCGCTCTGGCGCAGGGGCCAAACCTGGACTTTCTGAACCACAACCAACCCATACTGGATGCGCATAACTGTTATCCCTACGAGGGCCAGTGGAACGACCGCATTCAGCGCGCTCTTAACTCCGGCTTTCCGGTATCCATCGAACAGGATCTCGCCTGGTACGTCGACGCAACCACCGGCAAGGGCCGAGTCGTCGTCTCCCACACCCCTCACCCCACCGGCTCCGAGCCCACCCTGGAAGATTATTTCTTCAAACAGGTAAGCCCGGTTGTCCAAAGGATCATCGCTGAAAACAAACGCAGCGAGTGGCCGCTCATCATTCTGCACTTCGACTTCAAAGACAATCAAACTGCATTGCTGCAGGCTGTGTGGCAGGTGCTCGGCCAGCATGAAGAATGGCTATCGACTGCGGTGAAGACAAGCGATCCCACAAAGCTCTCACCGATCGAACGCAAACCAATCCTCGTAGTCACCGAAGAGGCCGACGAACAGCAGAAGGTCTTCTACGACGCTTTGCCTGTCGGTGCCCACCTGCGTCTCTTCGGTTCGGCGCGCACCCACCCCACACCGCAAAACATGACGAAGGAACAGCTGGTGCATTGGTCCGTCACCGTCAGCCCTGAGGAACTTCTGAGCGAGAAGCCCACCAACTACAGGCGCTGGTGGAACAGCTCGTGGTACGCCGTTGAAGAAGGCGGAGCGCCCGGCGCAGGCGATTGGACCGAAGCCGATAACAAGCGCCTGCGCGCTCTGGTCGACCATGCGCATGCGTTGGGGTATTGGGTCCGCTTTTATGCATTGGATGGATTCACTCCCGCAGAAGATCAGGGTTGGGGGATGAGTTACAACTTCGGCTCGCGCGAGGCAGTCGTCCTGCGTTGGAAGGCCGCCATCGCTGCCAGAGTCAACTTTATTCCGACCAACCAGTACGAGGCGCTCGCTAGCTATCTGAAGCAGGATTCCAAGGAGCTTCGACCCTCGTCCTCCACCTCATCCGCCAAGTAGCCAACTTTGAAACTCCTGTCTGCTGTCGTTGCTCCAACCATCCTGCTATCATTAAACAAGCAAATGGCCACCGACGTCTCAGCACAAACCCGCGCGCAATCTTCTTCCTTTCCAATGATGGTTCTCATCGCCGGATGGCTCATCCCCGGCGCAGGCCACCTCATGCTCCGCAAATGGATCCGTGGCACCCTGTTGATGGTTTCGATCGTGGCCATGTTCTGTATCGGCCTCGCGTTGAAGGGCAAGATTTACTCCCCCAACACAGGCGACCTGCTCGACATCCTCAACTTCGCCGGCGACCTCGGCAACGGCTTGCTCTACGTTCTCGCCCGCGTGCTTGACCTCGGCCAGGTCACCGTGCAGGTAGCAACCGCTGACTACGGCACGAAGTTCATGGTCGTAGCCGGGCTGCTCAACATCATCTCCGCCGTCGACGCCCACTCGCTGGCCACCGGAAGGAAGCGCTCGTGACCATCTCCCACTTCGGAGCAGTCCTTCTCTTCTCGCTCTTTACCTCGGTCGTCTTCGGCATCACCCAGCGCACCGAACCTCGCATGATGATTCGCTTCGGCGCCTTCTGCTTCGCTCTCTTCGTCGGCGGCACCATCGTCGCAAGCTGGGTCATGTGGCTCATCAAACACTAAACGTTCTAGTCTCAACCAGACCCGGACATGGCATTGCAATCGAATCCCCTTTGCCATAGGCTAGTTGTGGCAGGTGGATCTTCCGACAACATCGCCCTGTTGAAATGAAGATTGCGGGAGTGGCGAAATGGCAGACGCACTTGGTTTAGGTCCAAGCGGAGAAATCCGTGGGGGTTCGAGTCCCTTCTCCCGCACCAGACTCTTCTAAATTCGCACCACAACCCAACCCGAAAGAGATTCGATGAGCCCGCAGAACCCAAACCAGCCCCAACAGGGACAAGATCAGCCCACCCTCAAGCTCACTAGCACCGAGGACTACCGCGACGGCTACGCCAACAGCGTGCAGGTCCGAATGAGCGTCTGGGACTTCTTCCTCGTCTTCGGGACCATGAGCCAGCAAAGCGCCGAAGAGCTCACCGTCAAGAACTTCCAGGGCATCTACCTTAGCCCGCAACAGGCCAAAGCCCTCTGGAACGTGCTCGGCCACAATCTCGCGCAATACGAGCAGACCTTCGGCGCCATCACTCTCGAACAGCTTCCCCAGTCCGGCGGACCCGTTAACTAAAGCGTGCCCTTCTTAGGCAGAGCAGGAAAAGACGCCCAGCAGCCGACCAGTGACATCCCTCTCTGGATGCTCTACCCGCTCTTCTTCGTCGGAGTCTACCTCTCTCACTATCGCCTTCTCCGCCTCCCTTATTTCTGGGACGAAGCCGGCTACTACATCCCTGCCGCATGGGACTTCTTCCGCACCGGCGCCCTGATCCCGCAGACCACCGTCACCAATGCCCACCCACCCCTCCCCTCCCTCCTCCTGGCCGCCTGGTGGCATCTCTCCGGATATGTCGTCAGCGGCACCCGCACCCTCGTCTGCATGGTCGCGGCGGCTGCTTTGCTCGGCGTCTTCAAACTCGCAAAAAACCTCACCAACACCGCAGTCGCCGCAGTTACCGTCGTCCTCACCGCGATCTACCCGATCTGGTTCGCGCAAAGCACACTCGCCCACGCGGACATCTTCGCCGCGGCTTTCACCCTCTGGGGACTCTCGTTCTATCTCGACCGCCCTACCTCGGTCTATTCTGTCGAAGGTCGCCTAACACTCGCAGGAAGCACGTATAGGAAGCGTCTCTATACCGCCGTTATGTTCTCCCTCGCTGCTCTCTCCAAAGAGACAACGATTGTCACGCCATTTGCCTTAGCAATCTGGGAAGCACTCCTTCTTATTCGCGATCGACACGAACGGATTTTGCGACGACTCCACACCGTTTGGCTCTGCGTCCTTCTCGCCCCAATCCTTCCCTTGATTGCGTGGTACGCCTATCACTACCACCAAACCGGCTTCGTCTTCGGCAACCCCGAGTTCCTCCGCTACAACGCCACAGCGAACCTCGACCCCTACCGCATCGCTCTTTGCCTCTGGCATCGCCTCCTCCACCTGACGACCCACATGAACATGTTCGTTCCCGTCATCTGCGCGATAGCGGTCTTCCTCATCCCCGTCTCTTCCACTGCGCCGCCGGCAATCCCAAAGCCTCAGCTCAAAGCCATCACGGTCGTCCTTCTCGCCAACTGGATCGCCTTCTCTATCCTCGGCGGGGCGCTGCTCACCCGCTATCTGCTCCCGATGTACCCGCTGATCCTCCTCGTCTGCGTAGCCATCTGGCATCGTCATCTCCGCCAATGGTGGGCTGTCGCTGCTCTCAGTGCCGCGGCCTTCCTTGCCGGCATCTGGATCAACCCGCCCTATGCCTTCGCGCCGGAAGACAACCTCACCTATCGCGACTTCGTCGTCCTCCATCAGCGCGCCATCCACTTCATTGACCGGGCCTATCCCCAGGCCACCGTTCTCACCGCATGGCCAGCCACCTCCGAACTCAATCGCCCCGAACTCGGATACACCAACCATCCGGTCAAAACCGTCGCCATTCAAAACTTCGCCATCGACCAGATCCAGAAGGCTGCAGCCGACCCAGGAAGCTATGACGTAGCTTTCATTTTTTCAACCAAGTGGGACCCGCCATCCAATCAGATCAACCTGGGACGCGGCAACCAGTCCGCGGACACAAAGTACTTCGACTTCCACCGCGATCTCTCCCCCGGCGAGGTCGCAGCTCTGCTGCACGGCGACGTCGTCTGGCAGGCCCAGCGCAAAGGAGAGTGGGCCGCCGTGATCCATTTCCCTCGCATCGTCGAAGCTACGTTGGTTCAGTCTCGGGAGCATTGAAGCTCTATACTCATATCTGTGATCAGGCCACTTCAAGTTCGCCGGCTGTTCCAGACACGATGGTCCGCCCTGCTGCTGCTCTTGGCCACTTTCCCGGGATCTTCTCAAACCCCATCGGACCCTGAAACTTCAGCAACCGGCGGCCGCGTAGTGCTTGTCCTTCCCTTTGACAACCGCACCGGACAGACTAACCTCGCCTGGGTCGGCAGCTCCTTTCCAGACACGCTCAACCAGCGCCTTACCTCGGCAGGGTTCCTGACGATCACTCGCGACGACAGGCAGTATGCTCTCGATCACCTCGGCCTTCCCGTTGACTTCAGACCTTCGCGCGCAACCACAATCCGCATCGCCCAGACCCTCGACGCCGACTTCGTGATCGTAGGCAGCTACACCGTGACCAACGGCCGGATCGCCGTACAAGCTCAGGTCCTGGAGGTCAACAGATTGCGCCTGTCTGAGCCGGTCGAAGATTCAAGCGAACTCTCTCGCCTCTTCGACGTGGAAAACGCCATCGCATGGAAAGTCGCGCGGCAGATCGATCCCCACTTCAATGTAGCCCAGCAGACTTTTCTTGCCGCTTCAGGAGGCGTCAAGCTCAGCGCCTTTGAAAACTACATCCGCGGCACCGACGCAACCACATCGCAGGAACGAATTAAACGTCTGCAGATGGCCATACTCGACACGCCTAACTATCCGGCGGCGCTCCTCGCCCTGGGTAAGGCAGAATTCGCCCAGCGCAACTACGACGGGGCCGCACTAACACTTGCCAAAATCCCTCATACCGACCGGCGAGCCCTCGAAGCCAACTTCTACATCGGTCTCGCCCGCTTCAACTCAGGGAAGTACGCCGAGGCCGAATCAGCCTTTGCCTTCGTTGCCACCAGACTTCCACTTCCGGAAGTTGTCAACAATCAAGCCGTCGCCTCCAGCCGCCAGGGCCACGATGCCGTTCCGCTATTTCAACGCGCCTCCACCGCCGACCCCAACGACGGGGACTATCACTACAACATCGCTGTTGCCCTGCTGCGCCGTGGCGACTTCGCTGGAGCACAGCGCGAGGTCGATCTGGCGCTCAAGCTTCGCCCGGCGGACGCGGAGGCAACGGAGCTAAAAAACAACATCAACGCCGGCCGGCACATCACCTCCGCGGCCAAGCCGGCGGCAACTGCCGCGAGTTCCTCAGACTTCGCACCTTTCGAGCGCATTCGCCGAACCTATTCGGAGGCTTCGTTCCGCCAGGCCGCCTTCCAACTTGACCAGATGCGCGCAGTCCGCCTGGCCGCGCTGCCGCCCGCCGAGCAGGCCGCACAATACACCCAGCTCGGCCACGACTACCTCGCTCAGGGCTTGATCCCCGAAGCCGAACAGGAGTTCCAGGCCGCCATCGCCGCCGATGCCTCCTCTGCCGTCGCCCATGCCGGTCTCGCCCAGGTGCGCGAACGCAGTGGAAGCACAACCGAGGCTCGCGCAGAGGCCCAAACTTCACTCAACCTGCATCCCAACGTTCCCGCCTATCTCGTACTCGCTCGCCTCGATCTGCAGGCGAACGAGATGGCATCCTCCGCATCCAACGTCAGCAAAGCGCTCCAGTTGGAGCCCAAAGACACCGCAGCCCAGGGCATGCGACAGGCCTTGCAGGCGCGAGGACAGAGCCTCCCATGAGGCGCCTCGTCAAAACCGTCCTTGCGCTCCTGATAACCGTCTCATGGCTGCCTGTAACTCTCTCCGCCGACGCCGCAAACCCAGTCGTCATCAAACTCACTCTGCACGACACCATCCAGCCCATCACCGCCGACTATCTCGAGCGCGGCCTTCAGGAGGCTGTCCGCCAACACGCCCAACTTGTCCTTGTCTCCATGGGCACGCCGGGCGGTCTGCTCGAATCAACCCGCGTCATGGTCCAGGCCATAGAAAACTCTCCCGTCCCCGTCGTCATCTTCATCTCGCCGCCCGGCAGTCGCGCCGGCTCTGCGGGCTTCTTCCTCCTCGAAGCTGCAGACGTAGCCGCCATGGCCCCTGGAACCAACGCCGGCGCCGCTCACCCGATTGTGGAAGGTAGCCAGATTGATCCCATCCTCAAACAGAAGATCGAGAATGATGCTGCAGCCTTCCTCCGCTCCTATACTGCACGCCGCGGCCGCAACGTGGAAGCCGCTGAAGACGCTATCCGCAACTCAAAATCCTACAGCGACGACGAAGCCCTCAAACTCAAACTCATTGACATCGAATCGGCGGATGACTCCTCGCTGCTTCGCGCACTTGACGGACGTGAGATTCACCGCTTCAACGGCTCAAGCCAAACCCTCCATCTTGAAAACGCACAAATCGTAACCATCGCACCCTCCCTGCGCGAACGGCTGCTCAGCAAACTCACGAATCCGGACATCGCTGTCTTGTGTCTCGTCCTCGGCGGCCTGCTCATCTATCTCGAGTTCAACGTTCCCGGCACCGTCGTCCCCGGATCGATCGGCACCCTTCTAGTTCTGCTTAGTCTCTTCGGCCTCAATCTGCTTCCCATCCGCCACACTGCTGTTGTTCTCCTGCTCGCCGCCTTCGTCATGATGCTCCTCGAAGCAAAGTACGGCGCCCACGGCGTGCTCGCTACGGTCGGAATCGGTTGCCTCGTCTTCGGCCTCGCCACCCTCGTCGATGGCCCCATCCCCGAGCTTCGCGTCCACACCGCGACTGCAGTAGGCGCGGGCCTCGGCTTCGGAGCCATCTCCTTCGGCCTCGCCTGGATCGCCCTGCGCGCGCGCCGAAGCAAAGTCCTCACCGGCCCCCAGGCCATGATCGGCGCCAAGGCCATCGCGCGCACCCCGCTCAACCCCGCCGGCCAGGTGGAGATTCGCGGCGAACTCTGGCAGGCCTCATTGCGCGGACAGGCATCCCTGGCCATCGGAGCCGCGGTTTACGTCCGCAGCATCGATGGTCTCGTCTTAATCGTAGAGCCAGCGCACGATACCGTTTGAATCTCCAGCGCAACACCCGCCGACGTCCACGCCAGAGTAGACTAGAAGGACGGTAGTTTTCGAAAAGGGAGTTTCGTCTTGATGTTGAATGTGTCTCGCCAGTCGTGTGTCCGGAGTGTCTTATTTTGCCTGCTGCTAAACGCGGCCGGATCAACCGCTAAAGCGCAAACAGCTTCAACGAATCCGGCTCTCGACAAGCAACTCTCCCGCATCGACCTTGGGATACTCGGAGTAGGCATATTTAACAAGAACTCTAACGGCTTTGCGACCGTCAATGGTCAGCCACATACAGCGGTCAACCTCAACCCGAGCAATACGGCGGGAGCTGTGCTAACCCTCCGCTACACAGTGTCACCGTGGGTTGGTCTTGAGTTCAATTACGGCTACTCGCGATATACCCAGACTTTTACCCCTTTTGGCTCACAGCCAAACGGCGGCGTACAGCAGAACGCAAGCGAGTACACGTTCGGTTATGTCGTCCATTCTAAAAAGCAGTACTTCGGCTTGACCCCCTTCGCCTCAGGAGGGGCTGGCACAACGGTCTTTCGACCAACTCCCGGTGGTGGGTTGGCCCTGCCGGAACAGGCCCGCGCGACCTACTTCGTCTCGGTCGGCGCAGAGACCACCGTTCTATCGCCCCATTTCGGTGTTCGCGCGCAATACCGCCAGGTCTTTTTCAAAGCGCCCGACTTTGAAACCAACTACCTGACCATCCAGCAGCACACTACGACCTACGAGCCAGGGTTAGGCTTCTTCCTGCGTTTCTAAACCGGGCGACGGGTCTAGACGCAACGGTTGGCTTACAATCGCAGCGGTGACCGAAGTCCGCTCACCAGAGGTCTCCCACTTATGTCTCTCCCGCTCCTATTCGCCGTTGTCATCGTCGTCCTCTACCTGATCAACAGCCTCAACATCCTGAAAGAATACGAGCGGGGCGTTATCTTTCGACTGGGACGCGTGAAGGAGGCCGCCAAAGGCCCCGGCGTCATCTGGGTCTTCCGCCCCCTCGACCAGATCGTTCGTGTCAGCCTGCGGCAGGAGGCGATGGAGGTTCCCCCGCAGGACGTCATCACCCGCGACAACGTCACCCTTAAGGTCAACGCTGTCATTACCCTCCGCGTCGTCGACCCAACCAAAGCCGTCATCGAAGTAGCCAATTACATCTACCAGACCTCGCAGTTTGCGCAAACCACCCTCCGCTCGGTACTGGGTGAAGTCGACCTCGATGGTCTCCTGGCGCACCGCGAAGCCCTGAACGTCCGCATCCAGACCATCATCGACGGCCACACGGCGCCCTTTGGCGTCAAAGTTGTCTCGGTCGAAGTCAAACAGGTCGATATGCCCGAATCCATGCTCCGGGCCATGGCCAAACAAGCCGAGGCCGAGCGCGAGAGACGCGCCAAAATCATTCACGCCGAAGGCGAATTCAACGCCGCAGCCAAACTCGTTGAAGCGGCGCAACTTATGGCCACCCAACCAATGACCCTCCAGCTCCGCTATCTTCAGACCCTCACCGAGATAGGTGTCGAGAAAAATACCACCATCGTATTCCCACTACCCATGGAGCTCATAAACCTGTTCAATAAGACATTCACTCCCGACGCAACTCTGGAGAAGAAGGTTTAACCTTGAACACGCGATACGAAGAAAACGATCTCTACGAATCTGGCGAACAGGACCGTGAGATCTCACTAAGCACTACCACCATCCTCGGCATCTTCTTCGCGCTCGCCCTGCTCTGCGCAGTCTTCTTTGGTTTCGGCTACTCCATGGGCAGAAAATCCGCGCAGCCCGTGAGCGGCGGTTCTTCGGAAGTGACAACAAGATCCGAAAACAGCAGTTCCAAACCTGCGCCAGGTAGTCCCGCAGGCCTTTCAATCTCTTCGGCGGAAAGACAAGCCGCTGCCGAGACTCCATCGGCGATCCCTCCACTCGACTCCCCAAACGTTGCAAGTGAGGAAACTACGCCACCCCCAACCCCGGTTAAAGCAGTGGTCGCAAGCCCGCGCTCCAACGTGCCTGCTGAAGTAACCCCCAAACCGGCGACCAAGCCCGCTGGCATCCTTCCCGTCGCAGCAGCGCTCCCCTCCCCCGGCTCTCCCGTAGTCCAGGTTGCCGCCATGTCGCATGAGGAGGACGCAGATGTCGTGGCAATGGACCTGAAACGTCGCGGCTACACCGTAGCGATCCGGCACGAACCGCAGGACAAACTTTTCCACGTTCAGATCGGCCCCTTCGCCAACAAAAAAGAGGCCGACGCCATGCGCCAGCGGCTTCAAACCGACGGCTACAACAACGCCATCGTCAAATAGCCGTCGGCTTCATCTCCGGCGGCAACGCCTCCTCAATAGCGCTCCTCACTGCCGTCATCAGCTCCTCGCGTGTCTCATACTTCGACGGCTCAATCGCCGGGAGCACCTGAATCCGTGCCAATCCAGGCACGATCGCATTGCTTCCCTTGTGCATCATCGTCTGCGTGCCGGATAGAGCAATCGGAACGATCGGCGCCTGCGTCTCCTGCGCAAGAAAAAACGGCCCTTTCTTGAAAGTCGAAAGTCGCCCATCCGGCGAGCGAGTCCCCTCCGGATACACCAGAATATGCAGCCCGGAGCGCAACGCGTCGGCAGCGGCCTCGACACTCGCCTGTGCCGCATCGCGGCGACTGCCCCGCTCCACAGGCACAAACTTCGCCAGGCGCATAGCCTTCCCCAGGATCGGGATGCTCATCAACTCCTGCTTGAGCAGCACAGAGCTGCGGCCCGGCAGCAGTGGAAGCACCACCGGTGGATCAAGGTTGGAGACATGGTTGCTCATGAAGATGCAGCTGCGGCCAGCGGGAATATTCTCAAATCCGCTGATCTCGATTTTGATGCCAGCCGCACGCACACCCGCATTCGTGATCCACATCGCGACGCGGTAGAGAAGGCTGATATCTCCAACCATCAACGTATAGGGAATGCCGATAATTCCGGCAATCGGGCCGAGTGTGAGATAAACGAAAACCAGTTTGAAGGTGGCGAACATACCACTTTTCAGCATACCCCAGCCGTGGGAATGCCAATAGGTCAGACGTTTTGCGTAGTCGAGCTTCGCGACGCAATCGCAGCCGGAAGCTTCTGGTAGATATTGCCGAACCCCCCATTGGACAGGATCGCGACAACGTCTCCCGTTCTAAGCTGGGGTGCAAGAGCCTCAACGATGGCGTCTGCATCAGCAAAAAGCGACGCAGGTGTCCCGCGCCTGGTCAACGCAGCAACGACGTGTTCCGGATGTAGACGCTGTGCCGCAGGGATGCTCTCCGATTTGAACACCGCAGCCATCACAACCTCGTCCGCCAGCGCGAGGCTCTCGACAAGATCAAGCTCGAAGACATTCCGTCGTAGCGTGTTCGACCGCGGCTCAAGCACAGCCCAGAGTCGCCGGCCGGGATAAGACTCGCGCAGCGCGCGCAAAGTCTCGCGAATAGCCGTAGGATGGTGCGCAAAGTCATCGATGATCGTGACGCCATCGACAACAGCGCGAACCTCAAGTCTGCGTTTGACGCTCTTGAAGGTCGCAAGAGCCTCAACGATCGCATCCGTTGGCACGCCCTGGCCAGCGGCAAGAGCAGCTGCTGCCGTAGCATTCAGGGCATTGTGCTCCCCCGCCATCGGCACGCTGAGTTCGGCAAAGGCAGCCCCACCGCGCGTGAGTCTCCAGCGCGTAAGCGAACCGTCGTGACGCAGATTGGAGACCCCCCAATGCGAACCATCCGAAAAACCATACCGCTCAACCGGACAAAACGCCTTCGCAACACACTCGCCGACATTCTCACTCCCGTCAAAAGCAACGATCCGTCCCCGTCGTGGAACAAGATTCACCAGGCGTTTGAAGGCGGTCTTCACAGCGGGCAAATCGGCATAAATATCCGCGTGATCGAACTCAACGTGCGTAAGGATCAGCGCATCGGGAAAATAGTGCAGGAACTTAGGTCCCTTATCGAAGAATGCAGTATCGTACTCATCCCCTTCGAGCAGAAAAGGCCGCGTCGGCCGCACCATAAAACTGGTGCCAAAGTTCTCCGCCACGCCTCCGATCAAAAACGACGGCGCAAAAGCCGGATCCCGCCTTGAAGCAACCTCGTAGATCCACGCCAGCATACTGGTCGTCGTAGTCTTCCCATGGGTTCCCGCGACCACCAGCGACTCACGCCCTGGCAAAAACTCATCATGCAAAACCGATGCCATTGAGCAGAACGGAATGCCCTGATCGAGCACATACTCCAGCTCGACATTGCCGCGCGAAATAGCATTGCCAACAACAACAAGATCAGGCCGCGGATCAAGATTTCTCTCCGCGTAGGGTTCGCGAATAGGAATGCCGAGGCTGGAGAGCAAATCGCTCATCGGCGGATAGGCGGCTGTGTCAGACCCCGTAACGCGATGCCCCTGAAGCTGCAGCATTCCCGCCAGCGAAGCCATCGCCGTGCCGCAGATACCGATCAGGTGAATGTGTTTGCCAGTTTGCATGATCGAAGAGCTCAAGCCTAAACCGTCACAGCTGCTTCGAGAAAGTGCATCCGCGGATTCCCTGCTTCAGTAAGATCCAGCGCAGCTGAAATACCCAGCGGTAAAGTAATGTTGGAGCCCCCCACGTGGCCACTGCGCAAGCCGATGGCGATAGGCCCTTCAAAGTCCCGAAGCGCATGAAGGATAGCGCGGTCAAGGTAGTCCGCCTCATCGGCTGCTACACATTGGCGCATGTCACCGAAAACAATGCCCGTCGCTTTTTCCAGCAAACCGGCATACCGAAGATGAAGCAGCATACGGTCCCACTGATAAGGTTTCGTGCCAATGTCTTCAAGAAAGAGAATACCGGCACCCTCGATGTACGGAGCATACGGTGTCCCGAGCGCCTCCGCGAAGATCGAGATGCACCCGCCATTCAGCTGGCCTTCCGCACGACCGGGCCGTAGAATACGAAGGCCGTCTTCCACACCAAGTGACCACGACCGGTCTCCCTCCAGGCTGTGCCGCCAGCTTGCAAGATCCACACCGTTCTCTCGCGAGAAGTCAGCAGCCGCCATCGGACCATAAAAAGTAACAAGGCTGGCCTCGTTGTGCAGCCAGCAATGAAGTGAGGTGTGGTCGCTATATCCAATGAAAATTTTCGGGTTGGAGCGAATCAACACAGCATCGAGATGCGGGAGCAATTCAGCCGATCCCCAGCCGCCGCGAACGCAGAGTATTCCGTCAATCGTGGGATCCGCAAACGCGGCATGAAGATCGTCCAGGCGATCTTCCATCGAGCCTGCGTAGTAAAGTGGTCCGCTATCGAGCGCGTGTGCACCAAGAACAGTCTTGTACTCGAGCGAGTGCAGATGAGCGATGCCGCGATGCACCAGGTCAGCCTTCGGTGTGCTCGCCGGCGAAAGAACCGCAAGAGTCGCGCCGCGACGCAGCGCAGGTGGCTTTACTACCGAGTTCAACGAGTTCGTCACAGCGCGGAAGCCTCCCCAACGCAGATAATCTCGGCTGGCCCGGTAAGCCGCATAACGGCGTCGCTGCTGGGCCAAACGGTGCGTTGCGTCCCACCCTCTGCAATGGCGGCAAGTTCCCGATCAACGCCACGCAGCACCATCGCCGCAGCAGAGGAGGCACAGGTGCCAGTGCCAGAGGAAGTAGTAGGCCCGCAGCCTCGCTCGTAAATCCGGAATGCAATCTCAGTCGGTGAGAGAACCCGCACGAACTCGACATTAGTTCCATGAGGAAAAAGCGGGCCAGTGCTGATCTTCGCGCCGAGATCTTGCCATGTATATCCGTGTGTGCTGAAATCCTCCGATTCGACGAACAGAACAAAGTGCGGATTCCCCACGTTCACCATAGCTCCGGCAACATTCCCCACACCAGGTAGTTCGATCGTACGCTGCATCACACGCGGAACGCCCATCTCACTCTCGATCAGGTACACCGGGTCTGCCGCCGCAACGATGTGGCAGGTGCGCAGGCCGCCATGAGTGCCCAATGCAACTTTCTGCCTTCCCTCACTCCTCGCCAGCCACGCAGCGACACATCGGGTACCGTTGCCCGAGAGCTCCGCCTCGCTACCGTCGGCATTGAAAAGACGTAGAAAAAAATCGCCGTTAGCCTTACGCTCCAGGAACTCGATTCCATCGGCGCCAACGCTCGTGTTTCGGGCACAAAGCTTGCGTGCCAGTTCACCATGGCGGCGCTGCGCCAGCGGCTCTTCGATGATAAGGAAGTCGTTGCCGCAGGCATGCGCCTTGACGAAGGGAATCATGATGTCTCTATTGTGCCTTAGCGTTGGATTTCGAGTGACGCAGGCTTAAGACTTGGGTTGAGCCGGCGGCACACGATCGGATTGATAAATGCGAGCGCAGGGCTGTCCAGTAGTGCACAAAATGGTCAGTTCCGTAAGGCCCTCCGGATGCGCAGCGATGGCAGTGGATACGGGATCACCGACGATGGCGACAACGTACGCCGCATGTTCGGCCGGCGCCGCAAGCGCGGCTTGAAAGCTGTCGTAGTCTCCTTCATTAATGGTTTGACGCAATGGAATTCCCGCATACTGGAGCGCCCCCACGTGGTCGGAGTTGTACATCAGAATCGATGACCCCTTTGGGAAGGCAAGCAATTGGCGAGCAAGCGCACTCTCGAAGCCGACGCGAGTCGTCGAATTATTAATTGCCTCTTTGAGCACAAGCGGCGTGCGATACATCATGCCAATCGTATTGAGCGCGATGAGTAGAAGAACAATCGGCTGCATCAACCTCTTCACCAGCGGCTGCGAACCGCTCCACCTGCCCTCCGCCCACTGCGCCGCGACGAAGGCAAACAGAGCCAGCGCAGGCAGTATCTCCATTCCATATCGTGAGTTGTAGTAGGAGTGCGGCCAGAGTTGCGGGATAAAGATCGGCACCGAGCCATACGCGATGGAGTAAATATAAAACGGCAGCGGCAGCCAAAGCAGAAGCGCCGGCAACGCCAGGCGGCGGCGGATAGCAAGGACCAGACCGCCAATAGCCGCAGCCATAACAAGAAAACCCGTCTCCCAGAAACCCGCATCAACCTGCGCAGTGCGAGCGTAGTAGACGAAGGCCCAGAAAGGACTGTGCCATCCGTGATAGTGCTCCAGGCCGGGCGACGCAGTCTTCTTCTCAATGGCAGACGCAGAGTAGGGGCCGCGGATAAAGTCCAAGGGATCGTGGAAGAAGTGCTGATTGTAGGCCAGCCAGCTGATAGGCCCTGCAACCACCAGCGTCGTGAAGAAGACGAACGACGGAGCGACTCTACGCCACACCTCACGATATCGCGCCAGCGTAAACGTGACCACACACCACACGGTCGCGCCGAGGATCCAGCCATCGTAGCGTGTATAAACGGCCGCGAGAACGAAGACCGAGAGCAGGATCAGCCGCCGGGCGACAACCGCATGGCGAGCGGCGCGGATGGCCCCCACGCACTCCACCGTCAGCAGCGCAGTCCAGATCAGGAGCGCAAGAAACAACGGCTCCGTCATCGCGGTCGTCGAGAGATAAAGCAGATTAGGGTTCAGAGCATAGAAGGCAGTCGCCGCAATCGCCCAACGTGGCATCAGCAGGTGACGCGAAAGCCGATAGAGCCCGGCAACGCTGGCGATGTAGCAGATCAGCGATGGCCATGCCCCGGCGAGACCGTTCTGCCACCACTCGAGCTTCTGCACAAAAGGCAACATCAACAGATGGGGCAGCGGCAACCACACGCCGCCCAGCTGAATCAGCCCAGGATTGCGCGAATCAAGAATGCGACGGGCAATGCCTAGATGAGCGACCGCATCTCCATACAACAACAAGTAGCCGCGCGAAAAAGAAAGAAGCAAAGCGACAAACGAGAGCAGCACAGCGCCCAACGTGACGGGAAACGTCTCTTCACGGGTCGCAGGCCGAACCTCGTCCGGGCTTGCAGCCGCAGCGCCCGCGGAGGCGGCACGAGCCGTAACAGCCGATGCCGCCAGCCTGGAGGCTCTGGACGACTTAGACGCCCGCATGCTCAAGGTGCGAGATCTCCCGGAAAAGATTGAAGCGCTCGTCGATCTCCTGCCGGCTCACGTTCTGCAAACGTTCGGTTCCGAAGCGTTCGACCGCAAACGAACCCATAACGCCCCCGTAGAACATCGCCGTGCGGAAGACCGCGGGGGTCAGCTTAGGCTGCGAAGCAAGGTAGCCGTAAAAGCCGCCGGCGAAGGAATCGCCTGCACCCGTAGGATCTACGACCTCGGCCAGCGGCAGCGCCGGCGCACGAAATGGACGCGAGAGTCTTGTATCAGCGAAGGAGCGATCGCTGAAGAAAGCCGTGGCGCCGTATTCGCCGTGTTTTACCACCAGCGTCTTCGGCCCCATGGCAAGCACTTTTTCAGCGGCCAACACGATATTGCTCTCGCCCGCCAGCATGCGCGCCTCACCATCATTGATCAGCAGCACATCCAGCTCCCGCAGCACCTTGGCGAGGTTAGCCGCGTGATCGGCAATCCAGTAGTTCATGGTATCGCCGCAAACCATGCGAACCTTGGACATCTGGCTGCGGACCCGCGCCTGCAGCACCGGATCGATGTTTGCAAGAAAAAGATATTCGCTGTCTTTATAAGAGTCTGGAATCTTCGGTTCAAACGTCTCAAAGACATTCAGGTCCGTGCCCAGTGTCTTGGCCACATCCATATTCCCCGAGTACGAACCCGTCCAATGAAAGCTGAGTCCATTCGAACGCTCAATACCTGTGGTATCGATGCCGCGCCGCGTCATCACCGCCTCGTGCTCAGCCGTAAAATCCTTGCCGACGACCGCGATGACCCGCACAGGGGTGAAGTAACTTGCCGCCAGTGCGAAGTGCGTCGCCGCACCGCCCAGGCAGTGGTCCACCTTACCGTGAGGTGTTTCAATGCTATCGAATGCGACCGATCCTACAACCAGAATTGCCATAATCTCCTTTTAATACAGCAAAAAACAGTGTGTAACAACATTAGATACAGATAAAATTACGGGCTGGAACTAGGCCTTCACTGCAAATACTTATCCAGAAGGATCGCGAGCCTTTGACGTGCCTCGGCAGGAATGGCCTTGCGATCGGTAAGAATGGCATACTTGAGCGCGTCGCCACAGCCGCAACGCTTTTCCGCCGGCATGGCAGCAATAGCAGCACGCACGACCTTGGCCGCATTGTCGGCGTTCTGATGCAGTACCGCAACAACCTGATCGACGGTGACATCGTCATGGCCTTCACGCCAGCAGTCATAATCGGTGACCATAGCCATCGTGGCGTAGCAGATCTCCGCCTCGCGAGCCAGTTTCGCCTCCTGGAGATTCGTCATGCCGATAACATCCGCGCCCCAACTCCGATAGAGGTTCGATTCCGCCCGGGTTGAAAATTGTGGCCCTTCCATGCAGACGTACGTCCCGCCGCTCTTGCCCACCACGCCCACAGCTTCACAAGCCGTCTTGAAGACAGAAGCCACCGTCGCGCAAACTGGATCTCCGAACCCAACATGCGCCACAATCCCTCCTCCAAAAAAAGTAGAGGCCCTGGCGTAAGTGCGGTCGATGAACTGGTCTGGAATCACAAAGTCGGTCGGCTTGTGTTCCTCTTTGAGCGAGCCCACCGCGGAGACAGAAAGAATGCGTTCGATACCCAGCATCTTCATGGCGAACAGGTTTGCGCGAAAGTTCAACTCACTCGGCAGAATGCGATGACCCCTCCCATGCCTCGCAAGAAAAGCAACGCTGCGACCCTCAAGTTCGCCAAGAATAAACGCGTCAGAAGGATCGCCAAACGGCGTCGTCACCCGCTCCTCACGCACACTGGTAAGTCCCGGCATGGCGTACAGGCCACTGCCTCCGATGATGCCAATCTCTGCCTTCTTCAAACTCTGTGCTCCCTTTTAGTGAACGCTGCCCGCACTTATCGTGGACCGTATCATTGACCCTCTAGAAGTATATCGTTGCACCGCGCCTGCGTTGACAGCGCCCAGAGAGGCAAAAGCCCGCGCCATGGAAAGAGCAGGTTCCCGCTGTTCCACAGCCGCCTGCTTCATCGGCCCCTCGGCCTGCACGCTGACAATGGTATTCCGCAGCTTGCGAGCGAGCGCAAGGTCAAAGCTTTCACTGACAAATACACCCGTACCAGAGAGCGAAATCAGAATATCTCCCTCACTCGTCGAAAACACCTGCTCCTTGTCATCCGCTTCGTCCTTTGTCCGCTCCACAACACCGGAATATTTCCTGGGAATCTGCGCAGCATACGTATGCATAAAGGAACGAGCCGAATCGCGATTCTTCCAACGCGAGTAGTAAATCAGCCCAAGCGATGCCGTCGACTCTTTCTCCGTAGGCGTCACCGCCGATTTCCGTTGGGCCGCGTAGTACATCCCTCCATTCCACGCCGGCGCAAGCGCATCAGCCATCTCGCGGCCCCCGAAGAGTTCGACAAGAATACGAACATCGAGCTCGCCCATCACGCCGATGTCATACGGCGTATAGTCCGCGTCCAGCAGAGGATGAATATCCGGCAAATGGACAACCGGCACCGGAGCATGCGCCATGTAGGCCGCCGGGTGCATGATTTCAAAGCTCGAAGACGGCGGATTCGCCAGCACACCGGCGAACGCTGCTTCCTTCCCTGCCTTCACCAGGATCGCCTGCTCGAAGCTCAATCCGTCCCCGTAAGGAAACAGCAGCGACTCCTGCAGCAGCAACGGAGCCCGCGCCATCACCGGCGAGCCGGAAGTATCGGCCACCTGATCCTTCAACTTGCCCGCAATATCCGGCGCATCCGCAAGCGTTCGTCCGGTAGACCGCAGCGTATAGTCGACGAAGACAGCCATCGCCTGACCTTCGGCAACAGCACTGCGCGCAGTGTCGGCCTCATCCACTTGGAGATGGCGATTGTCCTCCTGCACGTTGTGCGACGGCCCATTCAGACTGATCGAAGACCACTTGGTCAAGCCAACCTTCTGGTCTTGCAGAGCGTGGGTCAACTCGTGCGCCAGCACCGGCTTCTGGTCGTCCGGCTTGATCCAGTCCAGCAGATTCACAGTCTTTGTCTTGTTGTCGTAGAACCCGGCAATCTGCTCCGTCAGCAGCGAGAGAAGAAAAGGGCGCAGATGGAAGTCGCGATCGAGCAGACCAAACTTCTTCAGCACAATCTCTGATCGCTCCATGCGCTTCGCGCCTTCGTCCTCATCAAACTTTTCCCTAAGGTAATGATTAACCTCATCGCGCGAAATCAGTTTGCGCTTCACTGTGTGCTCGATCGGCAATTTGGTATCGTTGCTGGCAAAATCTAGAATCTCATCCACCGAGCGAAATAGCTCTTTCGCCTGCTCCTTCGTCATGGGCGCCTGTTCTGTGGACTCAGGTGGCGTTTGATTCGGATTGGGAGCCGTCGCCTGCCCCGCAAACGCCACATAACTGGCTGCAAATAGAGCAAAACCCGCAACCCACTTCATTGCACTTCCATCTCCACCGCAAAACGCTCGCCGCAACATAACCCTCTCAATCCACCGCTATAATCAAGTGTACGAGAGTTTTCTTCATCACCCCGCTATGGCCCCATCCGCACAATCAGAAATCGACACCGCATCGACATCCAGCTCCGCCGCACAGCTTGCAGCGCTGCTCCAGCGGATCGGCGTATCGCGGCTTGATCGTACCGGCTGGATTCGCGTAACCGGCGAAGATCGCGTCCGCTGGCTCAACGGCATGGTTACCAACTCCATCCAGCAATTGAAAGACGGAGAGGGTAACTATAACTTCCTGCTGACCGTACAAGGCCGCATACAGGGCGACGCCACAATCTTTGCCGAACCCGGCGCTCTCTTGATGGAAACGACCGCATCTCAGGTACCAGGTCTTATGGCCCTCCTCGACCGCTTCATCATCATGGACGACGTGGAGTTAGCCGATGAAACCGGCTCCCAGTCAGGCCTGCTGATCGCCGGTCCCAAGGCCGCTTCCCTGCTGACACAGATCGGCGTCAACGTCGAAGGCCTCGAAATCCTTCAAAAGCGAACCCTGCCCTGGAATGCCACTCCAATCAGCGTGCTTCACACCGAGAGCCCCCTCATCCCGCGCTTCGAACTATGGACCGATGCCAACACCGCATCGAAACTTCTCGAAGCTCTCCAAAACGCCGGCGCCGTAGACTGCGACGCACAAAGCATCGAGTGGCTTCGAATCCTCGAAGGAACGCCCCTCTACGGCACCGATATCCGTGACCGCGAGCTGCCGCAAGAGACCGGACAGACTCGCGCACTGCACTTCGCCAAAGGATGCTATCTGGGCCAGGAGATCGTCGAGCGCATCCGCTCCCGTGGCAATGTGCATCGCACATTCAGCGCCTTCCGTCTCGACGGCCAGCTACCCGCTCGCCGGAGTGCCCCTCGACGCTGACGGCAAGCAGGTCGGCGAGTTGACCACCGTCGCTGCGATCCCCCTGCCCACCGGCGACGCCACAATCGTACAGCTGGCCTTCGGCTATATTCGCCGCGAGGCTCTCGACCGAGGCCTTCCACTTAACTACTCCGGAGGAGTCGCGGTCCCCGTATCGCTTCCCTTTTCAGCCGCTGCACCATCGGCTCCGAAGTCTGCATCTGAATCTTCTGAAAGAGTGTAACCATGCCTGAGCAAACCAAGCCCTTCGTTGTCACCGATCGCCGCAAGTTCACTATGGACGGCGAGCTGCGCCCTGACGCAGATCCCTCCCCGGAAAGAGAAGAGCGCGAACCGGCTCCGGCACCAGCCCAAGCCGCGGCGGCCGAACCGCCCAGCCAACCCGCTGCCGCATCGCCCGAAACAGAAGCAGAACCCGAGCTGCCGCCTGCGCCCACTGCCGAAGAGAACGATCAGGCTCGCCGCGCCTATGAGATGACGGCAGACCGGCTCGACACTGCGATTCGCTCCGCCAACCCTGGGATGGATCACCCTCCGGCAATGAGCTTTGAGCAGCTGGTGCAGTCCATCTACATGACCTCGATGATGCAGCTCGGAGCCGCAACCCACGAAGGCCAGCAGCCCCAGGTCGACATCCTCGGCGCACGTCAAAGCATCGACATGCTGGGCGTGCTCGCAGAAAAGACCAAGGGCAACCTGACTCCCGAGGAGGCCCGTCTGCTCGATAGCGCGCTCTTCGAACTGCGCATGGCCTTCCTCGAAATCACTCAGGCCCTTGCGCGATCCGCCGCAGCTAAAGCACCCGCCGGCGCACGCCCCGGGCCCACTGGTCCAAGCATCGTTCGCTAAACGGCCCGCTAGAGCAATTCTCCCGTGGCTATATCGAAGTGCTTGAAACGTATGGCCGTTTTCTCTAAAGGGATGACGGCGCTCTGCAGGATCTTCCACTTCGCAGTAACGGGAGAATTGCTCTAAACGATGGAAGCCACTCTCACTTTCCTGGGCACAGGCACCTCAATGGGTGTGCCAACCCTCGGCTGCGACTGCGCCGTATGCACCTCGGCCCTCTCTCCGGATGGAGACCCGCACAACCGCCGCACGCGTCCATCCATCGGGCTAGCCTACGATGGCCGCACCGTGCTAATCGATACCGGCCCCGACTTCCACGCTCAGGCCCTGCGCGAAGGCATTCGCCGCGTCGATGCCGTGCTCTACACTCATGGCCACGCCGATCATGTCATGGGCTTCGACGATCTGCGTCCGCTCAGTTTTCGTGGGCATGACCACCTGCCCGTCTACGCCGACGAGGAGACCGCAGACAGCATCGAACGCATCTTCGAGTACACCTTTCGCAAGGAAGACCGCTACCCCACTAGCGCCCGCGTCCAGATTCATCGCATCGATTCTGCACCCGGAGCTGGGTTCGAACTATTCGGCGCCTGCTTCCAGCGAATCCCCGTAATCCATGGCCGGCAGGAGATCACCGGCTACCGCTTCGGCAGCGCCGCCTACCTCACCGACATGAGCGACATCCCGGACGCCAGCATACCCCTCCTGCAGAATCTCGATGTCCTCATCATCGATGCCCTGCGCCGCGATCCCCACCCCAGTCACTCGCACCTCGACAAGTCAGTCGCCATCGTAGAGCATCTGAAGCCGAAGCGAGCCTTCTTCACCCACATGAGCCATGACCTCGACCACAACGCCACCAACGCCACCCTCCCCAACCACATGCGCCTCGCCTACGACGGCCAGCAGATAAACTTCGAAATCGCACCGGAGGCATCGTGAACTACAAATACAAGCTCCTCACGATGATTTTCCTCGCTCACATCCATCCCGCCTCGGCACAGCGCGTCACACTCCTTTTGCCCGAAACCGGGAAGAGCATATCGCTCAAGTTCGAACCTATACTTCAGAGTCAGGACAACTTCGGTGCGATAGAGATTGATTCTGAAGGCAAGAAAGTTCGATTTCTTCCGAAAAACCCCATCGCCCGGATCCCAGTAAGTCCGCAAGAAGCGGTCCAATCCGGACTTCCGAACAAAATACACGGGCTTCAACTTCATCCCTCGCGCTACTTTTTCCGAGGCGAGTACACCGCATATTCGCAGCCTCATACTCTTCTCTTTTTCATTAGTTATCTCACCCAGAGTGGACCGAACGATGGAGATCCATTACTCGTGATCGGATTCTCCTCAGACGGCATACCATACAAGGTTTTCGAACACGAGGGGCTGGATGTAACTTCATTCCAACCAACCGGCCAGAACAGTGCATTCATCATCGGAAAGACAGCGTTGTCGGAAGTAATGGCCGGCGACGGGGGAAACGGCTCTATAGCACCATACGCAACAACCTACGATCCCTTTTCAGTTTTTGTCTTGAAAGGTGAATCGCAAGCCTTCTATTCGCTCGATGCCTCGAGAAATTACAACCGCGCACACTACGTCTGGGCGGGGCCGCACTCTCGCGAGGATTATGCCGTTCTCTACAATCTTCCTCACCATTCCGGGCTTGTCGGTGCTCCAGCATCTCGCGTTGATGCACTTCTTGGCACCAAGAGGATATTGGCTCAATGAAGATCTTCCGCCAACTCTCCGAGATCCCCGCCAACTTCGGTCCCACGGTCGCCACCATCGGCAACTTCGACGGTGTCCATCGCGGCCATCAGTGGGTCATCGCCGAGGTCGTCGCCCGCGCCCACTCTCTTAACGTCCCATCCATCGCCATCACCTTCGACCCACACCCCTCGCGCGTCCTCCGCCCTGAATCAAGCCAGCCCCTCATCACCCCGCTCGACGAAAAACTCGAATTGCTCGCCGCAACCGGCATCGACGCCGTTCTCATTCTGCCCTTTACTAATGAGTTCTCCCGAACCTCAGCCCGCGCCTTCGCCACAGATGTGCTGCAGCAGGTTCTGCATGTAACCGAGCTCCACGAAGGCGAAAACTTTCACTTCGGCTATCAGGCCAAGGCAGGCATCGACAGCCTCGAGATGCTTGGCCGCGAGCTCGGCTTCGGAGTCCGCGTCTACATCCCCCAAACCATCCGCGGCAGCGCCATCTCATCCAGCACGATCCGCCAGCTTATCACCAAAGGCGACGTAAGCCACGTGCGCGCTCTCTTGGGCCGGAGCTTTGCCATTTTGAGTACGCCAGCCTCAGGACGTGGCTACGGCACACGCTACACAGTGCCAACCATCAATCTCGCCCCCTATTCCGAACTTCTCCCCGCGAAAGGCGTCTACATCACAACCCTGACCGTCGGCTCAATCGCATCCGGCGAAACCTTCGACGCCGTCACTAACATCGGCAACCGCCCAACCTTCGGCGCCGACTCCTTCGCCGTCGAATCCCACCTGCTGAACTTCCATCCCATCGCGCTCGACGAGAACACACCCCTGAATCTGACATTTCTCCGGCGTCTTCGACCGGAGATGCGCTGGCCAAATCCCGAGGCCCTCCGCGAACAGATCGGCCGCGATGTCGCGAAGGCGAAACGCTATTTCACTCTATGTCGAGCGGTGGCTTCGCCACCCCGTTCCTCTGCTCGTCCGCGGGCGTCGCTGGTGCAGTAGTTTCCCTCGCCGGGCCGCTCCCTCCAGGCGCCACGCGTGCGAACCCGCAGGCGGTGTGGACTTATCCGTAGCAGGAGCCGCAACAGGAGCAGGTCCCGGCCCATTCGAAGGATTCGACGGACTCGAAGGATTCGAAGGCACCGCAGGAGCAGGAGGAGCAGCGTTCTTCGGTTCATCCCCGCCACCCTCCGGAGCATCCGGATCGGACTCGTCCGGCTTCTCCGCCGGTTGCACCGACGGCTTGACCCTGTCAGCCGGACTACTCAACGGCACATCCAGCTTCTTCTGCGGCGCGCCCGCCGTGACGAACGCCTCATTCGGCTTATTCGCAATCGCCGCCCGCATAAAATCCATCCACATCGGAAGCGCCGCGTGAGCCCCCGTCTCCTTTTCGCCCAGCGTCTCGCGGTCATCAAAACCAATCCACGTCCCGCAAGTCACCGATGGCGAGAACCCAATGAACCAGGCATCCGTAAAGTCGTTCGTCGTCCCCGTCTTGCCGCCCAGAGGATGCTTCAGCTGCGAAGCAGCCGCGCCCGTACCGTGCTGCACCACCGCCTGCAGAAACTGCATCATCGTTCGCGCCGTCTCAACCGGAATCACCTCCGATACCTGGCTAGGCGCCTCATCAAGCGGCAGCCCATCTGCCTGAGTCACCTTGCGAATATAACGAGGCTCAATCCGTATCCCATCGTTCGGAAACACAGAGTAGCCGCTCACCTGCTCAGCCAGCGTAATGTCCGCCGCCCCAATCGCCACCGGCAAGGCCATCGGAAGATTGCTCGTGATCCCAAACCGCCGAGCCGTCTCAATCACGTGGCCAATGCCATAGTGCGCCGCCAGCTTCAGCGCCGGAATGTTTCTCGACTCCGCAAACGCTTCCAGCAGAGTCATCGCCCCTTTCCAGTTCGGCTCGTAGTTATGCGGCGTATACGGACCACTGGCCGACGAGAACGTGACCGGCCCATCCACAATAATGTCCGTAGGCTTCGCCCCCGCCTCAATCGCAGTCGTATACACATACGGCTTGAATGACGACCCCACCTGACGCTGTGCCTGCGTCGCGCGATTGAACTGAGACAGCGCAAAATCCCTGCCGCCCACCATCGCCAGCACCTCGCCGCTCGCGTTATCCAACGCCATCATCGAAGCCTGCGCGCCCGAGTCCTGTTGCAGCGACGTATGCAGCGCTCCATCCGGCGCAATGCTCTCTACCCTCACGTAAACCACATCACCCGCGCGCAGAAAGCTATCCCCATCCAGGTTCTGCGTCCACTTCCAGTCCTCAGGCGTCAACACCGCCTGTCGATCGACACCAACCTTAACCACAACCTTCTTCGCCGCCACCGCCGTCACCACGCCATGAACATAGCTTCCCTTGTCCAGCGGCTGCACCCAATCCGGATGCCGATAACTTCCAACATCCGTCCCTTGGAGCACAACATTCGCCAGCCTTCCCTTCCAACCATGCCGTCGCTCGTAAGTTGCGGTGCCCTCGAGAATCGCTTTGTTCGCCACGATCTGCAGATCCAGATCGAGCGTCGTATAAACCCGCAGCCCCGCCCCATGCACTTGCTCCACGCCATACTGCTTTTCCAACTGCCGCCGCACCTCCTCCACAAAGTACGGAGCGATGCTGTTAGCTGGCGGCTCCAGATGCAGTCCCAGTGGCGCAGCCTTCGCCGCCTCCTCCTGCTGCTTCGTAATCTTGCCGTCATCAAGCATCTCGCTCAACACCAGGTTGCGCCGCCTCAGGGCGCGATCGGGATACTTCAGCGGCGAATACGCCTCAGGCCCCTTCGGCAAAGCCGCCAACAGCGCCGCCTCCGTCAACGTCAAATCCTTCGCCTTCTTGCTAAAGTAAAACTCCGACCCCGCCTCGAACCCATACGTCCCATGCCCCAGATAAATCTGGTTCGCGTAAAGCTCGAAGATCTGCTCCTTCGTAAACCGCCGCTCGATCTGCACCGAGAGAAAAATCTCCTGGATCTTGCGTCCATAACTCTTCTCAGACGACAGAAAGAGGTTCCGCGCCAACTGCATCGTCAACGTCGAAGCACCCTGCGCTCGCCCCTTATCATGCAGGTCCCGGTAAGCGGCCCCTACCGCGCGAAACAGGTTCACCCCCCAGTTCCGCTGGAAGCTCTTATCTTCAATTGAAATAATCGCCTCTCGCAGCACCGGAGGAAAATCCGCATACGGCACCACCACGCGCCGCTCCAGCGCAAACGATCCAAACGGTTTCCCATGCACATCCAGCAGTTCCGTTGTGGTGTTCGGGTGATACCGCGCCAGATCATCCATCTGCGGCAGGTCGATCGAATAAACAAACATCAAGCCGCAAAGTGCACCGAAGACAGCCGACAGCTCCAGCAGCGCGAAGAACGTAACCTGCTTCGCAATGCGGCGGCTGGGATAGTCCGGACCAGTCAGCGTCGCGCGATGGAGAATCCGCCTCCACCGCGGCGTTTCGTCAATCTCGGGAGACTTTTTTTCGCGGCTGTATAGGCTCGGCACGGCAACTTCACGATAGCATGGACAGCCACCGTTTCAGTTCCACAGCGCACCACAAAGAGTTACGTTAGGCAGCCTTGTTCTTCAGCAGAGCCAGCGCCTTCGAAAGCTGTTCGTCCACCGTCACACTGGGCTTGGCAGGTGCCGCCTGGTTCTCTGTCGGGCCGGCATCATCGTCGACGACTGGCCCCTGATCGACATTCGAAGCCACGAGCACGCCCGGCGTAACGCCCTCATCCTGCAGCTTCTTGCCTGACGGCGATGCATACTTCGCAACCGACAAAATCAACGCAGCGCCATCCGGCAACTCAAACGTCTTCTGCTGAGCCCCTTCACCAAACGTTTTCTCACCAACCAGATCGGCCCGCTTGTTATCCAGCAGCGCCGCCGCAACCAGCTCGGCCGGCCCAGCCGTTCCACGATTCACCAGAACCACCACAGGCGCAGTCACGTTGACCGACTTCGATGCGTCCGCTGTAAAGGTCTGCTTCTGCACCTTCTGTCCTTCCAGAATCGCAATCGTGCCATCCTTCAGGAAGAAGTTCGCCAGCCGCGTCCCCTCCGCCATATCCCCGGCAGCCACATCGCGCAGGTCGAGCAGAACTTTTTTATTCCCTGCCTTCGGCATGCTCTTCAGCTTCGCTTCGATCTGCTGCACGTGATCGTGATCCAGCACTCCAGGCTTCAGATAAAGAATCGACGAGTTCTCATACATCGTCTCCCCCACCGGAGGCAGCGACGGCATAACCCGCGTCAGCACAATCTTGTCCGGAGCCGATTTGCGCGGCCGAACCACCGACACCGTCAACTCGCTTCCCGGCTGGCCCTGTAGCAGCAACTGAATCATAGCCAGCGAAAGGTCGCGCGTATCGGCCGGCCCAATCGCCTCGATGATATCGCCATCGCTAATGCCGGCCTTGTCCGCCGGGCTGCCCGGAACCACCGAAACCACCGACGCATACCCGTAGCGCTTCGAAACGTTGATGCCCACCTGCGCCTTGCCGCCCTTGTCGGCCTTGTACGCCTTATAGTCCTCAGCCGTCAGATAGCTCGAGTCCGCATCCAGCGACTCCAACAATCCGCGCAGAGCCCCGTTTGTCACCGCCGCGATATTCGGCTGCTCCACATAGTCGGTCTGGATGTGCCGCAGCACCTCGCTGTAAACGTTGATCTGGCGATAAGCCCCATCCTGCGGCTCCGACGCAGCGCTGACGCCAGATGAGTTCACACCAAGGAAGACCGTAACGACCAGAACCACCGACACGGCAAGCAGCAGAATCTTCGAAATCTTGGGCATAGTTAGAACGACTCCACGGGGTTATCCCGGCACAGCACAGGGAACGACACAGGAATTAGACGCATCCCACCCCGAAAATGATATAGCTAAATGATACTCTCGAACCGTAACAATGCGCTGGCAGGCACCATAGCACTTTGGTGGCGGTGGACAGAATCGAACTGTCGACCTACGGGTTATGAGTCCGTCGCTCTAACCATCTGAGCTACACCGCCGATGTGTATAAAGGGGTTACGCCGGCACAAAATTTCTCTTCGAATGAGAGACATCGCCACGGCACAGCCAGCTACCATCATACTTGATTCCGCACCCAGCGAAAAGCGGCCAGCGAGCGCCCTCGGCGTCATCCCCGCCCGTCTTGCTTCCACGCGTCTCGCCCGCAAAGTCCTTCGCACCATCGCCGGTCGGCCCATGCTGGCCTGGGTCTACGAAGCCGCCACCGCCTGCCCCCAACTCGACCGCGTCGTCATCGCCACCGACTCCGACGAAGTCGCCGAACTCTGCCGCCAAAACCACTGGCCCATACAGCTCACCTCCGCCGACCTGCCCAGCGGCACCGACCGCGTCCACGCCGTCGCCCAACAGATCCCCGCCGACATCTACGTCAACATCCAGGGCGACGAGCCCCTCCTAAGACCCGATCATCTCGCCGCGCTCCTCCGCCCCTTCGCGCAACCGCAAGTCGAAGTCTCCACCCTCAAAGTCCTCTGCAGTCCCGAGAACATCGCCAACCCAAACGCCGTCAAAGTAGTCACCGCCGCCGACGGCCGAGCCCTCTACTTCTCCCGCGCTACGATCCCGTACGACCGCGATGCCCGTGTCGACAACGCACCGCCATACTGGAAACACATCGGCCTATACGCCTACCGCAAAACCGCGCTCCAGCGCTTCCCTACCCTGCCCCCCAGCGCCCTCGAACAAACCGAGCGCCTCGAGCAGCTCCGATTCCTCGAAAACAACATCGATATCTACGTCGAACCCACCGACTTCGACACCATCGGCGTCGACACCGAAGAAGACCTCCACCGCGTCGAAGCCCTCCTCCTCAACCGTTAGCTCCCTTTTGCCTTCGCATTAGCATTTGCCTTTTCGTTGTCATTCCGCAACGCAGCGCAGGAATCTGTTTTTGCTTTTACCGTTGCAGTTGCTTTTTAGTTGTCATCCTTCGCCGAAGGCGGAGGATCTGCTTCTGTTGTTGCGTGTTCCGTGTCTGTCATTCCGAAGAGAAGGCTCTGGGTCCTCACCAACCTCATACACATCGAATCCCAAAAGCGGCACCGGACCCGAATCCATCTCTGCGGAGCGCACATGAATCCCGTCCTGTTCAGTCGTTCCTCGACCACCAGCCTCACACATTGAGCCGATTGGAGGCAGCAACTCGGCCGTACCAGAGGCCCGAATCCTTTATCGTGCGCTTCTGGTTGCGAAAATCCGTGTAGATCAACCCATAGCGCTCGGTATAACCCTCCGCCCATTGGAAGTTGTCGAGAAGTGTCCAGGCATGGAAGGCGCGAATCCTGGCTCCTTCGGCGATCGCGCGCGCCAGTTCCGCGAGCACTTCGCGGTACCACTGGATTCGGCGTACATCTGGTACGCGACCCTTTTCTTCTTCATCGGGCCCATCGAGATAACCGCATCCGCTCTCGGTAATCTCAATGATCGGGTGGTTGTACTCCCTTGAAATCTGGGAGACCAGGTCATACATACCGCGCGGCCACACCTCCAGACCAGCGTCGGTAAGCGGACCCTCTGTGGGCATCGCGGCGCGGAAGCGCGTGTAAGGATCGCGCCCACCTGGTGAATTGCTCTCAATCTCCGTGCCACTGAAATTGCCTCCGCCAAGAAATCGCTCCTTGCTCGCATCCGAGACGACGCGGCGCGTGTAGTAATGAAAGCCCACCCAGTCCAACGGCGCATACAAAAGTTTTTCGTCACCCGCCTTAAAGCCCATCAACTCATAGGGCGGTTCTCCAACGAAAGCCTTCGGGTAGCGGCCATGCATGGCCGCCTCAAGAAAGAACACATTGTTCATGGCATGGTATCGAGCGGCGGCTGCACGATCGTCGTCTGAGTCAGTCTTCGGGTATGCGGGGGCCATCTCATAAGCGCTCCCCACCGTTGCTTTGGGAGAGGCAGCTTTCACTGCGCGGTGCGCCTCCGCCTGAGCAAGAGCCAGTGTGTGCGCTGCTTTTAAGAAATCGCTGAAGCTGGTACGGCAAGGCGGAAAGGCACCCGCAGCATAACCCATGAAGGCTATCGCCCAGGGCATGTTGAAGGGTGCCCAGACCGTGATTCGATCACCCAAATGCTTGGCGAGAATGCCTGCATAGTCTGCGAAGTAGTTGGCTAGATCCCGGTTTGGCCATCCTCCCCGATCCTCGAGCGCCTGCGGAAGATCCCAGTGATACATCGTGCACCAGGGCCGGATGCCGGCCTCAAGAAGAGCATCGACGAAGCGGCTGTAGTGATCCAGCCCTTTAATGTTCGGGGCGCCGGTCCCGGTAGGCTGAATGCGCGGCCACGAGATCGAAAAACGTTGGCTCTTCTGGTTGAGGCGTTTGGCCAATGCGATGTCCTGCCGATAGCGATGGTACTGATCGCAGGCGACGTCGCCTGTCACGCCGCCCCTTATTTTGCCGGGTGTGTGGGTGAATCTGTCCCATATCGATTCGCCCTTGCCATCCTCATTCCACGCCCCTTCCACCTGGTAGGAGGCTGTGGCGGTGCCCCAAAGAAAACCGTCGGGAAAGCGCGCCCTTTGTATTGATGCTTCGGGCACCGAACCGGGAATCTGATCTGCAAAGAGTGGCGCAGCGGCGTAGCCAGGATGGCGAGAGAGCACAGCGCCTGCTACTGCAGCCAGGGAACGAGTTGCAAATTGGCGACGGTCCATGATCATCCCTTCTCCGAGTGAGTTTACTGGGAATCAATGCCTTACCCCTCGACAACTCAGTTTCACCCGCGCGACTTTGCCACGGCGGCAGCGCGAAGTCGCCACAGCGCAAGCCATCTGCTTCCATGCCCATCAGTCGTTCCGGGACTACGGGCAAACCGGAAATAATCTTGTGCTGCCCGTAAAGTCGGGTCTTCGCCACGTTCACCCGTTGCCCCCGTCAACGCGTGCCGACGGACGAAGCAAAGCTCGAGTAGCGAAGCGATTGATCTATCGTTTTTTGTTGCAGTTGCAACTTTTTTTGCTCATTTCCGCCCAAAAAACGCATGTCAAGCCCCAAAACCATCTAACCCATTGACCAACATCAAGTTACATTTGGCATTTTAGTTTCACTCGGTCCGGTATACTGGATATAGAGTTAAAAGTAACGCCTCGGCTACCGCCGGGGCTTTGCCTTTTAAGCCAATAATGGCAGATAAACCCTTTACCAGCAATATTTTGGACGTAACCCGCTTATTTGCAATATTTTAGCGGCAATCAATACCGCTAAACCAATGCAATCATTGGGTTTACACGCGGGCAATGGGGGGGTACCCGGCAGGAGGGAGAGAATGAAGCACGCTGACAGACCGGGACAGAACTCAAGCCACCGGGACAAACTGCAGCTCGAGTCCCTTCGCATCCGCCGTCGCTGCCAGCTCCTCCAACGACCCGACGACCCAATCCGCACCGCACAACTCCGCAGCCGAGTGCGTCCCCAGCACCCCAAGCACACGGCATCCAGCAGCCTTCCCAGCCCCGACACCCGAAGGCGCATCCTCCACCACCAGACACTCCTCAGGCCGAAAACCCAGCAGCTCCGCCCCTCGCCGGTACGGCTCCGGATCCGGTTTGCCCCGCTTCACCATATCGCCGCTGATGATCCGCTTAGGGATCGGCAGTTTGGCAGCCCCCAGCCGCGCCAACAACAGCCGCTGCGTCGAAGAGGTAACAATCGCCCACCGCTCAGGCGGCAGGCCCACCAGCAGTCTTTTTACTCCCGGCAGCACTCGAAGGTCGGCCACATCCTCCACCTCGATGTCTTCAATCACCCGCACCGCTTCCTGCAAATCGACGTCAGGCAGCAGCGTCTTGATAATGTCCTTCGCACGCACACCATGCGGTATCTCGAAGGTCTCCGCGTTCGGCAACTTGTACAACTCCGCCCAACGCCGCCAGCTGCGCACAACTGAATCGATGGAGCTGACCAACACCCCATCCATATCAAACAGAATGCCCTTCGCACTAACGCTGACCGGCCCGGTCAATCAGCACTCCCCTCAAGCACAAACGCCTGCGCCGCCGCCAACACCTTCGCAACCGACTCGGTCGAACAGCTCTCGCAGTAAACCCGCAACAAAGGCTCCGTACCCGAAGCACGCAGCAACAACCACGTCTCCGCCGCATTTTTCTTCGTCGCGCAGTCAGGATTTTCGAGGAAGAATTTAATGCCATCCAGCGTCTCCACCCGAAGCACCTTCATCCCGGCAAACTCCGCCCCGTCTTTCACAGCACCAGCCCTTGAAATAGCCGACCGTTTTACCGTCTCATCGATATGCATATCGACGCGCCCATACTGGTGCTCACCAAACTCCTCCTGCAACGCCGCCACCAACTGCCCCAGCGTCTTCTTCTCATCTGCCATCACGTTAGCCAGCAGCAGACAGTTCAGCAGCCCATCCCGCTCCGGCAGATGCCGACTGATTCCAACTCCGCCCGACTCCTCCCCGCCGATCAGAATCTCCTTCTCCAGCATCAGATCCACGACGTACTTGAAGCCGATCCCGTGCTCATTGAGCCTGCGCCCATATTTGGCCGCGATGCGGTCGACCATCTTCGTCGTATTGAAGGCCCGAGTCACCTCACCAGGCCACTTCTTCCGCTCCAGCAACCAGTACGCCAGCAGGCTCAGAATCTTGTGCGCGTCCACCACATTGCCGTGCTCATCCGCCGCACCGACGCGGTCGGCATCCCCATCGGTGATCAACCCCGCATCGCACTTCTCCGCTACCACCGCCTCCAGCGCCGCCTGGATATGCGGGAGAATCGGCTCAGGATTGATCCCCGGAAACGCGGGATTGATCTCGCTGCGAATCTCCACAAACGGCACCCCCGCCTTTGCGAAGATGCCGGAGATCACGCCGCGCCCTGCCCCATACATATCGTCGATCAAAAACTTGTATCCCGAGGCGCGAATCGCATCGAGATCGACAAACCGCGCAATCGCCGCAATGTACTCCGTGTTGAAATCCACCTCTGTGATCGTCGCAGGTGTTGCGCTCCGCGGCAGAGCCTTACCTAGATATCCCTCAATCGCGGTCATAATCGACGGCTTGCCCGAACCACCATAGCTCGCCTTGTACTTCACACCGTTCCACTCCGCAGGATTGTGGCTCGAGGTAATCATCACGCCGCCCGCCGCTTTCCGTTCACGGACAGCGTAGGACAGCGCAGGCGTAGGCGTAATCTCCGCAGCCATTGCCACCGGAATGCCCGCTCCCGCAATCACGTCAGCAACAACCTTCGCGAAGGAGCGCGAACCGAACCGCGTGTCGTAAGCAATACAAACCCCGGCCGCCGGGTTCTCGTGCGCCAATACATAATTCGCTATCGCAGACGCTGCGACGCGAACATTCGCGTAAGTAAAGTCGTCGGCGATGATGCCGCGCCAGCCGTCGGTGCCAAACTTCACCACTGTGGTCTCTGCCATTATTTACTCATTTTCAAATCAGCTTTTAGATCAGGTCGTCCCGTCCGGCGCTCTTAAGCTCAGCGACCACCTTGCCCACATCCTGCGATCGCTCACGAGTCGTAATCAGCAGAGCATCCTTCGTCTGCACCACAACAAGGTTGCTGACGCCAACCAGCGCGATCACCTTGCCCGGTGCATGAACATAATTCCCAGTCGAATCGATAGAGATGCAAAGCGGATCATCGCCATCGAACACATTCGTAATCGAAACCTTCTCCGGAGGACAACCAGCAGCATGCTCATGTAACGCAGACCAGCAGCCAAGGTCGTTCCATTCGAAATCGCCAGGCAGGCAATAGATCTCAGCGCCCGCCTCGCCTTTAGCCGAACGCGGCTCAAGCACAGCGTAATCGATGCTGATGTTCTCGCACTGCGGATAAACTTCGGCGAAGACGCGATCGAACTCCACCTTCGAGGCTCTGTGCGCCTCTGCGATCCTCTCCAGCAACGGCGCCATCGCAGGCCGATGCTCGCGAATCGCATTGGCCAACGTCCGCGCGCTCCACAGGAAGATTCCCGCGTTCCAGGCATAGTTGCCGGACGCGACAAACTGCTCTGCCAGCGCGGCGTTAGGCTTCTCGGTGAACCGCTTCACCCGCCGCACCGCAACACCCTGCGAATCCTCAACCTTCGCGCCCAGCTCAATGTAACCGTAACCAGTCTCCGCTCGCGTGGGAGGAACGCCAAGCACAACGATTTTGTCGCCGCTCGCCGCAAGCGCAATGCCCGCGCGAATCACCTCGGCAAACCGCGCCAGGTTCTTCACCACTTGGTCGGACGGAAAGACGCCGATAACCGTCTCAGGTTCGCTCTTCTCCAGCAGAAAGGCGGCGAGCGCACAAGCCGGAGCAGTATTTCTCGCCGCAGGCTCGCTCAGAATGTGTTCGCGCGGAACCTCCGGAAGCTGCTCAGCAATGAGGTCATCGAGCAGGTCGTTGGTAATAATCCAGGCTTCAGCGGGACCCGCGACCGGAATCAACCGATCCACCGTCTGCTGGATCATCGTCCGCTCGCCATCAAGAGCCAGCACCTGCTTCGCCCGCGCCTTTCGGCTTCGCGGCCAGAACCGTGTTCCACTTCCGCCAGCGAGAATCACTGGAGCGAACTTCTGCTCCGTTGTACTGCCTTCAATCGGCATAAGTCTCCAACTAACCCAGGGTTGCGAAGTACTCCCGCATCCGCTTCACGCCCTCATCGACAACATCGTGCGAAACGGCGTAGGACAACCGAATATGTTCCATCGTTCCGAACGCCTCGCCCGGAACAACGACGACATGTGCTTCGCTGAGCAACTTCGCAGCCAGATCAGATGCCGACTTGATACCACCCTTGCCGATGAACTTGCCCACATTCGGATACACATAAAAGGCGCCTTGCGGAACAGTGCAGCTCAGCCCAGGAATGGTCTCGAAATCAGCCAGCACCTGGTCGCGCAGCTTGATATAGTCGGCCCGAAACTCGGCCACACATTCCTGCGAACCGGTCAACGCTGCGATCGAAGCACGCTGCACCATGCTCGCGGTGTTCGAAGTGCTCTGCGACTGCAGCTTGCTCATCGCAGCAATCACCGCTTTTGGACCGAGTGCAAAACCCGCTCTCCAACCCGTCATCGCATAGGTCTTCGATAGGGATCCAAGCACAACGATGTGCTCCTTGCAATCCGTGAATGAGGCCCCGCTGACGATCTCACCGGTAAAGTTCAGGTAGACGTAGCACTCATCCAGCAGCACAAAGATGCCGTTCTTATGTGCGAGCCGAACAATAGCCTCTAAATCCTCCGGCGCTACGACGGCGCCCGACGGATTCGAGGGCGTATTCAGGATGATGGCCTTGGTCTTCGGCGTAATCGCCGCCTCAATCATCTTGGCGGTAATGCGGAAGTTCTCTTCCTCTTTGCCTTCGACCAGCACCACCTTGCCACCCGCATACTGAATGATGTCCTTGAACGATACCCAGTAAGGAACGGGAAGAATGACCTCGTCGCCATGATCCACCAGCACCTGGATAGCATTGAACAGCGCCAGCTTGCCGCCGGTTGTAAACACGCACTCGTCCGGAGTGTAGTTCGAACCAAAGTCGCAGGCATGGCGATCCACAACCGCCTTGCGCACTTCGGGGATACCCGCCACGTTGGTATAGCGCGTGAAGTTCTTCTCGATCGCCTCGATGGCAGCGTCTTTGATGTGCCGTGGAGTCGAGAAGTGAGGCTCGCCCGCGCCGAAGTCCGCGAGATTCACACCCTCGGACTTCAACTTCAATGCCGCCGCTGTAATCGCCATGGTTGCCGAAACTTCGATGCGGCCAATGCGGTCCGCAAAGATCTTCGTCGCAGTTGCTGTTGTCATATCTCTAGTTTGTCAGATTTAGCCAGCGAGATAAAGCCGGGCGACCCGCGGGCGAGTTAACGCCGGTTTGGAACCTTAGCCTTCAACCGTTCAACCACCATGGGAGGAACCAGCGCTGTGACGTCGCCTCCGAGCTGAAAGACGCCTTTAATGAGCCGCGAACTGACATAGGTGTACTTTTCAGCCGGCATCATGAACAGAGTTTCGAGCTCGGGATCGAGCTTCCGGTTCATCATGGCCATCTGAAATTCATATTCGTAGTCGCTGATCGCCCGAATGCCACGGAGAACAGCCTTGGCTCCCTGCTCTCGGGCAAAGTCAACCAGAAGTCCATTAAAGGTGGTAACCGAGACGTTGCCGAAGCCTCGGGTCGCCTCGAAGAGCATCTCTTCCCGCTCCGGGACAGTAAAAAGCGGGGTCCCTTTCTCGGAGTTTCGGAGAATCGCGACCACCAGTTCATCCACGATCTTCGCACCTCGGGCTATCAGGTCAAGATGTCCATTAGTGAGCGGATCGAAGGTCCCAGGATAGATCGCTTTGATGGTATGCATGCTCCAAAAGCATACCTCCCTTTGCCCGGGAGTGAAATAAATCCATGGATTCCTGTAGTCTTGCGGACAATCCCTCGCGTCTCTAAATAGCAAGCAGTCGAAGAACGCGCTCAACGGGAGTTTTGATCAACGTTCAAGCCATGGCCTCACGCGCTATCACCTCCGACACACATTCCGTGACCCAGTCGCCAGCTACCTCGCTAGACGACATGGCCTCGATCGTCGCCACCTACGAGCAGAGAATCTTTCGTTTCCATCTGATTTCGATTCGCGACCGTGATGTCGCGCAATCGTTGACCCAGGACACCTTTGTCCGCGCCTGGGCCGCCCGCGACAGCTTTCGAGGAGATTGCTCGGTTTTGACATGGCTGATGCGGATTGCTCTGAACCTGATTCGCGACCACACCCGGACCGACCGTTTTCGCTTCTGGAAACGGGTCTCCGAAACCGCGGTCGACGTCTCCGACATTGCTTCGCACGTTCCGCATCGCGACAGCTCTTTGGAGTCGCGCCTCATCGCCAGCGAGCAGATGACGCTGGTTTGGGAGAGCGTCGCGCAGCTCTCCGACCGACAGCGAAGCGTATTTCTCCTTCGCTTCCTGGAAGAGTTGGAATTATCTGAGATCGCGAGCGTGACCGGCTTGCCCATCAGCACAGTCAAGACTCATCTTTACCGCGCCCTCGCGACCATCCGAGCTCGCCATAACACCACTCACAAGGACGAACTATGACCCTCCATCTCAGTCACGAGCAACTCTGCGACCTCATTCTCGCCGACGTGTCACTCCATCCGGAGGGCGAGTCGTGGAATAATCCGAACGATCTGATGACCGACTCGGATGTTGTTCACGAGCATCTTCGGGCCTGCCTGATCTGCTCCGCGGAGCTGAGGAGCCTGCGCGATTCGCTCTCCCACTTCCGCGAGGCCTCGGTTTCCTTTGCCCGGCAGGAGTTTGCGCACAGCTACGCGCGGCGGTCGTCGATCGCACCCCCACACAGCTATCTGTCGCAACCTCTCTATTGGACCGCGGCAGCGTTGGTGTTCGTCGCTGCGCTGTTTCCGCTCAGCATGCACCGGCAACGCCCAGTTCCTGCTGTGGCTCGGACAACCGCGTCATCGGCGTCCCTGCAAACGACAGAGTCCGACGAAGCATTGCTGGCAGACATCGACCAAAAACTATCGGCGGATGTACCTGCGCCCATGGCGCCGCTTGCCGACCCGACCGCGGGAGCGACCTCGACGACATCCAATTCAAATCAAAGGACAAACTAACATGCGCCTGAAACCCCAACTCTCACTTGTTTTATTTGCCGCATTATCTGGAGCATTCATCAGCGCTCAGCAACCCGACGGAGGGGCGCCCCCCGGGGGGCCTGGCGGGCCGAAGACGGATCAGGGGAGAGGCGGCTGGGGAGGGGGCATGCGTCCCGGCTTCCAGATCGGTCCTCCGGGCATCTGGTGGCACAACTCAGATCTGGTACAAAAGCTGGCCCTTACTCCGGATCAGCAGAAGCGGATGGACGATATCCTGCAACAGAGCCGTCTGCAGCTTGTCGATCTGCGCGCCAACGTCGAGAAGCAGGAACTGTTGATGGAACCGATGCTGGCCGCTAACCCGCCAGACACGAATAAGATCCTGGCGCAGATCGACCACACGGCGCAGGCACGCGCGGAACTCGAAAAAGCGCATGCCAAGATGCTTTTGGGCATCCGCAACGTTCTCACCCCGGACCAATGGACCAAGCTTCAAACAGAAGAACGAGACAATCGCCGCATGCGAATGAAACACGGTGATGCGCCCCGCGGTCCCGGCGCACCGGGTGCCCCCGGTGGTCAAGGTGGTCCCGGCGGGGCGGAGGGGATATAACCGCCCGGCGAAGAATGCAGATCAGGCTCAGACGTCCGGAGCGGAACCAAGTGGGGATGCGGGCACATCCCGGGGGTACCCCCCCCATTACCCGGCCATAAATCCTTTATTTTTAGAGATTTACGGGCAGGAGTGTTCTGCAAAATATTCATAACAAAATGGTTACGTCCAAATATCAGCAAATAAACAACTTAGCCCGGGGAGGGGCTTGGATTCCCCTCGCGGGCTCGCTTGTTTTTGATCTATATATAAAGTATAGCGGGTTGGACCTAACTAAAATGCCAACCTCGATCTTGCTTCGTTTGTTGTATTTAGATGGTTTCAGGACTTGACATGCGTTTTTTGGGCGGAAAACGCAAAAAATAAATCTGGGCAAAAACAACGGCAACAAAATCAGCAGCTTATGGCTACGGACTCTCGTTGGCACGCAACGGGACGCTCTAACATAGTGCGCGTTCTTGTTCGGATCCTGCGTCCGCGAATTTGTTTCTTTGCCGGTATCGATTTCACCGGTTGGTCAGTAAGATGGGTGCGCAAACGATACAGAGGAACGGGAGCTAACCAGCACAATGGAAAAAGAGATCGTATTGCCGCCCACGAACAAAGTGGCTAACCCTGGCCCACTCGGATTGGCGGCCTTTGGCCTGACTACAGTAGTCCTCAGTTGCGTCAACGCCGGCATGTTACCTCCTGCCGCAGTCGCCGCGGTCGTTCCCCTGGCCTTCGCGTATGGCGGAGTCGCTCAAATCATCGCGGGGGTATTGGAGTTCAAGACCGGCAATACCTTCGGCATGGTCGCCTTTGCCTCGTACGGCTTGTTCTGGTGGTGGTACGCTTTCATGAAGTGGACGGTCGGCGCCGGCTGGCTGCCAACTCCACCCGCATCGGCGGTGGCCGTCACGTTGTTGATATGGGGCGTGTTTACCTTCCTCCTGTGGATCGTGTCTTTCCGCCTGAGCAGAGCCGTCTGGAGCATTTTTCTTCTGCTCTGGATCACATTCTTCTTTCTAGCGGCAGGAGACTTCGGCTATCTCATCGGAAGTTTGGGTTGCGGCACAATTGGCGGATACTTCGGCCTGTTGACTGGCATCGATGCTCTCCTCGTTGCCTTCATCGAGATCCTGAATGCAACCGCAGGCCATGTCGTCGTCTCACTCGGGCAGCCCTTGATTCGCAACTGAAAGAGTCCGAAACAAGGTTTGAGGAACTTCCCTGCCGAAGTTGCCGAAAGGCCGACTTTGCAGGAAAGGGCCCTGTTTCCATCGGCCGTGGGCTTGGTGCTGTTAGACGCCGAACTGTAACAGGTGATGGTCGATGTGTTTGTACATGAGAATCGCCCACTGGTGTGGTTTGAGAGGGCCAAAGAAAGGATGCGGGTGTCGAGAGCAGCGAAATGCGCCCATGGAGACAAATCTATCGATAGCTTGGATGAGCTGGTCGCGTTCGTGTTCGAATTCGCACTGTGTGGGGTCCGCCGTGAAGAGTTCAGGCACGGAGGGCGAGTTACGGCGTATGGGTTTGTCGTCGCCGAAGACCAACGGCTAGATGAGCAGTCCGATGACGTTGCCGGGAAACGATACACGTCTGGGGTTGATCACGCCCATGGCCATTTGTAAACCAGAAGTGCAGTGCGCGAGCACCAGGGCAACGGGCAATTTACCCCACCGACGCTCGCTGCCGGGACGCAGGCGCATGATGCGCTGCTTTACGTCTTCCACGAGGGCTGGGTCAAAGAGATTTTTCATGGTAATTGGTCGTTTTGTTCTTCTTGCTGAGGATCCCTGACCCTCAATGGCGGATAGAAATGGGAACTAGATAACGGCTTAGCCTCTCATGTCTCACCTCCTGTTTGGGCCCGGGTCCTGGCAAGCGAATTGGGGTGCCACAATGGAACCCCCTGCTGAATGGGCTGGATGCGGCTCGACGAATTAGGGAAAGAAAACCAAAGGTTAGATTTGTATTTCTAACGATGCTCGATGACCTGAATCTTGCTGCCTCGGCGCTTGAACTCGGGAACGTCGCTTTTGTTCTGAAACGCTCCGGCGGGCTGGAGCTATTGAAGGCGATCGAGCAGGTTTTGCATGGCCGACCCTATTTGACACCCACGTTGAAAGTTGGAGACTGGTTGGCCGCAAAGGCCAGAGTCCGACAGTTTGCTAGGGATTTGACCAACCGACAGCGCGATATTGTGCAGTTGTTCGCTGAGGGACGGCCAATGAAAGAGATTGCCGGGATCCTCAGCTTGAGCGAAAAGACTGTGGAATTTCACAAGCACCATATCATGGAGACGTTCAACATCAAGAACAACGCCGATCTGGTCTTGTTCGGGTTGAAGCATGGTCTGATCGCGGTCAATCCCGAACCATCTACTATCCCCACACACGCACAATAAACATCGTGAGAGCTTTCAGATCTCAGGCGGCCTAGAGACTACAGCTGTCCTCCAACTCGAACTTGCCGTAAACCCGGTGGTCTCAATCGGTCGACGCAACACTCAGCTCAGACCCACATTCATGAAAACAGAGCTAAAAGCGCTGGCTAGGATAGATCAGCCGGAACCCTTACCCTGGCTGGTTTGGCCCTCAGCCAAACGGTCGACCCTTCGGGTAAGCATTTGTAGATCAGGTGTGAGATAGGTGTTGCATCGACCGGTTGAGCTCGCCCGACTTTGCAGGCACAACGGGGTAGTTGCCGGATAGCCGGTTTTACGTCCAAGTGGACCGGATTTTGTAACCACTGGCCGACATATCGGTACTAGTGGCATGTCGCAGAGACAACGTTACTGCGGATGCGGCGGGTCGGATTGGAATATTTCCACTCGATCTGCTCGAGTGGCTCCATGACGCGGCCCCCTCGGGCTAACAAGGCCAATGGCTAGCTTCTCGGCTGATACCGCATCGCTATCGCCCCCGAGCCGAACTCCAGCCGGCTCACGAGTCTCAAGTCGACATGCTTCGAGAGCCCCGCGAATAACGTCGGCCCGTGGCCCGCTAGCCTGGGGTGCACCACGAACTCGTACTCATCGATCAATCCAAGCTCCGCCAAGGCCAGCGGGAGCTTCACGCCTCCCACGAACAGTCCCTTACCCGGCTCCCGCTTGAGCTGCTGAACCGCCGTCCCCAGATCCCCGCGCACGAGCTCCGCGTTCCAATCGACTCGGTCCAGGGTGCTCGATACGACGTACTTCTTTGCCGCGTCGATCGTCCGGGCAAACGGTTGCATCCAATCCGGCCTCACTCCGGTCTGCGCTGGCCGCCACGCTGCCTCCATCATTTCGTAGGTCACCCGGCCAAAGAGGAGGGCATCGGCCTGCTCGAGGTTCTCGACCGCGTTACGAAACAGGTCTTCGTCCGGTGTGATTCCACGATGATCGCAGCACCCGTCCAATGTGACGTTGATGGAATACCGAAGGGGTCGCATTACGGAAGAGTACCGCCGATGGGGTAGACCAGCAAGGTTAGACCGCTTCAGGGCCAGGAGCCACTCACCTAACGCATGACGATGACAGTGAGAGCTGTTAGCGGCAGGTGGCAGAGACAACGTACTGCGGATACGGCGAGTCGGATCGGAACAGTTCCAAAGGAGAGCGCTGATCGAATGCCGCTTCTATTCAGGACAGCGCACGCAAGCTCCTGCGGAGTTTGTCGGTGTCTCGATCCGGAATAAGTTGCTCGACTTCGTCGTGAGTGCTCTTCCAGATTGGAAGCGCACGAGCAAGCCGGTCGCGTCCCTTGTCTGTGAGTTTCAGGAGGCGGGTTCGCCGATCTGATTGGTCCCTTATTACTTTGACCAAACCGCGACGCTCCAGTGGTTTCAGGGCGGCGGTCAACGTGGTTCGATCCAGCGCGAGCAGAGACGCTACGGGTCCCATCGACGGCGGCTCCGGACGATTCAGGGACATTAAGAGAGAGAACTGACCGTTTGTCAGCTCGAATGGACGCAATACGTCATCAAATCGCCGCGCCAGTGCTCGCGCCGCGCGCTGCATGTGAAGACAGAGGCAGCAATCCCGCACAAGGAGCGTTGTTTCGTAGGGAAGCGCCTTGGGGCTTGACATTGCATGAGATTAGTTGATATCAACATAATCGTCAAATGTGAAGTTGTTCCAGTTTACGAGGCCGCTCAATCGATCGGTCGCCACAGCTAAACCGCGGAAGAGGCAAAATTCTTAGATGATTTGTCGAATTCCGGTCCGGCAGTTCGTCATGATAGTGAGGGCTGGCCAACATGCCCGGCCGAAGACCAGTCACCTGGGAATTAGTTTGTATATGGGCAGAGGAAACCGCCTGAACGGAGATCCGATATGTTTTTTCGCGATTTGAGAATTGCCGTGCGTTCTTTGGCGCGAGTTCCTGCGCTGTGGATTACAGTCGCTCTTACGTTGGCACTGGGTATCGGAGCCAATGCCGCAATCTTCAGCGTGGTGCGTGCCGTGCTGCTGCGTCCGCTGGCGAATCGCGACGAAGATCGGTTGCTTTACCTTCGCCAGAGCGCCCCCGGCATCGGCCAGGACAACGCAGCGTTTTCGGTCCCCGAGATCCAGGACATCGGCCGCGGGCTGAAGTCAATCAAGGAACTGGGCACATTTTCAGAGGTAGATTTTACGGTCGTGGGTCTGGGCACGCCGCGCGAGATTCCAGCGGGCGTGGTCGATGGACACTACTTCGAGGTGATGGGTCTGCGTCCGGTGCTTGGACGCCTGCTGACCCCATCCGATGACGGTCCGAATGCGGCCGGAGCCGTAGTGCTGACCTATCACTTCTGGAGGACGTCGCTGCACTCCGATCCCAGCGTGATCGGAAAGGCGGTGCGGCTGGAAGGCCCCACCGGCGCGCGTCCCGCGACCGTTGTGGGTGTTCTGGAACCGTCCGTTCCCTATCCGGTGGCAACGGAGATCATCGCCAATCTCGTCACCAGCCCGCATCATCTTTCCGCCACCATGGTGACGGGGCGCGAGCATCGCATGACGGAAGTCTTCGCGCGGCTCGCTCCCGGCGCAAGTGTCGACAATGCACGGGCGGAGTTGCGCAGCGTCTACGGCGCCATGATGGCGGCACATCCGGAAGTGTATAAGCCGGAGGACCATTTCAAGATCGACGTAACGCGCATGCACGAGCAGATCAATTCGCGCGCCAATACGATCTTGTGGATACTGTTCGCGGCCGCCGCCCTGCTCTTCGTGATTGCGAGCTCGAACGTTGCCAATCTCGTGCTGGCGCGAACGGTGCGCCGCGAACCGGAGTTGGCGATACGTTCGGCGCTGGGTGCAAGCGCTGCGGTGCTGCGCCGTTCTCTGTTGGCTGAGAGCCTCGTGCTCTGCGGCAGCGGGGCAGTGGCCGCAGTGGCCCTCGCCATACCGATGGTGGCCGTGCTGGGTCGTTATGCATCACGCTTCTCGGCGCGCGCCAACGACCTCACGCTCGATTTCAGTATGGTGTGGTTTGGCATTGGCCTGGCGTTAATCGCGGCCGTCTTCCTGGCATTCATCCCGCGGCTTCCTTCGGCAAATGCGCCGCAAGGCGGCCTTACCGGCCGGGGAACACGCGTAGCCGGAGGCAGCAGCCGGCGCCTCCGCATCTTTGCTGTGACGCAGATCGCAGCCTCGTTCCTGCTGCTTGGCGGAGCTTGTGTGCTGATGAAGACTCTGTTTGTGCTGGAGCAGACGCGGCCGCCGTTCGATTCGGCCAACGTTCTGGCAGTGAATCTTCCGCTGATGTCGTATGGCAAGACACCGCAGCAGGTGGATGAGTTCTATCGCGAGGTGCAACGCCGCGTCAGCGCGTTGCCCGGAGTGGAGCACGTGTCTTCGGGTTTCGGCACTCCCTGGCGTGACGATCGGGGCCTGAGTATCAGCTTTCAATTTGCTGCGCAAGGCGCGAGACGTGCGGACGGTCAGGATTTTCGGGCTAAGTTTCGGGTGGTATCGCCGGGATTCTTCGATACGTTCGGAGTGCCGTTTCAGGAGGGCCGCGACTTCAACGACGGCGACAAGGACGGTTCCGAACGCGTGGTCATCATCAGTCAGAGCCTTGCCAAGATGCTCTACCCAGGGCAGGACGCTGTGAACCGCAAACTGTGGTGGACGGACGGGGTCATCAAGTTCGTCGGCATCAGCCCCGAGCCAAGGCGCATCATCGCCGTGGTGCCCGATTTCGACGATGAAAATATCATCCCGTCACCGGCCATGACGATCTATGAGCCGGTCGAACAAGAGCAAGGATGGAACGGCCGGCTGTTCGTGCGCGCCCACCAGGATGCTTACACGCTGGTCCCGGCTATCTCACAAACCGTTCGCGAACTATCAGCAGACCAGCCCGTCGAAAAGGCCAGCACGCTCGGAGACGTTCGCGCAGAGGTGCTGACGCCCGACCGCCTCAACGCGATCGTGTTTGGCGGATTCGCCGCCGTGGCACTTTTAATCTCCGTAGTGGGCGTGGCCGGCGTTCTTGCTTTCTCTGTGAGCTGGCGTACGCGCGAGTTCGGAATCCGCATGGCCCTGGGCGCTCTGCCGCGTAATATTCTCACCACTGTTCTGGTAGAGGGCGTGGCGATGGCCGGCATCGGAGTGGGCGCGGGTGTGGTGGTGGGCTTTGCTCTCGCACGTACAATCGCCAAATACGTAACGGATATCCATCAGCCGGGTCCACTTGCGTTTGTCGGTTCCGCTGTCGTCATTCTGGGTGCGGCCGTGATTGCTTCAGCGGTGCCTGCGGCGCGTGCCGCAAGAGTGAACGCGGTGGAAGCTCTACGTTCCGAGTAACTCACTCGTTGACCCGGAATAGGGCTTCCTTACGGGGATTAGTCCTATGAACGCCCTACTGTTCACTAACTTCCAGTGGGGGACTTTCCACTTGGACGAGAGTCCGCAACTCGGACGATCCGACTTGGCGTCATATTCCGCCAAAACGTTGATATCGGCAACTTCGACCCTGGCGATTCAATGCTGATACCACAAACCATTTTCATTTTAGTGAGCTCAATTTTCATTTGAAGCGGCTCCCACAAAATGAAAGAGCGCCGACAGCGAAACTGCCGGCGCTCTTCTGAAGATTCTGCTCTCAGCCGCTCGATTTACTTTTTGCCTCGCACGGCTTCCTTTGCTTGAACCGGACCATCGGCAGGAACCGGCGGAACGTCGGCAGAGGCCACGCCGGCTATACCCAGCTTCTTGCGCAGTTCGCCATCCACTCGGGCAAATACGTCCTTGTTCTCTTTCAGGAAGGCGCGGACGTTCTCGCGACCCTGGCCGATGCGCTCGCCCTGGTAGCTGTACCAGGCGCCGCTCTTGTCCACGATGTTGTGCAGCACTGCGAGATCGAGAACGTCGCCCTCGCGTGAGATGCCTTCGCCGTAGAGAATGTCGAACTCGGCGTCGCGGAATGGGGCGGCCACCTTGTTTTTGACGACCTTGACCTTGGTGCGGGAACCCACCACAGTATCGCCGTCCTTCACCGCGCCGATGCGCCGGATATCGATACGGACAGAGGAGTAGAACTTCAGCGCCTTGCCACCGGTAGTCGTCTCCGGATTGCCGAACATGACGCCTATCTTCTCGCGGATCTGGTTGATGAAGATGAGACAGGTACGTGACTTCGAGACCGTTCCGGTCAGCTTGCGCAGAGCCTGCGACATGAGACGTGCCTGCAGCCCCATGTGGGAGTCGCCCATCTCGCCGTCGAGTTCCGCCTTCGGCACCAGTGCCGCCACCGAGTCCACCACCAGCACATCGATGGCGTTCGAGCGCACCAGCGCTTCGACGATCTCCAGCGCCTGTTCCCCATAGTCCGGCTGGCTGACCAGCAGATTATCGATGTCCACTCCCAGTTTGCCCGCGTAGGCAGGATCGAGCGCGTGCTCCGCATCCACAAAGGCCGCCAGTCCGCCGGCCTTTTGCGCCTCTGCAATGATTTGCAAGGTGATCGTCGTCTTACCTGAGGACTCAGGGCCGAAGATCTCAATAACCCGGCCACGGGGAACTCCGCCTACCCCCAAAGCTGCGTCGAACGAGATTGACCCCGTGGAGATGACCGAAATCGGCACAACGTCCTTCGACCCGAGCCGCATGATCGAACCCTTGCCAAACTGCTTTTCCAGCCCGGAAAGAGCCAGTTCTATTGCTTTGCTACGGTCATCTGCCACGATGCATCTCCTGTGTGTGGGGTGAAAAATGGTGGGTTAACTTCAATGCGGATTCTAGCATCCAAAACGGGAAAAGCAAATAAAAGGCGAATACAACTGGATACAACTATCGTCGTAAAAGGTCCACCGGCTCGTTGACATCGTCGATCCTAAAATAGCTGGCGAGCGACGGGTGCTTTGCGGCAACGGCCCGGTACATCTCCCAGGCCACCCGGCGATAGCTGAAGTGGCCGGCGACTCCGGATCGCAGCTCGGAGATGTAGAGCGCCTCGGCGAAGTCCATCTTGAACATGGCCCGGCAACGCGTGGCCAGGGGAAGACAGTACTGGGCGGAATACGCGGCTTCAGGCACTCCGCTGTCGCGAAGCTGACGGTAGGTGGAGTAGGCGGTATCGACTGGCCTCGTGCGTACGCAGCGGACAGATTTGCTTCGGCGAGTGTCGGCTGACCCGGGCATATTGGTTCCTCGTAGCCATGGAGGTCGGTGTAGGGTTGCAGAAGCTGAATGCATCGACGGTGGCGGTGCATGTCGCGGAAGCCGCCGATGTCCATGAGGATGTCAAAGCGTAGGCTGTGGCCTGCACTAAAGGCCCGCAGCAGCTCGTCGTGGCGTCCGCGGTGTTTCGTGCCCAGGCCTATAAGCTCTGAAACCTTGCTGGCGCTCAGGGCCGCAACGTGGTGGCGTAGCTGCCGATAGGAGTAGTGACAGTGAGGATAGAGCAGCGAGGTTGCCAGTTCGACCTCGAGCGGCTCGGTGTCGTCCAGTAGATCGACGACTGGCGACGGAGTGATCGATTCGCCGGCCATCAGTTCGGCAGCAGCCGCAGTTAGTTCCTTACGGGTTTGCAGGACATAGTCGCTTGGGGCGGCGTACTTCACTAACGTGGGCGCGGTCTTTACGGGCCGCAGCAGAGCTTCGACTGCACGATCCCTACAGACTTCATCCACGGAACCAATCTCGTTGCAGAGAACCTGCGCTGCACTGTGCTGAACGTTCCACGCCGGTTCAGTCGCCGCAATACGTAATTTTTCGCCAAGCTGGCGCACCTCGGCGAATGGGCTCGTGAGCAGGCGGGAGACCTGAGTCTCAAGCGTCCGGGCATTCACGATCTGGCCGAGGGAGGTGTTCGTTGCCAGCGGAAGCAGATAGCGAGCTACATCGAAGGCGCGGGCCTTCAGCGTGCGCTCGTAGGCCTCGGGCTTCATCGATTCGGGCTGCGGGATCGCGGCCTTCAGTGCATCCAGCATCCGGGCGCCCACGTGGTCGTAAGCGGCAAAGAGCGTTTCTACGACGGTGGTAAAGTGGGGCGTCTCCTGCGCCAAGATCGGGGGTGTACCAGCCGGATAAGCGGAAGTTCTGGTAGCGCGTCGAGCGCTCCTGACCGTCCCAGCGCTGTTCATCTACCAGTTCGATCGCTGCCAGCAGGCTAAGGCGTTCAATCGCGAAAGGGATGTGGGCCAGGTCGGCGATGGAACGGTGGCCGTACTGGAAGTAAAAGGTGTTGAGGAACTGTTCGGCCCGCTGGGCGCTGATCTCCGCCAGCGACTCTTTCATGGTGAGTGAGGAACGGGAGTACTTGGCCATCGCGTAGGCCAGGACCTCAGGGTCTGCTCCGTGGATTGCATAGACGTCGGTCTCAGTTACGGTTGTTTTCTTTTCGTTTTCTGACATGGTCGAATTCAGAATACTTGATCCGTGTAGGCTTGTTTTTTTGGAGGGCAGCTATCTCAGAGCCAGGGAATGTATTGAATGCTATCGCCCATCGGCCGTATGAGTTACCACCCGGCCGCTGGAGAATGGCGCAGCGGTGGAACGATCTGCTGTTCGCTCATTGGCCGATTTCAGTCGATGCTATGACGCGGCTGCTTCCGGCGGGAGTCGAGATAGATACCTTCGATGGCGACGCCTGGGTCGGCGTGGTGCCGTTCTGGATGGACCTGGTACGAACTCGCGCTGTCGGCGAGCGATGCCTTACGATTCCCGGCACGGCTACGTTTTGCGAGCTCAACCTCCGGACCTATGTGCGATCGCGAACGACCGGTTTGCGCGGAGTTTATTTCTTTTCGCTGGATGCAGCGAGCGCGTTGGCTGTGATCGGAGCGCGAACGTTCTTTCATCTACCGTATTTTTTGGCCAGCATGTACCGGCGAATCGAGTCAGATGGAACGGTCGAATACAGAAGCAACAGGCTTCTGACCGGCCAGAGCGCAAGCTTCAAGGCGCGCTATCACGGACTTGGAGAAATCGCCGGCCCCAGCAGGAGCGGGACTCTGGAGCATTTTCTGACTGAACGGTACTGTTTATTTACGCATCATGCCGGGCGGGTGCTGGTAGGGCACATCCATCATCTTCCCTGGCCGCTTGAGGCTGCTGAGGCGGAGATTGCACGCAATGAGCTACCTTCCGCGCACGGTATCGTGCTGCCGGATCGGCCTCCGGTTCTGCATTTCGCGCGGACGTTGGACGTGTATCTCTGGTCGCTGCGCGAAGATCGATAACATGAGTTTGGGTTCGTATAATCAGGACGGTCGTTTCAGGGAGGTTCATGAGCATTCTGGCGGGTCGTATTGCACTTGTTACGGGAGCTTCGCAGGGGATTGGACGCGCGTGTGCGTTGGAGTTGGCTCGGGCAGGAGCTTCGGTCGCACTGGCGGCGCGTAGTCTGGATAAGCTCGCTGGCGTTGCTTCCGAAATTGCAGCTGCGGGAGGAACCGCGCATCCATTCGCGCTCGACGTCGCTAGCGAGGAGTCGATCAAAGACTGCGCCAAAGCAGTCATCGCTCATTTCGGCGGAGTGAATATCCTCGTCAACAATGCCGGAATTACCCGGGACATTCTGGCGCTGCGGATGAAGCGGAAGGATTGGGACGACGTGCTCACGACGAACCTGACCGGCGCGTTTTTGATGACGCAGGCCGTCATGTCCCAGATGGTCAAGAGCCGCTGGGGACGGATTATCAATATCACGTCGGTCGTGGGCGAGACGGGCCAGGCAGGTCAGGCAAACTACGCCGCCTCCAAAGCTGGACTGATAGGCGTGACAAAATCGCTCGCGCGGGAGTTGGCGAGCCGATCGATCACGGTAAACGCGGTGGCGCCTGGGTATATCGAGACTGCGATGACCTCGATCTTAACCGAGGAGCAAAAAGCATCCTTCGCTCAGTCCATTCCGCTCGGACGTGTCGGGACGGATGTCGAGGTTGCTCACGCCGTGGCGTTCCTGGCGTCGGAGGAGGCTGCCTATATCACCGGTCACACCCTTGATGTGAACGGTGGATTGTTTATGGCTTAACTTCCCCACGTCATCACTTAGGCAAGTCACTTCGATAAAGTTACGACAGTTTGCTTGCTCGCAGGTTATTTTTCGCCTGTAGATTGAGTTGAAGAGTTCCATACGGTCGATTTTCTGAACCCCGTCAGTGTCGCTTTGGTCGGCCTTCGCGATGTAGCTGGGTAAAGATGAGATTGGGCCCGATTTTTCCTGAAAATTAGTTCATGCTCCGGAGCAATACAACTCACCGGACTTGAACGCAATCTATCTGCAAGACGCATGCGCAGTCCTTTCTGCCTTTTTCCATCCAGCTGACCGGAGAGTCAGTTGCAGAGTCTCAAAGATTCTCTCTGTTTTTATTCTTAACATTTTGTCCGAGATATTATGCCGGCGATCGGTAACGAAGCGACATCGTTCCAGACCGATACTCCCAAGTCCGCACACTTTTTTCTGTTGCGCGGACGGAGAGAGATTCTGCGTCTGCGACCCGTTCTGAGAATCCTGAGCGAGTCCTGCGGGCAGGCTGGCGCGACAGACTACCTTGAGTACTTTCTCACCGCCGCGGAGAACCTGAAAAAGACCCCGTACCTTGTGCTGATGGCGACGAGGTCGGATGTGGACGTGTTCGAGCTGCGGCCCGCAGATCTGTGGGGTGCCGTGTTGGTGTATGAGTACAGGGTGCTGGGGTTCGGATCAAGTCTGTTCACCGCGAGTGATTACAACGGAAGCCGGGCAGTGATTGCACCTGCGAAGCTGCGGAGACAGGTCTCGGCGGCCGTCTGCCGCTACCTTATGGATCGCGGCGCGCAGGTTGTACTTCTCAATCTGGAGCCCGGCGCTCCGGAGAGCTGCCAGAGATGTTTTGAGGGCGCAATGGCGGGAAACGCGAAGCGTTGGTGGGGAACCCAAAGACGCGAGGTCGGCGCGACGATCGGGTTGCAGAAGACCCTTGACGGAACCCTGGCCAGAATGGGCAAGCATACTCGTCGGAATATGAGGTATTACCGCCGGAAGGCGGAGGCAGAACTCGGATGCCGCTTTGCAAGCGATGTGAAGAGCACGCTGACGATGGCACAACTGCTGGAGTTGAACTATGCGTCGACCCATCCGGTCCCCTGCTCTGTCCTCGAACGCCGCTATCAGACGACGAAGTTCATGGATGGGTTCTTCTGCGTGGGATTGAGTCGACCCGACGGGCTGTGGATCAGCCTGCTTGGAGGCCGCAGACATCACGGCGTGACCGAAGTCGACTGGCAGATGAATCGTAGTGGACTCGCAAAGCTCTCGGTGGGAACCGTGATTCGCTCCTATCTGATTGAGCACGAGATTGCGAATCGGGATGCAAAAGCTGTTCTTCGAAGGCGGCACACCGCACTCGATGCGACATTCTTTCCTCTCCGAACAGGCAATGGATATTGTTGTGATGAATCGATCGCTGCAGGTATTTCTATTGCGCAACTTGGCCAGGTGGCTGCGCCCTGAAAAGAACTTCCTTTTGCAGACGCTGATGAGTCCGGCGGTGGAGTGGCAGTTGCGATGAGGTGGGGTGGCCCTGGGTTTCGCCCGGCGGCGAGCCGTCGTAGATTAGGACTCGATGCCAAAGCTGAGAACAGCGTGGTCGAAGTTGCGATGGTCGCTGGCTCAGCGTGGGCTGGGTGGAACACTGAAGTTTGCTTTTGCGCGAGCGCGTCGGCAGCCAAATCAGACAACAGCGGGAACGTCTCATCCGCATCCTTTTGACCAGCGATATGGGGTGGATACCGGTGGATCTGATCGGCGGCGGAGAACTGCGCTCTGGCCACAAGAATGACGTCTTCAACACGGCGTACTACGGAATGGCTCCGTCGCGATTTCAGCGGGTGATGGAGTACTGGATCGCCGACCAGACCCATGGTGCGCTTGAAAATTACAGCTTCGTCGATCTGGGTTGCGGGAAGGGCCGGGCGGTGATGATGGCCTCGGAGTTTCGTTTTCGGGAGGTCGTGGGGGTGGAGTTGCACGCCGGGACTGGCCGGGGTTGCGGAGGCAAATGTTGCGGCGTGGACGGCGGCCGGGCGAGCGGTTTGTCCGGTGAGGATCGTCTGCCAGGATGCGACCGAGTTTGCGTTTCCCGATGGCGCGTGCCTGCTTGTATCTCTTCAACCCGTTTGCCGCGCCGGTGATGGAGCGGCTGATCGACCGCATCGAAGCCGATTTTCGAGAGCGGCCGGGGCTGCTGGATCTCATCTACTTCAACCCCGAGGCAGGAGAGTTGCTGGAGGCGCATGGAGGCTTCGAGTTGTTGTGGACCGGCACGGTGGCGATGTCGGAGGAGGATGCGGCGGTGGACCTGGTGGCGTCAGCGGAGGATCTTTGCAGCGTCTATAGGTGGGTCGGGGTTGGGGGGTAGGAGCGAAATTGTTCGACATGTTACTTTTCAGCCTGTAACTGTTTTGGTAATGTGGATACGGTCCATGACGCTGACTTCAAGTAGGGGTTCAGGTTTGAAGGGGTAAATGGCTATGCATGAACCTGGGCAGGTACGGAAATCAGTGAATCCCCTAAGATAGTCATTGACCAAGTGGTTCTCGGTGTTTACTTTGTGGCTAATGGCTGACATGCAAACTATCCCTGTTGATTTGACGAGCGGTACGGTAGACGCCGTCTCGATTTCGATGAATATCGGTACGACGATCCGCGGATACCGGCTGCAAAAGGGTATGTCGCAGGGCGATATCGAGAAGCGCACGGGTCTGCTGCGGTGTTACCTTTCGCGCGTAGAGAACGGGCATACGGTGCCGTCGCTCGAGACGCTGCAAAAGATTGCGCGAGCGCTCGACCTGCAGCTTTCGGAGTTCTTTGCCGAGGAAGCGATCGGCAAGGAGATGTCCGGACTGAACCTGAATGAGGACGAGATTCGTTTCCTTACCCAGGTGCAGCGCTACTCCGCGCATCTGTCGGACAGCGACCGTCGCCTGCTGCTGGCGATGGTGCGTAAATTTGCCCAGACGACGCTCAGCTAGTCAGCTACCCTCACTTGTGCGGGTAGCCGCAAAGTATCCCATTTATTATGGCTACTTCCATTTCGACTTAGAAAACGAAACCCGGCGATTGCCGGGCTTTGTTTTTTCTCTATATATCCAGTACAGCGGTTTGGGTGGAACAAACGTGGCAACCGCGAACTTTTCGACTGGGACCGTCGTATAGACGAGAATCCCGGCCCGCATAAAAAGGACGGCGTTTAAATTTCTCAACTTTTGAGTCTGTCGTGATACTGTCTTCACAAACGTAAAGCGGCCCGGGCAACACATTTGAGAGGACTTTTCCCGTCCCCTCTGTTTTGTTCTTTTCTAAACACAGCTTCGCTTTGCCACTCGGTCCCTGCTTCCGGTCAAGATTTCAGTAGCTACGCCCAGACGTTGCTCTCTTCTTCGTATTCCTCTCACGATTGAACGTTTTGTACCAGGAGCCGCCATGACGATTCTTGCCAGAAGAATTTCTCTTTTCGTGATCCTGATCTGCGGGATCGGTTCGACTGCCCTCTGTGCGCAGGTTCAGGCCATTAACGGGAGCATTCAGGGAGATGTAACGGACGCGGCGCGGCGCATTGATGCCGGGCGCCGATGTTGAGGCAGATGAGTTCGATACCGCCATTGTTCATCGCGCGGTCACCGACGGATCCGGCCACTTCGAGTTTCTGTCGTTGCAACCGGGGCGCTATGTCGTCAAGATCTCGAAGATTGGATTCGCAACCACCATCCAGGAGAACCTGAACCTTACAGTGGGCCGAACCATATCGCTCAAGCTGGCGCTGCAGGTTAAAGGCGCGTCGGAGTCGATAGTCGTCAACTCGGCCCCGATGGTCGATATCGTTACCAGCACATCCAATACCACGCTTGGCGAGCAGACCATTGCGCAGACGCCTGTGCTCGGCCGCAAGTTTGAGGACTTTCTCACCCTGACTCCCGGGGTCAGCATCGTGCAGGGGCCCGACGGCGACGAGATCACCATCAACGGGCAGCGCGGCATCTTCAACAACATCAGCCTCGATGGCGGCGACTACAACAACGGCTTCTTTGGCGAACAGTCGGGCGGGCCAGCGCGCGGCTGTCGACATCACGCTCGAGGCGGTCAGGGAGTTCCAGGTCGTGGCCAGCGGAGCGAACGCTGAGTTCGGACGGACGGGCGGCGGCGTCGTGAATGTCATCACCAAATCGGGCACCAATGCCACACATGGCAGCGTCTTCTATTACCAGCGGCTCGCGGCACTTACCGCCAACCTCTCCAACGGCACGCCCCTGACCGACTTCCATCGCGAGCAGTTTGGCGGCAGCGTGGGCGGGCCCATCATCAAAGACAAGCTCTTTTATTTTGGCGCCGGTGAGGGCATCTTCGAAAACTTCCAGCGCCCGAACCTGAGCACATACAACTCCGCCGCGGTGGGTTCGGCCCCATGCCCGATCACCAATCCCACTTTTCGCTCGAACATCACCGACGCCCAGATTGATGCCAACGGCGATTGTCAGCGTCTGGTGCTCATCAACTTCTATCAAGTCCAACTTCAAAGAGAATGAGGGCCTGGCGGTAAATCACAACGTCAAAAACGGCGCCTTCTTCGGCCGCATGGACTACACGTTCAACCCGAAGAATCAGTTCTTCGGATCCTATAACTTCGACTATTCGAGGAACCCCAACCAGACCTTTGACGTCGCCACCTACGGCACGACGGCCAACGGCATCGAAGGGCCGGCCCATATCCAGACCTTGAACTTCAACCTGGTTTCGACGATCAGTGCGCGCAAACTGAATGAGGCGCACGTCACCTTCGGACATGAGACACGGCCGCGTTCGGCCATCAACTCCACGGCCGTGCCGGATACAGGCGTTGGCTTCTTTCCCTCCTTCCGCTTCGGCCAGCCGTTCTTCCTTGGGCCGGGGGCGAGCGAGACTTTCTGGCATCTCCAATTCAAGGACAACTTCTCACTGATCCTGGGCAAGCACACCGTCAAGATGGGCGGCGAATTTATCTACAGCAAAAATACGCAGATCTTCGATGGCTTCGCTCTGGGACGGTACATCTTCGGGAGCACCACTGGCTTCCTGCACTACGCGACCCCAGCAAGTACTGGCAACGGCTTTGGCCCGAACGTCGTGCAGTGCCCTAACGGCGCCTACGTCTCCACCACACCGTGCGCCGGAGGAGCTCTAGGCAGCAGTCCGCTTGCACTCTATCTGCAGGATGCAGCCACCCAGTCAGGCGTGACGGTGCAACAGGCCGGCTATTCCGACATCAGCAACAAGGAGCCCTCGTTATTTGTACAGGACACCTGGCAGGTGATGTCGCGGTTGACCCTGAACTACGGGCTTCGCTGGGAGGCACAGTACTTCCCCAATCCCGTCATCCAGCCGGCGAACACGCTGTACGGCCCCTACCTGACGAACCCCAACTTTCCCGTCAACCGGCTATCTGCCGAATCAGACCACGCAGTTCCAGCCGCGCTTCGGCTTTGCGTATGACATTCTGGGCGGCGGCAAGTCGGTTCTGCGTGGCAGCGCCGGCATCTTCAATGCGCGTCAGAATATGCTGACCCAGGTCGGCCCCATCACTACCAACGGCGTGCAGCAGCAGACCCTCACGCAGTTCTCCGGGCTTGGCAATCCAACCTACCCCGGCATTCTTCCTCCCTCCAACTGCCCCATCTCGGGCTGCGTGGGAGCCGGTGTCACGGTTTTTGACAAGAACTACCACAACCCTCGCATCTACGCTTACGACATCGCGTACGAGCAGCAACTCGGCCAGGACTACGTTGTTTTCGTGGACTTCGCCGATTCGAAGGGCGTGTACCTGACGCGTTTTCTCGACCCGAACGTTGGTGCTGCCGTTCTTCCAGGTCAGGTCATTCCTGGAACCGGGGGAGCAAGTTTACACCGCCAACGCCGATACGGTTTGCTACCTCAGCGGCAGCACCGAGACATGTCCTGGCATCTTTGCCCCCGGGCCGTTTGCGACTCTGGGCGCCATTACCAACACCAACAGCGGCGCCAAGTCGCTTTATCGCGGCATCACCTTTGGGGTGCGCAAGCGGTTCTCGCACCACTTCCAGTTCGACGCCCAGTACACCTACTCGAAGGACTACGACAACGACTCCAACGAGCGCGATCCCTTCACCTTCCGCTACGCCAATCTCTACAACCTTGCCGCGGAGTACTCGCTTTCGGACCGCGACGAAGCGCACAAGTTCAACGCCTACGGACTGGGAGATCTGCCCTGGGGCTTCAAGGGGACGTTCCGCATCCAGCAGCACTCTGCCGAACCGGAGACGGACAATGTCTTCAGTACCGGCACTGGGGCTCCGTGCAGCCGTAACAACTCGGCAACGCGCTTCGTCGACGGCGTCGACTGCGGCCGCAACCACCAGCGCAAAGACAACGCCTTCTTCGTGCTCGACTTTGGCGTCTATCGGCCGTTCCACATCGGCGACAAGTACCTGCTCGTTCCTCGTGTCGAGGTCTTCAACACGTTCAACAACACCAACAATATCAACCCGCTGAGTACACCGGCGCTGTTCAATTTCGACGGTTTTCTGCGCGCTCGGCGTCGGCGACCCGCTGCAGGCTCAACTTTCGCTGCGCTTCAACTTCTAAGACGAAGGACGCTAGCGGAGCTTCGTAATGAAGTAGGCGAAGAGGAAGAGCAGGAAGGCGGCACCGGCGAAGGTAAGCTTCTGGCGCTGGAGGTAGCGGGTGCGGCCGGAGGTCATGCGCGGGAGCAGAGGCACGCCCAGGGCGAGGCCGCTGAGGAAGCCGCCGATATGGGCGTGGTTGTCGATGCGGACGATGCTGGTGAAGTTGGCGCCGATACCGATGATCAGGTTCAGCACGGCGAACTGGATGACGGAGCGGCGGAGACGGTTGAGCTCAAAGGCCGGGATAGGCAGCTTCTTGTTCGAGAGCAGGACGATAAGGATACCGGCGATGCCGAAGACCGCTCCTGAGGCTCCTGCACCGACAGAGATGCCGTCGCGATGAAAGACATTGAATAAGAGACTCAGCAGATTTCCCGCGACGCCGGTGATCAGGTAGACCGCGATCAGGCCGGCCGGGCCGAGCAGTGGTTCGCCGAGCAGACCGAGGTTCCAAAGACACCACATGTTGGTGGCGATGTGGAGCAGGCCGACGTGAACGAAGGTCGCGGTGAGCAGACGCCACCACTGGCCGGCAGAGGACAAGATAGGCGTTGGTGGCTCCATAGTGGATCAACTGCTCCGTCGTCGGGTCCTTGGCTGAGACACCGTGCAGGACCATCCAGCCGAAGACGGCGATATTGATGGCAAGCAGAATGTACGTGCCGGGAGTAGCGAGGATGTTCCAGCCACGCTCGCGGGAATTTGGGCGCGAGACTTCGCGCTCGAAGTCCGGCATGGGGGCGCGAGCGGCAGAGTGCGGCGGAAGCAGTTCGCCGTCAGATTGGGGAGCTGGAGTCATGGAATCAGGGTGTAGGGAATAGGGTGTAGGGAATAGAACGCGAAACCGCGAAACCGACCCTGTGCTTTCAAGATACAGCGTGAATGTGATTTTGTCTGCTACACCCTACAGCCTGTTCCCTGCCTTATGCTGCGTCTTTGCTGAAGCGCTCACGGAGGTCTGCCGGGATGCGTTCCTGCACGATGCCGCCGAGGAAGCCGGGCAAAGGCGTGGCGACAGCTACCAGAACCCAAAGCAGCGTCGAGAAGATGAGGCCTGCAACCGCTACTGCTTCGAGTGAGATGGCGAAGCCATGGGTCGGGCTCAGCGAAGGTGCATTGTGAAGACGTGGGTGACCAGCTCGACGCGGCGGATGACGACAGCGGCAAGGAGGAAGGCCGCAATCGAAAGCGTGCTGACGCTGATGAGCAGGACGTCAATGGTGCGAGCGATCTGCTGGCGGCGGCGGCAATGGCTGCACTCGGAGAGATGCTGGTCGTAGTCGGTCCGCATGGCCGGGGAGAGGCCCGATATATCGTAACGCCATCCTGAGAGGATGTCTCCTACCACCTGATCGGTGCAGGAGGAGTGATGCGTCCTGCGGTTCGCTGGAAATGCTAACGCGGGTTTTTTCATAAGTTTATAGACACCATCTTACTCTCTTTGATAGCAGGAATAAAGCAAAGGATTCATCGAATAGTAACGGTTTCGCGAATCGAGAAAAAATGGGGTTTTTGAAGGAAAATATTGCCGCTATCGGCAGGTAACGGTAAAGGCTGGAGTTAGAGCGTGATGGGGTCGAGCGGAGCTGCCCTGGTGGGCCAGCAGGATACGATTTCCGAGCAGCGTGGGCTGGTTGCCGAGAGCCTGCTCGGCGGAGAGCCGGGCCAGTTCGGGGGCGTTGTTGGACTCGGAGAGGTGGCCGAGGATGATCCAGGAGGCGCCGCCGTCGTAGTCCTTCTGGAGGAACTCAGCGGTGGCGTGATTGGAGAGGTGGCCGACGCGGGAGAGGACGCGCTGCTTCACCGACCACGGGTATGGCCCGTCGCGGAGCATCTCGAGGTCGTGGTTCGACTCGAGCAGCAGAACGTCGATGCGCTTCAGGGCGGATTTGACGTTGGGGGGCATGTAGCCAAGGTCGGTGGCAAGCGCCATGCGGACGCCTTCGGACTCGAAGACAAAGCCGCAGGGGTCGGCCGCATCGTGCGGGATGGTGAAGGGGGTGATGTCGATGTCGCCGATGGAAAACCGTGTGCCGGAGTGGAAGTACTCGACAGCAGGAAGGTAGGTGGGGTCGGGCTTTGGTGCGGCGGCCTGCAGCGATTCGGGGGCGCACAGGTCTTCTTCTTCGTCCGGGTCGATGGGTAGTTCCGGCGTAACGTTGGGATCGTCAGAGCGGTTGAGGGCAGCCCCGGCGGCGATGCCGGCGATGATCCTGGACTCCTCGGCGAGTTGCCCTGCGAGTTCGCTGTTGGGTGCGGTCGCTGCTACGGCGGCGGCGCGGGCCTCCTTTTCGCGTTGCACATGATCGAGCCACTTCGCGTAGGTCATCGTAGTACGCGGCGTCAACATGCGAACCCAGGCACGGTGGGTGGGTTCAGTGAAGAAGACGGGAATGTTGAGTCGACGGGCGAGAACAGAGAGACCGGCGATGTGGTCCTGATGTTCGTGAGTGATCAGGATCGCGTTGAGCTGCGAAGGGTCTTCGCCGGCGATGGACATGCGCCTGAGGAGTTCGCGGCAGGAGAGGCCCGCGTCGACCAGAACCCGGGTGCGGGAACTGGAGATGACAGTGCTGTTGCCTTTGGAGCCGGAGGCGAGCACTGTCATGCGCATCATTGGGTAAGAATACGCCGATTGGTTGTGGGTATGTGGGCGAGGTAACTAACTTGGTTCGGGCTATGGCTGGTACGGACGTACCGCGGCGATGTCGGCGAGAAGCACGGAGTGGCCCGTGCCTCCCTCCGGCACAAACGTTCCCTCCGGGCCGGGCGAAACCTTGAGGTAGAAGACGTCGGGTGTGTCGCCCTCGTCGAAGACGAAGAGAATCTGCGCAAGATGGCGGTCGCCTTCGTTGAACTCAAGCTCGACCACCTGGTCGATGCTGGATTTGAGAAAGAGCGAGATGCTCGTCGGTCACTGGGTCTAGCTCGCTGAAAAGCTAGGCGCTTGGTCTGACCGGCGCGAGGAAGTTGACGGTGGAGCGCATGACGACTTCGTTGCGCTGGTTGAACGCGAGGCGACCGTGTGCGGACGACGCCGTAATCCTTGCGCGAATTGGAGTGGCGCACGCCCGACCACTTCGATCTCGCGAGCGAATGGAGTCGCCCGGGCGCACAGGCAAGCGTCCAGCGCATCTCTTCGACGCCTGCGCCGATCATGCCGCCTGCGACGGTGATCGACTGCACGCGGAGGCGCATGACGATCGCAGCAGTAAGCCATCCTGAGGCGGCGAGCCCCTTGAAGAAGGAGTTTTCGCCGGCGGCTTCGTCGAGGTGGAAGGGTTGCGGATCGTACTTCCGGCCGAACTCCTTGATCTCTTCCGCCGTCACCTTGGCCTGGCCGAGCGAGTGGAAACGCTGGCCTACATAAAAATCTTCGAAGTAAAGCTCCTGTGACATTTTTTCTCCTGTCTCTTTCGATGCTACTCGGGATATCGCCTGCCGCGGCGAATTCGCCGGCTGTTGCCGTTATTTTGCCCGCTGTTGCCGTTATTTTGCTGGATAGGTGTAGAAGCCGCGGCCCGATTTGCGTCCGAGCCATCCGGCATCGACCATGCGAACGAGCAGCGGGCAGGGGTTATATTTTGGGCTGCCGAGGCCTTCGGCGAGCACGCGCATAATGTCGGCGCAGACGTCGAGACCGATAAAGTCCGCCAGCGTCAGCGGTCCCATGGGATGCGCCATGCCGAGAACGAAGACCTGATCGACGGCCTCGGGCGTAGCGACGCCTTCCATGACCGAGTAGATGGCCTCGTTGATCAGCGGCATCAGCACGCGATTCGAGATGAAGCCGGCGGCGTCGTTGACCTCGATCGGCGTCTTGTCGAGTTGCTGCGATAGAGAGAAGACGGTGTCGAAAGTAGCCGGGGAGGTCTGAAGACCGCGAATGACCTCGACCAGCTTCATCACTGGGACGGGGTTGAAGAAGTGCATGCCGATGACTTGTTCGGGGCGCTTCGTCACCGCGGCGATTTTGGTGATGGAGATGGAGCTGGTGTTGGTCGCAAGGATCGCTTCGGGAGCGAGGATGCGGTCGAGATTGCGAAAAACTTCAGACTTGATCTCAAACCGCTCGGTGGCAGCTTCGATGGCAAGCAGAAGCCGGAGCGAGGTCGTCAAGCTTGGTGGTGAGGGTGATGCGCGAGCGGGCCTCGTCGGACTGCTGCTGGGTGAGCTTTTGTTTCGCTACTTCGCGGGCGAAGTTGGTGCGGATGGTGTCGAGACCGCGGTAGAGCGCGGTCTTGATTGACGTCGTAGAGTAGGACGTTGAAGCCGGAACGGGCGCAGACGTGCGCGATGCCGTTGCCCATGGTCCCGGCGCCCAGGATTGCAATGGTTTTCGTTTCAGTCATAACGAGATTCGGACGACTTTCGAGTGTAGCAGTTTGAACGGGCCGGACGGCTCAGGCGGGCGCAAGGTCGGGGGTAACGGCGACCAGAAGAACGGTGATGTTGTCGTGGCCGCCGTTACGGTTGGCCGTGGTGATCAGGGCTTCACATGCAGCAGTGAGGGACTTTCCCGTAGGCGGCTTGGGGATGGCCGCAAGAATTTTGGAGATCTCTTCATCGGCGACCTCGTGAGTGAGGCCGTCGGAGGCCAGCAGGTAGAGGTCGTTGGGCTGCGGGCGGTGGCTCTGGATGTCGACCTCGACGACTGCCTGCGAGCCAATGGCGCGCGTGATCAGATTGCGCATGGGCGAGTGCGCGGCCTCGGCTGCCGTAATCTGGCCGGCGCGAAGCTGCTCTTCGACAAGAGAGTGGTCGTGGGTGAGTTGTTCGAGCTTGCCGCGGCGCCGTCGGTAGCAGCGGCTGTCGCCGACATGCCCCAGCCAGAGCGTCGGCGGATCGGTGACGCGGGAGTTGGTGTGATCGGAGGCGGTGCGCCGCTTAACATTTTTTCCGTTGAGGATGGGGGCATGCAGCAGAGCGACCAGCGTGGTGCCCATGCCGGCGAGTTTGGCGGATTGCCGCGATTGTTGATAGACGGCTTGATTTGCTGCCTGGATGGCATCGTTGAGGCGAGCTTGAGGCTTCGCCTGCTCGGTTCCGCGCGGCGGCGGGGTGAGGTGCGCGAGGAAGGTGTCGGCTGCGAGATTGCTGGCGATCTCACCTGCGGCGGCTCCGCCCATCCCGTCGCAGACGACGAACGCGCCAGCCTCCGGTGCGGCGGCGCAGGTGTCCTCATTGCCATGGCGGACGCGGCCGCGGTGGGTAAGCATGGCGTAGATAAGGTGGTTCGCAGACATTATCGGTCGTTCAACAGCCCGAACAAAACAATACACGTTGAAGCGGCTGAGTCCAAGGGTACGTTAGTGTTAGTGCGGGAGAGGCAGGAATGAACCGGATCGTGCTTGGGGATAATTTGGAAGTGCTGGAACGGATGAAAACAGGATCGATCGAGCTGATTTACGTCGATCCGCCCTTCAATACGGGCAAGCGGCAGAGCCGGACGCAGATGAAGACGGTTCGCGATGAAGCGGGTGATCGCGTCGGATTTGGCGGACGGAGGTACCGCACAGAGGTCCTTGCGCAACAGGCAGGCGGCTCCGGTTACGGCGATCAATTCGACAACTTCCTGGGATTTCTACGGCCCCGTTTGGTCGAGGCACATCGCGTGTTATCCGCCTACGGGGTCTCTCTTCTTTCACATCGACTATCGCGAGGTTCACTACTGCAAGGTGATGCTCGATGAGATCTTCGGGCGGGAGTGTTTTCAGAATGAGATTATCTGGGCCTATGACTACGGCGCCCGTGCAACCAAACGCTGGCCGGCCAAGCATGACAACATCCTCTGGTACACGAAAGACCCCCTCCGCTACACCTTTCATCTGAATGAGAGCGACCGGATTCCGTACATGGCTCCCGGTTTGGTCGGCGCGGAGAAAGCCGCTCGCGGCAAGACGCCGACCGACGTGTGGTGGCACACGATCGTCTCGCCTACCGGGAAAGAGAAGACCGGCTACGCGACCCAAAAACCACTGGGCATTCTCGAGCGGATTGTGCGCGTGCACTCAAACGCAGGTGAGACGGTGCTGGACTTCTTTGCAGGAAGCGGCACAACCGGAGAGGCCGCGGCAAAACACGGACGCCACTTCGTCATGGTGGATGAGAGCGCAGTGGCTGTGAAAGTTATGGAAGAGCGGCTGAAGTCGTACAGCCCGACGAGAGAGAATCATCCTCTCCCCCCAACGTATTGAAACCCGGCTACGGACCTAGCTCTTCAACAATCAAGTGTTCTGCGGCGCGACGGACTTGAATCCATACGTCTCGTAGCGAGTCGTCAGTTTTCCATTAGCGACCGTGACCACGGTGAACCCCTCTGGTGTGCCGAGATGCGTGCCGTGCCACCAATTCCCGCAGACGGCTCCGCTGGTGATGTAAGGAACGCCCTTCCAGACAACCGTTTCGTTGACGTGGGTATGGCCCTGCAGAACGCCCAGCACGTTATGCCCGGCGAATAGGTCGAGAACCTGATTCGCATTGGCGACACTGAGGCTGTGGTGTGGCGGAGGCACCGGCAGCTCCGGCATATAGGCCAGATAGGCCGTCACCAGAGGAATATGCGCCGAGACGATGATCGGAGTTCCTTTGGGCAACGCGGCCAGGTCGGCGGCGAGCCACTGCAGTTGCTCGGCGTCGATACGGCCCTCGTAGGCGCGATCGTTCGTGATGCCGATCGAGTCGAGCACGATGAAGTGATGGCCCTTGTGGTCGAACGAGTAGTAAAGCTTTCCGAAGCGCTGCTCGAACAGCTTCTTGCCGTAGAGCGGGTCGTCCTCGGAGAGACCGCTGGCCGGATAGACTCCGCAGACATCGTGGTTGCCAATCGTGTGGTGAACCTTTACGCCGAGGTCCTGCTCGGTCTTGTCGTAGAGATCGAACAGGGTGACAGCGCGCTTAGCCGGCACGGCAAGGGCGTCGAAGACATGATCTCCGCCGTTGATCGCAAAGTCCGCTTTGATCATGCGGGCCTTCTTGAAGGCCATATCGGTTCCGACGACGCCGTTAAGTTCAGGCTGCAGATGAGCGTCAGTGATAAAGAGAAAGGTGAAGGGCTCCTGCGCAGGCGCAAGCGCAGCAAAAGCTGATGACGGTATCGCTGCGGAGAGGCCGGTCGCTCCGAGCAGAGTGAGGAACTGTCTGCGGCTGGTCGAGTTCACCCCTCTATGATAATTCTTCCCTGTTCAAACAAACTTCCTTTGCCGGTATTCAACTCTTCGGCCATTGCTTGAACATCTTCGAGATGGCGCTTTGCACCATCTTCTGGTTCTTGTCGCCGTTATTGCTCAACGTGTCCTGAGCGATCCCTCGCCATATCAGAGACTGGGTCTTGGTGTCGTGCAGGTCGACAATCAACGTCGCTTCCACGTTCTGTTGTGGGGTGATTCCACCCATTCCCCCGCCGATGCCGCGCATTCCCCACGCGCTCCAGGAGGTCTGCTGTCTCATGCCGCCGCTTGCAAGGAGGATCAGGTCAGGGTTCTGTGATTCCTGCACCTTTTGGAAGCCCTTCGCCTGCATTGCCGAGTCGATGTCCTGCTGGGCTACCTGCGCGAGAATGGAATTTTGAATTTGATTCTGGTTATTCGACCCCCACGCGTAGGTGTGGAACCCGGAAAAGCTCTGGCTGTGGTTGTAGTTGACCGAGACTTGTTGGGCGGCGGCGACTGCGGAGGTGATACACACGATCATCGCGCACAATGCAAATTTGGTTTTCACGATCGCTCTCCCTTTCTAATACCGAGAAAAAGGATAGGCTTTTCGGCGTGATCCAGAAAGTTAGCAAAAATGCTAGTGCGCGGGATATCTGCTGCTACGGACCGAAAATGCAGGGCGCGATGCAAGGGAGCAAAGGGACCCGCTTCAGACCAGCGTCGGCGTTACCGCTGCGCTGAAGCGTAGGTTAGCTGATCCGAAACATTTTCTTTAGGTGGGTTTCCGTAATAGAAGACCGACAGCTTCTTATTTGCAGCACAAGATATCTCACTGGGATGCGGCCCCTTCACTGATAACTGGTCGATCACGTTGCCTGTGAGTGGGTCTACCTCGAAAATCTGTTCCTGGATGTTTTCAACCACCCCGTTTTTTGCGAAATTTTGAAATATGGTCGGGCTTCTCGCTGTAACAACCCAGGAATCCTCACTACCCGATCCAAGAATGCTGTTGATCAGGTTTCCCTCCGGAATGTTGATTGAGACGGTGTTGATCTGCCCTGACGCATGAATTCGGAAAACTGGCAGTTTCGAACCAGGTTGCACCAATAAAATCTCATCTCCCCACGGAGTGAACACCGCGTTGTTCAAACTGCTGGTGACAAAGCGCTGACGGGCGAGCGTGTTAGAGTCACTCGACTTCGACTTATTAAGTTTGTGGAGTTCCTCGGAAGAGTCAAACTGCCTCTCATCCAGGTCCAGTCTGCTGTCGAGAGTACCATCTGTTTTTAGCAATGCAAGAACAGGCTCCAGGTTAGCAGTGTCAGATCCAACGATGAGAATCTGCCCTGACGAGAACATGGCTGCCTTGGCCGGATCAATACCCAGGTTCAAGTTGATCAGCTTTTGATGGCCTCCATCCCGGTCAGTAATAGACAGAAAGAATATCCTCTCTCCTCTTCTTGACGGAGCTGCTGGATCGGTCGGCTGTGAGACCTGGAGTAGTGTGATCAACCCGTCTTCCGAAGGAAAAAAGCTCAACGAACTGGCTACTTTAAACTCCGAAGGCAAGGGCAGAGGAATCTTCTTTACCTCTCGTTGACTTGAGATTCTGTAGATTCTCGGCGTATAGGCAACGTCAGGCGTAGAGGCGTCCGCGTACACCTGCAGGAAAATGTAACCGTCGCTTGAGCAACGCTGCGGATAGCCAATCACAGTTGAAGCGGGCAGCCCCACCAACGATTCGACACGTGTCAGATCGAGATTCCGGACTGGTGGAGGTTGAACTGCCAGATCGTCCTTAGAGGAATCCCTGGACGGTTTCTGGCCGAATAGGTCGATAAACCCAAATAAGAACGCTGATACCGCAAACAGCTCTACGGCGGACTTAGAACGCATGACTTACTCCGCTGGTTTGAAATCGATGTGCATACCCATTCGCCTGCGATCGTTTAGAGAACGTCTAGTCCCGTCGGCGTCCGCTCATCAACTGCAATACGGCGAGGAAGATGTTGATGGCGTCGAGATAGATCGAGAGCGAAAGCGATACGGCGGACAGACCGTCGCCGCCCGCACGGATGCGGGCGAAGTCGCCAATCGTCAGCAGCGTGAAGATCCCCAGCGTCAGCCACGAATAGGTGTCCGGCGACATGAAGTGGAAAAACATGCTGGCGATGCCCGCGACGATCAGCAGAAGCAGCGCCGCCATTCCAATCCCGGCGATGCGGCGATAGTTGATCTGGAACAGGTACGCCACGCAACCCATGGCCGCCATGCCGAGCCCGGTAGTTGCGGCAGCGTTGAACACCAGCGCCGGGCCTACAGTCCGTACATAGCGATGGATCAGTGGGCCAATCTCCCAACCCATGAAGTAGGTCAGAGCGAGAAAGAGGCCGAGCGCGAGCGTCGGGCTCGCCTTGCGGGCGAAGGTGATGGCAAAGACCAGTCCAAGCACCGCGATCATCCCGGGCAGAGTGCTCCACTCAGGCGCAGTCGCAACGCCGAGCGGCCGTGATCAGAAAACCAAGCGAGGTAATGCCGAGCACCTTGGCCAAGCAACGAGGCGGTCTGCTCGCGGGGCACATCGATGATCGTGGGATAAGAGTTCAGGTCTAAGCGATTCTCAGTCATTTCTATCTCCGTACCATCTCAAACCCGAGGGTTCTGCTCCCAGGGTATCTAGCCCGAAGGTCTCTGACTCTATGATACTCGCGTCCTGGCCTGAAGCGCCGCGCCCGGCCGATCGCAACCCAGTCAACAGTAGAATGAGAACATGAAGTATCTAATAGCTTTACTGGCGGTTGCGGGGATTGTGGTTTCGACGATGGCGCTACGCGTTCACTACATGGATCCCGCCCAGGCGCCGCCATGCGCGGTGACGGAGAAGTTCGACTGCGGCGCAGTGAATCACAGCCGTTTCGCCGTCTTTCCTCCACGAACCTTCGACGAAGATCCGAAGGCTGGCTTCCATATTCCGATCGCGATGTTCGGCATCCTGGGCTACGCGGCGATCGGCGTCGTCGGCGCTGATGGGGCGATGGTGGCTGGTGTTCGAGATTCGCCCAGATTGCCTTTCTATTCGCCGCGTTTCTCAGCTACATCGAGGCCTACGTTTTGCAGAAGTGGTGCATCTACTGTCTGTGGTCGCAGGGGATTGTCACGGCGATTCTCCTGCTGACCATGGGTGTGCTGGTGGTGCGGTGGCGACAGGGGCGCGTCTGTCCTGAAGGCGTAGGGTTCTCAAAATAAAGAGTCTGCGTGCAGCAGACGTGGTCTAGGATGGTTAACCGACGCGCGAGATGACACCGCGCAGCGGAGAAGAGGCGATAAGCGTATGTGGCCAAAGGTGATTGCACAATTATTTGAGTTGCTGCCCCACATCACGCGGCTCGTACCGATGGCCGACAAGTACTTCTCGTCCAAGACCGCCACCGAGAAGGCGACTGAGTCCGCAATGGTCGCCATGGCCGAAGGCGTCCGCGGCGACCTGGGACAGGTCACCAAAGCACACGCGGGACTCTACCGTCAGCTGCAGGACCAAAGCGCGCAGATCGCCGAGGTGTCCGAGGAGGTAAAGCGGGCGCGGCTCTCCATCGAACAACACGAGCACCGGATGTTAGCCCTCGAAGCCAACGTCACTTCACTCGGATGGTGGGTGAAGGCAGGAGTCTCCCTGCTGGTCGTGCTGCTCGTCGTGGTTATCGTGCTGCTGATGCGAGGCCGCTGAAGGCCGGATACGTCGCCCGAAAATAAAGTTGGCAAAAGTGGCAGGTTTTTCGGCACCAAAAAAATGCCGTCAACTTCACCACGTTTACCACGCGTTTCACCACAACTTCACCACGTTTTACCATCCAGAAACACGGTGGAAATCGCAAAACCCCCTGTAAAAACGCTGATTCCGCCCCACAGATTTTTTTTCTGACAAAAACCGTAGAATCGAAGTATGGGAATCAGCAGGCAAGAGGCTCTGGACTGCTTTCAGAGCGATGATCTGATCGGTATCGGCATGGAGGCCGATGCGGTGCGCCGCCGCCTTCATCCCGAAGGCGTCGTAACCTACACAATCGACGGGAGAATTGCCTACACAGACGCCGCCAATAACGCAGGCTTTGAGCACATCTGCGACGGCATCTCCGCCATCGTCGCCAAGGGCGGCACCGGTGTAATGCTCCAGGGCGAAGTGACGCCCGCCCACACAATCGCCTGGTTTGACGGCCTGTTTCGCAGAATCAAGGAGCGCTTCCCCGCCCTCTGGCTGCATTCCCTCTCCGCAAGCGAAATTCTAGCGATCGCCCACCATTCCGGATTGACGGTGCCGGATACGATCGCACGACTGCACGATGCAGGACTCGACTCAATCCCCGGTGATGACGCGGGGATTCTCGACGATGCGGTGCAGCGCCCGGGCGCTCGCATGCAGCTGGAAGACAGAGGACTGGATCGCAGTGCATCGCGCCGCACATGCAATTGGATTGCAGACAACCGCGACGATGACGTTTGGCGGCGGTGAGACGCTTGAGCATCGGATGAATCATCTGGATGCGGTACGGCAACTGCAGGAGGAGACGGGTGGATTTACCGCGTTTACGCCGCGTAGTTTCGTGCCGCCCAGCTCTGCGCTGAATGGGTTTGAAGAGGCGACGGCAGTGGAGTATTTGAAGACGCTGGCGATCTCACGGATGTATCTGAGCAACATTGAGAACGTGCAGTCGAATCTGGAGACGCAAGGACTGAAGGTGTTGCAGGTCGGGCTGCGCTTCGGCGGCAACGATGTTGGCAGTGTGCTGCTTGCCGAAGGAGCCAATGCCGCGACTGAGGAGCAGTTGCGGCAGGTGATTCGCGACGCCGGTTTCAAGCCGGTGCAACGCGATACGTTATACCGGACGATGTTTCTGAACTAGTTTGTGGCTGGGACGAACGGCGGTAGACCCAGGGCGCGGATTCGGCATCGTATCGCGTAGAATCGTCTTATACCGAACCTGTTGCTGGAGCATCAACCTGTACCTTTTCTCTCATATAACGACGGCTCTGCTCGGGTTGCTGCTTGCTCCCAAGGGCATCGGGCACTATTGGAAGACGCACTACACCGACAAGATTTATAACTTCCACGGCCTTTACCGGTGGAACGCGTTTGATACGGCGATGCTGATTCCCTACTTCGTCGTGATGATCATCCTGGCGTTCTATGGGATCCATCGGTACCAGCTGGTGTGGCTGTACTTCAAGAACAAGAAGAACGCGGCGAAGTGGAATGAGCCGCCGATGCGGTTTGCTGAAGGACAGCTGCCGTTTGTGACGATCCAGCTGCCGATCTTCAACGAGCAGTTCGTGATCGACCGGTTGATCGATGCGGTTTGCAAGCTGGACTATCCGCGCGACCGGTTTGAGATTCAGGTGCTGGACGATTCGACCGATGAGACGACAGGGGTAGCCCGGGAGATCGTTGAGCGGTATGCGCGCGGGTTTGCCGGCATGGAGCCGCAGCCGATTGTGTATCTGCACCGGAGCAACCGGCATGGGTATAAGGCGGGAGCGCTGGATAAGGGGCTGGATGTCGCGCGGGGCGAGTTTGTCGCGATCTTCGATGCGGACTTTGTGCCGCCGCCGCAGTGGGTGATGCAGGTAATCCATCACTTTGCGGAGCCGGAGATCGGGATGGTGCAGACGCGGTGGACTCACCTGAACCGGAACTACAGCTTCCTGACGCAGGTGGAGGCGATCCTGCTGGATGGGCACTTTGTGCTGGAGCATGGAGGCCGGAGCCGGGCGCGGAGTGTTCTTCAACTTCAACGGGACGGCGGGGATGTGGCGGCGGGAGACGATCTCGACTGCGGGAGGGTGGCAGCACGACACCCTGACCGAGGATACGGACCTTAGCTATCGGGCGCAGCTGGTGGGGTGGCAGTTCAAGTATCTGCAGGATGTGGAGTGCCCGGCGGAGCTGCCGATCGAGATGACCGCGTTCAAGACGCAGCAGGCGCGGTGGGCGAAGGGCTTGATCCAGACGGGGAAGAAGATTCTGCCGCGAGTGCTGAAGAGCGATGCGCCGTGGCATACGAAGCTTGAGGCGTGGTATCACCTGACGGCGAATATCAGCTATCCGCTGATGATCGTGTTGAGCGTGCTGCTGATGCCGGCGATGATCATCCGCAGCTGGCAAGGGCTGCTGCAGATGCTGCTGATCGACTTTCCGCTGTTCATTGCGAGTACGATGTCGGTTTCTACGTTCTACATGGTGAGCCAGAAGGAGCTGTATCCGAAGAGCTGGTACATGTCGATGCTTTATATTCCGTTCGTGATGGCGCTGGGCGGAGTGGGGTTGACGATCACCAATACCAAGGCCGTGCTGGAAGCGCTGTTCGGGGTGAAGAGCGCGTTTGCCCGGACGCCGAAGTACAGCGTGAAGAAGAAGGGTGAGAGATCGCAGGCGAAGGTGTATCGCAAGCGGCTTGGCATCGTGCCGTGGATCGAGTTGGCGATCGGGTGCTACTTTGCGTGGACGGTCTACTATGCGGTCACAACCGAGAACTTTTTTACGGTGCCGTTTCTGGTGCTGTTTGTGTTTGGGTACTGGTATACGGGGTTGCTGAGCCTGCTGCAGGGGCGGTTTGAGCGGAGCGGGAACCAGGGGGAGCGGATGCACGAGAAGCCATATCCGGTGGGCGTCTAGCGCCTGTGTAGGGACCTAAATTATTCGCGATGGACTCTGGCCCGGCTGGTAAACTTGTGGGCTTGGTGAAGTTGACCATTGCAGGACTGCGAATCTATGCCAATCATTACCCTCAGTTATATTGCGCTTGCTCTCTTTCTCGGATATGCGGTGGCGGTCGCTTTGTCGATGGCTGCGACCTTCGGCATTACGGCGGTTTCGCCGAATTTTGTCGCGAAGAATAACCGGATCACCAGAGGATACAAGTACGCTCAGGATGCTGTATGGCTGGTCTGCGCAATGGCCGGGGGGTATGTTGCGTCCTTGGTCAATGGGGAAGATCACCTGTGGCTGGTTGGATCTGGGCTGGTGGCAATTCTGGTGGGCGTGCTGTGGATGAACGCTTGGGAGATGCGGCAGCGGGGGCTAGGTCACCAACTGGTGATGAGCCTTGTGTCAGCGGTTGGAGTGGCGGTGGGCTTTGTGATTCATCTGCGATAGGTATCCCCTTCCCCTTGGTATTTTCCACGTGAGGCACTTCTTTCAGGTACTTACGCTATGGTATTGTCAGCAAAATATTCGTACCAGATTCGAGAGTCGCGGCAGACCAACGAATATTGGGGATTAAAAGAAAGAAGAGAGGTGACCCTCTCTTCTTTTCTTTGGTGCCAGGCAGATTGGTACAGCGTTGTTAGAAGCGAATGCCGAATGTAACCGGAATGAAGCCGGTCTTGGCGCTGTTCTGCGGGAAGACGTTGAAGCCGTTCCCGTTCGCGTCGCCTAGTGAGAAGGGGCGCGGTGAATTGAACGTGTAGACGTAGCGTCCTTCGACGAAGAACCTTTCTCCCGCGAAACGGGAGAACTTATACGTCAAGCCTAGGCCCGCATTCACGCCGAAGGCGTTGCTGGTGTATTTGTCGATGGTCTGGTTTGCCTGAAACTGAAAGCAGCCGAAGAACGGATCGCACTGCACACCGATTACCGGAATAGTGAAGTTGGCGGTCTTGTGGTAGAACCCGACGCCGCCGATTGCGTAAGCGCCGAACGTGTCCGAAGAATAAAAGTTGACGACCGGGTCGAGAGAAAAGGACCAGATATGGCTGGTGCCACCGAGTTGAGGAAGAAGTGGCGCACCGGCCGATAAGTTCAAAGCGTTATAGATTGCGAGTTGCTTGTTCAGAGTCGAGGTCTGGAAGCCGAAGTTGGACCAGTCGAACTCGACCTGAACGCCGAAGGTCTTGTTGAAGTTTCGTGCTGCAGCCGCCTGAATTTGGTAGCTGGTGGCGAGGTAGTTGTGGGAGCCACCGACGGGCAGGGTGAAGCCCGCGCCTACGATGAAGTTGTACTTGGCAGAGCCGTCGGAGTTGGTGCGGCTGTCGTTGTAGTTGGGGCGGCTGTATTTGCGACGAGGCGGGGGCTGGTCGGCGCTGCTGCTGAGATTGAAGGTCTCCGCGTTGGCCATCTCGTCGCTACCGACGCTGCTGGAATATTTGAGGTCGTCCGGGGTGGAAAGATCGAGCGGTGCGGCGAGGCTAGCCTTGAGACTGATGGGCGGCAGAGACGGAGCCGTACCCGCCGACTGCTGTGCATTGAGCCCAAGCGTGCCTGCGGCGGCAAGAAAGGTGACTGCCGCAATGCGGCTCATAAAGTTGGCGTGGCGATTTCTATTGATCGTCGTGTGCATCTTTTTGTGGCTCCCTTGGTGCTGCGAGGTTCTTCAATGAGGTTGAACCCAAGTGTAGTTCGCTTGTTGTGTAATAAGACGCAGTAAATCACGTTTCGGATGACGACGATACGAGTGTTTTTACTAGTTTTGCGGGAGACAAAATTGTGACAATTGGCAGTTTATGGCGTGCTGGTGGTCTCTCTCCATTATGATTTTCACGGTGATATTGTGGACAGATTTCAGTTGAGATGATGGTTTTTGCGGCTTGGAGAGAAGAGCAACAGCAAAAGCAAAAATGCAGGGGTTTTTCCCGATTCGACTTCGATCAGGGGCAGAATGACAAACACCTTCGGGGAATAAGTCGACTGTGGCACTCACAATAGTGCTGTGAGTGCCTCGAGTCCACGATGATTCTTTGAGACGAGCAAAAACCTTTTAGTGGATGTCGAACTGCTCGGGGTGAAGGCTGGGGTCGGATTTGACGAGGATGGTCTTGCCGACCATCTCTTCCATCTCCTGCAGCCACTTGGTGCCGGGGGCCTTGAGTTGTTTGACGACCTCGGGGTTGACACGCAGCATGACGTCGCCGCGTTCGAGGTGACGCTGCATCTTGCGCATCTCGATGTAGATGTCGTTGCAGACGGTGACGGGCGATTTGACCATGCCGGTTCCGGTGCAGATGTTGCAGGTGGTCGAGAGCGTGCGCTCGAGTGACTGCTTGACGCGCTTGCGGGTGATGGCAACCAGACCAAAATCGTTGAACTGAAGAATCTTCGATGGAGCGCGATCGTTCTTCAACTCGTCTTCGAGGGCAGCCATGACGCGGTTGCGGTTCTTGCGCTCGTCCATGTCGATGAAGTCGATGATGATGATGCCGCCGAGGTCGCGGAGACGAATCTGACGGACGATCTCGGGGATGGCATCGAGGTTGGTCTTGACGATGGTGTCTTCGAGACGCGCGGTCTTGCCGACGAACTTGCCGGTGTTGATGTCGATCGCGACGAGAGCTTCGGTCTGGTTGATGACGATGGAGCCGCCGGACTTGAGCCACACCTTGCAGCGGAGAGCCTTGTTGATCTCTTCGGTGATGCCGAACTGTTCGAAGAGCGGGGTCTCTTTGGTGTAGAGCTTGACGCGGCGGATGAGCGACGGCTGGAAGCGCTGCAGGAAACGGAGAATGCGCTCGTAGTCGGCCTCGGTGTCGACCCAGATGGCGGAGAAGTTGTCGGTGACCTGGTCGCGAAGGATGCGCTCGACGAGGTTGAGGTCGTGATAGATGAGCGCGGGCGACTTGCTCGATTCGCTGCGCTGCTTGATGTCGGCCCAAAGGTTGAGCAGGAAGCGGAGGTCGGAGCGGAGCTCTTCCTCGCTGGCGCCTTCGGCTGCGGTGCGGACGATGAAGCCGCCGGCGGCGTCGCCCTTTTCGCTGAGAAGAATTTCTTTCAGGCGGCGGCGCTCGGCGTCGGAGTCGATCTTGCGCGAGACGCCGGTGTGGTTGACCGTCGGCATGAAGACGAGGAAGCGGCCGGGGAGCGCGATGTGCGAGGTGATGCGTGCACCCTTCTTGGCGATGGGTTCCTTGGCGATCTGGACGAGAATCTCCTGGCCGGGCTTGAGGAGTTCGCTGATGGCTGGGAGGTTGGTGGACTGCATGGAGCTGCGTCCGCCGCGGCGGTCGCGGCCTCCGCTTCCGGAGCGTTCGCGGTCGGCGGCGCCTCCGGCGTGGCGAGGACGATCGCTTCGATCGCTGCGGCCAAAGCGGTCGCGGCGTCCGTCACGACGGCCATCGCGGCGGCCACGGCCACGATCGCTGCTGCGGTCGCGATCGCGTGCGGGAATGGCGGTGCCTGCCTGGGCTTGATCGAAACCGTTGGTGGCCGCGGCTTCGCTGCCTTCGGCGAGCTCTTCGTGGAGGACGTCCTCTTCGGTGTCGGACTCATCGAGGTCTTCGTCTTCTTCCTCTTCGGATTCATCGAGGTCGTTGAGATCCTCGATGGTGGGGTCGAGGAGGGTGTCCTCTTCCTCGAAGTCGTCCTCTTCCTCTTCTTCGTCGACGTTGCCGGAACGAGTGATCTGGTCGATGGACATCTCACGAATCATGGTGCCGAGGTCGGCGGCTCCTTCGAGCGTCTCCTCTTCTTCGAAGTCGTCCATCTCTTCAATGGAGCTGGCGTGGAGAGTGGTGTTGTAGTCCTCTTCGTCGAGGGTCTCCTCGATGAAGGCACCAGCGCTGGGGATAAAGGTTGGGGATGGGGCTTCGGAGGTGATGTCTCCAGTGGCGTGGAGCGTAGTGACGTCGTGGGGGATTGTCTCGGCCACGATCGCCTGGGTTGGATCTACGATTGGATGCGCCGGGGTCTGCCAGTCGAATCTTTCGGTGTTGGTGTTGGTGGGTTCTTGTGTTGGCTCGCTGTTGAACTGGGTTACTGGCTCGTAGGGGCTGGGCGTGATGCTCGAGCTTTCGTCGTGAGCTTCGGCGATGGGTTCAGGTGTGTGGGATTCAAAGACTTCTGAGACTTCAACCTCAGCTTCGGGCGCTTCCAGCACGGGCGCGCTCTGACGGAACTCGCTGGGAGCTGCGGGGTCTACGCGGTACGATGCGGATGCGTCGGTGGGTTCGTATTCGACGGGAGCTGCAGGCGTGAAGGGTTCGTGCGGGAGGCCAGCCGTGGAGATGAATTCGGGAGATGCGGCTGACACGGCCTCGGGCTGCTGCTCCCTTTCCTCTGCTGCGCGAACTCCGTTCGGTTCCTGGTCAACCTGGATGCCTGGCTCGCTATGTTCGATGCGGATGTCCTGGCGGTACGGAGAGCGGCGGTCGGAGAAATTTTCTGCGCGGCGGTGGCGGGAGAGGGACTCGCCGGGGAGGGTGGCGCCGCCGTCCCAGCCGGCAGGGATGGTGTACTCCGGGGCGGAAGGGATGATGATGTTGGCTTCGGTTGGTTTGTGAGCCGCGGCCGTCGATGGTTCGATGTCCCTGCGGTATTTGGATAGGGACTCGCCTGGGAGAACGATGGGTTCGGGAGCGTTCGCGGACTCGGTGGATTCTGGTGTGTCGTCTACGCCGTAGAGGGCGGTCTTGGGGGCGAAGCCGCGAGGGATGCGGGAGTCGCGGCCGCCACGGTCTCCTCGATTGCCACGTCCTCCGCGGTCGTTGCGGTCGCGGCCTCCGCGGTTGCGGTCACCGCGGTCATTGCGGCTGTTGCGGCCGGTGCTTTCCCGGGAGGCTCCGGTTGCCTCGGATGGGTAGGCGGAGGCGATTGGGGCCGTTTCGATGCGGGGAGGAGCGGCTGCGCCGTCGATGTCGACGGAATCGTCATAATCTGTTTCGCTGCCTGGGGCTTCGTAGGCGGAGTCTAGGGACGGGTTGATGGGCTGGGCGGCGGGGGTCTGCGTGGACTCGTCGCGTTGACCTGGGCCACGGCCGCGGCGGCGGCCACGGCGGCCACGCCAGCGACGGCTGCCGTCGGCTCCGGGTGCGCCTTCGCCGAAGGTGGGCTCGTCCGTGCGGGCGATGGGGGCGTTGTCTGCGGAGAACTCAGCGGTGGTGTTGACGTCATCGCGGCTGAAGTCCTGAGGTTCCTGGGTGTCTAACTGCGCGGGGGCATCGGAGACGGGCTGACGGTCGCGGTTACCTCCGCGATCACGACGGCCACGGCCACGGTTGCGGTCGCCACGGCCGTTGCGGTCGCCGCGGTCTCCCCGCTCATTGCGATTGCCGGAGTCGGTAGTTTGATCGGGGCTGGCGATGGCGCCTTCGATGATGGGGGCGTTGCCGTTGCGGCGGCGGCGGAGTCGCCGTTGCCGTTGCTGTCGAAGTCGGCGGAGTCGCCGGCCTCTTCCATGAAGTCGGTGATGTAGAGGAAAGCGTCGCGCTCGAGGCCGATGTCCACAAAGGAGGACTGCATGCCGGGGAGGACGCGCGTGACTTTGCCGTTATAGATGGAGCCGGCGAGGGTGTATTCGTTCTCGCGCTCGTAATAGATTTCGGTTAGGGCGTCGTTTTCGACGATAGCGAGACGAGTCTCGTGTGGGGTACTGCTGATGTAAATTTCTTTCGACATTCTGTGCTCTTTCTGCCCGACCCTTCAGGTGCGAGCGGCAGACCGAGACAGAGAACAATCGCGAGTTGACCTGGCTTCATGGCCAGGTTTGGCTCACCGTGGAGCGGACAGGGTGCGGGGTGCAGAAGCGCGTGAACTGAACTCGATGACCGGTGCGAGATGTGGGAACAACTCAGCCCGTTGGCGTGCTCTGAGAGAGCTTGCGTGGGGCGACACATGGTGGATCGGGAACACGGGGGGATGCTTCGAGCGACTGCTGCCATGCGGAGTTTGTGGCCAGAACAACCTCAAAATCTATAACTTGAGGCGGGGCCGTTCGCCATCCGGATGCAATCATTTCCCTAAAACCTGTCCGGCCAACGGATCGATGTCTCTCGCCTGGCCGGCCTTTTCTTCTAAAATCTTTGTTTCCGTTGACTGGCGACCTTGCGCCTGAGTAACGGGACCTTACGCTGAACGGCATCTACAGCCGGACAGGTGTTAATACAGTATTGCACTAAATGTGTTACAGATGCCAGTGTGGGAAGAGATTCGTATCCGGCCTATTGAATCCACAGGGAAATTTGGACGTCTTCTAGTCGGTTCGCAGAGCCTGCATGGGATCGAGACGCGATGCCTTCCATGCCGGAATAGCGCAGGCGACCCCGGCGACAATCGACAACAACAGTCCTACCTCGGCGAACAGGACCCAATCCAGAGCACGTGTTCCGTAGAGCATGGTGCGAATCAACTGGACAGCAAAGCCGCTGCCCGCTAGCCCGAGCAAAAGACCGATCCATGCCGGCCTAAGCCCGTCGGCGAGGATGAGCCGGAGCACGGTGCTGCGTTGTGCCCCAAGGGCGATTCGTATGCCGATTTCGCCGGTTCGCTGGGTCACGATGTAGGAGAGGACACCGTAGAGTCCGACGGCGGCTAATATCAGGGCGATTAGTGCGAACGCCAGCACAAGCGACGAGGTGAAGCTGGCGTCCATGGTCGATCTTCCGATCGACTGGTCCATGGTCAACACATCGGATACAGGCAGATCCGGATCGAGTTCGCCGAGGACCTTCTGAATCGGCAGGGCGAGGCTGGTTACATCGCCGTCAGACCGTACGCCAATCGATGCGTTGGGCCATTGGCCCGAGTAGAGCGGAAAGTACATCATCGCAGTGTCCTGCTCAGTCAAAGCCCAAAGGGTATCGCCGACAACTCCTACGATCTCGAATCCCTCCGGCGGAGCATTCCGGAACCTCTTACCCAGAATGTGCTTGCCCAGAGGGTTTTCATCGCGAAGATATTGCCTGGCGAAGCTCTTACTCACGATCACGGATCGAGCCTCGTCGAGCCGCTCCCGATCTTCGAAGAAACGCCCACTCAGCAGTGGGATCTGGAGCGCACTGAAGTATCCGGGATCGATACCGCGAACAATTGCGCTTTGCAGGGCGCCCCCGGCGAAGTCCGGGTGCTCCAGAAGTGTGAACTGCGCGTCGCCGCCGTACCCCTGACCTGGCAGTGCGGTCGCGACACCGGCAGCTTTCACTCCGGGGAGCGACCGCAGCCTTGGGAGTAATTGCTCATAGAAGGACGCAGCCTTGGCCGCGGTGTTGTAGCGCGCATCCGGCAGCGCGAATCGCATCGTCATAACGTTCTGCGTGGCGCAACCGAGGTCGGTCGACCGGAGATGGTTGTAACTTTTGAGGAGTAGGCCTGCGCAGGTGAGCAGAACAACGGTAAGCCCGACCTCCGCGACGAGGAGTGCCCGGCGCAACCTCACGCGACCATGTCCCGCACTGGCGCCGCGCGAGGAGTCCTGCAATGACTCGAGCAAGGGGGCGCGCAAGAAGGAAAGCGACGGAATCAGTCCGGCGAGAAGGCCACATCCCGCTATGACTCCTGCGCCGAAGAGCAACACGACTCCATCCATTTGGATAGCGCTCGCTCGGGCCATCCCGGGACGCGCCTGCACCAGCCAACGTGTTGCAAACCAGGCAAACAGCAGGCCTAAGCCACCTCCGGCGGTGGCAAGCACTACACTTTCGGTCAACTGTTCGCGGAGGAGTCTCCACCGACTGCCTCCGAGCGCGGCGCGTACTGAGATCTCTTTTCTTCGCGAAGCAGATCGCGCTACTAGCAGATTTGCCACATTCAGACATGCGATCAGAAGCACACAACTGGTTGCTCCCATCAGCGTATACAACGTTGCCTTGGCATCATGCACTACACCTTCGAGCAGTGTCCGCGCATTTGCCGCTCCGGCTGTCGACGGTGTGGGATGCGCAGCGCGAACCTGTTTCTCCGCCGTGTCTACCTGGCTCAGTGCCTGCGCAAGCGTTGCTCCGGGTTGCAGCCGGGCGATGACGAAGAAGGCGTGGTTATCCACCGACTGCATCAGTGACGAAGACTCCTCGTGGTAGATGGGCGCCCACAACTGTGTCCGGGTGTCGGGATACTCGAACCATGCGGGCAGTACGCCAATCACCGTGTACGGCTTCGCATCGAGCAGAATGGTCTTGCCGACGATCTCTCTGTCGCTCGCGTACCGGCGAACCCAAAGGCTATGAGTCAGCATAACCGTGGCGGCGGCCTCGGGCCGATCGTCTGCCTCGACAAATGACCTGCCAAGTTCGGGCACGACTCCAAGCATGGGCAGGAGATTCCACTCGCACTGCCCATATCGGATCTTCTCCGGCAACTGGCCGCCCGTGCCGGACAGATTGATGCTGTCAGTGCCGTAGATCGCCATCTGCTCGACGCTTGATGCCGCCTTCTTCCAGCCCGCGTACATTCCGCCAGCGATGTAGCTAAACTCGCGTGTTCCATTTGGACTCTTCTCATATAACTGAATCAGCCGGTCCGGCTCACGGAATGGCAAAGGCTTGAGCAGAACGGATCGCACGACGGTGAACAACGCGACATTCGCACCGATTCCGAGGGCCATCACAAGCACTGCCGTCACGGTAAATCCCGGCGTGCGGATAAGGGTACGGATTGCATAGCGTAGATCGTGTAGAACCGTCTCAAGCCACTCCATTGAGTTCCTCTCCCAGACTGCCTCGCGAACACGGCGCACACTTCCCAGTTTCAGTCGCGCCTGCCGTCGCGCATCTTCTTCGCTCATGCCGCGGGCGAGGTTGTCATCTACTTCGTGCTGGATGTGCGCCTCCAACTCCTGTGACAGATCAGCGTCGGCGGCCCGCCTGGTGAAAAAGCGTTTTAAATTCATTGTCGGCTCCTTCGCTTACTCAGCAACCTCGCCCAGAATGCGGCCGATGGCGACTACCATCTGCTGCCAGCGCTTGCGTTCTGCTGCCAGCTGCTTCTTCCCTGCTGGGGTCAGCTCGTAGAACTTTGCCTTGCGGTTGTTGTCGCTCAGACCCCAGGAGGATTTCACCCAGCCGCGGTCTTCGAGGCGGTGCAGGGCGGGATAGAGCGATCCCTGCTCGACCTGCAGGATGTCGTCGGATGTGTGTTCGATGACATGGGCGATGGTGTGACCGTGCGCCTTGCCCATCACCAGGGTTCGGAGGATCAGCATGTCGAGCGTTCCCTGCAACATCTCTGCGCTGGCTGGCTTCCTTGATTCGGGCATGTTCTCTCCATCCACTCGAATGTCTATGGGAGAAAACCATATACCACTCGAACGTCTATGGGAAGGATTTTGTGACGACTTGCTTTTACGGAATGCCGTGCTCACATGACAGTACCGCCACAAAATGGGGTGCCCCATCTGCGCGACAGCCCTATCGTCGCCAATCGGGGTCTTCGGCGAGCTTGTGCTCGGGGTGAGCTTCGGTGAACCATTTTCGCGGCAGCGAAAATCCCGTTACTCTCGGCTCTCCGATGCCATTCCGGAGTGAAACGCAACCACCGAACTGGTCCAGCCAAAAATAAAGTTAGAAAAAGTGGAAAATTTTCAGCGCTCAGATAAGCGTGATCTCCACACCACGATCCACCACACAATCACCACAAATCCACCAGCAAATCACCAGCAAAAAACACACGAATTTCCAGCACCCCCATCAAAAACGCCCGCAAAACAGACAAAAATCGCGCCTGAGTCCTTCCAGAATTTTTTTTGGTCAGATCCATCTCCCCACTCGCAGCTCTTCGCCGTCGGCCTCAGTTGACGAAGCGGCGCATGCGGACGTTCATGACGATGCCGAGGGCGAGGAAGGTGAAGAGGACGGAGGAGCCGCCGTAGCTTAGCAGGGGCAGGGGGATTCCTGTGACGGGCATGAGACCTACGACCATGCCGACATTGACGGCGACTTGGAAGACGATGACCGAGACGACACCCATGATGATGAAACTGCCGGGGAGGTCGGACGCGGTCTGGGCGTTCTGGATGAGGCGCATGAGGATGAGGAAGTAGAGGAGCAGGACGCCGACGGCGCCGACGAAGCCGTGCTCTTCGCAGAAGGCCGCGAAGATGAAGTCGGTGTAGGGGATGGGGAGGAAGTCACCCTGGGTCTGAGTGCCCTTGTTGGTGCCTTTGCCCCAGATGCCTCCGGCGCCGACGGCGATGAGGGACTGGCGGATCTGGTAGCCGGAGCCGCGGGGGTCGGAGTCGGGGTTGATGAAGGCGTTGATGCGGGCCTGCTGGTAGGGCTTGAGGTGTTTGCCGCTCTTCCAGGCGATGCCGCCGATGAGGATGAGGGCCAGCAGGATGAGGGCGACCTGTTTGAAGCGGATGCCGCCGAGGAAGAGGCCGCAGATGAGGATGGGCAGATAGGTGAGAGAGGTTCCGAGGTCAGGCTGCTTGAGCACGAAGGCCATGGGGATGAAGACCATAGCGGAGACTTTGCCGATTTCGGTCCACGTGAGTTCCCTGCCGCTGAGTCCCCAGAAGAAGCGCGCGACGGCGACGATGAGGATGAGCTTGATCCACTCGGAGGGCTGGAAGTGGGCGCCGTGGAAGCTGATCCAGCGTTTGCCGCCGAGGACCTTGGTGCCGAAGAGCGCGACAGCGATGAGAGAGAGGATGCCGATGCCGTAGGCCCAGTGGACGGTGTCGATGAGCCGATGGTAGTCGATCAGCGAGATGAGGAACATCAGTAGGATGCCGATGGCGAGGAAGCCGATCTGCTTGTGATCGAACCCGTGGAACTTGGTGTGGAGTGTGGCCGATTTGATCTCGAGGACGGAGATGAGCGAGAGCAGGAGGACAAAGCCGAGAAGGACCCAGTCGAAGTCGCGGTAGGAGGAGAGGCGGGTCATGAGCGCTGGATGTAGTGTAACCAGTTCCGGGAGGCAAAGCCGGTATGGATTTTCAAAGACGAACAAGAGGAAGCAGTAGCAGGGGTTGTGCTACTCTTGGCCCGTCTGCGGATGGTCGCAGCGTAAGGTACGGCGGGCCCGGGTCCTCACTTTTGCAGTGCGGGAATTCGATCCATGCGGTTCCTCTTGTTTTCGATAAACGCATCTTTCGAGGAGGGCGAATGGCCTCCTCCTCGAAGACGACTATCAGCCCATCGCCGATGGACGTTTGCCTGCACGGTTGCGGGAGTAATGACAATGCTGCCGAGCATTGCGGCGGGGTACCAGCCGGGGCAGGACTTTGCTCAGGAAAACTCGCATAGTGTGTCTTTGTTGAGTAGCCGGAGCTACCTGATGCCATCTGCGGGGGTCAACGAGGAAGCAAGAGGGAGTTATGACGAAGGCTTGCCGGATGCGCCGGGGCCTGCTGCGGATCGAAACGGGGGTAGCAGCTCGGCAGTGGTCAAATCAGCAACTGGGGTGTCAGTTTCTCCAGGTCGAAGGCCACTGGTTCCACTTAACGAGTGTCCCTACGACAAGACAAAGGCGCCGGAGTGCCGGGTGCACTGGCGACAGCTACTGATCTCTTCGGCGGTATTCATCACTTGGCAGAATACCGCTAACGTTTACTCGAGCTACTGGTACCGACACGAGACGCTGACGGGTAACTGGTGGGAGCGCTATGTGAACTCGGTAGTGGGGTACAAGTTTTCGGTGTGGTCGGATGGCAATCCCATGATGGACGACTATGTTGGGCATCCGTTAATGGGATCGATTACGAATGCGCTCTGGATACAGAACGACCCTAAGGGGATGACGCTCGAGTTTTCGAACACGCGGCCTTATTGGAAGAGCCGGCTGCGGGCGATGGCGTTTTCAACGGTGTATAGCACGGAGTGGAAGCTGGGGCCGATTGGGGAGTCGGGGGTTGGGCATCAAGGCGACCACCTGTCATACGAGGACGATACCGGCCGCTTCAGGAACGAGACAGGGTTTGTCAGCCTGGTGACGACGCCTGTGGGCGGTACGATCTTGACTGTCGCTGAGGACGTGATCGACAAGACGGTCATTCGCCGACTGGAGAACTTCAATCGAAACCCGTTCCTGTTGATGGGTTATTCGTTTCTGACTCCGGGAAAAACTACAGGCAATCTTCTTCGTTTTCGACCGCCGTGGTATCGGGATTCGCGCACGGTGAAGGCGAACTCGTTTTGGAGCGATCCTCCGGAGCCAACTACGAGTTCTTCTGCGAGTCCTTCTGCTGAGGAAGAAACCGGGCGGCCGGGCCCGAATCAAGAAGAGATCGTGACGAGCCTTTCCGAGACCGGCGTCGTGCGGTCTCTGCCACCGAGATCAACGCTATCGTCGACGCTGCCCGGTGGGACGCATGAATTGGGAGGTTGGTGGGGCCTTTCGCTCATGAGCGGGCATCTCTGGGGGTTGGAGGGGGATGTGAAGTACATGCCGATAGATGTGTGTTATTCGTATCGGTTCCTATTGCATGAGCGTTGGGCGCTGCGCTACTCGCCAGAGATTACGGCGCTGGCGATGATCGATTGGCCTACTCCGGAGGGAGCAGCACCGTTCAACCTGCGGAAGCGCTCGTACGGAAGCGGGCTGAGCCCAGAAGGATTTCAGGCAGACCTTTTCCCGCGCAGCCGGGTGCAGCCGTTCCTCAGTAATAATGCAGGTTTCATCTATTTTGCGAACGGGTTGCTCACGCCGCAGGGTTCGAAGCTGGTGTATACGGTTGATTTCGGCGCGGGGGTCAACATCTTTCGCAAGATGACGCAGGTAGTGACGATTGGCTATCGGTATCAGCATCTCTCCAATGTCAACAGCGGCTTCAGTAATGGAACGGACGCGAACACGTTCTACGTGGGGGTGTCGCGGTTTCGCACGAAGGGGCAGGCGCGGTGAAACGGCTTTTAGGAGGTCCAGCGGATGCGCTATTCGCCGGTAGGGGTAGAGGGTTTCGTCGTGGAAGAGGTTGCCGGGGTGGCCTGCGGGGTGGGTGTCTGCGGGGTGTCGGCGATGCGGAGATTGTTGTCGCGCTTGCGTTGCTTTTCGACGAAGGTGTTGATGACCTGCGCAGCTAGTTTGGCGGAGTTATTCCCCCAGTTTCCGTTTTCCCAGAGGACGGCGACGACAATGTCAGGGTTTCGACGGGGCGCCATGCCAACGAACCAGGCGTTCGGCACGGTCTTATGGCCGCCGCCGGAGCGGGCGAGGGCGTCGTGGCTCATGACCTGGGCAGTGCCTGTCTTGCCGGCGAAGTCGACGCCATCAAGATGCGCGGCGTAGGCGGTACCTATGGGGCTGCTGGTGACGTTGGACATCGCGTCGGTAATGAGCTGCCAGTTTTCTGTAGTGAGCGGGATGGTTCCGTCGCCGGAGCCAGGGAAATTTTCGTGGATGGTCTGGAGCATCTCCGGCGGGACTTCGTCGGGAAAGACGACGTGGGGTCGACGCATAACACCGCCCGATGCGATGCCGCTGAGGGCGCGAGCGAGTTGAATGGGGGTGGCGGTGACGGCTCCCTGACCGATGCCTACAGAGATGACTTCGCCGGCGTACCACTTTTCATGCTGGGTCTTCAGCTTCCAGGCGGTGGAGGGCATGGTACCGGCAACCTCGTCGGGAAGGTCGATCCCGGTCTTCTGTCCGATGCCTACCGAGGTGGCGTACTTGGCAATGGTGTCAATGCCGAGGCGGTTGGCGAGGGTGTAGTAGAAGGTGTCGCAGGAGTAGGGGATGGCGTTGTTGATATCGACGGCGCCATGGTGACGGTCGCAGGCGTAGAAGTGACCGTAGAATTCGGCGCCGCCGTTGCAGCCAACGTGCATGGTCTGGGCGATGTTCTCCTGCAGGCCGGCGAGCGACATGATGATCTTGAAGGTGCTTCCGGGGGCGAGTTGGGCCTGGATGGTCTTGTTGAGCAAGGGATGGTCAGGGTTGTTGAGAATTTCGTTCCAGTAGTTCTTAGTGAGGCGGACGGAGAACTGGTTGGGGTCGAAGGTGGGGCGGGAGGCCATGGCGAGGATCTCGCCGGTGTGGGGGTCCATGGCGACGATGGCGCCGACCTTGCCTTCGAGGGCTTTTTCGGCGGCCATCTGGATGTCGAGGTCGATGGTGAGCTTGAGGTCTTTGCCGGGAACGGCGAGTTCCTGGCCGAGGTGGCCTAGTTCTTTGCCGTGACTGTTTACGATGACGTCGCGGCTGCCGTCGATTCCGCGAAGGAGTGCGTCGTAGGTGGCTTCGACGCCGGAGCGCCCGACAACGTCGCCGGGGGAGTAGAGTGCGTAGCGCTCATCGGTAGCCAGCATCTGCTCGGAGACCTCGCCAACGTAGCCGACGAGATGGGCCGCGAAGCCGTCGCTGGGATAGAGACGGCGTTGTTCGTCGAGGGTTTCGAGCTCGGGGAGTTCGTCGCGGTGGGCGGCGATGAAGGCCTGCTCGTCGGGGGTGATGTCCTGTTTGAGCGGGATGGGTTGATATTTGGGGGCGATCTGAAAGCGGCGGATGGTGGATTGGATCTGCTCGACGGGAATGTGGAGGCCCTTGGAGATGAGTGGCAGGTCGGCATCGAGATCCTTAACCTGTTCGCGGAGGAGGTAGCAGGAAACGGAGGGGTAATTGTCTACAAGGAGGCGACCTTCGCGGTCGAAGAGCTTGCCGCGGGGGGCGAGGATGGGGACCTTACGGATGCGGTTGGCTTCGGCGAGAGAACGGAAGCTCTCCGAGTTGAGGACCTGGAGGCGCCAAAGTCCGGCGAGGAGGACGGCGAGAATCAGTGCGACGAGGTACTGGACGGAATGAAGCTTGCCTACGGGCAGCTTTTCGGCCTTGCCGATGGGGCCGGCAGTCTGGGTTTCGGGATGATGGACGGGTTCCATGCTTATTCTTCAGTCTACGACCGGAGCGGCGGACTTCGCTCTGCAACTGTTGTGTATCAAGGTTGTTCGTTAGACGGTTGAATCTTCGGTTTTACTCACGTCGTTTGGTGTTATCGAGCAGGAAGAAGATGGGGAGGGCCACAGCGGTGTTGACGGCGGCGCGAAGGAGTTCATGGAGCCACAGGATGTGGACGTTGGTGAGCCCGAGCAAACGGCGGTTGATGAGAAAAATGAGCAGACTATTGAGAAGGAAGAAGCCAAAGTTGATGAAGATGCGGGTGGTGAGGTTTTCTACATCAACCTGAATGCCGATGCTGGCGGCGATGTAGCCGATGACGGATTTCGCCATGCCGTTAACACCGATGGGCTGGGCGGTGAGGGCGTCCTGAAGGAGGCCGATAGCAGCTCCGGTTAGACAGCCTGCGACGGGGTTGCGGCGTGACACGGCGAAGAAGACGGTAACGATGAGGGGAAGATCGAGGATGGCAAGCCTGGGAAAGGGCCGGGGGAGGAGGGCCTGGAGCAGAATCGCTCCCAGAGGCACCAGGAGCGCGACGGCGGGGGAGAAGCTGTGCTGCTCGAGCTCTCGGCGGGATGTATAGCTGCGGGTTGCCATAAGGGACGGTGGCTAGTTTTCAGTGGTTAGCGATTAATTTTCAGTTTTGGGCATAGTTAGGGTTGAGGGTTGGGAGGCTGGGTCGAGTCGGGCGATGGTTCTGGTTTACGAGGCTTGGCAGGGGTTGACTGGGTTGGGGGTTGCGTGGAGACGGCCGGTGGTGGGTTGGTGACGGTGGTTGGGTTGTTCCTCTCGGCGGCGCCTGGTTTTAGATCGGCTGCCGACGGTGTCGAGCCGGGGCTGTACCGGTCGGGGCGCAGCGTGGGAATTGGTTTTGGAACGACTCCGCCGGGTGTGGCGCCGGGTGCGGCAGGGTTGGCGGGGTTGGTTTCGGGGTGGTCGGGGTCATGGAGGCTGGGCAGGCGGTCGGCGACGATTTGAGCTGCGGATTTGGCGGCGGCTTCCGCGGCCTGCTGGTCTGCGAGTTGCTTGGCTGCAGCGGCTTTGGCCTCGGCCGTTGCTGCACCCACGGCAAGATCGTGCTGGGCCGGGAGGGGCAGGGTGGGCTGGGTGGCGGTGATGACGAGAACCTCTTCGAGCTGGTTGAGGTTCGCTGCAGGGTGAAGTTGGATGAGGGTGTACGGCTGGTGATCGGGGTCGGGCTTGATGGACTCGATGGTACCAACGGGGAGGCCGCGCGGGTAGACCTGGTCACCGCCGGAGGAGAGTACCTGCTCGCCGATCTTGATGCGGGAGTCGGGAGTGAGATTGTTGATCACAATCTGGCCGGTGGGGCTGCCGCGAAGAATCGCGCGGAGGCGGGTGGTAGCGAGGAGGACGCCGGCGCCAGAGGTCTGGTCGTTGATGAGCAATACCTGGGAGGTGTGGGGGAAGACGTCGCGGAGTTTTCCGATGATGCCGTCGGGCGTGAAGACGGCCTGGTCGGGCTTGAGACCGTCCTTTGAGCCTTTGTCGATGTAGAGAACACGGGACACATCGTTTCCGCTGGTGCCGATGACTTGAGCGGCGACGGTGGAAGTGACATAGTGCTGCTGGAAGTCGAGCAATGCCTGAAGACGATGGCCCTGAATGGCATCTTCAGAGAGCGCGGCCTGCTCAAGGCGGAGGCGTGCGATCTCGTCCTGGAGGTCGTGATTCTGCTGGCGGGTGTGGCGGAGGTCGATGTAGTTGGACCAGCCGTGACGGAGGTTGTAGCCGAGGCCGTGGAAAAATCGCTCGAATGGAGTAACGGCGGAGACAGTCCAGTAGCGCAGGAGAGTGACGTTGCTGCCGTCGGGGGCTCCGGATTCGACGGGTCGGCGGACCTGGATGGCGAGGCCGATGGTCTGGGCGAGCAGAATCGCTACCAGAACCAGCACATTCTTGAAACGTGTGAAGAAAGATTCCATGCTCTAGGGATGATTATCCGCGAATCGGCGCGCGCGCGCAGGTGGCGGGGTTGATGCGGAGGCCACTTTTTCTTCGTGTCTGCGATGGAACAGATTCGCCGATACCGATGCCGGGGGCGATGCGGAGAGCCGGTTTCCGCGTACCGCGGTTATTTCTGCTGGAAGAGGAGCGGTGTGAAGTGGATCAAGTTGTCGCGCCAGACCAGCCAGGTGTGCAGGCCGGGAGTTTCGATCTGCGTGACCGGCATCTCTTTTGTCTTGAGGAAGTCGACCAGCTTTCGATTGGGTTTGATGAGATTGTCCTCGGTTCCGCAGGCTATCCAGAGAAGGCGGAGATTGGCGGTTTTGGGATCGAGCGATGCCAGCTTCTGGGTGTAGTTGAGATTGTGGACCGCGGAACTGAAGCCGCCGATCCAGGCGAACTGGCCGGTGTGAGTGAGGCCGATTTCGAGGCTTTCAAGGCCGCCCATCGAGAGGCCGGTGATGGCACGGTCGTTGCGATCTGTGGAGACGTGGGATTCCGACTCCACACGAGGCAGCACTTCGGTGAGCAGCGCTTTGGCGAAGAGGTCGGTGTTGTGGTCGATGGCGACTGGGTCTTCCCAGACGTCGTGAGTGTGGAGGAAAGCCATGTCGCCGTAGCCTAGAGGCATGACGACAACCATCGGTCTGATCTTGCCTGCGGCGAGAAGGTTATCGAGGATGAGATTGGCGCGGCCGGCGGCACTCCATCCGGCATCGGAGTCGCTCCAACCATGGAGCAGATAGAGGACCGGGTAGGGTTTCTTGGCCTTCTCATCGTAGCCGGGTGGCGTGTAGACGAAGTAACCGCTCTGATTATCGGGTAAGCCGAGGACCATGGCAGTCGTGTAGATGTGACGGTGGACGGTGCCATGTGGGAACGTTGGTTTCTTCCCATGGTTGCGGTGTGTCGCCAGGCAGGGTGAATAGGTTGGCGACACTAAGCAGGTTCACGCTCACGCGGGGGTTGGTCGGATCAAATCGGCGGTTACCGTCGGCTTCAAAGTGGTAGGAATAGACTTCGGGCGCGAGCGGCTGGGTGGTGACGCTCCAAACGCCGGCCGCATCTTTTTCCATGGGAATGGGTTTGGCAACGCCGTCTAAGGAAAGCGTGACCTTCGTGCCGGTGGCATCTCTGTAGTAAAAGGTGACGCTGTGGTCAGGGTGGATCTCGGTAGAACGGAAACGCGCGGGAGTCTGGGCGGCGAGAGTGAAGGCCGCGGAAACTATAAGGAGCAGGGTGAATTTGCTGATGGTGCCAGGCGCGAGGAGTTTCATAGGTTGCCAGTTTAGCTGAGAGTCCGCGAACGCGACACCGCAGACAGCGCATAATAAAGGGAATGGCCTTTCGCTCCGGTTTCGTATCTATCGTCGGTCGCCCTAACGCGGGCAAGTCTACTTTGCTGAATACTCTTCTTGGGCAGAAACTCGCTATTGTCACGCATAAACCGCAGACGACCCGAACACGCATTCATGGAGTGCTCGAGGTGCCGCTGAAGAAGAAGGAGAAAGGTGAAGCCGGGCATCCAGCGGCTCAGATAGTTCTGGTGGATACGCCGGGGATTCATAAGCCGGATACGCATCTCGATCGGCGAATGATGCAGGAGGTGCATGACGCGCTGGAGTCGCGGGATGCGGTGCTGTTTATCGTTGATGTGACGCATCGTCTGCCTCAGGGGGAAGAAGGGAAAAAGTTCACGGCTTCGCGGCGGGCGATGTCTGCTTCGGAAGATGACTTTGCGCTTTCGCTGATAAAAAGGCTGGAGTGCCCGGTGATCCTGGTGCTAAACAAGATGGATGCGATTCCAAAGAAAGACCTGCTGCCGTTGATCGCACATTGGTCTTCACTACATTCGTTTGCGGATGTGATTCCAATTTCGGCGCGGAAGAAGGAAGGGCTGGAGTTGTTACTGGATAAGATCGTCGGACAACTGAAGGAGGGACAGCGATATTTTCCGAAGCATCAGTTGACCGATCAGCCGGAGCGGTTTCTGGTGGCGGAGCTGATACGCGAGAAGATTTTGTTGCTGACCGGCGAAGAGGTTCCTTATGCGACGGCGGTGGTGATCGAAAAGTATGAAGAGCCGGCCTCGATGAAGAAGATGAAGGATGGAAGGCTGCCGGTGACGAAGATCTCTGCTGCGATTTTTTGCGAGCGGACGGGGCAGAAGGCAATTCTGATCGGCAAGCAGGGTGAGATGCTGAAGCGGATCGGCACGGCGGCGCGGAAGGATATCGAATCGGTGCTGGGGACACGGGTGTTTCTGGAGCTGTTTGTGAAGGTGCAGAAGGAGTGGCGGTCGAGCCGTGGGTTCGTTGAAGACCTGGATTGGCGACGGCAGTTGGAACAGATCGCAGCGAAGCAGGCGGCGGAAGAGTAGAGACGCGAACTCCCATTCATCCTGGAATCCGCATCAGCGCGATACATTGTTAAGTGAGAAGAAATTCTGGACGGAAAATCCTGACGGGCTGGCAGGGTGAATGCAGGGGCAAAAACCGACATCTGAGACTCGGCAACCGATAACCAGTGGAACCCGTTCCAACATCGTCGACATTGTTAAGGGTATCGCGATCGCACTTGTCGTCTATGGCCATACCGCTCAGGGCATGATCCATCGCAACTGGTGGGTGGGCCCTGGAGCTATTTTCTCGGACGAATTTATCTACAGTTTCCATATGCCGGTGTTTTTCTTCGTCGCCGGTCTGTTTGTAATGAGCAGCCTTACAAAACGAGGCAGCCGGCATTTTGCGATAGACAAGATGAAGACGATTCTTTATCCGTACGTCTTGTTTGCGATCATCAGCGCCACAATGGAGCCGTTGATCGGGCGCTTTAAATTCGGAACCAGGCCGTTCCACTGGAACACCTTTCTGGTGAGCGTAGCCGATGGAGAGGCTAGCTGGTTTCTGTTTGTCTTGTTCCTGTGCCTGATGCTTGCGCTGATAGCGGCCCGAGTGCCAGCATGGCTACGTTTTCTGGTCGCGGTTATCGCGGGACTTTTACCACCGCACAGGCCGACCTTTGTTGATCAGGTACTGCATGAATTTTGTTTCCTGGCGGCGGGGATGTGGGTCGGAACTCGCGTCTATCGCCTGGAACGAATGCGAGCGGTACCGGCAGCATTGGGATTCATTGTCCTTGCCGCGTTCCAAACGACTATGATCTACGTCTTTGGAGCGGCGGCACTGTGGCGATGGATCTACATCGTATTGGGACTGACGGGGACGGCCGGACTCTTTCTGCTGGCGAAGCTGCTGGATAAGCATCGAATCGGCGATGGCATCGCGTGGGTCGGGCGCGCGTCGCTGGCGGTGTTTTTGCTAAGTGCGTTTGCACAGGGCGCGACCCGCGAGATTCTGCTGAGGGTGTTTCACACGCGGGAGTTCTGGCTTCAGTTGCTGCTGCCGACGTTGTTTGCAATTGTTCTGCCGGCAATCGCCTGGCATCAACAGGACCGGTGGCGAATTGGATGGCTATTTCGCTGGCCGTTCTAAGGGCGACTTTTCGAGAGCGCTTACTCTTTTACGCTGACACCAAGTGTCTTCATCTTGCGATAGAGGTGGCTGCGTTCAAGACCGAGGCCTTCGGCGGCGCGGCTGACGTTACCGTGGCACTCATCGAGTTTTTTGAGGATGTAGTCGCGTTCGTAAGCCTCGCGGGCCTGCAAGAGAGACGTGAATTCTTCATTGCGTCCGTTGGCTTTACCGGTGTCGCGGCCGGGGTCGCGATAGACCAGCATGGGAAGGTGTTTGCGCTCGATGCGCAGTGTCTTGGGGTTGAGGATCAGGACGCGTTCGACCAGATTGCGTAGCTCGCGAACGTTGCCGGGCCAGTGATATTGCTTAAGGGCGGCGAGGGCGTCGTCAGTCATCTCGACGTGAGGGCGGCCGTACTCCGCGCCAAACTGCTGGAGAAATTCCTTGACGAGAAGAGGAATGTCTTCTTTGCGGTCGCGTAACGGCGGAACGAAAAAGGGGATGACGTTGAGGCGGTAGAAGAGGTCTTCGCGAAAGTTTCCGCGCGCGATCTCTTCTTCAAGATCCTTGTTGGTGGCGGCGATGACGCGAACGTCGACATGGACTGGATGCGATGCGCCGACCGGAAGAAAGCGCTGTTCGTCTAACGCGCGTAGGACTTTGGCTTGGGTCTTGAGACTCATGTCGCCGACTTCGTCGAGGAAGAGGGTCCCGCCGTCGGCGCGTTCAAAGGTTCCCCGTTTTTCGGTAGGACCCCCGGGGACGGCTCCGTGGCGATAGCCGAAGAGTTCAGATTCGATATAGTCCTCGGGGATGGCGGCGCAGTTGAGTTCTACAAAAGGACGGTCTCTGCGGAGGCTTTCGGCGTGCATGGCTCGGCCCACCAACTCCTTGCCTGCGCCGGATTCGCCATAGATGAGAACACGTCCGTTGGTGGGGGCCATCAGCTTGATCTGCTGACGCAGGGCTTTCATGGGGACGGAGTTTCCCGTGACGGTTCCCTTCGTGAGTTGACGGGAGAACTCCTGGTTGTCCTCGCGCATCTGGCGGGCCTTCATCGCGTTCTTGAGAACGATAAGGGTGCGTTCGAGCGATAGAGGTTTTTCGAGGAAGTCGTAGGCGCCTAGTTTCGTGGCGCGCACCGCCGCTTCGATGGTCCCGTGGCCGCTGATGATGATGACCTCGGGAATGTTCGCGTTTTCCATCTGACGAATCTCGTTGAGAGTGTCGAGGCCGTCGTGGTCGGGAAGCCAGATGTCGAGCAGAACGACATCGTAGGCAGCATCGCGGAGGAGTTCGAGGGCTTCCGATGCGGTCGCCGCTGTGGTGACGAGGTAGTCCTCTTCGCGAAGGATGCCTTCAAGCGATTCCCGGATCTCGGCTTCATCATCGACAATGAGTACGTGGTTCATTTGGTTCCTCGCGCGATCGTGGAGGTGAGATCGTCCTCCGCTTCGGCAACTGTCGGAGCAGGCCTTTCCGTGGCCTGCGCTTCGGTGAAGTTGGGCTGGGGGTAGTTGCCATTTTGCGTGACGGCGAAGGGACTAGCGGGAGAGGAAACGGCGGAGGAGAGTTCGGGGTCGCTGTCGAGGATGGAGGCAGGGCGGAGTTCGACGATGAATTTTGCGCCGGCGGGTTCGTTCTTTTCTGCGCGGATGGTGCCCTGGTGTTCCTGGATAATCTTGGCTGCGATGGCAAGGCCCAGACCGGTGCCGCGCTGCTTCGTGGAGAAGTACGGGAGGAAGAGGCGCTCGCGCATCTCGTCGGTGAGGCCGGAACCGGTGTCTGCGATAGTGAGTTCGACCATGCCGTTTTCGAGCAGGTTAGTGCAGATGCGAAGCTCGCGGAAGAGGCTGTGTTGCATGGCCTCCGCCGCGTTGTCGATCAGATTGCCAAGGGCGCGCTTGAGTGCCTCGGGATCGGCCATCACGAGGGGAAGGTCGGACGTCATCTTGCGAACGATCTTGATAGTCTGCATGCGGCCGGCGAAGAGAGCCAGAGAGTTTTCGACGATGGTGTTGAGGTCGGCGGGTTTGGGACGCGCCGTCGGGAACTCGGCGAGGGCAGCAAACTGGTCGACCAAAGAGCGCATGCTCTCGACCGAAGAGGTGATGACTTCACTGCAGCGGCGAATGACTGCGACCGAGGGTGGTTCGGGGATATCGGGGCGATCTGCCAGATTGTTGGCCAGGCGGTTGATATGGCGATGAATCTGCTCCGCACTGAGGCTGATGGGAGTAAGAGGATTCTTGATCTCGTGGGCTACGCGACGGGCGACCTCCTTCCAGGCTGATTGTTTTTGCGCGCGAAGCAGCTCGGTAGCATTTTCGAGCACGAGAACATAGCCCTGGTGTTCGCGCCGCATGCGCTCGGCCGCAGGCATCTCGAGAAGCGCAACCGTGGCGAGAAGATTCATGGGGCCAGAGGGCTGACCATTGAACTCAATCTCGCTGGAGGCCGACCCCATGCGGTGACTGCGTTTGATGAGGCGGTCGAGGACGTCAGCAACTTCTGGCGGAAAGACCTCCGCCATAGCGCGGCCGTAGAAGGGCCGCTGGCCGCCGGGGTCCATCATCTCGCTGAGAGCGCGATTGGCGAGCACGATGCGGCGGTCCGCGTCGAGCGTAGCGACTCCGTTGGGGATGGTTTCGAGCATGGTTTCGAGTTCGCCGCGACGGGCCTCGAGGGCAGTATTGGCCGCGCTCAGCTGTATGGTGGAGTGCTCTACGGCTCTGCGGCTGTCTTCGAGGTCGGCCGCCATGTGATTGAAGCTGCGAACGAGTTCACCAAGCTCTTCGGTTGCGCTCTCCTTTACCCGGTGAGCGTAGTCTCCGGAGGCGATGGCTTCCATGGCGTCAGCGAGAGCTTCGACGGGTTTGGTGACCTGCTTTGATAGATGGAGCGCGAGCCAGCAGGAGGCGAAAAGGGCGAGGCTGGTCATCATCAGAAGCAAAAGCATGTAGAGATCTCTGATCTGCCGACGTTCGCTGTAGAGAACCCAGTAGGCGTCCGCGTTTTTGCGCAGATTGATCATGGTGGTGGCCATGCCAAAGGGCATGGGAAGGCCGACAACCACGGTGTTGCCTTGCTTGACGGGTGTGGCTCCAAGCGCATAATCGGTCGTACCGATAGAGAAGACGGGCTGGTCGTTACGTTGGGCAGTGGCCAGAATGGCGGCATCAGTCGGATCGGTGGGGGTCTTTCTGGCGACCTCGTCGGAATCTTCTTCTGCCGCCTGATCTGGAAGCCAGGTTTTCACCTGCGCGGTAGCTCCGGCACGCTGTGGCATTTGAAACGATGCGACCACACGTCCCTCGCGATAGACAATCGCAAAGCCGTTCTGCAGGGTGATCTCATGCTGGCGGAGAACCTGATAGATCGCTTCGCGATGCAGACGCGAGGCCGAGCTTGCCGCGACGCGAGCGGAGCCGCGGGATGGAACGTGGATTGAGCGGTGAGGCTGCTGCTTGGATGTTGGGACGGGGGAAGGAGGCGAGGTTTTGGCTGGGGGGATCGGCAAGGGAGTGTCGGGCAGGTTGGAGACGATCGAATCTGCTTCGGCGCGGGCGTTAGCACTGGTGTATCCGGCCAGTTCGTGCGCCATGTTATTGCTGTCGTCTCGCATCTCGGTGACAGGTTGCGAAAACCAGCGGTCCACGGCACGGTTCAGCAGCAAATAGCTAAAAGCGTACATCGAGGCGATCGGAATCAAACTGACGAGCACTGCACCCCAGAGCATGCGAGTGCGGAGCCGTGTGCCCATTACGCGGCTGCGCTGATCGGCGTAAAGCTTGAGGACATTACGGACCAGCAGGATCAGCACCGTAACGAAGAGCAGGAAGGCCACGATCGACAGACCGGTAAAGACGACGATCTGCTGCGTCGTGGCGGGCGCAGGAAGCTGCGTATTGAAGGCGTTGAGAGTGGCCAGAGCGACGAAAAGGACCAGAAGGCACGCGCCGAGGGCGACGATCCAGACCTTTCGCCGACTCGCAGGTGTGACCATGGCTATGTCCTCCTCGATCACCTGATTATAGGCGTTGGGGGTCTCCTCTTCGCTCAATTGGCACCCGCACCCAAGGATCAGACGAGCTTGGCGACGGCCTGCCACTCGCGCTTTTGCGCTGCAGCCACGGCGCCGTAGGTCAGGATGCCATTGAAGGTGTTGACGCCTTCTGCGATCCCCTTGTCTTCACTGATCGCGGCATTGGCTCCCAGACGCGCCAGTTTTAACACGTAGGGGAAGGTCGCATTGGTGAGCGCGAGGGTTGAGGTGTTTGGCACCGCGGCCGGCATATTGGTGACGCAGTAGTGAACGACGCCATCGACTTCGTACGATGGGTTCGAGTGCGTGGTCGGGTGTGCTGTTTCGATGCAGCCGCCCTGATCGATGGCGACATCGACGATGACCGCACCTTTCTTCATTTTGGCAACCATCGCCTTGGTGACGATCTTGGGAGCGGCGGCACCGGGGATCAGAACTCCTCCGATGACGAGGTCGGCTTCGCGGACCGCGTGCTCAATGTTGTAGCTGTTCGAAGCAACGGTGAAGACGCGCCCACCGAAGATGTCATCTAGCTCGCGGAGGCGGTTGAGGTTGAGGTCGATCAACGTGACCTTCGCGCCCATACCTAGGGCAATCTTCGCCGCGTTGGTGCCGACAATACCACCGCCGATGATGCAGACGTTGCCGGGGGCCACGCCAGGGACACCACCGAGTAGAACACCGCGGCCGCCGTGTTCTTTCTCGAGGTAGGCTGCGCCAACCTGGACGCTCATGCGGCCGGCGACTTCGCTCATGGGAGTAAGCAATGGCAGGGCGTTGGCACGGTCGCGGACGGTTTCGTAGGCGATGCCGGTGACCTTGGAGGCGAGAAGAGCGTCAGTGAGTTCGGTGAGCGGAGCGAGATGGAGATAAGTGAAGAGAACTAGACCTTCGCGGAAGTGCTTGTACTCTTTTTCGACCGGCTCCTTGACCTTGACGACCATCTCGGCGAGACGCCAGACGTCGTGGGCCGAGCCTACGATCTCCGCGCCTGCTGCCTGATACTCGTCGTCGGGCATGGCGGAAAGTGCGCCTGCTTTCTGCTCGACGAGAACCTTATGTCCGGCTTCGACCAGGGCCTTGACGCCAGCTGGAGTTACGCCCACACGGCTCTCGTGATCCTTCACTTCCTTGGGTACACCAATAATCATTCTTTATCTCCACGTCATTAAAGCTGATTTCGATTGTATCTATTCGCGCGGTCGAAGAGCTCAACCTGGAAAATCGTAGGGCAATCGCGAAGCGTTCCCGAATGCGAACTGGCGCGAATCAAAATGTGAGGTACAACATTGTGCAATCTCCATCTTGGATTAGATTGGGCAGATGCCACAGATTGTCACGGCCGGACCGAATCGGACAATACAGGATCGTCGTCTATTGTGGCTACTCTTGTTTGTGCCGCTCGTGATGTCGCTGAGCGGGGTGTGGATCCTCGATCACTCTAAGGCCAACAAGCCTCTGTTTTCGATGACGAATCTTGTAGGGCCTACTACGCGGAGTCTGCTCGCGGGGCAGGGTCTGACGGCTTGCACCGAGGATATGGGCACCCGCGGCAATCCGATCTGCTTCCACGCCGCGCGAATGCCGATGTCTGCGCTGGTGGTGGCGCTGGGTATACGGCTGTTTGGCGACCACTATCTACGGGTGGCTTGCTTCAAGACGCTTCTGCTGTTGCTGCCGGTAGGACTTTGCATCTACCTGGTGTGGCGATGTCTGCCGCGTTCTGGAGGGCGCGGACTGGCAGCTGTGCTGCTGCTTCTGGCGCCGTTTGCGATGACGGCGTTCCTGGCGGATGTGACCAACATACTGGTGGATGAAGGGTATCTGTATAGCTTCCTGGCCGTGGCTGTGGCGCTGCTGTTCTTCGATGTGCAGGCGCGGTTGGCTATGGGTGGATTGTGTCGAGCGGTTCTGTTTGCGGTGGCTGTGGATGGAGTTTACCTCTCGAAGAGCGGGACGCTGCCGGTTGTCGTTGTGTTGACGGCTGGCTATCTGTTGGTGGAGCGGCGCGTGGCGTTGCGATGGCTGGTTGTCGGGCTGGTTGCTGCTGCTCCGCTGGGATGGGCGATGCACCAGCATCATGCCAGCGGGCGGTACAGCGTGGGCACGAGCTTCGACGGCATCAATCTGCACAAGGGCAATAATGCGGGGTTTCTGGAGCACTATCCGCCGCGACATGGAGATTCGATGGACTGGTACGACTTCGAGCTGAACCGCGGTCTCACTTTGGGGACGAATGGAGCTTCAACGACTATCACCAGAAGGCAGCTCTCGACTATCTGCGGGCTCATCCGCGAGAGACGCTCGAGGGCGATGTGCGAAAGGTCAACGTCCTCTTCTTCGCTGTCGAGAAGTCCGGTGGAACTGCGACTTACGGCGTGAGGAAGCTGATCGAGGATGCTGGAATGGTGGTCTTTCGGCTGATGCTGTGGATTGCAATCTTGTATGCGATTTACGTCCTGTTTCGGGTGCGAGATACGAACCGCCGGTCATTGCGCGTGGCTTCGGGCGTGTTTCTTGCGGTGGTTGCGGCGTGTGCACTTCCCTTCCTCGCGGGGTTTGCGTATACGCGGCATGTGAGCATTCTGATCTATCCTGCTGCGCTGTTTTGCTGCCGGGTGCTCGTAGAGCCGTACAACGAAGGAGTGATGACTGGTTAGGTGAGGGCCTGAATTAGCACTTGCGAAAGAGATACACTAATGTGAGTCTCTTTTCAGTAAACGACTGCTCAGGAAACGACTGTAAATACCTATGTCTTCGAACAGCTTTCAGATGCGTTACTCCCGCATTCACAATATGCGGTCTCTCTTCAGCCTCTTTTCCAGCGACCTCGCCATCGACCTGGGCACAGCGAATACGCTCGTCTTCGCGCACGGCAAGGGGATCATCGTCAACGAGCCTTCAATTATCGCGGTGAACAAGATCACCAACGAAGTAGAGGCGGTGGGCAAGGAGGCCAAGGACATGCTTGGCCGCACTCCGGGCAACATCGTCGCGATCAAACCGATGAAGGACGGCGTGATCGCCGACTTCCGGCACACCGAGAAGATGTTGAACTACTTCATTCAGAAGGCTCATAACCGGAAGATGATGGTGCATCCGCGGATCGTGATCGGTGTTCCCTCCGAGATTACGCAGGTTGAAAAGCGTGCGGTTATGGACTCGGCCTATCGGGCCAAGGCTTCCGAGGTGCATCTTGGTCGAGCAGGCCATGGTGGCTGCGATCGGCGCTGGTTTGCCGATTACTGAGCCGGGCGGCAACATGGTGGTCGACATCGGCGGTGGAACGACCGATATTGCGGTGATTTCGCTTGCCGGCATCGTCTACTCGCGTTCCGTGCGCATGGCCGGGAACCAGATGGATGAGGCCGTGATGACCTACCTGAAGCGGAAGTACAACCTTCTCGTGGGCGAGCGCACGGCGGAACAGATCAAGATCTCTCTCGGCTCGGCGTATCCGCTGGACAAGCCGATCACGATGGAGGTCAAGGGACGCAACCTGATCGAGGGCGTGCCGAAGACCATTACGATTGAAGATTCCGAGATCCGTGAGGCGCTCTCGGAGTGCATTGCGACGATCATCAATGCGATCCGCGTGGCGCTGGAGCGGACTCCGCCGGAGCTTTCGGCTGATATTTCGGATCGCGGCATCGTGCTGACCGGCGGTGGTGCGTTGATCAAGAATCTCGACAAGCGAATTCGTGAGGAGACCGGGTTGCCGGTGTCGATTGCTGACGATCCGCTGGCGTCGGTGGTGCTGGGGACGGGTGCTATGCTCTCGGACTTCAAGTTGCTGCGGAAGATCTCTATCGATTGAGTTTTCATACTTCTGGTTATTAGCGAGGGTCTCGAGTGTTCGAGACCTTTGCTTTTCCTGGTACCCCCTCCCCCTATTGCCCGCGCGTAAATTCTTTATTTTCAATGGTTTACAGCTGATCCCTCCTTGTAAATATTTCCAAACAAAGGGGTTGCGTCCAAAATATTCCAAACAAATAAGTTAGCCCCGGATTGTGTCCGGGGCTTGCTTGTTTTTGATCTATATATCCAGTATAGCGGGTTGAGAGGGGAAAACCTGCCAACTCGATCTTGTTTCCTTTGAGTGAGTTGGGTGGTTGCGGGGCTTGACACGTGATTTTTGGGCGGAAAATGGCAAAAGAAAAACAACGATAAGAGCAAAGGCAATAAAATCAGTCGCTTCCCCTTCGGACTACGCTCCGGCCTTCGGCAGAGCGGCAGGGCCTTCGGCCCGGCCTATTTCACAGGGCTTTTAGCCCCGGGTCTTTTGCTATTCCAGCCGCAATTGCACTCTTTCAGCACCATCTTCACCAGTGGGTCTCCGCCTGCAAGCCCGCTAACGCCCGAACACCTGCTTCAACAGCGCAGTCGTCCTCGCCGCCGGATTCGTTCGAATCTCCTTCTCCTGCTGCACCAGCATGTAAAACAGTCCATCAAGCGCCTTATTAACCACATAAGTATTGATGTCCATGCTCGAGCCGCTCCCAAACGATATCCACGACACCCGCCCTACCAAAGCCTGGTACTGCTGGGTCACACCGTTCCTGCTCATCGCCGCTTCGACATGCGGACGGAAGGCAACCGCCAGCCGGGCCGACGTCTTCGCTTTGAAGTAGTCGGTGATCGACGTATCACCGCCATTCAACAACTTCCGGGCATCGTCGATCGTCATCTCGGTTATTGCCTCAGCGAAGATTGTCTCTGCCTCCGGCGCGGCGCTCTCCGCAGCATGATTCATGCTGGCAACAAACTCATCCACTCGCGCCCCTTGTCCCAGCCCGCGAGAAACCTTCTCGACCGTCCGCAGATTCTGCGGAACCAGTATCTTGATCGCCTCATTGTCCAGATAGCCTCCTGGCTTACCCACCAGCCTCACGGCCTTCTGCGTGCCAACCGAAAGCGCCTCCTTCAAACCGGAGCCGATCACTGCATCATTCAGCCCGACAGCGGTGTTCGCCTTCCCTCCAAATCCGGGAAGTTGAAGAAACTGCGCATGCAGCAAACCCGCGCAGAAAACAACTCCGAGAGCTGCAACACGAGACATGCGATGCGCCATAGATGCCTCTCCTCAAAAACGTCGAAATGTCAAAATGATGTCGAAAATTTAGCTGCAACCCGACTCACGCCCTCAAACTTGAGATACTTGACACGAGAGCCCTCCACCCCGTGGCATGCGGCGTAGCAGCACTCTCATTTCTGCGGGAACACGTGGCAGCTAAGTCCGCCATTAAGTTATCTACAATGAGGACTTTGCCGCAATAACACCCCTGGGGGAGGCAGGTCCCCGACAACGGAACCGCACGAAAACCAAATGTCCATCCGCGCCCAAATCCGACCCATGCTCACGCTCGCCCTTCCGCTCATCCTGGCCGAAGTCGGCTGGATGTCCATGGGCATCGTCGACACCATCATGGTCGGACACATGGCCAACCCCGCCCTTGCCATCTCCGCCTGCGCTCTCGGCCAGGTCCTCTACAACACCATCGCCTTCGGCATCGCCGGCATCCTCCTCGGCCTCGACACCTACCTCGCCCAATCCCACGGCGCAGGCCGCTTCGACGAGGCCAACCGCTGGCTCCTCCACGGCCTCCTCCTCGCCGCCGGCCTAGCCCTCACTCTCATCCTCATCATCGTCTTCGCCCCGGTCGTCATGCTCCGCCTCCCCATCGACCACGAAGTCCTCACCGGCTCAGTCTCCTTCCTCGGCGCGCTCAACTACGGCACCCCCGCGCTCTTCCTCTACTTCACCCTCCGCCGCTACCTGCAGGCCTTCAACCACGTCCGCCCCATCGCCGTCGCGCTCGTCACCGCGAACCTCATCAACGCCGTCGGCAACTGGCTCCTCATCTTCGGCCACTCCTGGGGCCCAATCCACATCCCCGCCCTCGGCGTCACCGGCGCAGGTCTCGCCACCTCCGTCTCCCGCTGCTACCTGGCTCTCTTCATGGTCGTCGCGCTCTGGCGGATCGAACGCCGTCACCGCTACGGCCTCAGCAGCATGAGGCACCACTTCGAACCCACCCGCATCCGCCGCCTCGCACTCCTCGGTGCCCCCGCCGGCGGCCAGATCTTCGTCGAAATCTCCATCTTCGGTTTTGTCACCTTCCTCATCGGCACCATGGGCCGCCTCCCCCTCGCCGGTCACGAGATCGCCCTCAACTGCGCCAGCTTCACCTTCATGGTCCCCTTCGCCATCTCCGCTGCAGCCGCGGTGCGCGTCGGGCAGGCCATCGGCCGCAACGCCCCGCGCAGAAGCCGCCTCCGCCGGATGGGCTGCCGTCGCCCTCGGAGCCGGAGCCATGGCCATCTTCTCCGCCATCTACTTCCTCTTCCCCCACCTCATCGCCGGCAGCTTCACCGCAGATCCCGCCGTCATAGCCGCCACCATCCCGCTGCTCTTCGTTGCCGCCATCTTCCAGTTCTTCGACGGACTCCAGATCACCGCCACCGGAGCCCTCCGCGGCGCCGGGAACACCCACGCCGGCCTCATCGTCCAGATCATCGGCTACTGGATCATCGGCCTCCCCATCGGCTACCTCATCGCCTTCCGCAATCATCGCGGAGCAGTCGGCCTCTGGCTCGGCCTCTGCGCTGGCCTCATCGTCGCCGGCGTCGCCCTCACCACCATCTGGCACCGCACCACAAAAAAACTGAAAGCGACTTCCCAGTTAGTCTCTAATTAGTTTTCGACAATCGATAGATCAACAACGCCATACGCTTAGCCTGCCGTGGAATCGAATCGAGAAACACCGTCTCGCCCTCCGCGTGCGCTCCTTCCCCCATCACTCCGGTTCCCACAAGCCCCGGAACGTATGGAGCGACGAAAGCAATATCTCCGGCGCCCCGCGCCATCGGATCCATCTCTTCCATCACCGGCAGCCCCAGCGTCGCATTCACCTCGTTCAGTTGTTTCATCAGCGCGCGCCCCGCCTCCGTAGGCGGCATTGCGGGATACCCCTCTCCAAAGGAAATCGTCGCTCCTGTCTTCGGGAGATGATCCGCGACAATCGCCCGCATCTTCGCCTCCACGCGTGTTGTCTGCTCATTGTCCAGCGTGCGCATATCGCCAATCGCCAACGCCGCCGGCGGAACGACATTGGGCTTCCCCGTCGCCTCGCCGCCAGTTCCATTCGCATTCATCGCCGCAGTCGCTCCACCTAGCACAAGCCCAACGTTGTACGTCAGCCCCGGCTCTCTCAACTCGTTCCGGAACGCATCCAGAATTCGCACCAGCTCATAGATCGCTCCATCTCCCATTCGCTCGCTAAAAACCTGCGATGAGTGCCCCGTCTTGCCCGACGCCTCGATCCGCCAGGTTCCCGAACTCCGCCTGCTGATGCTCTGCGCGTCCTTACCGTTCACAATCCCGCCCGGTTCAAACTCCAGCACAACATCGCTCCGCTTCGCCGCATCGATCATGTCCTTCCGCGAGACGCTGACCGGCTCCCCATGCCGTTCCTCATCGCCGCTCAACACAATCCTGATCTCAGCGTTATCCAGCACTCCCGCCGTCTTCATCGCCTGCAGAGCAGCCAGCATCACGACCAGCCCGCCCTTCATATCATTTACGCCCGGTCCCGTAGCAACATTGCCGTTCGTCCCCGGCACAATCGAATACTTCTGAAAGCTGCTGCTCAACTCGAACACGGTATCCAGATGCCCGATCAGCAGAATCCGTTTGCCGCATTTACCCGCCCCGGCAGCACAAACATGCTCGGCCACCAGATCCCCGGCACGTCCATCCAGACTCTCCATCGGCATCCAATTACACCTTGAAGCCGAGCACCTCGATCTGCGGCGCGACGACGTCTTTCACCGCAACCACACCGGCAAGATTCATCGTCCCGCTGTTGATATTCACCAGCTTCTCTAGCAGCGCAACCGCTGCAGGCGTCTCGGCATCGACCGCCTTCACCATCGCGCTCTCAAGCGCCGACGGTGGTTTCTGCGCCATCCCCATCGAACACACTGCCGCCGCAACCAGCACGCCTGCAAACCCTGTCTTGTTCATATGCGCGGAGAATATCACACCGACAACGGAGAACTGCGAACTGACAACTACGTCACCGGCATCGTCTCCCGCACCCGCGTCTTCGACCGCGTCGTCAACGTAATCGCCGAAGCCAGAATCAATCCTCCCCCAACCCACGCACTCGGCCCCAGCCGCTCGCCCAACACAAGCACCCCCAGCAGACTCCCGATCAGCGGCTCCATATTCAACAGCACTCCTGCCTGCGAAGCCGGAACCTGCGTCATCCCCCAGTTCCACAACAACGTCGTCGTCGCCGTGCACAACACCCCACTCCCCGCCAGCGCCAGCCACGCCTTCAACGACACCCCCGTCACCGGCGGCATCCCATACCGCACCGGAACCCACACCATCAGCATCAGCGTCCCGATCCGCCAACCCATACGCCGTCACCACCACATGCGAGTGCCGCTCCATCAATTCCTTGTTGATCAGAATCCAGCTCAACGCAATCAGCAGCGAAACCACCACCAGCAGATCCCCCGCCAGCGTCGCCCCACCCTTCGCATGCGAGCCCGCACCCAGCGCAATCAACCCCGCTCCGCACGTCGATCCAGCCAGCGCCATCCACCCCACCAGTCCATTCGCTCATGCGCAAACAACGCCGCGCCCACCGCCAGAATCACCGGCATCGTCCCCACCATCAGCGCCGCATGGCTCACCGTCGTAATCGACAGCGCATAAAACTGAATCAGAAACTGCAGTGGAACCCCAAAAAACGAAGCCGCCACCAACAGCCCCCACTCCCTCCGGTTCAACCCCGGACGATGCGTCACCAGCAGCGGCAGCAACACCGGCATCGCAAACAGAAACCGGTACAGCACCATATGCGCGAAGCTCATCTCCGCCAGCGCAATCTTGCCGAAGAAAAATCCGCACCCCCAAAAACAACTAGCCACCGCACACGCCGCAAACCCCAGCGCCCGTCTCTTCTCCAAAACCGCCATACCTCCACTCTCGCACATCCGGCAAAAAAAACGGGAGAGAGCCGAAGCCCTCCCGTCGCACCGCACTTGCAACTCACAACTGACTAGCCTGCCTCTACCAGACCCGGCAGCTATTCACCGGCACCATCGGCGAGCCCTTCTTGCACCCGAACGCCCCCGCAAACCCCGGCTGGTTCACAATCGCGCCATTCGCGCGGAAGTGGTCCGGCGAATGCGGATCCGTCAGCACCTGGTTCCTCACCTGCTCCGGCCTCGAGTTCTCGCAGTAGTTCTGCGCAAACCCGATGTAGAACCGCTGCGGCGCCGTATACCCGTCCTTCTTCGCCGCTGAGGTCCACGCCTTCTTTCTTCGCCCGATCCAGATAGGCCATATAAGCCAGCAACAGGCCGCCGTTATCGGCCGTATTCTCGCCCAGCGTCAGCTTGCCGTTCACCTTCACGTCGTCGACCGCAACAAAGTTGCCGTACTCATTCACAATGCAGCCCGTCCGCGCCTCGAACTTCTTCGTGTCATCGGCGGTCCACCAGTCGCTCAGGTTGCCCTTGCCGTCGAACTTCTTGCCCTCATCGTCGAACCCATGCGTCAGCTCATGCCCAATCACCGCGCCGATGTGCCCATAGTTCACAGCATCATCCTGCGAAGGGTCGTAGAACGAAGGCTGCAGAATCCCGGCAGGGAAGTTGATGTCGTTCATGCTCGGGTTGTAGTACGCATTCACCTCTGGAGGACTCATGCCCCACTCGGTATGGTCCACAGGCTGGCCGATCTTAGCCAGCTGACGGTCATTCTCAAACGCCTCCGCGCGTTGCTGATTCCCCAGAGCGTCATCCGGCTTGATCTCCAGCTTCGAGTAGTCGCGGAACTTATCCGGATACCCGATCTTGTTCGCCACCAGATGCAGCTTCTCCTTCGCCCGCGCCTTCGTCGTTGGAGACATCCAGTCCAGCTGGTCGATATCGCGGTCCATCGCCGCTTCGATATCGCTCACCATCTGCACCATCTTCGCCTTGCTGTCCGCCGGAGAAGTACTGCTCCACATACACCTTGCCCAGCGCCTCGCCCAGCGCGCCGTTCACCGAGTTCGAGCAGCGCTTCCACCGCGCCGCCTGCTCCGGCTGTCCATTCAGCTTGCGTCCGTAGAAGTCGAAGTTCTCCGCGTCAAACTTCTTCGGCAACCGTCCCGCCGACTTCGTCAGCACCTCATACTGCATATATGCCTTCAGCGTCTCCAGGTCAGTCGCATGCGACGCCTTCATCATGGCAGGCAGGTACTCCGGAGTCGCATTGTTCAACTCGCTCACCCGTGGCGAATGGATCGCGTCCTGAAACGTTCCAAAGTCCACGCCCGGTATCGTCGCCTCGAACGTCGCGATCGGCTGCATGTGATAGATATTCTCCGGCTGCCGCATCTCCGTCACGCCCATCGAAGCCTTCGCCAGCTCCGTCTCGAACGCCATGATGTTTTTCGCGTCCTTCGCCGCCTGCTCCGGAGTGCTTCCCGCCAGCTCCAGCATCTTCGCCACGTGCGCAACATACTGCTGCCGCAGCGTCTCGTCCTTGGCTCCCGTACGCAGGTAGTAATCCTTCTCCGGCATCCCCAGCCCGCCCTGGATCACAATCGCAATCTGCTTGGTCGCGTCCTTGAAGTCCTGCTGCTCGCCATAGCCCGAAGAACACATTCACGCCAATCCGCTGCAGCTTGCCGATCAATGCCGGCAACTGGTCCCTGTTCGTCACCGCGTCGATCTCCTTCAGCAGCGGCTCCACCGGAGCCAGCCCCTTCGCGTCGATCGCGTCCGTATCCATGCACGCCTTGAAGTAGTCGCCGATCTTCTGCTCATCGGGTGACCGTCCCGCACCGCCGGCCGCGGCTTTGGTCAGGATTCCATTCAGCGCCTGCGTATTCACGTTGTAGAGAGCGTAAAACTGATCCACTCCAGACTGATCCGCCGGAATAGGATGATTCGCCGCAAACTTCCCGCAGGCAAACTTGTAAAAGTCATTGCACGGGTCCACCGTCTTATCGATCGAGGTCGTATCGAACCCCGGAATTGGCTTATAGACCTCGTGGGGCTTGCCGCCGTCAGCCGCTGGCTTCGCCTCCTGCGCGACTCCCGCGCTCCAGGTCCCCGCCACAACCAGAGCCGCCGCAAGCAATCCAGTCCGTCGCCTCGACCTTGCCTGCCATCACTAACTTCCGTCCGTTCAACATTGCATCTCCCTCACTTTTGCTTCTGTTTTGCTTTTCCTGGTGTCATTCCCGAAGAGAATGCTATTTGTCAAGCATAAATCGGAATCTGCTTCTCGCCTGAAATCAAAGTTATCCAGCCTTTGTATCACCGGCCCAGCCCGCACACCATGGCGTCCGTCACATTATGCACACGTTGCCGCCGCTCCTGCGTCTGTGAAACATTACTCCTACGCGCTGTCGATAGTGTAGGGATACGCGCCCCGTGCCATGCCGGTTCCCCATGCCTCCATTCCGACACTGCACCGCCTTCTCCGCTCCGCCCTGGCCTGCCTTCTTCTGGCCGCCGCTCCGACCTTCGCCGCAAAGCCCGAGCCCCCGCTCCGCATCCCGCTCGAAAACTTTGGTTTCCAGCCTCTCTCCGCCTCAGTTCCTGCTTAACGGCAGCTCCATGCTCACGCTGCACTACGTTGACGACAAGCATCTTCTCCTCACCTTCGTCGTTCACCGCCTCATTCCCGCGCCTGCCCGACGAGCCCGAGGACGATCAGGACCGCATCGTCGAAGCCGTTCTCCTCGAACTCCCCACCGGCAACACCCTCGCCCGCACCTCCTGGCACCTGCACGACCACGCCCAATACCTCTGGAACCTCGGCCACGGCCACTTCCTCCTACGCGTCCGCGACACTCTCACCACCTTCGCTCCACTCGCCAACCTCCACACCCGCGATCCCTTCGTCCAGCAGCCCTTCCTCGTCTCAGCCGAGCGCCGCCTCGCCGCTCTCATCCTCTCTCCCGACGCCGACCTGCTCATCATCGAAACCGTCAAGCGCACTCCGCCCACACCCAAGCCGAAGACCCCAATCTTTGGTCCCACGCCCGACCATCCCCTCAGCTGACAGAAAGAGATCCCGTCCAGATCAACTTCTACCGTATCCGTTCCGGCGATGACGGTGGTCCGGTCCAGGCCCGCTCCGCCGGCGCCATCCAAACCCCAAGAGCCGGCGACGTCCCCGCCACCACCGCCGGCTACCTCGCCGTCGTCGATCAGGGACATCAGCACTGGGCCTTCGACTTCCACTCCTACGCCGGCAAGACCGACGAGCTCTCCCCCTTCGACTCCACCTGTCGTCCCGCCCCGCTCTTCGTCAGCCACAGCGAGTTCATCGCCTTCGGCTGCCGCTAGGCCAGACCAGGCAGCAGCTCGGCGGCTTCAACATGCGCGGCGAAGAGATGTGGGAGCAGGGCCTCTTCGGTGACTTCATCGCACCCTCCATCGCCTATGCCCCGCCGGCGGCCGCTTCGCCCTCAGCCGCATCATGCTTCGCAGCTCGGCCATCGCCGACCAGCCCATCAGCTCCGATCGAGGTCAGCGCCCAGACCGTCGTCGTCTACCAGACCGGCACCGGCAAGCAACTCCTCCGCGCCGACTGCTCTCCGGTCGAACGCGCCGGCCAGAACTTCGCCTTATCCCCCAACGGCCTCGCCCTCGCCGTCGTCCACGACGACGCCATCGAGATCTACAACCTGCCCCCCCTGACCACCAAAGACGAATCCGACCTCAAGCTGGCTCACTCCATCGCCCCGCCGGAGAACAACCTTCCCGTCCACTTCATCCCGGCCCGGCCTCCTCTCCGACGCCGACGCCGTCACGCCAGCCCATCGCCCAACTCCCCCCCAGCCGCCACAATGCCACCCCTGACTCCGGCCGACCCACCTCTTCCAATCAGACCGCGCCCCGGACTGCGCCCAGACCACGACTCAGACCACGCCTCAGCCACGCGCCACAGCTCAGATGCCAGCGCCCCGTCGCCTGCAGCGCCTCCAACTCCCACCAGTCCCTCCGCCGGCGACACCCCACCCGACCGCAGCACCGTGCCCCACCCACCCTCTACACCCTGCCCGACGACAAACGCCCCGCCGCCCGCCAGCTAGCCCAAAAGACACACCCCAATAGAAACGGGCCAGCCACGGTCTCCCGTAGCCAGCCCTATCCAAATCAAGCATTGTCATCTTGAACGGAGCAAGAAAATTCGACGCTAGCTCGTTCCCGAGCTGCAGAAACCTAAGCAGCCTTCTTCGGCGCCACAGCCTTCACACGCGCATTCAACCGGCTCTTGTAGCGGTTCGCGGTGTTCTTATGCAGAACACCCTTCTGCACGCTCTTGTCCAGAATCGACGCGGTCTCGCGGTACTGAGTCGTGGCCGCTTCGTGGTCGCCCTGGGCGATCGCCTCACGCAACTGGCGCAGTGTCCCACGCAGCTTGCTCTTGTTCGAGCGGTTTACCGCCGTCTTACCAACCGTCTGACGTGCGCGCTTCAACGACGAAACATGATTTGCCATAAACTCTCTTCTCTCAACCCGTACATTTGTAGGGGAAAATGGGATGCAGGCCAACTAGCCAAAGCTCAGCCCGACCTATACTCCAGTCCGGCCGGCCGCAATCCCTGCAATATCTAAGTCTACGGAACTCCAGCCCTAAGGTCAACCAGCTTTCCTGTTTAGTTGCACCGTTACAGCGGCTTTCTTCGGCCTTTCCGTTTCCGTTGCTGATTCCTTTGTTTGTAACAACCCGACCCACCGCAGCTTCCCCCGTCCGTCACAATTCATCAATTCCCACTTGACGCCAATCCATCCTCGTTCTACTCTTTGCGCATATTCGACACATTGGCACCTCTAGCCAACCCGGTCGCAGTCTCCAAGCGCATCTTCTGCGCTGCAACCAACCCCCGGTCCCATCTCATCCAATCCTTGAAGTCGTTCGGCAAAGCATTTAACCCAGTTCCGCCTGACGGAGGTCAGCACACTACTTGATCAAAAAATCCCTGGAAATCACGCCTGGCATTGAGCCCCTGTACGGGACCCACGACGAAAATCTCCGGCTCCTCGAAGACAAACTCAACGTCACGATCGATCTCCGCTCCGACGCCATTCAAGTCACCGGCGAATCCCATAACATCGCCCGTGTCGAACAGGTCTTCACCGACTTCGACACCCTCCGCAGACTCGGCGTCAATCTCCACAACGGCGAACTCAACGGCATGCTCAAGCTCGTCGTCGCCGACCCCGCTATCACTCTCAAATCTCTCGTCGACACCGGCCGTCAGCGCTCTGCCGGCGTCAAGCGAATGGTCCAGCCCCGCTCACCCAACCAGCGCAAGTACGTCGAAGCCATCGAGCAGTCCGACATGACCTTCGGCCTCGGTCCCGCCGGCACCGGCAAAACCTACCTCGCCGTAGCCATGGCCGTCTCTGCCCTCATGGCCAAAAAAGTCAGCCGCATCATCCTCGTCCGCCCCGCAGTCGAAGCCGGCGAACGCCTCGGCTTCCTCCCGGGCTCGCTCCAGGAAAAAGTCGACCCCTACCTCCGCCCCCTCTACGACGCCCTCTACGACCTGCTCGATCCCGTCAAGGTCGACAAGATGCTCGAGTCCAACGTCATCGAGGTAGCCCCTCTCGCCTTCATGCGCGGCCGCACCCTCAACGACGCCTTCATCATCATGGACGAAGCCCAAAACACCACAAACGAGCAGATGAAGATGTTTGTCACCCGCCTCGGCGCCAACTCCAAGGCTGTCATCACCGGCGACCTAACCCAGATCGACCTACCCAACCCTAAGAAATCCGGCCTCCTCGAAGCCCTCCACGTCCTCGATGGCGTCGAAGGCATCCGCTTCTGCCACTTCGAAGACGTCGACGTCGTTCGCCACCACCTCGTCCAGCGCATCGTCCGCGCCTACGACAGCTACGGCAAAGCCCAGCAACAACTTCCGCTCGCCCTCGGCGATACTACGCTGCCGGACCCCAACCTCGTCCCCACTGAGAAGTCCATCCCGAAACCGCAATAGTTGTCGCGCTTTTCTGGTTGTCATTCCGGAGCGGAGGGATCTGCTACTTCTCGATCCTTCCGGCCTCTACCACACCAAAACCCGTCCTCGGGACCGGAGGCAGCGGACAGCTTTTCGTCCGCTGGAGTGGCGCTTACCTCTACCCCCTCCCGTACCTAATGTGGTCAAAGTCTTCGAAACAGATACTTTAGATCTGGACTTCGGATTTTGGGTAGCAGAGGGCTGGATGAAAGGAGGGGTCTCTTTGGGCGGAGTTTGTCAAGTTTTATAGGTCCGGTTCTAATGCTATAGCGGGGCGCCATTTTCTCGGCCGCGAGATATCTTTTCTCTTAATAGCCAAGACCTTGCAAGGTACATTAGAGAAAATCCAAATTCTCACCTCGCCTCGGAGACGCCTGCATGCCCCTGTCCCTCCGCACCGCCCTCGTCTTCCTCGTTGCTGCGCCAGCGATCGCGCAGCCCACCTCCGCCGACCGCACCCAGATCCTCAAGCTAGTAGACGCCAACGCGGCCCAGTACAAACAGGTCTCCAAAGAGATCTGGGGCTTCGCAGAACTCGGCTACCACGAGAACAAAAGCTCCACCCTCCTTCAAGACCAGCTCAAAAAAGCCGGCTTCTCCCTCCAGGCCGGTGTCGCTGACGAACCCACCGCCTTCATCGCCTCCTACGGCTCCGGCAAGCCGGTCATTGCCATCCTCGGCGAGTTCGACGCTCTCCCCGGCCTATCGCAGCAGGCGGTTGCCACACGCGAAGCCGTCGTCAGCGGAGCACCCGGCCACGGCTGCGGACACAATCTCCTCGGCGCCGGTGCCGCCCTCGCCGCCGTCGCCGTCAAGGACTACATGGCCGAGCACCACGTCGCAGGCACCCTCCGGTACTACGGCACCCCCGCCGAAGAGGGCGGCTCCGGCAAGGTCTACATGGTCCGCGCCGGCCTCTTCAAAGATGTAGATGTCGTCCTCCAGTGGCACCCCGCGGACCGCAACGCCGTCTCCAATGGAGGCGCGCTCGCCGTCACCTCCGCCCGCTTCACTTTTCACGGCGTCGCCGCCCACGCCGCCATGGCGCCCGATCGCGGCCGCTCCGCCCTCGACGCCGTCATGCTCATGGGCAACGGCATTGAGTTCCTGCGCGAGCACGTCCCCGCCAACACCCGCATCCACTACGTCATCACCAAAGGCGGCGTCGCACCCAACATTGTTCCCGACCTCGCCGAGATGGACCTCATGGCCCGCAATCCCTATAACGAAACCCTCGACGCCATCTGGGCACGCATCGTCAAGATCGCCAACGGTGCCGCCATGATGACCGACACTACTGTCGAGATCCGCAACATCGGCAGCGACGCCAACATCATCCCCAACGACGCCCTCGCCCCCGTCGCCCAGAAGAACCTCGAGTTTGTCGGCGGCTTCAAGCTCGCTCCAGCCCAAATGGAATTCGCCACCAACCTCCAGAAGACCCTCCCCAAGGGAGCCGCACCTAGCCTCGACCAGACCGACATCATCCTGCCCCTGCGCCCCTTCGACCCCAACGCCCCTTCCGCATCCACTGATGTAGGCGACGTCAGTTGGAACGTCCCCACCATCGGCTTCGGCACCGCCACCTTCGTCCCCGGAGTCGCCGCCCACACGTGGCAGGCCGCCGCCTCGGCCGGCACAAGCATCGGCCAGGACGGCATGGTCGTCGCCTCCAAAGCCCTCGCTCTCACCGCGGTCGATCTCTTCCTGACTCCCAGCCTCGTAGCAGCCGCTCAGAAAGACTTCCAACACCAGCTTCAGGGCAAAACCTACGAGTCCGCCATCCCCACAACCCAGAAGCCTCTCATCAACTATCGCGACAACGATTAGCTCGTGCTACCCTGCCGTTCAGAATCCCGAACGTTTAGAATCAAACTACGTCGCCCGGATCTTCTCGCCGGGCCACATCTCCGATGATCACCATCGAACCCCCAAGTACCATCCCAACCCTCGCGCTGTCCCTCTTCAATCTGAAGCGCATCAGGAATCTCGCCCGATCGAGTGCCCCATATCTCAATCCCGAGATGCGCGCATCATCGGAGGCCACAAAACCGGGTGCCCCACACATCGCTTCTGATGTGTGGGCCTCGTCCGAAGGACGACCGTCTTCTTACAAGCGCAACGGCATCCTGACCGTCGCCATTCTCCTCCTCCTCCTCGCCACCAACCTCCACGCGCAATCCCCAGACTGGCAACTGACCTGGAGCGACGAGTTCAACGCCCCCAACGGCTCCCCACCCGACCCCGCCAATTGGAACATCGTCACCGCCGGCGAGGGCTTCGGCAACAACGAACAGGAAACCTACACCAGCCGCTCAGCCAACGTGCAGCAGCAGAACGGCAACCTCGTCATCACCGCCCGCAAAGAAGACTTCACCGGCCCCGACGGCATCCCACGCCACTACACCTCCGGCCGCGTCAATACCCAGAATCGTTTCACACAGAAATACGGACGCTTCGAAGCCCGCATCCAACTCCCGACCGGCAAAGGCATCTGGCCCGCCTTCTGGCTCCTGGGCGACAACCACGAAAAAGCCCCGTGGCCCGACTGCGGCGAGATCGACATCCTCGAATCCATCGGCGCGCCCGACACCATCTACAGCACGCTTCACGGCCCCGGCTACAGCGGCCGCAAAGGCCCCACCACAAAATTTCCGCTACCCGCCGATGAATCCGTCGACACCGCCTTTCATCTCTACTCTGTCGAGTGGTCCCCTGACGACATCAAATTTTTCTTCGACGACCACCTCATCGCCCACCGTACCCCGGCAGACCTGCCTCCCAACACCCACTGGGTCTACGACCATCCCTTCTACATCCTGTTGAATCTCGCGGTAGGCGGCTACTGGCCCGGCTACCCCGACGACACCACCGTCTTCCCCCAGCAGATGCTCATCGACTACGTCCGCGTCTACTCCAGAAGACCTGAATCCGCCGCAGCGGCCACAAAGCCAGCAGCCCCGAGGCCGAACCCATGATCACCATCGACATGGCGCCGCCCTCCGTCGCCCATGGCCTCCAACCCTCAGCCCTCACGCGCTTCCTCAACCGCGCCCGCGCCATCATCGGCCTGCGCGGCCAGGTCGACGCTCTGCTCGCCGATGACCACACCCTGCGCCAACTCAACAAAACATTTCGCGGCAAAAACAAAGCTACCGACGTCCTCAGCTTCCCCGCGCCCTCTGCCTTCGCCGCCAAACACGCAGGCGACCTGGCCATCTCAATTGAAACCGCCGCCCGCCAGGCTAAAACCTACAACCACACCCTCGCTGAAGAGACTAAGATCCTCATCCTCCACGGCCTCCTCCACCTCGCCGGCGAAGACCACGAAACCGACAACGGAGAAATGGCCGCCCGCGAAGCCACCCTCCGCCGCGAACTCCGCCTCCCCACCACCCTCATCGAACGCACCACAGCATCACTATCGAAGAAACCATCAAGCACTGCAAAGAAACTGCGAGCCACGAAAAAGCTATCATCCCGACGTGCAACCTCATCAACCAATAGCAAAGAAACGAAGCGAGGCCGCAGATGACCGCCACCTACGCCTACGCCCTCGCGCTCTTCGTCCTCCTCGCCATTCTCGCCCTCGCCGCCTACGTCGATCGCATCTACTTCGAGATGGGCAAGTTCCTCTCCCGCGAGTACCAGGACAACATCGACGCCTGGGAAAGGGTCGTCGAGCCCCGTCTCCGCCTCGGCCGCGAATCCATCGCTCTCTCCGCCTCCGTCCTCCGCCAGCTAACCCTCGTCACCCTCGCTCTTCTCTCCGGCCTTCGCCTCTACACGCAATCCACCCTCGTCCCCTCGCTCGCCCATACCCCCAGCACCGGAGCGGTCGTGCGTGCCGCCCTCGAACTCATTCTCCTCATCCTCATCTTCGACCGCCTCCTCCCCCAGCTCCTCTTCGCCCGTACCCGCGGCCTATGGATCGTCCGCATCCTGCCCGTCCTCCAGGCGCTCTTCTACCTCATCCTGCCCGTCACCATGCTGCTGCAGCTTCTCTTCTCCATCGCCGCACTGGCAGAGCCCGAAGACACGACCGAAGAAGACCACCCCTCCGAAGCCATGGACGCGCTCCTCGAAGCCGGCGAAGAAGAGGGCATCCTTGAAGAGTCCGACCGCGAACTCGTCCGTTCTGCCGTCGAATTCGGCGACAAAGTCGTCCTCGAAGTCATGACCCCGCGTCCCGAGATCTTCGCCCTTCCCGGCAACCTCACCCTCCGCGAGTTCACCGCCGAGATCAACGAACACGCCTTCTCCCGTGTCCCCGTCTACTCCGGCTCGCTCGACAACATCACCGGCATCGCCTTCGCCCGCGACCTGCTTAAGATCCCCGACACCGAAGCCAACACCCGCATCGTCGCCGAGATCCAGCGTCCCGCCGCCTTCGTCCCCGAGACAAAAAAAGTAGCCGAGCTCCTCCGCGAGATGCAGCGCGAGAAGCAGCACATGCGCATCGTCATCGACGAGTACGGCGCCGTAGCCGGCCTCGTCACCATCGAAGACCTCCTAGAAGCCATCGTAGGCAACATCGCCGACGAGCACGACGAACCCGAAGCCGACGACGCCCCCATCCGCGAGCCTAACGGCGCTTACGTCGTCTCCGGCTCCTTCGAACTCTCCCGCCTCCGCGACCTCTTCGCCGACCAGTTCGAGTCCGTAACTAGCCGCCCTTCCGACGAGCCGGACAACGGCGAAGCGAGCGAACCCCACCCCGCCGACTCACCCGAGGAGTACGACCTCCGCAACATCCGCGCCAGCGACCTTCGCGACCACGCCCTGCGCAACCACGATCCAGACAAGAGCGATCTCCACAACGACCGCATCCCCCGCGACACCCGCGACGACCCCACCGCCCTCCGCCTGCCCGAGCACTACGAGTCCACCACCCTCGGCGGCCTCGTCTCCGAGATCGCCGGCCACATCCCCCTCCCCGGCGAAGTCGTCGAAGAAGACGGCCTCCGCCTCGAAGTCCTCGCCAGCACCGACCGCCGTATCGATCGTATCCGCGTCAGCCTAACCCATCCCCCCGCCGCTGCGTGACAGGGTGGCCGATCGCCCGCTAAATCCGTATCATGAATGTATCCGGCGCAATTCCATCGAAAGTGCGGAGATTTGGTAAAGCAACTCCTACGTCAGTCCGTAAAATTCCTCTCTCTCGCAGCGCTGTGCACTCTCTCGTCAAGCGCACAGCCCACGCTGCAGCGCTTCCATCAAACCCACCCCGCCATGGGCACCATCTTCACGATCGACATTAACGCGACGGATCAGTCCACAGCAGAACTGGAAATGAACCTGGCCTTCGACGAGATCGATCGCCTCGAAGCTCTGCTCAGCAACTACCGCCCATCCAGCGAACTCTCCCGCATAAGCCGCGAAGCCGGCACCGCTCCGGTCGTCACCGACCCCGAAACCTTCCGCTTCCTCGAGCGGTCCATCTACTGGAGCCGGATCTCCAACGGCGCATTCGACATCACCGTCGGCCCTCTCCTTCGCGCCTGGGGCTTTTTCTTTCATCACGGAAACGTCCCTTCGCAGACCCAACTCAACGCACTGCGCGACAAAGTCGGCTGGAAAAATATCGCTCTCGACCCACAAACCCGCACTGTCTCTTTCACCAACCATCAGCCAATGGAACTCGACCCCGGCAGCATCGGCAAAGGCTTCGCCGTAGACAGCGTCGCGAAGCTACTTCGCAACCAGGGCGTCACCTCAGCCTTCATCTCAGCCGGCGGAAGCACTCTCTACGCAATCGGAACTTCCCCAGGAACCGCAGGCTGGCCCGTAGACATCCCCGACCCCAGGCTGGACCCCGGACACCCAGGAAAAATCGCCGCTACCATCCTTCTCAAAGACACCTCACTCTCCACCGGTGCCTGCACCGAAAAGTTCTTCATCAAAAACGGCCACCGCTACTGCCACATCTTCGATCCGCGCACCATGCGGCCCGTCGAAGGCATGTTGCAGACCACCGTCATCGACCCCAGCGCCACAGACAGCGATGCGCTCTCCACCGTCGTCTTTGTGCTCGGACCCGACGCATCCCGCAAGCTGCTCGCATCCATGCCAGGCACGCAGGCGCTCATCTTCAACCAACCACCCTCCGGCTCATCCTGTACCGCAATAAACTGGACAGGCAACCCCTGCGAGGCATCTCCCACCCCTCCAAAAAGGATCCCATCTTCATGATTGATCGCCGCCTCTTTGTCCGTGGCCTCTCCGCTGCCGTTGCTACGGCATCCACTCTGGTTACAGAATCCGCCCTCGCCCAGCAATCCAAAGCCGATGCCGAAGCCGCGCGCCAGATCGCCCGCACCACCGACAATTCACCCTTTCGACTGGGAATCATCGGCCCCGGCAGCCGCGGCAACGAACTCGTTCGCAGCTTCCTTCGCGTCCCCGGCGTTAAGGTTGTCGCAGCGGCCGACGTCTATCAGCCCCGCTTCGCCGAACTCAACGAGGCCTGCGGATACCAGGTTCCCTCCACCGCCGACTATCGCGCCCTGCTCGATCGCAAGGACCTCGACGCTGTCGTTGTTGCAACACCTCTCGGCCTCCACGCCCAGCACGTTCTGCCTGCCCTCGAATCCGGCCACCACGTCTACGGCGAAAAGACCATGGCCTACACCATCGAAGACGCCGCAAAGATCGTCAACGCCGCCACCGCCCACAAACGTATCTTTCAGGTCGGCCACCAATATCGCTACTCTCCTTGGATCCGTGCCGCAGTCGCCCGTGTCCAACAGGGAGAGATCGGCGACGTCACCCACATCCTCGCCTACTGGAATCGCAACAACAACTGGCGTCGTCCCGTCCCCGACCCATCACTCGAACGTCTGATCAACTGGCGTCTCTATAACCAGTGGTCGCTCGGTCTGCTAGCCGAGCTAGGCTCGCACCACATGGACATCGCCAACTGGGTCTTCGGCTCTACACCCACAGCGGCCCTGGCCTCAGGCTCCATCTGCATGTATCACGATGGCCGCGAGACCGACGACAACGTTCAAGCCATCCTCTCCTACTCCGGCGGACGCCGCTTCATCTTCACCTCCATGACCGACAACGCCAAGATGGGCGACCAACTCTGGCTCTACGGAACCAAAGGCTCGCTCAATCTCACCCTCGAAGACGCAACCTTCTTCTACGAACCCCACCGCATCACGAAGGCATCTCCTGCAAAGGACGGGAAGGGCGTCACCACCAGCGCCTCCTACAACCCATCCGGAGAGATGCCCTACCGCGGTCCCGGCAAACCGGTTCAGGTCACCACAGCCGAAGACCCCACCACGGCAGCCACACGCGCCTTCGTCTACTGCGTCCGCACCGGCACCAGACCCATCGCCGATGAGCATGTAGGCTTTGGTTCCGCTCTCGCCGTAGTCCAATCCAATAAGGCCCGCCTCAAAAAGCAGGAAGTAGAAATCCCCGCCGCCATCTAAAGCGCTCTTGTCATTCTGAGCGCAGCGAAGAACTCCTGCGTTTGCGTCTGCTTTTGTCGCTGTCGTTGCGATTGGTGCCGTTGCTTCTGCTGTTGTCGCAGCCCGCACGTTTGCTTCGCGGCAGTCTTGCCTTTGGGATTAAGGCATCGACTTTTTAGCATCCTCTAAATCCCTTTCAATTTGCCGGGCATTTCGCAGGGCTAAGTCCTGCGCTCCCTCCGGAGACAAAACATTGCTTTTTTTAGCGAACTCTGGAGTCTTGAGACCACCTACCTTCCGTTGTTGGCTTGTTGCATGTAGAGAACGGCGTAGGTGGCGAGCCAGTGTTGGCCGAGATAGCCGGCGTCGCCGATTTTTCGGAAGCCGTTTTGGGCGTTGATGGAGGCGAGACGGCGGTAGACGGCTACGCGGGGATCGTTGGGTGGAAGCGCGGAGGCGATGCGAAGGAGGGCAGCGGCGCGCTCGAAGGCAAGGCCGATGAGGTGGGCCTTGGAGCCGAGGAGGCCGTCCTTGTCTTCTGCGTCTGCGTTCGATCCAGCTGCGGCGGTGCGAGAGGTGTCGATGTCGGCGGCGTAGACCTGGAACTCGGGGGAGTCGACACGTGGGAGGAATGTATCTAACCAGGTTACAAATGTTTTCTGGTCCATGACGCGGGACATGAGCATGGCTTCTGTGAGACAGGGGGAGAGGAAGTCGCCGTTGCCGGGTTCGAAGGCAGTGGCACAGTTTTTGTCTTTGGCGAAGAAGCGCAGAGCGGTCTCGTCGATGGCAGCTTTGAGGGCGGGGTTGGGCGCGAGGTCGGTGGAGTCGAGGGCAAAGTTCATGGTGAGGGCAGAGCTGGGGTGGGTGCCGACACGAATGGGATAGGGCAGGTGCTTGAGGTAAACGATGTATTTTTCGATGAGCTGCCTGTTCAGGGGTTCGATGTTGGCGGCGAGTTTCTTGGCGTCGGGATCGTTCCAGGAGGCTAGTTCGCCGTAGATCTTGAAGAGCCAGGTATAGCCGTAGGGGCGCTCGAAGTTTTTGCCTTCGGTGTCCTTGGCGTCGGCGAAGAAGGCGACCTCGCCGGCGATGTTGGTGGGGGCGAGGTGTTCGTTGAGGCGCTGGCGGATGATGGGGGCGAGCGCCATCTTCGGGTTCTGTTTGAGGACGTAGATGAGGGTCCAGGTGGAGTTGACGGCGGAGTGCCAGTCGAAGCAGCCGTAGAAGGCGCGGGTCTTGTCGTAGTCGTCGACGGTGCGGCGCTTGGAGTCGTGGACCCAGAGGTAGTCGTGGGGGTGGTCGGGGGCGTCCTGGGGGTGGTCGATGCAGGAGAGCGGGAGGGCGGCTAGAGTGACGAGTTGGGCCTGGTCAATGACGGGCGGAGGGATGTCGGGGAGGGTCTTGAGGTAGGAGGCGGTGCGGGCAGCGTCTGTTTCTGGAAGGGCGAAGGGGATGGCGGAAAGGGAGAACGCAAGAAGGGCGCTGAGGAATCGCATTGTGGTCCTTGGTTGAGGTAAGTCGGGACAGGTTCGATAGTACAGAAGTTTTTCGCTGGCTGGCGAACGGGAATCCGGCGACTGGGATGCGACATTCATCAATCTGTAATCTTTGCGGGCCTGCGATTCCATACACTTTCATCCATGCGTGACGAACCTTTGACTCATAGTTTTACGACGGGAAAGCATGATGAAATCACGATCCTGAAGCTGTCTGGGCCGCTTACGATTTCGACCATGTTTGGATTTCAGAATGAGCTGAGAGCAGTGAAGTCGAAAGTGCTGATCATCGACCTGAGCGAGACGCCGTATATGGATTCGGCAGGGCTGGGGTTGATCATGAACTCTCATGTGTCGGCGGCGGACCGTGGCGGAAAGCTTTTGCTGGCAGGAGTGAATGACCGGGTGAAGGCGCTGTTCGAGATGACGAAGGTGCAGGCGGTGCTCAAGAGCTTCCCCAGCGTGGCAGAGGCTGAGGCGAGCTTGTAAGCGCGGAAAATTACGTCACTGGATAGATTCAGAAACCTTAGGCCAGGACGACCATTCTCTTTTGAAGCGGTCATGCCACTCCTTGAGAATTCCATAAAACGCGTCCGGTGAGAGACGAACGTCACGCAGACTAGCCGGGTCGTATTGAAAATCCGGAGTCCCTGTAAAGGCAACCAGCCGGACCTGATTCTGATCCTCAAACTGCAGCACGTAGCTGCTGTCGTCGAACGCTTCATCGCAGTGTCCTGACCACTCGACGCGGTTCGAAGAGAATGCGTTTATAAATTGACGAATCGACATACCTAAAAATAGCTCGCCTTTTTCGCTTTCGTCGTAAATGGCACGCCTGAATGAATACGCGATATTCGCAGCTGTTTCGGTCATCAGGAACGCAGGATTGTGGCTACCGTGTCTAGCGATTCTCTTAACGACTTCATTGAACGGATCGGCCAACATTGTCGCGTCAGGCTCCCTCACCCCATAGCATCGGCCCATAACGTGAATGACAAAAAAGCCGAGAGCCAACTGATTGAGTCGATCGTAGGCAAGAGTGATCTCGGATTCAATTGCAAAAACACTAGGATCACCAACAATCATTTCAAAGCATTCCTTATCTCGATGGGGATGTTATCCATTTTGACTGGATCGGGAGCTGCGATGGCTACTGCGGGGTGATGATGCCGCCTACGGGTGTTCTGGTGGGGAGGGCGGCTTTCTTTTCCTGAGGGCGTTTGAGATGCATGGCTTCGGCGGTCATGTCGGTGTACTTGAGGCCAGCGCCGGTGTTGAATAGGACGACCTTATCGGTGGGTTTGAGGTCGCCCGAAGCGACGAGAGCGTCGTAAGCTGCGGTCGCGGCAGCGCCTTCGGGGGACAGGAAGATGCCCTCGTGTTTGGCCCAATCGAGAATGCTGGCGAGGATCTGGTCGTCAGGGTGGGCGATGGCTGCGCCGCCGGATTCGCGGACGATGTCGAGGATGATGGTGTCGGCGTAGGGTTTGGGGACGCGGAGACCGGCAGCGAAGGTGGCGGCGTCAGCGAAGAACTCGCTCGCGGGCTTGTGCTCTGCGTAGGCTTTGGCGATGGGGGCGCAGCCGCTGGATTGGAGGGCGTACATCTTCGGGCGTTTGCCCGATACCCAGCCGAGGGCTTCCATCTCTTCGAAGGCCTTCCACATGCCGATGAGGCCAACGCCGCCGCCGGTGGGGTAGAAGACGGCGTCGGGGTACTGCCAGCCGAGCTGCTCGACGAGTTCGTAGCCCATGGTCTTTTTGCCCTCGACGCGGAAAGGCTCTTTAAGGCTGGAGATGTCGAACCAGGCCTGGCTCGTGGGGGTGTTGGCTTCCTTCTGAGCCTTCATGGTTTCGGCGACCATGCGGGCGCAGTCGGAGATGAGGCCGTCGACCATGTTGACGTCTGCGCCGTAGACGATGCCTTCGAGGTAGTTGGCGAAGGGGACATCCTGTGGCATGAAGATGTGAGCAGTGATGCCGGCGGCGGCGGCATAGGCGGCGAGCGCACCGGCGGCGTTGCCTGCGCTGGGGACAGCAAGGTGCTGGAGGCCGTAGTGTTTGGCCATGGTGACGGCGAGGCCGAGGCCGCGGGCCTTGAAGGTGCCGGTGGGGTTGGCTCCCTCCTCCTTGATATAGAGGCCGGGGTAGCGCTTGCTGTGGAGCATGGGGGTCCAGCCCTCGCCGAGGGTGACCGGGGTTACGTCGGGTAGAACACTTGCGTAGCGCCACATGCCGAGGCTGGCGGGAGAGGCGGCGGCGCGGGCGGCGATTTCGTCACGTCTGGCTGTCTTTTTGAGATGGTCCATGTCGTAGCGGACATAGAGAGAGCCGGCACAGAGGGGGCAGAGGGTTTGGGGAGTGTCGGCTGAGACGTGGTGGTGACATCGAGAACATTCGAGCGATGCAATGATGGCCATATATCAGATATTACCGTATTCAGGGTCGTATGGGTAGCCTGCCCGACGGAAATTTTGGCTCCCGGATAGTAGCACGAGGGGGGCGCCGTGAGTCGACGGAGGCTCTCGGGGGCTGACAAACCCAATGTGGCGGGAGATTTGACGGATTAGTGATGTTGGAGCCAGCGACGGGAGGAGAATTCCGTGAGGACGCTGGCGGCAAGCAGGGCCACGCTGATCGTGAAAGCGCTCACGACCCAATTCAATTCCATGCGGCCTTTGAGCATGAATCTGTCGAGCAGAGCCAACACAAGGACGAGAACGGCTGCTTCGGCGAGAAACGAGGAGCAGCGATCGGCTGCTATCGCAGCCAGATCGAGGAGTGGAGAGCTCTTTTTTGAGACGACCCCGCCGCTTGGAGGAACAAGCGCAAGGCGGATCGGTGAGGTGGGGGATTGGGGTGATTTTAGGATTTGCTGCGGTAAAACGCCCCGGAGGGGTTCCCTACGTTTTTGTGAAACATAAACAAGCCTTTGTGGTGCCTATTAATGACAGTGTGCCGCAGGGCGGCTGTTGCTGTCCAGTGAATTTCTCGTAAATCCAACATTTTAGATGGCTTACCTATATTCATACAGGGGTAAGTGAGGGGATAAACAGGAATTTGCAGGTCGCTGCAGAGTTGCCTTTTGCGGTATCGGCAGCGCGCCTCGATTCGGAGGGCCGAGGAGCGAAGGGAGCCTTCCGAGGGTCTTTGCTGTGGCTGCCCGCCTGCCTCACCGGCTGGCCGCCCCAGGCTTGGTGCAGCGGGTGGCGAAGAAAGTGTTGCCAATCGTACTTCAATAGGCATACTATCCGTTTCGGTTTGGTGGAGTACGCGACTTAAGGCGCACCCTGCCAAAGCAAAATCAATTGCATGAACAGCTTCCCACAAATATACGTATCGGTTTGAGTTTCATAACCAACTTCCTGAAAGGGCGGTTAGACCTTTCAGCGCGCATTGGAAGGATAAAAAATATGGCATGGTACGCCTATTGCATTGCAGAACGACTGGCATTTCCGGAACTTTGCCGGCACCGCCGCCCTATGCCTCTGACCGGGGTTACGGGCATGTTCGGTAACCAGACTTTCCTATTTCCCGCCAGCGATCTGGCCGTCATCGTCTCCGAACACAGCGCGGAAGACAGTGCACGGATGGATCAACAGGCGGCTAAGGATCACGCCCGCGTTGTAGCAGATTGCTTCAAATTATCGACCGTACTTCCCTTCCGCTTTGGCACCACGTTTCAGGATGACGACGCGTTGCGCCGCTCGGTCCGATCGAATCAGCGTCACTTTCAGGCCAATGTCGAGCGTCTGCGCGGCAAGGCCGAGATGCACCTCAAAGTCCTGGTGGACGATATCTGCCCCGGCAACGCGACTCGCGACATGACCGTAGGCCAGCAGTATCTGACGAGTCTGCGTGAGAGCGCGAGCCGGCAGCGGGAACGTCAGTCGAAGGCTCGCGCACTGTCGATCCAGATGCATCGGATGTTCCTGCCGCTCGCTGAAGAAATTACCTGTAAGCGGATGGATACGGGAAAGATGTTGCTGGATATCGCTCACCTGATCGACAACAAGACGGTGGAGCGGTATCAAAACAAGTACACGTCGGCCACACAGGAGTTGAAGGATTGCCGCATGCAACTCTCCGGGCCCTGGCCTCCGTATCACTTTGTGCACCGCACGACACCGCAGCATACGCACAGCGCCTAGAGTGAAAAGACTCCCCACTATCCCGGTCGAAGCGACCGGGATGGTGGGGAGTCTTTTCCGTTTAATGGCGCCGTAAACCATTCCCTTCCTCAGCTTAGCGTCGTGCATGCCACAGTGGAGCTTTGGCGGGGGTGTGTCATTCGTACACCTTTTGTCCGCTCTTTCGCATCGCACATTCAATAGATACATGGCAGAATCAATATGTTCTGGCTGCATGTTCGCAAAGTTTTGCAAGGAGACCTTGGAATGAATCGTTACCGGACGCTGCGGAGTGTTGTAGTCCTTGCTGTTGGGGTTTTGGGTGTTTTAGCTCTTGGGTCAACTGCAGCGACGCTTTTGGGCCAGGAACCAAACCCTACGGCGCAGGCTCCGAAAGATCAGCCACAACTTGAGAAGCAGGACAATGGAATCTACCTGTATCGGGTAAAGGTCGTGCAGCGCGACCTGGACGCCGTGAACTACCTGCACCGCAACGGTTCGACCCCCATTGGATTCAAGGGCACCACGCTGATGCCACTGGCGAAGGGTGAGGCCAAGGTTACGAGCGAGCGCGGCGGGATTCATATTGAAGCGAAGTTTCAGGGCCTTACCCCGGCGAACGGTTTTGGCCCGGAGTATCTGACGTATGTTTTATGGGCGATCACGCCGGACGGACGGCCGAACAATCTTGGCGAGGTGCTGCCGGCAGGCACGAAGAACAATATTGATGTGACGACCGCGCTGCAATCGTTCGGAATGATCGTTACCGCGGAGCCGTACTTCTCTGTGACGCAACCGAGCGACGTTGTCGTGCTGCAAAACGTCATTCTGGCAGATAAGACGGCCGGCGTCCTGGAGAAAGTAAACGCCCACTATCTGCTGCTGCCACGCGGAACTTATGCCCAGACAGAGGGAGCGAAGTCGAATCCGAATCCGATTACTCGGGACGAGAAGTCTCCATTGGAGCTGTATCAGGCCAACAACGCTGTCCGCATTGCAGTGGCTGCGGGGGCAGACAAATATGCCCCCGAGATCATGAAGGAGGCGATGCAGGATCTGCAAAACGCGACCTCTATCGACCAGAACAAGAAGGGCAACCGAATGCTGGAGGTCACCTTTGCGCGTCAGGCGGTGCAGCGCGCGGAAGATGCCCGGCTGGTAACGCTGCGGAGACAGGCCGCGGAACGGCAGCAGAATGACGAGAATGCCAAACGCGATGCGCAGGCGCAGGCGCAGCAGTCTCAGTTAGAGGCCCAACAAGCTGCGCTTGCCGCGGAACGAGCCCGTGCAGCGCAGGCGGAGGCCGATGCTGACCGCGCACGCGCCGAAGCCGCAGCAGCCGAGGCCCAGGCGAGAGCCGCAACCGCCAATAAGAACGCTTCGGACGCGAATGCCGTCCGCGAGAAGCTTCGGGCTCAGCTCAATAGCGTTCTGGCTACCAGCGAATCTGCGCGCGGGCTCATCGTCAACATGTCGGATGTGCTGTTCGACACCGGCAAGTACACGCTGAAAACGGAGACGCAGATCAGCCTGGCCAAGGTCTCTGGCATTCTGCAGGCCTATCCTGGTTTGAAGCTCCAGGTGGAGGGCTATACAGACAGTGTAGGAAGCGATGACTACAACCAGAAGCTCTCGGAAAATCGCGCCGATGCGGTTCGGAACTTCCTGCTGACGCAGGGGGTGCAGGAAGCCAATATCACGGCTACCGGTTATGGCAAGGCGAAACCGGTAGCGGATAACGCCACAGCACAGGGCCGCGCACAAAATCGGCGGGTTCAACTGGTGGTTTCCGGCGACGCGATCGGCGTGGAACAGAGCACCCCGGATGCTGCGCCTGGATCGGCAACTCCCCAGTAAGCTGACTATTGCAGACCAGAGACGAAGGGCCGCCCGATGCGGCCTTTCGCTTTTTTGGATATAAGAAGTTATGGCTACTTTTCAGGGAAAGATCGTATTGATCACCGGAGCGAGTTCCGGAATCGGCAGAGCAACAGCAATCGCCTTCGCGCGCGAAGGAGCGCGTCTGCTGCTTTGCGCTCGCAACCTTGCTCCGCTGGAGGAACTGCGCCAGACTCTGGTGGCCGCCGGCGCTCCCGCAGTGCACACCTTTCCCCTCGATGTCCAGAAGCGCTCGGAGGTTGAGGCGGCGATTGCCGGGCTTCCCGCGGACTGGAAGGACATCGACATTCTGGTGAATAACGCGGGGCTGAGCCGGGGCCTCTCCAAAGTGTATGAAGACGACCCGCAGAACTGGGAGGAGATGATCGATACCAACATCAAAGGCCTGCTGTATGTGACGCGTAGCGTTGTTCCTGGCATGGTGGCTCGAGACCGCGGCCACGTCATCAATATGGGTTCGACGGCTGGATATATTACCTACGCGAATGGCGCGGTGTATTGTGCCACCAAGGCGGCGGAGAAATCGATCAGCGAAGGACTGAAAATTGACTTGATGGGGACGCAGGTGCGAGTGACGTCGGTCGACCCCGGGATGGTCGAGACAAATTTCAGTAAGGTGCGTTTTCGAGGGGACGAAGAGAAAGCGGCGAAGGTGTATCAAAACATTACGCCATTGCAGCCGGAGGATGTTGCCGATGCCATCGTGTGGGTAGCCGGCAGGCCAGCACACGTCAATATTCATACTGTGGTGATGACCACGATCGATCAGGCCAACTCAACGGTCTTCAACCGTCGTGGCTGAGTGGCATTTCGGAAGCCAAAACCAGTAGCTAGAGGTGAATGGTCCACCCAAGCTCGGCAAGCTTCTCTTCAATATCTGCGAGCGCAAGGGAAAGCGCAGACCGCCGATGCGGACTTGAGGTCCGCTCGGACAGAATACGTTCCCGCTGCAGCTCCAGAGCCTGCCGTTTGCGTTTGTTTTCTGCAGCCCCGGCGTGATCCTCTTCTGCGACGGGTTTTGGGGCAGCAGCCTGATTTTGCTGTTCTTCCACGGATTTACTCTCCCATCCTCGCGACATGAATTCATTCTACGCCGTGCAAAATCAATAAATAAATAATCCGGCGCAAGCATCCAAATCAGCGGAGGGAATATGTACGCCTATCCCATAACGCAATTCGGGGTCGACCACTTGAAGAAAGTGGAACTGCCGATGTTACAAATCGCACCCGGCATGGTACTGGTAAAGGTCCACGTAGTCTCAATCAACTATCGCGACCTGATGATGGTGAAGGGGTTCTACAACCCGAAGATGGCGCTTCCACGTATTCCGTGTTCGGATGGAGCCGGGGAGGTCGCTGCAGTCGGGGAGGGCGTCAGTCGCGTGCGGGTGGGTGACCGCGTCTGCGGCATCTTCATGCAGAGGTGGCTCGACGGTCCGCTGACGGCGGAGAAATCGAAGGCGGCGCTCGGCGGAGATGTCGATGGGATGCTCGCCGAGTACGTCCTTCTGGATCAGGCTGGAGTCGTTCATTTTCCGGAGCACCTGAGCTATGAAGAGGCGGCGACTCTTCCCTGCGCGGGTGTGACGGCCTGGAATGCGCTGCACCATGCCGGAGAGACGGAGCGTCCGGCGCTGCGCGGACGATACCATCGTCACGCAAGGTACGGGTGGCGTCTCTATCTTTGCTCTGCAGTTTGGAAAACTACTTGGGGCGAAGGTGATCGGCACGTCGTCGAGCGAGGAGAAGCTGGCTCGTGCCGTTGCTCTGGGTCTTGATGCAGGATGCAACTACAAGGAACGCCCTGAGTGGTCGGGGTGGGTTTCCGAAACAACTGGCGGGCGCGGCGCCGACCGGATCGTTGAGGTCGGAGGCGCGGGCACGTTCGGCCAGTCGTTGCGCGCGACGCGTGTCGGGGGGATGATTGCTCAGATCGGCATTCTGTCGGGCGCGGCAACTTCAGAGCCGCTTGCTTTGACGCCGATTCTTCATAAACAACTTCACGTGCAGGGGATTTATGTCGGCTCGCGCGCGATGTTTGAGGAGATGAACGCAGCCATCGCAAAGGCCATGCTGCGTCCGGTCGTCGACCGCGTCTTTGGTTTCGATCAGGTGCGCGAGGCGTTGCTGCATATGCAGTCGGCGTCGCACTTCGGCAAGATTGTAATCCGTGTGGCTTAGGACAGGGATCGGATTTTCTGTTGGCCGCACTCCTTGTCGGTTGCCAGAATGCTAACTGACTTTGCAGTCAGAATACCGTTTTGTTGCCTATAATCAGAAGGACGCCGGAGGGCACAATTCGCAGTGATTGTAGAGATTGAAGGTCTCAAAAAGATTTACAACGGCAAGCAGCGCGTGGTGGCCGTCGATGGGATCGATCTCAGCGTTCAGGAGGGCGAACTCTTCGGCTTGCTGGGACCGAACGGCGCAGGCAAGACGACAACCATCAGCATCTGCACGACTCGCGCGCTGCCGACCTCTGGCCGGGTGCGTATTGCCGGGATTGACGTGGTCAATGCACCTTCCCTGGCGCGCCGTTCGATCGGCGTCGTGCCGCAGTACAACACACTCGACCGTGCGTGCACCATCTTCGAAAACATCTACTTTCACTGTCTCTACTTTGGGTTTTCCCGCGCGGAGGCACGACAGAGAACGACGCAGTTGCTCTCGCAGTTTCATCTGGCGGAACGAGCCGACGCTTATCCGGCGCAGCTTTCGGGCGGGCTTGCGCAGCGAGTTCAGATCGCGCGCGCGATTGCGCATCGCCCCAAGGTTCTCTTTCTCGATGAGCCCAGCGCTGGACTCGATCCGCAAAGCCGCATTGCGATGTGGGATGCGGTGCGAGGCCTGCGGGAGGAGGGTATCACGGTCGTGCTGACGACGCACTATATGGAGGAAGCCGATGAACTCTGTGATCGCGTCGCGATCATCGACCACGGAAAAATCCTGGTGCAGGACACGCCAACGGTGTTGAAGGGCTCGGTGGGGGCGCAGAAGCTCTACGAGTTGGACCTGCGCAGCCGGGAGAATATTCCTGCACTGATCGACGGGCTGCAGCGGCTGTCCGGCGTCGTCAGTGTGGAGCCCACGCCCACGGGCGTTCGAATCTTCGCTCACGGTGTCGAAGGCCTGATCTCCGATGTTGTTCGTGAGGCGAATCCTTACGGCCTACGTGACCTGACGATCACCGAAACCAGCCTCGAGACGGTCTTCATCCGGCTTACCGGACGAGATCTTCGCGAGTAGACTGCTAGACAGCCGAGACTCTATGACCCAACTGGCCGAACTCGAACCCACTTCGACCCGGATGCCTCACGGCACCGAACGCCCGGTTGCAATGCAATACGCTCGGGCCTTCGCCGGACTATTTGTCCGCGATCTCCATGTTCTGATACGCGAATTTCTTCCATTTGCGATCCGCGTGTGCATGAACCCGCTGCTTGTTTCTCTTCGTCTTCACGTATGTGATTCCGCATATGAACGCGGGCGCCGCGATGAATCCGACCGGCGCGATGGCGGGCGGCGCCTTCAGTACAGTGCTTCTTCCGGGGCTGATGGCGGTGGCGATCATGTTCAGCGGCATTGCAGCGGTGGCGCTGCCCCTGGCGCAGGAGTTCGGCATCACGCGAGAGATCGACGACCGGGTGATGTGTCCGTTACCGGTTCCGGCGGTAGCAATGGAAAAGATTTGTTTCAGTGCTGTGCAGAGCGTGATCGCGGCGTGCGTCGTCTTTCCGCTCGCTTACTATGTTCCTGCGACGCGGCCTGTCGCCCATGTCGCCAGCTGGCCGTTTCTTATCGTGGTGGTCGCTCTGGCCAGCCTGACGGCCGGGGCATTGGGGCTGACGATCGGCACCAGCGTGAAACCGCAGCAGATCGGACTTATCTTCGGCGTGGTTGTCATCCCGATCACGTTTTTGGGGTGCGTGTATTACCCGTGGGCTGCGCTGACTCATATCCGCTGGCTTCAGATCGGAGTGTTGATCAATCCGATCGTCTATATGAGTGAAGGGCTGCGTGCGGCGCTCACGCCGACACTACCCCACATGAAGCCCGTCTTCATCCTGAGCATGCTTTTCGCCTCGCTCTGTTTGCTGACGTGGGTTGGGGTGAAGGGTTTTCTTCGCCGCGTTATCGGCTAGACCGTTACCAGTTTTTCTTGCAGGTCTTTTGCGATCAGCTGGCCGTGGAAACGCCCGTTCTCGATAAAGATTTCGTTGGTTCGCTCCCCTGCGACGACGACGCCAGCGAGATAGATCCCGGGGACATTGCTTTCGAGCGTCGCGGGATCGCAGACCGGGCAACGGTCGTTCGCTTCGTCCAGCGCCACACCGAGGCGCTCGATGAAGCTGAAGTCCGGGTGATAGCCAGTGAGTGCAAAGACAAAATGATTGGGCAGCTCCAGCGGCCCATCCGGCGTGGCGAGGGTCACATCGTCCTCTGCGATATTGGCTACATTCGTGTTGAAGTAGGCTTTGATTTCGCCGTTCTTGATTCGGTTGTTGATGTCGGGCAGGATCCAATACTTTACGTGGCGATGCATCTCCGGGCCGCGATGAACCAGGGTCACCTTCGCTCCGTGCCGCCATAGATCGAGCGCAGCGATCGCAGCGGAGTTCTTGCCGCCGATTACCAGAACATCGAGTCCGTAGAACGGATGAGGCTCGTGGTAATAGTGCTTCACTTTGCTGAGGCCCTCGCCGGGAATGCCGAGGTAGTTCGGCAGATCGTAGTATCCGGTCGCGACCACGAGCTTGCGCGCGCGATAGTGCGACATGCGTGCGAACCGGTCCGTGGTGTGGACGATGAAGTTGCCGTCTCTGCCGTCGACGCGCTCGACGTTCTCGTACTGACGGATGTCCAGATCGTAGTGCTCGGCAACTTTGCGGTAGTACTCCAGCGCCTCGTTGCGATTGGGCTTCTGGTTCGGGCTGGAAAAGGGCATGTCGCCGATCTCAAGCAGCTCCGGCGTGGTGAAAAACGTCATGTTCGCGGGGTAATGAAACAGCGAGTTGCAGAGGCAGCCCTTGTCGACCAGACGGGCGGAAAAGCCGGCGCGCTGCGCCTCGATCGCGCAGGCCAGACCCGTCGGCCCGGCCCCGATTACAAGCAAGTCAACTATTTCTGAAGCTATGGTCTCGCCCATTCCTTCATTCTACTGAACGCCTATGGGCTTCCATGCGCGGAGAGCTAGCTTTCGAGCGTTACCAGCTTGTGGGCGATAGCGAACAGAGCGAGCTCCAGGCGGGTCGAAACGCCTGTCTTGTCGAAGATGTTCGAGAGATGCCGCTTCACCGTCTCCTCGCTGATGGCGAACTGCTTGGCGACATCCTTGTTGCTGCAGCCTTCGACGATGCAGGTGACTACCTCAAGCTCGCGTGGCGTCAGGCCGTAGGTCTTGCGTTCCGGCACGGCGGCGGCCTCTTTCATCAAGGCATTCAGCGCCGTCACCAGGTTCGCGACGCGTTCGCCACCAATCCAATAATCGCCGGAGAGCACGGCGCGCAGCGACTTCGACAGGTCGCCGGCGACTGCATCCTTCAACACAATTCCGCGAGCGCCAATCTGCAGGGCTTCGATGATCTGCTGGGTGGAGATGGTGCTGGTCAGCATGATGATCTTGACCCGAGGCGACTTGTTCATGATCGCGCGCAGGGCTTCCAATCCCGGCAGACGCGGCATCGCCAGATCGAGCAGGAGGATATCCGGCTCCAGTTCGAGTGTCTGGGTGATTGCTACATCGCCGTCCTCGGCCTCGCCGACGACCTCGAAGCCGGGCTCATTTTCGAGCATGTTTTTTACGCCGAAGCGTACCACTGGATGATCGTCAGCGACAACGATACGAATAGGCGCTGCTGCTACACCTGCATCGTCAGACTTTTTCATTGCATCCTTCATCACGCATCTTCTCCTGACACTCCGCTGGCCCGATCATGAATGATTTCGCGTGCGATCAGCATACCCCGCAGCCGTTCGCACGCCACGATGAATTCCTTGAGCGAAGCTACATGGTCATCACTCAAACCCCGCTCCTCCATTGATGTTGCAAGTGTTTGCAACTCAAGGGCTCCCACCATACCACATCCACCTTTGATCGCGTGCGCCTCTCGCTTGTAGGCGGCATCGTCGTTGCCCGATGCCGCCTGCTGCATCGTCGCAAGGCGGCGCTCGGCATCCGCAAGACACAGCGCATAAAGCTGGTTCAGCTGAGGTGGTCTCATGGACCCGGCGAATTTCCTATAGATGGCATCATCCAGAACGGTGGCAGTCGTGCCGTTCGATTCCTTCGGAGTGTCAGCCGTTTTGCCGGTGATCGCCGCGGTGAAGGCTTCCATCGCAAAGGGCTTCTGGAGAAATCCATCGAACTCCCGATCGGACCCATCGTCGGGTGCGGTTGCGCTCATGGCCAGCAGTATCGTCGCTGGACCACAGAGGTCACGCAGCCGGAGCGCGAGTTTGCTGCCCGTCGTGCCCGGCATCTGCAGATCAGTCAAGACCACCTGCGGCAACAAATCCGCCGTCTGCAGATGCAGCAGGGCCGCGTCTCCTGAATCAGCCGTCTCCACCGCATACCCCGTGCTGTTCAGCAACAGGGCAAGCACCTCCCGGCTTACATCATCGTCATCGACAACCAGGATTTGAATAGGCATTTCTCTCGCTTCCTGCACAAAGACTACCAATCGACGGACTTCCTGTACCACTCCTTTGCGCGATGGAGGTAAAGTAATTGCCATGGCCCCGGACGACGAGCAGGAGCAACGAAGCCAGACGGACGAGATAGCTCGAGTCGCAGCGGACCTGGCCGCCCTGGCTGCACGCGTCAAATCGCTGGAGCGGCAACTGGAATTGCGCGCACAACCATTCGCGAGGCTCCGGCAATCGGCACCTCCACCACCCCCTCCCGCATCCTCTGCGAGCGCTGAAAACCTGCCAACTCCGAACCTTGCCAAACAGCTTCCCAAAGCCAGGGGATCGCTCGAAAACCGGATCGGTTCCCAGCTTTTCAGCCGCATCGGGATTGTGGCTCTGCTGGTCGCGACTACCCTGTTTCTGAAGTGGGCGATCGACAATCACTTCATCGGCCCTCTCGGACGAATCCTCGCTGGACTCATCGCGGGGGTTGCGATCGTCGTCTGGTCGGAGCGCTTCCGCCATAAGGGTTTCGATGCGTTTTCCTACTCGCTGAAGGCGGTCGGCAGCGGCGCTCTCTACCTCTCGTTGTGGGCGGCATTCCAGCTGTATCATCTGTTGCCCGCGGAAGCTGCTCTCGGCGCAATGATCATGGTGACGGCGTGGAACGCGTACATGGCCTGGTCGCAGAACAGCCAGATCCTCGCCGCCTACGCCCTGGCAGGAGGCTTCGCGACCCCGCTGCTGCTCGCGACCGGCGGCAACCATGAGATCTTCCTTTTTACCTACATCCTTGCCATTGATATCGCGGCGGTGGTGCTCGTCCGGCTCAAATCATGGCCGCGGCTTCTACTTGGGGCCTTTCCCGCGACTGTCGCTTTCTTTATCGGCTGGTACGCCCAGTACTATGGCGCCTTCAACGTAGGCGAACCCGTTGGGATCACCACCTTCTTCATCGTTCTATTCTTCCTCGTCTTCGTGCTTCCGACGATTCATCGCCCGCAAGACGGCGAACAAACGAGAACGCCGATCACCGAGATTTTTCTTCCGCTGGCCGATGCTACGTTCGCGGCTCTTGCGCTCTATTCCGTCCTGCAGGACGCGCATCACCACGAGTTGCTGCCGTGGGTCGCGGTTCTCTTCGGAGCGTTTTACCTGGGATTGATGCGCCTGCCGCAGAGTCGCGTCTCATCGGCCGTCCATCTATCGCTGGCGGTGGTCTTCCTCACGATTGCAATCCCGCTGAAAGCCAGCGGGCACTGGATCACGGTCGGCTGGCTGGCCGAGGGTGTCGCTCTTCTGTGGGTCTCGGCGCGGCTCTCCGGTCCCGCCTCGGAGCCTGCCGCGACCAACGTTCACCGGATTCTGCGCCGTCTCGCCATTGCTGCCCTAGCGCTGGGTTTCTGCGGCCTGCTGATACAGCCCTTTTGGCTCTACTACCGGATCGACACTGCTTTCCTCAATAGCCGCTTTGCCACTTCCCTGTTCGGAATTGCTGCCCTCGGTGCTTCTGCCGCAATCGCTCTTCGCGAGCGGCGATATGAGGATTCAGCGTCTCCGAGTTGGCTACAGATTGCCGGTGCTTCGATCATCGCGCTCAACCTCGTCGCGGTGCTCGCCTGCGTGCGAGAGCTTGAGACCGCGTGGCGCCACACAGCGGGTAATCCCGAGGCCGACCTGCAAAAATCACTCGCTGTGTCTGCGTTCCTTATGCTGTATGGCGCGGGCCTTCTCGCGGTTGGGTTCTGGAAACGTTCTGCTTTTATCCGTTGGCAAGCGCTGATTCTCCTGGTCTTCACCACCGGCAAGACTTTTCTCTACGACATGCGCGATCTCAGCCAGGGTTATCGTGTCCTCAGCTTTCTCGGACTTGGAGCGTTGTTGATGGCCATCAGTTTCGCCTACCAGAAGGACTGGCTGGCGCTTCGCGAGTCTGCACCGAGTACGAAGAGCGACGTGCCTACCTCAAACGAAGGAGCAGACAAGTGAAGCCTGCCGTGCTGCTCGCGCTCCTGCTCTGGCAGGCTTCGCCGGGCTCTGCTCCCGTAACTGCCAATCCGCAGTACCTTCGCTATCAACGCACAATGACGGTCGCTGCCGATTCCGGACAAACCTGTGTCGTCGTCGATCCTCAAATCTTCCCGCACGCGGCTCCATCGCTAAAGGATCTGCGGCTCTACCAGGATGGTCGCGAGGTTCCTTACGCCATCACGCTGAGTGTGCCTCAGCAACCCGATAGCGACACCGGGCGCGTCCGCAACCTGGGTCTTCGCGGTCGCGACATCGTCTTCGACGTGGAGATGCCAAATCGTGCCTACACAGAGATTACGCTCGATCTCGCCGGTAAGGATTTCCTCGCTACTGCGACGGTCTCCGGCACGCGCGACCCCAACTATTCGGATCAGATTCGCCTCGGTGAGTTCACGTTGTTCGACCTGAGCTCACAACACTTGTCGCGGAATACGACGCTTCATTTGCAGGAGACGAACCTGCCTTACCTGCACATCGAACTGGCCGTCTCTCCAGCCACGGGCAGCCGCAGTTTCACGGCGACGCCCGAGATGGTTCTGGGCGTTACCGTTCCGCCGAGCCGTGAGGCCCAGTCGCTCTACACGACCGCTGCCACCACGACGAACATTACGCGCCGCGGCCGACAAAGCGTAGCCGCTTTCTCACTTCCGGAGCGTATTCCTGTCGAACGCGTCTCCTTCGATCTGGCTCCGGCGTATAAAGCGAACTTCAGCCGCGATGTCCGCATCACCGACCGGCCCGAGGGCAGTTCCACTCTTGGGAGCGAGAGCCTCGCCGGGACGATTTATCGTGTTCACCTCACCCAGGCTGGCCGCGAGATTCGTCAGCAGCAACTCAGCGTTCCGGCAACGCTGGGATCGAACATGCAAAGCGCCGCGACCGTTGAAGTCGAGGTGGACAATGGTGACGATACGCCGCTTCCGATTAACGCTGTCCGGCTTGAGATGCGCCAGCGCAAGATCTGCTTCGATATTTCCTCCAGGCAGCCGCTTACTCTCCACTATGGGGACCCCGCGCTTACCGCTCCGCAGTACGATTATGCCCGCCTCTTCTCGCCCTCGGACGCGATCCACGCCGCGAGACTCGGACCTGAGCAATTGAACCCGGACTACCACGACCGCCCGGATTCGCGCCCACTCACAGATCGCCATCCACATCTACTTTGGATCGTTCTTATGGTGGTGATCTGTATCCTTGCGATCGTTGCGATTCGCTCTTCAAAGACGGTACATCACTAGATTTCGCTACGGCACAGACGCGCACTATCGAATCGCAGCGTCAACCTCACTGATCCAGTTGGGGGATTTCAGGATCTCGCGCGGCTTCGATCCATCCGCCGGCCCGACCAGGCCGTCGTTGTACATCATGTCGATCAGATGAGCGGCACGGCCGTATCCGATGCGGAGGCGGCGCTGCAGGAGAGAGGTGCTCGCCTTGCCGAACTCAAAGACGAGTCGCACCGCGTCGTCGTACATGGGATCGTTGTTATCGCCCTCGACTCCGCCGTCATTCTCTTTGCCGGCGTCTTCCTTCGGACCTTCCAGGAAGCCGTGAACGTACTCTGCCTCGCCCTGCGCCTTCCAGAACTTCACGACCTCGGAGATCTCCTTCTCGGTGACGAAGGGAGCGTGCACGCGCTGCACCCTGCTGGTTCCGGGCGGGAGATACAGCATGTCGCCGCGTCCGAGTAGCGACTCCGCTCCGTTCGAGTCGATAATGGTGCGCGAGTCCACTTTCGTGGCCAGGCGGAAGCTCATTCGCGTTGGCACGTTGGCCTTGATCAAGCCGGTGATGACGTCGACCGAAGGACGCTGAGTCGCCAGCACAAGGTGAATTCCGACGGCGCGTGCCATCTGGGCCAGACGTGTGATCGATTCCTCGACGTTGGCCCGGTCGAGCATCATCAGGTCAGCCAGCTCATCGATGATGATGATGATGTAGGGCAGCGGTTCCTGATTGACATCTTCGAAGAGATACTCGCTGCCATGGTCGAACAGCTTGTTGAACTGATCGATGTTGCGCACGTGGTTTGCAGCCAGCAGCTTCAACCGCCGCTCCATCTCGCGCACGGCGTTGCGCAGAGCATTCGCAGCCAGCTTCGCCTCGGTGATGATCGGCGTAAACAGGTGCGGGATGCCTTCGTACATCCCCAGTTCCACGCGCTTCGGGTCGACCAAGATCATGCGGACTTGCTCGGGCGTGCTCTTGAACAGCACACTCATGATCATCGCGTTGATCGCGACCGATTTACCCGATCCGGTTGAACCTGCGATCAGAACGTGCGGCATGCTGGCTAAATCCGCCGTCACGATGCGCCCGTTGATGTCCTTGCCGAGCGCGATCGCCAGCTTGCTCTTGCTTTGCGCGAAGCTTTCGCACTCGACCACATCGCGCAGCCAGATTGTCTCCCGTTCGTGGTTCGGCACCTGAATGCCAACGGTGCTTTTGCCCGGCATGCGCTCGATCAGGATCGATTCCGCGGCCATGGCAAGACAAAGATCGTCGGCCAACCCCGTGATGCGGGCGACCTTCACGCCGGCCTCCGGTTTGAATTCGAACGTCGTGACGACCGGCCCCGGATTGATCTGCGTTACCTGTCCGTCCACACCAAATTCCGCGGATTTCTGCACCAGCACGCGTGCCTCTTCGCGCAGGGCTTCTTCGCGCACGATGGTGTGCTCTTCGTTCCGGTACAGCAGCGACGAGGACGGAAGCTTATACCCGCGCACGCTCTTCGGAACGATGGTCACGGGTTTGATGTCGGCGTCCGCGCGCTTGCCAAACGAGATGCCGTCGCGCGCCGCGGCCGGAGAAGTAGACGCAGCCGGGGGAGGAGTAAACGCAGCTCCCGGCTCTTCAACTGGCTTCCTCGCGGCCCGTATGGGCGCAGGCGGCTTTGCCTGAAACGCTTCTTCCGCCCCAAAACGAAATCCGCGATCGTTCAAGGCGAGGTCGTTGTCGAGCGCGTGGCCCGGCGCGGCCGCCTTCGCAAGGGCGTCGGCAAATGGTGCTACAGCAGCCGCAGCCGTGCTGTAAGGCGTCACGGGAGGAGCATCCACCAGTGTTCGCGGCATACCCTGCCACATCGAGGGCTGCGGTCCGGAGGCGGCAACTTCCTCCGGCGCAACCGATATCGACTCAACCGGCTTCTTTCTGCTCAGCCAGCCAAACAATCCGCCCAACAGCGTTGTGCTCTGCGGCTGCATGCGCTTCCGCTCAGCCTCTTCGGCAAACTCACGCGCCCGGCGTGCCTTGGCCTCTGCCTGCTCGCGCTTGCTCCCGTATGACTCTTCGATGGCATCATGAGAGCCTGCGCGTCGGGCGCGCCGTTGGACCCACCACTCCCACAACCGTTGCAGAAAGCCAAAGCGGATCGTTGCCCACTCGCGCGCCGTGTTGAAGGTGAACGTCGTCGCCAGATAGAGCGAGACCGCGACCATCAGGGTTAACACGATTGCCGCGCCCGGCAGGTTCAAGTAGCTCACCAGAAAATCCGCCAGCAGACGCCCCGAGGCGCCTTCGACTGGAAGCGATTGCCGCCACAACATCGCGCCAGGCAGCAACGCTATCGCCGCCGGTGCAAATACGACCCACATTCCAAGCCCGATCGTCTTCGCCAGTGGCGAGCCCGCAGGTCGCGACCGCATCCAGCAGACTCCCAATCGTCCCAGCACCAGCGGCAGAAAGAATGCAGCCACCCCAATCAACTGCAGCATCGCATCAGCAAAATAGGCGCCCACAATGCCGGTCCAGTTGTGCGCCGGCCGACCCGTGACGTAGTGCCCAACCGTATTGAATGAGGGATCTGTCGGAGTGTAGCTGGCCAGGGCGAGCAACATCAGCGCCGCACCCACCAGTACAACCATCCCGATAATCTCATTCAAACGGCGATTGCGCGTCGGAGTCGATACAAGTCTTATGGTTTTCATTGGGGAGCCTTCATTGGGGGGTGCGCACGGCCTCCGTCGCCCCAGCGCACAGACCCACCGCGCACGGGGTTGCAAACAGAGTCCGTAAACCTCCAGAGCACCTCCGATTATCCCAGAGCGCGTCCCGGCCAGGAGGGGTAAAGTGCGAAAACCTTCTTCGGGGTATCCGAATACAAACCCAAAGGCAATCCTGGCATCTATCTCTGCAGCACTCGCCGCCGGGCCACCTTCCGCCTGGCGGACCTTAGAACCGGTTGGCAGGGGCGTGGGGTTTTCGCGATTTCTCCTGCTTGCCGCCGGCGTAGGAGAATCGCGCACAGCCGGTGGACCCTGCCCCAACCGCATATCCAATTCACCCGAAATTGAGGTTTTTCATGTCCACAGACGCAGGAAAACAGCACGAAATGCAACTCGCCCTGAGCTCCCTTATCAACACGCTCCTCGACAGCCAGAGGGGCTTTGCCGATATCGGCGAACATCTGAAGGACGAAACGCTCAAGCGCTACTTCCTCGCTGAATCGCTGAAGCGTGCCAGTTTCCGGGGTGATCTCGAAGAGGTACTTCACCAGAACGGCGTCCACGATATCAAAGAATCCGGCACGACTGCGGGTACCATCCATCGTGTCTGGGGAGACCTGAAAGCGAAGCTGGGCGGCGGAGATCATGCGCTGTTGGAGACCGCCGAGCAAGGTGAAGACAACGCGAAGAAGGCCTACGCTGATGCCCTCGACCAGGATCTTCCTCTACCCGTTCGCCAACTGGTGGCAGAGCAGCAAGCCCACGTCCTCACTTCACACGATTTTGTCCGCAGTCACCGCGACGCGCTGGCCGCGAAATAGAGTTCGCTTTTATCCAAACAATCTAAGGTCGGCAGAGGGGGGACGGAAACGAATTCCGTTGCCCCTTTTATCGTGGGCATGCTTGCCTTTGCACATACACCCATCCGAGTGGAGAAGCACCGACACCCTACCGAGAAATTGCAATTCTTTGCGGCCTTTCGTTCTGCCCCGTAGGAAACAAACTTCCATTCACAGAACCCGCGTCTTTATTGACGATTAATATCCGCCGATTCGCGTGAAGAAAGACGCATTTGCTCAATCACACAGCAACTTCTTCCGAGAATCGCCGTCTCTGCAAATGATGCGAAATCCATACGCTGCCATTTGACCGTTAAGTGAACGCTGCGTGAACAAGCTGCCGGAGTCGATCCTGAGCGACCCCTGGCTGTCAGAGAGGCTTCGTACGACGATTACCCTGTCGTTCGCGCGAAGCCTATCTGTTTGCTATCGCCTACTTGAGGCCCGGGCACTCAATACCCCGCGCGGTACAACCCAAAGACCACCACAGATGCGACCAGGCAATAAATGCCGAACAGATACCAGCGTCCCTCTTCAAGCCAGCTGCTCAGCCACTTCAGTGCTATCAACCCCGCCAGGAACGCAAACAACGCCCCGAGCAAACCCGTCACCATGCTGCCATGCAGATCGAGCGGCGTACCGGCTGCCGTGGCTTCATGCGAGGCCTTGAGTAGGCGCAGCACCTCACGTCCCACCGCAGGAGGCGTCAGCACCACGGCCAGCGCAAAGCTGAATCGCTCTGCGCGTTCTTTGCTTGCTCCCGTCAACATGCCGGTCGATATGGTCGCTCCTGACCGCGAAAATCCGCGAAACGGCAGGCACAATCCCTGGACCGCACCCATCCAACCCGCCTGCCGCATGGTCACGCTGTCGCCGTAAACCTTGGCGTGAGCGCCCATGCGCCGCTTCTCCATCAGCCCGGCAAGAAGGATCAGGAGTCCGGCGGCAGCCAGAGCAGGAGCGATCAGATCCAACCGTCCGAACAGTAGTTCGATCTCGCCCTTCGAAGCACCTTTGAACGCTGTCTTCTCGATGGCCTTGATGATAATTTCGCCAATGATCGCTGTAAGCAGAGAAGCCCAGACGACACGAACCAGAAACCGCTTGAACGCGTCGCCGCTGGAGAAATAAGTCTTCTTCCACTGATTCCAGAAATAAACTATAACGGCAAACATCGTGCCCGTATGCAGCATCACCAGCAGCAGCGTCATCTGCGGCGAAGAGGCGTCCAGTCCCATCAGTTTTTCTGCGACGACGACATGCGCCGAGCTGGAGACGGGCAGTAGTTCAGCCAGCCCCTGCACGATGGCAAGGATGATTACATGAAAAATTGACATGTATCCATCCTAAAACGTCAGCATGTGTAACGCGTGAATCCAAATGAGTCATGACCCGCGGCAGATACTCTCAATTCAATCTATTTCGCGCCAAATCACTGGATTTTCGCAAAAAAGGCGTTCCCTTATCCATCTCAATCCCGATCGCTTCCATAGACCGGAATCCCCTGAGAGACGCGAAACGCAATGCTCTCTCCGCGCGCTGCATAGTCGGTCTTCGGATACTTCTCCTTCAACTCCTGCGCCAGTGACTGTGTCCTCTGCGCTGCAGCCTGAGACCGCTTGCGGTCGTCCTGCACCGCGTACATCGTCACCACGACGCCCTGCCGATAGACCGCGTTGTACAAGGCTTCAGCCGACTTCGGCCCATCCGGATACTGCTGCGCGTACTTTTGATACAACCCTGTCTCCATCTCGGGACACTTCGGCAGGCCCTGCCAGTCGCCGCATAGCTTGTTGTCCAGCAGATCAAACGCCGCCATCGCCGCGAACTTCGTGCCGGGGTAGGTCTTCATCACCTTCTTCAGCTCGCCTTCGTAGAGTTGCGGCCGCAGGTAAGCCTCCTGCTCCTTCGCGCTTGGCAACGTGCTGGCGTCGAGCTTATCGATCTGCCAGCGAATGTCCGCGGCTCTCCACGCCGCTTCCGGTGCCAGTGGCGAATCCGGGAAGTACTCGGCTACCCGCTTGTACAAGAGATGGGCTGCCCCGGCAGCTCCCTTCGGCGCACGGGGATGTTCCGCCTCTTCCTCAAAGTTTGCCGCCGAGCCAAACAGAATCGCATCGCCTCCTGCTGTATTCGGTCCCACGACTCCCTTGTCGCGAATCCACCCCGAAGCCGGCGTAACATTGGCGTCCTCGCCGAATTCGGGCTTGTTTCGATCATCCTCGTTCGCGTCGTCACCCACATCGGTGTTTGCGAATACCTTCACCCATGGAGCACTCCGTTCGACGACAACCACCTCGTGACCCGGTGTCACCAGCGAAATCTTCTGCGAATCCGCATCAGCCGCGACATAGACGTTCGCGTCATGCAGCAGTGTGGCCCGAGCCGCTTTGTCATAGTTCTGTGCCGGCTTCTGGCCTTTCTGCCCTACAGCCGAACCGGCAGGCAGCAGCCCCCCCACCGCAACCCCCATGACCAAACATCGCCAAAGATAAGAAAGACGCATAGATTCCTCGATTAGACGCGACAACAGACCTGCAGGAAAGCCGAACCGCTCCAGTCTAAACCCTGCCCGCCGGGTCCAATGTTCTTCAAGAGTCTTCTTACATCCTGCTTCGCTTGTGCTTCGGGAGGGCCAGCAATCTCCGGAACTATTCCTATCGGCATCATATCCATAGATTGGGGATGTACTCTTTAAATCATGGATCTTCGAAGCAGCTTATGACCCTGGAAACAGAGAATGATTGGAGCGCAAAGCGGAGGTTGATTCTTCGCGATGCATTGACCTTTCTCAGCCTGGCTCTAATCACCGCAGTACTCTTCGCGGTCACGTTGTTTCTCTTCCGTTCGTTCGCGACGCATCGCGAAGAGCTGGCTCAACGATGGGCTGCTCGCGGACAGGCTGCATTGGTCTCGGGTCACCCCGATCAAGCCATCGTTGCCCTTCGAACCGCCTTATCGCACGCGCCGGGCCAGCGCTCCTACGAGCTTCTACTGGCCCAGGCTCTCGCCGACGCAGGCCACACCGAGGAGGCCTACAACTACTTCCTCGGCCTCTGGGAGACCCAGCCCGGTGACGGATTCATCAACCTTCGTCTCGCTCGTCTCGCTGCGAAGAAGAACGACATGCAGGCCGCAATCAACTACTACCGCGCGGCGATCTACGGCACATGGGAGGGGGATGGAGTTGTTCGCAGACGCGACATCCGTCTCGAACTATCGCGTTACCTGATTGCACATCATGACCTGAGCAGCGCGCGAACCGAGTTGCTCGTCATAGGCGGCAACGCTCCCGATGACGTGGGTCTGGCCCTGACCCTCGCGCAACTGCTTGAGCAGGCCAGCGCTCCCCACGATGCCCTGAATTATTACCAGAAGCTTCTTACCCGCGAACCAGACAATCAACAGGCCCTCGAAGCCGCAGGACGACTGGAGTACGGATTTGGCCATTTCGAAGAGGCACATCGCTTGCTCGAACGAGCCAAACAGGAGCATGACGCCTCTGTCCCCCACCAGCCCTGGCCTCCGGATTTGCAGGCAATGCTCGATACTTCGAAACGAATCCTCAGCATTGAGCCTTCGAAGAAGCTTCCTGCGCAGGAACGGGTGACCCGCATCCTCAGAGCCCGCGACCTCGCCAAGAAACGCTTCGACAGCTGCAATGCCCGGGTCTCAGCTGCGAGCGGACCGCCTCCCTTCCAGGATTTGAGCGCTCGGTGGGCGAGCAAAGAAGCCACCGTCAACCGTGATGCGCTTTTGAATGATACAAGCGAACAGGACGCCGTCATGAAGCTGGTCTACGACACCGAGACGCAAACCAGCCAGATCTGCGGTCCACCGACAGGCGACGACGCCCTGTTCCTGATGCTCGCCAAATCTCCGAAGACGGTGGAACCGTGACCAAAATGGAAAAACAATCCACCATCAACGGAAAAGAATCAACCACGCGCGCTGCAGCCGAAGACATCATCGCTCGCATCGCGCCGGCCCGCGAAGAACGAATCTTTCTTCTGCTCTCCATCTTCATCGGCGTCATCTCCGGCCTGCTGGTAGTCTCCTTCCGCATGGCCATCGAATGGCTCGGCGTGCTGCTGCTCGGCTCTTCGCCTCAGCCTCATCAACTGAGACTCATCTTCATCCCGGCGCTGGCGGGATTGGTGATCGCTCTGCTTACCCGCTTCGTCTTCCCCAATGTCCGCGGCAGCGGAATCAATCAGACCAAGGCTGCCCTATACATCAACAACGGATACATCTCCTTCCGCACCGTCATCGGGAAGTTCCTGTTGTCGGCGCTCGCCATCGGCAGCGGCCATTCGCTCGGACCGGAAGACCCATCGCTGCAAATTGGCGCCGGCGTCGCCTCGCTCATCAGCCGCCGCTTCGGCATGTCGAAGGAGAAGTTGCGCATCTTCGCCCCCATCGGCGCCGCCGCCGGCCTGGCCGCAGCCTTCAACGCGCCCATATCGGCCATCCTCTTCGTAATCGAAGAGGTCATCGGCCAGTGGAGCGCCGCCGTCCTTGGCTCCATCGTGCTGGCTGCGGTATCCAGCGTCGTCGTCGCGCGCTCCTTCTGGGGACCGGAGCCGATGTTCCGCATCCCCGCCGTCACGCTGCGAGACCCGCGCGAGTTGCTGGCGTATGCCGTCCTCGGTGTCGCCGGCGGTTTCGCCGCACTCCTCTTCGCCAAATCGCTAAGCTACCTTCGCCCCAAACTCCGCAGCCAGCCCGAGTGGTCGCAGCTATTCCAACCTGCCCTCGCTGGCCTGCTGGTCGGCGGCATCGGCTACTTCGGGCTCACGCAGGTGATGGGCGCAGGCTATCAGGCGATCGACCAGGCCATGCACTCACAGTTCGCATGGCGAATGCTGCTCGTCTTGGCTTTGTTCAAAATTATTGCAACAACATTGTCCTTCTCCAGCGGAACCCCCGGCGGCATGTTCGCCCCCACGCTGTTCATCGGGGCAATGCTCGGCGCGGCTGTAGGCACATTTGAAAAGATCTACTTCCCGCATCTCACCGGCTCCATCGGCTCCTACGCCCTCGTTGGTATGGGTGTTCTCTTTGCGGCGTTCCTGCGTGCTCCTCTCACCTCCGTCTTCATGGTGCTGGAGGTCAGCGGCAACTACTCCATTGTCCTTCCCGTCATCCTGGCCAATACGATCGGTTACGTCATCTCACGGGTGCTGCAACCGGTGCCCATCTTCGAAGAGCTCACCCACCAGGACGGTCTCTACCTGCCATCCATGGAGGAACTACGCGAAGAGAGCAATCTGCGCCTTGAAGATGCTCTACAGCCGGTCACTGTTCCTGTCCTGCAAGGCTCCGACACCATCGCCGAGACAATCAAGTCTTTCGCTCAGTATGAAGACAGCAAAACTGCACCAGTTGTGCTCATCAACTGTAGCGACGGTCTCTGGTACGCAGCGAGACGAGAAGAACTCGAAGCGATATTTTCGCATTTGATCGCTGGTGGCTCCAGTGAATCTCCCAGCGCCGCTTCAGACCACAAGTCCCCTGTGACCCTCGAGCAAGCTCTCGGCTCAGAGCGAACACCAATCCTCTTCCCTGATCTTCCTCTCTCCTGCGCTCTGCCGCACTTTCACCGGTGGCCACTGCTGCCCATTACTAACCGCGCCATGCGGGGGGCACTGGAAGGAGTCGTCTCCCTGCAGGATGTCCTCAACCGCTATCAACAACAAAGAGCCCACAGCAACTAGACCTTCGCTGCCGCCAGTTCTCCTTCTAACTTCTCCCGCAGTGCCGGCTCCAGGTTTCCTCCGCTCAACACCACTGCAACCTTGCGCGCCTTCGGCAACTCGCCGGCGTGAAACAGCGCAGCGGCCAACGTTACGGCCCCACTCGGCTCCGGCACCAGCTTGGTCACACTCAGCATGATGCGCATGGCGGCAAGGATCTCGTCTTCCGTCACCGTCACAATCCCGTCCACAAAGCGCAATACATGCTCGAAATTCAACACGCCCAGGCTCTGTGTCCGCAACCCATCACCGATCGTTCGTGTGGTCTTCGCTGCCGGCCACTCCACCAGCGTCTTCGAGTAGAAGCTCTCTTTGGCATCTGCCGCAAGCTCCGGCTCTGCTCCCCACACTTTCACATTCGGATCTGCGAGACAAGCCTGAGCAGCAAGCTTCACAGCCGTTGCGATTCCGCTTAACAGGCCGCCGCCGCTAACCGGCGAGATCACCAGCTCAACCCCCGGCAACTGCTCCACAATCTCGAGACCACACGTCGCCTGTCCGGCGATAATCTGCGGAGCGTCGTAGGGCGGAATCATCGCATATCCATGCTTCGCAACCAGCTCTTCCGCCTTCAGTCTTCGCTCCGAGGAGGCTGGCCCCACCTCAACAATCTCCGCGCCCAGGGCTCGCGTTGCGGCCTTCTTTACTTCAGGAGCATTGTTAGGCATCACGATGACAGCCTTCGCCCCCAGCGCCCGCGCCGCATAAGCCACGCCCTGAGCGTGGTTGCCGCTGGAGTACGTAATCACCCCGCGCCCCAGAGCCTCCGGCGACAACTGCGAGACCATGTTGTAGGCTCCGCGCAGTTTGAAGCTTCCAATCGGCTGCTCGCTCTCCGCCTTGATGTACAGATCGAAATCAGGCTCGGGAAACTTCCCCATCCGCAACCGTGCCCGCTCCACGCGATACAGCGGCGTCCTCACCGCAACTCCAGCAATCCGCTCCTTCGCCGCCCTTATCTCGTCCAACGTTACAAACTCGCTCATCGATCTCCTTTCCTTCGTGTCCGCAGCATCCACCAGCGACAGCATCAGATCCAATCATAATCGGAGAACGAGTAACGCTAGAAAATGCGGCCCAGCCCGAAGAACCACGCATAGTGGCCGCTATCACCGACGCTCACCCCGCCGTAGATCGGCCCAATGAACGTCTTGATGACCGCCGCTCCCGAGACGTCGAACGGCAAATTTGGTGTCCCTGGCGGTCCGCCCCACACCTTGCCGATCTCAAAAAATCCTGCAGCATAAATTGCATCGCCAATGACCGGATTCAACTTCAGCAAACGATACATATAGCCCGGTTGCGCCAGAAAATAATCGTTCCCCAGCAATTCGCCCCGGTTGTACGCACTCAATCGCAGCGGCCCTCCCAGCGAAAATCCGGCCAGCCCGAGATCCGGCGCCCCGAAACTCGTTCCGCCCGAACTGGTCCCAAAGATGATCCCACGGCTTCCAACCGGAATGAAGTGCGATATTTTCGTGTCCCATTGCGAGTAGCCGCCCGAACTGTTCGGGGTCTGCGTGGAGTAGGTGTACAACGTTCGCAACTCCGTGCCTCGCGTCGGCACCTGCACACTATCCTGCCCCAGATATTGAAACCGCGCACTGCTCACAAACGGCGTTATTGCGAACGTCTGTTCAATCGGTGTCCCGATCCTCAACTTCTCGCTGTACCACTGGTAGTCCTCTCCTATACGCAGTTCGGTCTTCGAGTTGAAGATGTATCCGAGATCGACGCCAAAGCCGTTCCTTCCTTCGTTGTACTCCGCCAACTGCTGGCTGCCGGAATAAAAGGAGGACACGGCACGCGCATAATATGCCCTCGGAGCGACGAAGTACCGCTTCCCCACAACCAAAGGCTTATACAACTCACCACTGACGCCTGCCACCTGCCCTACCGACGCATTCACGCGAAGCTCCGACCCAGGTCCCACCAAGCCGAAAAACGTCGCCCTTGCCGCCAGCCCAAGCTGAATATCATTCACGTTGTTCGACGAAAGAAAAACCCCCACATTCAAGAATGGCGGCCCGTAGTTCTTTAGCCGCGGCCGCACCAGCAGCCCCGTACTTCCGTCCTTGTCGATCAGGTTATAGCTGATGCTCGAATACAGTCCTCTTCCCTGCAGATCGGTGATCGTATTCTGAATCTTCTGTGTATCAATTGGCTTGTTCACATACTGTGTGAACTCATTTGCGATCTCCGTCTGCTGCACTCCGTGCATTCCGTAGATGTCCACAAACTTTGGTTCCGGAAGATATGTCCTGCGCCGGGAGTTTCGCTCCTTCAGATACGCCTGCCAGTCGGCATCCTTCACGGCATACTTTTCCAACTCCCCCGCGTGTTCCTGCGCAACCTCCACGCCCTTCGGAATAATCTCTGCACTCTTCTCGAAATCGCCCGAGGTGAACTTGCTCACGTCCGCCTTCAGCAGAATATTCGCATCCTTCATGCTGTTCAGCTCATTTGCGGCGACCATGATCTCAACGTTTCTGCCCGCCACTCCCACCAGTGAGCTCAGACTCTTCTTATCGAATGGGCCAGTATCCAGATACACCGCGATCACAATGTCCGCACCCATCGCGCGTGCCACATTCACCGGCAGATTATTCACCGCAGCGCCGTCGGAGTAGACCTGCGTGCCATGCTCCACCGGTGCAAAAACACCCGGGATCGACATCGTCGAGCGCATCGCCTGTGCCAGCGAGCCATCCTTGAAGACATGCTCTTTGCCCGTCGTCATATCGGTCGCAACGCAACGGAACGGAATCGGCAGATCGTCGAAATCCTTCATGTCGTAGTACGGCAGCATCTTCTCATCCAGCAGCAGCCCCACCGCCGAGCCCGAGTTCAATCCATTCGGGAAGCTGAACCCATGTTTCAAACCGAACTCCAGCCGGTTCGGAAACGCCAGCTTGTCCTCTTTCCGTCTGTAACTCAAAGCGGGAAATGGCACCTGGCCACTCAACACCGCTGTCCAGTTGACGCCACCGACGAAGTCCGCAATCTCCCGCGGACTCATGCCCGAGGCATACAACCCTCCCACCAGCCCGCCCATGCTGGTTCCGGCGACATAATCCACCGGAATGTGATGAGCTTCAACCCACTCGATCACGCCGATATGCGCGAACCCCAGCGCACCACCGCCTTCAAATACCAGCGCAACCTTTGGCCGCGATGCAGGCTGCACGACCGGCTGCTGCGCCTCAGCGCGAAAAGGCACAGTCATCAACGCAGCGAGCAGCACAGCGATCGCGCGAGCGCCAGAGCGCATTTCAGAGATAATCGTCCGAAAAAAATTCATTGTGGAAGGCCTCACCCAGAGTTCTGGCTCTTCAGTTCCACGGTGGCCGGATAATTCTGACCGAACCTCTTCAAGCCTGCCGCCTCCTCAGCCTAGCCAATCTTATGGCCGCCGTCATCCATTCCGGCTCAGCGAGAATCCACACCGACACTATGACCGGCAAAGAAAAAGACGCCCGCAAAGGACGCCTCCTCCTGATTCCCGACACCAGTGTCAGATCTCCAGAATCACTGGCATGATCAAGGGCCGTCGGCTCGTGCTCTTCTGGATGTACCGTTTCAGATCATTGCGAATCTTCTCTTTGATCACGCCATAGTCGGCCTTCTCTTCCGTAGAAGAGCCATCGAGCGTCCGCTGCACCACCTGTCGTGCCTCCGCGATCAAGCTCTCTTCGGCAATCGCCGTCCCCCGCATCACGATCTCAGGAGGATTCTCGAGCCTGCCCGTTCGCTTGTTGATCTGAATAATCGGCAGCACGATTCCGTCTTCGCTCAGATGCTTGCGATCACGAATCACGATGTCTTCAACAACGTCCGTCGAAGTCCCGCCCGAATCAATGCAGACCCGGCCGACGGTGATCTTGCCCGTCTTCGCAGCCGAGCCCTTATCTACCTCCAGAACATCGCCGTCCTCCAGCAGAATCGTCTTCTCCACCACGCCCATCGAAGCGGCCAGTTCCGCATGACGCTTCAAATGGCGATAATCGCCGTGAATCGGAACGAAGAACTTCGGACGCACCAGGTTGATCATCAACCGCAGCTCCTCCTGGCTTCCATGCCCGCTCACGTGGATCAGGCCCGAGTGCCCGTCATCGTAAATCACATCCGCATCGCGCCGCTCCAGGTGATCGATCATCCGGTAGATCGACTTCTCATTGCCCGGAATCACCCGTGAGCTCAACAGCACTGTATCGCCGGCGTCGATCTTCGCGAACTTGTGGTTGTTCACCGCCGCCCTGCTCAACGCGCTCATCGGTTCGCCCTGTGTCCCGCTGATCATAATCAGCAGCTTGTTTGCAGGCGTGTCCTTGATCTGGCCCGGATTGATCACCAATCCCTGCGGCAGGTCGAGATATCCAAGGTCCTGCGCAATCTCGGTCGAGTTCTCCAGCGAACGGCCGACAATCGCGACTTTGCGGCCATGCTGATGCGCCAGTTCCATCGCCAGCCGAATTCGGTGAATCGACGAAGAGAAGCAGCTGAAGAGCAGCTTCTTCTTGGCCTGCGAAAAAATCTCATCCAGCCGCGGCCGAACCGCGCGCTCACTCGGGGTGTATCCGTTGCGGTCCACGTTGGTCGAGTCCTGCAGCAGCACCAGCACACCCTGCTTGCCCAGCTCCGCGAACGAATGCAGATCGAACGGCTTATTGTCCGGCGGCGAAAGATCGATCTTGAAGTCGCCCGTATGCAGCACGACTCCAACCGGCGTATGAATCGCCAGCGCAACGCAGTCCACCAGCGAGTGCGTCACCCGAATCGGCATGATCGAAAACGGTCCCAGCGTCAGCCGTTTGCCGGGAATCAGCTCGTTCAAATCTGCATCGTCCAGCAGATTATGTTCTTCGAGTTTGCCCTCAACAAAAGCCAGGGTGAACTCGGTCCCATACACCGGGACATTGAGCTCAGACAGAATCCACGGCAGCCCGCCGATGTGGTCTTCATGCCCATGCGTCAAAATGATCGCGCGAACCTTTTCGCGGTTTTCAGTCAAATAGCTGATATCCGGGACAACAATGTCCACACCCAGCAACTCTTCTTCAGGAAACATCAGACCGGCATCGATGACAATAATGTCATCCTGCCAGCGGATCGCCAGGCAGTTCATACCGAACTCGCCAAGACCACCCAGCGGAATCAACTTCAATTTATCTTGTGCCATCAAGCTTTAAGCTTACCATCGCCGCGGAAACGCTTTGTGAATGTCGCAGTTGCAGGAAAGCAGTGAGGCCTTCAACGGCCCGTCATTGTCATCCGCAATCACCTCAATAAGGCGGCGTTCCTCTACGCGATGGCTGGTCGCTTTCTACCGAAACCCGTTGTTTGTTCAAATGCATGCGCGAGTTGCAGGACGCTGAAGTCTTGTTTGTCGCGGCCGACGATCTGGACGCCCACAGGAAGACCTTCCGGCGTAAAGCCAGCCGGCACAGAGGCTGCGGGGTTTCCAGTTGCGGAGATGTACCAGCAGGCCTTCATCCAGTCGATGTAGTTGTTGAAGTGCACATCCGCGATCTCTGTTGGATAGGGTGTGTTGACGTCGAACGGAGGCAATTGCGTGGTGGGGAGAATGAAGTATTCATACTTCTCGAGAAAAGCCTGGAAGCGGCGCCAGACAAGGCTATGAGCAACCTCGGCCCGGGCGATGTCCTGACCCGTGAGTTTCATGCCCGTCTGGATTTCGTCTTTGAGAGTGTCCTTGAACGCGTCCGGATGTAGCTGCAACATCGTGCCGTAGTTGGCGGCGTCGGTCCATGCACGAAGAGTGCGGAAGGAGATTTCGGCGGGAGAGAAGTCGGGTTCAGCTTGCTCGACGATGCACCCTAAAGACTCGAAAGTAGCGCGATGGGCGTCGACGACAGCGCGGACACGTGGGTCGAACGGGACGCCGCCAAGATCTTTGAACCATGCGACTCGCACACCTTTGAAATCGCGCCCGAGCGGGCGGGCGAAAAGTTCGCCGGGCTCGTTGATGGCGAGCGGCGTGTTTGGATCCGGGCCGGCGATGGTGCTGAGCGCTAGCGCCAGGTCCGCAACGGATCGGCCGAGGCATCCGTTGGTGCTGAGAGTGGACCATCCGAAGCCGGCCTTGGGATTGGGGACGCGGCCGATGGAAGGACGGAAGCCGACGATGTTGCAGAACGCAGCCGGATTGCGCAGCGAGCCTCCGGTGTCCGATCCGGTGGCAACGGGGACCATGCCGCAGGCCAGCGCGACGGCCGCACCGCCCGAGGACCCGCCGCAGGTCTTACCCAGGTCGTAGGGATTGCGGGTCGCGCCGAAGACCGTGTTGAAGGTCTGCGAGCCTGCGCCGAATTCAGGCGTGTTGGTCTTACCGACAATGATTGCGCCGGCACGCCGCATGCGTTCGACGATGATATTGTCTGCGGCGGGAACGTAGTCCTTGAACAGCGGCGAGCCGAAAGTAGTGCGAATGCCGCGGGTGTCGATCAGGTCCTTGTGGGCTACAGGAAGGCCGTGCAGCGGGCCGAGCTTTTCGCCGCGCGCCTGCATCTCGTCCGCCTTCGCCGCGGCTTCCTTTGCCATCTCCGCCACCAGGGTGACGATCGCGTTAACCTCGGGATTGACGCGGTCGATCTGCTTGAGGTGCTCGGCGAGCGCTTCGCGGGCGGAGAGTTTCTTCGCACGAATGAGTTGGGCCATCTCGACCGCGCTGGTGAAACAGAGCTCAGAGGCCGAAGACTCGGCCTTCAGAGAGGAGAGGCGAAACAAAGATGTAGCCGCAATCCCGGTCAGGACGTCGCGGCGAGTCGGCTTGTCTGGCAGCATGTTGGCGACTTTATCATCCCCGGGAACGAAACAGTAGAGGCCCCCAACTCTCAGCTTCAATTACGTCGTGGGAATTCCGCCGCCACCTGCAAATTGATGGAACCGCACTTCACGGGGTCGCATCCAAGCGGATGATACCGGTCGTTTGGAAATTCAACCGCACGGAGGAACTCATGTCCACCACCCCAGAACAGTACGACGCAATCATCATCGGCAGCGGAGAAGCGGGCAAATACATGTCGTGGACCCTCGGCGCACAGGGACAACGCGTCATCGCCATCGAAGACAAGCGCATCGGGGGAGCCTGCCCCAACGTAGCCTGTCTTCCCAGCAAAAACGTCGTCCACAGCGCCAAGGTCGCTCAATACTTTCAACGAGGCGCAGAGTTCGGCATGATCTGCGCCGACTGGCACGTTGATATGGCCGGCGTCAACGCCCGCCGCCAGAAGCTGGTCGACCACAACCTGCAAGTGCACCTCGCCAACTTCGCAAAGAGCCACGCCGAGATCGTCATGGGCTTCGGCCGCTTCATCGCGGAGAAGACCGTCGAAGTAGCTCTGAACGCCGGCGGCACACGCACCCTGCGCTCCGATCGCATCTTCATCGACACCGGCTCCCGCGCCACCATCGAACCCATCCCTGGCCTCATCGAATCCAAACCCCTCACCCACATCGAAGCCCTCGAACTCACCGTGCTTCCCGAACATCTCCTCGTCCTTGGAGGCGGATTCGTCGGCCTCGAGCTCGCCCAGGCCATGCGGCGCTTCGGCGCCCGTGTCACCATCGTCGAACGCAACCCCAGCATCGCCCACCGCGAAGATCCCGATGTCATCGAAGGCCTCCAGCAGCTCTTCCACGACGAAGGCATCGAGACTGTCGCCAACGCCACCCTCGAGCGCGTCGAAGGCACCTCCGGTAAATCAGTCACGCTGCACCTGACTCTGCCCAACGGTCAAACCACGATCCAGGGCTCTCACCTCCTCGTCGCCACTGGCCGCACGCCTAACACGCAAAACATGGGCCTCGAGCTCGTAGGAATCAAAACCACACCCGCCGGCCACATTCAGGTCAACGATCGCCTCGAGACCACCGCACCCGGCGTATGGGCCATGGGCGACTGCGCCGGCTCACCCCACTTCACCCACATCTCCTTCGACGACTTCCGCACCGTTCGCGACAACCTCGCCGGAGCCAACCGCTCCACCGCCGGGCGCCAGGTCCCCTCCTGCACCTTCGTCGACCCAGAGCTGGCCCACGTCGGCCTGACGGAGAACCAGGCAAAACAGCAAGGAGTCGCTTACCGTCTGGCGAAGATCCCCATGCAGGCCAACCTCCGCGCCCTGACCCTCTCAGAGACGCGAGGCTTCATCAAGGTCCTGATCTCCGAGAGCGATCGCATCCTCGGATTCACCGCCTTCGGCACAAGCGCCGGAGAGCTTCTTCCTGTCATACAGCTCGCAATGTCCGCCAACCTGCCCTACACCGCGGTCCGATCTCTCATCCTCACCCACCCAACCATTTCGGAAGGCCTGATCAACCTGCTCACCGCCGTCCCGCCGCTAACCCCAGGCACCCCCTCGCCCGCAGATCAGAAATCCCTGGTCACCAGTCATTAGTCACTTCCCCGTCATAGGAGATTTCCACAGAAAAATTTTTAAAAGTTGGCATGTTTTTAGCGGCGCAAAAAGTGGTCATCAAACCACCACGATCTACCACGCAATTCACCACAACTTCACCACAAATTACCACCACGAATTAGCGCAAAATATCCTCTAACACCAACGAAAGCTCAGTTTTCTCGTCCCGATATTTAACTATCACCGGAGCCGCCAGACTCAGCCCCCACTCCGCTCCCTTACCCTTGGAGACCGCCCGCGACCCCGGCACCACCACCGCTCCCTCCGGAATAATCAGCGGCATCTCCGCAGAAGCCTTGTAGATCTCGCCCTTTACAAGGTCATACACCGGCGTGCCCCGCGTTAGCACGGTCCCAGCCGCGAGAACAGCCCGCTTACGCACCACCGTCCCTTCGTAAACCCCCGTATTCCCGCCAATCAAACAATCATCCTCAATGATCACCGGGCTGGCATTCACCGGCTCCAAAACCCCGCCAACCTGTGCCGCAGCACTAAGATGCACCCGCTTGCCAATCTGCGCACAACTTCCCACCAACGCATGCGAATCCACCATCGTCCCCTCATCAACATACGCACCCACATTCACGTACGAAGGAGGAATCACCGCAACTCCTTTGGCTACATAAGCTCCCGTCCGCACGCTGACGCCCCCCGGCACCACTCGCACCCCATCCGCCACCACGAACCGCCGCACAGGATACGTATGTTTATCGATGAAGCGCAGCGTTTCCCCGCCCATCTCCATCATCGTTCCGATGCGAAACCCCAGCAAAATCCCACGCTTCACCCATGCGTTCACGCGCCATCCAAGTGGGCAAGCAGCGTCGGGCTCAGCCGAACGAAGCTCTCCTGCCTCCAGTGCTGCACGAAGTTCGAGGAATGAATCCAAAGCCTGAGCATTCCCGATCGCTGCCGTTCCCTGCGCAAACCAATGCTCAATCGCTGTCTCTAACGTCTTCAATCATTCTCTCCACTTGTTGGTTTCGTATTTTCTTGAAGGAAGGGCTTTCAAAACATTCTCAGATCTTCGCCCGTGGCTGGAACTCCAACTAACATTCCCAACTCGCCCACCATCCGCTCCAGCTTTCGACGCGTCGCATCCGACACGGGCACCATCGGCAATCGCAGCACATCCTCCCCGCGCCCCAACATATGAAGCACAGCTTTTACTGGAGCCGGACTGGCCTCCCAAAAGTGCGCCTGCATCAGACGGAAGAACTGCCGGTTGACGCGCCGCGCATCGACCCAGTCATTCTCCAGCGCGGCTCGAACCATGCGCGCCATCTGGCTCGGAATTACATTCGACGCCACCGAGACCAATCCAGCTCCACCAAGTGCGAGAATCGGCAAAGCGAGAACATCATCGCCCGCAAACACCTTGAAGCTTCGTGGCACAGTCGTCAGCAGCTCCGTAATCTGCGCAATATTCCCACTGGACTCTTTGATCCCGATGACATTCTTCAGCTCCGACAAGCGCAACACGGTAGCCGGCTCGAGATTGGCGCCGGTTCTCGGAGGAATGTTGTACAGCAGCAGAGGCAGTTCGGTCGCCTCAGCGATTGCGCGGAAGTGTTGATACTGCCCTTCCTGGCCGGGCTTGTTATAGTACGGGTTCGCGGTTAGAATCCCGGTCAATCCGTGGACTCGTGACAGCTTACGAGCGCGCGCCACAGCTTCATGCGTCGCATTGTGCGTGCAGCCGGCGAATACAGGAACCCGTCCGCCGGCAGCGGCAACCACAATCTCCGTGACCCGCAGCCACTCCGCCTCAGTCAGGGTGGAAGCTTCGCCTGTCGTTCCGCACGGTACCAGGAAATCGATCCCGCTTTCAATTTGCCAATTCACCAGCGCATGCAGCGCGGGCTCATCCACGCCGCCGTCCCGTCGAAAGGGAGTTACCAGCGCCGTTCCACAACCCATCAATTCCATAATGAATGTAAGTCTACCGCGTCGGGATTGTTGATTTCGGGGCAGATTGCTCTACAGCACCAAAGGACCGCAAAAAGCCCCTGCGAGCGATCGCAGAGGCTTTCCGTTTGTCCAGGCTCTTTACCCGCGATACAGCTCCGAAGGCACATGAAACTCGGGCAGGTGCAGCGAAGCCGCACCATTCGCGGCCCCAGGGGGCATATCCATGCATTTCACAAAAGCCGTCTGGAACTTCTCCATCTCGGCCTTGGTTCCAACCGTGACGCGCACGTAGTTCGGCATCGCGGACCACGTACGACCGATGGCAACGTTCTCCTTCAACATCGCCGACTGAAACTCCCTGCCTGGGCGTTTGACGTCGACCATGAACATGTTGCCCTGCGAGCCCGGAACGATCTTGTAGCCGTGCTTGGTGAGAAACTCCAGCGTCTCCGAGCGGATATCGGAGTTGATTTTCTTCCTCAGCGGCACCAGCTCTTGATCCTGCAGACTGGCGCGAGCAGCCGCGGCGCTCGTGATTGAGATGCTCGCCAGGCTCCGGCTCGGTCCTCCGACATTGCCGAAGCGCTCGATCAGGTCCGGTCTCGCTACAGCAACACCAGCTCGTATCCCGGCCATGCCGTAGATCTTCGAGAACGTCCGCATCACGATCACATCCTTATCCTGCGCGACCAGGTCGATGCAGGATTCGTCGTTCGAGAAGTGATGATAAGCCTCGTCGATGATGACGACCGAACCCTTGGGCTTGTTATTCACCAGCCACACAATATCTGCCTTGGGGGTCATGGTTCCGGTCGGATTGTTCGGGTTCACGATGTAGTAGGCGCCTGGCGATGGATGTGCCTTGACCATTGCCTTCACATCATGGGCGTAGGTAGCAGTTAGCGGCACCGGATACTTTGCAGCCTTCATCGTGTCAGCAGCGCGTGGCCCTTGTTCATAGCTTGGATCACCGTACACCAGCGGCTTATCCGGACCAATGTTGGACATCAGCGCCAGGTCGAGTGGGCCGCCTGAACCGGGAAATAGAGCAGAGTAGTCTTTCTTCAGGCCAAACTGCTCATTGAATACGTTGATGGTCTTCACATATTCGTCGAAGTGGTAGCGGCCGCCCAGTGTAGCCGTGCTACATATCGCCGTCAGGGCGCACTGCGCCGGCCCAAGCGGATTCTCATTCGAGCTAATGATGACAGTGTCGGGCGAAAGCTGCATGCCGCGCATTCCATCACGCCTGCCAGATGCCGGTGGTGCCTGCGTGGCCGGCTGCTGTATCCCGGCAAATGCCGGCAATGTGGTAGCCGCTGCTGAAGCTGCACCAAGGATTCGCATGAACGATCTGCGCGAAACACCTTGCGTCAAATTGGAATTCATAAAAGTTCTCCTCGATAAGGTCTGGTTTTGTAGAGATGCAGCGCCGCGACGACAGGTGGAGAATCGCCAACTGAGGATCAGAGAATGAGCTGATGCTTTCTGCAAAAACGACTTCGCCTTGCAGCTACTATTCTTTTGGGAACTTTGTGAATGAGGCGGACCGTAGCCCGATTGAGTTCAATCTACCGCGAATTTCCCGTAAATACCAGAAAAAAATCTGCAGGGGAGCGAGGAAAAACCGATAAAGCAGCCTGCTGGAGGCTTTTGCATGTGTTCAAAGACCGGTCTAACTACGGTACGAACAGACGGATTGCGCCTCGCTAAACCCACTCGCCCTTGCGCATCAGCGGCTCGGCTCTACCGTCCGCAGTCACCCCGTCCACATCCATCTCACCGGATCCAATCATCCAGTCCACGTGGATCAGGCTGGCATTTGCACCCAACGCAGCCAACTGTTCCGCATCCATCTTCTCGCCGTCGATGATGCATGTCGAATAAGCTTGCCCCAACGCAATATGGCTCGCTGCATTCTCATCGAACAACGTATTCCAGAACAGAACACCGCTCTGTGCAATCGGCGACGAGTGCGGCACCAACGCGACCTCGCCCAACCGCCGGGCTCCGTCATCCGTGCTGATCAGCCGGTTGAGGACATCTTCGCCAGCCGTCGCCGTCGCTTCAACAATCCTGCCATTCTCAAAGCGCACCGCAATATTTTCGATCAGCGTGCCCTGGTGCGAAAGCGGTTTCGAAGCGCGCACCGTTCCATTCACGCGATCCTTGTGCGGGGTTGTAAAGCACTCCTCGGTAGGGATATTCGGCTGACAGTAGACGCCGTTTCCGGCCGTGGTGCCGCCTCCGGCCCACAGATGATCATCGGCCAAGCCCACGGTCAGGTCGGTTCCCGGGCCCTTGAAGTGCAGCGCCGAAAACCTCTTCGTATTCAGCATGTCCATGCGCTTCTTCAGTCTGGCGCCGTGCTCGCGCCACTCCTGCACTGGGTCATCGACCGCGACACGAGAGGCGACGAAGATCGCCTCCCACAGCTTCGCAACAGCAACATTCTCCGGCTCCCCGGGAAACACGAGTTTTGCCCACTCCGGCGTGGCACAGGCCACAATCGTCCAGTTGATTTCGTGCCGCGTAATTAACTCCATCGCCGGCTTCCCTGCCTTCGAAGCGGCGACATTGGCTCGTGCCACCTTTGCCGGATCCTGCCTGGCCAGCAGCGCCGGGTTTGCGCCCGCAATCGCAAGCCGGGCTGCTCCACTGCGGAAACCCGCCGCAATCGCCATCATGCAACCAGGTCGGCGCGTAGTCGAAGCTGGCGTCGGCTGCATATTCGTACCGTGTCAGCACGCTTGGATCATCGGAGTAGAACGTCGTAACCAGGAGCGCACCTGCTTTGTACGCATGCTCCGTAATCCGGCGCACCAGCGGCAACGCCTCTATTGGAGCGGACATAATCAGCTCCTGGCCCGCACGTAGCCCCAAACCAACCTGCACCGCAACTTCGGCCAACCGATCTAACTTTTGATCAAAGGTCAGATCCGCAAATTTCATCTTCGCTGCCATTTCCATTACGCTCATGAGATTTTCCTCGCAACCCAATTACATCTGTGTGTAAACATCCTGAAAGTCGTAGCAGCCAGTTCGCGACGACAACCACTCCGCCGCCCGTACTGCACCTTCCGCAAACCCACGGCGTGAAAAGGCCTCGTGGGTCAGCACCAACCGATCCGCGGCGCTGCGTACCTCGAGAGTATGTACTCCCATCACATCGCCCTCGCGTCTGGCCTCGATCGATACGTGAGATAAGCCAGACGCTGCCTCGACCGCCTTGGCCAGGCTGATGGCCGTGCCAGATGGCGAATCGAGCTTGCTGGCATGGTGCGTCTCTTCGATCGAAAATTGATAGCCGGCATTCTTCAATGTCTTCGCTACCGTCGCTGCGATTTGCAGCATCACCTGCACACTGACGGAGAAGTTGGTCCCGTACAACAGCCCGGCTTGCTTTCGTTCGGCCAATCCGCGCATATCAGGCAGCTTGTCGTACCAACCTGTAGTTCCAACCACCATCTTCGCGCCTGTCGCAAGACAAGCACGCATATTCTGAATTGCCGCCTTAGGCGTTGTAAAGTCGATGACCACATCGAACCCTGCAACAAACGGCGGTGTCAGTGCAGATGCCTCCGCATTCTCCTTTGCGTCAAGCACATGCACGCTGTGTCCACGCTCGGCCGCGACCTCGGCAACCAGCTTCCCCGTCTTGCCCATTCCCAGAACCAATACCCGCATCGCATGTGCCTTCCTAAGCGTGACTCTTCAGCTGAACCCGGTTCGCAACATCGAACACCGTCTCATCGGGGTTCGCAAAGAAGTGTTCGTGCAGGCTTCGGACTGCCTCCTCCACATCCTCTTCGTCGATCATGAAGCTCATGTTGATCTCGCTCGCCCCTTGCGAAATCATCCTTATATTGACATGACTGATCGCGCTGAAGACCTGAGCGGCAATACCATTGTGGCCGCGAATGTCCTCGCCCACCAGGCAGACCAGCGCCTTGTGGCCTTCCATCTTCACATCCGCGATCTTCGCAAGATCCGCGCAGATCTCGGGCAGCTGCTGGTTGCTGTCAACGCTCACCGAAATACTCACTTCGCTGGTCGATACCATATCGATCACGCACTTGTACTTGTCGAAGACATCGAACACTGCCTTGAGATATCCATGGGACATGAGCATCCGGCTGGCGACCACATCGATGATCGTCAGCCTCTTCTTGGCGGCGATACTTTTGAATGGGCTCGCACACTTTGCCGCCATCGCAGTAATCTTCGTACCTTCATTCTCCGAATTACGCGAGTTCAACACCCACACCGGAATACTCTTCTGCACGGCGGGCAAGATGGTAGCCGGATGTAGCACCTTCGCTCCAAAGTAGGCAAGTTCAGCCGCTTCCTCGAAGCTGATCGTTTTCACCCTGAGGGCATCCGGACAGATTCGAGGATCGGTCGTCATGATACCGTTGACATCCGTCCATATCTCAATCGCGCCGGCGTGCATTCCGCCACCTACCAAAGCGGCGGTGTAGTCGCTTCCGCCTCGGCCGAGTGTCGTCGTAATACCCTCTGAAGTCGCACCAATAAAGCCTCCAAGCACCGGCGTCTTTCCAGCGTTGAGGAGCGGCAATACGATTGCGGCCAGCTTGGCTTCGATCGCGCCTTCCTGCGGCACTGCCTTGCCGTAACCAGCGTCGGTAACGATGCAACTCCGTGCATCGACATGAGCGCCCTGCAATCCCTGCTCTTCAAACGCTTCGGCAATGATCCTGCTTGAAAGTCTCTCGCCGAAACTTAACACCAGATCATTCGTGCGAGGAGTCAGTTCACCGACCGCCGCAATGCCTCGCAGCAGATCGTCCAGCGCATCGAATTCCTGGTGAAGCGTCGCCTGCAAACGGTTGAACCGTTCCGGCTCGAGTAAAGCCGTCGAAGTATCGATATGTCTGTGTCGCAGCCTGGCCCCGATCGCCAAAGCTCCGGCCTTATCCCCGCGACCCGCGGCTGCGGCCGCCGACAGCAGCAAGTCTGTCACCTTGGCCATCGCCGATACGACGACTACGGCCTCCTGCCCACGCTCGCGTCGTCCACGAACGATACTCGCCGTTCGCTTCATCGCCTGCGCATCCTCAACCGAGGTGCCGCCAAATTTCATGACAACTAATCTCTCGCGCGCCACGCTCAAGCCGTCACCGCCACGGCCTTGGCCGAAACTGCTCTTGTCGGGATGCCAAGCTTATCCAGCTTACCGGTCCGAGCCAGCACTTCAGCGTTCAACAGCGCAGCGCCAGCGGCCCCGCGAATTGTGTTGTGCGAAAGGACAACAAACTTCCAGTCCAGCAGATTGCATTCGCGCAAACGGCCTACCGTGGCTGCCATGCCGTTTCCTCGCATTCTGTCCAACCGTGGCTGTGGCCGATCGACGCTCTGGTCATATTCCACAGGCTGGTCGGGAGCCGTCGGCAGATGCAAACCCTGCAGCGGCAAAAACTCGCTCCAGACTGCGAGAATCTCCTCGCGGGCGGGTCTCTCCCTGAACTTAATACTGACGCACTCCGTGTGCCCGTCCTCAACCGCGACACGGTTGCAATGCGCACTCACCTTCGCGTTCAACAACTCGATCCCTCTGCCATTGAGCCGGCCCAGCAACTTGCCAACCTCTTCCTGTAACTTTTCTTCTTCGTTCTTGATAAATGGCACCACATTTCCCAGAATATCCAGCGAAGCCACTCCGGGATACCCAGCGCCGCTTACCGCCTGCATGGTGCTCACAAACAAGCTTTCAATTCCGAATCGCTCCTCGAGGGGCTTCAGGGCGAGCACCAGCCCAATTGCGCTGCAGTTCGGGTTGGTTACGATATAACCGCCGCTCTCCCTGCGCCAGCTCTGGGTCTCGAGCAGCGGAAGATGGTCGGCGTTGACCTCGGGCACCACAAGGGGCACGTCCGCCACCATTCGGAACGCACTCGAGTTCGAGATCACCGCACAGCCCGCAGCGGCAAACTTCGGCTCCAGCTCCCGCGCAATGTCGGCGTCGAGCGCAGCAAAGATGATCTTCGGAAGCTCGACCGCGGATCCTTCGGGGACGTTCGGCTGTAACGTCATCGCGGCAATACGCGCGGGAAGTGGCGTTTCCAGCTTCCACCGGCATGCCTCGCCATACGTCTTACCGGCGCTACGATCGCTCGCCGCCAGCCACGCAATCTCAAACCACGGATGATTGCTCAACAATTGAATGAATCGCTGCCCGACCATACCAGTCGCGCCAAGAATGCCAACCCTGCGTCGTTCCATCTTCTAAGGATAACGCGCCGCCACGACACCGTCACTGGCAGAACATCTTGACGCTAGTATTCGCGTCGGCGCCTGCGTCGCATCTGGTGGCCGCCGCCACCCCAGACCAGGATCGCGACCACCAAATGGACCAGAAACCATAGGGTCAATCCCTGGTCTACATAGATCAGATACAACACCAGGATCCGAGGCAGAAAGAGCCAGAACAGCGGCGGAATAATGCCATTCAGATGAAACGGCAGTAGTACTCCCTGCAACCATGCCACCGCCATCGCGATTCTCGGCAGAAAGAGCGCAAACACCAGAAACCACAGCGGCAGCCGATTCACAACGAAGGCCAGATTGAGGCTCAACTGGGCCGTTCGCTGCATTGTTTCCGCCAACACCGCCAGTCCTGCACTCATCGCGCCTCCTCCGTTCCGTCGATTTCACTTTACACTGAAGCTGAAATCCGCCTTAGCCGTTTTTTTCGGCTCGACCGTGACCGTCATCGTCTGCTCGCCCATCTTCTCGTGCACTGCGGCCAGGGTGTAGGTTCCTGCGGGCAATCCGTTGATACTGAAGTGCCCGTCGGCGTCGGTTACGGCAAAGAATGGAGTTGCAGAGACATTGATAAACGCATTCATCCAGGGATGGTTATTGCACCGCACCGGCATCATCTCCTCCGGCCGGTTGAACTGCTTCACCTGCGGCGCGCCCTTCGGGCCCTGCGAGATATCGATCGGTTCGTCGCCCGCTGTCGGCATCGTGTGAATGTTGTGCATCGTCCCATCCGAGCTGCGAAACTCTACCGACCCACCACGCATGACGGCAATCACATGCGGCACATATTTGCAGCCAACCTGGTCCATTACAACCGGGGCCGGTATTGGTACAGTGGCCGACATCGCTGCCGGCGGCCCGCTCTTGATATACACGAACACATTCGCCAGCTTGCCGTCATGCACGACATATTGTTCAGCGTAGTTGTCGCCGCCCGTGATCGAACACACAGGATCCATGCTCATGTCGATCTTCACTGGGGCCGGCGTCTTACCGGACAGATGGATGGTTCCGCTCACCGTCGCCAGGGTTGCCGGATCGAGTGGCGGACTTGCCGGAGCAGGCTCGGCCTTGGTTCCCTTGTCAGTTGCCTGAGTTTGTTTACCTGTATCGCTTGACTTGCATCCCACTAGTCCACCCAGTACCCCCATAACCAACATCGCCGTCATTAACCTACTGCACATCCGACTCATGCAATCTCTCTCCAACGTTCTTCTTGAAAACCGTGGCCGATTTCACGCTTTGAAAGCGGCCCTATGACTGGGTCACCGGGGCTTCCATCGCCTGAAGCACCGCATTCGCAAACGCCGTCGTTCCGCTTATGCCACCCACATCCCTGGTCAGGGTCTTGCCTTCGCGGTAAACCTGCTCGATACCTGCCTGTACCCGTTCCGCAGTCGCGCCCTCATTGATGTGATGCAGCATGAGCACCGCGCTTTGCAGCAGGGCAGTCGGGTTGGCCATATTTTTGCCGGCTATGTCCGGCGCAGATCCATGTACAGCCTCAAAGATCGCGCACTCGGTGCCCAGGTTCGCGCCCGGAACCAATCCAAGTCCGCCTACAAACGCGCTGCATAGATCGCTGAGGATGTCGCCGTACAGGTTTTCGGTGAGCAGGATGTCGTACTGGTACGGATTCATTACCAACTGCATGCAGGTGTTGTCGACGATATGCTCGTGGTATCCCACCTCCGGAAAGCCCTCTGCGACTGTGCGGCAGCACCGTAAGAACAGGCCATCCGACAGCTTCATGATGTTCGCCTTATGGATTGCGTGAACCTTCTTTCGATCATGCTTGCGGGCATAGTCGAATGCGAACTTGGCGATGCGTGTCGAACCCTTTTCTGTGATGATCTTCAGAGCCTGCACCACGCCTGGCACCACCACGTGCTCTAGTCCGGCATAAAGATCTTCCATGTTTTCGCGCACGATGATGAGATCGAGGCCTGGATACCTGGTCTTCAACCCGGGCAGATTTTTTACCGGCCTGAAGTTCGCGAACAGTTCAAATTTTTGTCTGAGCGTGACATTGATTGAAGCGAATCCTTCGCCAATCGGCGTTGTCACCGGCCCTTTCAGCGCGACACGGTTTTCTTCAATCGAGTCATACAACGCCTTTGGGATATATTCTCCGGTCTTTTCAAACGCATCTGCACCTGCATCATAGCGATGCCACTCGAAGGCCACACCTGTCGCCGCACCCGCCGCCTCGAGGATGTTCACGACTACGCCAGAAACCTCCGGCCCAATCCCGTCGCCTGGAATCAAGGTAATCCTGTGCGTCTTCCTGGTCGCCATCATCCTACCGCCTTTTCTTCGGGTCTTTTCCGTCGAGCAACTCTTCCAGCTCGGCCTTGAACTCGCGAACGTCTTTGAAGTCCCGATACACGCTCGCAAATCGGATGTAGGCTACTGTATCGATAGCCTTGAGCCTGCTCATGATCAACTCGCCCACTTCGCTTGTCGACCTTTCCCGTTCGGGCGAATCGACGACATAAGCCTCCGTCTCATCGACAATCTGTTCCAGTTTGACTGCAGCAACCGGACGCTTCTCGCAGGCGTGAAGCAGTCCACTCAGCACCTTCTGGCGATCGAACTTCTCTCTCCGCCCGTCCTTCTTGACTACCATGTAGGGGATTTCGTCGATCCGTTCGTAAGTCGTAAATCGCTTGTTGCAGCCTTCGCATTCCCGTCGCCTGCGAATCGAATCCGCGTCTTTACTTTCGCGTGAATCAACAACTCGATCCTGGCTGAAACCACAGTAGGGACACTTCATCGGAATACATCGATTCTATCAGCGCTACAAGCGCGCCGTTCCGTTGCTATCCGTCCGCGCAATACGTTGTGTGCAGATCATCACCGCTGGCCCAACTGAACATCTGGCGCCTCGACGGCAGCACCCGCCGCTTCACTCTCCTGTGCAACCCGCTTCAGGCTTACATGCTCGACCTGCGAATAGATAAACCCGGTCGGGATGATGCACAGAAAGGTCACGACTAAAAGCATCGCGCCACACGCCGTCGCTGCCTCAATCGGTGCTCCATAGAACGTGTGCATCGCCGCTGCTGTAACGGCAATCTGCGTAAACCATCCAATGATTGGAAGCTGCAGCAGAGAACCGCCAATGCTGGCCGCCATCAACAACATTGTCCGCGAGAAGGTCAGGTTTCCCAACTCGGGGGTGGTTCCGAACGCGTGCGCTGTCTCCAAATATGCGAAACCGATGATTCCCCACATCGCCAGGGAGAGCGCGACCACCACGGCAAAGTCCCGCACCGAGGACAGCGCATTCAGCCCATCACGAAATCCCAAAATCTTCGTGGAAATACTCTCCCCGGCAGATTTTGAGACCAGACCAACAGTGCCTCGCGCGAAGCCTGCCACCGCACCACCAGCCACCCGTATTGCACCGGCAAAGACAGCAATCGCCAGCGTAGCCCCCATGCTCAGCACGCCTGACCGAACAAAGACCTCATGGTGCGGAAGATCCTTCGTGGTGAAGGCCAGCGCACACGAAAAGATCACCGCCGCAGCGCCGAGATCGAACATCCGTTCGATCGTGTAAACGGCTACCTGCGAGCTTAGCGAGAGCCCTACGCGCCGCGCTACGAGATAGGGTCGCGTCAGGTCCGCCAATCGTCCGAATAACGCTACTGCAGTAAATCCAATAAACTGGGATCCCAACAGGGAGGCCGGCGAAACCTTCTTCGTTGGCGATATAAACACAGCCCACCGCAATGCGCGCAGCCAATACGTCGCGTAGATCAGGGCAATCGCTGCCACGATATGTCCCATGTTCACGAAACGAAGCTGTTGCCAGAACATGGCCCAATCGAAGTGCACTTTGCTACGAAACAAGTAGACGAGCACCGCAAGCCCCACCACGCCTACCGACCAGAGAATTCCATTACGCTTCGTCATTGCTCTCTTTTCGTCCGCGCCAGCGGTGGCTTACTTTGTCTGCGCTGTCAGGGCGGCCAATTGTTTTCGCCGGTTGAACTCACGGATCACTCGCGCCACATACTCGCGGGTCTCGCGATAGGGAGGCATCCCATGATATTTATCGACCGCGCCGGGACCGGCGTTGTAGGCGGCCAGCGCCAGCGCCACGTTATCGTGGTATCGGGTAAGCAACCAGTCCAGATAGGCTGTTCCACCGCCGATGTTCTGCTCCGGTCTAAATGCATCGTCAACGCCCATCGCAGTTGCTGTTCCTGGCATCAACTGCATCAATCCTTTGGCTCCGGTCCGCGAAACCGCCCTCACCTGTCCGCCGCTCTCCGCGCGCACCACACTGGCCAGCAGATCCTCATCGATATTGTGCTTCGCGCCGGCGTGGGCGAGCATCTCATGCACCTCTTCCTTTGTGGGTGCAGACATGATCTTCACCGGACTCGGCATTTTCACCGAAGCCACCGGCTCGGGCACCTCAACGACCGTCTCCACCCGAACCACCGAATCCGCTTCGACCTCAAGATAACCAGAATCTTCTGAGGCGGATCCCTTGCCCGCAAGGTAGAGCCGAATCTTGTCCCCGACGACCTCGCGGCGCACACAATCCAGTTCGAACCCGTTTCTCAGCGTCACGTGCTCCAGTCCACTAGCGATGGGGCACAACGCTACGAGCATTCCCAGGACGAACCCGACCGGCCTCAAACAAAACCGGCTGCGCCGAAACGAACTTGGACGTATTTCCACCTTCAAAGCCTACCATCTCCGTCGTTCGATTCGGCACGAATAACGCTCCCACTATTGCGTCATTCCAGCCATAAAACCAACCCTGCTGCCTCGGGCCAAAGAGCCGTGTCACCAACTCGAATCTGAGTCTTACGGCTTTGCAGGGGGTGGTTTCGGCGTTCGCCAGGAAGGTGGGTCTGAGGGACTCACAGGCTTTCGCAGCGAGTCTTCCGGGCTCGAAACGCCGACAAGACGCAATATCTTTCCAATTACACGAACAAATGGCCGCATCGTTAGCCTCAACACTGTTAACCTACGCTATTTTTAATGGATGATCTCAAATCTCGACCCGACCCCTATCTGCAGGCTGGGTAAATGGAACAGCCTGTTCGTTTTGAGTCTTCTCTCCGGCGCGTTGTTTCAACCGGCGGTAGCGGCACGGGCTCAGAGTGCTACGGCCAAACCAGAGCCAGATGTGATCGTCTTTACCAACGGCGATCAGCTAACCGGCACGCTGGAGCGGGCCACCGGCGATTCGTTCGTCTTCAAGAGCGACGTCGTCGGCGAGGTTACGGTTTCGGCAGACAAGATCAAAGAGTTGCATGCCAACGGTAAATTCGTCGCACTGAAGAAGGATGAAAAGATCACCCGTACTTCCAAGCAACCAGGTGCGATGACTTACGGTGACAATGCCATCTCGGTAGCGGACACCAAGTCGGGCGCTCCTGAGGCTATACCGGTCAAGAATCTCGCTAATTTGATCGACGACGCTACATTCACCAAGGAGGTCACCAGCAATCCGGGGATCTGGTACGGATGGCACGGTGCGATTTCGGGCGGAATCACAGCGATTGAGTCCACGCAAACCGGTCAAAGTTATAACCTCGGTGTCACCCTGGCACGACTGATTCCTTCGGTGGACTTCCTTCCGCCGCGAACCCGGACTACGATCAATGTCCTGGAGACGTACGGCAAGATAACGCAGCCCTTCATCCCGACGATCCCGCCGACTTTGGCTTCAGAAACTAAAACGAGCATCTTCCACGCCGACGCCGAGCACGATAAGTACTTCACTCAGAGGGTTTATGCGTTGGTTGGAGTTTCGTTCGATCACAACTTCTCTCAGGGACTGGACCTGCAACAGATTTATGGGGGCGGTCTCGGCTGGACGGTGATCAAGACTCCAGTGCATGAGTTCGATGTAAAGGCGGATATTCACTACGAGCGACAGAACTTCGTGCCCCCTACACCGAACACTAGTCTGGTCGGCTCTAGCTTTACAGAGCAGTATCGCCGGAATCTGCCCGCCAAGATCATCTTCACGGAAAGCGGAACGTTCATTCCGTCGTGGAACGACATAAGCATCTACTCGGCTATCTTTGCCGCCGGAGTGCAACTACCAACGTACAAGCGGTTCAGCCTCAACCTGAATTTGCTGGATAACTATCTAAGCAATCCCGCGGTCGGGTTCAACAACAACAGCCTCCAGTTTGTGACAGGTGTTGTCTACACGCTGAAATAATGGGGAACACAAAAAGAGCGATCTCGAGTGAAGTTGATCGGGATCGCTCTTTTTTTGGTAACTCGATTCACTTGATCTTTCCGAAGCGATAGACCAGGCCGATGTTGAAACCAAAATTGTTCTGGATCGTGCCTGGCGGCCCATGCAACGTATCCGCTGGATCCAACCGGAAGAACGTTCCGACATAGGTCGGCGACACCCGGAAAGCCAGGTTCGGGTAAAAGTTATAGTCAATGTTGGCGCCGATGCTGAAGACCGGCTTGGTGGCCGACTGCCACAAACCGAAATTTTTCGACTGAAATCCCTTGAGGTCGCCATCGAACTTGCCTATCGCGGCTCCGCCCTCGCCCGTGACCGTCACGGCGATTTTTTCCTTTGCATACAGCCGGTAGGCCACACCGCCCATGAACGGATACTCCGAGATTTGTGGCTTGAAATTCAGAAAGGGGGATGTGGGCGTGACGGGGTCGCCGATCTTCGCATTCCCATACGCACCACGAACGTCGCCGATGATGCCCAGCTTCGGGTTCAGAAAATAGGTTCCGGTCATGAAGAACGTTACTTCGTTGTTCTTCTGCAACGCCGAGCCGGGCTGGAACCGCAGATAACCGCCTCCTCCAGCGACCTCGAAGCGATGGCCGTATGTCTCGGCAATCGTCCTTTCAATACGGGACTTGCGGTTGGCGCTCGACTCTCGGCGAGTACGGCGCGTTGTCTGCGTCTGCGCTTGTACGGCAACTACTCCACTGGCCATCGAAGCTGCCAGTAACACTCCTGCTACCTGCTTTACACTCAATCTGAAACCGAACATCAACGATTACTCCTGCACAAGCTTGGCTTTGCTATGGTGGAACTCGAAGGCTACTGGTGTGAAACCGGCGAGGTCATCCCCTTATTAGAACATCCGCCGCCCCTTACAGCGGCCCCAACCCCACAAGGAGTGACTTCAGATGGCAAAAAAGAGCAGCGGCGGTGGCTTCGGCAAGGTCTTTCTCGGTTTTCTCCTCGGCGTCGCAGTGGTTGCGATAGGGCTCTTTGCGTACCTCAAATTCGGCCCGCTCCCGGTTGCAGTCGCAGACGCTCCACTTCCGTTTGAGAAACAAATCGTCAAGCTTCCTCTGAACGCTCGGATCGAGCGTGAGTCCAAGACCGCTCCGTTCGGCATCAGCGAAGACGTATTCGAGTCAGGCGCTCATGTGTATCGGGCACAGTGCGCGGGCTGCCACGGCACCCCCGGTCACGATGTGGGCTACGCGAAGTACATGTTCCCGTCTGCTCCGCAGCTGTGGAAGAAGCACGGCAACAAAGGCGTCGTCGGTGTCAGCGACGACGAGGCGGGCGAAACGTACTGGAAGGTTGCGAATGGTATCCGCCTGACCGGCATGCCTTCGTACTCGCATGTGCTGTCCGACGCGCAGATGTGGCAGGTGAGTTTGTTGTTGAAGAATGCCGATAAGGAGCTGCCGGCTCCGGTCACCGCGATTCTCAACTCTTCCACCCCCTGAGTCTGCGCTCCACGCCGTATGTCTTCTTTGGTTTTTTCTATTGGAGGATGGGAATGCCGGCGATGCGGCGTGACCACTCCTCGGGGCCGGTGTTGTGGACGCTGGTGCCTTTGCTGTCGACCGCTACGGTGACAGGCATGTCCTTGACGTCGAATTCGTAGATGGCCTCCATGCCGAGGTCGGCGAAGGCGAGGATGCGCGAGTTCTTGATGGCTTTCGAGACCAGGTAGGCTGCGCCACCGATGGCGATGAGGTAGACGGCCTCGAACTCGCGAATGGCGGCGATGGCGGCGGGGCCACGTTCGGCCTTGCCGATCATGCCGATGAGACCGGTTTCGGCGAGCATCTGGCGGGTGAACTTGTCCATGCGCGTTGCCGTCGTCGGACCGGCTGGGCCAACGGCCTCGTCGCGGACGGCTTCGACGGGGCCGACGTAGTAGATGAAGCGGTTGTTGAAATCGACGGGGAGCTTCTGACCGCGGGTGAGCATGTCGGTCATGCGCTTGTGAGCGGCGTCGCGACCGGTGAGGAGTTTACCGGAGAGGAGAAGGACTTCGCCGGGCTTCCAGGTTTTGACTTCTTCGTGGGTGATGGTGTCGAGGTTCACCTTCTTCGCGGTGTGAACGTCGTATTCGAGCTTGGGCCACGCATCGAGCGAGGGTGGATCGACCATCACCGGGCCGGAGCCGTCGAGTTTGAAGTGCAGGTGGCGAGTGGCAGCGCAGTTGGGGATCATGGCTACGGGCAGATTGGCTGCGTGGGTGGGAAAGTCCATGATCTTAACGTCGAGGACGGTAGTGAGGCCGCCGAGCCCCTGTGCCCCAATGCCGAGGCGATTAACCTTGTTGTAGATCTCGATGCGCAACTCTTCGATCTTGGTTTTGGGGCCGCGGTCGATCAGCTCGTGCATATCGATGGGGTCCATGAGGGACTCTTTGGCCATGACCATCGCTTTTTCCGCGGTGCCGCCGATGCCTATGCCAAGCATGCCGGGGGGACACCAGCCGGCGCCCATGCCGGGCAGAGTGTTGAGGACCCAGTCGGCTACGGAGTCTGACGGGTTGAGCATGGCGAAGCGGCTCTTGGCCTCGGAGCCTCCGCCTTTGGAGGCGACGGTTACGTCGACATCACCGCCTTCGACGAGTTCGACGACAACCATGGCGGGGGTATTGTCGCCGGTGTTGCGGCGGGTGAAGGCGGGGTCTTCGAGGATGCTGGGGCGGAGGACGTTGTCAGCGTTACGCCAAGCCTCGCGGACGCCCTCATCAACCATCTCCTGCATGGTCATCAAGCCTGCGATGCCGGGTTCCCATTTGACCTCCATACCGACCTTCACGAAGGCGGTGACGATGCCCGTGTCCTGACAGATGGGGCGGTGGCCCTCAGCGCACATGCGGGAGTTGATGAGGATCTGGGCGATGGCGTCTTTGGCGGCAGGGCTCTGTTCGATCTCGTAGGCGCGGGCGAGGTTGGTGATGTAGTCGACCGGGTGGTAGAAGCTGATGTACTGCAATGCGTCGGCTACGCTACGGATGAAATCGTCCTGCTTGATCGTTGCCATGTGTCTCCCTAGGATCAATAACCAATTTAATGTGGACGTTAGCGGGGACGGCTCGGTTGCAGACTTGTCGGCGCATTCCTTCTGGGGGTACCCCCCTATTGCCCGCGTGTAAATTCCTTCGATTCAATGGGTTACGACAGGTCACGAGCTGCAAAATATTCATAACAAAAGGGTTGCGTCCAAATTCTCCCGTATCAACAAGTTAGGGCAGATGACGGTTGCCAACCGGGCTGATATTGTCTTCTTTTTTCAACCCTATATCCAGTATAACGGGTTGAGACTAACTAACATGCCAACTCGATTTCCTTTTGTTTGAGAGGTTTAGGTGCTTTTGGGACTTGACATGCGATTTCTGGGCTGAATTTGAAGAAAAAACTTTTGGCTTACTGTTAGTTGTGTGCCAAAGCACCCTTTACTCGTCGAGGAAAAAGATGGCAAAGACACGTTCGGAGACTGATTCTCTCGGTGCAATTGAAGTACCTGCGGATGCGCTCTATGCGGCGCAGACTGCCCGGGCTGTCGCGAACTTTCCGATCAGCGGGTTGAAGGCTGACTCGTTTTTGGTTCGGGCGCTGGCTATGGTGAAGCTTGCGGCAGCGGAGACGAATCGGGAGCTCGGGGTGATCTCGAAGGAGCAGGGCGATGCGATCGCCCAGGCTGCGCAAGAGGTGCTGGATGGGCGGCACCATGAGTGGTTTGTGGTGGATGTGTTTCAGGCGGGCGCGGGTGTGAGCCTGCATATGAATACGAATGAGGTGCTGGCCAACCGGGCAAATCAGTTGCTCGGCGAGGCGCTGGGAAGCTATGCGAAGGTGCATCCGAATGACCATGTGAACTATGGGCAGTCGACGAATGATGTGTTTCCGACGGCTATGCGGCTGAGTGCACTGCTGGCGTTGGAGGAGTTGTATCCGGTGCTGGAGGGGCTGGCGGGTAGCTTCGCGGCGAAGGCGAAGGAGTTTGGCGACGTGCTGAAGGCGGGCCGGACGCATATGCAGGATGCGGTGCCGATTACGCTGGGGCAGGAGTTTCAGGCGTACGCGGTGGCGGTGCGGGAGTCGGCGGCTGCGATTCGGCGCGGGTCAGTGGGGCTGCGAGCGCTGGGGCTGGGTGGTTCGGCGGTAGGGACGGGGCTGAATACGCATCCGGCTTATCGAGAGAAAGCAATAACGAAGCTGGCGCGGATTGCGGGGTTGGAGCTGCATCCGGCGTACGACCTGCGATGGGCGATGCAATCGTGCGCGCCGATGGCCGAGGTCTCGGGTGCGCTGCGCGGGCTGGGGCTGGAGATGATCCGCATCTCGAACGACCTGAGGCTGCTGTCTTCGGGACCGAACACGGGCTTCAATGAGATTCATCTTCCGAGCCTGCAGCCGGGATCGAGCATCATGCCAGGGAAGGTGAATCCAGTTCTGGCGGAGCTGACGGCCATGGTGGGGTTTCAGGTTGTCGGGAACGATACAGCGGTGGCGATGGCGGTGCAGGCGGGACAGCTTGAGCTGAATGTGATGATGCCCACGATGGCGCACAATACGCTGCAGTCGATCACGCTTCTGACGAATACGCTGCGCGAACTGGATGTCCACTGCGTGCGCGGGATTACGGTGAATCGGGAGCGGTGCGCGTTGTATGCGGCCAGCACGATTGCCCTGGCTACGGCGCTGAACCCTTATATCGGGTACAGGAAGGCGGCGGAGCTGGTGAAGGAGTCGGTGGCGACAGGGCGATCGATCGTGGAGATTGCGCGGGAGAAGAAGCTGCTGAGCGAGGAACAGATTGCGGAGATTCTGGACCCGAAGAAGATGACGGAACCGCGAGAGAAGGTGTAGAGGAAACGACAAGCAAAGAACTAGCGCTGAAGCCCGTCAATCAGGAGATCATGAGTTAGGCTGGTTAGGGCACCCGGGGAGCGCGAGCTGTGAGAGGTCGCTTCATCAGCCCGCTTGGCGGCTGGTTTCTATGCGGGCAGGCTTGAGGTCTGCGGCTCGAACGAGTTCGTTGTAACGCGATTCGTTGAGGACGAAGGTGAAGTCGCCGTACTGCTTGTAAATAATGCGATAGCCCTTGCGGTACAGCCTGGCGATGGTGCGCAGGGTTTCGCCGGGGCGGAACCAGCGGTGGAACTCGACGCAGAGCTGCCGGACGGGGATGTTCTGGTCGAGGAACTGGTTGACGATGTCGAACTCGAAACCTTCGATGTCCATCTTCAAGAGGTCGATGTGCGAATCGCCATTTTTGGTCATGATGGTGGCCAGGTCGTAGCACTCGAAGGAGACTACCTCGAGATTGCCCTGCGTCATGGAGTAGGAGCCTTCATCGGGATCTACCGGTACGGAGAACTGAAGGACGCCGGCGTTCGCCGCGAGTCCAACCGGAAAGAATTCAAGATTCTGCTTCTCGGTCTTTGCAGCGGTATTGATACCGGTGGGAGATGGATCGAAGACGAGAACGGGTTGGCGAGTCATCTTCGCCAACTCCACTTCAAAGGTCATGGCTTTACCAACTCCGGCGCAATAGGCAACGACCGGAGGCGGATTGACGCAGATCACCCAGCCGCTGTCGTTGTCGCCGACACGCCTTACCTCCGGAGAGGATGAGCGGAGCAGTTTTTCGAGTGCGATGCGTGCTTTATCTCTGGCCCAAAGTACCAAGGGAGTCATACAGGCCCATATTACAGGTTTTGAGTGCCACAGCGACCAGCTTTCAGGCTATTTCGCAGCGAGACCAGCGTCATTATTTTTCGGGAACTCCCGTTCGCCAAATATTCCGAACAACACTTCGAGCAATCCGAAGGGCGCGCATAGTTCCTGCCTCGAGCTATAACGTTTTGTGTCGAACGATTCCCATAGAGGTTCGCTCTTTGGCGACTTCTTTTTGCAGACGCCGCCGCTCGAAAAAGCGGCCGCAGGGCGGACAGATGAGGTTGAGCAGCGGCACCCACACGAAGAACAGGACGATGATGGCGATAGTAATGATGACGGCAATGACTTCGTCAGACATGGGATTATCTCCGAGGCCTCGCAGGGAGGCGGTTTGACGATGGGAAAGGCGGCATAGCCTCAACCGAACGGAGGGCGCCGGATCTCATCAAAAACATTGGCTCGGAATCGATGGTTCGTCAGGGGGAGATTGTATTGATCCGAGAACAAGGCCCGGGCGTGCGTCGAGCGAGATTGAATGCTCAGACAGCAACAGTATGGCACAGGGTTGCGAACGCCGTCTATGTGGCTGCGGGCGGTCGTTTACGAGATGCGGGAGGGGTGTTCTGCCGGGCGCGCAGGCTTGGGTTTGCGGCTGAGGACGAAACTGCGTCGTTTGCGTCGCTTGTCCGAGGCGTGATCAATTTTCTTCCAGAAGCCGATGAAGTAGTCGACCGCGGAGATGATGGAGACGATCGTCATCCAGTAGATCGCGGTGACGGCGATGAAGTGGACGCCCACGATATAGCCTCCCCAATCCCAATAGTCCCAGCGGTGGGCCAGGATCGCGGCGACGACAGAGACAATCTGGATGACGGTTTTGAGCTTGCCGATCTCGCTGGCTTCGATGGTGAAGCCTTCGGTGGCGGCAATGGAGCGCAGGCCGGAGACGAGGAACTCGCGGCCGATGACGAGGACGGCGATCCATGGTTTGACGATGCTGGGATTGTAGCCGACAAGGATGATGTAGCCGGTAGTGATGAGGAGTTTGTCGGCCAGTGGGTCGAGAAGCATACCCATGGTGGTGATCTGTTGACGGCGGCGGGCGAGGTAGCCGTCAAGGCCATCGGTGATGCTGGCGAGGATGAAGACGATGCTGGCGATGATCTCCTGCTCGCCGCCGCGAAGGCCGGTAGCGCCGTGGCCCTGCCAGGGGAAGGCGGGCGACAGGATCCAGATGAGCAGAGGAATGCATGCAATGCGGCTCATCGTGATGGAGTTGGGCAGATTCATGAACGGGTTCTCGGCTGGTGTCCGCGTAGTGGAGATGTGCGCGGTACCGACACTAGCATTCTGCCATAGTGAGACGGGTGTAGTTGTTAGTAATCAGTTATCAGTTCTCAAGTTGTCGCGGTTCTCAGTTGTGAGTTGTGGGTTGTGAATGCGGTGGGCGCGGCGCAGCGTTTCATAACGGAACTGGAGATAGCAAAGTGAGCCTTTTGGGAGGCGGTGTGACCCCTTCGGGGAATGCCGCTTTTCGCGGGTGGAAGTTAGTTTGGATTACGACGTGCTTCCACTGTTGAAATCCGTTGCAAGCCTTTTCGTTTCAATGATCCCTCTCCCTTTTTGCCGGACGCGTCGATAGATCGAGATATAGTCCGCAACGGACTCGAAAGCGTTCGATCCATGCTGATTCGATGCCTCATGAAGATGGCTGCCTCGTGCTCGCTCAGCGTGTTGTCGATCGCTGGGGCGGCACAGCAGTTTAATCAGCCGCTGGTTGTCCCGACGGGCGGCTGGCCGGCTGGGATTGTCGCGGCCGATCTGAATGGAGATGGCAAGGCTGACCTGATCTATACGGACTACGGCGCGACGTCTACTGCTTCGACGACCCATGTTCTGCTGACCAACGGGAATGGGAGTTTTTCTCCGGGACAGACGATTGCCACAGCCGGTGCAGCAATGGCGGCGGCGGACTTCGATCATGATGGGCATGTCGATCTGGTGTGGGTGTCGGGCGTGGTCGGCATGGGCCGAGTGTTTCTTGCCCACGGCAACGGCGATGGCACCTTTGCGCCGGCACAGCAGCTGGGAACGTTTGCGATTGTCGGGTCGAATGCGCCCGATTTCCGCTATGTGATGGGCGCGCAGCTCCACGATACGGGCTATCTAGATGTGCTGGTCGAAGATGTGGCAAATCCTTCGCTGCTGACCCTTACGACAGACAGCAGTGGGACCCTGATACGCCTCGTGGGCACAAAGCTGCAGAGCGTCGGGCCAATGGCGGTGGCGGATTTGAACGGCGATGGACACACAGACCTGGTGATTCAGTCACCCGGGGCAGTAAGCGTGTTTCTTGCGTCGGCGGATGGTTTGCTGACAGCCGCGGGATTGTATGCGGGGTCGAGTGCAGTCGAGAGCATGCTGCTGCATGACGTGGATGGCGATGGACATTTGGATCTGGTGCTTGAAGGAGCGAATGGGCGGATTGAGATCCTGCACGGAAACACCGATGGAAGCTTCGCTGCGACTTCAGAGGGCGGAAGCGGGAATGGGGACGCGGCTACCGGATTAGGAGGGCACCTTGTGGGGGTGACCGATGTCGGAGCGCGGCACAATTTTTATACGGCGACACCGGCTGGGATCAGTGTGCTGCTGGAGCAGAACGATTTGAGTTTGACGCTGGGTGGAATCTATAACGCGGGGCCAGGGCGGGGGAGTTTTGTGGTTGCCGACTTCAATGGCGATGGAGTGCCGGACATTGCAGTGGACTCGCCCGAGGGAGTTGCGATTCTGTTTGGAAGTGCGGGCGACGGGTTGAGAAGTTCGAGGGCGTTTGCGGCGGGCAAGCCGGCGCTGAGCGGCGCGCTTGGGGACTATAGCGGGTCCGGGAATCTGGATGCTGTAGTAACTGTGGCGGCGGCGCAGGCGTTGTTGCTGCATGGGAATGGGGACGGGACTTTTTCTGCGTTTGCGACGCCGACGAAAGCTGTGGCAGGTGCGTCCTCTGAGGCATTGCCGGTGAAGAACATGCCGGGTGCGCCGCATCTTGCGGGGATGGTGCAGGCGGCAATCGCAACGGCGGACCTCGATGGGGATGGCAATTGGGACGTGATCATTGCGTATGACAATACGAGCGCGGACCATGCCCATCCGACCGCGGCTGCGGCAAACGCGATCTACATCTGGTATGGAAAGAACGATGGGACTTATGCTGCACCGGTGGTGATGACTCCTTCGCGAAATTTCTATCAGGTGGTCGCTGTCGATGTGAACGGCGACGGTCGACCGGACCTGGTGATGAGCGATGGCTACGTGGTCAGTCTGCAGAACAATCTGGGTGGACGTGCGTTTGGAGCGGAGCAGCATTTTCTGGCGGGCATGGGAATCAATTCGATCTCTGCTGGTGATGTGAACAAGGATGGACGGACGGATTTGGTGATTGCCAATGGCGGGGCCGTGATCTCAAATCCTGCGAGCGGACAGACCGCGACGGCGGGCACAGAGGTGAGCACGGGCGGGATTACGGTCTTGCTGAATCAGTTGACGCTGACGCCGACGACGGTGGTGCTGACGATTACATCCCCGCTGACGATTACGTTTGGCCAGGCAGTCAACGGGTCTGCGCAAGTGACGGCGAGCGATGGGAGTCTGGCGACTGGGGCGATTTCCTTTTACGACGGTGCAGCGAATATCTGCACGATTCCGGTGGCGCCGTCGGCTAGCTGTCCCGCAAGTGCGGGAGCAAACTTTGGAGTGGGAACGCATGTTCTGACGGCGGTCTATTCGGGCGATACAACGCATCTGGGCTCGACCTCCGCGCCGGTTACGGTGACTGTGGTGCCAGTGGCGACGCCGACTAAGGCGCAGACAGTGACGATGCTGACCTCGAGTGTCGATCCGGCAACGAGTGGACAGAGTGTGACATTTACTGCGAACGTGGTGGCGGGGGCAGGTTCTGTTGCAGCGCCGACGGGTGTGGTTACATTTCTGGACGGAAGCATCGTGCTGGGGACGAAGAAGCTGATTGGATCCGGCGTGGCGAGCTTCAGTATTTCTTCGTTGGGTGTTGGGAACCATGCGATTACGGCCAGCTATGGGGGGGATGCAAACTCGGTTGGGAGTGTTTCGGCGGTGCTGACGGAGACGGTGAATGGAGCGGTGACGGCGGGGAGTGAGTTCAGTGTGTCGGTGACGGGGGCGGCGAAGGTGGGAGTGGGTGGGGTGACGAGCTTACAGGTGGCGGTGGCTCCGCAGATCGGGTATATGCAGCCGGTGGAGTTGTCGTGTGGCGATCTGCCGGCTGAGGCTTCCTGTTCGTTCGCGACGAAGATGATTCCAGCAGGGGGAGGAAAGACCACCCTGCAGTTGAGCACGATGGCCCCGCGTTCTTGCGCGGTGGCGGATTCGGGACCGACGAGTGCTGCTCTGCCGTTTGCGGGGACTTCTGTAGCAGCTCTGCTTGTCTTGTTTCTTCCCGGGAAACGGCGGCGGGGGATTAAGGGTTTATTAGTGACGTTGATTGCTTTGTGTGGGATGGCTACGTTGAGCGGTTGCGGAGCTTGCACGGACCTGGGGACGAAGCCGGGGAGCTATACGATTCGGGTGATCGGGACTTCGGCTGCGAATGTTGTGACGACGAAGGTTCAGGTAACGGTGACGGCGGAGTAGTGTATCGCCTTCTTTTGTTGCATGGTTCTTTGGCCGTCATCCTGAACGCAATGAAGGACCCCGAAGAAGCACACTCACCCTGATCACTCAAACTTTTCATCCCCACTTGTCTGCTTTCGCCCTGCCATTATCCGCCGCGCGCTGTCAGGCGATACTTCAGTAACAGCAAAAGCGAAGAGGCAGCCTTATCGGCTGCCTCTTCGCTTTGGTTTACGGACGCTTCAGGCGTAGATGCCGCGTTGCTTGGTGGTATAGGCTACACGGTCGATGGCCAGCATGTAGGCTGCGATACGGTTATTGACGTTGTGAGTGCCGGCGTAGGTAACGACGTCGTTGAAGCTTTCGGTCATGATGTTGTCGAGCCGCTGGTTGACCTCGGCCTCGGTCCAGAAGTAACCCATGCGGTCCTGAACCCATTCGAAGTAGCTGGTAGTCACGCCGCCCGCGTTGGCGAGGATGTCCGGGATGATGAAGACGCGTTTGTCGGCGAGGATCTCGTCGGCAATGGTGGTGGTGGGGCCGTTGGCGCCTTCGCAGAGAATCTTGCAGCGGATGCGACCGGCGTTCCTGCTGGTGATGACATTTTCGGTGGCCGCCGGAATGAGGATCTCGCAGTTGTAGGTGAGAAGTTCATTTTTGTCGGCGGCCTCGGCTTCAGAAAAACCGGTGATGGTGCCGGCTCGCTTGCGATGCTCGATGAGCGCGTGGATGTCGATGCCGTTCTTGTTGTAGAGACCGCCGTCGTATTCGGCGATGCCGATGATGGTGTAACCCTTTTCGGCGAGCAGCTTGGCGGAGTTGGAGCCGACGTTGCCGAAGCCCTGGATGATGACGCGGCAGCCGTCGATGGACATGCCGAGGTGTTTCATGGCCTCATCACAGACGACGGAGACGCCGCGGCCGGTGGCCTCTTTACGTCCGCGCGAACCGCCAAGGTTGATGGGCTTGCCGGTCACGACGGCGTTGACGGTCTGGCGCATGTGCATGGAGTAGGTGTCCATAATCCAGGCCATGGTCTGCTCGTCGGTGCCCATGTCGGGCGCGGGGACGTCTTTTTCGGGGCCGAGAAATTCGATGAGCTCGGCAGTGTAGCGGCGGGTCATGCGCTCGAGTTCCCCTTGAGACATCTTCTTGGGATCGCAGATGACGCCGCCCTTGGCTCCGCCGAACGGGATGTTGACGACAGCGCACTTCCAGGTCATCCAGGAAGCAAGGGCGCGGACTTCGTCCAGAGTGACATCGGGAGAGTAGCGGATGCCGCCCTTTGCGGGACCACGGGCGACCGAGTGCTGGACGCGGTAGCCGGTAAAGACTTCGATGGAACCGTCGTCCATGCCGACAGGAATGTGAACGATGAGTTCGCGGGTGGGTTGGCGGAGCACCCTCCAAATGCCTTGATCTAGGTTGAGTTTCTTTGCTGCAAAGTCGAATCGAGCGGCCTGGGCTTCCCAGGGGTTAGTCTCCTGCTCGAGGGTGAGAGTCTCCATTGTTATTACCCTTTTTTCTGTTGCTGGTATCAGCGATTCTCCGGCCATCGTTCGCCTCCACTACTGGAAGCAGGATACAGCTTGAGCCAGGCCGGTCTGTGGCCAAACAGAGCGGAGTATAGGCTGGCGGAACGACGATGTGCAATCGAACGAATGGGGTAGGTTAACCCTTTTTCCGCCCTGTTTTCTGACCGTCGGGTAAATGACTGAAAACGTTCGTACAGAGGGAGTTATGATGGAATTAGCCATGGCCTCTGCTGACTCCAATTCCCTCCCCTCCGCGCGTGAATTTCTCGCGTTAAGTCGCAACCATTCGCTGGTGCCCGTTTATCGCACAGTGACAGCAGATCTTGAAACTCCGGTTTCAGCGTTCCTGCGAATTGCAGCGGAGGAGCCGGAGGCGTTTTTGCTGGAATCGGTCGAAGGCGGCGAGCATGTGGGGCGGTACACATTTATCGGCGTGCAGCCATACAAAAAAATGACGGCGCGGGGAACGCGGATTACGGTTCGCGAGGGGCGGCGTGAAATTGCGTTTGAAGGAGATATATTTACGGAACTGAAAAAGGCGCTGAGCGGACATACGCCCGTACGGTTGCCGGGACTGCCTCCGTTTACGGCGGGAGCTGTGGGCTTCTTTGCCTATGACGTGGTGCGGCAGATTGAGAGGCTGCCCTCGGTGGCGAAGGATGAGCTTGGAGTACCCGATGCCTGCTTGATGTTTTTTGACCAGGTGCTCGCGTTCGACCACGTAAAAAAAGAAATCCACCTGATGGTGACGGCGGACCTGACGCGCGAGGCACGCGAGGGTGCATATGAACGAGCGGTTCGGCGGCTGAACAAGATGGAGAAGCGGCTGGCAAGTGCGCTGCCGGTCCGGCGGAAGAAGAAGCCGCTGGGCCAGCTGAAGGTAACGGCGCGAACTCCAAAGGCAGCGTTTCTAAAGGCGGTGGAGAAGACGAAGGAGTACATCGCCTCGGGAGATGTCTTTCAGTGCGTACTGTCGCAACGCTTCGATTGCGTGCCGGGGGTGGATGCCTTTGAGATCTATCGCGCGCTGCGGATTGTGAACCCTTCGCCGTATATGTATTTTTTGCGGTTTGGTTTGGAGGCGGATGCAAAGAAGAAAGCCAGTGTCGCGCATATTGTGGGGTCTTCGCCGGAGTTGCTGGTGCGAGTACATGGACGGGATGTAGAGTATCGCCCCATCGCCGGGACGCGGCCGCGGAGTGCGGATGAGGTGGAGGATCGAGCGATGGAGGCCGACCTGCGGGCGGATGAGAAAGAGGTCGCCGAACACATCATGCTGGTCGACCTGGGACGCAACGATGTGGGGCGGGTGAGCGAGTTTGGGTCGGTCAGGGTAAAGGACCTGATGTTCGTGGAGCGTTACAGCCATGTGATGCATCTGGTGAGTTCGCTAGAGGGCAAGCTGAAGGCCGAGATGGAGCCGATTGATGCCTTGCGAGCGTGCTTCCCCGCGGGTACGCTGAGTGGTGCGCCGAAGATTCGCGCGATGGAGATTATTGAAGAGCTGGAGCCTGCCCGGCGTGGAGTGTATGGCGGCAGTGTGCTGTATGCGGATTTCAGCGGGAATGTTGACTCGTGCATCGCGATCCGGACGCTGTATATGAATGGGGACCAAGGACACTTTCAGGCGGGCGCGGGGATCGTGGCGGACTCGGTGCCGCAGAAGGAGTTTGAGGAGTCGGTGAATAAGGCCGCTGCGGTGGTGCGGGCGATTGAGCGGGCGCGCTCGGTTTGATGCGGGCGGCTGCGGGTTTCTATTCCTCTTGTTCCTGGCGGAGGGCCCACCAAATGCCGCCGATGATTTGGAGAGCGCCGACGGTTCGGGTCAGAGCGGGGCGCTCCTGAAGATGGCCCATAAGACGCTTCCAGGGTTTGGGGCCGTGTTTCCAGGCCAAAGCGTCGTTGTGCGGGCGAAGGACGGCCATAACGCCATCCCCAATGAGGCCCATGGCAGCGAAATGTTTCCAGCGTCTGGATGCGAGCGACATTTGAGCACCTGTCCGTTAGATCTTAAAGAGGTTTGCGATGTTGCCTGACGTCTTCTTCCACAAACGCGAGCGTGGGCGGCGACGAGCGTAGAATTTAAGTTATGGTATTCGTTCTCGACAACTACGACTCGTTCACTTACAACCTGGTCCAGTACATGGGTGAGCTGGGTGCGGAGATGGTGGTTCGGCGTAACGATGAGCTGACTCCGGCTGAGGTGGAGGCGTTGCGGCCCGAGCGGATTCTAATCTCGCCGGGGCCTTGTACACCACAGGATGCGGGGATCAGCATTGAGTTGATCAAACATTTTGCAAAGGCGAAACGGCGAGTGCCGATTCTGGGGGTTTGCCTGGGGCATCAGGCGATTGGCGCGGCGTTTGGCGGCAACGTGGTGCGCGCGAAGAAACTGATGCATGGCAAGACGAGTGACGTGGCACACGATGGGAAGACCATCTTCAAAGGCTTGCCTTCGGCGATGACTTGTACGCGCTACCACTCGCTGATTGTGGCGGAGGAGGGGCTGCCCGAGGAACTGGAAGTTTCGGCGCGCGCTGTTGGCGAAATGCAGACGGATGGAGAGACAATTATGGCGCTGCGTCATCGTGAGCTGCCGATCGAAGGCGTCCAGTTTCATCCGGAGAGCGTGCTGACCTCAAACGGCAAGAAGCTGATCGAGAATTTTTTGAAGATGTAGGTGGCTCTAGGGGCGCTTGCAGTCGACGCCGAGGCAGTCTTTCCAGCGGTAGTCCGACTCTACGTCTTTGAAGCGCGGGTCGGGGGAGTCGCCCATTTGAGCTCGGCGGATGTCCGTGAAGCCGGCACCAGTGAGTTCCTGTTCCATTCCTTTGTAGTCCCACATCCAAAGATGCCGGGCGCGCCCGAACACGGCGGTCGGGATGGATCGCAAGCCTCGCGGTGTTGTCATCTCGCCGAGCCAGCTTTCCTGCATGAAGCGGGAGCAGGCGGCAGGAGTGGGGTCGCCCGTGTAGAGGCCGATGAGTTGTTCGAGGTCGGGGAGCACGAAGCGAAAAGTGCCGCCGGGACGAAGATAGGTAAAGACGTTTCTGAGAGTGGTGCGGAACTCGTCGAGAGTCATGTGCTCGAGAACGTGGGAGCAGTAGACCGCGTCGGCTGACTGCGGAGCGACGGGGAGGCCTTTGATGACGTCGCCGTACAAAATGTTTTTGGGATAGGGAGGAAAACCTTTTTTCACCAGCAGAGGGGTGAGAAACGGGAGGCGGCTTTGCAGCCAGAAGGCGGGGCCGGCATCGAAGTTTTGCCACGTTTCAGGAGCACACATGCCACACCCAAACTGCACATACCTGTGATCCATAGGCCGTATTATACATAGCGTAGGCAATGGTTCTCGGACGCGAGAGAACGGCAGCGTGCGATGATTTTTCTTTTGATTTGCGATGCAGCCGCCACACGTGACGCACAGAAGAGGATGAGATGAAAGTTCCACTGTTGAAGATATGCGAGCTCTCATTTCTCTTCGCTGGGCTTTCGATGACGCAGGCGCAGCAATCGATCGGTACCGTCGGCGTACAGGATGCGACAGTTGCGGGCGCGCTTGAGGTGAGCAACGGACGGGCGATTCTCGTGGGGAACACGACGGTGACGGCGAGGGATCGTACCGCTGATATCGCGTTGAACCGCGGTGGCTCGGTCAAGGTTTGCGCAACGAGCGGATTGCATTTGACGGCAGGCAAGAGCGAGGGAACGCTGGGGGCACCATTGATGCTGGCCCTCGATCGCGGGGCCATCGAAGTGCAGATGGCCGCGACCACACGCGATGTGGTGATGACGCCGGATCTTCGGTTCACCATGCGCACGGATGCGCCGCTCGACTTGCAACTTCGAGTGACGAGGAACGGCGATACGTGCGTGGAGAATCGCGGAGCGCAGGCTCCCGTGCTGAACGTTGCGGATCAGTTCGGAGAGGCGGCCTACGAGTTGCGGGCAGGCCAGCATGTGCTGTTTGAGCATGGCAGTCTTAAAGAGGTAGTGGACCACGAGAGCTCTTCGTGCGGGTGTCCCCCCGAGGCTACGATGTCGGTTGCGGATGCGCTGTTGCATCCGGCCGGGTCTGGGAATGGAGATGCAGCGTCGACGCCAAAACCCGCGGCGGAAGAACATCCCTTCCCTGCTGCGGTCAGTGCGGGGCTGGCGCCTCCATCGGCGGTACCGGCGGCTCCTGCGGGCGCTCCGCATACACAGGTTTCGGCTGCGCTGAGCTCGAATGAAGGAGCCGATAGTTTGGCGGTGCCTAAAGCGGCAGAAAAGACGCCGATGACTGCGGGCACGCCCGCGGCTGCGCTCCTGCCCCGGCTAGTGCGCCAGTGTTCAGTTGCTGTTTCCGCTCCAATTGCTTCTCCCGCTTCGGTTGCTACCGCGCCGGCCCCGCTCGAGCAGAAGCAGGCTCCGTCTGAGCCGAAACACGATCTGGTGCATGCGATTGGGCGATTCTTCAAGCACATCTTTGGCGGCGGATGAGAGTTTTTCGACGCTGGTTGAGCCAGCAGAAGACCTCTTTGCTGCGATACAATAAAAGGGTTGCGAGCTGATTGGCGCGCTGCCGGTGCGCTCGCAGACACATTCTCAACCACAGCTGAATTCAGCACAGATTAGAGGTTTTTTATGTCGATTCCCGCAACGCAGATGCGCCCGGGCATGATTATCAAATACAAGGACGACCTTCACCTGGTGTTTTCGGTGGAACACCGCACGCCGGGCAATCTTCGCGCGTTTATCCAGGCGAAGCTTCGCAATGTACGCACCGGCGCGATGTTTATTGAGCGTTTCCGCTCGCCCGATCCGATTGAACGGGTTTACGTCGACGAGGTGAAGATGGAGTTCCTGTACAACGACGGGGACGAGTACTACTTCATGGACGAGAAGTTTGAGCAGACGATGCTGAAGCGCGACACCCTCGGCGACGCGGTCGAGTACCTGATGCCGAATTTGTCGATCAGCGTGAGCTTCCATGACGGCAAGGCCGTAGGTATTGAACTGCCGGGCGTGGTGGAGATGACGGTGGTGGAGACGGAGCCGGGGATCAAGTCGGCGACGGCGTCGTCGGTGACCAAGCCTGCGAAGCTCGAGACCGGGCTGGTGGTGCAGGTGCCTCCGTTCATCAATGAGGGCGAGAAGATTCGCGTGGATACGGCTGAAGGCGCTTATATGAGCCGAGCTTAAGCAGCAGTGAAAGACCGCAGAGGCAGGGTCGCATGGCTCTGCCTCTTTTGTTTTGCCCGACGTGTTGCGCGCGTGTGACGGCTCTGCGAAACTGGAGGCTCCATGGTGTGCCATTACCTTGTAAAAGGCCGCGTGCAGGGCGTCGGTTTTCGCTGGTTTGTGCAGCGGGAGGCGGCTGAGATTGGCCTGCGCGGGTGGGTGCGGAATACCGAGGATGGGCATGTGGAGGTCGTTGCTGCGGGGACGCCTGACGAACTTGCCGAGTTGAAGGATGCGCTGCGAAAGGGTTCGCGTGGCAGCCGCGTCGATGCTGTATTGGAAGATGAACTGGCCGAGAGTGAAGCCGCGAAGCTTGGGCCATTTGAGATTGAAGGAGCCTGGTAAGAACTGATGACGCTACCGATTAATTGTGAACCGCTGAAGACGCTGATCCGGACTGTGCCGGACTTTCCAAAGCCTGGGATTCTCTTCTACGACATTACGACGGTGCTGAAGGACAAGGCGGGATTCGCCACACTGATCGACGCCTTCGCGCAGTACTACATCGGCAAGGAGATCGACCTGGTGCTGGGGATCGAGGCGCGCGGGTTCATCTTCGGGCCGGCATTGGCGTATCGGCTGAATGCGGGCTTTGTGCCGGTGCGCAAGCCGAAGAAGCTGCCCGCAACCGTGGCTCGGGTGAACTACGACCTAGAGTATGGGACCGACGCGCTGGAGATCCACATGGATGCGATCGAGCCAGGACAGCGGGTAGTAATCGTTGATGATCTGCTGGCGACCGGCGGCACAATGCAGGCTACCGTGCAGCTTGTGCGGCGGCTGGGCGGCGAGATCGCGGGGCTTGGTTTTGCGATCGAGCTTGATTTCCTCAAGGGGCGGGAAAAGTTTCAGGGATATGACGTGCTGAGCTTGCTGCACTATGACGAGTAGATCCCGCGTGGAACTCTGACAATAGGCGCATCAGTTTGAAGGTGCGAGGTATCAAAAGCAATCAGGAGGTTGCAGATGAAGTCTCATGGATACGCTGCATACGATAAGAAGTCGCCGCTGGCGCCGTTTCATTTCGAGCGACGGGAGCCAGGGCCGAATGATGTGGTCGGTGGAGATTACTTATTGCGGGATCTGCCACTCGGATATTCATCAGGTGCGGGACGAGTGGGGCGGCTCGATCTATCCGATGGTGCCTGGCCATGAGATTGTCGGCCATGTGACCGCGGTCGGCAGTGCGGTGAAGAAGTTCAAGGTGGGCGATCCCGCCGCGGTTGGAGTCATCGTCGATTCGGACCGCGTCTGCGACAACTGCGTGGCAGGCGAAGAGCAGTACTGCATCAAGGGCGCGGTGGAAACCTATAACAAGCTCGACTACTCGGGCAAGCCGACGTACGGCGGGTATTCGAACAACATCGTTGCGGACGAGAGGTTTGTCCATACCATCTCGCCGAAGCTGAATCCCGCTGCGGTTGCACCGCTGCTGTGCGCGGGCATCACCACCTATTCGCCGCTGCGGCACTGGAACGTGGGCAAGGGCAAGAAGGTAGGTGTCGTTGGGCTGGGTGGGTTGGGGCACATGGGGCTGAAGTTCGCCCATTCCTTCGGTGCCCACGTGGTGCAGTTCACGACTTCGGCGAACAAGATTGAGGACGCGAAGAGGCTCGGGGCCGACGAGGTCGTAGTGACCAAGGACGCGGCTGCTGTGGCGAAGCACACAGGCAGCTTCGACTTTATTCTCGACTGTGTTTCAGCGCCGCACGATGTGAATCTGTACCTGAACCTGCTACGGCTGAATGGGACCCTGTGCCTGGTGGGACTGCCTGAGGTTCCGGTGTCGGTGGCCCCATTTTCAGTGGTGGCAAATCGCCGTTCGCTGGCGGGCTCGGGAATTGGCGGGATGAAGCAGACGCAGGAGATGCTGGACTACTGTGCCGAAAATGGCATCGTGTCCGAGATCGAGCTGACGTCGATCGATAAACTCGCCGAGGCCTATGAGCGCGTTGTGAAGGCAGATGTGAAGTATCGCTTCGTAATCGATATGGCTACGTTGCCGAAAGAGTAACCAGTTGTCCGTTCTCAGCTGTCAGGTATTAGATTTTCAACTGAGAACTGAGAACTAAACAAAGAGGGTGTAGAGAGGGGAATCAAGCGGAACCGTCTGGGTGGGACCGCTTAGTTTTCCGCTTACAGCGTCGCGACGGAAGATCGTAATGCTTGCGGAGTCCTGATTGCCGCAGAGAAGCCACTGGTTGGTGGGGTCGATTGCGAAATGACGCGGGGTCTTGCCTCCGCAGGAGATGCGCTGCACGAAGTCGAGCTTGCCGTCTTTGAGTCTGATGGAGAAGACAACGAGCGAGTCTTCCCCGCGATTGCTGGCGTAGAGGAAGAGACCGTCAGATGAGATCGTAAGCTCGGCGGCTGTGTTTTTGTCAGCGGGAAAGTCTGCAGCGATGGTCTTGACCGGGGTGTTGGTGTTGACCACGAGACCTTGTGGAGTATCGGCGAAGCGCGTGGCCGTCCACAGATAGTGATCGATGGTGGAGTCGATTTCGTTGATGCCGTAGAGCCAGCGGGCGTTGGGGTGGAAGACAACGTGGCGCGGACCGGAGCCAGGATGGTCGTTGGAGAAGGCATGCGGATTGGAGAGCTTACCCGTCTCGGGATTAATAAGGAAGACGGTGATGTTATCGGTGCCGAGATCGCACACGAGAAGGAACCGGTTGTCCGGCGAGATGGTGGCGGAGTGGGGATGGGGGATGTCCTGGCGGGCGGAAACAGGTCCGAGCGCGCCGAACTTCTGGTGATCCTTGAAGTCAATGCGGTCGATTGGCTGGCTTAGAGCACCGTCGGGCTGGATGCGGTAGGAGGCAACGCTGCTGCCGAAGTAGTTGGCGACGAAGGCGGAGTGACCAGTCGCGTCGACCGAGATATAGGCAGGGCCTGCTCCGCCGGATGGGACCTGGCTGGTCTGTTTGAGCGCGCCGCTCTTCGGGTCGATGAGGAAGCTGCTGGCGGTTGCGTTTGCGTCGTTGATGGCGTTGACGGCGTAGAGCGAGCGTCGCGCCGCCTGGCCAACGGGAGTGACTGCGAGGAAGGATGGGCGGGCGGTAGCGGCGGCAAGGGCCGGGGCACTCAGCTGGCCTTTAGTGGTGTCAAAGTGAGCCTGATAGATGCCCTTGCTGACATTCTTGCTGGTATCGGTGCCGATGTAGACGTTGAGGGGCGGCGGAGGCGGAACCGGCTTCTTCTTCCTTAAATGCCATCCAGACTGCGCGTGTGCCGATGCCGCGAAGGCAGGGAAGATGACGAGGAATCGACGACGGGTGAACATGGGCCAATCCCCTGGAGACTATGCTGGTTCGCCTGGAAGGTGGATCCCCATCTCGTCTTCTGGCCGAATGTCCGGGTTGATGACGGGGAGGCTGGGTAGATTGTCGGTGCGGCCAGCCTCTTTGACGACGGCGTTGGCGTGTTCAAGAACCTCATCGACGGTCATGGTGTACATCTCGCGACCGTTGTCGTAGCCGGATTGTATGGCGTGCTTGAGATAGCGGCCGGCGGTCTGCGCGGCAAGATAGTCGGTGATGACATAGCCGGTGCGGCGTTTCTGTTCGACCCAAGCCAGATTTGGCATAGCGATCCACACGGGGCGGCCGTTGACGGCGAAGCGGATGTCGGTGGCATCGGCATGGCGGGTGGCGATGGCGACGACAGTCCCCTTCCATTCGCAGTGCAGTTCTTCGCCAGTCCAGCGGTCGGTTATCTTGAAGTCTTCATACATGATTGGTTCTAGCTTAGTGCAGGGTGGAAGCGGGGGCAAGGTTGGGTTACTCTTGTGTTCCCCAAAGTGGGGACTAAATAGCAGATTCGGGGAATATCCCACGTTAGGGATCGAGGCGTAGGTTACTTTCGTAAGCTGTTGAAAATGCTTCTGGCATATGAAAGTTCCCCCGGCTATTCTAGATTGCGACAATACGGTGAACGATGAACGTACGTCGAACAGAAGCTGAAGCCGCTAGTTTAAGGGCGATTTGGACACGTGATTTACTGGACTCCCAGCCAGAACTCGAATGTGAAGAACTGGTGCAGCTTGCAGCTGCAATCTGTGGAACTCCGATCGGCCTGGTGACGCTGCTGGATGAGCGACACCAATGGTACCGCGCGTCTGAACATCTGAAGATGGGAGAGACGCCGCGCGAGGTTGCCTTCTGCGCGCACGCGATCCGGCAGACCGAGTTGTTTCTGGTGAAGGACGCGCTGATGGATGGGCGGTTTGACACGAATCCGCTGGTGACAAGTGATCCGGCCATTCGATTTTTTGCAGGGGTAGCACTTTTTACGGCAGACGGAGAACCGCTCGGGACTTTGTGCGTGGTGGATATGTCGCCGCGCATACTGGCAGCGGAGCAGGCGAACGCGCTCGAAGTGCTAGGGCGGCAGGTGAGCGTGCGGCTTGAGGCGATGGTGCAGCGCAAAGCACTGGCTGAGGTGATGGCAGAGAAAGAGAGAGCCACCGCCAATCTGCGGGCGAGTGAAGAACTGTTTCGCGCGTTTATGAATGCCAGCCCGTTCCTGAGCTACATCAAGGACGCCGCTGGACGGCTGCTGTTTTACAACCGCAGCTTCGCCCAGCGGTTTGGGGTGAGCGAATATGCGTGGCTGGGACGGACCGACGAACAGCTCTGGTCGCGAAAGCTGACCAAGTCGGTGAGGACGCATGATCTCGAGGTGATGGCGGGCGGACGAATGGTCGAGACCGAAGAGCATATTCGCAACTCGGATGGAACGGTGAGTTCGCTGCGGTCGTTCAAGTTTCCGTGTCATGACTCTGCCGGAAATGTGCTGTTGGCTGGTGTGGCCGTGGATGTATCCGAAGAGGTGGCGCACCAGATCGAGTTGGAACGCTACCATCGCGAGCTCGAAGAGGCGAATGACCAACTACGCAAGCTGGCTGTGACCGACGAGTTGACCGGACTGAGGAATCGCAGGTCGTTTGAAGAGCGGCTGGTGATGGAGTTCTCCATGGCGCGCCGGAGGAAGCGTGAGCTTTCCGTGCTGCTGATCGATGTGGACAACTTCAAGACGATCAACGACCGTTTTGGTCATTCTGCAGGCGATGAGGTGTTGCGGCGATTGGGAACGATTCTGCGGACGACGGTGCGGCTGCCGGATCTCCCGGCACGATATGGCGGCGAGGAGTTTGTGGTGCTGCTGCCGGAGAGCGGCGAAGAAAGCGCCATGGGCCTGGCAAGGCGCGTCATGCAACGAGTGGCCGCGGAGGATTGGGAGAATGAGCCGCTGACCATCAGCGTCGGGATGGCGGCGATGAATGAGTCGCTGGAGAGCGGCTTTCAGTTGGTGGAGCTGGCCGACGAGGCTCTGTATGCGGCCAAGCGGGCAGGAAAGAACCGCGTGATGGTGCATAGCGGGTAAGACGTCCTCGCCGAGACAGTGCAGCATGGGACGGCGCACTTGCCTGGTTGCTGCTCTACCCGAGTCGTTTGCAAAGGCGGTCATTTCCTCTATGGGAACCTCTGACGCTTGCGTTGGAGTGCCTCTCTCTTGATCCCCACATTTGGCCAAGATCAGTCCGAAGCGAAGCCATAAGTAGCTGATTCTATTGCAGCTCGTCTTCTCCTACATTTATTTTTTGCGTTTTCAGCCCAAAAATCGCATGTCAAGTCCCAAAACCATCTAAACCAAACAAACAACAGGAGATCCAGGATGGAAAAAAGATCCACTCCAACTGCTATGCTTAAAACAGTAGAGAAAAAACAAACAAAGCCTCCAGAGGGACACCCCCTCCGGGGCTAACTCCTTTATTGCACTGATATTTGGACGTAACCCATTTGTTATGAATATTTTGCAGCCTCACCACGTAAACCATTAAAAAGTAAAGGATTTATCGCCGGGCAATGGGGGGGGGTACCCCCCGGGGAAATGACTCCACACAAGAATGCGGCGAAGGTACACCTGGTTGATGCGCCAAATCGAAAAGAGGCGCACCGTGTGGGTGCGCCTCTTCCTGGTAATGGCTGAGTGCTGAAGTTTAGGCTTCGGCGTTGGGATCGCCGGCTTCGCCTTCGCCGCGCTCTTCCAACTGCTTGGCGAGCTCTTCGCGCTTCTTGGTGCGGGCTTCGGCGCGCTTCTGAGCCTTCTCGTTGAGCTCGTGCTCGGCTCCGAGGAGTTCGATGTAGGCCATCTCGGCTGCGTCACCCTTGCGGGCTCCGAGGCGCGTGATGCGGAGGTAGCCGCCATTGCGTGCGCCGTAACGCGGGGCCACGGTGGCGAAGAGACGGTCGACCGACTCCGGCGTCATGAGGTAGGCCGCGGCCTGACGGCGGGCGTGGACGGTGCCCTGCTTGCCGAGGGTGATCATCTTCTCAATGAGAGGGCGGGTGGCCTTGCACTTGGTGATGGTGGTCTCGACCCGGTCCATCAGGATGACGGAGGTGACGAGGTTGCGCAGCATGGCGCGGCGATGGCTGGTGTTGCGGCCTAGTTTGTATCCTGCATTGCGGTGACGCATGGGGTGATCTCCTTCGACTGGGCTTTTGCCGTGAGTCGGTACTGCTTAGAATGTGCGCTCGGCCAAAGGCCTTGTGCGGGTGATGCCGCCTCGGTTGTTGCCGAGGCTGATTGCTGCGCGGCTTGCGCCGTTGCTTCGAGCAAACCGGCGGCGGATGTGACTCCGCCGCCCGGTTTGGGTTAGAAGTTTTCTGTTTCGGCGGGGAGTTCGAGGTCTTCGTCTTCATCCTCGTCCTCATCGTCGTCGTCGAAGTTGCCGAAGCTGGCGGCGAGGGTGGCTGCGGGCAGAACGGAGGTGGGTCCGGGCTGCGGGTTGCCGTTCTCGTCGATCTTCATGCCGAGCGACAGGCCCATCTGCGCGAGGATCTCCTTGATCTCGTTCAGGGACTTGCGGCCGAAGTTCTTGGTCTTCAGCATCTCGGCTTCGGTCTTCTGGATGAGCTCGCCGATGGTGGCGATGTTGGCGTTCTTGAGGCAGTTGTAGCTGCGGACGGAGAGCTCGAGCTCTTCGACCGAGCGGTTGAGGTTCTCGTTGCGCAGGGCTGGGCCGTCGTGGCTGCCGTCGTGACCGGCTTCCATCTCCTCTTCAAAGTTGATGAAGATGGTCATGTGGTCTTTGAGCAGCTTGGCGGAGAGGCCGAGGGCGTCTGCGGGAAGTACGGTGCCGTTGGTCCAGATCTCGATCGTGAGCTTGTCGTAGTCGGTGATCTGACCGAGACGGGCGGCTTCGACGAGGTAGTTGACCTTGCGGACGGGCGAGTGGACGGAGTCGACCGGGATGAAGCCGAGGCCGAGGTCGCCGTCGAAGTTCTTGTCGGCCGAGATGTAGCCACGGCCGCGCTTGAGGCGCATCTCCATGTCGATCTTGCCGCCTTCGGAGACGGTGCAGATGTAGACGTTCTTGTCGAGGATCTCGACGTCGCCGTCGGCTTCGATCATGCCGGAGGTGATGACGCCGGCCTGGTCGGCGCGGAGGTAGAGGGCCTTGGGGCCTTCGCCTGCGAGCTTGAAGGGGATCTGCTTGAGGTTCAGGATGATGTCGGTCGCGTCTTCGACGATGCCGGTGATGGACTGGAACTCGTGCAGCACGCCTTCGATGCGGACGGCGGTTACGGCAGCGCCTTCGATGGAGGAAAGCAGGGTGCGGCGAAGGGCGTTGCCGATGGTGGTACCGAAGCCGCGCTCAAAGGGCTGCGCGGAGAACTTGCCGTACTTGTCGGTGAGTGTTTCGGTGTCGACTGCGAGACGCTTGGGCTTTTGAAAACCTCTCCAAAGCATTTGTTTCTCCTTTATCCGTCCTAGCCGCGATGCATTCTGCGGACTGGCGGGTGAGTGCGGTTGCGGGTTAGGTTGTGGTGTTGCGTACTGCCGGAGCTGAGGACTGATCCCCACCTCCGGTAAAAAGTCCAAAGTCTTCGAAAGAAGTCGCTTAAGTCTGGACTTAGGTACGAATCCAAAATTAAGGGGCACTTTATTTCGAGTAGAGTTCGACGATCAGCTGCTCGTTGACGGGCAGGTTGACGTCTTCGCGCTTCGGCAGGGCGAGGACCTTGCCGGAGAGATTGTCGCGGTTGATGTCGAGCCACTGGACCTGATTCTGACCGGCGGCGAAGTTCTTGGCCTCTTCGAACTGGGGCAGCGTCTTCGAGCCTTCGCGGATCGCGATCTCGTCGCCGACCTTGACCTGGAAGGACGGGATGTTGACCTTGCGGCCGTTGACCTGGAGGTGACCGTGACGGACGACCTGACGGGCCTGGCGGCGGCTCATTGCGAAGCCGAGGCGGTAGGCGACGTTGTCGAGGCGGGTCTCAAGCTGCTGGAGCAGGAGTTCGCCGGTGACGCCGGTCTTGTTGGAGGCCTTCTGGTAGTAGGCGCGGAACTGGGTCTCGAGGGTGAAGTAGATGCGCTTGGCCTTCTGCTTCTCGCGAAGCTGCAGACCGTAGCCGACGACCTTCTTGACCTTGCGGGACTGGCCGTGCTGGCCGGGGGGGAAGTTGCGCTTCTCGACGGGGCATTTCTCGGAGAAGCACTTGGCTCCCTTGAGGAAGAGTTTGGTTCCGTCGCGGCGGCAGAGGCGGCAGACGGGTCCTGTGTAACGTGCCATTTTTATTACTCCTGACTTCGGGTGACGATCGGTTTACGCGCTGGCGCGCTTCTGTCCCGATCCGGTTTACGGTTCCTATTGCGGCGAGGTCGAGAGCACGCAGAGCAATTATGCAGCTGGCTTACGAGCGCAGTTAAAGTGCATTCCTTCAGAAAGGCTGCAGATCAGGCTGTACGCAACGCTGAACGGCTTCCAGGACGCTGTCATGCGTCAGACGCGGCGGCGCTTGGGCGGACGGCAGCCGTTGTGCGGCATCGGCGTAACGTCGCGGATGCTGCGGACCTCGATGCCGGTGGTGGCGAGGGCGCGGATCGCGGACTCGCGGCCGGAGCCGGGACCGGAGACGCGCACATCGACCGAGCGGACGCCGTGGTCGCGGGCTGCGTTGGCTGCACCGACGGCGGCCTGCTGCGCGGCGAACGGAGTGCCCTTGCGGGAGCCGCGGAAGCCGAGCGAGCCGGACGATTTCCAGCTGAGCGTGTTGCCCACCTGGTCGGTGATGGTGACGATGGTGTTGTTGAACGAGGCCTGAATGAAGACGAGGCCGAATGGAACGTTCTTGCGTTCGCGCTTCTTGAACTTCTTGTTCTTGCCGGGCTTTGCTGCGCCCTTGGTGTTCTGTGTCTTCGCCATGTCTTATTTCGTCGCTTTCTTCTTACCGGCAACGGTTCCCTTGCGGGGGCCTTTGCGGGTGCGAGCGTTGGTGTGGGTGCGCTGTCCACGAACAGGGAGCGAGCGGCGGTGGCGGAGGCCACGGTAGGACTGAATTTCGATGAGGCGCTTGATGTTGAGCGAGATGTCCTTGCGGAGATCGCCTTCGATCTGGCCCTCGGCTTCAATGACCTGACGGATGCGGTTCAGCGCGTCCTCGTCGAGCGTGCCGAGCTTCGCGAAGGGATCGACGTCCGCCTTCGTGAGGATCTTGGCGGCGCGAGAGTTGCCGATTCCGAAGATGTAAGTGAGTCCGATGCGCGCCTGTTTGTTGTTAGGGACATCGACTCCAGCAATACGTGCCATGGGGTTCCTTTTCGGTTGGGCTCCAGTAGCTTCGCCACGGAGCGGGGTGATTGGTTGGCGGCGGTTTCCGGCGGGTTCAACGCAAGCCTTGACTTCGGCTAACTAGCCCGGCGGGGCCGGTGATGGAGTGGTTGTGAACGACTAGCCCTGGCGCTGCTTGTGCTTTGCGTTCTCGCAGATGACGCGAACGACGCCACGGCGGTGAATGACCTTGCACTTGTCACAAATCTTCTTTACTGAGGCACGAACCTTCATTGTGATTCCCTTCTTTTCTTGCAACGTGGAGCCGGTGGAGCAGAGAACATAGCCCGGGGCTAAAGCCCGTCGAGACAAGCGCTACCTGAATGTCAGGGCTGAAGCCCTGACCTAATCCCAAGTGCAAACGCGCTTGAGTAGCCCTTGATGGAGACGGGATGGGCTCCCGTAGCCGATGCCTACTTGTAGCGGTAGACAATGCGGCCGCGGTTGAGGTCGTACGGGCTGAGCTCAATCGCGACGCGGTCGCCGGGGAGGATGCGGATGAAGTTTTTGCGCATACGTCCGGAGACGTGAGCAAGGGCCTGGTGCTTGTTTTCAAGCTCGACCTTGAACATCGCATTTGGCAGGGTCTCGACGACCACCGCCATCACTTCAATTGCATCTTCCTTCGACAAACGATCTCCTTTGGAAAGGTGGGAGGCTAAGCCTCTTTGTTTCCGCAACTTCTGTTTGGCTGGAGCTTAAGGCTTCAACCGGGTGTGCCATGACGTGCACTTGCACACACAGCATCTCTTATAGTACCCCAAAACCGGGCTATTTTTCCATCTCTAGCCGGAAAATTGGCAGTTTTAGCGAGTCAGCACCTGGGGACCATCATTTGTGATGGCTACGGTGTGCTCGAAGTGGGCGCTGTAGCTGCCGTCGATGGTGATGGCGGTCCAACCATCCTTGAGGACGCGGACTTCGGGGCCGCCGGCGTTGATCATGGGCTCGATGGCGAGGACCATGCCGGCCTTGAGGCGGGGGCCTTTGCCGGGGTCGCCGAAGTTGGGCACCTGGGGGTCTTCGTGCATGGAGCGGCCGATTCCGTGGCCGACGAACTCGCGGACGACGCCGAAGCCTTCGGCCTCGCAGAACTCCTGGACGGCGGCGGAGATGTCGCCGAGGCGTCCGCCAACCTGGCACTGCTGGATGGCCTTCTCGAGGGAGGCCTGGGTGACTTCGAGGAGCTTTGCGGTCTTGGGAGCGACCTGGCCGATGGGGTAGGTGACGGCGGCGTCGGAGTAGTAGCCGTCGATGATGACACCGCAGTCGATGGAGAGGATGTCGCCTTCGTTGAGGATGCGCTTGGCGTTGGGAATGCCGTGGACGACCTCGTCGTTGACAGAGGTGCAGAGTGCGGCGGGGTAGCCGTGGTAGCCCTTGAAGGCCGCGATGGCGCCCAGTTCGGCGATCTTTTTTACGGCGATCTGCTCGAGGTCCATCGTAGAGGCGCCGGCGACGACGTGGGGCGCGATCGCGTCGTGGACCTGGCGAAGGGCCCTGCCGGAGATGCCGCATCTTCTCGATCTCCTGCGGCGTTTTGATCATGATGGCCATAGTCAGTGATTCTAGCGGTTGGACGTCCGAAGGCGCTTGAGGGCGGCTTCGATTGCGGCGGTGACCTGTTCGACGGGCTGGTCGCCGTCTGATCTCTTCGAAGCGGCCTTGCTTACGGTAGTGCTCGATGACGGGAGCGGTCTGGGATTCGAAGGTCTTCATGCGTTCGATGAAAACGGCTTCGGAGTCGTCGGGGCGCTGGACGAGGGCTGAGCCGTCCACTATCACAGATGCCGGGAACCGCGGGCGGATTCGAGTAGATGTTGTAGATGTGGCCTGAGGGACGAGATGCGGCGGCCGGTGATGCGGCGGAGAAGGTGCTCGTAGTCGACGACGATGCTGATGGCGACGACGGGAAGGGTGGTGGGGTCTGCGGTCGAGTGCGCATCCAGCCAGTCGGCCTGGTTGAGAGTGCGGGGAAAGCCATCGAGGATGAAGCCGCTGCGGGTGTCGGGCTGAGAGAGTCGGTCGGCGACCATCTGGTTGACCAGGTCGTCGGAGACAAGTTTGCCCTGATCGACCAGGGCCTTGGCCATCTTTGCCGAGTTCGGTGCCCTTTGAGATGTTGGCGCGGAGGATGTCGCCGGTGGAGATCTGCGGGATGCCGTAGGCGGCCATGAGAGCCTTGGCCTGGGTGCCTTTGCCGACGCCGGGAGCACCTAAAAGAAGAACCGGCCCTGGCAGAAAGTCTTTCTCTGCCGGGGCCGTAGTGGGTTCAGTCATCATGCTTGTGGTCAAGGGCTGATGTTCCCTACCAGCTCTTGCGGCCACGAATGCGGCCACTCTTGGGAGTGAAGCCGTCGTAGTGGCGCATGATGAGCTGCGATTCGATCTGTTGCGCGGTGTCCATGGCGACGCCGACGACGATGAGCAGCGAGGTGCCGCCAAAGTAGAAGTTGACGCCAAGACCATTGGTCATCCAGGCAGGCAGGTGGTCAAAGACGGAGCCGATGAGCCAGATGTGGTTGAAGTGGATTCCGCTGATGAGCAGGGTCGGAATGATGGTGATGATGACGAGGTAGAGAGCGCCGACCAGCGTGATGCGGGTGAGCACGTCGTTGATGAAGTCGGCGGTGCGCTTGCCGGGGCGGATGCCGGGGATGAAGCCGCCGTACTTGCGCATGTTGTCGGCGATGTCGTCGGGACGGAAGACGATGGAGATGTAGAAGTAGGCGAAGAAAATAATTGCGGCGATCTGGAGGACTTCGTACCAGGGCTCGCCGGGGGCGATGGCGCGGAAGATCGGGCCGAAGAAAGCGGAGTCCTGCAGCGAATAGCCGAAGATGTGAGCGTCGGCGAAAAGAAGAGGCGCCGACAGGATGGAGCTGGCGAAGATGACCGGCATCACGCCGCCGGAGTTGACCTTGAGGGGAAGGAAGGTGGACTGGCCTCCCATCATCTTTCGGCCGACGATGCGCTTGGCGTACTGGACGGGAATGCGGCGCTCCGACCGCTCGACGAAGACGATGAAGGCGACGACCGCGATCATGCCGACGATCAGGAAGACGATGGCGATGGGGGTGAGTGCTCCCCAGGCGCTGTCGCGAGCCTTCTCGTAGAGGTTCTCGATGCCCTTGGGCAGGCCGACGACGATACCGGCGAAGATGAGCAGGCTCATCCCGTTGCCGATGCCGCGCTCGGTGATCTGCTCACCCAGCCACATGATGAAGGCAGTGCCGGCGGTGAGCGTGATGACGCAGAGAGGGATGAAGGCGCTACGCGAGATGGTGACCATCGACTGACCGGTGCTGGTGTTGGTCAGCGTGAGCGCGATGGCGAAGGACTGCACGATGCCGAGCAGGACGGTGACGTAGCGGGTCCACTGGGTGATCTTGCGGCGGCCGAGTTCGCCTTCCTTCTGGAGCTTCGCGAGCGGCTCATAGATGACGGTGAGCAGCTGGAAGATGATCGACGCCGTGATGTAGGGCATGATGCCGAGGGCGAAGACGGTGAGCTTGCGGAGGTTGCCGCCGGAGAAGAGATCGACCAGGCCGAGGGCAGAGCCGGAGTTCTGATTGAAGAACTGGGCGAGCATGTCGGCGTTGATGCCGGGGGTGGGGATGTGCGAGCCGAGACGATAGACGGCCAGCATGCCAAGCGTGAAGAGAACGCGCTTGCGGAGATCGGGGATTTTGAAGATGTTTGCGATTTTCTCGAACATCGGGTGCTGGAACCTCGGGAGTAAAACTGTGGACCTGTGAAACGGCGATGCGAGGGCGTGTGCCCTCGCCTGCCACTCTATTCTAAATGCTGCCTAGCCGATGAGGATGGCCTTGCCGCCGGCCTTTTCGATCGCTTCCTGGGCGGTCTTGGAGAACTTGTGGGCGTGGATGGTGACCGCGGTCTTGATCTCCCCATTATTGAGGACCTTGATGAGGCCGTTCTTCTTGCGGAGCAGGCCAAGGGCGACGATCTTGTCCAGGGTGAACTCGGTGACATTTTCGGCGGCGGCGATCTCGGCGACGCGGTCGAGGCCGAGGACCTGGTACTCGACGCGGAAGATGTTGGTAAAGCCGCGCTTGGGCAGACGGCGATGAAGGGGCATCTGGCCGCCTTCGAAGCCGCGCATGAGAGAGGAGCCGGAGCGGGAGCCCTGACCCTTGTGTCCGCGGGTGGAGGTCTTACCCATGCCCGAACCCATACCGCGGCCGATACGCTTCTTGTTTTCGTTCGCCTTTTTGGGGGCGCGGAGATTGGAGAGATTACGGATTGCCATTGTTTCCTCGCTTAACGCCGGTGGACTCGTTGGTCCAGCGACTCGCATGATTTTGTGATGCCGGATAGAGATGCCGGGGCTAAAGCCCCTTTCTCTTGATACTGAACTCGTGGGGCTGAAGCCCCACGCTTAATCCCAACTACTCGACGACGCGGACGAGATGGGGAACCTTGGCGACCATGCCACGAATGGATGGGGTGTCTTCGCGCTCGACGATCTGGTTGAGACGGGTGAAGCCGAGGCCCTTGACGACGAGCTTGTGCTTGACCGGGGTGCAGATCTTGGAACGGAAGTACTGCAGCTTGATTTTGGCGGTTGCGTTCTTGGTTGCCATTGGACTAGAGCTCCTCTGGAATCTTTTGAGCGAAGAGCTAGAGCTCTTCGACTGCCTTGCCGCGCAGGGCGGCGACTTCGGCCTTGTTGCGAAGCTGGATGAGAGCGTCGAAGGTGGCCTTGATGACGTTGTGCGGATTCGCCGAGCCGAGGCTCTTGGTGAGCACGTTCTGCACGCCGGCGGCGGTCATGACGGCGCGAACCGTCTTGCCGGCGATGACGCCGGTACCTTCGGGGGCGGGCTTGAGCATGACCTGGCCGGCGCCGTAGTGGCCGAGGACCTGGTGAGGAATCGTGCTTTCGGTGAGGTTGACCTTGTGCAGGTTCTTCTTGGCGGACTCGATCCCCTTGCGGATGGCCTGGGGGACCTCTTTCGCCTTGCCGGAGCCGTAGCCGACTACGCCTTCACCGGGATCACCGATGACGACGAGTGCGGCGAAGGACATGTTCTTACCGCCCTTGACGACCTTGGTGACGCGGTTGATCGAAACGACCTCGTCCTTGAGGTTGAGGCGGTTCGCATCGATTTTTTTCTTCATTGCCATAATGTCTTGTCCAGCTTTCTGGCGGCCGATGAGGGCGCGCCTTCGGGAAACCTTAGAAGTCGAGACCCGCTTCGCGGGCTGCGTCGGCGAGGGCTTTTACGCGGCCGTGGTAGAGATAGCCGCCACGATCGAAGACCACCTTCTTGATGCCCTTCTCTTTCGCGCGCTCGGCGATGAGCTTGCCAACCTCGGCAGCGGCGGCGACGTTGCCGCCGTACTTCTTGTCTTCGGACTTCTTGCCGAAGGACGAGGCGGAGGCGATGGTGACTCCGTTGAGGTCGTCGATGAGCTGGGTGTAGATGTGGTTGAGCGAGCGGTAGACGTTGAGGCGCGGGCGCTCGGCTGTGCCGGACATCTTCTCGCGGATGCGCGTGTGGACGCGCTGGCGGATGACGTTGCGTTGGCGGGGATTGATCATAGTGGCTTTCCTTCCTAGTGGCGTACTCAGAGTGCTGGGGACGTTCGGTTGTTTGAGTACAGTGGTTAGTGTTTTTTGGTGGATAATGGTTAGTGGCTAGGGCTAATCACTATCCACTAATCACTACTTTACTTCGCTCCGGTCTTGCCGACCTTCTTCTTCAACTTCTCGCCGGTGTAACGTACGCCCTTGTTCTTGTAGGGATCAGGCTTGCGAAGCGAGCGCATGTCGGCGGCGACCTGGCCCACCTTCTGCCGATCGATACCGGAGATGGTGAGATGAGTCTGCTTCGCGTCGATCGTCGACCGAGATTCCAGTGGGCAAGGGGAACTCGATGGGGTGAGAGTAGCCGAGCGTGAATACGACCATGTTCTTGCCCTTCATCTCGGCGCGGTATCCGATGCCGACGATGTCGATGTCCTTAGTCCAACCGGTGGTGACGCCGGTGACCGCGTTGAAGACCAGGGCACGGGCGAGGCCGTGGAAGGCTGCCTGCTTGTCGTTCTGGCGCTCAGTGACGAGGTGACCGTCCTTCTGGACGAGCGTGATGCCGCCGGGAAGCATGGCAGTGACCTTGCCCTTGGGGCCTTCGACCAGGACGGTGTTGCCGCTGACCGTGTACTTGACGCCGGCGGGTAGCGGGATCGGCTTCTTACCAATACGTGACATGATGAATCCTTTGATGGCTTGCGAGTCGCGAGCAGCGTTTGCTGGGTCGTTCCACTGCAGCCGGTGAGCCGGAGGCTCGAATGCAGTCTTTACAGAGTCGGAAAATTCGAAATCAGAAAGACCTTGTTTATTTTTCTTTACCAGACTTCGCAGAGAATCTCGCCGCCTACACCTTCACGGCGTGCCTGACGGCCGGTCATGACACCCTTTGGCGTGGTCATGATGGAGATGCCAAGGCCACCCTGCACGCGGCGAATCTCGTCGCGGCCGAGGTAGACGCGGCAGCCGGGACGGGAGACACGCTGGAGGTCGCGAATGACGGCTTCGTTGTTCGGGCCGTACTTGAGATAGACGCGAAGGACCTTCTGCCCGTTCTCTTCGGTGGGCTTGTAGTTCGCGATGTAACCCTCTTCCTTGAGGATGCGGGCGATCTCGGCCTTGAGCTTGGATGCGGGGACGTCGAGCTTCTGGTGACGGGCACGGATGGAGTTGCGGATGCGGGTCAGGAAGTCGGCTACTGGATCAGTGAGGTTCATTCATTCTCCTTCATCCCCCGTTCGCTCGACGCGTGTCTCACGCCGAGAACCTGCGAGGATGTTTGTTTCGGGTGATACGTCCAGACTTCTGCACCAAAAGCTGACGCCCTGATGAGGTCTCTGGAGTAAGTGCGCGACTCCGAGCCGCGCACGGATTCTTTTATTCTACCAGCTTGACTTCACGACACCCGGGATTTCTCCCTTGAGGGCGAGCGAACGGAAGCAGAGACGGCATACGCCGAACTTGCGAAGGAACGCGCGAGGACGACCGCAGAGCTGGCAGCGGTTGTGCTGGCGAGACTTGAACTTCGGTTTCTTTGCGTCTTTGACGCGTTTTGCGGTAGTTGCCATGTTTTTTGCTCTCTATCTTTGGTGCGAACTGCAAAAAGATTCGGTTGTTTTCTTTATGCTCCGACGCGGAAGGGCATTCCAAAGCCCTTGAGCAGAGCGCGGGCGCCATTGTCGTCCTTCGCCGTGGTGACGATGGTGACGTTCATGCCCTTGAGTTTGTCGACCTTGGCGTAGTCGATTTCAGCGAAGATCAGCTGATCGCGGAGGCCAAGGGTGTAGTTGCCGCGGCCATCGAAGCTCTTCGAGGAGACGCCGCGGAAGTCGCGGACGCGGGGAAGAGCGATGGAGATGAGGCGGTCGAGGAACTCGTACATGGTGTCGCCGCGCAGGGTGACCATGGCGCCGATGGGCATGCCCTCGCGCACCTTGAAGGCGGCGATAGACTTCTTGGCCTTGGTGGTGACAGGCTTCTGGCCGGCGATGGCGGCGAGGTCGGCCACCAGGGGATCCATGATCTTGACGTTCTGGGTGGCTTCGCCGAGACCCATGTTGATGACGATCTTTTCGAGCTTGGGGATCGCCATGGCGTTGGTGATGTTGAGCTCTTTGCCCAGCGACTGCTTGATCTCGGTCTCGTACTTCTGTTTGAGTCGTGCTGCCATGATTGTTCTTCGCTTTCTCCACGGTTGCCGGATTGGGTTTCAGCCCGTGTACCGATGCGTGGGGTGAACCGTTGTTACAAGATTTGAACTACTGATACTGCAAAACTTCTTCTACTTCCCCTTGCTCTTCTTCTCGGGGATCGTGTTGCCACTCGCCTTCGAGTAGCGAACCCTTTCATCGCCTTCCACCCGCGAACCAACGCGAGTCTTGTTGCCCTCAGCATCGACCAGCATCACGTTCGAGACGTGGATAGTGGATTCCTGCTCGGCAATGCCGCCCTTGATGTTGCGTTGAGGATTGGGCTTGACATGCTTCTTCACCATCATGACGCCCTCGACGAGGACGCGATTCTTGTCGGCGATGACGCGGAGGACGCGGCCCTGCTTGCCCTTGTCTTTGCCTGCGATCACTTCGACTTTGTCATTGCGCTTGATCTTGATGCCTGCCATAAACTCTCTCTCTATCCTCGACGATCTTGTTGCCACGGAGCCGGACTCCGGTAAATTTTGTGGTGCAAACCTAACTCACAGTTCAGAGCGCAAAGCTCATCACTACTAAATGACCTCAGGTGCGAGCGAGACGATCTTGAGGAACTTCTTCTCGCGGAGTTCGCGGGCGACGGGGCCGAAGACGCGGGTGCCGACCGGCTCGTTGACGTCGTTGATGACGACAGCGGCGTTCTGGTCGAAGCGAATATAGGTGCCGTCGCGGCGGCGATACTCTTTGCGCGTGCGAACGATCACGGCCTTGACGACCTTACCCTTTTTGACGGTGCCATCGGGAGAGGCTTCTTTGACCGCTGCGGTGACGACATCGCCGAGGCCGGCCTTCTTGCCAAGACCGCCACCGAGCGGCAGGATCACCTGCAGCTTGCGCGCGCCGGAGTTGTCGGCCACGTCAAGGATTGTTCTCATTTGTACTGACATCGTTCTTCTCCTGATGCTATCTCGGGGTGATACAGCCGGGGCTTGGCCCCAGGCTTAAAGTTATTTGGCTTCGACGGCCGCGGTAGCCTTCTTGTCGTCGGCGAGCGCGAGCGAGGAGCGGCGAACGATCTCCTCGAGCGACCAGCGCTTGAGTTTCGACAAAGGCCGTGCCTCGCGGATGCGGACAACGTCGCCGACGCGGGCGGAATTCTGCTCGTCGTGCGCGTAGAACTTCTTGTTCGACTTCATGACGCGCTTGTACTTGGGATGAGCCTTGCGCATCTCGATCTCGACGACAATCGTCTTCTGCATCTTGGTCGAGACGACGAGGCCGACCTTCTCGTTGCGACGTGAGGTCTGGGCTTCGGGAGTTGCAGCTGCGGTGGTGTTGGTTGTGTCTGCCATGATTAGTCCTTCTTCGCTTTCTTGCGGGCGGTGCGTGTGCTCTTGGCCGGCGCAACGTTGGCGACGGCGGGGTTGGCGGCCTTCTCAGCCGCTAGAGTGCGCTGACGCTCGACCGTCTTGATGCGGGCGATGTCCAGCTTGAGCGTCCGCAGCTTCTTGATGCCCTCGATGTTGCCGAGGCTCTTCTGGAAGCGGATACGGAAGAGCTGCTCGCGGCCTTGGCCTGCTCGCTCTTGAGCTCGTCGTCACTGAGGTTGCTAATCTTTTCGAATTCCATTGTCTTTTCCTTGAACTTCTAAAAACTACTTGCCGCGGTCTTTACTTGGTAACGACCGTCGCCTTGACATCGTGGCGCTGGACGAAGCTGGTCTTGAGCGGAAGCTTGTGGGCCGCCAGACGCATGGCCTCCTTGGCGAGCTCCGGAGTGACGCCTTCCATCTCGAACAGGATGCGGCCGGGGCGAACGACGCAGACCCAGTGATCGGGAGCGCCCTTACCCTTACCCATACGGGTCTCGGCAGGCTTCTTGGTGATGGGCTTGTCCGGGAACAGACGGAGCCAGACCTTGCCGCCACGCTTGATGAAACGCGTCATTGCGATACGGCTGGCTTCGATCTGGCGGTCGGTAATGTAACCGCACTCCATAACCTTGAGGCCGTAGTCGCCGAACGAAAGATCGGAGCCGCGCCACGCCTTGCCGGTCATGCGGCCGCGCTGCTGCTTGCGAAACTTGACCTTCTTTGGCATCAACATAAGAAAACCCTCTTCACTCTTTCGGGGATGCGCTCCCCGGAAACTCCGGCTGTGCCGGGAAAATCGTTAGGACGCGAACGCGCCAGCCGTAAGGCCCTGGTCGCGACGCTTCTTCTGCTCGTAGATGTCGCCACGGTAGACCCAGGTCTTGACGCCGATGATGCCGTAAGTGGTGTGTGCCTCGGCAAAACCGTAGTCGATGTCGGCGCGCAGCGTGTGCAGCGGCAGACGGCCCTGGAGGTACCACTCGGAACGGGCGATCTCGTTTCCGTTGAGACGACCGGAGACGCGGACCTTGATGCCCTTGCAGCCGAAGCGGAGCGCGGAGTCGACCGACTTGCGCATGGCGCGGCGGAAGCTGACGCGCTTCTCGAGCTGCAGCGCGATGTTCTCGGCGACCAGCTGAGCGTCGAGCTCGGGCTTGTTGACTTCCAGAATGTCAATAAAGACCTCGCGGCTGGTGCGCTTCTGGATGTCGGCCTTGAGCTTGTCGATCTCGGCGCCCTTGCGGCCGATGATGATGCCCGGACGCGCGGTGCGGATGATGAGACGCAGCTTGTTGCCCGGACGCTCGACCTCGACCGAGCTGACGCCGGCGGCCTTCAGCTTCTCGCGCAGCTCAGCCTTGAGCTTGACGTCTTCGACCAGCAGTTTGTCATAGCCGCGCTCGACAAACCAACGCGACTTCCACGGCTTGTTGATGCCGAGGCGCAACCCATACGGATGGACTTTCTGTCCCATAGCTTCCCTTTACTCCGTGCCCTCTCCGGTTGAGCCGGTGGGCGGTAGTGCAAAACTTTAAGTTTACAAGAAACTGCTTACTTCGCGGCCTTTTTGGCTGCAGTCTTCTTGGCGGCTGTCTTCTTTGCAGCGGTCTTGGCTGCGGGCTTTGCGTCGCCGCCTTCTTCGTGGTCTTCTTCGCTGCCGGGGCTGGAGTTGAATCGGCTGCCGCGCTGATGGCAGTGAGCGGCTTCTTCTCAGCAACCGTGACGATGATGTGTGCGAGCCTGCGCTGGTAGCGGAAGGCGCGACCCATCGGGGCTGGGCGGATGCGCTTCATGCGAGGGCCTTCGTTCGCGACGGCAGTGCGGACGTAGAGGTTGTCAACATCGACGTCGAGACCCTGCTCCTGCGAGACGTAGGTTGCGTTCTGGATCGCCGAACGCAGGACCTTTTCAATCACCGGCGCCATGCGCTTGGTGCTGAAGTGAACCGTGTTGAGCGCCTGCTCGACGCGAAGGCCCTTGATGAGATCCAGGACCAGCTTCGCCTTCTGTGGGCTGGTGCGCTGGAACTTCGCCTCGGCGCGGAACTCTCTGATTTTTTCTACTGCGTTAGCCATAATCTTCGTCCTTCAAAACTTCTTCGCAAAACGGTGTTGCATCACTGCAAACGATCAGCCCGTCTTATTTGGGCTTCGCGGCGGTCTCGGCGGCGCGTGCCGAGTGGCCCTTGAAGGTGCGGGTAGCCGACAAACTCGCCGAGCTTGTGACCGACCATGTTCTCGGTCACGTAGACCGGGATGAACTTGCGGCCGTTGTGCACGGCGATGGTGTGGCCGACGAAGTCCGGGTGGATCGTCGAACGGCGGGACCAGGTGCGCACTACCTTCTTGTCGTTGACCTGATTCATCGCATCGATCTTCTTCGTGAGGTGATCGTCGATGAAAGGACCTTTTTTCGCTGAACGTGACATTGTGCTGAGCTCCGACTTTCTTTGTTGCGATGCTGGATACGACGAATCTCTTGCTTGCGAGACTTGGTGTTGCCCTTGCTGCGGACCTAAGAATCTAAAAACTAAAGCGATTTCTGAACTCTTTCGTTACTTGCTTCTTCGCTTGACGATGAAGACATCGGTCCGCTTGTTGTTGCGGGTCTTGTATCCGCGGGTCGGCTGGCCCCATGGAGTGACTGGGTGACGTCCGCCCGAGGTCTTACCTTCACCACCACCGTGCGGGTGGTCGACCGGGTTCATCGAGACACCGCGGTTGGAGGGACGAATACCCTTCCAGCGATTGCGTCCGGCCTTGCCGACGGTGACGTTCTCGTGGTCGGTGTTGCCGACCTGGCCGATGGTCGCCATGCACTCGACGAGGACCTTGCGGGTCTCGCCCGAGGGCAGCTTGAGGAGCGCGTAGTCGCCTTCCTTGGCGATCAGCTGAACCTGGGCGCCGGCGGAACGGGCCATCTGCGCGCCCTTGCCCGGCCGAAGCTCGATGTTGTGGACCGTCGTACCGGCGGGGATGTTCTTGAGCGGCAGAGCGTTGCCGACGAGAATATCGGCGTCCGGGCCGCTCATGATCGACTGACCGACGGTGAGACCGATGGGCTGAATGATGTAGCGCTTCTCGCCGTCCGCGTAGTGGATCAGCGCGATGCGGGAGCTGCGGTTCGGATCGTACTCGACGGTCGCGACGGTGCCGGGGATGCCGTACTTGTCGCGCTTGAAGTCGATGAGGCGCAGCTTCTGCTTGTGACCGCCGCCGTGGTGGCGCATGCTGAGCGAACCGGTGTTGTTGCGGCCGCCGGTGCGCTGCTTGACTCCGAGCAACGGCTTATGCGGCTTGTCCGTCGTGATGTCGTCGTTGACGAGCTTCGTCGCGAAGCGGAGTGATGGAGTAATCGGTCGAAATGATTTGATCGGCATCGTCTTTATTCCCTTGCCTGCGCGGCTGATTGCTCAGCAGCGCTTCGTTTCCTGAATTCTGTTGCGGCGAAAAATCTCGCTTAGAGGCTGTTGAGGTATTCCGGCATCTTTTCGCCGTCCTTGAGGCGAACGTAAGCCTTCTTCCAGTCGGGGCGGTAGCCGGCGAACTTGCCCCGGCGACGCTCCTTGCCTTCGACGGTCGTGGTGCGAACACCGGTGACCTTGACCTTGAAGAGGCTCTCAACAGCTTGTTTGACTTCGGTCTTGGTGGCCTTCAGGGCGACCTCGAACACCAGGGTGTTCTGCGTCTCCTTCACGGTCATGCCCTTCTCAGTGATGAGGGGGCGGCGAATGACGGTATAGAGGGTTGGCATTACGCAACCTCCTTCTGCGCGGCGTTGCTGCGCTCCGCAGTTGTCTTGCTGCGTTTCGACACAAACTTCTTGAGGGTCTCCTGCAGAGCCTCGATGGCGTCCTTTGAGAAGACGGCGTGCTCGTAGCGGAGCAGGTCGTAGGGGTGAACCTCGGAGCTGAGAACGAGTTCAACGCCGGCCAGATTGCGCGAGCCGAGGTAAAGCTTCTCGTCGAGCTTGCGGCTGCTCTCAACCAGGAGGGTCGTCTTGCCTGCCTCGAGCTTATTCAGCGCGGTGCGGAAGAGCTTGGTCTTGGCCTCGGGAACCTCGAAGGAGTCGACGACGGTGAACTTGCCGTCAGCGATCTTCGCGGCGATTGCCGAGCGGAGCGCACCCATCAGCTTCTTCTGCGGGAAGGCATACTCGTAGCTGCGGGGCTTGGGTCCGTGAACTGTACCGCCGCCTCTCCAGAGTGGAGTACGAATGGATCCGACGCGAGCGCGGCCGGTTCCCTTCTGCTTCCACAGCTTCTTGCCGGCGCCCGAGACCTGATTGCGGCTCTTGGTGGCGGCGGTTCCCTGACGGAGGGCGGCGCGATAATGCTTGACCGACTCCCAGAGCAGCGCGTCGTTGATCTCGCCTGCGAAGACCTCGTCGGCTAGTTCGAACTCACCGACCTTCTTTCCGCCGAGATTGACTACATTGATGTTTGCCATCGTTCTTCTCTCTTTGCGCTCGCCATCGATGCGGCGAGCTTTAACTTTGTTAGGCTGCGTTACTCGGTATGTTCTCCGCGCAGCTTCTGAAACTTAAGCAATACAAACGACTCTGCTTATTTTTCTTTACTTCTTCTTCGGTGCTGCCTTCTTCGAAGCCTTCAATGCATCCTTCGTTGCGGCGCCGGCAAAACCACGACGCTCTCTCGGTGGGGCCTTGGCCTTGGAGATGAGCACGAAGCCATCGCGAGGACCGGGAACTGCACCTTCGACCATGAGGAGGTTGTCCTCAAGATCGATGCCGCGAATGCGGAGGTTGCGGACCGTGACCTGCTCGTGTCCCATGTGGCCGGGCATGCGCTGACCGGGAAATACGCGAGACGGGAAGGAGGAGGCACCGATCGAACCCTGCACCTGGAACATGTGACCGTGCGACTTGGGTCCGCCGCCGAAGCCATGGCGACGAATGACGCCAGCAAAGCCGCGGCCCTTGGAGGTGCCAATGACATCGACAAACTTCTCGTCGTCGAAGATGTCGACCAAAACGCGGTCGCCAGCCTTGACGGCGACTGCCTCTTCACCTTCAACGGGCTTGACGGCTTCGATGGCAACTTCCTTAATCATCTTGACAGGCGGGACGTTCGACTTGGCGAAGTGGCCAGTCATTGCCTTGTTGACCTTTGAGGCCTTGACGAAATCGACGTAGCCGATCTGGGCGGCGTCGTAACCATCCTTCGCGAGCGTCTTGAGCTGGGTAATGACACATGGGCCAGCCTTGAGCACCGTGACCGGATGAATATCGCCGCGGTCATCGAACACCTGCGTCATGCCAATTTTCTTTCCGAGAATTCCTGTTACTGACATCTTGCGTTTCCTTTCCTCATCATGCTGGCTGAACTAGCTCAGCACTGCCGGGTTGAACAACATAAACCAAACTAAAACTCTCTTACTGAAAGGCTTTCTCTTTACTTCTGAACTGTCTTGATCTCTACGTCGACGCCGGCGGGAAGATCGAGCTTCATGAGCGCGTCTACCGTCTGCTGGGTCGGCTCAAGAATGTCGATGAGCCGCTTGTGCGTGCGAATCTCGAAGGCCTCGCGCGACTTCTTGTCGACGTGGGGCGAACGGAGGACGCAGTACTTGTTCTTCATAGTCGGCAGCGGAATGGGACCCGCGACTTGGGCTCCGGTGCGCTTGGCCGTCTCGACGATCTCTCCCGTGGAGGTGTCGAGTACGCGGTAGTCATATGCCTTCAACCGAATTCTGATTCTCTGTCCAGCCATTGTTTTTCTCTTTCCTGCTTCAAAGAACTGTTGGAGTAGCTGCCGGTCATTTCATTCTCACTTCTCAATGGGCCGGCAGCCCTCGTTAATCTTGAACCGCCAAAACTAAAAGCTTCCTTTGTAACGCACTTTCTTTACTTGATGATCTCGGAGATGGTTCCGGCGCCGACGGTTCTGCCGCCTTCGCGGATGGCGAAGCGGAGGCCCTTCTCCATGGCCACCGGGGTGTGCAGCGTGATCTCCAGCTGGATGTTGTCGCCGGGCATGCACATCTCGGTGCCCGCAGGAAGCTTCGCCGAACCGGTTACGTCGGTCGTGCGGAAGTAGAACTGCGGACGGTAGCCGTTGAAGAACGGGGTGTGGCGGCCGCCTTCTTCCTTCGAGAGCACGTAGACCTCGCCCTTGAAGTCGGTGTGCGGCTTGATCGAACCGGGCTTGGCCAACACCATGCCGCGCTCCACATCTTCCTTCGCAATGCCGCGCAGCAGAAGACCGGCGTTGTCGCCCGCCAGACCTTCGTCCAGCTGCTTCTTGAACATCTCGACGCCGGTCACAACCGTCTTGCGGGTCTCGCGGAAGCCGACGATCTCGGACTCTTCGCCAACCTTCACCTTGCCGCGCTCGATACGGCCCGTGACCACAGTGCCGCGGCCCGAGATCGAGAAGATGTCTTCGATCGGCATCAGGAACGGCTGGTCGACGGCGCGCTCCGGCTGCGGAACGTACTTGTCGACTGCATCCATCAGCTCGTCGATCTTGGCCTCCCACTTGGCTTCGCCGTTGAGCGCGCCCAGGGCAGAGCCGCGGATGATCGGGGTGTCGTCGCCGGGGTAGTCGTACTTCGACAGCAGCTCGCGAACTTCCATCTCGACCAGCTCGATCAGCTCTTCGTCCTCAACCGCATCGCACTTGTTCAGGAACACCACGATGTACGGCACGCCAACCTGGCGGGCCAGCAGAACGTGCTCCTTGGTCTGGGGCATCGGGCCGTCAGTCGCGGCAACGACCAGAATCGCGCCGTCCATCTGCGCCGCGCCGGTGATCATGTTCTTGATGTAGTCGGCGTGGCCGGGGCAGTCGACGTGCGCGTAGTGGCGATTCGGCGTCTCGTACTCAACGTGCGAGGTGGCAATCGTGATGCCGCGCTCACGCTCTTCCGGCGCGTTGTCGATCGTGTCGAACGAACGGAACGTGTTCTTCGGGTTGTGCTTGGACAGCACCTTCGTGATCGCTGCCGTCAGCGTCGTCTTGCCGTGGTCGATGTGTCCGATCGTCCCGATGTTTACGTGCGGCTTTGACCGGTCAAACTTTTCCTTGCCCATGACTCTCTCCGTGTTTCCTGTTTCTAAAATTCAACTTCCAAAGATTCCAAAAGATGACGCGCCCTGCGGCACCGGCTTACTTGTCCTTACCGTCTTTGCCCTGCACCTTGGCGATGATCTCTTCCGAGACCGAGCGAGGCGCCTCTTCGTACTGCTTGAACTGCATGGAATAGTTAGCGCGGCCCTGCGTGGACGACCGCATATGCGTCGCGTAACCGAACATAGTGCTGAGCGGAACCGTGGCCCGTATGGCCTGCGTGGTGCCGACCATCTCCATGCCTTCGATTCTTCCGCGGCGCGAGTTCAGATCGCCGATGATCGTACCCATATACTCCTCGGGGACGATAACTTCGACCGCCATCACCGGCTCCAGCAGAACTGGCTTAGCCTTCCTGGCGGCTTCCTTGAAGGCCATCGAACCGGCGATCTTGAATGCCATTTCGTTCGAGTCGACGTCGTGATAGCTGCCGTCGTAGAGAGAAACCTTGATATCGACCATCTCGTATCCGGCAAGAACGCCGCGCTGCATGGCGTCCTGAATGCCCTGGTCGATCGGCTTGATGTACTCCTTCGGGATCGTGCCGCCCTTGATGTCGTTCGAGAACTCGTAGCCTTTGCCAGGCTCGTTGGGCGCGATGCGAATCTTCGCGTGACCGTAGTTGCCCGAACCGCCGGTCTGACGGATGTACTTGCCCTCGGCCTCGGCAGTTCGCGCGGATCGTCTCCCGGTAGTTGACCTGCGGCTTACCGACATTGGCTTCGACCTTGTACTCACGCATCATGCGATCGACGATGATCTCAAGGTGCAGCTCGCCCATACCGGCAGATGATGGTCTGGCCGGAGTCGATATCGGTGCGAACGCGGAAGGTAGGATCTTCCTGTGCCAGCTTGGCTAGCGCCATGCCCATCTTTTCCTGGTCGGCCTTAGTCTTCGGCTCGACAGCAACCTCGATAACAGGCTTGGGGAAGTCGATAGACTCGAGCACGATCGGATGCTTTGTCGGTGCAGATGGTATCGCCGGTGACGAGGTTCTTAAGGCCGACCGCAGCGCAGATATCGCCAGCGAGAATCTCGGTGATCTCTTCGCGCTTGTTGGCGTGCATCTTCAACAGGCGGCCGATACGCTCAGTCTTGCCGGTGCGCGGGTTCAGGACCGAATCGCCGGTCTTGAGCTGGCCCGAGTAGACGCGGATGAAGATAAGCTGGCCGACGAACGGGTCGGTCATGATCTTGAAGCCGAGCGCCGAGAACGGCTCGCTATCGTCGGCCTTGCGGATGATCTTTTCTTCCATGTTCTCCGGGTTGGAGCCGATCATAGGAGGAATATCGAGCGGGCTGGGCAGATAGTCGACGACGGCATCGAGCAGCGTCTGCACACCCTTGTTCTTGAAGGACGAGCCGCAGAGCACCGGGAAGATGTTCATCGCGATGGTGGCCTTGCGGATGCCAGCCTTGAGCTGCGCCTCGGTGGGCTCCTGCCCCTCGAGGAAAAGATGAAGGATCTCGTCGTCGGAGTCGGCGACCGCCTCGATCAGGAAGTGACGGGCCTCTTTTGCCTTGTCGAGCAGGTCGGCGGGAATCTCTTCAACCGAATACTCGGCACCCATGGTCTCGTCATGCCAGTAGATCGCCTTCATCGTGACGAGGTCGACGACGCCGGCAAATTTGGCTTCGGCACCAATCTGAATATTGATGGGCACAGCACGTGCGCCGAGGCGGTCGACGATGGTCGAGGTCGCGTAGACGGCGTCCGCGCCGGCCTTGTCCATCTTATTGATGAAGCAGATGCGGGGAACCTTGTACTTGTCGGCCTGACGCCAGACGGTCTCGGACTGAGGCTGAACGCCGGCGACGGCATCGAAGCAGGCAACCGCACCGTCCAGGACGCGCAGCGAACGCTCGACCTCAGCGGTAAAGTCGACGTGGCCAGGAGTATCGATGATGTTGATGCGGATGTTCTTCCAGGTGCAGGTCGTCGCAGCGGAGGTAATCGTAATGCCGCGCTCCTGCTCCTGCTCCATCCAGTCCATGGTCGCAGTGCCCTCGTGCACCTCGCCGATACGGTGCGTGATGCCCGTATAGAAGAGGATGCGCTCGGTCGTCGTCGTCTTGCCGGCGTCGATGTGCGCCATGATCCCGATGTTCCGGCAACGATTCAGAGGTGTAGTGCGTGCCACGGTCTATCTCTCATCTGCGAGCATCGCTCGCGGTAGGTACAGCGTTGAACCTGAAACCTGGAAAGAAAAAGTCTTTACTGAAGAGCTTTTTCTTTACCACCGATAATGCGCGAAGGCCTTGTTGGCCTCAGCCATACGGTGAACGTCTTCCTTCTTCTTCATCGCGGCGCCACGGCCGTTGGCGGCATCGAGAAGCTCTGCGGTCAGCTTCTCAACCATGCCCTTCTCGCCACGAGCGCGGCCGTAGGTCACGAGCCAGCGGATGGCGAGCGAGGTGCGACGCTCAGGGAGAACTTCAATCGGAACCTGATAGTTCGCTCCGCCGACGCGGCGGCTCTTGACCTCGAGAAGGGGCTTGCAGTTCTCGATCGCCTTCTTGAAGAGCTTGAGGGCTTCGTCGCCACCCTTCTGCTCGAGGTTGGTCATGGCGGTGTAGAAGATGCCCTGAGCAGTCGACTTCTTGCCGCCCCACATCATGGAGTTCACAAACTTGGTGACCAGGGTGGAGTTATAGACCGGGTCTGGAGCAACTTCACGCTTCGCGATGTAGCCTTTTCTTGGCATTCTCTTCTTCTTTCTCGTCTTCCTCCAGCGCCGGACTTCTCAAGAGCTGGACTTAAGTTGAATGTGTTGGGACCCGAATTCAGGGTCCGAAAATTTATTTCGCAGCAGCCTTCGGACGCTTCGCGCCGTACTTGGAGCGGCTCTGCTTACGGTTGGCGACGCCGACCGAGTCGAGCGTGCCGCGAACAACGTGGTAACGAACTCCCGGGAGATCCTTCACACGGCCGCCACGGATGAGCACGATCGAGTGCTCCTGCAGGTTGTGGCCGATGCCCGGAATGTAGGTCGTTACCTCGATCCCGTTGGTGAGGCGAACACGCGCGACCTTGCGGAGAGCCGAATTCGGCTTCTTGGGGGTCTGGGTGTAGACGCGGGTGCAGACGCCACGGCGCTGGGGCGAACCCTGAAGCGCGGGGCTGGCGGTCTTATAACGGGTGGGCGTGCGGCCCTGCTTGACGAGCTGATGGAACGTAGGCACTAGGACTCCTTAGTAAATGCGCACAAAACCTTACAACCAAACCTGAGTGAGACGCGCAGAGGGGTAAATGCTTCGTTTTTGCCGTACACGCAAAAAATTGAGAACGCTGAAGCGTCTCTAACGAAGATCTTCCCTGCTGTTGCGTCTGTGAAGCGGTACAACAAGCCAGACATAACAGTCGACGGTGGCCGAGCGTCTTTCCCTAATTTCTCAGGATGAGCCGACTCCGTTTCGCTGTTCCGGCCCGCATAGCCCATCCAAGGTGGAGGGTGTCGCAGGCACGATTGCGATGGGCCGCAGGCTTGCGACATTCAGATCTGATGAATCCTTGATCAGGAATGTCCTGCGGTGAATCTCTTGTATCCAGTATAACGCAAACAATCCTTTCTGACTCTACGTCAGACGAGGAGGCTAGGTTGCGAGGGCTTTTCTCGACCCTTCCGCTCGTTGACTCTTCCCAACGGCACGGTCCGGATACTCGCGGAACCTTCTAACAATAACAATCTCTGCGCGCTACGTCAACTTTTTGGGCCCTTATTCGAACGTGCGTAGCCGAATCACACTGCTGAGAGTTGCAATTCTGTCGTCGAAGACCGGAGACGAGATAGGCATGCTAGGCTTTTTGCATGACTTTTGACGATGTTCGCACGTGTTGTCTGGCCCTTTTCTTCTTTACCGCCACTTCTCTAGTAGTTTTTGGAGCCGCACTTGACGGTCATGCTCAAACTACCTCGTCTCCTCGGAAGGACGGGCGGATTGGGGCTTTGATTGAGACACTTGGCAAAACCAAAACACCGAGCTCCGCGGCAATTTCGCCCGATGGAACCACGGTGGCCTGGGCTGTCCGCGCGCGGGAAGGTTCGCAGATTCACCTGACGGATGTCTCAAATCCTGATCCGGCCAAGGAAAAGATCGATTGGAACTGGATCGAGCGCGACCAATTGCGGGAGCTCGGAGCCGAAATGGTCGCCAAATGGGGAGTGGCTTGCCTTCGTGTCCGATTGCACGGGGGATGGGGAGAAGGCCGGGGCACGACCAAGTATTCTTATGGTCCCCAAAAACGAGTGAGTCGAAAAAGTTAACGCAGCTTGTAGGCGGGATCGACTCGCTGGCGTGGTCCCCGGATGGGAAAGTGATCGGGTTCCTCTTTGTCGAAAATGCCACCCGAAGTGCCGGAGCACTGGCGGCGATGAAGCCATGGGCCGGTGTAATCGGTGAGGATGGGGTCGAGATTCAGCGGGTGGGGGTCGTGGACGTCGCGACCGGATCGTTCTCGCAGGTGACTCCTGCCGACGTTACACGTGTACGAGTTCGGTTGGTCGCCGGATTCGAAGCATCTGGTGTTTATCGCGGCGAACCCTCCGGGAGAAAATAATTGGTGGGTGGCGCAACTCTATACCGAGGGCGTTGCCGGAGGGCAGCCTAAATCTCTTCTCGACACGACGAAGGTTTCAGGATCTCTACACGGACTACAGATCGCTGTACCGCGATGGTCGCCGGACGGAAGTCAGATTGCATTTATCGGCGGTTTGATGAGCGATCAAGGGTCTACCGGTGGAGATGTCTATCTGATTCCGTCGACCGGAGGTGAGCCGAAAGATGTGACGCCAGGTCAGGGCCGCCTCGGTCGCATTCATTGGATGGGTCAGTCCACGAGTCATCGGCATTGCGGAGCACGTGGGGGGCAGCAGCCATGTCACCGCCCTGGATCTGAGTACGGGTAAAGACGTGCCCGAGGTCAACGCCACCTTTCCTGAGACGGTCGGGGCAGGCGGGCTGTCGATGAGTGTTTCGCTCTCGCACGAACACGCACTGACGTTGATTCGCAGCTCGTTTGAGAGAGCTCCTGAGGTGTGGGCCGGGCCGCTCGACGCGATGAAGCAAATCACCCATTTGAACGATGGGATGAAGCCGGCATGGGGCAAAACGGAAAACATCGAGTGGACCAATGACGGATTCAAGGTGCAGGGCTGGCTCCTGTATCCCGCAAACTACGACCCAGCGAAGAAGTATCCTCTGCTGGTGAGTGTGCATGGTGGGCCGTCGAGTGCCGTGACTCCACGCTGGCCAGGGGTCGGATACGGCGGCGTGCCGTTTTCGGCGCTCGGGTACTTTGTGTTTATGCCAAATCCGAGGGGCAGTTATGGACAGGGGGAGAAGTTTACCCAGGCCAATATCAAGGACTTTGGCTATGGCGACCTGCGGGACATTCTGGCTGGGATGGACGTGCTGGAGAAGCGCTTCCCTATCGATAAGGATCGCGAGGGATTGACTGGCTGGAGCTATGGTGGCTTTATGACGATGTTCGGTGTGACGCGGACGACACGGTTCAAGGCGGCGGTGGCTGGCGCCGGAATCAGCGACTGGAAGAGCTACTACGGAGAGAACTCGATCGATCAGTGGATGGTTCCGTTCTTCGGCAAGACCGTATACGACGATGCTGCGGTGTATGCGAAGAGCTCGGCGATCGAATACATCAAGAACGTGAAGACGCCAACGCTAGTCGTTGTTGGAGATCGCGATGGCGAGTGTCCTGCTCCGCAGAGCTTCGAGTTCTGGCATGCGCTGCGTGCTGAGGGTGTGAAGACACAGCTGGTCGTCTATCCGAACGAAGGACATGCGTTCCGTTCGCCGGAACATCGAAGAGACGTTCTGGAGCGGGCGCTGAACTGGTTTGAGACAGAGATGCCAGCGAAGTAGAGACAATCCGCTCCTGGCGCACGATGTTCAGCCAAGGAAAGCGGTCCTCACAAGATGCGAAATAGTTGGTAGATCGTCCAATCAATGTCCGGACGATTTGCTTCCGGTGTGCGCAGCTTTTACACTAAGGGTTCTATTCAGCGGTTGCGGTGTGACCGTTCAGCTTGAGTTCTGGTTGGACGGGGAGGTTCAATGCGTCGGTTTGTCACCTTAGCAATTTTGTTACTTTTTACGATCCCTTTTGGCGTCTCGATCTCGGGTTGTTCGAAGAAATCACCAACGATTTTCTGCAATGGCGGAGACTCCGGTGTACCCGTGGGTCAAGTAACGACCATCACACTGAGCCCGCAGATATTCGGCATTTCGCTGAACTTTGCGCAGATCGGCCAGGTGGGGACTCCAGTCGCGACTGACTGCAAGGGGACAACCGAGACGGTTGCGAAGTACACCTACGGGACGTTCCTTGCCAACGGAACTCCGGATATGACCATTGCCGACGTGGAGCCGACGACTGGCAAGCTGTGCGCGGGGACGTGGAACAGGAACACTGGCGGCGGCATCCCGGACTTCACGACCTGCAATCCCGACCAATAAGAGCGGAACGGTGTTTGTGGTCGCGAGCGGCGACGGAGCGAGCAGCAATCCGTTGCCGATCTTTGTGCATCCAGTAGTGACGAGCGTGGTTCTTGGGCCGCTGTCGACGGACTGTATCAATGATCCGGCGACAAACTGCAGTCCTGCTGCGTTCACGACACAGACGACAACCTGCACGACCGATCCTGCAACTGGCTGCTGCACCACGCCAGTGATCACCACCGGAGCGGTAGCAGCGAACAGTTGCGTCTCACAAGCATCAACGTGCGCAACTGGCGGCGCGTGTGTATCAGAATACGCCGTCGACGCTGGCGAACAATATCAGCTGCAAGGTCGGCCATCTTTCCTATGTGGCGCAGACTCCATCGGTGGTGACGATCGACCAGAACGGCGTTGCGACGGCGCAGCAGCCGGGATCGACGGTCATCACTGCGAATATTTCAAATGCGGGAAGCTCGGCCGGATTCTTTTCGACGTGTCCGCCGAAGTCGATCACGTTGAGTGTGCCGGGGATTTCGGGTAGCAGCTCGAGCAGCGTCGTCGTGAATCCGAACAATACACAGCCAATCACGTCGGTGGTGCTGGACACGAATGGTCACGTTCTGACTGGCCTCAGTCTGGAGTTCGAGTCGACGACGCCGACGACGATTCCCGCGGCGGCGGCGGGGACGGTGACTCCCACTTTCCCGGAGCGGCGGCGATTACCGCAGTCTGCCAGCCGCCGAGCTGCAATCCTTCTCCCTTCAACCAGATTGGCCTGTTCGGCAACGGAAAGCCGGTGACCTCAAACCCGATCACCGTCACGGCACCGGGCAGCAACAGCACGAATCTGTACATTGCCAGCACGAACTCGCTCTACCTTGTGCCGGTGGACTTTACGCAGCCCCAGCTCGGAGCGCCGGTCCGGCTGCCTTATCAGCCGAACTCGATGGTGATCAGCAACGACGGCAGCTCGATCTACATGGGCAGCGCGTTCGAGCTGATGACGTTCAGCGCGGTCTCGAACAGCCTGTCCGGCCAGGATACTTCGGTGACTGGATCCGTGCTCGCGGTCTCGCCTGACGGCACGACGCTGGTGATCACCGATCCGATACGGCAGTTTGTGTACTTTACAGCCCGAGCGGCAGCACGGGGCCCGGGCGGGACAACCAGCGCCGGCGGGATTCAGACCCAGTTTGGCGGCGTTGGAACGCATGCGGTGTTCTCGCCGGACAGCCAGACGGTGTACATCACGCTGGGCGACTATAACTCTTCGACGGGCGTGACTACACCGAACAATCAGCTTCTGGTGCACTCGCAGTTCACCGGCTGGTACCAGACGACGTCTTCGCAGGTGACGACGGACGTGGCGCTTGGCGTTCCGTATGTTGGAGCGTTCTTCGGCGGCAATCCGACGACGGCACGCTCCTATTGCCCGGTGACGACGACTGTTGGTGGAACGGCGACGACTTCGTCGACGACGACCAATGTGTTCTATCCCGATGCCGGTGTCCTTGCGCCACCGACGAGCCGTATTGCGACGACGAACGATGGCTTTCACTTCTGGGAGCAACGCCAACGTCGTTCACCGATCTTGCGATCTAACCCGTACGGGAACAGCTGCCGATCGCAACCTGTCCCCGGCTTGGCCGATGTCCGACTCCGGTACGAACTTTACAGCGACCCCGGGCGTTCACGGTGCTCTGCCGGGGGTTTCGGCGACAGCAATTACGGGCGTCTTTCCGACGTCGGATTCAAAAACTTCGTTTGTGACCTATACGGGCACAGGTGGTGTGGTGCCGACGTATACGCCCGCAGGCCGACGGGCAGCGGGAACACCTGGGGACCATTGCCCTTTCGACGGCGCTTGGGACGCCGGTTGCGCCGGTTGCCGGTGTGGTCAGCGCGGATAACCTGACGTTCTACGCCGGAACCTCGGGGGACAATGCGGTGCATCTGATCACGAAGCAGGCGGATGGCTCGTACAAGGACGTGACGACGCCGATTGCTCCAAAGCTGCCGGATGTGAACGGGAATATCGTTACGCCGAATCTGCTGGTGCAGAAGCCGCGGAAGTCTACCAACTAGTTCTCTAAGTTTGCCAGGAAGAGCCCTCTCTTCGGAGAGGGCTCTTTTTCGCCGTGAGCACATTTCTCCTTTCCTTGCGTTTCCTCCTGTTTCTTGCTTCTCCCTCGAGGGTACCCCCTCCCCCCCGGGGGTATCTTGGCGTAAGTTCTCTGTATTCCTTGGCTTGCGAAGGTTAGTGCCTGTAAAATATTGCATCGAAACGGGTTATGGGTAAAATCCTGCAACATAACGGGTTATGTCACTTACCGTCCTCCAAAAGGGAAAGCCCCGGTTTGCGCCGGGGCTTTTTCCATCTGTTTTAAGAATAACAGATTGGAGGTAACTAAATTTCAAACGATATGTTTCTGATAGAGAAAGGGTTAGGTGGTTTTGGGACTTGACATGCAAATTTGCTGAGGTTTTTGAAGAAAAATAATTTTGTGGACGCCTAAAGATAATCCCTGGCAGCACTTAGAGGATGTTGAAACGTGGAGGGCCCGGAGCCATGCGAGGCACTGCAAGATAGCCCGGGCCTAAATGTGGTGTCTCACAGGTTGTTGACATCGAGGCCTACAGGAAGCAACGGCAAAGACAGAAGCCGATCCTCCGCCTGCGGCGAAGGTATGACAACTGAAAGGCACCAGCAAACGGGGAGACAGAAGCCGTTCCCCATTCGACTTCGTTCAGGACAGGCTCTTGGCGGATGACAAGAAGGCATAGGATCTGTCATTTCGCCTTTTCGGATTTCGCTCGGGCATTCACCCCGAACGAGCAACGGCTGCTCACAGCGAACCATCGTCGCTGTCCAGTAGGCGGTAGGTGACTCACAGCGCCGAGGCTGGAATGGCGGACGGCATGTTCCTCGGCTGTACCGGAGACTGGCGATGGGTCTGCACTGCCGGGGAAGAGTCGGTCGGCCGCTGGACGATGCCCACGCATCAAGAACTTCGATGCATGCGGCACCGCGCACCCGGCGTGCTGCGAATCGGCCCTCGTTTTGTGCCCCCGTAGTCAGGGGCCTTCAGAGGCTGCTGAAAAAGTGCCTTGTGAAACAAAAACGTACCTCGGGGGCTAAAGCCCCATTGCAAAAAGGACACTTGCGGCACGGCTGAAGCCGTGCCCTTAAGCAAGACAGACTTTTTCAGCACCCTCTGAAGGCCCCTGCTCCCTCCGTAAGAACAAAACACCTTCAGGGGCCTGAAGGCCGCCCCTGCTCCCTCGGTAAGAACAAAACAAACGACTTTTTCAGCCCCTCCTAAAAGCGTTGCGAAGATGGCATCTAGTTACTGGACGAGTTCGGCGTTCGTAGCGCTGAGGGTTATGGTGTTGTCGCCCGGCTTGAGGGTAACGGGCAGATCCCAGACGAGAGCGCCGCTGGTGCCGTTGGCGGCGGAGAAGACATAGTAGGAGCCGGGCGGGACGGCGGCGGTGACGGTGGCTTTGCCGCTGCTGTCGAAGGTGGCCTTGCCGACGAAGTAGGGGTGCATGGCGGTAGCGTATGCGGGGCAGCTCTTCGGCGGGCCGCAGTTGGCCATGTAGGCTACCAGGGCTCTGCCGGGAGTTATGTCGGCGGCGATGGGCGCACCAACCTTGCGCAGGGCGATGTCGTAGCGCTCGCTCATGAGCTGCACGACGCGTCCAGCCAGCGGATTGGCTGCGATTGGGAACGACGAGCTGATGGCGAGGGTCATGCCGCCTGTGGCGGGGCTGGCTGTGGCGGGGCTGGCTGTGGCATCGGTCGACGGAGCGGATACAGGTACGACGGATGCGGCCGACGCGGTCGCGACGGAGGCCGTGGGCGCCGCACCGTTCTTCGGGCGGAAGGCGCCGACATCACAGGTCTCGCTGTGCGGGGCGAAGGTGATGTTTTCGCCGGCCATCCCGGTGACCAACTTCCCGTTCACCGTAGTACTGCCGGCGCCGCGCAAACTGTTGTCGGGCTGCAGGGCGAGGGTGAAGGGGCCGCCGGGGTTCTGGGCGTGGACGAGGAACGTGCTGGGCGCGTTTTCTACGGTGTAGGTTGCCCTGACGTGGGCCTGGCCGCAGTCGAGGACGAGCGAGTTGCCGCTGAAATCGAGCAGCAGCGTCCCGCCGCTGTACTTGCCGGCCATGCGCAGGCCGCTGCCCCCGTCGAAGGAGGCGCTACCTCCGGGAGAGAGCATGTCGCTGAGCCCTGTGACTATACCCATCATGCCGGAGTTGTCGGCAGACTGCGCACCGGCAGGCGCGGGTTTGGGAGCGGGGGGCATGGCGAGGGAGGCGATGGTGCAGCGCTCGATTTTGGGGGCGTAGTCGGGGACCTGGGTGGAGGTCTGGCAGGGCCCGTTGCATTGGTCGGGCGTGGCACGAACTCCATTGACCATAAGCGTGGAGGTGACGGTGTGATAGCCGATGATGATGCGGCCCTTGACGTCAATGAGGCCCGGGCCGGTGAGGCCGCCGTCCGGTCGCATCGTCAGCAGGATCGGGTGCGGTTCGTTGTCGACCGTGACCTGGAGTGAGCCGGGCGCGCTTGTCGATGGTGTAGGAGTGGCCGTCGGCGACCAGCTTGCCGCAGCCATTGATCTGGACGTTGTTCTCGTTGAAGCCGAGGCTGGTCGTAGCGGCGGGATTTTTGTAGAGTCCGCTGAGGACGACGCCGGCTTTGCCGGGTCCCATGAACGATTCCTGGGCTTTGTCACCGAAACCAACCAGGTCCATGAAGCCGGACATGAAGCCTTTGCCCATGCATCCGGCGTTGCTTCCGCCCAGTTCGAGGCAGCGGCGGGTGGCGACGGCGGTGGGATCGTTGGAGAGGCCCTGGGCGTTGGTGGAGTGGGCCTCAGACTGGCGCTGGGCTTCTTCGTTGGCGCGTTTGATGCTGTCGACATGGGCCTGCTGGGTGGCGGCGAGTCCGGTTTCTGCGCCTTTGTATGCTGCGGCGGACTGGGGACCGATGAGGCGTTTGGACCAGTCTTTGTAGAACTCGGAGTTCATCTCGTACTGGCCGTGAAGGCGCTCGAAGGCCTTGGCTTCGTCGGGGGTGTGGGTTTTGGCGTAGTCCTGCGAGATCTGATAGGCGGCGAGGCTGTAGGCGGCTCAGGACGCGCTGCTCGCCGGGCGTGTAGGGGCCGCTGTAGGAGCGGTTGTACTTGATGCGGTCGACGTAGGCCTGGAGGTAGGTGAAGACGGCGACCTGGCGGGCGAGGGTGTCGGTGGGGTCGGAGCCTTTGATCTCGGCTTTGACGCGTTCGACGGAGGGCAGGTCGTTGGTGTAGTCGGCGTTGGCGGCTTGCGCGAGCGCGCTGCTGCAGGCGAGGCACACGAGAGCCGCGAGGAGGATGAGCCGGGGATGGAATGAGGACGGAGTTGCTGAGGGGGCCGAGACGTTCATGGATCACGCTCCCGATGTTGGCGAACAACACGGCTGGCCCGATGACAAGTTTTAGTTCTTTGGCGGCGTGGGCGTCAATAGGAAAGCGGGCGGTCTGGAGTCAAACGGCCGGTCTGGGCGGCTTTTGTGAGTGGGCCAGATGAGGGCGTCAGCTGCGATCGGATGCGAGATAGACGACTACGGCGCTGAGCAGGACGACTGTGCCGAGGCCAGTCAGCAGAAGTAAGAGGCCCCAATCGGCCTTGGCTGAGGTGAAGAAGGATAGGGCGTGGAAGGGAGAAGCGGTCGATGAGTCTGGCAACCGGGGGAATTCCGGCAGCCAGGAAGACCAGTTGAAGGCGGCGCCGATTTGCGATCGCAGAAGAGCTGCGGCGGCGAGAATGCTGACGCAGATAGCGAATATCTGTGCTCTTGTGATGGGGCGGCCGACGCGCTGCAGGGCTTCGTTGCGGCGGCGGAGTTGGGCTCTCCACCAAAGCAGGCTGGGGTGATCGATATGTGCGGACTGCATGGCCTGGGTACGAGATGCATGGAAGGCATGGAGAACGAGGAGCTGGTCGCTGCATGTGCGGCAGGCTTGTACGTGGTTGCGAAATTCCGGGTCGCAGGCCTCCGGCCAATGTCCCTTGCGCAGGATCGCCTGAACCTCGGCTTCGTGCGGGCAGGGCTTCATGGCTTCCTCCGGTCTTTCGATTCTTTCGGAGCCGGATGCTCGGCTTGGCGCTGCAGGATCCCTGGACGCTGCAAGATGCGGGCGATTTTTCTTCTGGCGCGGAAGAGCAGCAGGCGGATGCTCGGGGTTGCGAGACCAGTGATTTGGGCGATCTCGCTGTGGGAGTAGTTTTCGGCGTGGGCCAGCCAGAGCAGCTGGCGCTCTCGGGGACGCATGCGCGCCATGGCGGGGGCGAGGAGGGCCCATGAATCGATCTGACCGGAGGGGTCGGCGGCGACGAAGAGGTTCTCGGGGAGGTCGTCGATGGAGGTGGTGCCGGGACGCCGCCAGTGATCGTGGAGGAGATTGCTGGCGATGCGGAAGAGATAGCGCCGAGATTCTACCTCGCCGTCGCTGGGGGAGGAGGCGCAGAGGAAACGGACGTAGCTCTCCTGCATGAGGTCGTCGGCGAGGGAGGGATCGCCGGAGACGCGGGCGAGATAGGCCCAGAGGGGACGGGCGGAACGCTGGTAGAAGACCGCGAATTGTTCGCTGTTCATGGCGGGCTCAGAGGCCTGCACTGTGTCGGTGATCGTGACGCCAGGGAGAACGAAGTCCCAGTTCATGAAAAACCTCGCACGGGCAGGTTGGAGATTCGCGTCATGGGTGTCATGGATGGCGATCTCCCGAATCGCTGAGGGCCTGTAGTTCGTGGGCGGCGTGGGGCATGAGGCCGAGCCGGGCAGCGAGCAGCCAGGTAATGCCTGCGGAGATGATAAATCCAAGGCCCGGCATCAGGACGACGATACCGAAGACGAGCAGTGGGGAGGAGATCTCGGGAAGGCTGTGGCGAAGGATTAGCAAGCCGATGCCGAGAAGGGTGAGGACGACGCCGATCTGGAGCGGGACTAGAACGCGGGAGAGTGCGGCGGGAACGCGTCGATCGGGTTCGAAGCCGATGGGGATGGGCGCGGCTTCGAGAAAGCGCCGGCCTGCCTCGGTGTTCATGTAGGAGAGGAGCTCTTCGTTGCTGCCGAATCTGTCGATTAATTTTCCGTGGACACTCGTCTGCATGGTGAAGATGCGTGACCAACGGCGATTTTCGAGAAGAATGCGAATGAGCCAGATCAAGGTTCCGAGGACGGTCAGGAGCACGAGAAACGGTCCCACGGCCCTTGCTAACTCAGCGGATGCTCCGTTGTCCCGCTGGTCGTGAAGCTGGTCCATCCAGGTTTTGCGCATCAGTTTTTCGCTGCGTCTTCCCGGCCCGGAAGGCAGGTTGGCGAAGAGGTAGAAGTCGGGATTGCGAACGATTTCGGGATGATTCTGGAGGAACTTTTCGAGTTCGGGATTGTTGCGGGTGACGTAGTCCTGGTTTGCGAGCAGGGAGGGGTCGCTGGCGATGACCTCGGTGAGGGTGGGGCTCATGCGGAGGAGAGTGAGGAGTTGCTCGCGGAGGTCGACTAGATCGCGGTCACTGGTTGGAGGATTGAGTTGGGGGTTGATTTGGAATTTGACCGATGTGGTTTTTGCAACGATGGAAGAAGACTGGGACTGGGCGGTGATTAGGGCAGGAAGGAGGAGCAGGAACAGTGTGATTGCTCTGAAGGCCGGCCAGGGGGTTATGCGCATCTTGATGTTCCCTTCGTGCAAACTGGGTTTCTCGATTTCTCTTGCGACATAACGGGTGGGAGGGGCGTTTGGTTAACGACAATCTGCGGGCAGGGTGACGAATCATTTCTCGAATCGACCAGCTAAGGGTTACGACAAGTCGCTTGATCTTTGACGTGGTTGATCTTTGACATCGAGAGGGCTAGTATCGAGACCCCTCCCAAGCAACGCCCGTGCTGTTATGGCGCGAGTCCTCCGACGGCCTTCGGAGACAGCGCCCACCTCGAAAGTCGGGGGTCACAATGCGCCGGTATGATTCGAACTACGGCGGCGAAAATACCCGCCTCCTCCTGAAGCTGGGCATCGCAACACTGCTTGGCCTCTTCGCCTCCACTCTCGCCGCGCAGGACCTGACGCTAGGTGTCACCTACGTCTGCAACGGTGAGCGCATGTTTATTGAGAACTGCAACATCCGCGATACCTCCGACAACGCGAACTGCATGGTGGGACATCCGGATCACGTACTGGCAAACGGAATCATGCAATACACGAACATGACTCGCGGCGCCTTGAAGAAGCTTCTCCCAACGTGCACGCAGCCGTCCGCGAAGGAGCTCGCCGCAGCGGCAGCATTCAAGAAGAAGCAGCAGGAGATTTACGACGCCAACGTGGCGAAGGCCAATCCCCCGGTCAACAATCAGATGAACAACCAGTCCAACGCCGTGAGACCGCAGGGCCAGGGAGCCGGCATGCCGGCTCCTCCTAAAAACGCCGAGGAACGCGCGATGCGCCGCTGCGTCAGTTCCGGGCGACTTCCGGCGACATGCATGGGGAACTCGCTTCTGGGTGGCTTTGGCCAGATGCTCGCCCAGGTCCTTCCCGGCGCCGACAAAGCGCCCGCTCCCGGCCCCACCATGGCCGGAGTTTTCGTCGGCCCTGGAAGCTGGCGACTTGACTTCATCGACGGCGGCGTCCTCGTCAACTGCTCGTTCCTCTCGCCCAATCAAGAGGCCTACTCCCTCGACTTCAAAGGCGGCCGCGCCGTCCTCACAATCAACACCACCCCCAAGCCTCTCGTCCTCATCTACCATGCCGATAACACCATCACCGGACCGCCCGGCCCCGTCACCATCGACGGAGTAGTCCCCGGCGGCTACACCGCTGGTAGCTCCACACCAGGCCACACTGAAACGTCTCAGACCACCACCCACGAAACCGTCAATCAGAGCCAGACCGGCAATTACGGCCAATCCCAGCTCACCTACCAGGGCAACGGCACATACGACGCCGCCACGACCCACACCAACAGCACCTACGTCCCCGGCACATCCACACCCGGCTACACCAACTTCACCCATAAACGCGCCACCTGCTCCGCCATCAACCTCTCGACCAAGGGCGCCAGCGTCGGCATCCAGACCATGCAGACCGATCTCCTCAAAGGCATGCTCGGCGGAGACAAAGGCCCGCCGACGCCTCCGGGCATCCGCATGCACGGCATTTTTGCGGCTCCCACAGGCTTCAGTGTCGAGTTCTATTCGGAGTCCGCAATTCTCGGCTGCGGTCCCGACGCTGCGCGCGCCTATCCTTACACGGTTGTGGCGGACGGAAGCAAAGCTGTGGTCAAAATCGACGCGCCCGATCACCCGCTCACTCTTGCCTTCAACTCCGACGGTTCGCTCGACCCTGGCGGCTCCGGTCCGTACCAAGTTCATGGACGCATCGTCACGGGTCAGAACGGCAACGACGACTTTACCTTTGCTCCGATGGAGCAGACCTGCAACCTTGCCGTTCTGAGTCCTGCCAAGGCGATTCCCTCAGGCGGCGGCACCCCTGCCACCATGGTTGCCTCCGGGGGAAATCGCGCCGCGGAGACTCCCGGCTCAGCCGCATACAACGGCGGAGGCACTCTCTCGGTTCCGGGCGCTACCCTCGGCAACGCTACGCTGTCGATCGTCTCCGGGTTTCCGGCGCAACCGGGGGTTCCGAATCCTCTTGCGGGTCATCCTTACTCACTGCTGCGTGACAGTTTTGCAACCATTGTGGCGAAGGCAGGGGTTTCGGTCCAGCCTGGCACGTCGCCTTACAAAGTGCTGGGTAACGCCTGCGGAAACCATACGCCGGATTGTCAAAAGATCATGGATGCAATGAAGGCAAGTGCGGCGTCGGCTGTGCGGGCAGATGCGAATGGCAGCGGAACGTTTCCGGGTGTTGCGCCGGGAACGTACTACCTGATGATTTCGTCGCGGTACAACGACCAGAGCCTTGTGTGGGGGCAGCCGGTCCAGCTTAAGGCTGGTCCTAACTCAATAACGCTCGATCAACACAATGCCGTTCCGTTGAATTGAAGATGGCTAATAAAACGATTCTGCTCCCGCTGAACTCCTGCGTCTTGAACAGGCTCCGCAAACAAAGCAGTTGATGCAGCGAGGAACCCAATTCGCGAAATACCAAATGTTCCGTCGTATTTCTTCGTAAATCTGCGGACAATACTGCGCAAATTTGTTCCTGCATTTGGGTTCCCTATGCGAGAATTCTCTGGTCAAGAACTCGAACTGAACGTTCGTTACTTCCTGGAGCAACCCATATGCCTGAAGAATCGGAAAAGGTTCTATCTTTTGAAATCGAACGTGACGGGGACACCGCCGTGGTGAAATGTCACGGCCGATTGGTGCTGGGCACCTCCGAAGAACTCTATCAGGCGGTGAAACCTCTACTACCCGAGACAAAAGTGGTAGTCGTTGACTTAGCAGAACTAACTTACGTGGACAGTATGGGACTTGGTACGTTAGTGCGACTGTACGCATCTTCCAGGCATGAGGGATGCGAGTTCAAGTTGCTTCACCTTGGAAAGCAGCTTCGCAATGTGCTAAAGATGACGAACCTCCTTTCGGTTTTTAGCCAGGCCGAGGACCACGGCGTAAACATTGCCTGATTTCCGCGACCGACGCATAGGCCGGAGAGCGCATGTGGGGTTCACATCCGACGCCGATCTTTCAAGGCGTTTTCCGAGCTAGCCGTTTTCTAAGCGTGCCTTTATGTCCGAGTAGGCCAACTCAATGAGTCTCGTAAGCGATGCGGCGTCTGTGGCCGTTTCCGGTCTCAGCTTCACATGGCGCATGGACTTTCCGGTGCCTTGCAACAAGCGGGCCGGATCCGGCAGGGCAGCGCCGTGAAAGAACCCGACGTTCGCGTGCGAAGTGAATACATTGACATATCCGAAGGGCGCATCTCCCAGACATGCCACCGGACATCCGTCATGCAAAAGTTCGCGGACCTCGTCTCCGCACTTTCGCATCACCTCAAACCAGTGATGCGCCATGACTCCCAATTCGCCTGGATGTTTTTTCAACCAAGCATTGATGGCGGGATCGCGCTCGACCGCGCCGTTGAATCGCAGCAATTCCGCTCGCATCGTCGCTCCGCCTTTAGCGTTGGCCGTTCATTGAATTGGATAGGTGTGGGTGCCGCTGCCTGCGTTGGTGGTTTTGCCGTTGGGCAGGGTGATGGTGGCGGTGGTGTTGGGTGGTGTGGTGATGGTGAATTGGTGGGTGGTGCTGGTCCAGTCGGTGGTGACGAGGCCGTAGGGGGAGTCGTATTCGGTGTGGAGGGTGGGGAGTGCGGGGTTGAATTGCGGCTGGATGGTGAGGTGATGGAAGCCGGGGCCTGTGGGGTCGGTGTCGATGCCGGCGGCGCGGCGGAAGACCCAGGCCATGACGGAGCCGAAGGCGTAGTGGTTGTAGGAGTTCATGGAGGGGTCGCCGGTGTCGCCGTTCCAGCGCTCCCACCAGGTGGTGGCGCCTTTGGCGACCATGTATCCCCAGCTCGGGTAGGTGTCTTGCAGGAGGAGTTTGAAGGCGACGTCGGGGCGGTGGTTGTCGTCGAGGACGAACATGAGGAAGGGGGTGCCGAGGAAGCCGGTGGTGAGGTGGTTGTTGTGGGCTTCGATGTCTTTGACGAGGCGGTCGGTCATGTTGGCGCGGAGGGCTTCGGGGGCGATGCCGGAGTAGAGGGTGACGACGTAGGCGGATTGGGTGTTGCCGGTGACGGCGCCGTCGGGCTGGATGTATTGCTTGCGGTAGGCTTCGGCGATGTTGTTGTAGAGGGTTTGGTATTTTTCGGCGTCTTCTTTACGGCCGAGGGCGAGGGACATTTCGCGCATGTCGCGGGCGATGATGGCCCAGTAGGCGGTGGCGATTAGATCTTTGGGGGTGTTCTGGTCGGGGGCTAGCCAGTCGCCGTAGTTGTTGCCGAGTTTGTTGCGGCGGAGGTAGTCGGGGTTGGACTGGAGGATGAAGTCCATGTAGCGCTGCATGTTGGGCCAGGAGTCTTCGAGGAGGGTTTTGTCGCCGTACTGGAGCCAGGCGGCGTAGGGGACGAGGACGCCGGCGTCGGCCCAGCCGGGTGCGCCTTCTCGGGGGCCGAGGAGGTTGGGGGAGACGTTGGTGAAGGCGTTGTCGGCGGTTTGGGCGTCGTCGATGTCGAGCATGAACTTGCGGGTGAAGCTGGCGATGTCGAAGTTGTAGGTGCCGGTGCGCCAGAAGACGCCGGCGTCGCCCATCCAGCCGAGACGCTCGTCGCGCTGGGGGCAGTCGGTGGGGATGGAGAGGAAGTTGCCGCGCTGGCCCCAGATGCCGAGTTGGCCCATCTTGTTGAGGAGATCGCTGGAGCTTTGGAAGCGGATGGAGGGGGTGGCGGGGAGGCTGTCGTAGACGAGGCCTTCGATGCTGGCGGTGGTGGGAGTGCCGGGGTAGCCGGAGAGTTCGACGTAGCGGAAGCCGTGGAAGGTGAAGGCGGGGGTGTAGGTTTCGTCGCCGTTGCCGGAGAGGATGTAGGTGTCGGTCACCGTCGCGTTGCGGAGGTTTTCGGTGTAGATGCTGCCGTCGGGGTTGAGGCGTTCGGCGAAGCGCATGCGGATGAGGGTGCCGCGAGGGCCGTGGACGTGGAGGACGATGTTGCCGACCATGTTCTGGCCCATGTCGTAGATGACGGGGTGGGCTTCGTTGGCGGGGTTGATTGAGATGGGGTGGAGGGTGTTGGAGACGGCGATGGAGAGGTTGGGTTGGGCGGTTAGTTTTATTTCGATCCGAGACGGTGGCGGTGGCTGCGGGGGTCCAGTCTTTGGCGGTGAAGTGGGGGGCGTTCCAGCCGGGGGTTTCGAGGCGCGCGTCGTAGACTTCGCCGGCGTAGATCTCGGAGAAGAGGGTGGGGGCGGGGGCGGTCTGCCAGGTTTCGTCGGTGGCGATGGTTTTGTGGGTGCCGTCGGTGAGGGTGATGTCGAGTTGGGCGCGGAGGGCGTCGGGTTCGGGGTAGGCGCGGGTGCCGGCCCAGGTCATGGGGGAGCCGTGCCAGCCGCCTCCGAGGACTGCGGCGATGGTGTTGTCGCCGGTGGTGAGGAGCGGGGTGACGTCGTAGGTCTGGTAGAGGACGCGTTTGTTGAAGTCGGTCCAGCCGGGGTTGAGGAGAGTTTGCGGGGCGATGGGTTTGCCGTTGAGGAAGGCCTGGTAGGCGCCGAGGGCGGTGATGGTGAGGCGGGCGGATTGGATCGGTGCGAGGGATGGCGAAGTCTTTGCGGAGGAGGGCGGCGTCGGTGGCGATGCGGTTGGGGCCGGGGACTTCGGAGTGGCGGTCGGTGCCGATGGATAGTGGCGTGGTGAGGGGGCCGATCTCGTGGGCGGGTTGCCATTCGGCGTTGCTGTCGGGGCGGGCCTGCCATGTCGCGTCGCTGGGGATGCGGCGTTGGGTGCCGTCTGGTGCGGTGATGCGGAGGGAGGCGGCGAAGGCGGTGGAGACGACGGGGGCGGAGACTTTTGCCTGGGCGACGACTTTGACGATGATTTCGTTGTCGCCGGGTTTGAGGAGGGGGCCGATCTCTTCCCAGTCGAAGGCTCCCCAGGCTTTGTGCTCGCCGGTGACGGTGCCGTTGACGGCGGCGATGTAGGCTCCGGGGCTGACGATGTGCAGGCTGGCGCGTGTGGGGGCTGCGTCGAGATGGAGGGTGTAGCGGAACTCGGCGGTGGTGTTGGCGGGGACCTTTTGGGCGTCGGCGTTGGGGAGCCAGAGCCAGCGGACGGCGGCTAGTTCTTGGTCGGCGACGGGGTCGGCGCGGCGGATCCATTTGGCGGTCCAGTCGGAGGGGGACAGGCCGGTTTCGAAGAAGGCGGGGGCGGAGGTGGTGGGTTGGTTGTGGTTGTCCCAGACGCGGACCTGCCAGAAGTAGCGGGTTTGGGGTTTGAGGACGGGGCCGTTGTAGGGGATGTTGATGGAGTCGGAGGAGGCGATGCGGCCGGAGTCCCAGACGTCGGCTTTGCCGGGGGCGAGATTTTTTTCGCGGTGGCGACGAGGAGTTGATAGGCGGATTGCGTCCAGTTTGGGGTGGTCGCGTCGCTTTGCCAGGCGAATTGCGGCTTGGAGGTGTCGATGCCGATGGGGTTGGTTAGGTGATCGGTGCGGAGTTGGACGGGGGATGCGGCGGCGAATGACGATGCGAGGAGTGTGAGGGGGATGAGATTTTTGACGGAGGAACAAACGCATGCGTCGGCTCCGGGCTGGATTCGCGAGACAAAGCGAATGATACCGGATGGGCCTTGATTCGGGCAGGAGACTGCGAGCGAACAGCAGATTCTCCGCTGCGCTGCGGAATGACAACAGAAGGCTAGCGGGCAAACGGGTTGGAATCCCCTCAAGCGTTCTGTGGGTGGTCCACTGCAAAATACAGGGTCCTTCACTGCGTTCAGGATGACGACGTGAAATCATTATGGTCAGAGGTTTGAGGTCGCCGAAGACGGTGGGGAGGAGTTCGGAGACGGTGGGGTGGATGTGTACGGCGCGCTGGATGAGGGTGTAGGGGGCGCGGGCGTACATGGTGTCGATGATGCAGTGGATGGCTTCGTCGCCGCCGGTTCCGAGGATGGAGGCGCCGAGGATTTGTTTTGTGTCTGGCGTCGACGAGGACTTTGATGAAGCCTTCGGTTTCGCCCTTTTCGATGGCGCGGGAGACGCGGGTCATGGGGCGGGTGCCGATGAGAGCGGGTTTGCCGGATTTGCGGACTTCGTCTTCGGTGAGGCCGACGCGGCCTAGCGGGGGGTCGGTGTAGAGAGCGTAGGTGAGGATGCGGTCGGTGACGCGGCGGGGATCGTTATCGAGGAGGTTGGCGGCTACGATCTCGTAGTCGTTGTAGGCGGTGTGGGTGAAGGCTCCGCGTCCGTTGCAGTCGCCGAGGGCCCAGATGCCGGGGACGTTGGTGCGTAGCTGGTCGTCTACGGTGATGAAGCCGTGCTTGTCGTGTTGGATGCCGGCGCGGTCGAGGCCGAGGTCGTCGGTGTTGGGGCGGCGGCCGACGGCGAGGAGGACGTGGGAGCCGATGCTGTCGGAGTTGTCGTCTTCGCAGTTCACGCCGACGGCGACGTCGTCTCCGTGAGACTCGAGATGGATGCACTCGGCGTTCAGGCGCACGGTGATGCCCTCTTTTTCGAGGAAGGCTTTGATGGATGCGGAGACGTCTTCGTCTTCGCGCGAGACGAGGCGGGAGGATTTTTCGATGATGGTGACTTCGCTGCCGAAGCGGCGGAAGATCTGGGCGAATTCGAGGCCGACGTAGCTGCCGCCTACGACGATGAGATGGCGGGGCAGCGTGTCGAGTTCGAGGATGCCGACGTTGTCCATCCAGGGACGCTGTCGACACCGGGAAAATCGGGGACGATGGCGCGGCCTCCGACGTTGATGAAGATCTCTTTGGCGGTGAGGAGATCGTCGCCGACGCGGACTTGCTTGGGCGATTCGAAGCGGGCGTGGCTGGTGAAGACGGTGCAGTTCTTCATGCCGCGCAGCCAGGTTTCGAGGCCGTTGCGGGACTTGAGAACGATCTGGTCTTTGCGAGCCTTGACGGCTTTCATGTCGACCGAGACTGCGCTCGGGATGGTTACTCCGTAGGCAGTTGGCGGTGCGGGCTTTTTGTGCGACGTAGGCGCTGGCGACGAGAGCTTTGGTGGGCGTGCAGCCGGTGTTCACGCAGGTGCCGCCGAAGAGCTTGCGTTCGATGAACGCTACGCTGCGGCCGGATTGGGTGAGGCGTCCGGCGAGGGTGGGGCCAGCCTGACCGGCGCCGATGATGATGGAGTCGAAGGTCGTGGGCATTGGAGTTGGTCTCCGGTTGTCAGTTCTTAGTTCTTCGCTGTCAGGGCCCGGTGGATAAGTTTATGCGAGGCGTTTTTTGAGGAGGTCGCGGGCGATGGCGTCGAGGACTCCGTTGAGGAAGTGGATGGACTCGGGGGCGGCGTAGCGGCGGCCGATTTCGAGGGATTCGTTGATGATGATGGCGGCGGGGGTGTTGGGGTAGCCGATCATCTCGGCTACGGCGGCGCGGATGAGGTTGCGGTCGACGACGGCCATGCGCTCGATGCGCCAGTTCTGGGCGTGCGATTCGATGAGGGCGTCGATCTCTTCCTGGCGGGTGGTGGCGACGCGATGGAGATCTTCGGTGAAGCCTCGGGTCTCGGGGTCGACGTCGGCGACGGAGGCCCAGAAGAGCTTGCGGACCTCTTCGGGGGTTTGTTTACCGAGATCGCCCTGGAAGAGCATCTGCATGGCGAGTTCGCGGGATTTGCGGCGGGTGCCCATAGTGAGTTGTCAGTTCTCAGTTATCAGTTGTCAGTTCGTTGGTTGTGATCTCGTGGTCTTGAGTTTGCGCTGGATGGACACCATTTCGATGGCGGCGATGGCGGCTTCGAAGCCCTTGTTGCCGGCTTTGAGGCCGGCGCGGTCGAGGGCCTGCTCGAGGGTTTCGCAGGTGAGGACGCCGAAGGCGTGGGGGACGCCGGTCTCCTGCTGGGACTGGCCGATGCCGCGGGCGACCTCGTTGTAGATGGCTTCGTAGTGGGCGGTTTCGCCGCGGAGGAGGCAGCCGAGGGTGATGATGGCGTCGAACTTTTTGGATTCGGCGAGGGTGCGGGCGGCGGAGGGGACCTCCCAGGCGCCGGGGACGCGGACGATTTCGATGTCCTGTTTCGCTGCGCCACTGCGATGCAGGGCGTCGAGGGAACCTTGCAGGAGGCGGTCGGTGATGACGGTGTTCCAGCGGGTGGTGACGATGGCGAAGCGCATGTTGGCGGCGCCGAGATCGCCTTCGACGGCGTTGGGCTGGTTGTGGAGAGGATTTTCGGACTGCCAGAAGCCGAGTTTCAATTCCGGGGTGAGTTGGACGGTGAAGAGGCGGCTGTTCCAGTGGGTCGAGCTCGGCGGGCGACAGGAGTGTGGCAATCTCTTCGGTGCGGTGGTCGGCGAGGAGCCACTTTTCGACGAGGGCGTGTATGTGGTCGAGCTGCGTGACTTCGACGAGGAGGGGTGGCACGGCTGGGGGGCGGCCGGTGACGAATTCGAGATCGCCGACGGGGGCGAGCAAGGCGGCGCCACGGCCGGGACCTTGAGCGTCCTTCCAACCTTTCCCTTGCTCGAAACCAAGGGCGGAAAAGAGGCTGGTGAGGCGGTCAAATTCAGCGCCTGGCGCGCCAGAAGAGGCGACCGCGCTGACAAACGTGATTCCCTTAATCATAGATTCGATTGTATCGTCTGGGAGTACGGAACGAGATTGCTGTTATTGCTTGCTGGACTGCGCTGCCGAGGGGAGAGACCTGTGAACTACGAGACGCTGCTGTGTGAGGTGAAGGACCAGATCGGAAGAGTGACGCTGAACCGGCCGGAGGTGCTGCATGCGCTGAATGCCAAGGTGTTCAATGAACTGGAACACGCGTTCATGACGATGACGGGCAACGTGGCGGTGCGGGTGATTCTGCTGACCGGAGCGGGAGAGAAGGCATTCGCAGCGGGAGCGGACATTAACGAGATTGCGCGTCTGGACGTTGCGACGGGAGAGGCGAAGGCGCGGCGCGGGACAAGAGATCTTTCGAACGATCGAGACCTGCGGGAAGCCGGTGATTGCGGGGATCAATGGGTTTGCGCTGGGGGGAGGGTGCGAGTTGGCGATGGCCTGCACGATTCGAGTGGCAAGCGAGACGGCAAGGCTGGGACAGCCGGAGGTGAAGCTGGGGCTGATTCCGGGCTATGGCGGGACGCAACGGCTGCCGCGGCTGGTGGGGCAGTCGATGGCGCTGAAGTTGTTGCTGACGGGGGAGATGATTGGGGCGGCGGAGGCACTGCGGATTGGGCTGGTGGATGAGGTGGTTCCGGCGAACCGGCTTATGGAGCGCTGCGAGGAGCTGGCTAAGACGATCGTGAGCATGGCTCCGCTGGCGATTGCGGGATGCATGGAGGCGGTGCGATGGGGCGGCGAGCTGGGGCTGACGGCGGCGACCGATGTGGAGGCGGAGATCTTCGGGCGGCTGTGCGGCACGGCGGATAAGGCTGAAGGAACGAAGGCGTTTCTGGAAAAACGGGCTCCGGCTTGGGCTGGGACGATGAGGAAGGTGGCGCGGTAGACGGAGAATACGCAGTGATTCGCCGGATTTTGGGCTTCTGAAGGGGTGGAAGCCTTGATATGCTGGTGTTCGTGCGTAGATCTTTGCTGATCCTCCCCGCCCTTCTGCTTCCTATCGCCCTAACCGGGTGCATGCGAACTGCTTCGTCCAGCGTTGCCGATACGAAGGCGATTGCGGCACAGCAGCGGCAGGAGATCAGCATGGCGCGGCAGCAGATGGAGCTGATTCCGCCGCCTTCGAAGACGCGCTACATGGCGGTGAAGAGTTTGACGCTATGGGAGAATCCGTATCTGACGGTGCAGGGTGGGATGGTGACGCTGCATGTGGTGCAGGCGGATGCGAATACGAGCGGGCTGGGCGTGGGTGGGATGCTGCGTCCGATCGGCGCACGGCGGCAGGACCTGAATGTGCGGGTGAGCGACCTGCCGACAGCGTTGAATGCGGTTCCGCAGAACTTCTGGCCTTACGGGCGCGTGGTGGCGGTGGAAGAGGCGCATGAGGTTCCGGTGAGCGCGCGGCCGGAGGTTCGGCGAAATATGGAGACGGTGATCAAAACGCTGAATGATCTGGGTGTGGTGGTGTATGAGTGGAGCGATAGCGGGCGCAGCTGATTTCTTCGCAGGCGTGTGTCCTGCCGGACAGGCCTCGTATTTTTGTCGTTACAGACTGACACAAATCTTCTGCGCGGGGGAACGGTTGCAACTTCATACAACGGCATTAGTGATCTTCTGTTTCTTTTTTGCGCTGGTGACGCTGGCTGGATTCTGGGCGGCGCGGTGGCGCAGGCCGAAGGCGGGAATGGGTTCGCTCGAAGAGTGGGGTTTGGCAGGGCGAAGCTTCGGCACGTGGGTGACGTGGTTTCTGATTGGTGGGGATCTTTATACGGCGTACACGGTGATTGCTGTGCCGGCCTTGCTGTATGGCAGCGGCGCGATGGGTTTTTTCGCGGTGCCGTATGCGGTGATTACGTATCCCTACATGATGATGGTGCTGCCGCGGCTGTGGACGGTTTGTCACCGTCACGGTTACGTAACGTTTGCGGACTTTGTCGCCGGGCGGTATGGGAATCGCTGGCTGACGATTGCGATTGCGTTGACCGGAGTACTGGCGCTGATGCCGTACATTGCGCTGCAACTGGTGGGGATCAGGGTTGTGATCGAGGCGATGGGAGTGCAGGGAGAGTGGCCGCTGGCTGCCGCGTTTGTGATTCTGGCGGCGTATACGTACTCGAGCGGACTGCGGGCTCCGGCGGTGATTGCGATTGTAAAGGACGTGATGCTGTACGTGATGGTGCTGGCGGCGCTGACTCTACATTCCGATCAAGCTGGGTGGATATGCGCGGGTGTTTGAGACGGCGAATCAGCTGCTGGCGCACCATACGCCGACGGCTACGGTGTATTTGAAGCGGGGACAGTTTCTCGGGTACTCGACTCTGGCAATCGGGTCGGCGATTGCGTTGATGCTGTATCCGCATACCGCGACGGCAGTATTGAGTGCGCAGAATGCGAATGTGGTGCGACGGAATGCGGCGATGCTGCCGGCTTATAGTTTCCTGCTGGGGTTGATTGCACTGTTGGGGTATGTGGCGCTGGCCGCGGGCGTGGTGACGAAGGATCCGAACACGGCGGTGCCGCTGCTGTTCCTGAAGATGTTTCCGGAGTGGTTTGCTGGGTTCTGCCTGGCGGCCGTTGCGATTGGAGCGCTGGTGCCGGCGGCAATCATGTCGATTGCGGCTTCGAATCTGTTTACGCGGAATCTTTATGGCGCGGTGGTGCGGCGGAAGATGCTGCCGGAGGAAGAGTCGCAGATGGCGAAGGTGGTTTCGCTGGCGGTGAAGTTCGGCGCGCTGCTGTTTGTACTGAAGCTGCCGGCGACGTATGCCATTGAGATGCAGTTGCTGGGTGGCATCTGGATGGGGCAGCTGTTTCCCGCTGTGGTGGTTGGAGTGTTTACCCGGTGGTTCCATCCCTGGGCGCTGTTTGCAGGATGGTTGGCAGGGATGGCGAGCGGAACGGCGATGGCCCTCGCGCTGGGATTGAAGAGCTCGGTGTATCCGCTGCATCTGCCTGCGTTTTTGGGCGGGACGTATGCGATGTATGCGGCGGTGCCTGCGCTGGTGTTGAATCTTGTGGTGTCAGTGTTGCTGACTTTGTTATTTCGTGCAGTCAACGTGGATGGTGGGAGCGATGTGACCGATGCGGCGGCTTATGTTGGGTAGAGCTCGGGCGGGACGCAGCCCGAGGAGGCTGCGGAGCATCTCACAAGCAGGTACGTTTTTGCCTAAGGCGGATGGATGAGCGAGACACATGAGTTGAAAGAGACGACACGCGGGCGGTCGCTGGCGAAGGGTTTGCTGGCGGGGTTGATTGGCGGGCTGGTGGCGACGGCAGCGAAGAGTCTGGCGGAGAAAATTTATCCGCCGCGGACACACGGAGAGCCGGAGCCTCCGGAGGTGCTGGCAGAGAAGGTTGCCGGACATGAGCTGGTGGGGACTCAGAAAGAGGTCGCGGCAGAGGCGATCAACTGGGGCTTTGGTGCATTGACGGGGGCGGCGTATGGTGCATTGGTGGAGTACTATCCCGCAGCCACGGCGAAGGACGGTGCAACCTTTGGAATGGCGCTGAGTTCGCTGACGCATGGGACGGTGCTGCCGGCGATGGGGCTCGCAGCTAGAACCGGAAGAGCAGACGGCTCGGGAACGGACAAGTGAAATGGCCACGCATGTGGTCTATGGAGTGGTGACCGAGACGGTCCGACGAGTGGTGCGGCGGATGCTCAGGTAGCGAAGAATCGCTCTTGAGGCTTCGAGCGAAATGCGTGGGTTCTTCGCTCCGCTCAAAATGACGGCGTCTTTTAACAAAGCATTTTTTACCTGCTTACAACAATCCTGAACTAAGCCATGTGTGGTTGGCCCAGAGGCGTTCGCCGCCGCCGTAGCGGGTGGCGAAATTGCTGATGAGGGCGCCGGCATCGTCGTCGATCTGGGAGGCATAACCGAGGATCAGCTTGCGCTTGCGTTCGACAGCTGATTCGATCTGATAGATCGACGGGGCTGAGAGGTTCGTTGCGTTGTTCGGCGGATCGCACAGAGGAATTCAAGATCGGTGGCGGCGCTGGGGTGAGTGGTGGCGTAGGGGAGGTCCTCGTAAAAGGCCGATGCGATGGTTGAGGTGAGTGGCATCGCGGCTTCGCGGACGGTGAGGTGGTCGACGTGTTTGCCCAATGCTGCGGGGAGGACGAGGGCTTCCATGGCACCGGCTTCGGATTGCTTAACGAGAGTTTTGCGAATCTTCTCGATGGCGGGATCTGTCGGGTTGACGGGAGTCTCGCTTAGCTCTTCAAGAGGGGTGCGGAGGCGGACGGGGGCGTCCTTCAGGTTGAGATCGATCATGTGGAGATTGCTCTTGAGACCCTTTCGGAGAGTTTCCGTCATGCGGCGGAGGTAGTGTTCGTCTTCGCGGAGGCGCATGGCGGAGACATAGGAGAGCTGGTCGTTTTCGTGGACGAAGGCGGCGTCGGAGTAGGGCGCGTAGCGGCTGCGAGTGAAGACGTTGAGGATGGTGACGGTGTGGCGAGCGGTGAGCCAGTTCGTGATGGCGATCGAGAGCGAAAAGGCTGCGTCGTCACGGTGCGGGGAGAGGATGAGTATCTTCAGGTGCGGCTCCTACAGAATGATTTTATATACAGGTGTCCTGCCGGACGGGCCCGCTGCGCGCGGCGCGGTCACTTCGTGACTTGTGTACCTTGTCTGTGGCGAGTGATAGGCATGGGGCCTCGCGTTGCTCGGCGTTGCGACTATTTTGTGGGGATGTGGTCGCGGGTCTCAGGCCAGTTGGCGACGAGCGTGTCGACGACGATGTGGCCGACGCGATAGGCGTTGTCGAGTGCGGGCAAGTAGGCGCTGTATTGGCGGACTTTAGTTTCCGAGAGGCTTTCGGCGGCGGTGACGCCGATGCGCTGCTGGTCGAAGTTGGAGGCCGTGCGGAGGACGAGGACGCGGTTGATATCGAGTTTGTTTGCTTTTGCGAGCCAGGTGAGGGACTGCATGGTGCCAGTGTCCTCCATGCCGCAGATGGCGTAGGTGCCATGGCCGTCGGTCTGATATTTGATCCAATCGCGGGCCCACTGGTTGAGGAGCTTGCCGTGCCAGAAGGTTGCCGCGGAGAGATTGTCGCCTCGGAGGACGAAGGGCGTGCGATGCGCTGCGGCTTCGGCGTACATTGCGCGGCGCTCTTTCATCTGCGGGGTGTCGGGAAGCTCAGTGTCTTTGGTGAGGTTGAAGGCCCAGTCGACGAGGGCGGTGTTGAGATGGTAGACGTTGCCATCGTCGCCGAAGCGGGCGGTGCGGGGCTGCTCGTAGGGCGTGGACTTGCCGAGAGGGACGTAGCCGGTCTTCCAGTCTTTGGGAATCTCGCGGGCGTCGATCTCGTGGGCGAGGTCGCCGTCGACGACATAGTCGGACCAGACGGCAGAGGCGAGGGAGCCCATCTGCGGGTCGATGCCCCCGATGCCCGCAACGAGGAAGTAGGCGTGGGTGAGGTCGAAACGCGGGTCGAGGCCGAGAGCCATGATAGTGGCGGCGGTGCGTGCCGTGCCTACGCCGGTGAGGACGCCGAGGACTCGGGATTTGGCGTTGAGGCGGAGGTCGTGGTAGCCCTGCGGGAAAGGGAGGACTTCGTCGAGGTGTTCGCGCTCGACCCAGTACTGGTACTCGCCGGGGGTGTCGCCGGTGTCGGCACCGACTTCGAACATGTTGATGATGACTACTTTGATTTCGATGGGCTTCTGCGGAGGCTGCGCTATTGCACGCGAAAATGTAGAGAGCAAAAGCAGGATGAAAAATGGACGCATAGGAAATGGTAGCGTATCGCGCGATTCGCAAACGGTATCGGACGGTGTGTGCGCTCAGAGATAGCTGAACAAGGGGATGCTGCTGCGTTGCTTGACCGCTGCGAACCAGCGGCAAAGCGGATACATCGCGAGCACTACGCTGGCCCAGATGAGGTAGACGAGCGGTAGCGTGAGCCCCCATCCCGGAGGCTGGGTGATGGGATAGTGTGCGAGGTCGGGTGACTCGAACATCCAGTGGATGTGACTGTAGCGTGCGTAACAGATGATGACGGCGAGCACGTGGATGAGCGCAAAATGCAGGAGGTAGTAGAACATCGGCACCTTACCGATGATGAGCGCGGGGCGGAGCGGGCGCGGTGTGTGGGTATCGACAGCCCAGAGAAGGAGAAGCGCCGGGCCAAGCGTCATGAGGAGGAAGAGGAGCGACGGCGGGTATTTGGTGGTGTTCAGAAAGGAGAGAACGGTATAGACGTGGTTGGGCTGAGTTGTCCAGTGGGATGGGTCGCCGTAGATGTTGATGGCGCGCAGTATGATGAAGCCGATGGTGAGGACGATACCGAGGCGCAGGAGAAATATCCTGCGGCGTGCGGGCTTCCAGGCGTAGATCTGGCCGAGGCCGTAGCCGACAGCGGTGACTCCGATCCAGGGAATCAACGGATAGGCGAGGAAGACGGTGTGGCTCGGTGTCGCGAGAATGACGTTGGGAGAGTGCAGGATCGACCAGAGCGGATTCGCGGAGCGTATGGAGTCGAGGAGATTGTGTGTGGCGATCATCACGACGCCGAATGTAGTGACTACGGACGGTGGACAGATGGACCAGAGCCGAGAGCAGAATCATGGCCCAGCCGAGTGCCCATAGGACAGTGATGACGGTCATGTGGTAGTTGAAGTTGAACTGCACGACGAGGCAGCGGAAGAGAACGAGATCGAGAAAGATGAGCCAGAGGCCGCGGGTGAAGAGGAATCGCGACAGTTCGGGCTTGGTTCGTTTACGCAGCGAGAGCCACGCGCCGGTGCCGGTGAGGAGGAAGAAAACTGGTGCGCAGATGTTGGTGATCCAGCGTGTGAAAAAGAGAGCGATTGAGGCCGTGGCGAGGTTGGTGGGCGAGCCAGGGGTGCCGAAGAAGTCGCGCGTGTGATCGAGCGCCATGATGATCATGATGACGCCTCGGACAACGTCGACCGATTCGAGGCGAGCGCGTTTGACTGTGATGGCTTCGGCTACGGTGGACATTGGCGCGTAGTTTATCAATTCGTGCGCGCCATACACCATCAGAAAAGCGGCGCTAGACGCCTTTCTTCATTGGCTCCCAGATGAACTTGTGTATCTGAAGGGAGAGGCGTGCGGGCAGGCCGTCGGCCAGCATCCACTCGACGAGTTTGCGGGGGTCGAGAGCCATATTGTCGGCGGTGCGCTGGGGGCTTGGCGATTTGGTGAAGGCGGGGCTGAGGAGAATCTGTCCGGCTTTTTCGTGGAGTGTGTGCCCGCGGATGAAGTCGCGGGCGAAGTCGTAGTCTTCGCGATTGGTGATGACGAATTTGACCTCATCACTTTTCGTGAGTGCTTCGAGATTTTCGAGACGGAAGGTGTTGGCCGCGCTGCCTGCGCCGGGGCATTTGACGTCGACGATCTTGTGGACGGCTTTTGGGACATCGGCCAGCGGACGCTCTCCGCTGGTCTCGATCATCAGCGTGAAGTTCTGGGCGAGGAGGCGATCCATCAGGGGGAGAAGCTCTTTGGCTTGCAGCATGGGCTCGCCGCCGGTGAACTCAACCAGGGTGCAGGGTGCGAGGGCTTTGATCTGCTGCTCGACTTCGTCGAGCGTGAAGGGCTTGCCGCCGGTGAAGGTGTACTCGGAGTCGCACCAGGCGCAGCGAAGGTTGCAGCCGGCGAGGCGAACGAAGATGCAGGGGAGGCCGGCGAAGGAGGATTCTCCCTGAACGGATTTGTAGAGTTCGATGAGGTGCATTGGAGGGCGGCTTACTCGTAGTAGCGGGCGAAGCTGGTGTCGGTTTCGTAGAGGGTGCAGTCTTTCACCGTGACGCGGCCCTGGGTCATGTCGTGGAGCTGCAGTTTGGTCTTGTCGTAGAAGTAGCGGGCGAGGTTTTCGGCTGAAGGGTTGAGCGTGGTGAATGGCTCGAGATCGTTGATCATCTGGTGGTCGAGGTAGTCGACGACAGGGCGCATGACCTGCTTGAGGAGTTTGAAGTCGAGCAGCAGACCGGCTTCGTCGAGGTCTTTGCCCTGGAGGGTGATGAAGACCTTGTAGTTGTGGCCGTGCGGGTTCTCGCACTTGCCACGATAGTTGCGGAGGTAGTGGCCGGAGGAGAAGCCGGCTTCTACGGTTACTTCAAACATGACTCTGGAATCCCTTCGATTGCCGCGTCTGTGATTTAGATGGGAGCTGAGACGGCGCGGCTTCAGCTTGTACTTTGATTGTACTGTTTTATGCTGATTCTTAGCGTCTGCGCCTGGCCCGGCGGGCCTCTTCCGCGCGGCGCTCGGCCTGCTCGAATAACGACGACAAGATGCCGGCCAGGGCGACGAGGAGACCGACGACGAGGAAACCGAGGCCCATCGTGCGCCAAAGAGCAACGTCTCCAGGGGAACCGGGCTGTCGCGCGATGTTGGTGTAGGCGATGCCGCAGGAGATCAGAGCGAAGAGGATGAGGCTGCCAGCGAGGATGTAGAGATTGCGGCCCATGGGGATGGTTCTATTTTACGGCGCGGTGGAGGTTGTGGTGCGGGAGCTCGGTAGCAGAAAAAAAAGGCCCGCTCGTTGAGTTGAGCGGGCTCGCGTATAAGTTGCAACTTGTGAGCGGTGATCAGTACCTAGTTGTGGTGCGGTCGGCGGTGACCACCTCGTCCTGTTCGAGGACTCTTTCGCGGTCCCGGCGGGTACGAGAGAGCCTCTCGCCCTCAGCGATGTTGCCGAAGGTTCCGCGGCCGCCGGAGGTGTCCTTCGAGCCTGCCTCGCTGGAGGAGGAGATGTCGCGAGCGCCGGTGCTCTTCAGAGCGTTTTTGGCGGCATCGACCTGCTCGGAGGTGTCGCAGTGAACCGACAGCAGAGTTCCGCCGCCTTTGACGGCGCCTTCGTAACGCTTGGCTTCGTATTCGGGGATACCCATACCGACGAGAGCTCCGACCAGACCACCTACGGCTCCGCCTGCACCTGCGCCTGCGAGTGTCGCCATGATTGGGCCGGCTGCGATGAGTGGACCGACGCCGGGGATAGCGAGAGCGCCAATGCCTGCGAGCAGACCGAGCGTTCCGCCGATCACACCACCGGTGACGGCTCCGGTCGTTGTGCCCTCAGGAGCTTTAGTTTGCTTTTCGTGAGCGAAGGCGCGGGTGCTTTCGTCATCGGGAAGAAGAACGGAGATAGCTGAGTTGGTGAAGCCGTTGGCGAGCAGATGATCGACTGCCGCCTCTGCGGTGCCGGGTGTTGCGTAAATACCGAAGACAGCGACGTTTTTGCTGGACATGATTGTTGCTCCTTGGCTGCTGCTGCAGCGAGATTGATATTTCGTGACAAGCGACTACTGCTTGACGGTTAGATCGTTGGTGACCTTGTCGGGCCCGACCACGCTAGCTGCTTCCGAGGCGACCTTCTGCTTCTCGTCCTCTGACTGGACGGGGCCTTTCAGAGTGACTGCTCCATTGGCAGTGATGATCTTGACGTTGTGAGCATAGGTCGAGAGATTCTTGTCGGCCATGATGGCTTTGCGAATCTTCTGGGTGGTGGCGCGGTCGGACTTGTCATTGGTCTGATCATCCGCGGTTTGTGCATGATTCTTGTTCTGCTTCGAGTTGTCGGGTGGTTTCGAGGTGTCGGGCGTTTGCGCTGAGCCTGTTTGCGCGAACGCTTGCACGGCGGAAGGGCTGCCGGGCAGACACAGGAAAGCGATTGCAGCCGAGGCCACAAGGGTAGAACGTAAAAATGTCATAGAGCTGAACCTTTCTACGGAAACAGGAGTTTCCAAGCTGCCGGGCCGCCAAATACCAGTGCGAATTGCTCGGTCCCGCGAGCGCAGTCTGGTTAAGTCTGATGTGAAACGCGATGAGGGAGTTGGCCCGGCAGCGGACATCGCGGCGTGTCGTAGCGCCGGCGTTGCAATGAAACCTTATGAGGGTTTTTGGAAGAACTGCTCGACGTCGGTGATGTTCTGGGTGAGACGGTAGGGGGGTAGGGATTCGAGGAAGATTCGGCCGTAACGCTGGCGCTGGATGCGGGGGTCGAGGAGCATGAGGACGCCGCGGTCGGAGAGCGAGCGGATAAGGCGGCCGAAGCCCTGCTTGAGCGTGATGACGGCGTTGGGGACCTGATAGTCGAAGAAGGGTTTGCCGCCGAGAGCTTCGATGGCTTCCATGCGGGCTTCGACTACGGGGTCGCTGGGGACGGCGAAGGGGAGGCGGTCGATGATGACGCAGCTTAGTTGGTCGCCCTGGACGTCGACTCCCTGCCAGAAGGATGAGGTGCCGAAGAGGACTGCGTTGGGGGTGTCGCGAAACTGCTGCAGGAGAACGTGGCGAGGTGCGGTGCCGTGGAGGAGAAGTGGGTATGGGAGTTCGGCGAGGAGGCGCTCGTGGGTGTTGCGCATCTGCGTGTAGCTGGTGAAGAGGCAGAAGGCGCGGCCCTTGGTGATCTCGAGGACGCGTCGGATGCGCTCGGCGGCTTTTTCAGGGAAGTCGGGCTCGCGCGGGTCGGGCATGTTGGGCGGGAGGTAGAGGAGGGCTTGCTTTTCGTAGTTGAAGTGCGAGGGGACGACTAACTCGCGTGTGGTGGTGAGACCGAGGCGGCGGCGGATGTGGTCGAAGCCTCCGGAGACGGTGAGGGTGGCGGAGGTGAGGACGACGGAGTTGTAGTTGTCGAAGAGCGTGGAGGTGAGGAGTTCGGAGACGTCGATGGGGGTGGCCTGGAGATGGGTGTGGAAGGCTGCGTGGGCAGCGCCGCGGGCGAGGTTGCGGACTCCTCCTGCGGCGCGGCGTTCGATCCAGAAGACGGTGTTGCGGTCGGGAGATTCGAGGAGGAAGGCGAGGTGGGCGCGGATGTCGGCGGCGCGTTTGCGCAGGCCGGGGGATTCTTCGACGTTCTTGAGGTGGTCGAGTTCGCCTTCGAGACGGGTGAGCGCGTTGAGGACGCCGGTGTAGTAGTCGCCGCTCTCTTCGAGGAAGGCTTCGCGATTGTGGAAGGGCATGCGGCCGGGGCCTCCGGGCAGTCCTGCCGACTCTGTCGGGAGAATCGCGAAGAACATGCGCGAGCGATCCTTGAGGATGGCGCAGGCGCTCTCGATGGCTGAGGTGCTGGCTTTCTTGGCCTTCAGCATCAGGTCGACGTCGCGGATGAGTTCGTCGATGCGCTGATTGCTGAGGCCGATGCCGAAGTAGTTGGAGGCGACCTCTTCGAGTTCGTGGGCCTCGTCGAAGATGACGGCGGCGGCTTCGGGCAGGATGCCGGCGTCGGGGCGTTGGCGGCCTGCTGCTTGATGCTGAGGTCGGCGAAGAAGAGGTGGTGGTTGACGATGACGATGTCGGACTCGAGCGCTTTGCGGCGCATGGTGGTGACGAAGCAGCGCTCCCAGTCGGGGCAGGTCTGGCCGAGGCAGGCTTCGGTGCGGGCGTCTAGTTTGGCCCAGAGCGCGGAGGTTTCGGGGAGGGCGTCGATCTCGGCGCGGTCGCCGGTTTCGGTGGTCTTCTCCCACTGGGCGATGTGGTGGAACTGGTCGATCTCTTCGAGGCCGTGGAGGAGCGGGTTGTCGCGCAGGGCGTAGAGCTTGTGGCGGCAGAGATAGTTCGCGCGGCCCTTCATGTAGCAGACCTTCAGCGGGCCGAGCAGCGATTCGAGGAAGGGGACGTCCTTGAAGAAGAGCTGCTCCTGCAGATTTTTTGTGCCGGTGGAGATGATGATGCGCTGCTGGCGTTCTCGAGCGAGGCGCAGGGCGGGCAGGAGGTAGGCGAGGGTCTTGCCGGTGCCGGTGCCGGCTTCGACGATGAGGTGGCGCTTTTCTTTGAAGGCGGATTCGATGGCGCGAGCCATCTCGTACTGGCCGCGGCGGTGCTCGAAGTTGAGGGAGGATTGGGAGAGGATGCCTCCGGGGGCGAAGAAATCGTGAAGTGAGGGCAGGCGGTCCGAGACTGGCTCGGTGGCGGGGGTGATCGAGATGGGGGGCGAGGTGGACACGGGACGGGCTAGCCTAATGATAGCCGTACCCCTCCCCCTCCCCCGGCAAAAGTGTGCAAAGTCTTCGAAGTAGATACTTTAGCCCTGGACTTGAGTTAGACATGTTGGACTTTAATCGATGTTCGGTCCTGACTCAACTTTCGGTGGGGCGGTTTGAGTCGTTATTTTTGTCAAGTGAAGTGAGCTTCGGTCGTGGTACCGAACGGAAGGATTCGAATCTTCTGAGCTACCCGTCATCGGCCCAGACTCAGTGAGCAAACTCCCTATAATGAGTGTTGGCGCTGTTGTGTCGGAAGGCACTTAGACAATGGCGCAGGGAAAAAAAAGATTAGGGAAGAAGCATCGGCAGGCTAGTACGAGGCCTAAGAAGGGGCGTGCGCCAAAGGCTACGCCGACGACGGGGGCGGTTGATCCGCGGAAGCGGAAGATGCTTTCGACGAAGCGGGCGGCGGCGGAGAAGGCTTCGCGGGTGACGAAGCAGTCGCCGGAGCGGGAGAAGCGGAAGGCGATTCGTCCGGGTGCTCCGCCGAAGAAGCCTGCCGCGACGGCTCGGCCCAACTATGCGCGGCCGGCGGATGGGATTGTGGGGCGGCAGACGCCGCGGTCGGAGAATGTTGCCGGGCGCGAGCGGATTGACCCGGAAGAAGACTGGCGCGATGTGGAACTGCTGGCGTCGCAGATGGTCACTGAGACCGAGAGTGCCGAGGCTCGGGAGCTGCCGCTGATTGCGGTTTGCGGGCGGCCGAATGTGGGCAAGAGCACACTGTTCAATCGGCTGACGGGATCGCGGCGCTCGATCGTTGGCGATGAGCCTGGGATTACGCGTGACCGCATCTACGGCGAGATTGAGTGGATGGGGCGTGAGGCGCGCATCGTCGATACGGGCGGCGTTGTGCCGGATGATGAGGCGCTGATTCCGGCGGAGATCTTTCGGCAGGCGCAGGTGGCGCTCGAAGAGGCGAATGCGATCGTGATGGTGGTCGACGGACGGACGGAGCTGGCTTCGCCTGATCTTGAACTTGCTCGTTTGTTACTGCGCGGCGGGAAGCCGGTGTTTCTCGCGGTGAACAAGATGGACACCGATGCGATGAATGCCGGCGCGGAGAACTTTCGGCGGCTGGGGTTCAGGAATGTGCTGCCGATCTCGGCAGAGCATGGGAGTGGCATTGGGGATCTGCTGGATGAGGTGTTCGATGTGCTTCCGGAGCCGGAGGAGGTGATCGAAGAGCCTGAGGTGATGCTGACGGAGAACGACGAGGCCGAGGAGGATGAGAGTGGCCCTGATTTTTCGGTTTCACCTGGCGCTTCCATCGATCCGGCGGCGAAGCAGGTGCGGAGGCTGCGGTCGCATGGCGAGTATGAGAGCCGGGAGACGAAGATTGCGATCATCGGGCGGCCGAACGTGGGCAAGAGCACGCTGCTGAATGCGCTGACCGGAACGCAGCGGGCGATTGTGTCGCCGATTGCCGGGACGACGCGGGATGCGGTGGATGAGGTCGTCGAGCGGGATGGACATGCGTTCCGGTTTGTCGATACGGCGGGGATTCGCAGGAAGGGCAAGACGAAGCTGATGGCGGAGAAGCTGTCGGTGATTATGGCGCGGAAGCATCTGGAGGCGGCGGATGTTTCGCTGCTGGTGATCGATGCGGCGGAGGGTGTGGCTGCGGCGGACGCGAACATCGGCGGGTATGCGCATGAGAGCGGGCGCTCGGTGATCATCGTCGTGAACAAATGGGATCTGATGACGCGGACCGGCAAGGATGGAATGCGATTGTTTGACGGCAAGCCGCCGGCCGATCAGAAGCTCTACGAGCAGGACGTTCGCGATAAGTTGAAGTACCTGGACTATGCACCGCTACTGTTTATCTCGGCTGCCGATGGAAAGAACATCGAGCAGGTGTTCAAGAAGGTCGAGCTGGTGGCGCGGGAGCGGCGGAAGCGCGTCACTACCGGGCAGATGAATCGGTTTCTGGAGAAGGTGGACTTCCAGAAGGCTTCTGTGCCGATGAATAAGCGCGTGAGGATTTATTACATGACGCAGGCCGCAGTCGCTCCGCCTACGTTTGTGCTGTTTACCGATAAGGACATCAAGATGCATTTCTCGTTTGAGCGATTTCTTGCGAACCAGATTCGCGAGAACTTCGGATTCATCGGGAGTCCGATATGGTTCAAGATCAAGGCGCGGAATAAGAAGAAGGAAGAGTGATTCAAGGCACCTATCGTCCTATCCATAAAATCTACGGCTGGCTAGGCCTCGATTTCCCGACTTGGCAACCCAGCACGGATGCTACACTCCCTCTCACATGGAGAGCCGCATTCAACCATTAAGTAAATATTGCCAAGGGCGTACGTTCGGAATCTCAATTCTGTTTGCTACCACGCTCATTACTCGTAGGATAGCTACGGCCGAAAGCTATCCGATGTTGCAACAGACTGAGGAGGCACAGGCGATCTCATCTGCCCCGCTAACGTCGGCATTGCCACTATGCAGGCAATCTGCCAACCTAATCCCGTCTATCCCCAAGATGCCATAGCCGGACACCTTCAAGGTCCCGTCGTCCTCGTTATTGTTATCTCCCCGCAAGGAGACGTGTCTAAATAGTCTCTGTCGACGGACCACCGCTTCTAGCCGCAAGTGCACGCGATGCCGTACAGCAATGGAAGTTCAAACCTTACCTCCAAAATGAACGACCCATTGAGGTCAAGACCGTGGTTGCCGTTTACTACAACCTCGATCAACCTGCCAACCCAATAACTACCTCTTCTACTGACCTCGTTCCCAGAAAGGTAGGAGGCGGAGTTTCACCCCCAATCCTCTTGTACGCAGTCGATCCCAAATTTTCCCCACAAGCCAAAGATAAAAAAGTCGGAGGAACAGTCCTCGTAGGCCTAATTGTGGACGAGAAAGGCAAGCCTCTCTACATCCGTGTCATTCGCGGCGTCGGAATGGGACTGGATGAGAATGCAGTCGAGGCGGTCAAACAATATAAATTCAAACCCGCTATCGAGAACGGAAACCCGGTTAGAGTTTCGATAAACATTGAAGTGAATTTCGACTTGAAATAGTTCCAAGCTAAATCCTGTTTTCCCTCGAGAAGGCTAGGTGAGTTGAGCCTATTTCTACTAACGCGAGCAACAACCGCAGATTTCTGCGACAAGCTCAGGGCAAGCATATTCGACTTCGCTGCGCCGCTCAGGATAACAGTCTTTGTTGTGAAGCCAACCACTGCTGCCAGGCTTCCAAGGCACGTTCGCACTGAATGCGGTGGCGTTCTTTTTTGTCGCGGATTCTCTTGCGGAGGTCTTCTTCGAGGGGTGGAAGCAGGTCGAAGGTGATGTTGGCGGGTTGGAATTTTTTTGTCTCGGAGTGGGTGATGTAGTGGGTGAGAGAGCCGTTGGCGCTGAGGCGGGGCGCGGGTGTGGGAGCGTTGCCGTTGGTGAGGGAAGCGGCGTAGATACCGGCCAGCATGCCCGAGGCGATGGATTCGGTGTAGCCTTCGACGCCGGAGAGCTGGCCGGCGATCATGATGTTCGGATGGGCCTTTAGCTGGAGGGTTTCGGTAAGAAGCGATGGAGCGTGGATGTAGGTGTTGCGGTGGATCTGGCCGTAGCGCAGGAAGGTCGCGTTTTCGAGGCCGGGGATGAGTTTCAGAACGCGATTCTGTTCGCCGTACTTTAGGTGATTCTGAAAGCCGACGAGGTTGTAGCTGTCGGCGCGGAGGTTCTCCTGGCGAAGCTGAACGACGGCGTAGGGCCAACGGCCAGTCTTCGGATCGGTGAGGCCGACGGGCTTCATGGGGCCGAAGCGAAGAGTGTCGCGGCCGCGGCGGGCGGTCTCTTCGATGGGGAGGCAGCCCTCGAAGTACTGTAGTTTTTCTGCGGTGCCGCTGACGGGGAACTTCTCCCAGTCTTTGGCTTCGACGGCCTCCGCGGTGGTCAGGGCTTCGAGGAAGCGGTCGTACTCCTCTTTAGTGAAGGGGCAGTTGATGTAGTCGGCTGTGCCCTTGTCGTATCGCGCGGCGAAGTAGACCTTGGACATGTCGATGGTGGTTGCGTCGACGATTGGGGAGATGGAGTCGTAGAAGGCGAGATGGTCAGAGCCGGTGAGGCGTTGCAACTCCGCAGCCAGCGCGGGGCTGGTGAGCGGGCCGCTGGCGAGGATGGTGAGGGTATTGGGATCGTCTTCGTAGAGCTGCGTGATCTCTTCGCGGTGGATCGTGATGCGCGGTTCGGCGGCGATGCGCTGCGGCGACGCGTTTCGAGAATTCGACGCGGTCGACGGCGAGAGCGTGGCCTGCAGGGACGGCGGAGGCGTCGGCTTCAGCGAGGAGGATGCTGCCTGCGCGGCGCATCTCCTGTTTCAGGAGCCAGGGTGCTGTGTTTTCCGACTCGGACTTAAGCGAGTTGGAGCAGACGAGTTCGGCGAAGTCGCTGGTCTGGTGGGCTTCGGTGGAGCGAGTGGGGCGCATCTCGTAGAGGTCGACTTCGCAGCCGCGTGTTGCGGCTTGCAGGGCGGCTTCAGGGCCGGCCAGACCGCCGCCGATAACTTTGATTTTTTTCATTGGAGAGATATCAAGCCGCAGTGACCCGGAAGTTCCACATACTCTGCAAGTGTTTTCATAGTGCCCAAGCGACCATTTTACTAAGTGTCGTGCTGTCAAGGGATGCTATTCGACAATTTTGGTTACTGGATTGCACTACCGAGATCGCTGCCCCACTCTCGCAATTTGAGTTGCCAGGCGCGCTCGCCCACGAACGCTCGGTCCCTCGGCCCCCTTCTTCTCCAGAGCCTCTCGGCCCCCCACAATTCAAATTCCTGATCCTTTTGGAGGATTCATGCGAAAACGCTCGCTTGCGACGTTTGCACTTTTGGCCGTCTCTACAACTGGCTTCGCCTTCGCAGATGCAGTGACAATCAACACCAACGCAACTCAACTGGCGAACGCAGTAACTGCCGGAAATACGGGCGTTACTGTAACCAATGCCACGCTTCAGGGCCAGTCGAACGGATCTGGCGCGGCATCGACTGGAACGTTTACGAACATCTACGGACTTGGGTCTGGTGCAGTCATCAGCACTGGAAATGCCGCAACTTATGGCTCCGGACCAAACACATCCAGGACCACAACTACGAATCGTATGGACGTACCGGGACTGCGGCACAAGGCTTTGTTGCTGAATCCGTTGACCAGCGGAAATACTGGCCACTTCGATGTAACGGAACTCGACCTGACATTTACGGTTGATCCAGGCGTCAGCAACATCTTCTTCAACGTGGCCTTCGGGTCAGAGGAGTTTCCGGAATTCGTCGGTTCTTCGTTTGTCGATGCCTTTGGTCTCTACTTGAACGGCACCAACATTGCTTTCGTCGGTGGGCAGCCGGTCAACATCGATCATCCTTGTTTCGCGGCCATCGCTGGAACGGAGCTCGATGGTGTTCTTGCCTGCAATGGCGATCCAATCAATACATTCAGTGGAGCTGTCCACTCGGGGACCAACACGCTGACGTTCATCATCTCCGACACAAGCGACAACATACTCGACACAACGGCCTACATTGGCGCTCTCGGAACAACCAACCCTGGAACTACACCCGAGCCCAGCTCGTTTGCACTTTTGGGAACGGGACTTTTGGCAGTGGCCGGAGTGGTACGTCGGCGTCTAGTGGCTTAGAAGCAACAGAAGCGGAAATGCGCGAAAATGGCGCGTCTCTTCTTGTCTCAGGAAGTGACGTGCCATTTTCGCGATTTGTAACAGGCCCGCAGGACAGCCACGGCGTTCCGACTTGGAGTGGCTTCAGCAGTTAGAGAGAGTATGCAGTCCCTGGCCGGTGACGCGCATTGTGCGCCAGTCGGTCAGCATTTGTGCGCCCATCTGCTTGTAGAAGCTGATGGCCGGTGTGTTCCACTCGAGCACGTCCCATTGCAGGCGCGAGCAGCCCTCGGCGACTGCGATGGCGGCTACGCGAGTGAGCAGCGCTTTGCCGATTCCCTTCCCGCGCTGCTCCGGACGAACGTAAAGGTCTTCGATGTGGATGCCGGCGTGGCCGCGCCAGGTGGAGTAGTTGTGAAAGTAGAGAGCGAAGCCGACAGGGATGGTCGTGCCGGATTCGCGCAGTTCCGCGATGAGGCAGTCGAAGCGTTTTTCGGGGCCGAAGCCATCGCGTAGAAGATCGGCCTCGGTGGCGTGGACGGCGTCGGGTTCGCGTTCGTACTCGGCGAGGTCGCGGATGAAGGTGAGTATCTGTGGAACGTCGGCGGGCGTGGCAGGGCGGAGGTTAAGCGAATGGTTCTGGTGCGGTGAAGACTGGGTCATCGCTGATTCTTTCCGTGTGCTTAGAGTTTGGGTGAGGTTTCGGGGGGCTTCTCAGAGGGCTTGGCCCCGGATTGTGCGGCGAGCCATTTGTCGAAGGGGATGTTGAAGTCGAAGAGATCTTTCTTGTTGCCGTCTTTGTCGGGGAGGGTGTGAACCATCTTGATGTAGAGCTCGGCCCCTCTGAGCGGGTAATCGTTGAGCTGGCGAACGTCGTAGAAGAGGTAGCCGGCGAGGGTGCTGTGCGCGTTGACGGTTGTGCTTTTGAAGCCGAAGTCGTCCTCGTCCTGCGTGATCTGCTTGTCGACGGGCTTGTCGTGGACAGTGATCGGAGGCAGAGGGAGCGGGAGAGGGTATTTTTTGCCCTGCGGCGCCTTTGGTGGAGAAGAGGCGGCGCTGGATGTCGTCGTCGGTTGCGGCGGGAATCTTGTCGTTGTTGACGGAGATGAACTGGATGCGGGCGTCGTCGAGCGAGAGCGCGGTGTCGCTGTCGTTGGTGAAGATGACGCGAACTGGGATATGAAGCCGTGCTGGATGTAAGGGAGGCGGAAGAAGTCGCAGTCCTTGGGGTCGTCGCAGGGCTCGGCGGCGACGGTGACCTGCTCTTTGGGGTGGGCGTCGAAGGTGGCGTATTGGTTCGCGGGCTTTGCGGGCGGGGCCTTCCTGGGTTTGTCGGAGGCGAAGGAGGTTACCGCGATGAGGCAGGTTGTAGTTACTACCAGGAGCGGAATCTTAGGGAATAAGTGGGACTTCATGGCCAAGTTGATTATCATCTTCGCTGGCGCACAAGGTAAAGCGAGGAAACGCAACAGTGATGATCGTGTACAGCTTGCTGTTGCTGGCAGCCCTGGTTCTGGGGGCACCGTACTGGCTGCTGCGAATGGCGACCAGCGGACGATACCGCGCAGGACTCCCCGGGCGGCTGGGGATGGTGCCGAGGGAACTACGGGCAGCAGTGGCCGGGCGCGAGGTGGTTTGGGTTCATGCTGTGTCGGTGGGCGAGACGATGGCGGCGACGCGGCTGGTGGCAGAGCTGGAGGCGGCGCTGGGCGATGGATGGGTTGTTGTCGTGTCGACGACGACAGCGACTGGACAGGCTTTGGCGCGAGAGCGGTTCGGTGCAGACCGGGTGTTTTTCTATCCGCTCGATCTTGGCTGGGCGGTAAGGGCTTATCTTAGAGTACTGCGGCCGAGGATGCTGGTTTTGATGGAGAGCGAATTGTGGCCGCGAATGCTGGTGGAATGTGAGCGCGCAGGCGTGCCGGTGGCGGTGGTGAACGCCCGGGTCAGCGACCGCTCGTTCGCTCGCGGAGTGCGGATGCGTGCGCTTTGGCGCACCATGTTGCGGCGGGTTGCGCTGTATCTGGTGCAGAGTGACGAGGATGCGAGGCGGCTCACTGAGATGGGTGCTCGCGCGGACGCCGTGCGCGTCAGTGGGAATTTGAAGTATGACGTGAGAGCGCCGCAGCAGAGCCGCGTTGCAGAACTCATCCGCAATGCAGTAGGCGACAGGCCACTGGTGGTGGCGGGAAGTACCGTAGCAGGAAGCGAAGGCGAGGAAGAACGTCTGCTGATGCAGTACTGGCCGTCCGTGTTGAAGGACGTTCCGGAGGCTGTGATTGTTGTGGCTCCGCGTCATCCTGAGCGGTTCGCGGCAGCATACTCCGTGATGAAGGAGTATGGCACGGTAAGGGCGACGGAATTGCTTGCGGGAACGGCAGGGCTCGGTCGAACGGGGCGGAAATATTCTGCTGGACACGATCGGGGACCTGGCGGCTGTCTATGAATTGGCAAGCGTCGCCTTCGTCGGCGGAAGCCTGGTGCGAAGGGGAGGACACAATCCGCTGGAGGCGGCGCGGTTTGGCGTGCCGGTGGTGATGGGGCCGTCGTATGAGAACTTTCGCGATGTCGTGGAGCGAATGCGAGCGGCGGATGGCATTGTTGTGGTCGAGCGACAAGATGATTTAGATCGTGTATTGGCCGATTTGCTGAAGAATCGTGAGAAAGCAGCTGCGATCGGCAACCGGGGGCGCGCTGTGTTTGACGCACAGGCGGGGGCAACGGCGAGAACGGTGCAAGCGTTGATGGCACTGCTGCAGGAGAGATCGGCGGCAGTGCGATGAGTACACCCAGGCCATGGCTGCTGCCGCTGGCTCCGCTGTATGGGGCGGCGCTGGCCGTGAAGAGGCGATTGTTTCAGTTGGGATGGCTGAAGCAGAGCCGGTTGGAGAGCCCGGTGATCAGCGTGGGCAGTGTGTCTGCGGGCGGCGCAGGAAAGACGCCGATGGTGTTGTTGCTGGCGAGGATTCTTCGTCACCGTGGCTATGCGGTACGAATTCTGACGCGGGGGTATAAGCGAAGCTCCGACATGACTTCGCGGGTCGAGCCGTTCGACGACGCGGCATGGCAGGGTGACGAGCCGGTGCTGTTGGCGCAGCGATCGGGCGTGCCGGTCTTCGTTGGTGCGGACCGGTACCAGGCGGGCGTGATGGCGGAACACGATGAGCCCTCGGAGAAGCTGATGGTGCATCTGCTGGATGATGGATTTCAACATCGAAAGCTGGCGCGCGACGTTGATATCGTTCTGCTGACGCAGGCGGACGTGGAGGACACCTTGCTTCCCGCCGGGAATCTGCGCGAGCCGCTGTCGGCGCTCGCGGAGGCCGATATCGTGGTGTTGCGCGAGGAAGAGGCGGCTTCGCTGCGCAGCGTGGTTGCAGGGTTGAGTGGACAAAAGAAAACGCCCGCAATCTGGGTGATTCGGCGCAGTTTGAGTCTGGGTGAAGCGGGGCGCGGTGGCGCTGCCTACCAAGCCGCTCGCCTTCTGCGGCATCGCACGGCCGGAGAGTTTTACCAAGATGCTGGCCGCGCAAGGCTATGAGCCGATGGACACGATGATCTTTCCTGATCACCATGCATACGACGACGGCGATGTCCGCCGGTTGATCGAGCGTGCGCGACAGGTTGAAGCGAACGGATTCGTGACGACGGAGAAGGACGCGGTGAAGCTGACGCCGATCCTGCACGACCATCTCGGGACGATTGGGCCGATCGTCGTGGCGCGGCTCAGTGTGGAGCTGCTCGAGGAACAGGAGTCGCTGTCGCAACTGGTCTCGATGGTCGGGCGGCTGGACCGGCGCAAACATTAGTTGGCCTGCCCAATCGGTCTACTGGTTTACGACTGCGTGAGAAAATTGAGGCTTGGCAACGGATTCCACTCGCTTTCACGCTGCTGTCGCGCCCCGGGGGGATCGTCCGCTCCGCGTGTTGATTGTGCGGATTGGGGCGATGGGGGATGTGCTGCACGCGATGCCCGCGGTGGCGGCGCTGCGGGAGCAGCACCCGGATTGGGTGATTGGGTGGGCGATTGAGCCGGTCGTGGCGGGAGTTGCTGCAGGCGGAGAGTGAGTTTCATGATGTGGCGTGGAAGTTTTCGGGACGCGACTCGCGCAGGCCGCTGGTGGATCGGTGGTCGCCGGTGCCGACGCGGGAGTGGAAGCGACGACCGTTTTCTCTGAACACGATCAAGGATATCCGTTGGCTGCGGCGGGAGCTGCTGGGAGATCGCTATGACATTTGTGTCGATATGCAGGGATCGATCCGTTCGGCGATGGTGGGCCGGATGGCTAGCGCGGCCGTGTATGTGGGGGCCGCAGTGCCGCGGGAGGCTCCGGCGGCGTGGTTCTACAAGCAAAAGATCAGATTGAGCGCGACGCATGTGGTGGAGCAGGGTTGCGAACTGCTGGGCGCAGCGGTGGGAGAGACACTAAGGCCCGCGAAGGTGACGTTGCCTGTCGATCCCGCGGCGGAGCAGTGGTGCGATGGGTTGCTGGCTGGGGCTGCGGAGCGGTTTGCGTTGATCGCCCCTACCGCTGGCTGGGGAGCGAAGCGATGGCCGGCGGAGCGATATGGCGCAGTGGCGGCGGCGTTGGGGCGGGCGGGATTCCGTACGCTGGTGAATGCCGAGTCGCCGCAGGACGAGGCGGGAAGAAACGGTTGTCGAGGCGAGCGGTGGGGCGGCAACGCTGGTTCCCTGCTCTGTCGGGCAGATGATCGCGCTGGTGCGGCGTGCCGGGGTTGTGATCGCAGGCGATACCGGGCCGCTGCATCTGGCGGCGGCGCTGGAAAGGCCGGTGGTCGGGCTGTTTGGGCCGACGGATCCGGCGCGGAATGGGCCTTATGGGACGGTCTCGCGCGTGTTGCGGCACAGTTCCAGCCGCGTGGACCATTCGCGGCATCGACGAGACAGAGGGTGGGTTGATGCAGATCACGACCGAGGAGGTTGTGGAGGCGGCGCTGGAGTTGTTGCAGCGCGGACAGGATAAGGTGAAGGTGTGAGCGAAAGAACGAGATGGCAGAAGATCGCACGGCGCATCCGGGTGCCGCTGGGATTTGTCTTTGCCGGAGTCTTTCTCTGGCTGGCGCGGCCGACGGGTAAGACGATGCTGCTCAGTCTGTTGCTGGTCGTGCCTGGGGTTTGGCTGCGGGCGTATGCGGCGGGGTATGTGCGCAAGAACGCCGAGCTGACGCGGACCGGACCTTACGCGTATACGCGGAATCCGCTGTATCTGGGCTCGATGATGATTGCGTTCGGGTTTGCGGTGGCGGCGGGGAGCTGGATCCTTCTGATTGCGCTGGCTGTGTTGTTCGCCGCGATCTACATTCCCACGATTCAGGGGGAGGAGGGCTATCTGCGGGAGCACTTTGCGGGCTTCGACGAGTACGCGGCAAAGGTTCCGAGGCTCTTGCCCAGGTTGACGGCGGCGGAGTTTCCGGCGAACGAGAACGCGAGCGGGGGCAGGTTCTCCTGGCAGCAATGGCGGCATCACCGCGAGTACAATGCTTTAATGGGTGCCGGCGCGATCTATCTGGCGCTGGCGGTCCGGCTTTTTCTGCAACACCAATGGTGATTGCGGATCTGCGCTGAAGGCGTGGGGGCTGGGGCGAAACCGCCCACACATCAACTCGTGCGAGTGCTGCCCTTTGTCGAAGCTTGACCGGTCCCTGGCGTTGATTCTCTTGATGTTGTATTGCGCAGGCCACCTACCTGCGAGAGCGCAGCTGCTGGGTCTGGGGCCGAAACCGGTCCCGCGCCAGTGGTTATTCCGACGCTGCAACCTCCGCTGCCGGAGTACGTCTTCCCTGCCAAACGCACGCTGACGTTCACGGTGGACTGGCGGGTGTTTACCGCGGGCACCGCGGTGTTTCAGCTGGAGCAGGAGGGGACCGTACAGAAAATCAACGCCTCGGGAGGCTCGGTGGGGGCGGTGACGATGCTGTTTCCGGTGGTGGACAAGTTTCAGGCAGGGTTCGATACCAAGACGGGCTGTTCGACCGGTTTCAGCAAGCAGTTGCAGGAGGGCCGGCGCAAGGTGTCGAGCGACCTGACCTTCGACTACGCGCAGGGCAAGCAGAAACAGATAGAGAAAAATCTGGTGAAGGGAACGTCAAAGGAACAGACGGCGTCGATTCCGGCGTGCGTGACGGACTCGCTGTCGGCGATCTTTTACGCGGCGTCGCAGCCGATGGTGGTCGGGCAGACCATCCGGTTTCCGCTGGCGGACTCGATGCGGACGGTGACCGTAACGATGAAGGTGGAGGCCAAGGAAGAGATCAAGACGCCGGCCGGGACCTTCCAGACGATTCGGGTGGAGCCGACCGCGGATGAGGGCGTCGTGAAGAACCGCGGCAATATCTGGGTCTGGTACACCGACGACGCGCGGCATATGCCGGTGCAGATTCGGGCGCATCTGTTCTGGGGCACCATTACTGCGCGTTTGCAATCGTATGAAGATAAATAGGCCGAGGAACGCGAATCGGAATCTCATGGCGGTGAGTTATAGCATTTGTTCCGACGCAAGCCGAAGAAACAGCAGATTCCTCCACTTCGCTGCGCGCTTCGGTCGGAATGACATTTCATGTGGGGCAAACTTTAGACTTAGGAAGCACCATAGAAAGACCATTGATGAGCGATTTGATCGTAGATCCGGATAAGTTTGTGACGGTCGGCAAGTTTCTCGAGCCGGCCAACGCCCAGATGGCGAAGGGAATGCTTGAGTCGGCAGGAATCGAGTGCTTTCTTCAGGGAGAGAATGCAAACAGCCTGTTGGCACTGGCCTTTCGTGCACGGCTGCTGGTTCACAAGCAGGATGAGGAGGCGGCGCGGCAGTTACTCGGCAGTGCGGGCGATGAGCTGACGGAGGAGGAACAGAAGGAGCTGGAGGCTGGCGATGACACAGTTCTGAAACCGGTCGCCCGCGTGCCGTGGTCTGCCTCTCGGGCGGGATGGACTCCTGCGTGTGCGCTGCGCTGGCGGCAAGGGATTACGAGGTGTATGCGATCCACTTCAGCTATGGGCAAAGGACTGAGGCGCGGGAACTAAAGTCGGCCCAGGAGATAGCGCGACTTGTCGGCGTGCGCGAGCTGCTGCCTTTGAAGATCGACCTTTTCCGGCGCATCGGCGGATCGGCGCTGACCGACCATGCGATTGCTGTCCCGGAGGCATCGGCAAATGAAGCTGAGATCGGCAGCGAGATCCCGGTGACCTATGTTCCGTTCCGCAATGCTCACTTTCTTTCTGCGGCCGTGAGCTGGGCGGAGGTGCTGGGCGCGAAGACGGTGTTTATCGGGGCGGTAGAGCAGGACAGCTCGGGGTATCCGGACTGTCGGCCGGCCTACTATGACGCCTTCAATCAGCTCATCCGGATGGGAACGAAGGAGGGCGAGATTCGGGTGGAAACACCGCTGATCGCGATGCGAAAAAACGAGATCGTCCGGCTGGGAGTTGAATTGGGCGCACCGTTCCATGTAAGTTGGTCATGCTATTCCGGTGAGACCGAAGCCTGCGGTGTATGCGAGAGCTGCGTTCTGAGACTGCGAGCATTTCGCGAGGCCGGAGCGGTCGATCCAATACCGTACGCGGTCGCGTGAAGCCTGCATTTAGCATCAAATTTCGGTAGCAATCAGGTGTTGTGCAAAGAAGATTTATGCCCGCGTGGTGGGCCAGGAGAAATAAGAGAATGAAACGTATCGAATGGACGATGGACAAGACAGGCAGGATTGGCAAGGTGAGCAGCGCATTGGCGGCGGCTCTGCTCGTAGTCCTGGCACTGGCATACCCGGCCCGCTCTGCGGCGCAGGCTGTTGGACAAGCCAGCATTCATGGCCACGTGATCAACCCTGCCGGAATGGCGCTGAACAAGGGTGAAGTGCGGTTGACGACAGACCGGAGCTCCGACGCGAAGGACCGCAAGTACCAGTACAAGTTTCCGATCGATCAAAACGGAGACTACAAGGGCACGGGAATTGCCCCTGGGAACTACGTTGTCTTCGTCTTCCAGGATGACAAGAGCCTTGACTTCAACGAGAGCGTGGTATTCGCGAATACCGATGACAAGACAGTGAACTTCGATATGACTCGTCCGGAATATCTCGCCAAGATGTCGCCGGAAGACAGAAAAGTACTTGAAGAATACAAGAAGAAGAACGCCGAGATCGTCGCGGCCAACAGCAAGATTCAGAACCTGAATGCCATGCTGACGCAGGCGCGGGCGGATAACAAAGCGGGCAACTACGACGCGGCGATTAAGGCGATGCAGGACGCAACGGCCGCTAAGCCGGACGAGGGAATCCTCTGGATCACGCTGGGTGACGCGCAGCTGGGCGCCGCCGACGCAGCCGCAAAGGCAGCCAAGGCAGCGGGAAATTCGTCTGATCCTGCGGTCGCGCAGAAGTACAACGACGCCGCAGCTTCCTATAAAAAGGGAGTTGAGTTGAACGCGGCTTCGAAGAAGCCAAGCCCCGAGGCCGCGGCAGCCGGCTACAACCAGCTGGGACAGACCTACGCCAAGCTGGGGAACGTGAAGGAAGCGGCCGATGCATACGATATGGCAGCCAAGGCGATGCCGGCCAACGCCTCGATGTATTACTTCAATGAGGCGGCCACCCTCTACAACGCAAGCAAACTGCCGGAAGCCGAGGCCGCCGCAGACAAGGCAATCGCTGCCGATCCGAAGAAGGCGGAGGCCTACTACATCAAAGGCCAGGCGCTGATTCCGCAGGCGACGGTCGATCCGAAGACGAACAAGATCGTCGCGCCTCCGGGATGCGTCGAGGCTTACCAGACGTATCTGGAGCTGGCGCCCGATGGGCCGCATGCGGCGGATGTGAAGGGTATCCTCGAAGGCATCGGCGCGCAGGTGAAGTCGAGCTACAAGGCACCAAAGAAGTAGGGTAGCGTGAGCAGGAGAACAGGCCCCGGGCGATGCTGCTCGGGGCCTTTCTGTCTATAGCCGGAGGCTTCCGGGCTAAAGATCGAAGTACCTTGGGAGAACGAGATGAGCAAGGCTGCGGCTGGTGTTGTCGGCTTCGATGAGGCGCTCAAAGTAGTGCTGGGGCATGCAGCCGATGTGGCAACGCCTGCGACCGAGCAGATATCGCTACTGGCGTCCGAAGACCGCGTGCTGGCAGAGGCCGTTCATGCCGATCGGGATCAGCCGCCGTTCGACCGGTCGACGCGGGATGGATTTGCCGTGCGGGCTGCAGATTTCGGTGATGGTCCGCTGAAGATTGCGGGGCAGATACGAGCCGGGGAGCAGTGGGAGGGTAGTGCGCTCGAAGCAGGCGCTGCGATTGGGATCATGACCGGCGCGCCAATACCGCACGGTGCCGATGCTGTTGTGATGGTGGAGCACGTAGAGCGGGCCGACGGGATGATTCGCCGGCTGAGTGAGCGCACGATTCACAGCGGGGAGAATATTGTTCGCCGCGGGAGTGAAGCTAGTGTGGGCCAGATGGTGCTGCCAGTCGGGACACAGATCAAGAGTGCGGAGATCGCGTTGGCCGCGGCCTGCGGATCTTCTGCGCTGACCGTATTTCGGAGGCCCACGGTAGCCATCGTCGCCACAGGCGATGAGCTGGTTGAGATTGATGCCGTACCGGCGCCGCAGCAGATTCGCAACTCGAACAGCTACGGGCTGGCGTCGCTGGTAACGCGTGCCGGCGGCGAGGCGGTGAGGCTGCCGATCGCTCCTGACCGGCGCGCGGAGCTGGAGGAGATCATCCGCTCGGCTCGGCGTTGCGACTTGATGTTGTTATCAGGTGGCGTCTCGATGGGAGAGTACGATCTGGTTGAAGAGGTACTTGAGATGCTTGGCGCTGAGTTTTTCTTTACCGGCGTGAAGATGCAGCCGGGCAAACCTGTGGTGTTCGGCCGACTGCCTGCCGCCGACGGCTTCCCTGCTCAGTTCTTCTTCGGCCTGCCGGGGAATCCGGTTTCGACGCAGGTGACGTTTCATTGTTTTGTTGAACCGTTGCTGCGGGCTATGACTGGGGCCGGAGTGCAAGGGCCGCGCTTTGCGCAGGCCACGCTGGCCGAAGATGCCAAGGGAAAGCCTGGGCTGATGCAGGTCTTGCCCGCTCGTCTGACTGCAGACCGGATGCGGCCCGAGGTGCGGCTGGTGAGTTGGCAGGGATCAGGTGACTTAGCGGCCAATGCCAGGGCGAACTGCTACGCCGTCTTGCCGCCGGAGAAAGAACGATTTGCGGCGGGAGACGTTATCACAATTCTTCTGCGGTAGTAGGCTTTAAGGATGAAAAAGAAGGATTCGATCTACTCGGCTGAACTGATCGTCGACGATCTCGCAGATGGTCTGCCTGACGCGGAGACGCCGACCCTGTCGCACTACGATGAGACGGGCCGGGCGTGCATGGTCGACGTGAGCGCGAAGGCCGCGACGCGGCGGGAGGCGACTGCTGCGGCATTCGTCGAATTGTCCGATGCTGTGCTTGCGGCGCTTCCACAGAACCCGAAGGGAAATCCGTTGGAGGTCGCGCGTTTTGCGGGAATTCAGGCGGCGAAGCAGACCTCCAATCTCATTCCGATGTGTCATCCGCTCGCATTGAGCTTTGTCGATGTGCGGGTCCAGATTGTGGAGGGCGGCGTGGCCATTGAAGCAACGGCAGCGACAGTTGCGGGCACGGGGGTCGAGATGGAGGCGATGACCGCAGCTTCGATTGCGGCGCTGACGGTCTACGACATGACGAAGGCGCTCGACAAAGGGATTCGCATCCGCGAAGTCGCGCTGCTGCGCAAGAGCGGCGGCAAGAGCGGGGAGTATCGGCGCGAGGCTGTTTGAGTTGTCGGTCTAAAGAGCAGTCGCGAGCGTAACAGCAAAGAGCTGTTGCGGGTCCTGCCAGGAGCGGGTCGCTTTGAAGTTGGCGGAGGTCAGCAGCGCTTCCACTGCGGCAGGAGTGAATTTGTAACTGTTCTCGGTATGGATAGTTTCGCCAGCGGCGAAGTTGACGGCAAGTGCCGGCCCGCTCGCGTTTGCCGGAATATGGACGCGTTGAGCGGCGAGCGATTCGAGATGCATCTCAATGCGGGATGCAGCGGGATTCCAGAGCACTTTGTGACGAAACTTCTCCGTGTTGAAATCGGAGCCCAGGTCGCGGTTCAGACGTGTAAGGACATTCAGGTTGAAGGCGGCAGTGGTTCCGGCCGCATCATCGTAGGCGGCGAGCAGGGTCGCCTCGGTCTTGTGCTTTGCCCGGTATAAGGTCTGTGCCGAGTAGGAGCGTGTCGCCGGGAAGCAACTGTGCACGGAGGTTGCGCAGAACCTCCCTCGCGCCTTCCGGCGTGAAGTTGCCGATGCTGGAGCCAATGTAAAGCGCCAGCGTCCGCGTATTCCGCAGCCGGTTCAGCGGAAGCGCTTCGCGGGTGTAATCGGTGACCTGACAACGCACGGTGACGCCGGGAATGTTCTTGAGGATATTGTCACTGGCCTCCGCAAGCGCGGTCTCGGACACATCGACCGGCTGGTAGACGACGCTTCCCTGCTGACGGACTGCCGCGGCGAGCAGAATCCCAGTCTTGGTGGCCGTGCCTGCGCCGAGTTCGATCAGAGTCAACTTGCCTGCCGGTCCCTGTCCAAGCGCCGCCTCCTGGAGAATCTCGTCGGCATGGGCGGCAAAGATGCTGCGCTCGGTGCGGGTCAGGTAGTACTCGGGCAGCTCGGTGATCTCCTCGAAGAGATGCGAACCCGCCTCATCGTAGAAGAGCCACGGGGATAACGTCTTCGGCGTCGCGGTGAGACCCGATCGAACCTCCTGGGCAACCGCTTCGTTGGTTCTGGACGCTATGACTTCCGGTGCGATGGCGAATGTTGACACGTAGAGGTCCTCCGGTTCCTGCAACCTGGCGGACGGCATGACCCGAAGGTTCTCGTCCCACCGCTGTCTGATCTTTGATGCATCTCAAACGAAATTTGTGCAGCTTATTCTGAACGGTTTTCCGGTCAAATTTGATCGAAGAGCGCCAATCATACCGCAGTCCGATATCCAGTTGATAAAAGGCACGGTCTTGATTAGTCACGATTTACTTTGGAGCGTCCTGCGCCAGCCGGAGCCCCGAAAACTGCCAGCGAGTTGAAGGACCGAAGAAGTTGCGATAGGTCGCACGAATGTGGGTCGCAGGCGTCACGCAGGAGCCTCCGCGAAGCACAACCTGCGACGACATGAACTTGCCGTTGTACTCCCCGAGCGCGCCTGGCAGCGGCTTGTAGCCCGGATAGCCGGTGTAACCGCTTGCGGTCCACTCCCACACATCGCCGAACATCTGCTGTAAACCGGAGAGCGGGGTCGCCGGCGCTGGATGCAGGTTTCCTGTTTCGAGGAGGTTTGCCGTAGTCGCAGGCAGAACGCCGGTCTCCTTTACCGACTCGGGGTTCGGATACGTCAGCAGCGCGGGCCGCGAGTCGACCTCTTTCTGCAGCAGGCCAAGCTGGCTCGCAGCATGCTCCCACTCGAACTCTGTGGGCAGACGGTATCCCGCCCACCGCGCGTAGGCGTCAGCCTCGAAGAAGCTCAGATGGCACACCGGCGTCTCGCTCAGGTCGTCGAGCGACCGGAAGCCGTGCATCGTATAGATTCGCCAGCCGGAGTTTGTGCTGTTGTCGCGCTGCCAGTAGAGCGGGGCCTGCCAGCCCTCGGTGCGCATCGTCGTCCAACCTTCGGAGAGCCACAGTTCGGGACGGTTGTAGCCGTTCTGATCGATGAAGGCGAGGTACTCCGCACAGGTGACCAGGCGCGTCGCAAGCCGATAGGGCGTGGAGATAAACGTTGTGGCGCGGCGTCTCGTTGTCGAAGGCGAAGGTATCGGTCGAACCAGGATCGAGGGTCAGGCCGATCTCGGTCAGCCCCGGCGAAAAGTCGACCCAGTCGAGCGGCGGCGCGATCGTCTCATTCTTCTTCTGCGCCGATGGCTCGACATACGCTGGATGCAGCGGATTGGTGAACAGCGCGTGCTTGATGTCGGTGGCGATCAGTTCCTGGTGCTGCTGCTCGTGCTCGAGGCCGAGCGCGATACGCCGGGCAGCTTCATCCTCCAGCGGATGCTGCATCCTTCGCAATCATCGCGGCGTCCACATGGTTCCGGTAGGCAAGAATCGCGTCGAGCGGCGGCCGCGAGAACGAAGAGCGAAGCTTCTTCTCCGGCATATCGCCGAGCGAGTTGTAATAACTGTTGAAGAGCCAACGGAACTCGGGGTGAAAAGGCTGGTATCCGGCGGCGAACTCACGCAGAACGAATGTTTCAAAGAACCAGCTGGTGTGGGCAAGATGCCACTTGACTGGGCTCGCCTCCGGACAGGACTGCACCATCATGTCCTCCGGCGACAACGGACTACAAAGCTGTCGGGTGGCCTGGCGAACGGTCTTATAACGGGCGAGCAGCGAAGTTGCGGCGGTAGCTTCTGCAGTCAGGCGCATAGGGTTCTCGGGGGAAGAAATAGCGAACGGAGATGTGATGCTTGGTGAGACAGCCAAGTTGCCGAAAAAGTTACAGCGTCGAGCGTCGATCTTACGCCGAAGTTTCAGCGGCTTGGCGATTACGCCGAGATCCGCCATGCCGTTCACGAAATACTGCACCGCCAGCGCAACCAGCAGCAGACCCATGATGCGCACCAGAATTCTGACCCCGGTCTCGCCCAGCGCCCGCGCCACACGGTCTGAGTTCCCCAGCACCAGGTAGCAGATCGCCGCGGTAATAAAGATCGACCCCAGGATCGCCACCATCTGCCACTGTTGTCTGGCCTGTCCCACCAACACCATCACGCTGGTAATCGCCCCCGGCCCGGCCAGCATCGGAATCCCCAGCGGCACAATCCCCGCGTCCTCTTTCAGTGCGGCCTCCGCCGCCTCAACGTGCGACTCCTGTGTGGGCGACCGCTTCGCCTCCAGCATGTCCAGCCCGATCAACAACAAAATCACTCCTGCCCGCAATCTCGAACGCAGGCAGCGTAATCCCGAACATCCTGAAGATGTACTGCCCCGCAACCGCAAACGCGCTCAGCACCACCATGGCCGTCACTGAGGCCTTCCACGCCATCTTCCGTCGTCGCTGAGCGTCTGCTCCCGCCGTCACGGCAAGGAAAGTCGGCAGCGCGGCAAACGGATCGACCAGAAAGAAGATGGAGCTCAACGCCAGCACGGAAAACCGCACATAGGCCGAGCGCTCCAGCCCTGCAAGGATGACGGAATGAGGATCATGACATCACTCCCATTCTCCCATGCCGTTCATCCCGCTATAATTAAGCCTTCAGGCCCTAGGAGAGCGCTCGAATGACCTTACAGACCACCGCGAACATCTGGCACAACGGAAAACTCATCCCCTGGGATCAGGCGCAGATTCACGTCATGTCCCACGTCGTTCACTACGGCTCGTCGGTCTTCGAGGGCATCCGCTGCTACACCCAGCCCAGCGGCGCCGGCGTCTTCCGCCTACCCGAACACATGGCGCGCCTCATCGACTCCGCCAAGATCTACCGCATGCCCCTGCCCTACACCGCAGAGCAGCTCTCCGCTGCCGTCGTCGACGTGATCGAAGCCAACGGCGTCACGCCCTGCTACATCCGCCCCATCGCCTTCCGCGGCTACGGCGAGATGGGCGTCAACCCATTGAAGAGCCCGGTCGAGGTCTACATCGCCAACTTCCCCTGGGGCAAATACGTCCACGGCAACGAGGGCGCCGACGTCTGCATCTCCAGCTGGGCCCGCCTCGCCCCGAACACCATGCCGACGCTCGCCAAGGCCGGCGCCAACTACATGAACTCGCAGCTCATCCGCATGGAGGCCGAGATCAACGGCTACTCCGAGGGCATCGGCCTCGACACGAACGGCTACCTCTCCGAGGGCTCCGGCGAAAACCTGTTCCTCGTCCGCGGCGGCGTCCTCTACACCACGCCTCTGGCGAACTCCGTGCTCAACGGCATCACCCGCAACTCGATCCTCACGCTGGCCAAGCAGCTCGGCATCGAAGTCGTCGAGCAGGCGCTGCTGCGCGAGATGATCTACATCTGCGACGAGGCCTTCTTCACCGGCACCGCCGCCGAGGTCACCCATCTACGCTCGGTCGACCGCATCCTGATCGGCGACGGCAGCATGGGTCCCGTCACCAAGGCGCTGCACGACGAGTTCTTCGGCATCGTCAACGGCACCCGCCCCGACCGCCACAACTGGCTCACCCCGGTCAACGTCAAGGTCGCGGAACCGGTCGGCGTATAAGCTACTTCTGCGGTTACAAATAAGAGAGGCAGCCGCCATGGCTGCCTCTCTTATTTTTTTACTTTGACAGCATGCTTCACGCGAGAACCTGCGGTACACTGCGACACACACCCTGCAAAAAGGAGCTCCAACGCCTTCGCAGCCCAGTGAAGGCCGCGACGAACGCGCTCCATCGCCGGTATTCTTCAGCATCGCCGCGTAGTATTCGCCCGCCTCTTTCTTCATTCCCAAAGCCTCCGCCGCGCGAGCCGCCCCATACAGTCCGTTCAGCCGGTTTGGGCTCAGCGTCAAGGCAACCTTGTATTCCACCAGAGCCTCCTTCGGGCGATTCAACTCCATCAACATGTCGCCGAGCATCTCACGCGCCGGCAGATCCACCTCGGCCTGGCCGAGTTTGTCCTGTTCGTCTGCGGCTTTTCGCATGGTCGCAACGGCGGCATCGTTCTGGCCTTCCGCATACTGTTGCCACGCCACCATCTCAGTGCGATACAACTGAAACCTCGGCGCCATGTCGGCGTACGGAGACTTCTGCAAATCGGCGAGCGCCGCATCGTAGCTCTTCAAATCGTCGGCTACTGCCGCGGCCCTGTGGAGCCGGCCATTGGCGATGCCACGCGCCCAGATCGTAGCAACGCGAAAGCAGAAGATGTCTTCGGATACGGCTGCAACGCTGCCGCCGCGCTCCAGTTCCTCATCTCCAGGTAGTAGATCGCCGGAAACTCATTCCGCACGTAACCCGACATTTCCTTCATGTCATCCATGCCTGACATCGCGTCCAGGCGATCGGCCAGCGGATTTACTCCATCCACCACCAGCTTCGCCTTGCCGTCCTGACCCGTCTGCAGATAGGCGTAGAGCAGGAACTCCTCCGCGTGATATCGATGATGCGTCCCCGGAATCCCCGCTGCCTCCGCCTTCTCGCTCGCAGCAACCGAGGCAGATTCGAATCGATATCCTCCGGCCACATCCCCAGCCGTGCGAAGATGTGTCCCGGCATATGCAGCGCATGCGGAGAAGAGGATGCAATCTGCGCATACTTTTCAGCAGCCGGCAAACCCTGCTGCGCCAGCTTCGGCGTATCGCAGGTATGAATGATGTAGTGCGCAAGCCCCGGATGATCGGGATTCTTCTCAAACAGCGGTACCAGCACCGCGAGCGCTTTACGCTCCTTGGTCAGGCTCGTGTCGTCCGGCGCTACATCGGCCAGCAGAGACAACGCATAGAAGGCAGATGCCTCCACATCCGCTGGATACGCCTGATGCAGCGCCAGCATACCCGCGGCATAGGCGTCCACGCGCGACTGATAGTCCGTGCCCTTTGCCGGATCGTAAAAACTGCTTAATGCCGCGATGTACATGCGTTCCCGCTCGGTCTTCCCTCCGATCGTCTGCGCCTGTTGCATCTCCGCCCAGCCGCTGTCCATCGCCGATTTGTCGGGATGGTCCCACAGCTCATGAAACCCGCTCATCGCAACGCCCCAATGAGCCATCGCGCACTTCGCATCGCTTTTAGTCAGCTCCGTAAACTGTTGCCCGGCCTCTTCGTAGCCAAACGAGTGCAACAGCGCAACTCCCCGCTCCATAGGAGCCTTCGACGCGGCCTCGCACGACACGGGAAACGAGACCGACCCCAGCTTCTCCCCATCCGGCGCGTGATGATGATGCATACCCTGCATCTCTCCCATCTGCGCGCTCGCAACACAACAACTCATCGCAACGGCGCTCAAGGCGGCCGCTATGCCTGACGATCTCAAACTGGTTTTTCTCATGCTCTGAAGCCTAATCGTTTGCGCTTAATCCAACAAGAAAAGCGAGGCCCAGGCGCAGAAAATGATTCAGATTTCCCCTCCTCTGTGCGACCATACCCATGCACATGCCCTCAACTCCGCCCACTCCAGAGGCCAGCCTCCACCGCCAGCTCCGCCTCCGCGACCTTGTCCTCACGCAGGTGCTCTGCGTCGTCGGCAGCTCGTGGGTGGGAATCGCTGCTGGCCTCGGCCGCGCACAGGCGCTGACGTGGATCGCCGCCATGATCCTCTTCTACCTGCCCATGGCGGTCTCGGTCATCTACCTCAACCGCGAGATGCCTCTCGAAGGCGGCCTCTACGTCTGGGCTCGCACCGCCTTCGGCGATCTCGGCGGCTTCATGACCGCGTGGAATCTCTGGTTCTACGGCATCGCGATCACGGCAACGATCCTCTATGCCATTCCCACCGAGCTCTCCTACCTCATCGGCCCCTCCGCCGCGTGGCTTCCGGAAAACCACCTCGCCTCCTTCGCCATCGTCGCCATGGTCGTCCTGGCCATCACCGCCGCTGCCGTCCGCGGCCTCGAACTCGGCAAATGGATCCACAACATCGGCGGCATCTCCATCCTCATCGTCTACTGCACGCTCATCGTGCTTCCCTTCTGGGCCATGGCTCGCCACCAGCCAATCCACTACGAACCACTGCCCCTGCAACTCCCGCAGCCGAACATGATCTCCCTCGCCCTCTTCGGCCAGATGCTCTTCGGCGCCCTCTGCGGTCTCGAATACATCGCCATCCTCGCCGGAGAAAGCAACGACGCAGCCCGCTCCATCGGCCAGTCCGTCGTCTTCGCGTCGCCCATCATCTGCGCCATGTTCATCGCCGGCACCAGTTCCGTCCTCGCCTTCGCTCGCGGCCACATCGACTTCATCGCCCCCATCCCGCAGACCCTACGCCACGCCCTCGGCAACTCCGGCCTCGCCAACCTCTTCGCCATGATCGCCATCCTGCTCGTGCAATTCCGCCTCATCGCCGCCGCCAGCTTCATCTTCACCGGAGTCACCCGTCTCCCCATGGCCGCCGGCTGGGACCACCTCATCCCCGCATGGTTCACCCGTCTTCATCCCCGCTACCGCACTCCGATCAACTCCGTCGCCTTCACCTGCGCGCTCGTCCTGCTTCTGCTCATCCTCGCCAACATCGGCGTCCACGCCCAGGAGGCCTTCCAGGTTCTCTCCAACGCCGGCATCACCCACTACGAAATCGCCTACATCGCCATGTTCGCCGTCCCGCTCATCGGAACCAAAGCCCTGCGCGCGCGCCTGCCCCGCTGGCTGCGCTGGACCTCCATCGCCGGCCTCGTGCGCCACGCTCTTCAGCTTCATCATCTCCGCCTACCCCTTCGTCGATGTCGTCAACCCGCGCGCCTACGCCGCCAAGATTCTCGGCACGACCCTGCTCAGCAACATCATCGGCTACACCTTCTACCGCACTCGCAACCGCACCACAGTTACTAACTCAAGCTCATCTTCTAATTCACGTCTTACTTTCGCCCTTCTAAAATCATCTAGCTGAAACTAACTCGAACTAAAAAATAATCTATAAACTCCATAAATATCCTTGCTATTTCCCCGCGATCTATGGCAAAGTACCATCTGCGTAGGAGAAGCCCGATGAATTTCATATCGCACAACACGATGCGTAGGTCGCTGGGACGAGTCAGTCTCCCAGGCGATCGCCGGGCTTGGTTCACCGCTGGCTATAACCGCTAGCGCTCGATCCTACGCAAATCGCTCGCACAATCAACTTCCTGAGTGGCGAAGAGGCCAGTTACTTCGACTTGGTCATCGCTACGTACTGACCTCGCTTGATCCCTCAGGATACGATGCGCCACCCGCGCAGCCGCGAACCTGCGTCTGCAAACGGGTAACTGCCAGTGGCGATAGAGAAGAGTTACTTCCTCCGCTTGACACGCCGCAGGGAACGGAAATCCCTGCCGGAGCAAAGACACCATGGGACGGAGGCGTCAGCCTCGACTTACAAGGTTCCTTGGAGCACTTACTCCGAAACTCTTTTCGCTAATTCCCTGGCAAAGCATCGTTGCGATTTACATAAGTTCGGCCGGTGGCGCAGATAACAGTTACTTCGCCTCGGAACGCGGGTGATCGCAGGTTCGAATCCTGCCACAGAGGTATCTCTGTGTAGCTCAGTGGCTCAAAGCACCTACAGATCTGTTATCGCTTATTCCCCGGCCAAAACCATCCAGCTCAGTTGCTGGTTAGAAAGAAAGGCTTGCCATGGGCAAGGCATACATCAAGAACGGAACGCCGGTCGGCACAGAGTCGCTGTGCCGTACCTGCAGCTACGCGCTGATCATCACCGGCTACCGTGAGTCGGAGCAGGTAACGATGTGCACCCGCGTTCACCCGAACATCGTGCTGCCGTTCACGATCTACGACGTGCACCGGCTACTACGACAAGAACCGTCCGAGCTGGCAGCAGATGGAAGATCTGGCTATCGACGTCACACCCGCGCCTCTCAAGCCCGTCGGCTTCAAGGTCGGCGCTCAGAGCCGTCGAACATTCGCACCCGCGTCAACGTCGACTCGATGACGAGACGACGAAGACGAAGACTAACCCATTCGCCGGTGGCGAAGACAACGGCTACTTCATTCGGGAGAGCGCCGCCTACAAGGCGGAGGAGCAGGTTCGATTCCTGCCTTGAGTGCTGCGGCAGCCTAGGCTGCCGCAGGCTCATGTAGCTTGCCGTGTCGCTATTCCCCGGCGATATTTTCACCAACCCGCACAAAAGGAGGTGCGACAACATGAAGCTGAACATCCTCAAGCTGGCTCATCTCGCGCGCCCTCGCACCCACGAAGGCGCGCCCGCGGCCATCATCACGCCCGAACAGGCGCTGCGGCGTTCTGTCCTCGCCTGCATGCTCTGGGAGAACGAGTTCTACGAGGACGGCGTGTCCATCGCGGGCCGCATCCGCGAACTCGTCCCCAAGGTCGCCGCAGAAAAGGTCGCCGCCCTCGCCGTCGAGGCCCGCACCGCGATGAAGCTTCGTCACGCGCCTCTGCTTCTGGTGCGCGAGATGGCGCGTCACGCGACTCACCGCGCTCTCGTGGCCGAGACTCTCGTCCGCGTCATCCAGCGTGCCGACGAGCTCTCCGAGTTCGTCGCCATCTACTGGGCCGACGGGCGCCGTCCGCTCTCCGCGCAGGTGAAGAAGGGACTCGCCGCGGCGTTCACCAGCTTCGACGAGTACGCGCTCGCGAAGTACGACCGCGCCAGCGTAGTCCGGCTCCGCGACGTGCTCTTCCTCTCGCCACGCAAAGCCGCGCGACACCGCGCAGGCCGAGCTGTGGAAGCGGCTCATCGCCGGCGAGCTCACCACGCCCGACACCTGGGAGGTTGCACTCTCCTCCGGTGGCGACAAGCGCACGCACTGGGAGCGTCTGCTCGCCGAACGCAAGCTCGGCGCACTCGCTCTCCTGCGCAACCTTCGCAACATGAAGGACGCAGGCGTGCCGCGAGTCGCAGGTCGTGGCCGCGCTCGACGCCATGCGGACCGACCGTGTCCTTCCCTTCCGCTTCCTCGCCGCGGCGCGTCACGCGCCGCAGTGGGAAGAGGCTCTCGAGCGAGCAATGTTCCGTTCGCTCGAAGGAACGGACCGGCTCGCCGGACACACGGTCATCCTCGTCGACGTGTCCGGGTCCATGGTCGCACCGCTGTCGCGCCGGTCGCAGATGCTTCGCACCGACGCAGCATACGGCCTCGCCGTGCTGCTGCGCGAGATCGCCGAGAAGGTGAGCATCTACACCTTCTCGAACTCGGCAAAGCGCATCCCGCCCCGGCGCGGATTCGCTCTGCGCGATGCGATGGAGTCGAGCCAGCCGCACCAGGGAACCTACCTCGGCGCCGCACTCGACGCGGTCGGACGAACGCTACGACCGCATCATCGTCATCACCGACGAGCAGTCGCACGACCGCGTCGCCGCCCCGCGCGGCAAGGGCTACGTGATCAACGTAGCCTCAGCCCGCAACGGTGTCGGCTACGGCCCGTGGGTGCACATCGACGGCTTCAGCGAGGCCGTCATCAACTACATCCGCGAGCTCGAGAACAGCGAGCCGCGCTAAACCGAAGGGCCGGCCATACCCCCGGCCCTTCTTACTGGCCTGCAGGGTGTCGCGCGGATAAACTCCTCATAACAAGGACTCTGCCTTTTTCAGAATCTTTTTCGCCGCACCTCCATCTGAACACCACCACTTGCCGATGCAAGACCACAGCTAATCGCCTCTTCGATACACTGGCAAGCAATCGGGCGGAGGGAACGCCGGCCCGTTTCCGCACGTAAAGGATGGTTAGAGGAAAAAGATGAGTCCATTAAGATCATCCTCGAATGTCGCAGCGAACACCGGGCTGCCCAGCATCTTCGCCTACGGCGAAACAGCCGGCGGCCTGGCGCTGCAGCTGCGTTCCGATCCCGCCGGCGTCCTAAATGTTCCCGAGTTGCAGAGCGTGCTCGTTGCGATCCACGTGGGCGCAGCAGCAAAAATCTCCTGCCGCCGAGGTGGGGAGAGCCACACGGGCTCCGCGGTGCATGGTGATATCGACATCATTCCCGCACGCACAGACGCCCGCTGGGAGATTCACGACCAGAACGACACCGCGCTTATCCTCGCCCTTCCGCCTTCGCTGCTCGACACCGTCGCCGAAGAACAAGGATTCGATTCCCGTCGCGTGGAGATCAGAAATCGCTTTCAGATCCGCGACGCTCAACTGGAAAATATCTGCTGGGCGTTGAAGGCTGAGATGGAGGCCGACTATCCCTCGGGCCGCCTCTATACGGACAGCCTCGGTGTCTCCATTGCATCTCGCCTGGTGTCGACGCATAGCTCCGTAGCGCAGCGCACTGTCGCACAAAACGGCGGCCTCGGCGGTCGCAGGCTCAAGCAGACGCTGGCCTACATCGAAGCTCATCTCTCCGAAGATTTGTCTCTCTCGCGCATCGCTGCCATCACCGGCATCAGCGCCTCGCACTTCAAGACGCTCTTCCGCGAATCCGCCGGGGTACCCGTGCACCAGTACGTCATTCAGCGCCGCGTAGAACGCGCGAAAGATCTGCTCATGCAGGACAAGCTTTCCATCGCAGAGGTCGCGCTGGCGACCGGTTTCTCGCATCAGAGCCACATGGCGCGTCACATGCGCCGCTCGGTCGGACTCTCGCCCCGTGCCATGAAGCGACTGTTCGCAGACACTGCCTCCATCGAATCAGCCGCATCCCCACTTTCTCCTCCGAATGTGTTCCTTCGCGTCCGAACGTGCGCGACTCTTGCGTTCGCAATCGCGACAATCGAAAGCATGACGAAGGCACGCAAACACATCATGCGAGGAGAAGAGGGTATGACACGACGAGACTTTCTATACAGTTCATCGGCAACGGCTGGTGCCGCGATTCTGTCGCGAACGCCCGCGTACGCAACCCACGCGGACACAAAACCGATCGACGTAAAGACGTTTGATGCATCACGAAAGTTCGCCAAATTGCCGATCAGCAACGTTGCCTACGTGGAACGCGGCCGCGGGGTCGCCGCATTGTTCGTTCACGGCTACCCGTTGAACGGATTCCAGTGGCGCGGAGCCCTGGAGAGACTTCAGGCACACCGGAGGTGCATCGCGCCGGACGTGATGGGTCTGGGGCACACAGAAACGCCGGAGGGACAACCAATCTCACCTGCAACCCAGGCCGAGATGCTTGCCATGCTGCTGGACTCGCTCCACATCGATTCCGTGGACCTGGTCGCAAACGACAGCGGCGGCCTGGTAGTCGCAGGTCTTTGTAGCGAAATATCCCCATCGCGTCCGCACCTTGCTGCTGACCAACTGCGACGTCGATCAGAACAGTCCGCCTCCGCTGTTTCTACCACTCATTGATCTGGCGAAGAAAGGTACGCTCGTAGACCGGTTCATCGTCTCGCAGTTGAACGACAAGCAGCTTGCGCGTTCGCCTAAAGGATTGGGAGGGGCGTACACCTATCCGGATCGTCTCTCCGACGAGACCATCGAAACCTACTTCCGGCCCATCGTTGAGACTCCGCAAAAGAAGGCGCAGATGCAGGAGTACACGATTTCGCTCGGAGTCAATCCTCTGGTCGCGATCCGCCAAGACCTGCGCCAATGGAAGGGGCCCGCGCGAATCGTCTGGGGTCTCAAGGACCCAATCTTTCCGGTGGAGTCGGCGGAGTGGCTCGACAAGACGCTGCCCGGCTCACGCGGCATTCGCAGGCTGGAAGAAGCAAATCTGTTCTTTCCCGAAGAGATGCCCGACGTCATCGCCGAAGAAGCCCTGGCGCTATGGGGTATCTCGCCCTGGAAGCCGAAGCAATCAACCTCTCCAACGGAACTCTGAAGAGTTCCTCAGCTCGTAAGAAGCTTCTCCACCTCAGAGTGCAGCCGCGCAGTGATGGCGGCTTCACTCTCAGTTGCTGCAAAGCGAATCGGCTGCCCGACACGCACTTCGAGCGTTCCTGAACGAAACCAGCTACGCTTGCGCGTCTTGAGATCGCCCAGACCACGCAGCGCCATCGGCAAAACCGCAGCAGAAGATTGCTTGACCAGCAATCCGATCCCAGGCCGGAAGTTTGCGAGCACGCCCTCCGCGGAACGTGTTCCCTCGGGAAACACGACGACATGAAAGCCTCGGTCCAGCGCCTCGCCGGCATGAGCAAAGCTGCGCTGAAAACCCCGCTGCCGAGGCAGCGGAAACGCATTGAAGAGCGCAGTGAGCAGCAGCCACACAACCGGTCCGAACGGGGCGAGCCATCGAAACTTCCGGTTGCGGCCATGGCGGAAAGTCCTCGAGCATCTCGCCGGACATTGCCGCCGCGATACGGTTGCGCATGGCCCGCGGCAACGCGTAAAGCAGCAAGCGGCTCATCGTATGCGGTCACGTGGTTGGCGATGATCAGCATCGGCTCCGTTCGTTGTCAGCATCTCGCCCGGGCTTCGTGCGAACGACACGAGGCGCGGCCAGCAACCACACCAGCGGTCGCATCACGCACTCCACAAAAGCGGCGCGAACCCAGCGGAAAGGCAGCAGCCACGGCCAGTGAGGATAGACATAGCGTGCGGCAACTCTCGTCCGATCTATCTCGCGAGCTGGTGCTAGGCTCTTAGTTTCTTGCTGCGTCGCGAACTCTCGCGCACCCGCTGCGAGATTCGAAACATCGAAACGTTGCGCGATCCGTCCGACTGCACAGCTGGCCTGGCTAACCGCAACCTCCGCCCTGCCGCGATCTGTCACAAGCTGCCGCAACTCACCGGCGTCTCCACCCGCGCATACTCCTCCTGATCCAACGCAACGCCCAGCCGCTCCTCAAGCGCATCCTGCAACTGCACGCGGCCCAGACTGTCGAGTCGCAGATCCTCCGACAAGCCGAAGATCGTCCGCGCTGCGAGCCTCCCGATCCCCCGGCACACCTTCCCCAGTGATGTGCACTGATCAAGTGCCAGCAGCCAATCCGTGCCTGCAGACGACGTCGCCCTTCCCGCTTCACCTTCCTGTCTCGCCAGCCATGCCGAGACAACGGCTCGTTTCACCTTGCCCGTGGAGGTGCGCGGAAGATCCGGCTCCGGCCAGATCGCCCAACGGCGAATACGCTGAAACTCAGCCAGCCGTACATTCGCACTCTGAAGCACAGCGGCGGCTCGCTGCGGCGACCCACGCAAGACCAGCACAGCACAGGGCTCCGCGCCGAGTGGAGTTTGCGCCGGCACAACGGCGCAAGCCGCCACCTCCGGCTCCTGTTCCAGCGCCGCCTCCAGATCCTCCGGATGAACATTCACGCCGGCGCCGGTAACAATGGTCTCGCTCTTGCGCCCAAGAAAGCGCAGCTCTCCAGTCGCCTGAGTCTCCGCGAGATCGCCGGTCGCCAGCCACTCCTCCGCACGCCGATGCAGCGAGCCCCCGCTCCACGTCGCGGGCGAGATCATCGCGCCCCGCACCAGCACCTCGCCATCAGGTTGCACCTTCACCTCGCGGCCCGGCAGCGGCTTGCCCATCGTTCCCCGAGCCACCCGGAATGGGTGGTTCAGCGTGATCAGCGCAGCGGTCTCCGTCATGCCATACCCCTGCACCAGCACGAATCCAAGGCCGTTCCAGAACTGCTCCACCACGCCCGGCAGCGCACCGCCACCAGTAATGAACGCCCAGAACTTAAAACCGAACGCAGCGTGAATATCGCGAAAGCGCCACCACCGCTTCCACGCCGAGATTCCCTGAGCGGCAGCCAGCCGCGCCGCTAGATCCGGATACTCCCCCTCCAGATGGCTCTTCAACATCGCCAGCACACGTGGCACTCCAGCCAGCACCGAGATGCGCTCGCGCCGTATCGTCTCGATGAGCCGAGGCGCCGACAAGCGGCTCTCGAAGTGAACCTCCGCAGCAAAGATCGGCGGAATCCACAGCCCCATCGTCTGCCCGAACACGTGGCTTAACGGCAGCGTGTGCAGAAAACGCAGCGGATGAACCAGTCGCTCATAACGCATGTAACCCCGCGCAGCATCAGCGATCGGCTCGATGCTCGCAAGAACATTTCCATGCGTATGAACAATGCCCTTCGGCTCTCCCGTCGTACCCGATGTGAACAGAATCTGCAGCGGCGTGTCATGCGAAAGCTCCGCCACCGGACCGGCTTCATCGATAGGAAGCGCAGCCATCCAATCCTCAAAGCGGAGCGTGGGCCACTCACCTTCGAGCGTCAGCAGAAGCTCTGCATCCCCCACCACCAGCGACGGCCTCACATCAACCGCCACGCGTTTCGCAAACTCGGCCGCCCCGTACGCGTCGAGCGGAACCGCGATCACCCCACGCACCATGCAGCCATAAAATGCAGCGACCCACTCCGCGCCGTTCTCCGCCCACAACACCACGCGGTCGCCCGGCCCAATGCTTCTTTTAGCCAGCAGCGCCGCGAAACGCCCTGCCAGCCGCGCAATCTCTTCGTAGCTTGTAACCCGCCGCCGAACGCCAACGTAGCGAACAATCGCCGTCTCGCGGCCGTAACGTCGAAAATCGTCAAGCAACGTAGCGAGATGGGGGCGCACAAAGTTAAGGTAACCTAACCGCCGCCAATTCCGGATGTCGATCGGGCATTGCCTACTCCGGCGTAATCACCATCTCCTTCTTCTGAATCTTCGCGAGAAATTCCTCACCCACCTGAATATGCTGGTCCACCAGCCGAGAGGGAGTATGCGCCAGCCATTCCGCCAGCGAAATATCCTGCGTAATGTGCCGTCGGAAAAACCTCGAGGAACACCAGATCGCTGTCACCGGTATTCTCGATATAGTGCGGCATCGATTGTTCGATGTACCCCACATCGCCCTCCTGGAAGTCCATCGTTCGAGCGTGCCCGCCGGCGGCAAAGACAGTCATCCGCCCCTTGCCCTTCACGTAGTACTGCCACTCGTCCTCGTTCGGATGCCAGTGCAACTCACGCAGCCCGCCCGGCTTCAGCGTCACAATCGCCGCGGCGATGTTGGTCGCCGGGAAGTTCTTCCGGTCGACGATCTTCACCTCTCCGCCCTTCGAGACTTTGGTCGGCTGCATCTTGCCCGGAAAAAATGCAAAGGTATTCGGCACCATGCCCGTTCCCGCCGAAGCTTCGCGCTTCTCCTCGGCCAGCGGACGCGGCAGCGGGCGCTCGAAGATGAACAACTCCTTCTTCGGCACGTTGTGGAACGTGGCTTCGGGCACGTCGAAGTTCTTCGCCAGAACCTCCTTCGGCGTATGCGTCATCCAGTCCGTCAGCAAAAATGTCTGAAACTCATTGAAGTTTCCATCGTTGAACACCAGCAGAAACGACGCGCCATCCTCTCCCAATCCCTGGATCGAGTGCGGAATCCCGCCGGGAAACAGCCACAGATCGCCCGCATTCACGTCCTCCACAAACGCCCGCCCCTCCTGGTCCACCGCCGTAATGCGCGCCGTGCCGGAGATCATGTACGCCCACTCCGCCCCCACATGCCAGTGCAGCTCGCGGATGCCGCCCTTGATCAGCCGCATCTGCACGCCCGCCATCTTCTTCGAAATCGGCAGATCGCGCACCGTTACCTGCCGCGTCCATCCGCCCTCTTCAATCCGCTTATGCGCCAGCGAGAACGAATACTTGAACGGCTGCTGTCCGCCCGCAGTCGCGTCTCCGGCGACCACACCGACGATAGGGTTCTGATCGTCCAGCCCTTTGTTCACCGGCAACGGCTGGCTCTCGTTGACCCCCGTGTGGTTCGGCGTGGTGACAGGCTTCTCCTGCTCCCTGCCCCTGCGCGACCTGCATCCCCGCTGCTGCAACCAGAACAGCCGATCCGGCCTCCAGAAATCTACGCCGGCTCAACTTGGATTGCTCATTTTCCTCTGACATGCTCGTTCCTTTCTTCCAGATTCAAATTCAAATCCACTTTATTGATATATGAGATATAACCGCTCGAAAAAGATACTACTCCAAAATAGCCTCCATCCCCGGCCTATGGCCCAGGGGCCGTGCTCTTGCGGCTGACCTTGAATCGATACGTCAATCCAAAATAGGCAAGCGTCTGCGGAGCGCCATGCGCATTCTCCCGCATCACCGTTCCCGGAGAAAAATGCCCCACACCTACGTTCATCACCAGGTAGTCGCGCGATCACCCACTTGCCCGAAGCGTCGAACTCCCTGCCAATATCGCCGCTCAGAAAACCAGTTGCCGGAGCCATCACCACCGTTGCCGCGCTGCCGCTGTAGATGTTGTCAAACCTTGAAGCGACCTGCAGCCACTCCTGCTGGAGCAGCACCGTCACATGTTTCGCCGGCGTCAGGTCCAGGTTCATCCGCTCCTGTTTGATGTTCTGAAAGCCGAACTGGTCCGTCAGCCCAAACGCATTGTGGTCGCTTGGATATTGCTGATCGAACGTATTGATCCTGTTCAAATCCCGGCGCGTATTTCCCGACGCATAATCATACTCGCCGAGAAAACGAGGCTTTAGAAACACGTTTTTCAGCGTGTACCCGGCCTTGATATAGCCCGCGCTGGAGTCGATCGAGTTGTTGGAGTAGCTGCCTCGCTGAACCGCGATCAGGCCATCGAAATCAAATCCACTGGGAAGATTGCCCGCCGCCTCAACTCCGGGCGTCACTTCAGTCTCCGTACCGAAAATCCCCTGCTGGCTCTGCACCCGCGGGAACGCCTTGACATAGACAAACGGCTGAATCACCGCATGCGGAACCCAGCTCCCCACCGTGCCGACAGCGCCGAAAAAAGTCAGTCCTGCGCCATGCGTATCCAGCGAAGTCGGATGAACCGCTACGACGGATGTCGCGAAAACGTCCAGGCGGTTCCTATCTCCGACCCGCCCCAGAAAGCCGTCCCAGGTGCGGCTGTTGTTGGTCCAGTCGCTGATACCGACCAGACGCTCGCCGCCGTACCTCAACTCCTGCCGCCCCGCGATGATCGAATACTGCTTGAAGTGGAAGTTGAGGTATGCCTGCCGGTCATCGAAGGTGTCCCGCATATTGGGCTGGGTGTACTGCAGCGGGAGACCCAGCGCATGCGTATCCATGAACTGGATATAGCCGGTCAAATACTCCGACGGATGAACCCTCATGCCGCCATAAATACGCGTCAGCACATAAGCTTGATCGTTGCCCGAGATGTAATCGTCAGAGGTCTGGTTCTCCATCCGCGCGCGTAGCTGCCCGTCGAACGTCGCCCACCTCGGAACACCGCTCAACTGCAGCGGCTGCTCCGTGCCCAGAATCTGGGGATACTCAATGTATTGCTCCGCCGATTGCTGCGCCGAAACTTGCGCCGCCAAAACCAGCCACACCGACAACCCAAGAAATACATGTCTCTTAGGGACTACGCTGCTTATGAGTCTCCACCATGAACTCTCATTCAACCTACAACTAGCCTTGAATAGTGCCAAGTCGCTTCCCCTGATGGCCCGGACTCGCTCTGCCCTACGCAGACTTTTTGCCGCCTAAGCAGGCTTTTTACCGCCTAAGCAGGCTTTTTACCGCCTAACACTTTGATGTCAGCGTGTGGAAATTGATGCGCACCTGGATCGATAGGAATGGCGGCCGCAAATGCCTCCCTTAGCCAATACAGCGATTGCAGCGATTACAGCGATTAGCGGAGCGGCCGCAAAGAAGAGATCCTGCAAACTTTGGAGTTGGCATTTAGGCGTCCTCTCACTCAAAAAGCGCACCACAAAAACTCGAAAATATCCTTCCAAATAGAAGACCGCGAGATTTCTCCTTGACGGTCTAGGAGAGCAGGCGTTAGACTCTCCTAGAACATCTAGGAGGACAACCCTTGGCCGGTCAGCTCAACCTCATGCAGGGCACCCTCGACCTGCTCATCCTGAAGGCGGTCTCCCTCGGCCCCCTCCACGGCTACGGCGTTCTCCTCCGCATCCAGCAGATATCCGGCGACCAGCTCGCCATCCAGCAGGGTTCGCTGTACCCCGCGCTCTTCCGACTCGAGCACCAGGGTCTCATCGCCTCCGAGTGGGGCGAGTCCGACAACAAGCGCAAAGCCAAGTTCTATCGCCTCACAGCCTCCGGCCGGGCCCGGCTCCGCACCGAAGCCGACAACTGGAACCACATGGCCTCCCTCATCGCAGGCATCCTCACCACAACTCCCGATGAGATATAGAGGAGCTCCAACCATGAAGTCCCAACTTCGCTCCTACCTCAACTCCCTCCTCCGTCGCGACTCCGTCGAGTCCAGCATCGAAGCCGAGCTCCGCACCCACATCGAGCTGCGCGCCGAAGACCTCGAGCGAACCGGTCTCACTCCCGCCGAAGCTCTCCGCCGCGCCCGCATCGAGTTCGGCCCCATCGAAGCCCACAAAGAGAACATCCGCTCCTCCCTCGGCCTCCGTCTGCTCGACGAACTTCGCACCGACCTCCGCTACGCCATTCGCATGCTCCGCCGCAGCCCCGGCTTCACCGCCGTCGCCGTCGCCTCGCTCGCTCTCGGCATCGGAGCCAACACCATCATCTTCACCCTCGCCAAAGGCATCCTCCTCGATCGCCTCGCCGTCCCCCAGCCCAACCAGCTCCGCCTCTTCGCCATCGTCAGAGACAATCACAGTCCCCTCCATCGTTTCTGGGGTGACTACTACAAAACCCCCGATGGCCGCTCAATAACTCACTCCATCTCCTACCCTGTCTACCAGCTCCTGCGTCAGCAGAACCTCGCCAAGCCTGTGCTCGAAGACCTCTTCGCCTTCAGATATCTCGGCGACTTCAACCGCTTCACCGCTACCGTCGACGGTCACGCCGGCACCGTCACCGGCGAGCTTGTCTCCGGAAACTTCTACCAGCAGCTCGGCGTTCAACCCGTTCTCGGCCGCGCCATCCAGCCATCCGACGACGCCGCACCCGGCTCCGGCCCCGTCGCCGTCATCAGCGACGGCCTCTGGGCCCGCCTCTTCGGCCGCTCTCCCTCAGTCATCGGCAAAACCATCCAGCTTAACCTCATCCCCATCACCATCGTTGGCGTCAACCCACCCGGCTTCACCGGAGCCGCCAGCGTCCAGCTCTCGCCCGACGTCTTCCTTCCCTTCAGCATGCAGCCCACCCTGATGCCCGCGCAGAATGGCTCTCTCCTTCAAGACCCCAATCAATGGTGGATGTCGATCATGGGACGCGCTCGCCCCGGCGTCTCCGACGAAGCCGTCCGTGCCGCCTTCGCCGTCTGGCTCGAACAGGACATCCGCGCCACCGTCGCCGTGGCAAAGGACGCGAGCATGCCCGACCTCGTCGTCGAATCCGGCAGCCAGGGTCTTGCAGCAGCCACGCATGACTATGCCGCGCCGATCTATGTCCTCTCCGTGCTCACGGGCTTTGTTCTTCTGCTCGCCTGCGCCAATCTCGCCAACCTTCTGCTCGCGCGCTCCGCCGCCCGCCAGCGCGAGATGTCCGTTCGCCTCGCCCTCGGAGCCAGCCGCTCCCGCGTCCTCCGCCAGGTATTGACCGAAAGCCTCCTCCTCTCCTCGCTCGGAGGCATCGCCGGTTTCGCCCTCGGCTACCTCGGTCGCAACATCATCCCGCACCTGCTCTCATCCGCCTGGCGCCCCGCGCCCCTCAACGCCCGATTCGACCTTCGCATCTTCGCCTTCACCGCCACCGTCTCCATCCTCACCGGCATCCTCTTCGGCCTCGCCCCCGCATGGCAGGCCACTCGCACCGACGTCAACACCGCCCTCAAGGACGCCGCCTCTTCCGCCACCCGCCGTCGCAAAGGCCTCGCCGGCAAATCCATCGTCGTCTTCCAGATCGCGCTCTCCATGCTCCTCGTTGTCGGAGCAGGCCTCTTCGCGCGCACGCTGATCAACCTCAACACCACCAGCCTCGGCTTCGACCCCCACAACCTCCTGCTCTTCAACATTCAGGCCCCGCCCACCCGCTACCCCGCGCCACAGAACATCGCCCTCCACCAGCGCATCGAAGACCGCCTCGCCGAAGTTCCCGGCGTCCAGTCCGTCGCGCTCGTCGAGAACCCCCTGATCGCCCACAATATCTCCAACACCACCTTTGAACCCACGGATCAGCCCAAACCTACAGGCGACAATCGGTATCGCGACGTCAACACCGTCGGCCGGAACTTCTTCGAGACCTACCGCATCCCGATCCTCTATGGCCGAAGCTTCGGCCCAACCGACACCGCAACCTCCCCGCTCGTCGCAGTCATCAACCAGAGTCTCGCCCGCAGCGTCTACCCGAACATCGATCCTGTCGGCAAAACCTTCGTCACCGAACGGAACCAGGGCGATCCCGAAACCATCTACCAGATCATCGGCGTCTCCGCCGACGCCAAATACGATCGGCTCCAGGGAGACCCGCCCCCTACCTTCTACACCCTCTACCGCCAGGCCAAAGGAGAGCAGTTCATCACCTACACCATCAAGACTCAACTCTCTCCCGCCGCCATCCTCCCCGCTCTCCGCAATGCAGTCGAGTCCATCGACAAGGATCTTCCACTCCGCGACATCCGTACCCAGACCGAACAGATCGAAGACAGCATTTCGCAGCAGCGCCTCTTCGCCACCCTCACCGCTGGGTTCGGCGTCCTTGCTCTCGTCCTCGCCTGCATCGGCATCTACGGCATCATGGCCTACAACGTCGCTCGCCGCACCAGCGAGATCGGCGTCCGCATGGCTCTCGGCGCACGTGCCCGCCAGGTCCTGTTCATGATCCTTGGCGAAAGCTCCTGGCTCGCAATCCTCGGCATCGCAGCGGGCCTCGTCGCAGCCATTCAGCCTGACGCGCTTCGTCAGCAGCATGCTCTACGGCCTGAAACCTGCCGACCCTTCCACGCTCATTGCCTCCACCCTGATTCTTCTCGCCGTCGCCATCGCAGCAGCCTACGGCCCGGCCCGCCGCGCCTCACGCATCGACCCCATGCAGGCCCTGCGCCACGAATAATCCTGGCTCTCGGCCAAGCTCGATGAGCGCATTGCCCTGAGGTCATCATTCGACAATTCGCACCCAGATTCGTCCCTTGACAATCCATGGTCGAATGTCTACCATCCTTGCCAAATCGAGGGTAGATGGTCTTCTATGGCGAAACAAGCACAGCAACGGGTCGGGCTCCTCCAGGGAACGCTCGACATGCTCATCCTGAGGACGCTTCTCTATGGACCTGCTCACGGGCACCAGATCGGGAAGCACATTCAGAGAACCACAAATGAATTCCTGCAGATGCAGCACGGCTCGCTCTATCCCGCGCTGCATCGCCTTGAAGAACGACGGTGGGTGGTCTCCAAATGGGAGACTGCCCCGGATCGAAATCGAGAGTTCAAATACTACCGCTTGACTGATAAAGGCAGGAAGCAGCTTCTAGTCGAAGAATCGCAATGGAAGCAGATGTCCGAAGCTGTGGCGCGCGTGATGTGGCCCGCCGCCGAGGAGAACTGAGATGAAATGGTGGCAGATCAAAAAGAGAGAGGCAGACCTGGAACGGGAACTGCGTTCCGACCTCGAATTAGAAGAAGAGGAGCAGCGGGAAGGTGGCGTTTCAGGAGAAGAGGCTCGCCACGCAGCCTTGCGCGCGTTTGGCAATCCCGCTCTTATTCGTGAACAGACGCGCGCCGTCTGGTCCTGGAACTGGCTTGAATCCCTCGCACGCGATCTGCGCTTGAGTCTGCGCACGCTTCGTCGCACTCCCGGTTTTACCGTCATCGCCATCCTGGTAATGGCTCTGGGTATTGGTGCTAACGTCGCGCTGTTCACGGTGGTGCGCGGCGTTTTGCTCAAGCCCTTGCCGTTCGATGATCCGGATCGCCTCGTAGTGCTCTACGAGGGGGCCTTTCGTGAAGACGACGCGGCCGGTTCCAACTTCGTCTCCGGCGGTATGTACGCCGAGTGGAAAATGCAGAACCGCAGCTACACGAGTCTTGCGCTGGCGCAAGGTATTAAGGTCGGGCTCTCCGGTTCAGGCGGCCAAATGCCGGAGAAGCTGAACAGTGCACTCTTTTCATGGGACATGCTCCGCACGCTGGGCGTGCAGCCCGCGCTGGGCCGCGATTTTATGCAGGCCGATGACAGCCCCGCAGCCAACGGCACAGTGTTACTCAGCTGGGGCCTGTGGAAACGCCGCTTCGGCGGTGACCCGGCCATCCTGAACAAGACAATCGAATTGGACGCCCAGCCGTACACGGTCATCGGCGTTATGCCCGCTTGGTTCGATTTTCCTTCCCCCTCCACGCAGCTATGGACACCGGTCTACCACGACAAGCCCGAGGAACAGGTGACCTCGTTCAACCAGCACATGTTTCGCGTTGTGGGGCGGCTAAAGCCGGAAGTCAGCGCGGCGCAAGGCGTGGCCGATCTGAGCATCATCTCCCAGCGCATCCACAATGCGCACCTCAACGACCCATTCGTATTTCAAAGCGCCAAGAGCCGTCCGCTACTGGAGCACATGGTGGGCGAGATAAAGAAGCCGCTCTATGTGCTGCTGGAGGCAACCTGCTGCCTGCTGCTAATCGCGTGCCTCAATGTGGCCAATCTGCTGGTGGCGCGGGCGGCGGCGCGGCGCAAAGAGTTGGCTATTCGCACCGCGCTCGGCGGGGGCTGGCTGCGTCTCATGCGCGAGAGGCTGATGGAGTGCCTGCTGCTTTCAGCCGGCGGCGGCGCGCTTGGACTTCTGCTCGCCTTCGCCGCGCTTCATTGGCTGACGCGAACTCGCCACGACATGAGCCGCGTCCAATCCATCCACATCGACGGCGTGGTGGCGGCATTTACGGTTGGCGTTATCGTGCTTTGCGCGTTGTTTTCCGGACTGATCACCGCGTTCAGCGCCAGCGACAAGCGCATTCTGAGCGCGCTGCATCAGGCATCGCGCTCAGGGAGCGGCGACAGTGCGCGGGCCACCCTGCGCAAGGTGCTGTTGACGCTCGAAGTGGGGCTGACAGTGATCTTGCTCGTCGGCGCAGGGCTGCTGCTCAAAAGCTATGAACGGCTGCGCTCTGCCGACATGGGCTGTCTCACACAAGACGTGATCACCATGCATCTGGGCATCCCGGATGCCAGCTATGCGACGCCCGCCCAGCGAGCCAACTTCTACGACGCGCTGCTCGAGCGTGTGCGTGCTCTGCCCGGAGTGGACGCGGCTGGCTTTGCGACGTCTGTCCCTGGGCAGGGCTTTGGGTCAGATCGGGCCTTCACCATCGTGGAGCATCCGCCCTTGCCGCAAGGCAGTGGTCTGACTGCCTTATACCGCTGGACCGATCCGAAGTACTTCCGCGCCATGGGCATTCCGATTTTGCGCGGACGTACATTTGACAGCGGGAAGCGATTGGATGCTGCCAACGAAGTCGTCGTCAGCCAATCCTTCGCCAGCCAGTACTTTCCCGGCGAAGATCCGCTGGGCAAGCACCTTCGCGCACGCGGCAAACGATGCCATCATCGTGGGAATTGTGGGCGATACCCGTTACGCAATCGGCGAAATGCCGCGGCCGGTGCAATACTACCCGCTGGATGCCGGCATCGAGACCGTCGGCACGCTTGTGATTCGCTCCAGGCACAATCTGGACCAGTTCGCTCTTCCGGTACAGCGCATCGTCTCGGAGATGGACCGCGATCTGCCCGTCTCCGACGTGCTCACGATGAATCAGTTACTGGGCAAATCGACCCTGGACCAGAGCTTCAATACGACGCTGCTCGCCGCTTTTGCCACGTTGTCGCTGGTGCTTGCTGCGGTCGGTCTGTTTGGCGTGATGTCCTACATCGCAGCGCAGCGGACGACCGAAATCGGCATCCGTATCGCGCTGGGCGCAAAACGCGAACACGTGATGCGGAAGATGTTGCTGGATGGAATGCGGCCCGCGATCTTCGGTCTTGTCGTGGGACTCGCAGCAAGCCTGGAGGCCGGCCGGCTGATAAGTGATCTGCTCTATGAGATCAAGCCGCTCGATCCGGCGGTCTTTTCCGCAGTTGCCGCAACGCTGCTCGCGGTGGCGGCATTCGCATGTATCGTTCCCGCGTGGCGTGCATCGCACCTCGATCCAGTGCATGCATTACGAGCCGAATAGGCTGATATTCCGGCAATCTGCCAGAGGCAATCTCGATTGACGAATCATCGCCAACGCACTCTTACAGGGCTGCATCGGTACCGCTACGTCGGCTTGTCGTCGGCGACTTCCTGTTGCTACCATCCCAACCATGAACAAACTTGCGCCATTCCTCTGGTTCAATGACAACGCTGAAGAAGCAGCCGAGTTTTATCTGAGCATCTTTCCACACGCGCGCAAGCTCGATGAGCTGCGATCCAAAGGCGTTGGTCCCTGGCCCGTGGGCAAGATTGCCACAATCACGATCGAGCTTGAAGGCCAGGAGATGGTCTTTCTCAACGGCGGCCCCGCGCATCAGCTCAACCCCGCCTTCTCATTCTTCGTCCGCTGCGACTCCCAGAAAGAAATCGACAGCTACTGGGACAAATTGATCGAAGGCGGCAAATCCATGGCCTGCGGCTGGCTCACAGACCGCTTCGGCCTCTGCTGGCAGATTGTGCCACGCAATATCGGCGAGTTGATCAGTCACCCCAAAGCGATGGAAGCCATGATGGGGATGATCAAGATGGACCTGCCCGCGTTGGAAGCCGCCGCGCGACAGAACTGAGGCCTTCGCCAGCCATTTCCAGTCAGAACCTTTGTATCGGGAAATCGGCTTGTGGGACGTGATCCGGATCGCTCCCGGACCCTGGTCAACCCGGAAGTTTGCTAGACTTCGCCAGCCCCCACGCCCTTACGCTTGCGCCGAAACTGCCCCGGCGGACAATCAAACTCTCGTTTGAATGCGCGATTGAACGCCGCCTCCGAACCATAGCCCACCGCCGCAGCAACCTGCGCGATACTGTCCCCCGTAGACTGAAGAATCTGCGCCCCCAGCTTCAACCTCCATTGCGCCAGGTACGCCATCGGCGACTCTCCGAGAAAATGCTGAAACCGTTCCGCAAGCCGCGTGCGCGAAAGACCGACACGCCGCGCCAGATTCTCAATCGTCCATGGATGCGCGGACTCCTTGTGAAGAGCGGCCAGCGCCTGGCCAATGACAGGGTCGCGCGCACCGGCCAGCCACCCCGTCTGTTCCGCAGGCAGTGCGTTGATGTAGCGCCGCAACGTCTCCACAAACAGCAGTTCGGACAACTTGGCGAGCACCAGCCCGCTGCCCGCATGCTGTCCGTTCCCCTCGTTGACCGAGAAGCGGATCGATTGTTCAAGCCATTGCCCTGACGGTTCCTTAGCTACATGCACCTTGAACATCTTCGGCAGCCCCGCCAGAAAGACCTCACCAAGCTGTGGGTCGCACATCATATATCCGCAGACAAACTTCGTCGTCTCTCCCCCACCGCCAAACCGCGCAAGCTTCAGCCCCTGCGTAAGGTTCTCGAAAAATTGCGCTGAATCGGCAGGCTGTGTCGACCCATTGCCCAGCAGGTGCGCATCGCCGTGCGGAAGCACCACAATATCGCCCGCAACCAGCTCTTCCCGTTGTCCATCCGCAAGCTCGGCGAAGGCGCGCCCCTCCGTCAGAAAGTGATAGATAATCAGGTTGCCTGCGGCAGGCCGGAGATACGGCGCCATGGCGCTCGATCCCGAGGCGAGGCACCAGGGAGCGGTGAACTCGGCGTTAAAGAACAGTGCTCCCTCGAGCTTGACGACCCTCAGAACCTCGGAAAGCACGTCCATCCCAATAGCATCGCCCGATTTATGCGTTTGTGCCAAGAATTTGGGCCGATCGATCAAGTCTCGAACACGCTCTCCGGTGCACAATAATCGCACCGGTCGCCAAAGCACGCGGCGGAACAACTACAGAAAGAGGACCGCAAAATGAACGCGATTACGAACGAAATCGAGACAAAAGGTTCTGAACAATTGAAGAAAGGAACTGCCAGCGCCCGCGCCGAAGCACTCGCCAGGCGCATAGAAGAAGGCGCCGCCGGCCTGGCTGCCTTCGCCGAAGGTCTTTCGGAGGCCGAGTGGCGCACCCCGCTCTCCGGAGGTGGAAGGGACAGCCGTCCCGTCTGTGTCATCGTGCATCACGTCGCCAGCGTCTATCCCATCGAGGTAGAACTCGCGCGAACCATCGCCAGTGGCAAGGCAGTCACAGACGTTACCTGGGACGTCGTCGCTCAGCTGAACGGCAAGCACGCCCAGGAGCAGGCAGGTGTCACCAAAGCCGCCGCGCTCGAACTGCTGCGGAAGAACAGCCGAGAGGCAGCAGCAGCAGTACGCGCCTTCACCGACGACCAGTTGGACCAGGCTGCACCCTTCGGATTAAGCTACGGCGCACCGGTCACCGCGCAGTTCGTCATTGAAGACCATGCCCTGCGGCACAGCTGGCACCACCTCGCCGGGATTCGCAAGGCCCTCGGCCGCTAACTCACTCTTGGCGATCATCAGCCTGCACATAGTTTGCGCACTCTCAGGTCGGTCGGGGCTTCCAGCAGCTCCGACCCCGACGGTTCTACCTCAAAAAATAATTTCAAAAAGTTGGCATGTTTTCAGCGCCGGAAAATCACCATCCAACGCACCACATTTACCACGCAATCCACCACAAACTCACCACCAAAAAACCACCGCAAGACACTACATTTTCCAAAAGCACCCTCAAAAACACGAGCAAATCCGCGACTTCTCAATCGTCGCCATGCCCCACATTTTTTTCGAGAAATTAAGCAGGATTCTTCGAAAAATTCCGCATTCCAAGCACATGGAAATCCTTCAGCCCGGACTTCAGTACATAGACAAGGCGATTGTTTCCATTCGGATCCGTCGGCCTGAGGAAAAAGCCCGTTTCCAGCACAAAGTCCTTGGTATTGCTGATAATCCCCTCAATCATCTCGCCGTCGTAAAAGTACACCCGAACCCACAGACCCGGCTACGATCGGCGCATGTTCATGAAAATGCAGTGCTCTGTGGCGCAGATCCCCGTCGAAGGTCTTGACAAAGAAGACCGCTTTAGCGTCCTTCGTAGACACATCTTCCACTGTATCGGAATCCAGCAACCTTAGCCGAATCGAATCAAGCGGATACACAGGATCGTTGCGCAACAGCTGATCGATCGACCCCAGTTCGCTCGGCTCCGCCAGTCCCCTGACGGCATGATTCTCATACCGGACAACGACGCGATAACTATCTGATGGTTCTTTGTCGCCCCTCTTCGACACTACGACGCGTGGTTCCGCGGCGACAGGTCGTATTGCTTGATCTTGTACAGGAGCGCCTTGTAGCTGATTTGCAGATCGTTTGCCGCGGCCTTCCTGTTCCATCCAACACCCTCCAACACCTGTGCAATTGCCGTCGATTCCGCATCACCCTTGAGGTTGCGGACCATTGCCTTGAGCCCGGCGCCGCTAGGCGTCTCCTGCACCGCTGTCGCTACCGCGCCCTGGTACGCAGCGGAAGGAGAAAGCTCGTCGACGATCGATTTCTCGTCTCCAAGCACCAGGTAACGGTTGATGACATTCTCCAACTCACGCAGATTGCCAGGCCATGGATGCTGGTCCAGGACGCTCAGCAGGCCGGCTGAGAACGGCAGCGGCTCCCGGCCATAGCGCTTGGCTCCCTTGCGCATGAAGTACTCCGATAGCACGGGGATCTCCTCGCGGCGCTCCCGCAGCGGAGGAATGCTCAGGGTAAAACCATTCAGGCGGTAATACAGGTCCTCACGGAAGGTCTTGTTCGCCATCGCCTCTTTCATGTTGATATTAGTCGCAGCGATCACGCGAACATCAACCTTCATCGGCGACCGGCTGCCAAGGCGCGAGAATGTTCCATCCTGCAACACCTGTAGAAGTTTGGCCTGCAGGATGGCCGGCATCTCACCGATCTCGTCAAGAAAGATTGTTCCGCCCGTGCAAACTTCAAACTTACCGGGCTTAGTCTTCACAGCGCCGGTGAATGCGCCCTGCTCATAACCAAACAATTCGCTCTCCAGCAGATCGGCCGGCACCGCCGCACAATTGACCTTCAGAAAGATGTTCTGGCTGCGGGCGGACATCTTGTGTGTGTAGAGGGCGAGGATCTCCTTACCAGTGCCGCTCTCGCCGAGGATCAGCAGCGGTATATCGGCGCGTGCCACGAGGGCAGCCTGAGCCTCGAGATCACGCATCCGCTTGCTCGAACGCACAAACGAATGCGTCTCATTGAGCGGAATCTCCTTAAGAGCGTCGGCGGCCGGCACGTTCTTGTCGGCGGAAGCAAGCTGCTCTTCAATCGCCTGCTCCACATCGCTGCCCGTAAACGGCTTCATTACGATGGCACGAACTCCAAGCCGGATCACCATCTCCAGATCCCGCAGCTCAGCAGAGCACGACAGCACAACGACCGGAAGATGCGGCCTGGTGCACCGGATGTGAGTTAGCAAAGGTAGAGGATCGCGGCTAGTATGCAGCGCCAGCAGAAGCAGGTCCGGTTGCTCGGCCTTCTCCAGCCGATCGAGCAGCGCCTGCTCCTCGGAGAAGAGATTGAGGGAGTACTGAGACCCAAGCGTCAACCGAAGATAATCGAGTACGGCTAGATCGGGCTCCAGGATCAGAATCTGGGCTCGAGACCTGGCACTAGACTTCAAGGCAGAAACTGGATAAGACAGCGCAGCTGACATACAAATACCCCTATTTCGCCGGTTTGGATTCTGTTGCCCAACCTGGCTATGTTTCTGAATCCGACTCTTCCTCGAATCCCGACCAACTCATACAACTCATCAATGCTAAGCCGTCGCGAAGTGGGGAGTCCTTCACAACTTCTTCGTTCTTCCTTGCGAATTCTAGATTGTTCAATGTCACTTTGGCATAAAAATGTTAAGAACTTTGCTGACAAAAGAGATAAAGGTTTTCCACTCCCCATCCCAAGTAGGCCTAGCTTACATGGTTGTCAGCATGTTCGTGCGAAAAAAAAGGGATATTTTTTCGACAGGTTACTTTGGTTGTAGATGGGCCGTGACCCTTGAATTTCAAACAAAATGGCAATTTTGGGCCTACCCAACGTATCCGGGTGTATAAATTCGCTCCTCCATTCCTAAAATATCCTCGGATTTTTGTTTTGCATCTTATGATTGGTGATCAACGTGCAGTGTCACGCATATTGCAAACTTTGCGGGTTTCTGCCTAAACGCCGATAGGAAAAAATGACCTTGGTCCACAACGTCGAATCCGCTGCCACTCTCAACCTCCCGCCGCTGGATATCATCTTCGGGAAAACTGCCGCAATGCAGGCGGTCCGAAACAAGCTCGAGCGCGTTGCGGAGACCGATGTCCCCGTCCTTATCCAGGGAGAGAGTGGCACCGGCAAGGAGATTTGCGTGCGGCTCCTGCACGCCTTCTCGATGCGTGCCCGCGGTTCTCTGGTCAAGGTAAGCTGTCCCGCCATCCCTCACTCGTTACTCGAAACTGAGCTGTTTGGCTACGAAAAGGGGGCCTTTACAGGCGCCATGTCGACTAAGCTCGGCAGAGTCGAGCAGTCGGACAATGGCACGCTCTTTCTGGACGAGGTCGGCAGCCTCGATCTGGCGGTTCAATCGAAACTGCTGCAAGTGTTGCAGGACGGCACCTTCGTCCGCGTAGGCGGCCATGAACCCCGCTCCATCGCGACCCGGCTAGTCTCGGCCTCGAACAGCGATCTTCGAAACCAGGTCGAGGATGGAACCTTCCGACTGGACTTCCTTTTCCGTATCAATGCGGTGACCATCAACCTACCGCCCTTGCGTCAAAGGATCGCAGACCTTCCGATTCTCATCGACTATTTCATCGACCACTATGCAAAAGTTTTCCATAACACACCAGAATTGCTCTCCCGGAGCGCCGTACGCCTGATGCAGAACTACCACTGGCCCGGTAACATCCGCCAGCTCGAGAATCTCATCCGCAGCTATGTGCTGATTGGGAGCGAAGAGGCACTCGTCGCGGAGCTGATGCCGGAGACTCCCAAAGGCATCGTCACTGAGATCGACCTAAGCGAACCGGTTTCCCTTAAGAACATTACCAAGAAGGCGACCCAGGACCTCGAGCGCCAGATCATTCTCAAAGTGCTTCAGGAAAACAGCTGGAACCGGCAGAAAACGGCAAAGTGGCTTCAGATCAGCTATCGGTCGCTGCTCTACAAGCTGAGCGAGGTCGGAATGCCAGAGGTTCCGCCCCGGCCCCTTCGCATCCCGCATCTGGTCAAGAAAGAAGAGCGGACGCTTAAGCCTGCTCTCTCCTCACGAACCCGAATCTATTGACCTCGGCGATGGGTTCGCTCCCGATCAGCCGCAGGCATTTCTTTGCTCCTGAAACTTCACATCACCTCAGAAGAAACGAGGAGATAAGCTTCGTTCCCTGTGGGGGGCGAGCACAACAACCGATTCCTATTGCGCGCCCTGCCGCCGCAGGATCGTCTTCACCGTCTCGAACATGATCAGCAGATCAAGCCCCAGGGTCATGTGCTTGATGTAGTACAGATCGAACTCCAGCTTTTCGCGAGCTTCGGCCAGCGTGGCTCCATATCCATACCGCACCTGGGCCCACCCCGTCAGTCCAGGGCGAATCATATGCCGCAGGTTGAAATAAGGAATCTGCTCGGAGAGCCACGGCACGAACTCAGGACGTTCCGGGCGTGGACCGACAAACCCCATATCGCCACGCAGCACGTTCCATAGCTGCGGAACCTCATCCAGCCGTATCTTGCGCATAAACATGCCGACCCGGGTCACACGCGGATCGTCTTTAGTCGCCCACTTGGCTCCGGTGGCCTCGGCATCGGTCCGCATCGTACGAAACTTGTAAACACTGAAATTTTTTCCGCCAAGGCCCACTCGCGTCTGACGGAAAAAGATCGGCCCCGGAGACGAAAGCCGGACCATCAGCACTACGATCGGGAAGAAAGGGAGAAACAGAAGCAGCCCAATTGCTGCCGTCAGCGTCGACACAATGCGTCGTGCGATCTGCTGCGATGGCTTCACCCGAAACCCTTCACTATAGATAAAGCTGCTCGGGTGAAGTCCGTCCAGATGCAGCTTGCCGGTGAGCCGTTCCAGAAGGCTTCCCGCCTCTTCAATGAGCACGCCATTGAATCGCAGGTTGAGAAGTTCGTTCACCGGAAACTCACCGCGCCTGTCTTCGAGGGCGACAATGACCCGGTCAACCCCCGGCTTGGGGCCGGAAAATCTCTCCAGAGCAGCATTGAAGGCTTCTTTACGCTCCTTCTTGTCGGCCAGTACGCCATCCCAGCCGACAACATGCATCCCTGCATCCTTCCGCGTCCGGAGCAGATCCACGATCGCCTGCGCTCGTTCTCCAGCGCCCAGAACATATACTCGTTCGCGGAAAATTTCCCTTCCGATGATCCATTCGTACGCACTGCGCCACGCCACCAACGCGACGGTAAGGAATACGAGCCCCAGCAACAAAACGTAGTGAGCGATATCGACAGCGGGAAACTCATAGATGATCGCGGAAAGCAGAAAAGAGAGAAAGCCGAGAACCAGCAACAGGCGAAAGTAAATCTCCCAGCGCGCTGAGATCCGCTGCGGCTCGTAGAGATCGAAGTAATACGAACAGAGAAGAGTCAGAATCGTCAGCCCTAGAATCTTCAGGCCGCCATATTCATAGTTCAGGACGAGATAGGAATCCGGCCCCCCCAACAGCAACACCGTCGCCAGCAGGAAGCAGCCGCTGACAATCAGCGCCTCACACAGCAGGAGAACGATGGTACGGGTGGGGTAGTACACGTTAAACAGCCGGATCATCGTTTCAATCGCTCCCTGTTACTGCGCGGTGGCGTCGTAACCGTAATAGCCACCGACCTCCGGCGTCTCCTGCACGGCATTGAGCACAAAGCCCAGAATCTTCGAGGCCTTTAACTCGCTCTGCGCACGCTGCGCAACGGGGAATTTTGTCACCCCTCCACGGGCGACCAGTAGAACACCATCGCACCATCGGGCCAGGTTCACCGCATCTGAGACCGGCAATACAGGGGAAGAATCCACAATGATCCAATCGAAGTACGGGGCCACCAGACGGATCAGTTCACCGAAGCGCGGGCTGCCTGAAAGATCGGCGGCCTTATCTCCGCCGTTCCCGCCCGCAATAAAGGTCAGGTTGGGCAGTATCGACATGGTTCCTGCAGAAGCCGCGTGTGACGTGTCCGGCCGCTGCATCACCTCCAAAGCATCAGCCTTGCCCGCGAGATAGTCGGCCAATCCCGGATGCGACTCGCACCCCAGAATCTGGTGCAGGGTATACCTTCGCATGTCGCCGTCGATCAGGAGCACCTTGCTGTTTTTATGGCGCGCCAGACTCAGCGCCAGATTCGTCGAGATGAAGCTTTTGCCCTCCTGCGGCACACCGCTGCTCACCAGGATCGTCTTCAGCGGACTGATGTCGCGAAGCTCAAATATCCGCGAACGAAGGCTGCGAAACTGTTCAACCGCGGGTCCCCGCTCCAGCAATGCGGGCAGCTGCGGCAAAGAGAGCGCCCAGGGTCGCGCTGGTATGCGGCTTAGATCCAGGGACTCTCCGCCCACACGCCGTGTGGATGGCTCGATGTAGGGCTCGGTGACGAAGGCAGCCTCGGTGAAGCGGGGCATCGCGAACACTGAGTCTTCGGGATCTGCCACTGCCGTTGTCATTGCTGCGCCGGCCAGATGATCCGAAATCCCCGGCTCTGGTTCGCGTCGCTCCAACTTCCGCTCGGATTCTGCTTTCTGGAGTGCTTCGTAAATTCGGCTCATCGATCTTGCCTTCCTGGAGTCTCTCTACTAAAACCTGCCATAAAATTGTTTTCCGTTGCGGACCGTGGTGACGGCGATCCTCCGTTGTTGCCCAATGCGGCCGAAGAGACCATGAAAGGCTGCGTTTCCAACTCCAACTCCGTCGCCACGCTTTCCACCATGGTTGCAGTCACCTGTTGCACCTGTTCCACATACGCCAGAATCAGCGAGTGCTCGCACAGCAGGTTGATGATGCGAGGAATCCCCCGGCTACAGCGGTGGATCAACTCCAGCGACTCGGGAGTGAAGAGCTGCCAACTCGCTCCAGCGATCCGCAAGCGCTCGGTGACATAGGCGTGCGTCTGATTCTCCGTCAACGCCTGCGTCCTGCACCATAACGAAACCCGCTGCCGCAACTGCCTCACGCTCGGGTGGCGCAGTTTCTCTTCGAGTTCGGGCTGTCCCGAAAGCACAATCTGCAATAACTTCTCCGATGAGGTCTCAAGATTGGTTAGCAACCGAATCTCTTCCAGCAGCTCCCATGAGAGGTTTTGCGCCTCATCGACTACCACGACACATGTCTCTTCCATGCGGAACCGCTCGATCAACCAGCGATTCAACTGCAGTAACATCCCTGATTTCGTCCGTGTGGCAGGCACAATGCCAAAGTCCGTCAAGACGAACTCCAGAAAGTCGAGCACCTCAAGACGTGGATTGAAGACGAATGCCGTCGATACTCGGCGATTACTGAACGAGCTCAATGCCCGGCGCAACAGTGTCGTCTTTCCGGTCCCTACCTCGCCGGTAAGCACCGTGAAGCCCTTCCGCGCCGAGATTCCATACTCCAGGCAGGCAAGCGCCTCACGCGTATGCGGCATCATATAGAGAAACCGCGGATCGGGACTGGTTCCAAACGGGCTGCTTTGCAGTTTGAAAAAGCTTTTATACATCTTAGCCACCCGCATTCATCAGCGGATTGGTACCCGCTGTCAGGTCTGGACTCTTACGCCTGAACCATCTCCGCCTTGACATCGCCGGCACCGGCTCCCCGCTGAAGGCGATGACACCAAGGGTCGGCAGCTTCGTAAATGCCCAGATATCGCGCTCACTCCGCACCGCGGTATCCAGGTACTCCAACGTGCCTACGATAAGCAAGCCGAGGAATAAACCTGCAGCAAGACCTCCCATAACGTAAACCGGGCGTTTTGGAGAGGAAGGAGCCTCGGGAAGATTCGGCTCGTCCATCACGCGGAACTGTTCGCCCTGCTGACGCTTCTCGAGATCCGTCGCCATCTTGGCGGTTTGTATCTTGTTGAGCAGATCATCATAGAAGGTCTGGGCAGTCTGATTGTCTCGAGTAATGGCTTTGTACTCTTCCTCAACCTCGGGACTGGAGGCAACACGCTCCTGATATAGGTGCAGCTGCGCCTGGATGGCGGCCTGGTCGCGCTTTTTCTGCGCAATGCCCTGATCCATTGCACGCAGCTGAGCGCGAAGCTGCTGGACGCCCAGAGAATCGGTCGCTTTCGGCGTCGCAGCCACCGGCGCGCTTGCGGTTGAAGGCGGCGGAGCTTCCGCCATCTTCTGCCGCAACTCCCTGATCTTTCTTTTAACGGTCAGCACATCAGGATAGTCGTCCGTGTAGCGTGAGGTCAGGTCGGCTTCCTGCGCCAGAAGCTGCTGCAGTTCCGCCTGCTGGGCCTGCGGGGCCACCCCACCATGCTCAGTGGTTTGCGGTCCCTGGTTCTGTATCTGCAACTGCAAAATGGACTCTGCGTAGCTCTTGTCCTGCTCCATGCGCGCCAGCGCCTGCGTCGCCGCATCCAACTGCGTGTTCAGGGTCGTCAGCATGTTGATGTTCGAGCTCTCTGCACCCGGCAGTTTGCCAACGTAGGCTTGCTGGAACTTGCGTAGCTTCGCGTCTTGTTCATCCAGCTTGGCCTTGGCATCGGCCAGCTGCCCCTTTAGAAAGTCGGTTGTTCCTGCCGCCGATGCGGCCCGGTCGCTAAGATTCTCGCTCACAAAGAGCGACTGTATCTCTCCACAAACCAATTGGGCCGTGCGCGGATCGTTTGCTTTGAAAGAGATGAAGAACCCTGGTAATCCATTGGTTCGCGCAATCTCCGATTGAATCGGTGTGATCCCGATATTCTTTCTGGTCCGGTCGATACGATCGTCCATCGACAGTCCTGAGTTCGCAAACAAGTTGAAGCGCTCAATAATCGGCTGCAGTCGTGACCGGCTCGTGATCTGCTCCTTCATGGAAGCCAACCGGCCGCTCAGATCTTCGGTTACAACGGCCTTGACATACGATTCCGGAACCTTCTGCTGCTCCACAAGAACAAGTGTCTGCGAAAGATACTCGGGCTGTACAAGGTAGGTAATCCCAAACCCAACGACAGGAAAGATGATCGCAGGAATAGCAATAATCCACCACCTTCGTTTCAGAATGGTAGTGTAGTCCTGCAACGTCAATGCACGATGACCAAGCATGGTGACTCCTTAAAATTGTCCCAGACGAGTTGAACGCGGAGTGAAGGTAACCCCGATCCCGACTGTCTGCGAGGTGCCGTCCAACGCATACGGCGATCCAACGGGAAGATTGTTCGATTGGTTCTGGACCGTGTAGCTTGCATAACCGGAAATGTGGGGGCCAAATCCCCGTCTGATTTGAGCACTTCCAAAAAAGGTGTCATAGATTTGTTTCACGGGGGTGGGGGAAATCCCCGTTGCCAATTGTGCCAAGCCTGAGGAATGAGAATACCCCATCGTAAGAGACGCCACGTATTTGCGGCCGTAAGTACGCCCGACCGAAGCGTACACACTGTCAGCCAATGCGCCCGTCACGACTCCGGAACCTGCGTTAACTCCGCGCGTATAGCTCACGGACGCATTCGTGAAACCGCGCGAGTAGCCCAGGTTGGCCGAAGCCCCCACGTTCAGTCTCGGTGGGATGACCAGGTCGTTTGAACTGTTGATCCATAGCGGGCCGGCGGAAACGCCCACGCTGAGCGACTTACTCACGGTCCGCTGGTAAGACGCGTTTAGTGCGCGAGTTTCAATGTCCGGCTGGACAAATCCGTTGATGATCACCTGACCGCTATACGTGAATATCGAGTAAACGGCATCGATGCTCGCGGAGCTGCGCGCGTTGAGTCGTTGATTAATCGCTGCTGAGGCTGAAACCTGAGTGCTGTCCTGTTGACTTAGATTTGAATCGAAGAAATGAAGAACGGACCAGGAGCCAGAACCGCTGATCGACGTAGCATGGCTGATTTGCCGTTCCAGACCGCCGCTCAAGGTGTTCTGGAATCGGTTGCCGGATATGGTGAGAATCCCTCCCGCCGGCCCATCAACTGGCCCTTGCAGTGGAATCGATCCAAGATCGCCCACGCCCGGAATGCCCGATAGGCCGGTCGTCGGCGATTCGGGTAAAAAGCTGAACGAATCGGAGACATTGAAGATCCAATGCCTCGTGGTAAAACCCTGGGACGCCGCTACGTTCACGAACTCCGAGGTTCCTTGTCCTGACTGGTTCGGGAGGAGGACGCCGCCCGCCAAAAGAAGACTGAATGGTAGTGTGGTGCTCTTTGCCGTATAAGCAACGTCTCCGGAGAGACCCGTAGACGCCGTTACCTGGCCGTTGCCGTAATAGCCGAACTGAATGATCTCCGATCCGCTTAGAGCGTAATGAAGAACGCCGTCGAGATCTGGAACAATAGGGCTTCCGCCAATCGTACTTATAGGCGTCACCGCAGTCGGCACAGCCTGCCCCTCGACGATCGAGGGCAGTACCAGAAGGAGTGTCGATATCGCTATACGAATTTTCATGACATTTCTCATGGGACGACGATCGTATCTCCGGGGAGAAGCGTCATCCCGGAATTCTCGCCTTTCAGCGCGGCCTTATAGTTGAACGGAATCTTCTGCTGCTTGCCCGATACCATCCGCAAAATATAGATGCGTTTCGAATTGGCAAACTGCGACAATCCGCCGGCAGAGACAATCGCCTGCAACGGCGTCATTCCCGGAGTCAGCATGACTGGCCCGACTCTGCCTACCTCGCCAACCAGAAAAATCCTCTGGCTGTTGACCCCGAGGACTGCAACCGTAACGACCGGATCCTGAATGTACTTTTTTAGCCGTTGAGTAATATCGTTTGAGAGTGCCATCGGCGTTAACCCGGCCGCTGGCAGATCTCCTACCAGAACCAACGAGATCATGCCGTCAGGACGAACCGGAAAATTGCCCGAGAGAGTCGGTTCCTTCCAGACCGTCACCTGCAACGAGTCTTCCGGCCCGATGATGTAACGGGATGCATCCATAGGTCCCGCATAGTTCGCAGAGGTCGCCGGAGCGGTACCACTCCCCGTGGAAGATGTGGTGGGCTTCGCTGGAGTCAATGCAGGCGCTGGTGTCGCTGTCTGTTGCGAAGGCTGCTGTGGTGTCTTCTGTGTTGCCTGGGCCATGCCGGCGACCGGAATCGTCAGCAGGATCATAGTTACCGTCGTACAAACCCGCTTCATTTGAGTAGTTTCCATCTTCCTTTGCCTTAAGCTTGAGGTAGACTCATTCATTCTCTGATGCATCCTGTTCCAGTCGAAACAGCCCCTTAATCTCAAATCTTTCCGACTGGACCGTCTAGTGTCCCGCAAGCGCTCAAACTCCCTGCAAAGCGAGTGCCAAAAGTCGAGTATTCTCAATTATCGGCACGAAAACTGCACAATTTTCGCTTCGCCATTGAAAACAAATGGGTGTGCCTCTGGAGATACTCCCCAGTATGCAGACTACCAGCCCAAGTGTGAAATTCTTTTCCCTATGCGATGCATCATGTCTACCACTTTTAGGGCGATAGGCCTTAAATAGGGAAAAACCAGCCTCCCGAAGAGGTACGCTGATTGCTTACCGCGTTGTACGTGAAGTATAACGTCTTACGAAGCACTACAGGGACACCTCCTTTCATGCCCTATACCCCCGACGTCGTTGCCAAGGAAGCGGAACTCGGCCTCCCCCAGGCCATCCCACCCAAGGCCTCGTCCCGGCTCGACTGGCTTCCCTATATCGCCGTCGCTCTTCTCCTGGTAGTTCTTTACTACCGGGTCGCTGTAAAGCTTGTCTACGACTGGTATACGATTCCGGATTACTCCCACGGCTTTCTTGTCCCTCTCTTCGCCGCATTTCTTATTTGGGACAAAAGGAAGATTCTCAAAGCCACTCCGATCAAGCAGGCCTGGTCAGGAATCGTTCTGGTCGTCTTTGCGCTCATGGTTTTGATTCTGGGCGTCTACGGTGTGGAACTCTTTACCGCCCGCATGTCTTTTATCCTGCTGCTGACGGGCCTGATCGCGACGTTTTTCGGCTGGGCCATGGTCCGCGAGCTGCGCTTCCCTCTCCTGGTTCTTGTCCTCGCCATCCCCTTTCCGGCCATTCTTTTCAACCGAATTACCTTTCCGCTGCAACTTCTGGCTTCAAAGATAGCCAGTGACATCCTACCGTTGCTGGGAGTTCCTACCCTCCATGAGGGCAACGTTATCGAACTGCCGATCATGAAACTGGAGGTCGCCGAGGCCTGCAGTGGAATCCGCTCCCTGATGAGTTTGTTCACCCTGGCTGTCTTTTACGGTTACTTTCTGGAGAAGACGACGCAACGTCGCGTCATTCTCGCTCTCGCAAGCATCCCGATCGCCGTCACCGCCAACGTCGCCCGCATTGTGGGCACCGGCCTCTGCGTACAATACTGGGATCCTGAGAAAGCTTTAGGCTTCTTCCACGAATTCTCGGGCTGGGTCATGTTTGTCGTCTCGCTCGCCTGTCTTTACCTGGTTCACCGGGCCATGAGGCTCATCTCCCCCGCAAAGGCGAACCCGTCATGAAATCGCCCCGTTTCTGGGTCATTATCGTTCTCCTGACCTCCACGATCTTCGTCCTCCAGAGTCGCGGAGACGTTGACCAGGTGCCCGCCAGCGAGCCCCTTAGCCAGATGCCCCGGAACTTTGGCTCTTGGACGGCACAGGATATTCCCCTGACCGACGACACTCTGGAGGTGCTCGGCAAAGGAGACTTCCTCAATCGCGTGTATGCCTGGGAGCCACCGGCCGGATCAGCCAGACAACCACCCATCAGCCTCTTTATCGGCTACTTCGCGAGTCAAAGAACCGGACAGACGATGCACTCGCCACAGAACTGCCTCCCTGGTGCCGGTTGGACCTTCGACTCGCAGACGTACACTGACATCCAGGATGTCAACGGCAAGAACTACAAGGTGGGCGAGTACGTCATCGGCAACGGCGACGTCAAACAGTTTGTCATCTACTGGTATCAGGCGCATGGCCGCAGCATCCCCAACGAGTACATCGCTAAGGGATATATGGTTGCCGATGCCATCCGCATGAACAGAACCGACGGGGCTCTGGTTCGCGTTATCACTCAGGTCCTGCCATCCGAATCGCTGGAAACCGCGAAGGAGCGCGCCCTTCGCTTCACTCAGCAGATGGCCCCGAATCTGCCGCGGTTCATCCCCAACTGAAATTAGGCCGAACGGTCTACACAAGTTGTGTCAGTGCCGCGACAAGATTTAGCACTAAAATTGCAGTACGAAAACATGAGTTCGTCGGAAAAAAATATTTGAGGGAATCGGCAATGAGAATTTCGCAAACCTGGGCCAGAGGTCGGGTCTCAACAGTATTGACGGTATCGCTTGCGCTTGGTCTGACCGTAGGTTGTCATCGCGATCCCAACAAGCAAAAACAGCGATACCTTGAGAGCGGCAAACGTTATGCTGACCAAGGCAAACTCAAGGAAGCGACGATCCAGTTCGCTAACGCCCTCAAGGTCGACCATAACTTCGCCGAGGCCCATTACCAGCTCTCTAAAGTCCTGGTGAAACAAGGCTCAATGATGCCTGCCTACGGCGAGCTGATGCGCACCGTCGATCTTCAGCCTGCCAATCTCCCAGCAAGAATCGACCTCGGCAGCATCCTGGTCGCGGGCAGACAGCCGGCCAAAGCCGCCGAACAGGCCAATGCCGTCCTCGCAATCGACCCGAACAACGCTGATGCCTACGCCCTGCTCTCCAGCGTTGCCATAGCCAATGGAGACCGTGCTGAAGCCCTTGCCCAAATCCAGAAAGCCCTGGCTATCGACCCGAACCGCGCCAGCTACCACGCCTCCCTCGGCTTTCTCCAGAGCGCCGATCCGGCAACGTCAGCCTCGGGTGAAGATCAGCTCCGCAAAGCTGTCTCGCTCGACAACAAAAATGTGACCGCGCACCTCGTCCTTGCCTCGCTTCTGCAGAAGAAAGGGGACATCCCGGGCGCTGAAGAGCAGATGAAGGCCGCAATCGCAGGCGACCCGAAGAACGTGATGGCGCGGGCGAGTCTCGCCGAACTCTACATGCAACAGAACGACACCGCCAAGGCGGAGGCAGTTCTTCGTCAGGCAGCCGAAGATTTGTCCGACTCCGAGAGCGGCGCCGGACTGCTCGCCACCTATTACATCCGCACCAATCAGCTCGCTCCTGGCGCATCCACCTACGCCGACCTGGTTGCCAAGCATCCCAAGAGCACGCCACTGAAGATTGCTTACCTTCGCCTTTTGATTTTGAACAAGGATCTTCCGAAGGCCCGGACTGTCGGGGCCGAACTCGTCAAGACCGACGCTAACGTTCCCGAAGTCGCCGTTCTCAACGGAATGCTCCTTCTCAACGATGGCAAGACTACCGAAGCGTTCAATGCGCTTCAGAAGGCCGCGAAGGCCAATCCCGACAGTCTTGTGGTCAAGATCTGGCTCGGTCGGGCGGCACGCGCCAAAGGCGACATGACCGTTGCCCAACAGAGCTTCCGCGATGCGGTCAAGCTCAACCCCAGAAGTCTGGAAGCGCAGTCCGGTCTTGCCGAAATCTCAGTCGAGACACACGACTTCAACAGTCTGGAGCAGGTCGCCAACTCCGCTATCGCGACCAATCCGCAGTTCCCGAACGCCTACATTTGGCGCGGTATGGCTGAAGGCAATCAGAAAAACTTTGACAAAGCAGAGGCGGACTTCCGTCAGGCCATCAAGCTCGATCCTAAAAACGCCGCTGCTTACCTGGAACTGGCACAGCTGCGACTGATGCAACAGAAGATTCCCGAAGGTATCGCCCTGCTCGAGCAAACTCTTGTCGTCAACCCGAACTCCTCTCGGGCACTTCGTCTTCTCGCGTCCGCTCTAGTGTTTGAAAAACAACCAGCCAAGGCCATCAGCCGCGTTCAGGAACAGATCGTCAAATCCCCGCAAAACTCTGATATGTACGACCTACTCGCTGACCTGCAGACGGCCACCGGAGACCCCAAGAGCGGGCTCGCCTCGGCAGAGAAGGCAATGCAACTTAACCCAGCCGACAGCGCAGCCGTTGTTGCCTATACCCGAGCCGAAGTCAGTGCCGGCGACCCCACCAAAGCTATTGCCAAGTGGCAGCAGTGGACAAAAGATCACCCCACCGACGTCCGAGGCTTCACTCTCCTGGGCTCCTTGCAGGAGTCGCAGGGTGACCGCAACGCAGCGATGGACAGCTACAAGAAAGCTCTCGCGATCCAACCGGAAACGCCCGTAGCGGCCAACAACCTCGCCTTCCTCATGGTCGAGACCGGGCAGAATCTTGATGTTGCCCTCTCTCTGGCCCAGATCGCTCGCCGTGCTATGCCCAACTCGCCCAGCAGTGCCGACACGCTGGCCTGGATTTACTACCAGAAAGGTAATTACACCTCAGCGCGCGACCTGCTGGAGGAGGCCATTAAGGCTGCACCCAACGACGCTGCCATCCACTATCACCTGGGTATGACCTACGCCAAACTCTCCAACAGCACCGACGCCGTCACTCATCTCAAGAAGGCTGCAGCTCTGGCGCCCAACACCCAAACCGCCAAAGACGCCGACAAGGAACTCGCACTACTTGGTTAGTTGAAGCAAGCTTGTATAAGCAAGCGTGATCTGATGCATCATGACGTCGGTGGTGAACTTCTCCGACGCCAGTTTTTTTCCCGCTGTTCCCATCGCCTGCGCCTTTGACGGATCAGAGAGCATTCGAGCGATCGCAGCAGCCAGAGCTGCTGGATCCTCCGAGGGAACAATAAAGCCGCTCACGCCATCTGTTACGGCTTCTGCATTTCCACCCACATTCGTCGCAATAACAGGAAGAGACGCCGCCATCGCTTCGACGATCGCATTCGAGAAACCTTCACTGCGTGAGGGAAGTACGAAGATATCCGCAGTGGAAAGATATTCCCGCAGGTTGGCAACGCCGCCAACGAAGTGAAAATGACCTGAGAGATTCAAATCTCGGATGAGAGTTTGCAGTTCCTCAAAATAATCGGGCTCCAATACGTCTCCGGCAATGTTGAACGAGACCTGGGGAAACTGCGCTACGATGGACGCGGCAGCCCTGATGAAGACGTCGTGTCCCTTCACCCGGCGGATATTTCCCAAGGTCGCGACCACAGATGTGCCCGGAAGTTTCGCGGGCGTGGAAGCCGAATCCCACTCGGCAACGTCAATACCGTTGTAGATCGTCTCTACCAGCGACGGTTTGATTCGATCCACCGCGACGCAATGTTGGCGGACCTCTTCGGAGACGGCAAAGACTCTATCGGGAATACGCGACATTAGCCGATACGCAACGTGGTGTTTGAAGTCCCTCAAAATCCCCATATCCCGGCGGCTCCAGATAAGCTTGGCATCGGACAGGGTCTTAGTTACAAAGCCCGCCCAAAGATCGGAGCTCTCAAAAAAAGTCTGAACGATCTGGATACGTTCCTGTTTGAGGAACCGCCTCAGCTCCAAAGCAGCCCGCAGTGCCGAAGAATCGTAGGTACGCTGCAAGGGCAATAGGTAAATAGGGCACGGCGGTGATTGGAGGACGACACTTTCAGGATGAATCGAAAACGTCAGGATCGATGCGCGATATCCATACTTCGGCAGAAGAGCAGCAAGCCTTAGAACGATTCGTTCCCCGCCACCAAGGGTCTTCGGAAACTGATCGAGCACGAGCAACACGTGCGGCAGTTCAATGTTCTGGGGTGCTTCCGGACTCAATCCATTCCGCGACAAAGCTGTGATCATACGCATGCATTTACTTTCGAGGCAGACGGGCAACGTAAACCATCTTCAAACCCGACGCAGGTAACGGCTGCTTATCTGTAGACCAGATACGGGTTTATGGCGGCGGCTGAGTTATCCGTAGTCAGTTCTGTCTCTGGTTTGTCCTCTGGCATGTGAGTCGCACAAATAGCCGTTCCAACGAGTACCCACAAAGGACTTGTGATTTCGAGATACGTCCAACGATCGCCGAAACAGTTAGCGATAATACAGGCGCAGATTGCAAGAAAAAGGCCCAGTCCAAGAGCTTGATACAGCGGATCCTCTGCGCTTTTGAATAGGCGATAGGCCAATGCAAGCATCTGCTGAAGCATGAAGATAACAATGATTAATCCAACAATGCCGGTTTCCACCATCACCTTGACATACCAATTGTGCGTATCCTTCAAGTTGTCCACATGATTCGTATATTGGTAGGTCGCAAAGCCGGATCCGAAGATCGGATCGGCAAGGATCGATTCCTCTGCAGCTTGCCACAACTTGACGCGTTCATTGGCAGAGTCTTCCAGCCGTCCGTTGGAGTTCTGCGTCATAGTCACTCGCTGACGGACCGCCGTCGGAACGACTGCCTGCCACGTCAGCAGGAAGATCGCACCAATCAACAAAAGCTTCCGATCCTTCAACACCCCAAGGACGAAGACGCTGAAGAGTATCGCAAGGTACGCCCCGCGTGAGAACGTGTACATCGTCGCAAACACGGTGAGACCAACCAACACATAGCAAAGGATTTTGATCTTCCTTCTTTTTAGAAACTGTCCCGCGCCCCAAAAAAACATAGCGAATTGGGCGAGATACGCCGCAGTTTGATTGGAGCCATAGCCCAGTGGACCGCCATCGCGCTTATTTTCGTCAAAATTCGCCCAACTTCTCGACATGCTTTCCATCAAGCAACTTCTATCGATGAACAACAAGGAGATCGCTGTGATCAGGACCACCGTCCTGACAGCTTTCCGATCTTCGACAACCAGGCCGCTCGCCACGAAGATCAACGGAATGAGCATGTAGTCTTTCCACGTCACGAAGTTCAGGTTCGACAACCAAAGCGGCGCAGGCGCATTTCCAAGCGCAGTGCCGAACCACATCGACATATAGAGATAAACTCCGAAGACGAGCCATATCGCGTAGAGCTTTGATTTAGGCAGGCGCTTTCCCTGAAAAAAAGCTCCGATAATGACTGAAACCACAAGGATGGTCAGCACGTTGCCGCCGAGCGGATAGTCGAGGAAATGATCTCGCATCGTGCGATACGGCAGGAATGGAATCAGATAATAGAGACCCAGAAGAGGTCGCCCGGTCAGCGACCGTATGCTCATGACCCAAAAACCCAGGTAGGCGATCAGCGGAACATAATGTGCGAGTCCTAGTCCCAAGATGCAATCTCCATAGCGTCAGCAAGCTAGAGCAGACCTTTGCGCTGACAGAATCAGCTAACTACTGCCATACCTTTTTTCGTCCTGCAGCAAAGTTGTAGAACGCAAGTGCCGCAGCCGCGTTGAGCATGACAAACGTGCTGGCGATGCCGATCGGCTTGAACTTCTTGGCTGCTGGACTCAGTGTTCCAAAGGCGGCCGAAACGTAGAATAGCACCTGGAGCCAGAAAATGGCCCGGTAGAACGGTCCCGTGGCGATTGCCGACGCCATTAGCATGAGAAGGAGCAGCAAAGGAACCAGAAGCCGCAAAAGTTTGTGGCTGATAAAGCGAAAGAGCAGCGGATTCGACGGCGAAAGCAACCACGGCGCCAGCCGCAACAACTGGTAGTTGCCGGTCAAGGTTCGGACCTTCCGGGAAAACTCCTTCCCCTTTTCGCTGAAAAGCCTGTCCCTTGCGATAGCTGAAGGCTGAAAAATTACGCGTTTTCCCATCCGCGCCACATTCATCGGCACAAACACATCGTCGAGAATTGTTCCGGGAGGGATTTCCTGATAGAGATCACGCCGAATCGCGTAGATCGCTCCGGTCACTCCGACGACCGAGCCTGTCGCCGACTCAAGTTTGCGCGTCGTCTTTTCGACCTTCCAATAGATCCCGAGCGCATCGGTAGAAGCAATCCCTGACGCGGACTCAAGCAAAAGCTCACCGCTCACCGCGCCGACATGCGGGTCAGCGAAACACGAAACCAGCTTGGACACAGCATCACAATCCACGGTCTGCCGGGCGTCCAGAAAAACCAGAATCTCTCCCGTAGCCAACTTCACGGCCTCATTCAGGGCGCTCGCCTTTCCTTTAGACTCGTCGAGGATGACCGGGAGCACGCCAGCCGCTCGCTCGCGAAGGATCGTCGCAGTTCGGTCCGTAGATCCATCCGAAGCAATGACAATCTGAAGCCGATCCCGCGGGTAGTCGAGCAGCGAAAGATTTTCGATCTTCGCGGGAAGGTTTGCCTCTTCGTTACGCACAGCGATGACGATGGAGACATTTGGACGCAACGGCTTCTTTAGAATGGGTCGACTGCGAAGGCGGGCACAAACCAAAAGCCAGCAGGCATACCCAAAGTAGGCGTAGCCGATCAGCGCCAAGCAAATCCAGAAGAGCAGTTTCATCTCGTCCCCCACTCGCTCCGGGCATCACCGGACCGGTGGACGGATACGCCAAACGTTGCAAAGCGACGACGGTCTGAACACCGGCTCAGCCTTGCAAAATCAATGCATACCGTAATCAAGAAGAACCTCTGCTTTCGTTTATCTTGCACAGGAGCGAGATGAAAATCGAAGTGAATGCCATGCGCCGGCTACTTCCTAAAATCGCGTCGACTCATCCGCTAAACACAGGTACAACTTGACTCATGCACCTTGTCCGATGATACCCGGCATTCAGTTTGCTCAACAAGAACGCAAGTCACACCCAAGTGGTATTGGTCGGGCCATAGCTCTTGTCTACATTGAATTAGTGTCCCGCCACGTGTGGGCCTGTCCTCTACCTCGCCGGGCTGTAGCGACACAGCGTGAGGTTCAAGGATTGAATGTGAAGGAACCACGCACATCCACAACAATGAGCCAGGTCGATTTCAATCCAGTGAATGCGGCGATACAACGCGCTGTTGAAATGCTATGACTTTTGACACCGCAAACATTGTCGCCTTCTCTGTGGTGAAGGAAGCAGACGTACCTCGCTACTATAGAATTGTGTCAATGCCAGCAAGTCTTGGCATGGTCAGATCTTGTCGGGCACTCCGAGAGGTGGCTTTCGCCTCCGGGTCATCGAGCACCAGCGAGAATATGACGCTTTTTCTAAAGTCTAGCTAACCCCACGGAGATCTTGCTTTGCAGTTGCGTGTGCGACATATCGCTCGAAACGTGCTGTTCAACTGGCTGGGAACGATAGCCAATATGGCGGTCGGGTTCTTCCTTTCTCCGTTTATCTTGCATCGTCTTGGCGATGTCGCCTTCGGAGTCTGGGTACTGGCAAACTCCGTTGTGGCTTACCTGGGTCTTTTGGACCTCGGCATGCAAAGTTCGGTACTTCGATTCGTCTCCAAGGGGCACACAAAGGGCGATCACCAAGGCGCGTCCGAGGCAATCTCTGCCGCGCTATGGGTTCGACTGCAGGTAAGCGCACTCGCGCTGATTCTGAGCGCAGGACTCGCGGTGGTTTTTCCGCACGTCTTCAAGGTTCCGGCGGACCTGGCGAACGATGCCCGCAAGGCTATTTTGCTCATCGGTGTGATAACGGCAATCACGATGTCAGTGGGCGTGGTCGGAGGCGTGATCTCAGCCTTAAACCGCTACGACCTGCAAAATTATGTGAACCTGCTGCAAACGGCAATACGAGTCGTGGGAGTCGTGTTCGTATTGCGCACCGGACACGGCATCGTCGGAATTGCTCTCAGCGAGCTCGTGGCCGTAGTGGTCGGCAACATGCTGCTGGTGTGGATTGCGCGACGGCTTTACCCCGAACTGCGGATTAACCTGAAAAAGCCCCAACGGCAGACGCTTAAAAAGATCTGGTCTTATAGCTTATACGCTTTTCTCACAACCATCGCGGTTCAGCTGGTCTATCAAACCGACAATCTCGTCGTCGGAGCATTTGTTTCAGCCTCGGCCGTAACCTACTTTGCCATTGCCAATAACCTGTGTCGTTACGCGACTCAGATTGTCAGCTCGATGGGGGGCACATTCGTTCCTGCCGCAAGCACCTACGAAGCAGCCGGTGATACCGCAAGCCTATTAGGACTTTACAAGAACGGCACCCGTGCGACCCTTATGATCTCCTTACCGATACTGATCACATTTATCACGCGTGGCCCCGGTTTCATCGGTCTTTGGATGGGGCCCGAGTACGCGCACAGCTCTGGAGTGGTTCTAATTGTTCTCAGTATCGCTCTTTTCTTCTCCTACGCGAACCGAACAGCCGGCGCAATCGCCTTTGGCGTCGAAAAACATAAAACAACCGCGTTGTGGTCGATCGGTGAAGGCGTCGCCAACCTGGCACTGAGTATCCTCCTGGTGCATCGGTATGGAATTTACGGAGTCGCCATTGGCACGATGGTGCCAAGCCTGTTCGTTCAGGTGATACTGTGGCCGCGGTACATCTCGAAACTGGTCGGCTTGAGCAGCTTTGAAGTCATAGGTCAAATCTGGGGACCAATGCTTCTGGCTTCCATTCCGTTTGCAATTGCTTCCTACGCCATCAATATTCTTGCACCCGCACACAGTCTCGCTATTTTTTTCCTGCAGGTTTTCGCTACGCTGCCAATTTTCTTTCTTACCGTTGCACTGGTCTTTCGGGTCTACGTTCGCAGCCAGATTCTTCCAAGAGTCCGCTCGCTTTTTATCGCAGAGGCAAAGTAGTTCGGCCGCGATACCTTCGATTCCATCACTTCCAGTTCCATTACGATGAGCGCCTTGTGACCGCACGCTATCATGAAGATAACTGCATTTGTGGCGCGGAGGAGGGCTGCGTGGGAAACATAGAGAGCGACGGCGAATCTCGCCGAAAGCTTACGATCGCTCATTTTATGCCGTGGAGCGGGATGGGAGGGGTCGAAGTTGCTACGCTTCGCATGATCGAAACCACCCGAGAGCAGTACCGTAACGTCGTATTTTGCCTGCCCGACGCTTTCACGCTGAAAGACTTTCTCGAAAAGTCAGGGATCGAAACGATTACCTACACTCCTCCTGAACCAAGCTTGCGGCATCTGGGAAAATACTACAAAGAATCACTCGTGGTGGCACGACAGATTCGACAGGCAGGTGTGGACATTGTGCATTTTGCTGACGACAAGGCAGCCTACCACAACAGCCTTGCAAGCGTTCTCGCGCGTTCCAAAACTGTGTGCCATATCCGGAGCAGCAACCCGAATTTCAGCCTCCGTCAAAAGCTTTGCCTCCTTCCCGTCCAGCACTTCATTTTTGTATCTAAAGAATCAAAGAACGTTTTCGCAGTCTCTTTGCCTGAACACAGGGCTCGGGTTATCTACGATGCTGTCGAAATTCCATCCGAGGACATGAAGGCAGACAAGGAGATGGTCAGAAGGGAATTGAAGATTCCGTCGAACTGCACGGTAGTGGGAATGGTCGCGCGGGTTGCCCCGGTAAAGGACTACTTCACTCTGGCCGCTGCCGCCGCCGAAATCGTAAGGAAACACCCTGATATTAGATTTCTCATCGTGGGTGATAACTCTCTAGTCGACTTGAAATCGGAACCATTATGAAAAAGTCCTTCAAAAACTAAATGAGTTAGGAATTACCAATAAATTTATTTTTACTGGGCATCGCGACGATGTAATTCGACTTACTGCGGCTATGGACATATGTGTGCTATCCACTACGAGAGAAGGCTTCCCGCTATCTGTGCTGGAGGCAATGGCGATGCGAAAGCCTGTCGTAGCCACCGCAGTAGGCGGAATTCCGGAGATCGTTGAGCCTGGTGTTACCGGATATTTACATCAACGCGGAAACAGCAAAGAGCTCTCGGATGCAATCATGTCGCTGATTGAAAACCCCGACGAGGCAACTCGAATTGGGCAGACAGCTTACCAACACGTGCGCCAGCAATACTCACGTCAATCGTTCTTCGATGAGATATCGAAGGCATATGTAGATGTGATGGGCCGATAAAAGTCGTACTCTGGGTCAACCCCGACGGTCGATGTGACATCATAAGCAAATGAAGCCCTTATGTGAGCTGACAGTCACTATCCAGGTTCTCTGGATGTGAAATTCTTCCCCGGGTAGAGACTTCGACTCTCTTCTCAGCCCGGAGCAGAAGCGGAGACTAGTTTGTATGTCGAGCCCGAATCCAAACCTGGCGACCTATTCTGGGCCTTTGGCAAGCGTTTCGATCACGGCGTTCAATTCAGAACATTGGCTGCCGAGAGCCATTGACAGCGCCATCAATCAACAGACTGACTTCCCGATCGAAATAGTCATCTCTGACGATTGTTCTACCGACTCCACTCTCCGGGTTGCTCACTGCTACCGGGAACGTTATCCCAACATGATCAGAGTGCTGGAACGAAGCAAAAACATCGGAATACAGCGCAACTACTATGACACTTTTGAACAATGCCAGGGTAAATATATTGCGTGGCTGGATTCGGACGACTTTTGGACAGATCCACAGAAATTAGCGATTCAAGTACAGACGCTCGAATCTGACCCATCCCTCAACGTGTGCGGTCATTTTGTTCGATGGGTTTCCACCGATGGAGAGGTAAAACGGGAGAGGTATCCTTCTATTGCTCCTGGACGTTATGGACTCGCTGAGATCATTCATCATAATTTCCTGCCATCCCTGTCGGTAATGTTCCGCAATGGTATTCACCGCAACTTGCCCACCTGGTACTTTGACCTCGCACCCACCACTGATTGGCCCATCTTCGTACTAGCGGCGCTCTCGGGGGACATCGTCTTACTCGACCGAGTGATGGCCGACTACATGCTGGCTCCGGGAAGCTCTCTCATGAGCAAGGGGAGTCTGTTTTGGTACACCAAAGATGCGCGGTTTTACGAGAAAATTGAGAGCATCCTTCCTTCAACCTGGCAAAGGATTGCTCGCGCCGAGAAGGGCAAGCGGTATGAGTCAATGGCATATCTGCTTCGGAAGCAGGGGGACTTTGTCGCATCGCGCGAGGCTGCGTTCAAGGCATTTTGCTCCCCTTCTCTCATGGACAACAGCGGCAGCAAGATCAAATCGCTGCTTGCCGCTGTGGTACGTGAAACTCAGTGGAGACTTCGTGGCAAGCCCGCCGCGGAGGCAAAGTAGTTGTTTACTGTCTCACTTCTAGCTACGCGAACAGCCCGCCTGACCACCGCGCTACACGGCTCCCCCCGCTTCTTTGGACCGCGTCAAGGCTGCAACTATCGAGGCATCGCCCAGGCGTTCCTACTGGGCGAGACATAGTTCGAGGCTGATAAGATTACCCTATTGTGATAGCGAAAACACTGACGGGATTGGGTCTTCAAGGCGTTGAGCATGTCAAATTTTTCTGAAGATATTAGGCGCTATCGATTGTTGGGCCACAAAGGCAGGACGCTATGGCTGAATCCCGCAGTCTGGGCGATCACAATCTATCGTCTCGGCAACTGGTTGCACACAGCTAACCCCTCCGCCCTGGTCCGCATCCCTTTGAAGGTAGTCTATTTTTTCGCACACATGTTCTCTGAGGTAGTCATGGAGATGTGCCTCGATCCTTTAGCGACGATCGGCGGCGGCCTCTACATCTCTCACATAGGCGGAATACACATCAACCCCCAGGCGATCATCGGAAGCAACTGCGATATCACACACCGCGTGACGATCGGGGCATCGGCTATGGGCCGCCAGGGAGCTCCGGTTATCGGCAATAATGTTTATATTGGAACTGGCGCGACGCTGGTCGGTAAAATCAAAGTGGGCAACGGTGCAAAGATAGCTGCCAACACGCTGGTTATCACCAACGTTCCCGACGGCGCCACGGTGATGGGTGTGCCTGGGCGCATCATCATGCGACCTCCAAAGGCTGTCCATACCCCCGCAGTACCCGCAGCGGAGACGATCGATGCAAAGTGATCCAGAGCGTCAGGAACTGCGACGCCTTATCAAGGATGCGGTATCCAGACAAGATGCAGGCTCCGCAGTTCAATACGGCCGCACGCTGCTTGCCTCGTCGGCGAAGCCGGCAGATGTTATGTTTTGCGCGTCAGCCTTTGCTGGTATTGCCGACGCTTTGGGGCAACAGACGGCAGCGAGACGGTTGAAGGTCTATCTCGTTCGCTCAGTCACAGTAGAGCCAATACTTCCCTTCCTGATCACCGAGGCGGTGCTGTCGAACTACGTGCTGAATATCGAAGTCGGCGGTTACGGCTCGTACGTCGACGAGATGCTCAATCCCCAGAGCGCACTTGCAAAGTTCAAGCCTGACATCGTCTGCGTCCTGCTCGATCTGGAAGACATTGCAGGCCGCCTCCCGGATCTCTGCGCGGACGGCATCGGCCAGGGTGTCGAGGCGGAGATTGAAGAGTCCGTGTCGCGCATGGCGCAACTGCTCAGGAGTTTTCGCTCCGGCAACTCCGCACGAATTCTCTTCCAGGGATGTGTCGTCCCCGACCTGACCTCGCTCGGTGACGTCGGCGATGCGAATCTGCCTCACAGCCTGACCAGCGCCGTACATCGGTTGAATCAGAAACTTGCTGCCCTATGCGGCACCATCTCGGACTGTGTTTTTTTCGATGTAGACCATCTCGCCGCCCGCCACGGCCGTGCCAATTGGCGCGATGCCCGCATGTTTCTGGCATCCCGCCTGCCCATATCCGCGAATTCGTTTGGCATCTATGCTCGCGGCCTCATCCGCTCGCTCTCCTCGTTGTTCCGCGCCCCCCGAAAGGTCCTATGCACCGATCTCGACAACACCTTATGGGGCGGAGTCCTCGGTGAAGAGGGTCCGGATGGGATCGCCACTGGAAGCGCATTTCCGGGAAACTGCTATCTCGAATACCAAAAGTACCTCAAGCAGTTGTCATCCCGAGGCATTCTGCTCGCCATCGTCTCCAAAAATAACGAAGCAGATGTTCATGAGGCGTTTCAGATTCGCTCAGCCGACCTGGCGCTGGGCCTGGATGACTTTGTCGCAACCAAAATCAGCTGGAACGAAAAATCCGATTCCATTCGCGAACTCGCGAAAGAATTGTCTCTGGGCCTCGACTCGTTCGTCTTCGTCGATGACAACCCCGTGGAATGCGAAGCTATCCGGCAGCAGATTCCAGAGATCGCCGTCATCGAAGCGCCTGTCCAGGAGCCATGGAAGCTGGTTGAACGACTTTCGTCCCAGTCATTCTTCGATGCAGCCGTAGTTACCGACGATGACGTCAATCGCCTGAACGAATATAAAGCCCAGGCGCAGCGAGCGGAGCTGGCCGGCAGCGCGGGCAACCGCGATGAATTTCTCGCCTCTCTGGAGATCGTCTGTACCTTCCTGAGTGCCTTGGACGCGCCGCTCGCAAGGTCCGTCCAGTTGCTCGCCAAAACAAATCAATTCAACCTGACCACTCGGCGCCACTCCGCTGCAGAGGTCGAAGAATTCGCTTCCTATCCAGGAGGCCAGGCAGTCGCCATACGAGTGCGCGACCGCTTTGGCGATGCCGGTGTGGTGGGCCTGGCTCTCGCGCGCAATGAGGGTGATTCTTGCCTCATCGATTCGCTGTTATTATCGTGTCGAGTGATCGGCCGAGGCATCGAAACCGCCCTATTGGCGCATCTTGCCGACAACGCTAAAAGGGCCGGTGCCAAACGACTGATCGGTGAGTTTATTGCAACAAAGAAAAACGCGCCTTGCGCAGATTTCTACCTCGATCACGGCTTCGTGAAAGACACCGTCGCGAAACACCCAATCCGGCTCCATTTTTTATCAACTTGATCTCACCACATCGGCTCCAACAAGTCCCAAGTGGCTAACCCTGGAAGGAAATGAATCGAATGAGCTCTCCGCAAGTGCCGTCGTCGCTTCGTGACATTCTCGCCGACGTCCTGGAAATTTCGCCCGACGAAGTCACGCCTGAAACCGGCGTTGGAACCGTCGACAACTGGGACTCCTTCCGCCACCTGCAGGCCATTCTCGCCATCGAAGGAGAGTACGGCGTTCAGTTTGACCCGCAACGGATCGCTGAATTGACGACCGTGGCATTGATCCAGGCGGAATTGCAAACAAAGGGAGCGACGCTTTGACTGCTGAGGACCTCGGGTTCAAGCTTCGTCATGTAGGCGTGGCAGTTCCCTCCCTGGGGCCCGCAACCGAGACCCTTTCGACTCTCTTCGGATACAACGTCGTCTCTGGCCCGTTCGATGATCCCATTCAAAAGGTGAGCGTCAACTTTCTCACCACCTCTGACAAGGACGCAGCCGAGATCGAGTTGATCGCACCGCTCAGTGAAGACTCCCCGATCACCTCCATGCTTGCCAAGAGTGGCGGCGGGGCCTATCACCTATGCTTTGAGACGTCCAATATCGACCAGGCTCTGGTTCACGCAAAGAATAACGGTTGTATGATCGTCAGCCCTCCGGTCCCGGCTGTGGCATTTGGCGGCCGCAGGATCGCCTGGATCTATACGAAGTCCCGTCAGCTCTTCGAACTGGTCGAAGCCGAGCTTTAGCCAAACCCAATATCTGTATGATTCAGCCATGCAATCAGAATCAGTTTGAACGGAAAATATTGCTCGTTGAATCGAGATCAATCCGGTGACCCGACCGCCAGACAGACTCTATCTTCTTTACCATGAACTTCGGCCCGCGAAGAGCAGCTACTCCTACGTCGTTGAGACACAAGAGTTCGAAAGGCACGTCGATCTTTTTCTCGCGCTACGAGATGCGGGCGGACCTGGACTACGGCCAGAGGTAACCTTTGACGACGGGCATATCTCCAACTTTGAGTTCGCCCTGCCAGTTCTCGAATCGCGCGCCATCAAAGCGGCGTTTTTTATCACCGTAGGCTGGACAGGCAAAAGACGGGATTACATGGGCTGGCAAGAGTTGCGTGCACTTCATCAGGCGGGTCAGCTTATCGGCGCCCACGGATGGAGTCACGCCCTTCTCACCCACTGCAACGCAAGAGGGCTGCATACCGAGTTGGTCGATGCCAGGCACACGCTCGAAGACAAACTCGGCACATCCATCACAACAATGTCTCTGCCAGGTGGACGCTACAACCGACACATCCTAACCGCATGCCAGGAGGCGGGATACACACAGATCTTTACCTCCATTCCGAGAGCCGAATCCGACCCAGCAGCCGCGACCGTCGGCCGCCTAAACATCCGCGGCGACATGTCTTTAGAGTGGATCACGAAACTTCTTCAACCCGGCAGCAACATCCTTTCCGGCCTGGAGCGGCAATATCAAATGAAAGCAGCCGCGAAGTCGCTCTTGGGAGACCGGCTGTACGAAAAAGTCTGGGCTCTTCTGAATCGCAAGGAGTCAGAAACCGACATGAGGGAAGCTGCCGGCCAGTGAAGATTCTGCACATCATCAGTAGTGGCGGGATGTATGGCGCAGAGGCAGTCATCCTCAACATGTCGCGCACCCTGAATGAGAGCTCGCATACGAGCGTCCTCGGTGTCTTCGCAAATTCCTCAAACCCAAATCTGCAACTCCACGAAGTGGCTGTCAAAGAAGGCATCGAGTCGCATGTGATCGCCTGCAAAGGGCAGATCGATCCGACCGTGATCGCGAGTATTCGAAAACTTGCAACTCGGACCAATGCGGATATCGTCCACGCTCACGGCTACAAAGCAGATATCTACAACCACTTCGCGTTGCGCGGCTCAGCCATTCCGCTCGTCTCAACCTGTCACACCTGGTATGACAACAATCTATTAGTCACCCTCTACGGTATGGCCGATCGTCTGGTGCTGCGCAACTACGCCGCGGTTGTTGCTGTCTCGGACGAAGTCAAGCAGAGACTGCTCAAAGCGGGCGTTCGCGAAGATAGGATTCATATGGTTCGAAATGGAATCGACCTGCGGCCATTTGACAACGCCACACCTTCGCTGCCGAACGCCGTATCCGAAGACCATCCTCCCATCGTTGGCCTGATCGGAAGGCTGTCAATCGAGAAGGGAGTCGACATCTTCCTGCACGCCGCAGCTCACGTTCTGGTTGAGCTTCCTTCCACAAAATTTGTCGTAGTAGGCGAGGGACCTGACCGGGATAAGCTGGAGTCGCTGATCGACGAGCTGAAGCTTCGGGAGAGCGTATCGATGCTTGGCCGCCGGGACGACATGCCTTCGGTCTACGCCTCGCTGGATATCATGGTCTCGGCATCCCGGCAGGAAGGACTACCGATGGCAATTCTGGAAGGCATGGCCAGCAGCCTCCCGCTCATAGCGACGCCTGTAGGCGATGTGCCAACCATGGTCCATGATGGCCAAACCGGAGTGATGGTTCCTCCGGAAAACGCCGCGTTGCTGGCGTCTGCCATCGTAACTCTCCTGCGAAACCCCGCACAGCGAGAGCGCCTCGGAGCCGCGGCAAGAAAGCTCATCGAAGACGAGTTCTCTGCCGATCGAATGACGGCCGATTATCTCCGTGTGTACAAAGAGGCAGCCTCCCGGGGAACAAAGTGAACGGAAACAGCCGGCAACCCAGAATCTTCATGATGGATCTAGTGGCGACCGTGCCGTACTACACGGCATACCTCTCTCGAGCACTCCTCAAAGAACGCGTCGACTTAACGGTGGGGTCCATCTCCTACTACCTCGATCCCACTTGTTTCTCCAGTCGCGGCATCAAGCTCGATCCCGGCGCTCTCGATGTAGTCGGAAAATTTCACCTGCCGCGCCTGCCACGCAGAATTCTCAAGCTGCTCGAATCAACCCTCAACCTGTCCGCACTCACCGTACGTTTTCTCATCTCGCCTCCCGACGTCGTTCATGTGCAGTACCTGCCGATGCTGCTATCGCGTCTGCCACTCGATCTCTGGTTCGTGCAGTTCTGCCGCAGACGAGGCTCGAAGATTGTCCTCACGGCTCACGATCTGCTTCCGCATGACACAGGTGAAGCGCACAAACAGACCTTCCGTGACCTGTATCGCATGGTCGATGGCATCATCTGCCACTCCGACAACATCAGGACGAGGCTTCGTGAGGAGTTCTCCGTGCCTGAAGAAAAAACAGCGGTGATCCCTCACGGGCCGTTCTTCTACGATCTTCCTGCGACCAACTCCGAGCAAACCCTGCGAAGCTTCGATCTCGAACCTGGAAAGCTCATCGTGTTGTGGCAGGGAATCATCTTTCCCTACAAAGGAATCGATCTCCTGCTCAACGCATGGCAACACGTTGAAGCCAACAACGACAACGTCTCCCTGTTGATCGTTGGTACTGGAGCACCGGAGTTTGCCCAACAGATTCGCGACCAGATCAGCAGCCTCGGTCTGAAGCACGTGCAGTTGCACCTGCGCTTCATCTCATCCGAAGAGCTGGTCGCCCTGTATCGGGCCGCCGACATTGTCGTTTATCCCTATCGCGCGATCACAACCAGCGGCGCACTCGCAACCGGCCTGGCCCTGGGCAAAACCATCGTAGCCAGCAATCTGCCGGTCTTTCGCGAACTCCTCACCGACCGGGAAAATGCATTGCTTGTCGATCCAACGAACGCCGCCGAGCTTGCCGCCGCATTGCTCCAACTATCGAGTGATTCGCAACTTCGATCGCGACTTGCAGCAAACGTGCTGGCAATGCACTTTGGCGATGAGTCGTGGCTCTCCATCGCAAACAGTACGAAAGATTTTTACTACGCATTTCTCGCGTAGTTTGCATACATAAACAGTTCTGTTTCCGAATGTTCGCTGTCACGCGGTCGTTCTCTGCTGCTCCCGACCAGCACCTTGGCCCAGACAGGCTGCACGCACTCCCACCACACATGTACTCCCGCTTTCCCGCCGCCCTTAGCGAAGCAATTTGCTCGCCGGATGACAAGAGAGGACTTTGCGTCGAGCGTAATCCATTGCAACTTCTGAGGGTATGTAGATCCCCGGATAAACACCGATACTTCGAATTACTTTAGTAAGTCGTACGCGGACTTAACTAAGATCTGATCCGCTGTTCCACTTGCGCTTCTCTCAGCGCAAAGGCCAAGCTGTGCCTGTAGTTGAGAGATTCTGCCGAACTCACACCGAAGTGGCATAAGCGTCTCCCCAGTCGGGTAACTGTAGTAACCCATTTGGGCGACGTAACTAGTCACTTTTCCCTGTAACGTTCAACCGAGCGAATCGGCAAAGACCTCCCCCAAAGCTCCTGCCGCCTCGTTTCTGTTGACTAGTTTGATTCCCCCGGGGTGTCATTTTGGGCAAAATTCTTAAAGCAATCGCGACAAGTGCAACTTCTTCTCTTCTTTTTTATTGTCTCGGCTGCGCATCCGGTACGACCGGGCAATCGTCCAGCGCAACAGCAGGTAGCAACCCCCAGCATCACCCAGGTTCTCCCGCAGACCATCAAAGCGGGCTCTCAAACTACGACGCTGAAGGTCACAGGAACAAACTTCCCGACCCAGGCAGCCATTCTTTGGAACGGCGCTCCGCTCACTACAACCACAGTGGATAGCAATACCCTGTCCGGGACAGTAACAAGCAGCAGCATCGCCACTCCAGGCACGGTTCAGTTGAAGGTGCAGAACATGCAGACGATGCAGGAGTCTCCAGCAGTGCCTATCGTCATTGCACCTGCTGACTCCAGTTCGCCCGCTCCCCTTACGATCTCCCTGACCCCACTGCCGCAAGGAGTCGTCAGCGCCTCCTATACCGGAACCCTGAGTGTCTCTGGAGGAACCGCTCCTTACACATGGAGCATCGCTTCCGGACAACTTCCTGCGGGACTCACTCTGGCAGCGAATACCGGCATCATCTCCGGCACTCCCACCACCAGCGGCAGTTACTCTTTCGGCGTCTCGGTAGTCGATTCAAGTTCGTCCCCTCAGTCAGCAACCGCCACCGTGCCCTTGACCGTAGGTGCAGCCCCTGCCACGCCAACGCCCCTGACCATCAGCTTCGTCCTCCCTGCCTTCGGGAACAATCGGTTCCGGTTATTCGAACTCACTCCAGGCAAGCGGAGGCACTGCCCCCTATACCTGGTCTTTCGTCTCGGGTAATCTTCCCGCCGGGCTCAGCCTGAACACTTCGACCGGCCTGATCTCCGGCACTCCTACCGCAAGCGGAACCGCCACCTTCACCGCCGCCGTGGCGGACGCGGGCTCGCCGGCACAGACCAAGTCTGTCACTCTCTCAATCGTCATCGCACCGACAACCCTGACGATCGCCTCTTCAGCGCTCCCCGCCGGAACCCAGAGCTCAAGTTACTCCCGACCCCTGCAGGCCACCGGAGGCACTTCGCCATACACCTGGTCGATCTCCTCAGGCGCTCTTCCAGCCGGACTCAGCCTCGCTCCCTCCACTGGCCTGGTCTCCGGCACCCCCACAGCAAGCGGAAACTTCTCTTTCGGAGTAACGGTGCACGACGCAGGCGCACCGGCTCAGACTGCAACCGCAACCATAACCCTCTCTCTCGTAGCCGCAGGAGCTCCGCTCGCCATCAGTTCCACGACTCTGCCTGCAGGAACCCCCAACCAGCTCTACAGTGCCACGCTAAACGCGACCGGAGGCACAGCCCCTTACTCCTGGTCCAGCAGCGCCCTTCCCACCGGCCTCAGCCTGGCCTCAGCCACTGGAATCCTCTCCGGAAAGCACCGCCGCGAGCAGCACGACTAGCCTAACCATCACAGTCACAGACTCGTCCAGTCCCGCGCAGACCAAGTCGGTCACCCTCTCGCTTGTCGTCGCTCCTCCACCCCTCGCGATCACCACATCGTCGTTATCCTCCGGCACCAAAGGCACGTCCTATTCGAACGCCCTGCAAGCCAGTGGAGGCACGACGTCCTACACCTGGTCCATCACTGCCGGTGGCCTTCCCGCAGGACTCACCCTGGGGGCCGGCACAGGCCTGATCGCAGGCACCCCAACCGCAACCGGCACATCCAGCTTCACCGCAACCGTCACAGATGCTGGAAGCCCGGCGCAGACCAAGTCGGTTCAACTCTCGATTGCCGTCGCCGCCCCTGCACCTCCGGCTTTGACCATCTCCGCCTCGCTTCCCGGTGGAACCGCGAACACCGCGTATTCGAGCCCTATGTCGGCAACGGGTGGCACACCGGCGTACACCTGGTCAATCACCTCTGGCAGCCTGCCCGCCGGACTCACCCTCGCCGCAACCACCGGCATCATCTCCGGAACACCCACCACGAGCGGTACCTACAACTTCACCGCAACCGTCAGCGACAACGGCACTCCCGTCCAGACAAAGTCCGCTGCAACCTCAATCGTCGTTGCCGCTGCAGCACCGCCACCCGGGCCAGGCACAACCTGGTACGTCCGTCCCGACGGAGGCAGCCGCTACTCAGCAGGACACACAACAGGCCAGTGTGACGGCAAAGCCGACACTGCGTACGGCGGCACCGGCACCAACCAGCACTGCGCCTTCGGAGACGTTCGTTGGCTCTACGATGCACAGGACGGGAATTCTCGCTCCTGGGTGATCGCCGGCGGAGACACGGTCATCATTCGAGGCGGCCCATGGCGCGTCGGGCATGACCAGGGCGCGACCAACAACGACGTCTGGTGCAACAACCCCAACGACAACAACCAAACCTGCTACATACCGGCACCGCCGGCAGGAACCGCCACCCGGCACACGGTGATCGAGGGCGAAAATTGCATCACCGGATGCCCCGACGCATCGGGCATCGGTCCGGACGTAACCAAGATCACCGAGCTATACGGTGGATTCGGTCTCTTCCACATTCTCGACCTCAACACCGCGTCTTTTGTAGACTTCAAGGGTCTCGGCCTGACTCGTCACTCGCAATGCATCCAGCACGGTCAGCCAGCGCTTCCCTCAGCCTGCAGTTCCAACGGTGACTTCCCCGCGGACGACTTTGCCATCGACGGCATCGCCACGTTTACCGGCCTTCACGACGTTCTGTTCCAGGATATGTGGGTCCATGGCTTTACCGACCGCGGCGTCATCGGTCCCATCGGAGGAACCGTTACCGCAGAGCGCATGCGCATCAGCTACAACGGCATGGCCGGATGGGACTTCGACGACGGCTCTGCCGATCCCAGCATCAACAATCCAACCTGGAACTTCCTCGATTCGATCATCGAGTTCTCCGGCTGCAATCAGGAGTGGCCATACACCCACACCTATCCGGTATCAAGCTGCTATTCGCAGAGCACCAGCGGCTACGGCGACGGAGTCGGAACTCCGCCGGGAACGCCCATGAATATCAACGTCAACCACTCCATCGCCCGCTACAACACCCAGGATGGAATGGATATCGGCCATATCGACACCGGAAGCTCAACCCAAAGCGTGACCAACTCGCAGTTCTACGGCAACAGCGGCGGGCAGTACAAGTGGGGATATAACTTCTCTTCTACGATCTTCCAGAACAACGTCGTCAACGGAAACTGTCTGAGAATGTCGGTGCCTTTGGCAGGGGCGCCTTCGACATACAACGCAAACCTGAGCGATTTCTGTCGCGCCTACAGCGCAATGTCCTGGAATTTCAGAGACGGCCAAACGTTGTTCTTCGCAAATAACACGATTACCGGATACGCTCCAAGCACCTTCGTCATTGGTTGCTCTACCGTAGGGGGTTGCCCGAACGTCGTAGAAACGTTCCAGAACAACATCATTCTTGCGTATGACAATCCCGCCACCTACAACGCGGGAGGTCAGGCCGGTGGCGTAGCGGCCTTCTATTGCCAGGACAATGCGGGCGGACCTAGTCAGGTGAACTGCTCAACCTGGATGGGAACCTGGCATCGCTCCAACAACATCTGGTACGGCATGAACCCGGGACACTTCACCTGCCCCACGGGCTACGCGGGCGAATCCTGCGCGAACCCCTTGCTGGTCAATCAACCAGCCTTCACCTCCGAACAGTCTCTCGATAACTTCAACTTCGATATCACTCCGGGAAGTCCGGCGATGGGCGCGGGAGTCTATCTCCCGACCGTTCTCCTGGACTATACTGGCGCAGTTCGCGCTAACCCACCGTCGATTGGAGCCTATGACAAGTGACATCATCCAGCAAGGTGCTGTGGTCGTTATTGACACTCCTCCTCTCACTGCCCTTGTTTGGCGAAACAACATGGTATGTCCGGCCCGACGGAGGCACTCGGTACTCGGCCAACGCCCGTAAAGGCCAGTGCGACGGAAAAGCTGATGCTGCCTATCGCGGCAACGGAGTCAACCAGCACTGCGCCTTCAACGACTACCGCTTTCTCTATGACGATCAGAGCTACGGCAACCGCGCATGGGTCATCGCCGGCGGAGATACCGTAGTTCTCCGCGGCGGCCCCTGGCGCGTCGGCTTCGCCACAAATAACAACAACCACGTCTGGTGTATCGGCGGAGAAGGCCCCTACTCCTGCAACAACCCGACGATTCCCGCCGGAACCGCCGCGCAACACACTCGCATTCTCGGGGAGAACCACGGAAATTGCAGCCAGTCCAAGATGACCCAGCTCTACGGCGGCTTTGGAGTCGCCAGCACACTCAATCTAAGCGGCGCGCAATATGTTGATGTGGAATGTATCGAACTGACCCGCCACTCGCAATGCATCGAGCACGGAGAACCTCGTTTGCCCAGCGACTGTAACCGCGACTTTCCCGGAATCGACGACTACGCCACCGAAGGCATCAACACCAACACGCAAACGCACGACGTTCTCCTGCAGGACATGTGGATTCACCGCTTCCCCGACCGCGGCATCATCGGTCCCATCGGAGGCGTAGTGACCGCCAACAGAGTCGACATCGCATACAACGGAATGTCGGGCTGGGACTTTGACGATGGCTCGGGATCAAACAAGGGCAACGGCACCGCAAACCTCCCGGGTAGCGTCTGGAACTTCAACAACTCCATCATCGAGTGGAGCGGATGCAATGAGGCTTATCCCGGCACCGGAGCAATCTCCTGCTACGGCCAGAGCAACGGCGGCTACGGCGACGGAGTCGGAACCCCGCCCGGAACCTGTCTCACCGCAAACATCGACCACTCCATCTTCCGCTACAACGTGCAGGACGGGCTTGATCTAGGGCACATCGACACCGGCAAGTGCTCCATGAAGATCACCAACTCCACCGCCTACGGAAACGGCGGAGGCACCTTCAAGTGGGGACCCAACGAAAACCCGGCCATCCTGATAAACAACGTCGTTATCGCCAACTGCGCGAGAATGTCAGCTCCCATACAAGGCGCCGCGCCAGCATACAACGCTCACCTGGGCGATTTCTGCCGCGCCGGCGATGCCGTATCGTTCAACTTTCGCCAGGGCGGACTCGCCTTCTTCGCCAACAATACGTTCGTCACCTATGCTCCAGCCAGCTTCGACACACAATGCTGGGATGCACCCGGTGTAGGCAGCGGCTCGATCAACACCGGTTGCGGCAACAGCACCCTCGTCTTCAAAAACAACATCCTGCTCGGTTACGACAACCCAAAGACCTACGATCTCGACGGCAAACCAGGCGGCCCGGCCTTTTTCTATTTTCGCGACAACATAGGTCATATTGATCGCGCCAACAACTTGTACTTCGGCATCAGGAATCTGCGCTGCCCCACGGGCCAGCCAAACGAGCGCTGTGGCGATCCCAAGTTCGTCTCCCAACCTCGCTTCTCGAAAGAACAGGATCTGGATAACTTCAACGTTCACCTGTCCGACTCGAGTCCGGCGCGCGGCACCGGCGCCCGCATCCCGGAGGTGCAGACCGATTATTTCGGCAAGCCCAGGCCAGCGTCTGGCGGCTACGACATCGGGGCATCACAATACTAGATCCCGCAACCGCGCCTAGCGGCTAATCCCGAGATACCGCAACAGCAGTGACCCCGCAGTACGGTTCGTATTGAGGTCCAGCGGATACATCGCCACCGCTCGCAACGCACTCAACAAGCCGGCACGTAGTTGCCCGCGGCCACCGAAAGTTTCCGCGCGCTGCTTATAAATCCCCATCAGAGCAATGCGACGCGCCACCCGCCCGCAGCCTGGAGCGCCATAATGCTTTTCGATGAATTGCAGTTGCGCCTTCAGCATGCGGTCGGAGTCAGTCGTCATGGCATCGGGCGAAGTCCTGTAGTGCGCGAGCAGCTTAGGCACCAACGCCACCTCGTACCGCAACGCGATTCGAAGCCACATGTCGCGATCTTCCGTCGCCCTCATGGTCTCATCGAATGGGCCGACTTCATCGACGCATTTCCTGCGAAACGTGATGGTGGGGCAAGGCAGATTCACCCGGCGCATGTAGATGTAGGGAGCAATCCGTCCCTCGGCGTACTTTTGCTTATTTGCAAACACGTCGATCACCGCGCCCTGGGTGTCAATCCGCGAGTTGAAGCCATAAGCCATACCCACCTGCGGCCGATTCTCAAACGCCTTCAACGATTCTTCCAACCGGCAGGGCAGCCAGACATCATCCGCATCGAGCAGCGCTAAAAACTCCGAAGTCGAGTTGCGAATCGCCGCATTCCGGGCCGCAGGCAATCCGGCATTGGCCTGTTTGACATACAGAAGTTTCGAACCCAGTTGATCGATGTAGGGTGCTACGACTTCAGCAGTGTTATCCGTGCTGCCGTCGTCGACAAGGACGATTCTCCAATCCTCAAAAGTCTGCGCTATTACACTTTCAATTGCAGCCGGAAGATATCTAGCGGCGTTGTACGCCGGTATGATGATGTCGACCTTAGGCATCTCTGCAATATACCCGCAAGCCCGCGAATTTCCATAGACCCATAGTGGTATCCATCGACCGCTTCGGCTTACATTGTCCCATACCAACGCAGAGGAGCACGTCGTCTCGACCATGCTAAACTGAAGCCCTGCTCGAAAGTTGCATGCAGCAAGACACACAATGCAGCTATAGTTTGACCTACAGTTACCTGGATACCGCAGAGTTGAATGCGCACTATTAGAACTCCCATGTCCGGGTACGATCGAGGCGACAAACAAGTCATAACCAGTCTGACGAGGAGAGGAACTTAGTATGTTCTTTCGTGCAAGGCGTGCCATGCGAAGGGCATGGTTCGATTTCAACTGTCGTGCTCTCCTCGATACGCCTCCCATTGTTTCCAATGACGACTCCTTCACCCTCGTCTCCATGACCTGCCATGGAGAGCTGATGATGTACCTTCTCGCAGCAAAATCCTTCTGCCATAACTTCGGCAGCACTCCGAATGTCGTCCTCCTGAGCGACGGGTCCTTGACCAAATCCGATCACGCCACGATCACGTCGCATATTCCCAAAGTAAAAATCCTCCACATCGACGATGTGCCAAAAGGCCGCGTTCCAAAGGGCGGTTCATGGGAGTCGTTTCTCCTTGTAAACGATGTCGTTCAGGACTCCTATGTCGTGCAGCTCGACTCCGACACGCTCACCATTAACTCAATTCCCGAGATCAAATCGTGTATCGCCGCGAATCGAAGCTTCACTCTTCTCGGCGACAAATCGTTCCCCGAGATCGAGCCGATGCTCGATGCCTGCCAACGATCGAAAGGAAACCAGAGCCCCATGGTGCAGGCGGTCTGCGAGCGATCCTTCGACCAGCTTCCCGAAGCCGCCTCTCTCAAATACGTTCGCGGCAACGCAGGATTTATCGGATTCCCCAAAGGGTCCATCACCAGAGAGAAAACCGAATGGTTCTCAGACCTGATGCGCGGTGTCGTGAAAGAAAAGTGGGACGAGTGGGGAAGCGAACAGGTGACTACGAATCTTCTCATCGCAAACCTCGAAGGCGCTTACCCGCTGCCCTCCCCCAAATATGTGTCGTACTGGGCGCACCCTGACGTCCCCTACGATGACGCATCATTCCTTCACTTCATCGGCCCCTACCGCTTCGCGAATGGCTACTACTTGAAGCAGGCCCGGAAAGTCATCGCAACTCTGGCCTGACACTCCGAAAGTCTGAGTCCGAAAGAGATTCCGCAGCGATACGAAGACAAAGAGCAAGGGGAGAAGATTCATCCTCTCCCCTTGCTCTTCCTATCCCTGAGATCGACCTTCGTCTCTAACAGCGAACAATCTTCTCCGACTTAATCCCCTTCGTCGCATTTCGTGAATCCACCACCAGCTGCGACTCATTCACAATCGCCTTGTAGTCATAGTCCGAGTGGTCCGTCATGATCAGCACGCAATCATACTGCCCAAGATTCTCCAGCGGCGTACAAGTCATATTCAGGTTGTAGTGGCGCCCTCTGCCTACCGTGGGGAAATACGGATCGTTGTAAACCACCTCAGCGCCCTGCGTCACGTAACAGCTCAATTACGGTCAGCGAAGGCGACTCACGCAGATCGTCAATATCCTTCTTGTACGCCATTCCAAGCATCAAAATCCGTGAGCCGTTCACAGCCTTTTTGTTCTGGTTCAGCCCCTTCGCCACATACTGCACAACATGTGCGGGCATCGCCTCATTGACCTCTCCCGCCAGCTCGATGAACCGTGTGTTGAAGTCATACTCCTTCGCCTTCCAGCTCAAGTAGAACGGATCAATCGGGATGCAGTGTCCGCCAAGCCCAGGCCCTGGATAGAACGGATGAAACCCAAACGGCTTCGTCGAAGCCGCATCGATCACCTCCCAGATATCCATGCCCATGCGCAGCGCAAGCACCTTCAGCTCATTCACCAGCGCAATATTCACGCAGCGATAGATATTCTCCAGCAGCTTCGTCATCTCCGCCACGCGCGTCGACGACACACGAATCGACCGCGTAAAGATCCCCTCATACAACACCGCCGCAAGCTCAGTCGCAATCTCTTCATGGCCGCCCACAACCTTCGGTATATCGCGCCGCGCAACCGTCGTATTGCCCGGATCTTCGCGCTCCGGCGAAAACGCAACGTAAAACACCCCATGCTCCGCCGGCGTCCCCGCACCCTGCACCTTCAGCCCAAGCTTGTTCCCTTCTTCAAGAATCGGAATCATCAACTCTTCCGTCGTCCCGGGGTAAGTCGTGCTCTCCAGCACCACCAGCTGGCCCTCCTGCAGCCACGGAGCGGCAGCCTTGGCCGTATTCGCCACATAACTCAGGTCCGGCTCGCGATGCTCCGTCAGCGGAGTCGGCACGCACATGATAATGGCGTCCTGCCCCGATAAACCGGAGAAGTCAGCCGTAGCCGTAAAGCCCTGCTTCCGCGCACTCTGAATCTCTGTCTGCCGGAATCCGAAAGATATACGACCGTCCCGCCTCCAGGTCCGTCACCTTCTTGGCATCGATGTCAAAACCTGTCACCTTGAAACCTGCCTCGGAAAGGAGGAGAGAGAGTGGCAACCCACATACCCCAACCCAATCACACCGATCCTGGCTGTGCGGGTTTCCATGCGCTTCATGCGCTCCTGTGCAATTTTTGGCAAAACCATGTTTGTAATCGACATAGTGACGATTATCGCATCCGCCTTTCCACAGTCCGGCTGCACAAAAGTCGCATTGACCCTTATCCATTTCGCATCGACACTAACCATTCATACTTCCACCGGCATTCGAGCTGGCTTTCGCCGAACGAACCTTGATAATAAGAAAGACAACAGGAAAGACACTCCGTACGACACACACGACAAATACCCCGGAGAAGCACCTCAGGGTGGAGGATAGATGGCTCGTTATCTCATCACAGGAATTGCAGGTTTTATCGGTTCATCCCTGGCGCACACGCTCGTGGACCAGGGGCACGAAGTGCGAGGCATAGACAATCTCTCCACAGGAAATCTCGATAATCTCGCCGACATTCGCCACCGAATTTCATTTCACGAGATGGACCTTCAGGACGTCGCCGGCGTCAAGTCTGCCTGCGAAGGAATCGACTACATCCTCCATCAGGGAGCACTCGCCTCGGTGCCGCGATCGGTAAAAGATCCCCTCACCTCGCACGAATCCAATATCAACGGCACATTAAATCTCTTGATCGCTGCACGCGACGCCAAAGTTCGCCGCATCGTCTATGCAGCCTCCTCCTCGGCTTACGGAGACCAGCCCACCCAGCCCAAACAGGAAGACATGCTTCCTCGTCCTCTGTCGCCCTACGCCGTGCAGAAGCTCACCTGCGAGTACTACATCCAGTCCTTCTATCGAGCCTACGGTCTCGAAGGCGTCTGCCTCCGCTACTTCAACATCTTCGGCCCCCGTCAGGCAGCCGACTCACCCTACTCCGGCGTCATCGCCCAGTTCACGTTCAAGATGATGGCAGGCGAAACCCCAACCATCTTCGGCGACGGCCTCACCAGTCGCGACTTCAACTTCATCGACAACGCCGTCAGTGCTAACCTGCTCGCCTGTCTCGCTCCGAGCGAGGTCGCCACCGGCCGCGTCTTCAACATCGGCACTGGAAAAAGCCACACCCTCAACGAGGTCTACGCCACCATCGCTGGCCAGCTCGGCTTCACCGCCAAGCCCATCTACGGCCCCGAACGCGAGGGCGACATCAAGCACTCTCTCGCTGACATCACCCGCGCCACCACCGAGCTCGGCTATCAGCCGAAGGCCCACTTCCACGAAGGTCTCAGAAAAACCGTGGCCTGGTACCTCGAAGAAAAACAGAAAAAAGAGGTCGCCAGTCTGAAGGGCTGACCTGGCGAAACACAAACGATATTAGCCATTGAGCAATGCAGCCATGTTCCAAATAAAAGGGTCGCCAGAAAAATCTGGCGACCCAGGGAATTTCTGACGTCCTGATAGGACCGCTCCCGGCAGCCCGCCCAGGACGTCAGAACAGAAAACTAAGCGCGCATCCGGCGTAGCAAGGCGCCTGCAGTGCCAATGAGGCCGGTGCCAAGCAGAAGCAGTGAGCTCGGCTCAGGAACCTGCGACAGGCTGGCATTGAAGTCGAAACCGGAAGGATCATTCGTTCCGCCGGCCGGTCCGACGCCCTGCTGCTGGACGATGAAGGTGAGTGTGTTGGTTCCGCTAAGGTTCAAACCGCTGAGCGAGACCACGTCCTGAACCAGGCAGCTCGGTGCAGTATCCGCGCAATGAAGGTCGGTACCTAGGGGAGCCAAAGTGACGATTGGCACGCCATTCAACAGAACCCAGGTAGTGTCGTCTGCCATCACATCAATGGATCCGGAATAAACACCAGTAGCTGCGAAGGTCGTAGTGAAGGTGTAGTAGCCGAAGTTAGGGTTCGAAGTTCCGACCGGACCTGCGGTTGGGGAAAAGCCAACCCATGTCGAGTTCGGCAGCGCCGGTGCCCAGACATTGCTCGGGTCGAGAAAATAGCTGTTGGCCGTACCACTCTGCGCAGTTGGTGCGGGAAGCGGATTCGACGGCGGCTGAGGGATGAATTGGAAACCGGCAAAATTGACTGCTGTATTCGCATTCCCCAAATTGGATGCGCCGGTTGCGTAACTCCCGAGTTGAATGTTGTCTGCTGACGCAAAAGCGGTCGACAGCACCAGCACCGCCGCCAAGGCAGAAAGTTTCGAGTATAACTTCATGAATCCTCCTAATTTCCGCATAAAGCGGTCTTCAAAAATGCTGTAACGCCTGATGTGGCCGGTACAGATAACTGTTGCTGGCCCTATCTTTGGGCCATGATCCGAACAACGGGAGCGATTCACAGGAGTGCACCCGAGAGACCAAACCTAAGTTACCGTAAATGAACGATTTAGCACTTCACCCTGGCGACGACGTGCAACAAAATGCATAGTTATGTTGAAAAAGATTGGTAATTCGCCCTACTCTAAGCCCATCAAGGCGTTATGCCACCGCCACCCAATTCCTAAATTCATCCTGAAGCCCTGCTCGCACTTCTTCTCCAGCCACTCGCATCTCAGATAAGGGCGCCGTGAGGCCTATATCTTCACCGAATTCGATCGCCTCGGCGTCCTCGACATCGAGCTCTTCGCCGGCGACAACCGCTTCGAATCCGGCCATCGACCCGGTGCTCAAGCAGGGCTTCAACGGCCGTATCGCCCAGACCGACCTCGCCGACGACGCCTTGCAGCGCAACTCTAAAGATGCCAACGCCTTTTACTGCAAGGCAGTCGCCTCCGGCATGTTTGCACGCCTTATGCTCGCTGTCGGCGAGCTCCGCGACGGCCGCGTCCAGCAGGGCAAAGAAATCCTCATCGGCCTCTCGGAGGAGTTTCCCCGAAACACCCTCTACCAGCGCCAGATCGCTCGCCTTCACTGACATCTCGACGAACAATGCGCACAGTGGCCGGAAAAACCAACACGCAACTCGCTACACCGTGTACCTTTAAACCATTAGCTAAATCATTGACCTGCTGGGTGCACCATCTGCCCGTCCACTAACGCACGATTTCTTTGATCGTCTGTTCCACCGCTCGGAACGTAACTCAACATCACAGCACTTAAGGGTCTTCATAAGCATGCGTATTGCGTCAGTCGGCACGGCCTATCCTCCTCATCGCTACTCTCAGGCAGCAATCTCAGAAGCACTCACGGCGCGCTGGCAGGACAGACTCGAAGAGCCACGTCTCATCAACCGTCTCTTCGTCAACTGTGGTGTTGAATTTCGCAATCTCGTCTTCCCCCTCAATGTCTACGAGAACCTCTCCGGCTTCGGTCCCACCAACGACGCATGGATCGTCGCCGCCGTCGAGCTCGGCGAGAAAGCCATCACCTGCGCCCTCACCCGCGTAGGCCTCACTCCGGCTGACATCTCCGCCATCTTCTTCGCCTCGGTCACCGGCATCGCCAGTCCCACCATCGACGCCCGGCTCATCAACCTGATGCCCTTCCCCACTTCCATCAAGCGCACACCCATCTTCGGCCTCGGTTGCGTTGCCGGAGCCGCTGGCATCTCTCGCGCCTCCGACTACGTCCGCGCCTTCCCCAATCAGTACGCGCTCCTGCTCTCCGTCGAGCTCTGTTCCCTCACCTGGCAGGACAACGACCAGTCCATCGCCAACCTGATCTCCTGCGGACTCTTCGGCGACGGCGCCGCCGCCGTCATCGTCGCCGGCAGCGAGACCCCTCTAGGCAAAAAAGCCTGCCCCTGCGCCGGTCCACAGATCCTTGACACGCGCTCGACATTCTATAGACATACTCAGCACATTATGGGTTGGGACATCGGAGATATGGGCTTCAAAATCGTCCTCTCTCCCGACGTTCCTAAGGTTGTGAACGAGCATCTCAGGGGCAACGTAGAGTCTTTTCTCTGCGACAACGGTCTAACCTTAGATGACATTTCGAGCTACATCTTTCACTCTGGGGGCCCCAAGGTCCTCGAGGCCATGGAAAACACCCTCAATCTCCCTCCTAACGCCCTCGAACCTTCCTGGCGCAGTCTCCGCGAAGTCGGCAATCTCTCCGCCGCCTCTGTTCTCGCCGTCCTCGAAGACGTTCTCGTCAACTCTCCCGGCAAACCCGGAACCTACAGCATCCTCGCCGCAATGGGCCCTGCCTTCTGTTCCGAGCTTGTCCTGCTCAAGTGGTAAGAACGGCATACGCCAATGAATGTTGGCAGTTCCGCTTGTGATGTCCTGATAGTCGGCGGAGGCCCAGCCGGACTCGCTTGTGCCATCGCCTCAGCGCGCCAGGGTCTTCACGTCGAAGTCATCGACGCCATGAAGCCCCCCATCGATAAAGCCTGCGGCGAGGGCCTGATGCCCGACACCCTCGAAGCCCTTGTAGCCATCGGCTTCACCAATCTCGATCAAATCCTGCGCGCAACCGAAAACCATCGCCTGCGCGGCATCCGTTTCCTCGGCGATCCCACCTCTCCCAACCACCCCGCCACCACCGCCGAGGCCGCCTTCCCGCAAGCACCCGGACGCGGCATCCGGCGCACGGTTCTCCACCAGATTCTCCTCGACCGCGCCGCCAGCCTCGGCGTCCGCTTCCATTGGGAAAACTCCGTCCAAAGCATCGCTCCCACAGCCGACGGCGCCATTGTCCACAGCAATCGGCAAACCCTTCGCGCCCGCTACCTCATCGGCGCCGACGGTCCCAGCTCCCGCATAGCCACCTGGGCCGGCCTCACAGACGACTCCATCCAATCGCGCCGCATCGGCCTCCGCCAGCACTACACTATCGCCCCATGGACCGACTTCGTCGAGGTCTACTGGAGCAACTTCGGTCAGGCCTACGTCACCCCCAACTCCTCCAACGAAGTCTGCGTCGCGTTCATCGCAGATAAAAAATTCCCCAGCGCCGAAGAGGCTCTCAGTCACTTCCCCACCCTGCGCAGGCATCTCGCCGCAGCCCAACCGAACGGCCCCGCGCGAGGCTCCATCACCCTTGGCCGAAAGCTCCGCCGTGTTACCAGCGGCAACATTGCCCTCATCGGGGATGCCTCCGGATCCGTCGATGCTGTTACCGGCGAAGGCATGGCGCTCTGCTTTCGCCAGGCCGCAGCTTTATCGCTAGCCCTCCGGGCCGGCGATCTCGCCCAGTACCAGTCCGCCCACCGCCGAATCCAGCGTCTTCCCAGCTTTATGTCCCGCAGCCTGCTTCTGATGGACCGCTCGCCGGTTCTTCGCGATAACGTCCTCCGCACCTTCCGCCGCAATCCCTGGCTCTTCGCGCGCCTTCTTCAAGTGCATATCGGCTACTCTCCCCTCCGGCCGATCGGCGCGGAGGGCCTGCACGCTCTCACCGGCTAATCCTGCTGGAGCCATAGGCTACGGTTGCTTCTTCGGATTGAGCCCAGGGCTTAAGCACCGGGTCGCTCCCTCCGCATCACCTAAACTCATACACGATCATCTGCACCACCTTTACAGCGGCACGCGCATCCCTGTAAGTTGAGGCTAACTCCCAACAAGGAAGTTGGAACATCATGAATGACGTCGCCAGCCGCTGTATTGACATCATCGCGAAATCGAAGGGTATCCCCGCGGACACCATCGCGCTTACCAGCACCTTCGAAGAGCTCAACATCGACTCCCTCGACAAGATCAACATCTCCTTCGAGGTTGAAGAAGCCTTCAACATCGACATCCCGGACGAAGCCCTCGGCACCATCAGGACTGTAGGCGACATGGTCGACGGCGTGACCAAACTGCAGGCCGCGAAACCTCCCGCCGCCGCAACCACTTCCTGAGCGCCCCTGCACACGCCTGCCTTGTGATTTATAACTAGAATAGAAATCGCAAGGGGAGCAGCATTGAATCGTGTCGTCGTCACCGGCCTTGGCTGTATCACCCCGATCGGCAACTCCGTAGTAGACTTCCGCGCCTCCCTCTTCAACGGCACCACCGGCATCGCTCCCATCCCGCACTACCCCGAAGCCCCCGGCGATACACAGGGCTTTCGCTTCAGCCGATCCGCCGCCGTTAAAAACTTCGATCCTCGCGAGCACCTTGACTCCGGCACCGCCATCGCAACCGACCGCACCACGCACTTCGCCATCGTCGCCGCGCGCCAGGCCGCCTTTGAGTCCCAACTCACCGCCCATTACGCTCCCGAAAGAATCGCCATCATCGTAGGCTGCGCCTGCGGCGGCCGCCAGGCCGAAGAGACCGAGACCATCAAGCTCTACACCCAGAACTCCCGGGTCCATCCCCTCACCGTCATTCGCACCATGGCCTCCGCTGGAGCCAGCAACATCTCTATCGAACAAAAGATCACCGGCCCCACGCTCAACATCTCCACTGCCTGTTCCTCCGGTACCCACGCCATCGGCCTCGCCTTCCAGATGGTGCGCAGCGGTATGGTCGACGCCGCCATCACCGGAGGTCACGAAGCTCCCCTTACCTTCGGCTTTCTTCGCGCCTGGGACTCGATGCGCGTCGTCTCCCCCACCCAATGCCGCCCCTTCTCCGCGGACCGCGACGGCATGACCATCGGCGAAGGCGCCGCCATGATCACCCTCGAAACTCTCGCCTCCGCTCAGGCCCGCAATGCCACCATCTACGCCGAGATCGTCGGCTTCGGCTTCTCCGCCGACGCAGGCCACATCACCCAGCCACATGCCGAAGGAGCCGCCAGCGCCATGCGCCAGGCCATCGCCGACGCCAATGCCTCATCGGACGAAGTCGGCTATATTAGCGCGCACGGCACCGGCACCCAGGCCAATGACATCACCGAAGCCGCCGCCATCCACCAGGCGTTCGGCCCCCGCGCCTCACAAATTCCCGTCAGCTCCACCAAATCCCTTCACGGTCACTCTATCGGAGCAAGCGGAGCCATCGAAGCGCTCGCCACCATCATCGCCCTCAAAGAAAATCTCCTCCCCGCCAACGCCGGCGTCACCCAGATCGACCCCGCCATCCATCTCGACGTCATCCTCGGCTCCCCCCGCAACGCCACTCCAAAGCTCGTCCTCTCAAACTCCCTCGCCTTCGGTGGACTCAACGCCGTTCTCGCGATGCGCTCGATCTGAAGCGTTTTGAAACTTGGTCCACGCACTTGCCGTTACCGCAACTTGGCACTACGCTTTAAGGATGAACCGCCGAGTCCTCTGGACCCTCCCCCTCCTTCTCGTTGCCCTGTGTTCTGTCAACCTCCACGCTCAGGCCCGATTCGCAATTTACGGCACCGGCGGCGGCGAGAAAAGCGGTCTGCCTAACGATGATTGGCAGGCTGCTGGAACCTTCGGCTTCTACTACGGCATCCTTCACGCCGCGATCTTCGATATCTCTGTCGATGCTCGCGGCGATCTCTCGAGCAACATCAAAAGCGGCTTCGTCGGCCCGCGCGTCGCGGTAAAGCTTCCGGTCATTCCCATCAAGCCCTACGGCGAATTCATCTTCGGCCTCTCCACCTACAGCGTCCCCGCGCACCTCCCAATCCCTAACGACTTCGCCTATCGCTACGTCTTCGGTCTCGACACCACCATCCTCCCCCACCTCGACTGGCGCGTAGCAGACTTCAGCTACGCCATTAACAACTCCGCCAATGGCACGCACGCGAAGACGCTTTCAAGCGGCCTCGTCATCCGCTTCTAGCTGTACTCCGCTTCTAGCTCAAAGAGTTCCTCAACGAACCCGTCGCGGCACAGGCCTCGACTCAACCAACACCGCCGCGCTCACAGCGCTCGCCACCGAGAGTCCCACCGCAATCCACAGCACCACTCCATAAGCACCGACAAACGACTCGCGAATCAATCGCTGAACCCGAGCATCATCGCTCGTGGCCGCAGCCAGCCTCCGCCGCTGAGCCTCCACCCCCTGCCGCTCCGCTGCCGGCAGTCCCAGCACATCAAGCCCCCGCTCCAGGCGTCCGTTGAAGCTCGTCGCAAACACCAGCCCCAGCACCGCAATCGTCAGCAACGACGCAACCCGCGAGACCGCATTGTTGATCCCCGAAGCCACACCCGCCCTGCCCTGATCGATCGAACTCATCACCGTCGTCGTCAGCGGAGCCACGCTCACCGCCATTCCAAGGCCAAGCACGATCACCGCCGGAAACATCGTCCGCCAATAAGACCCACCATCCCCGCCCAGCCTGAACAATCCAAAACCAACCGCGGCAATCAACGGCCCCACGATGAGCGGCAACCTCGCACCATATTTCACCATCAACCCACCTGACCAGCGTGACAACAGAAACATCAGCAAGATCAGCGGGAGCAACGTAGCGCCGGCCTCTGTAGCCGAGTAGTGCCGCACCTGTATCAGATCCAGCGGCAGAAAAAACAACACCGCGCCCAGAGCCCCATACAAAAACAACGTCATCAGATTCGCCCCGCTGAACGACCGCGACCGAAACAGATCCAGCGGCAACATCGGCGCATCCGATCGCGACTCCACCACAAAAAAGCCTGCCAGCGCCACCACACCAACCGCGCCCGCAGTCAAAGCCCGCGTTCCTCCCCGCCCCGCCTCGATCAGCGCAAACGTAATCCCGCACAACCCAACAGTAGCCAGCACCGCGCCCCAACCATCCAGTCTCCGAACCATCTCCTCGTCGCGGCTCTCCGGCACTCGCGCCAAAGAGATCACCACCACCAGCACAGCCAACGGCACATTGATGAAAAACACCCATCGCCACGAAACATGCTCGATCAGCCAGCCACCCAGCACCGGTCCCAAAGCAGCCGTCATCGCCGTAAACCCCGACCACGTCCCAATCGCTCGCCCGCGCTCCTCCGCGCAGAATGAAGAACTGATCAAAGCCAGACTCCCCGGCACCAGCAAAGCCCCGCCCACACCCTGTAGTCCCCTCGCCACAATCAGCATGCGGATATCCGGCGCAAATCCACACCCGGCCGATGCCGACGCAAACAACACCACGCCCACCAGAAACACCCTGCGACGCCCATACAGATCACCCAGCGATCCGCCCACCAGCAACAGAGCCGCCAGAAACAACGCATAAGCCTCAACCACCCACTGCACATCGGTCACCGTCGCGTTCAGAGCAGTCTGCAGCGCCGGTAGCGCAACATTCACCACCGTTCCATCGATAAAGACCATGCTCGACCCAAGAATCGTAGCCGCCAGCACCCACACCCCGCCCCGTGTCTGCGCCGGTGCCTCAGTCCGCGCTGCGCATAACACCCTCTTCACAAGGCAAATTGGCCATGGCCCACCTTCACCGCGACGCCCATCCTACTCCCATTAGACTGCGCTCGCTTCTTCGCCGCACAATCCTCTCCGCCCCATCGCGATACCATAAACCCCACATGGTCTCCGTCCTCATCCTCACCCGCAACGAGCAGCGCGATCTCCCCGGTTGCCTCGCCAGCGTCTCCTGGTCCGACGACATCCACGTCTTCGATTCACAATCAACCGACGCCACAATCGAGATTGCCCGGGCCGCCGGAGCCCACGTCCACACCCGCGCCTTCGACGATTATGCCACTCATCGCAACGCCGCCCTCGCTACCATCCCTTTCAAGCACCCGTGGGTCTTCCTCCTCGACGCCGACGAGCGCCCCACCACTGATCTCTCCCGCGAAATCCAGCAACTCGCCCTCGCCGCCCCGCCGGAAACCTCAGCCTTCCGCGTCCGCCGCCGCGACCATCTCTTCGGCACCTGGCTCAAGCACGCCCAGATCTCGCCCTTCTACATCCGCCTCGTCCGCCCCGAACGCGTCCACTACACCCGCGCCATCAACGAAGTCCTCGAGGTCGACGGCCCCGTCGGCAACCTCAGCTATCCCCTCGACCACTACCCCTTCTCCAAAGGCATCGCCAAGTGGGTCGAGAAGCACAACCTCTACTCCACCATGGAAGCCGAACTGATCGTCCGCAACCAGGGCCTGCAAAACCCCTCGCTGCGTCACCGCCCTTCGCCACCCCGACTTCCACACCCGCCGTCTCCACCAGAAGGCCATCTTCTATCGCCTTCCCGCCCGCCCTCTCCTCAAGTGGCTCTACATGGTCTTCCTCCGCGGCGCGATCCTCGACGGCGCAGCCGGCCTCACCTACGCCACCCTGCAAGCCTTCTACGAATACCTCATCGTCCTCAAAGACCAAGGAACTCCGCCGCGGCGGCGCCTGACGTCTCTCCTGCCTGTCCACGCCCGTAGATTTCGTAACAAATAGAGTCACAAATCTGCGAAAGCATTCTGCATAGCTCTCCGCCAACGCAGAACTAAGCCTGCGAAATCGCAGGCAAGCGCTCCCTACCTCCGTGATATCTCAAAAAAATTCTTGCAATCTTCACGAAAGAGGGTTAGGTTGGTTCCACCTCATTTCTTAAATTGACGTTTTCGCCACACTTCTATTAGCCATTCGGCCCTTGGAACACAGTGACGCACCCGCAGCACTCCCGCTGCGATAACGGATTCTTGTCTCCATTTTCGAACCACAAAAATCGCCCACGAGACGATCGGGAAATCTTCGTCTTTTTTCGGAGGTCACATGCGCCAACCATCACGTAAGCTCGTACAGGCCGCTCTCTACGGCCTCGCCGCCATCCTCCTAACCCTCGGCACTGACCTTCCTTCAAGCCCAAACCTTCCGTGGCGGCATCAACGGCACCGTCACCGACCACACCGGCGCAGCCATCGCCAACGCCACCGTCGTCGCCATCCAGACCGAAACCGGCGGCAGCCACACCACAACCACCTCCAGCGCCGGCGAGCTTTCTCTTTCAGGACCTCCCCCTCGGCGACTACTCCGTCTCCGCCTCCTTCCCCGGCTTCGGCACCGTCAAGACAGACAACGTCGTCGTCTACGGCGGGCACCACCTATACCCTTGCGATCAAGTTGACTCATCTCCAGCTCCTCGACCGTCGTCGAAGTTGACGCCGCCGGCGTCGCCCTCGATACCACCTCACCGACCCAGACCACCGACATCAGCAGCGTCATCGTCAACGACACCCCCATGAACGGCCGCGACTTCACACAGTTCATCGCCGTCGCGCCCGGCTTCGGCGGATACTCCGCCGGCGGCTTCGGCTCCGTCAACGGCACCCGCGCCAATCAGGTCAACTGGCAGATCGACGGCGTCGACAACAACGACCTCTGGCACAACGTCCCCGCCGTCAACCAGGGCGGTGTCGAAGGCATCGCCGGAATCATCCTTCCCCTCGACTCCGTCGAACAGTACTCGCAACAGACCCAGTCCACCGCCGAAGCCGGACGCAACCCCGGCGGCGTCGTCAATATCGTAACCAAATCAGGCACAAATCAGATCCACGGCTCGGCGTACTACTTCAACCGCAACGAATTCGCTGCCGCCAACAGTCCCTTCGCCAACGGAGCGCCCAAAGGTAAACTCCGCAACCAGAACTACGGCGCCAGCCTCGGTGGCCCCGTCCTCAAAGACAAGCTCTTTTACTTCTTCAACTACGAGAAGCAGCAGTTCATCATCACCTCGCCGGCCTCAACCACCGAACCAACCACGGCCTTTCAGGCCGACTCCACCGCGCTGCTGAAGGTATTCAATCTCGCTCCCACCAGCGTAGCCACTGCCTCTCTTGCCCAGTTTTATCCTGCCGCGATTCTCAACTGCCCCACCGTCAACAGCTCCTGCGACTCGGCCAACAACTACACCAGCGCCGCGCCCATCACCGGCTACAGCTACAACGGCGTCGGCAAAATGGACTACGTCATCACGCCCAAACACACGCTGGCCCTCCGCATGTTCGGCGGTCAGGGCAATCAGACCGCCCCCGTCGGCACCCTCAACCCTTACTTCTTCGAGCAAGGCCCCATCCACGTCTACAACTGGTCGGCCGTGGTCAACTCCGTCCTCACGCCCCGCTTCACCAATCAGGTCCTTCTCGGCGTCAACTACTTCAACCAGATCTTCTTCGACGACAACCACAGCATGAATCCCGATCTCCTTCGGCTTCAACACCGGCGCCGCCCAGCCGCAGCTCTCCGGCGCGCCCGGCATCAAAATCACCGGCTTCGATAACCTCCAGAACGCCACTCCGCCCTCTGGCCGCAACGACATCACCGGCCAGGCCACCGACAGCGCCTCATGGGTCGTCGGCAGACATCAATTCCGCTTCTCCGGCGAGTACCGCCGTGCCTACGTCAACGAGTTCTACCACCGCAAAACCCGCGGCAACTTCTCCTTCCCCGGAACTCAAGGCCCATGGGGCTACATCGCCGGGACCGGTTTCAACTCCGCGCCCTGCCAGGCCCAATACGGTTACACCACTCCAACCGCGGCCCAGCAGGCCTACGTCGCCAAGATCAGCGCGCAGGCCAATGGCGCCCAAATCCTCTCCCTCGCCGACTTCATGATCGGCTGCACCCAACAGGCACAGATCGTACGCGGCCAAACGGAGCGCTGGGTCTACGTCAACAACTTCTCCGGCTCCGCGGCGGACGCCTATCAACTGACCCCTAGCCTCAACGTTAACTTCGGCCTCCGTTACGACTACCTCGGGCCCATGCACGACGAGTTGCAGGACCTCTCCGTCTTCCGTCCCGGGACCTCGGGCGCCGTCAATGGCCTCGCCTTCCAGGGTGCCCAGATCAGCTCGCTCTATCCCAGAACCTTCTACGACTTCAGCCCCCGCGTCGGCTTCGCCTATCAGCCGCACCTTCAGTCCGGGCTTTGTCTTCCGCGGCGGAATTGGCATGTTCTTTGACCAGCCCAACCTCAACCCCTTCCTCGACAATCGCCCGCCTAACGGTGGCGCGTCCGGTGCCGAGAGCAACCCAGGCGGCCCTGCGCCGGTCTCAAGTCTCTCCAATACCAATATCGTCATCGCCCCAATTGTTGCTCTTCCCACCAATACGGCATACAACCCAGCCACCAACTACAACCTCTTCTCCATCAGTCCCAATCTGCGTGCTGCCTATACCTTCAACTTCAACTTCAATGTTGAGAAGTCCCTCGGTTCCAAGGCCATCTTCACCTTCGGCTACGTCGGTGCGCAGTCGCGCAAGCTCCTCTCGAACATCGACATCAACCAGGCCGCTCTCGGCAGCACCCATCTCGGCACAACAGCCCAGAACGCGACCCGTCCCTTCGGCAAGCTATTCCCCAACTACGGGACCATCAACCAGGTCTCCAGCATCGGCAACTCCAACTACAACTCGCTCCAAACCACCCTGCGCACCACCGCTTGGCACGGCGTCACCAGCCAGTTCTCCTACACCTGGGCCCACGGCCTCGACTTCCTCACCCAGTATCGCAACGCCAACATCACCAACGCCCTCTGCGTCAAGTGCGACTACGGCAGCATGGACTACGACACACGCAACAACTTCACCAGCTATCTCACCTACGACGTCCCCGGCAACTCCCACCTCAAGCCGCTCACCAACGGCTGGCAGCTCAACTCCCTCATCACCTTCCACAGCGGCCAACCCTACACCGTCTACACCGGCAACGACACCAGCGGAACCGGCGAGGGCGAAGACCGTGTCAACCCCGTTCCTAACGTTAGTCCCTACAAAGGTGCCAGCAAGAGCATCGTTGCCGGGCAGGTCCAGTGGATCACCTCTGGCGCCTTCGTCGAGTCCTCCACCCCGTCCTTCGGCACCATGCGCCGCAACCAGCTCACCGCTCCGAGCTACGGTGCAGTCGACTTCTCCGTCTTCAAGAACAACAAGTTCGCCCTCTTCGACCATGGCTTCAACGCGCAGTTCCGTGTCGAGATGTTCAACCTCTTCAACCGTGCCAACCTACGCTCCGCCAGATAACTACCTCGGCGACGGCGCCGCCTTCGGCACCATCACCCAGACCATCGGCTACTACAACGGCGCCCCAGGCATCGGTCCTGGCGAACCGTTCAACACTCAGTTCGCTCTAAAGATCCTCTTCTAGCCAACTCAACGAGATACACAAAAACAAAATGCCCCATCCTCGCAATCCATCGAGGATGGGGCATCTTCGTTAAGACTAGAGCAGTTTTACCGACGTCACCTTAATCGTGTCGCCGTCAACATCGCCGCTGACGTTCACCCGCAGATGGTCCTGTCTTATCGGAAGCCCTTCAGCTCCGCCAGAATCTTCGCATTGCCGTCCGCATCGAACTTCAGGAACTTCTTGTCCGCGGTAACAATGCCGAAGCCGCTCTTCTCGCACGTCACCGCACAGTCCCGTGTATGCGAATCCGCGTCCGCGGCCACCTTCTTCGAGCACGCCACGTCGACCACCGAGACATCGTTGAAGGTCTGGGTCGCCGCCAGCGCGGGAGTAGCCATCAGGCCGGCGCCAGGCAGGGAAGCTAAGTATTTTCATCGTTATTCTCCGTTCTCCGTTGTTCAGACAGGGTCGAACTACCGCGTCCGCCAAATGACATCCCTGCCGACAGCAGAATCCTACCCCCGCCTCCGCATCCGGTCCAGGGTCGGAACACGATTTATGTCCCTTCTCTTCACCAAACGCTATCGCGGGTAGGAAAAACAAAGCAGATCGCAACAACCTAAACCGGCCACTTCCACTCCCGAATCTCCTTCGAATCGATCCCGTTCGCATGAGCATAGTTCACGCTCTCGATAATCTGGCCCTTCAGCCACTCCTTCGTATGCGCCGCCGTCGCCTGCAGCCGCGGCACCCGATCGATCACATCGATCGCCAGATCGAACCGGTCAATCTGATTCAAAATCGCCAGTTCCAGCGGAGTGTTGATGTTCCCCTTCTCCTTGTACCCGCGCACATGAATGTTGTCATGATTCGTCCGCCGGTACGTCAGCTTATGAATCAGCGAAGGCATACGCATGAAAATTGAAGATCACCGGCTTATTCTTCGTAAACAAGCTATCGAACTCCCGCGACGATAGCCCATGCGGATGCTCCTCCTCCGGCATCAGCCGGAACAGGTCCACCACATTCACAAACCGTATCTTCACGTCCGCACATCGCTCCCGCAGAATCGCCACCGCCGCCAGCGCCTCCGCCGTAGGAATATCGCCCGCGCAAGCCATCACCACATCTGGCTCGTCGCCCGCGTCATTACTGGCAAAGTCCCATATCCCAATTCCCTTCGTGCAATGCTTCACCGCCTCATCCATATCCAGATACTGCAGATGCGGAGCCTTATCCGCCACAATCACATTCACGTAGTTCGTACTCCGCAGACAGTGGTCCGTCACGCTCAACAAACAATTCGCATCCGGCGGCAGATAAATCCGCGTCACCTCCGGCGACTTATTCGTCACCACATCCAGAAACCCCGGGTCCTGATGCGTAAATCCGTTGTGGTCCTGCCGCCACACCAGCGAAGTAATCAGCAGATTGATCGACGAGATCGGCGCCCGCCACCGCAGCTCCAGCTTGCTCTTCTCCAGCCACTTCGCATGCTGGTTGAACATCGAGTCGATGATGTGCACAAACGACTCGTAGCTCGAAAAGAACCCATGCCGCCCCGTCAGCACATAGCCTTCAAACCATCCCTCCAGCGTATGCTCGCTCAGAATCTCCATCACCCGCCCATCGCGAGCCAGATAACCACCATCCGCATCTTCCGGAAGCAGCTTCGCCTCCCACGTCTTCCCGCTCGCCTCGTAGATCGCCTGCAGCTTATTCGAAGCCGTCTCATCCGGCCCAAACACGCGGAAGTTCGTCATGTTCTGCTTCATCGCATCCCGCAGAAAGTGCGCAGCAACATCCGTCGACGAAACCTCAATCTGTCCCGGCTTCTTCACCTTCACCGCATAGTCGCGAAAATCCGGCAACTCCATCGGCTTCCGCAGCAACCCGCCATTCGCATGCGGATTCGCCGTAATCCTCCGCTGCCCCACCGGAGCCATCGCCTTCAACTCCGCAATCAGCCTGCCCGACTCATCGAACAACTCCTCCGGCTTATAACTCCGCATCCACTTCTCCACCATCTTCAAATGCGCCGGATTCGTCTTCGGATCGAGCACCGGCATCTGGTGCGCCCGCCACGATCCCTCCAGCTTGTGCCCATCAATCTCCTTCGGACAAGTCCACCCCTTCGGCGTCCGCAGAATAATCATCGGCCACCGCGGCCGCTCAACGTCCGCACCCTTCGGCGCACTCCGCGCCTTCTTCTGAATCGCGCGAATCTCATTCACGCAATCCTCCATCACCTTCGCCATCAACGGATGCATCTTCGCCGGATCGTCCCCCTCAACAACATACGGCGTCCCACCCATATCCCTTGAACATCCACTCCAGCTCCTCCGGCGAAATCCGCGCCAGCACCGTCGGGTTCGCGATCTTGTAACCATTCAGGTGCAGTATCGGCAGCACCGCCCCATCCCGCACCGGATTCAAAAATTTATTCGAGTGCCACGAAGTAGCCAGCGGCCCCGTCTCCGCCTCACCATCCCCCACACACACCGACACAATCAGATCCGGATTATCAAACGCCGCACCAAACCCATGCGACAAGCTATACCCCAGCTCACCGCCCTCATGAATCGACCCCGGCGTCTCCGGCGTGCAATGGCTCCCAATCCCACCCGGAAACGAAAACTGCTTGAAGAACTTCTGCATCCCCGCGATATCTTCGCTCTTGTCCGGATACACCTCCGAATACACGCCCTCCAGATAACTATTCGAAAGCGTCGCCGGCGCCCCATGCCCAGGCCCCGAGAGATAAATCATGTCCAGGTCATACTTCTTGATCAGCCGATTCAGATGCACCCAAGTAAACGTCTGCCCTGGATCAGACCCCCAATGCCCCAGCAGCCGATTCTTAATATGTTCCGGCTTCAGCGGCTCCCGCAGCAGCGGATTCTCCACCAGATAAAGCATCCCCACGCAAAGGTAATTACACGCGCGCCAATACGCATCCATCTTCCGCAACTCATCCGCCGACAGCGGCTGAACACCCTCACTCTTCCCCTTCGCTGCTTCCTTAGCCACTCTCATAACCAACTCCTTCATTCAAAAATGAACACTCGCTGTTCAGATTGCAGTTACTACTAACGTTGCGTTTGGCGATCGATTCTCTTGTGTCACCCCGTAGGGATCTGCTTTTGCTTTTTGCGTTTCCAGTGGCCCTGCGCCCTCACCAAACATCCCGAGCGAAGGGAAGAATACCCAAACCCAACTCAACCGGCCAAGCCAGACCGCGCCATGCGATCCACATGAACCGCAATCATCCAATCCTCTTTGGCCGGAACAACAAGCACCATCGGTACTGAGTCAGATGCACTTAACTTCCTCACGGCATCACCCTTCGCCTCATTCAACTCAGAATTCATCGAAATCCCAAAATTCTCCAGCCCACCTAGAATCTCCGCCCGCGACCGAGCATCGTGCTCCCCAATCCCCCCGGCAAACACCACAGCATCCACCCCACCCATCAGCGCCATGAACCCACCCACAGCCTTCTTCACACTCCGCGTAAAAATCTCCACCGCCAACCTAGCCTTCGCATCGCCCACCGCCGCCGCCTCCCGCACCGCCTTCATATCGTTCGGCATCCCCGACAACGCCACCATCCCCGCATCATGGTTCAGCATTCTCTCCAACGCAGTCACCTTATCTCCCTCCATCTGCCGCAGCAGATAAAGCACCAGCCCCGGATCGAGATCCCCCGGCCGCGTCCCCATCACCACCCCACCCGTCGGCGTCAGCCCCATCGTCGTGTCCACCGACCGCCCATCCACCAACGCCGTCACGCTGCACCCACTCCCCAGATGCGCAATCACCATCCGCTTCGGCACCCCACCGTCAAACTGCCCGAAGCTGCCGCACAATCGACTCGCAGCTCAACCCATGAAACCCATACCGCCGCACTCCTTGCTCCCGATACACCGCCGGAATCGCATAAGTAGTCGCCGCCTGCCGTCATCGTCTCGTGAAACACCGTGTCGAAGCACGCATAGTGTGCCACGTCAGGAAACCTCTGCATTGTGTCCTGGATCACTTCAATTACAGCCGGATCATGCAGCGGCGCAAACACCACCGCCTCCTCCAGATCCTTCATCACCTCCGGCGTAATCCGCTGATGCCGGTCCAGCTTCGCCCCCGGATGCACCACGCGATACCCCACCGCATCGACCCTCGGCAAACTCTCGGACAAGCCCTGCCCGCTCACCGCCTCCACCACCAGCCCAATCGCCTCCACCGGCGTCTCCGCCTTTACTTCACTGCGCCCGCTTACTCAAATCCCGCCCATCCGCATCGCGAAACTTGAACCCCGCCTTCACCCCGCCAATCCCCGTCACCTCGCCCTCAAACAACGAACGCGGCTCGCCCGTCCCTGAATCAAACAGAGAAAATTTGATCGACGAAGATCCACTATTGATAACGAGTATGTGCACAGCACCGTCCTGATCTATGCCACTGTCCCTTACAGTACACCGGTCACATCTACCCTCGGTAAATTCCCGCCAACCGACTCGACCCCATCAACCCGCGGAATTTCCATCAACCGTCTGGTATTTGTCTCCCTCGTGTAAAAAGATTGCACGAGATGCCCCTCGATCTAGTTCCGCATCCCTCCACGCAATAAACTCACAGCAGCGACGGACTAGCAACAGGGCGTCTCGCACGAAAACCACACCGCGCCCCGGGCCCGCGTCACCTCACATGGCGACCACACTCCGACAACCTACGGCCTCCACAACGACAAAAGATCGCGGCAGCTTCCTGCTCCTCGCCGGACTCGTCGGTTTCATCTTCGCCTTCCGCATCTGCCTCACCGTCCTCTGGTTTCAGGACGCGCCCGAGAGCGCCTCCATCCTCTCCGTCGCACTCAGCCTCACGCTATTCTTCGCTGCAGCGCTCTCCACCATCGGCAGCACGCCCGCAATCCCCGCCTCCAGCTTCCGCACCCCCACCCTCCGCGCCATCGCCGCATTCCTCGGCCTCGTTCTCCTCAGCCTCCTCTGGACTCCCGCGCCGTTCGCCGCCGCAGCAGGCTACTGGTGCGCGTGGGCCGCCGACGTCGCAACCATCTGGTTCCTCCTGCGCGACGGACCTCCCGAAAATTCAGCCGCAGCCATCATGAAGGGCTTCGTCTCCGGTGCGTGTCTCGTCGCCATCGTCGCCTGGTCTCTCCCAGCAACCCAGGACCTGCGCCTCGGCGAAGAAGACTTCCTCCATCCCAACGCGCTCGGCTTTCTCTTCTCCATCGCAACCCTGCTCGCCGCCCACCTCGCGCGCAAAAGCACCATCTGGGTATGGCCCGCACTCTTCCTCGGAGCCACTCTTCTCCGAACCCTCAGCAAGAGCGCCATCATCGCCTTCGTCGCCGCCTTCGGCTTCGCTTTCATCAAGGACTCCACCGTCTCCCGCAAAGTGAAGATCAGGATCGGCATCGCTGCCGGTCTCATCCTCGCCTCACTCTGGGGGCTCTTCGAAGCCTATCTGACCACCTACACCGAAAGTACAGGCCCCGAAACCTTGACCGGCCGCACCCTCATCTGGGCAATCTCCCTCGAATACGCAATCAAAAAGCCTCTTCTCGGAAATGGCTTCTACTCCTACCGCTTCGTCGTCCCTCCCATCGGCAAATTTGAAGCACAGCAAGCCCACGACGAACTCCTCCAGCAGTTCTTCTCCTTCGGCAGCCGTCGGAGTCCTTCTCACCATCGCGCTCTACTGGATCTTCTTCCGTCAGATTCGCCGCGCCGCCCCGTCGCACCTCAAAACCCTCGCCGCCAGCCTCCTCCTCTTCGCCCTCATCCGCGGCCTCACCGACACCCAGAACTTCGACCTCTCCTTTCCTCTCTGGCTCATGACCATGCTCTCCATCCTCTTCGCCGCACAAGCCTCGGTCGCCCACCAACCCCCGGTCTTCAGACCTGAGAACAGAGAACGAAGAACGAGACCTAACACCCATGAATCCCTCAAACACACCCTCCGTTCCCTCGCCGAAGCCACCGGCCTCGAGATCAGAAAGACCAGCGTCTATACCTCCCAAAAACTTCGCCACCAACTCCTCTTCTCTCAACTCCCCATCGACCTCGTGCTCGACGTAGGCGCCAACACCGGACAGTTCGTCCATCAATGCCGCGCAGCCGGCTACAAAGGGCGAAATCCTCTCCTTCGAACCCTCCGCCGCCGCCCACGCCAGCCCTCCTTCAATCCGCCGCATCAGACCCCCACTGGACCGTAGCCGACCGCATGGCCCTCGGCGCCACCACCGGCGAAGTCGAAATCAACATCGCCGCCAACTCCTTCTCCAGCTCCATCCTCCCCATGCTCGACTCCCACCTCGCCGCCGCCCCCAACTCCGCCTACCTCCAGACAGAAAAGGTCCCCCTCCGCCGCCTCGATGACGTTCTCGTCGACCTCCTCCCCGACCTCCTCGCCGACCACCTTGCAGCCGCCGCCCCCAGCCGTTGCATCTTCCTCAAGCTCGACGTTCAGGGCTACGAACCCCAGGTACTCGCCGGAGCCACGCGCCTTCTCCACCACACCCTCGCCGTGCAACTCGAAATGTCTCTCCTGCCCCTCTACGAAGGCGAAACCCTCATGCCCCAGATGCACAGCCGTCATGACCGCGAAAGGCTTCGACCTCTGGGATCTCGAACCCTCCTTCCGCGACCCCGCCACCGGCAGACTCCTCCAAATCGACGCCATCTTCACACAGTCATCCTTCAACACCCCACTCGATCCATCGACTCGCCCGACCACGCCAAATCCCGCAAAGCAACCCGCCTAACCCAAAAGTCCCACACCCTACTCCGCACAAAATCCTCCCCAACCAACTAAACTCATTTCATGTGTGGAATTGTCGGTTACATTGGTCCCCAGTCCGTCGTCCCCGTCATCATTGAAGGCCTGCGCCGCCTCGAATACCGCGGCTACGACTCCGCCGGCATCGCCGTAGCCGGAGGCCCCGAAGGCCTCGCCCTCCGCCGCGCCCCCGGCAAACTCCGCAACCTCGAAACCGTCATCGCCGACTCCCCCCTCCACGGCTCCTTCGGCATCGGCCACACCCGCTGGGCCACCCACGGCCGCCCCACCGAAGAAAACGCCCACCCCCACCGCGACGGCTCCGGCACCCTCGTCGTCGTCCACAACGGCATCGTCGAAAACTACCTCACCCTCAAAAACGCCCTCATCGCCAAGGGCCACAAGTTCGTCTCCGAAACCGACACCGAAATCATCGCCCACCTCATCGAAGACGAACTAAACCAGGCCGCCGCAGTAAACGACAAGAGCAACGGCGCTCAAAGTAAAAGTCGTCATTCCCGAACAAAGTCGTCAGCCTGAGCGCAGCGAAGGACCCCTGTATTTTGCTGGCACCGCCACCGATTCCCCCGAAGCAACACCGCCGAAGCCGTCCTAACCCTCCCCGAAAAACAACGGCAACAAACCCACCATCCCCCTCGAAGAAGCCGTCCGCCGCGCCGTCAAGCGCATCACCGGAGCCTTCGCCATCGGCGTCCTCTCCGCGCACGAGCCCAACAAGCTAGTCGCCGCCCGCATGGGCCCGCCCGCCGTCATCGGCATCGGCGAAGGAGAATTCTTCCTAGCCTCCGACGTCCCCGGCATCCTCCACCACACCCGCAACATCCACTTCCTCGCCGACGGCGAACTAGCCGTCCTAACCAAAGAAGGCGTCACCCTCACCGACTTCGACGCCAAGCCCATCCCCTTAAAAGTCCAGCGCATCACCTGGGACCCCATCCAGGCCGAAAAAGCCGGCTACAAGCACTTCATGCTCAAAGAAATTAACGAGCAGCCCCGAGCCATCCGCGACACCACCCTCGGCCGCGTCTCCCTCGACACCGGCCACGTCTTCCTCGAAAAACTCGACATCACCGACGCCGAACTCAAAGCCGCCTCCCAGATCACCATCGCCGCCTGCGGCACCTCCTGGCACGCCGGCCTCGCCGGCAAGTTCATGATCGAGCGCCTCGCCCGCCTCCCCGTCGAAGTCGACTACGCCTCCGAGTACCGCTACCGCGACCCCATCGCCGACCCCCGCGCCATCGGCCTCCTCATCACCCAGTCCGGCGAAACCGCCGACACCCTCGCCGCCCAGGCCGAGCTCATCGCCAAAGGCTCCAAAACCCTCGCCATCTGCAACGTCGTCGGCGCCGCCATCACCCGCAAAGCCCACGGCACCCTCACCACCAACGCCGGCCCCGAGATCGGCGTCGCCTCCACCAAAGCCTTCACCGCCCAGCTCACCGCCCTCTTCGTCCTCGCCCTCCATCTCGCCCAGGTCCGCGGCACCATCACCGACGCCGAGTCCCTCAAGCTAGTCGACGAACTCTGCAAACTCCCCGGAAAAGTCGAAGACGTTTTACGGGCAGTAGACGACCAGTGCTACCAACTCGCAAAAATCTTCCACACCGCCAACGACTTCCTCTTCCTCGGCCGCGGCATCCACTACCCCATCGCCCTCGAAGGAGCTCTGAAGCTTAAGGAGATCTCCTACATCCACGCCGAAGGCTACCCCGCCGGCGAGATGAAGCACGGCCCCAACGCCCTCATCGACGAGACCCTCCCCGTAGTCTGCATCGCCACCAAAGACCCCACGGACCCCTCGAGCGTCCTCAAGTACGAAAAAACCTTAAGCAACATCCAGGAAGTAACCGCCCGCAGCGGCCGCGTCATCGCCATCGCCATCGAAGGCGACGAAGAGATCAAGCAGCTAGTCGAGCACACCATCCAAATCCCCCAGGCCCCCGAACTCCTCCTACCAGTCTTAGAAGTAGTCCCCCTCCAACTCCTCGCCTACCACATAGCCGTAAGCAGAGGCTGCGACGTAGACCAACCCAGAAATCTCGCAAAGAGCGTTACCGTGGAATAAATTCTCCACTTAATTCTGGGACTCTACTAGCTTTCCCGTGGTGCTAGCCTGTATGTGCAAATTCGAGTAGGACCCACGCAAAGCGGCTCATCATCACTCACTCACCATGACGTCTGGATCGAAGATCTCCCCTGCGTACGATTCCCACGACAATCATTATTCCAGTCCCGACGAAACTCAAACTCCAAGGCTCCGGAACAGGTGTAGCCAAAAAGCTACCGCCCATCCCAGAGTCGGTAACGTCTCCGATGATTTCCCCAGAGTCATTGATTTCTACCAAGAATGTGTTCCCATGATCAGCCAAAACAGGGACGCCATCGAGCGTCGTAAAAACTCCATCAGCGTAGACGAAACCATGGAAGCCTGACGAATCCCCGTAAGCTCCTACAATCTGGCCAAGATTGTTAATTCCGTACGCTTGAGTCTGAGACGCTCCTGGTACAGCTATGTCTTGGAACGTACCGGTATTAATGTCATAGACGAATCCATCCTGTTCAGTGGCAGAGTTGTAAAGCCCGACAACTTGGCCAAGATCATTAATGCCGTATGCCTCTGTAAAAATTGCGCCCGGAATTGGAATTAATGTGAAGTTTGTACCATCGAACCAAAACCCATTTCCGTCAGAACCCACTATCACACCTGAGCTATTCACCCCGTGGGGAACCGTCGTGTGTCCGGCGAAAGTCAGAGGGGTAAAGGTACCGTTGTACAAAAATGTTCCCAGCGAGGAGTATCCAACGATCAAACCGTTGTTACTGATCGCAGTCGGAACAGTGCCCGTTGCTCCGGGCTCGGAAAATGGTGCGAATACCCCATCCTGATACAGGAATCCGCCGAGCGGAGTTGAGCCCACAATTACACCGCTGTTATTGATCCCATTCGCATTTGTATAGGTCCCGTCAGGATATCGCAGAAAGCTAAGTGTATAACCATCAGCCCATGCAACTTGGCTTCCCGCAATGAACATCACGAGACTAGTCACTGCCGCAAACGTAATGAGGCGCTTCATAGAAACTCCTTGGGGGACGGATTGTGATTACACATTCGGCCCGTCGTCAGTGGAATAATGACCAATCAGTTGCAGCGTGGGGTCCCTAAAACGTGGTATAGATGAACCCGAAGCATACTCCCCGTCCGATGAAGAGCACAAGGGGCGGGATGCCCAAATCTAACCACAACAAATTCGCGTGGAACGGGTGGCCCAGATCCAATTTGACAACATCCCTGCGTAGCGCGCATTCTACCGCCACACTTCCGCATCGGAGGTTCCTCATGCGACGCATCCTGGCCTCCTGCATTCTTTCACTCGCCCTCCTCCCCATCGGACGGGTGGCCCACATCTAGAATCTGGGTGCCCCATCTTCGCGACGGTCTCATCGTCGCTAAGGTGGGGCATCGCGCGAAGGCGCGATCCGGGCGGGTGGCCGAGGTCTAAACTCGGGCGCTCTATCTAGTGATGGGTGTCACAGACGCGCGGGATCGTCTGGCTTAGCTTCGATGCAGCGATGATTCCATCAGCACACCGCCAGAGGAGAACCATATGCGCCCGATCGTCCTGCCCCTCGCCCTCCTTGCTTCGGCCTTCACCCTCCCTATAGCCGCTCACGCCGACACCATCGACGATTTCACGCTGGTCGGTCAGGGGCACACCATCACCTACTCACTACCCAACAGCGCCATCGTCATGAATCACCCCCACGCTGTGTGGCTGAACGCCTCCGCACCAGCCACCATCGACGGTGTCCCGGGCTACAACGTGTTTGGCGAATACTACCTGCCGCCTGGCTTCCCGGGGACCATACCGTCGATCGTACTCAGCGTCCCATCCTCCATCAACGGCGGCGACCTGGCCCTCTATGGGCCATTGGTCCTGCAAATCTCCGAAGTCATCCCGATCGATGACCCCAGCTTCGTCCATCCCAACGATCTGCTCGTCGCCTTTGTCCCGGGAACCTACGATCTAAAAACCCTCCTAGGCAGCGCCCCGTTCCCCACCTACACCCTTACCATTGCCGTCGAGAGCGCGCCGACCCCCGAACCATCCACCTTTGCACTGCTCGGAACCGGACTCCTTGGCGCAATCGCTGCGGTTCGGCGACGAGTAGGCGGGTAGCCCACATCTAGCTCACCACAAATCTGGGGGGGTGGCCGACATCTACCCTCTCCACGAAATCGGGTGCCCCATATCTCGATTCTGAGATGTGGGCATTCGCGCAAGGCGCGAACCGTCTTTCCTCCCGACCCGCTAAAATCCCACAATGCTCCCATCCTCCACCCAGGTCTGCGCCCGTTGGGCGAAGATCCTTCTCCTCGCCGCGATCGCGTTCTTCTTCACATTAGTCGCCTTCACCAACATCACCGACTTCGACACCAACTACCAGTTCGTCCGCCACGTCCTCGCCATGGACACCACCTTCCCCAACAATCACGCCATGGGCCGAGCCATCCGCTCCCCCGCCCTCCATCTCGGCGGGTGGCCCAGATCTGACCCACAACAAACTCGGGTGCCCCATCTTCGAGCGGGGGGCCCACATCTGAGCAACTCCTCGAAATGATGTGGTCATTCGCGCTACGCGCGAACCGGGCGGGGTGGCCCCTACATAAAACCCAACCATACTCTGGGTGCCCCATTTAAGGCCCATAAAGGTGAAGAGTTTGCGGGAGAAAAGCTAAACCATCTTTATGACCACAGCCACTGCTGCGACGACCATCGCCACGATCGCGAGAAATGGGTACCAAAAGTACGCCATCGGAATGTCTTCGAGGTCGGCGTTCATGTTGCCTTTCATCTTGGTTCCTCCGTACAGAGGATTAGAGTCACCATGCGCTTCGATAGGTTCAATACAATCTGACCTTTCCGAACCGGGCGGGTGGCCCAAGTCTAACCACAACAAAACCTTGGGTGGCCACCTTCACGACGGTCGAATCGTCGCTAAAGTGGGACAACGGGCGGGTGACCCAAACCTAACCCACAGCAAATCTGGGTGCCCCATCTTCGCGACGGTCTCATCATCGCTAAGGTGGACATCCTGCGGAACTACAAACCGCTCTCTTCTCTAGCCACCAAAAGAGCGTAGAATCTCAACCGGGTTCCCAACCTCATTTCTGGTGCCCCCTCTTTAGCAGCCGAGTTCTAGCAAGCAAGGAGCGATCCCAGTGAAACCCCATCCAATCCTGTTTCTATTCACCCTGATCATCGTGGGCTCCCTGCCCGCTCAAGCCATTCCGTTCACTCTCAACTTCGGAGGCCTGCAGAACAACGAACAGGTCCTCAGTTTCTACAATGGCGGAACCGGAAGCCTGGGATCAGGGCCCGGCACAAACTACGGCATCTTCTTCAATCCAACATTCGTCGCTGTCTCCGCCGTGCCGCCTTACGGTCCAGACATTGTCGGCCAGGCGAACGACATATCCCTCATGAATGTCAACGGCGGATTCAATCTTCTGTCGTTCTACTACGAATCGCCCGGCCCCGGCTCGGTCTTTATCGAGTCCGGCCTCGATGGAGCAGGTGGCTCGCTCGCAGTTATCCCACTCACCGCCTCGGCAACCTGGAGCGCAGCGGGGACAGGATTCAATGGAACCGCCCATTCAGTGGTCTTTGAAGTGGCGCCCGGCACAAAATTCGATCAGATTACCGACGTCGGCTTTGTAGTCCCGGAGCCATCCAGCCTCCTGCTTCTAGCCACCGGTCTCGTCAGCCTCATCCCGGAATGCCGGAGACGTCTTACCCGGCCGGTGGCTCACACATAACTGATCGGTCAACCCATCCTCAATGTCTTCACTTACCCGAAATACGCATCCATCGGAATACCCACTCGATTCGACCGCCTGCTCCCCACTCACAGCGGCGGGTGGGGAGCAGGCGGAACCGCTTCATTCGAAGCGCCGCGCAGTACTTGAGCCGCAGCCCGGCGCAATCAAGTTCCCGCTGGTGTCCAATATTTCAAGCTTGATCGTATCGGTGAACTCGTCCGCATCCTTATCCAGCTCAATCACCCGCGTGAATCTGTGTGTCGCTATCCAGACTCCGGCCGGGTTAAACACGAAGGCCTCGAACACCGCGCTATACGTATGGCCCCACGTGTGCCGCCAGACGCCGATGCCCGGCGTGAAAAGCGCCGGGGGCTGACCTCCGGTCGTTACTGTGAGCGTACCCCCTTTAGCGAAGGCAAACAGCGCCGGAAAGCTCCTCTGCACCGCGCCCGTCTGACAGTCCTTGACCGACACCTGCGCGCGCCACGTCCCCTCTAGCTGGCCCCCCTGCGATTCTGAGTTGCCCTCTTGAGCACCCAGCCCCGATGTTGCAAGCAAAACGACCGCCAGCGCGAACGCCGACACAAGGTCCATTCCGTGAATCGACTTTGAGTTTCTAACGTTCATCTTCGTTTCTCCTCTCGTGCAATCTGGCCGGTCCTCCCCCAGTCAACACAGCATGAAAAGCATCATCGAGACAGAGAATCCTGCGTCAGCATCCGCATGAAAGAACTCGTTCCGCCGAAGCAGGTTCAGCGGCTATTGTGCGGGCCCATGGGGGAAGGGCCCCCACCCTACTCCCCCCACCCAATGACCGTCAAGGCGGGCCTCCCATACCTCTAGTGCCCCATCCATGCAGTCTCGTCGCGCATGAACAGGGCACAGGATGTTTGAGGTTACAAAGAACGATGCACTCAGCAGTGCCGAGCGGTTATGCCCACTGCTTACCCAACCCCTCCAGTCCGGCTGCCGCAAGGTCCTGTGGCAGCATCACCGGAAAAAACTCTACGGCGGCGTTGAAAGTAAGAAACCACGGCTCGGCAAGTGACGGAATCTGCGACGTCTCCGCCATGTCAACAATAACGACTCCACACCGCCGCCCATTCCGGTCCGCCATGAAGTACGCCGCCTCCGGTTTCAATTGATCGAGAATCTTCTTCGTCTTGGCTCCAGCCGAACCATCCCTCACCGCCGCATTGAACTGCTCAACCGGGAACGAAACAAACATCATCATCCGCATGAAAATCTCCTTACGCCGATAGGCGAATATCTGAATTGCACCATAGGGGAGGACCGCAAACTACGCCGCGAGACCCCGCCAGTCAAGGAAAATCAAAGCTTCCTGTCATCCGGAAACATGGGCGATCCCACCCCTATCAAAACTGCTAGTCCCCTTCGCCTCTTTCTCCGCCTACAATCCTCTTTCGAGGTGAATCCATGCACAGAACAGCCACAACCGCGATCCTCGCCCTGGCAGCCATCGCCGCCACGCTCTCCGCATCCGCCGCAAAGCTAAACGGCTCCGCCGCCCTCAAGGACCTCCAACCCTTCGGAACCACAGACAAAGAACACAAGCACCAGGCCTACGACCTCTCTTTCGACGCCGAAGGCCACAGCTATACCTGCCGCACCGACCCCAAAAAATCCATCGACGCCACCGAGTTCGTCGTCGGCAGCCAGATCAACTACGAGATCGACAAGAACAAGGCAAAGATCAAGACCTCGCAAGACAAAAAGCTCGAGTGCAAAATCGTCCGCGTAGAAAAGAGCCCAGCCCCATAACCCCAGGGCGGGTGACCCCTGGTCTAACCCACGACAAATCTGGGTGCCCCCATCTTCGCGACAGTCTCATCGTCGTTATTCGGGGTCCCCGCCAACTTTGCTGGTGGGTTGAGCTTCGATGGGCATTCGCGTGCATTCCCAAAACGGGAATCCCACAAAAAAAATCTTCAAAAAGTGGCAAATTTTCGAACCCCAAAATACGACCATCAACGCACCACAATTCACCACGATTCCACCACAAATTCACCACCAAAAAACCACGTTCTACCACCCGTTTTCGCCAAAACCCCCTGCAAAAACACAAAAACTCCTCCCAGAAAAAAATCTCTAAGCAAAACCTGGATACCGCATTGATGTCCGGCGGCCCTTCGTCGCAAGCCGTGAGATGCAACACGACTCAACCGCGGGTGGCCTAAGTTAAAACCCAAAGAAAAATTTGCGCCCTCCCGAAACCCGCAACTGTGCCCCTCAACACTGCAAGTAGCACATCTATCTAATCTTCAGACTGGCGCGTGGACCGCACATCAATCTAACCTGAGAAAACTGACAGCTTGCCAAGGAGCACTAGACCGGAGTCCAATGACTTCGGTCATCAATGTAAGAAACGGCCCGGTCCACACAGCCGTTCATTGACGTGCATCGACCCAGGTCCCCCCACACGGACGACTTCACCTCCTGACATCAATCAGGTTTGCCTTGGAACAAGCATTACCACGCTGGCACTGCGCTCACGAGAGCGTCCTTTCGTCCGTCAACTCACTCCACAAAAAGAACTCGAAACACAAGTAAGGTGTTTCAGTCAGGCCCCTCAACCATCAATCTATCGATCTACAACCGGAGGGTTGCAATGAACCTTACACAGGAACAACGTGAGCAAGTAGTCATCGAAGTGAAGAGATTCGCCACCGATCTTCACCTCAGTGATGATCAAAAAGAAAAACTGCAAAACGCCTTCACAGACGCTCGCTCCAAGGTGGGCGACTATCTCAAAGACCATCCAGGCGTCACAAAGGCTGACATCGCCAAACAGGTCGCGGGCCATCGCGATCAGATTCGTCAGCGCGTGATGAACTTCCTGACCCCCGACCAACTGAAGATGTGGGACTCTGAAATAGCCAAGGCCAAGGAGTTCCTTGGACAGAACCTCGCAGCATAAATCTCCCCTTGGGCCCGCCGGCGGCGACCAACGGACATTCGTCGCCGCCGGATTGGCCCAGATTTTTTTCCCGCAATACGGCCCAGACACCCGGTTCTAGTCGTGTGCCGAATCCACAGGGTCTTTGCCTACTCGAAATACGTGCCCATCCGGATGCCGAACGTGCATCTCGCGCACCTGCCACGCGACGTTCGCCCCCTTGCCGCGGCCTCCCTTGGCATCCCGGCAGAGAAATATCTCCGCCTCCGCACCTGACCCCACCGCCCCAAAACTCGGAGGCGTTCCCCAATCCCCTAGTTTCTCCAACCCCACCTCTCAAACCACGCAAAGCTCGCGGTAATGTCGGACACATTCAATATCGGAGTAACGCCTCTCGCGCTCATGGGCGAAGTATAACAACCCAGTTTGCACGCCCTGAAACCAACAAGCGTGCCCCCTCCAAACCCTGAGGGAGTGCCAACCTCAATCGCGCCCTCCGCGAATTGGACCCCGGGCAACCGGTCTTCTCTCGATCGTCGGGGCCGCATCACGCCAGAGATAAAGGCAGATCAAGTCTAACCTGCAACGAAATTTGATTACCCTGAAACCAACAGGGGTGCCCCTCGCCATCACAAGGAGCCGCCCCTGCCTGGAAGCTCAATCCATCCTACGAAGCCATTCCCAACAACTCCCGCTCAGCCCGCAGCCAATCCTGTTCGGCATATCCATCCTGCCAACCACGCTCCGCCCAGTACCGTTGAGCCAGCTGGGCAATCTCTTCGTACGAGGGCGTACGGCTGGCCGCGATATCAACCGCCTCGGTCTTCGGAGCGGCCTTCACCTTCGTCTTCGCCGCGGCCTTGGGTGCTGCCTTCACCGCGCTCCCGGCCTCTCCCTCTGGCGTGCTGACAGCCTTCTTGGATTTAGCCGGTGCCTTCGTCTTCTTCACAGTCTCTTCGCTCATCGAAAATCTCCTAAAGTCTCGATTAGTGCCTCACTCCTATCTTAATAGATCGAAGCGCCCGATGCCTCTGCCTCCCCCCGCAACGAACCCAAAAAGGTTCGGACGGCGGCCGACCCATTTATAAGGCCCCATTCGTCCATTCGCATCGCATGAGTGGGCAAACCGTCAGCCCTCCGACCGTCGCAAGTCAGCGCAAGCGCCGCCGCACCACCCCGGCCATCATCATCAAGCCCGTCCCAACCAGACCCAGAGTCCCCGCTTCAGGCACTGGAGTAGCCACAAAACTCAGCGTCTGTCCCCCGAACGATTCAAACTGGTACCCGGTAATTACACCAAAGTCGTTAACTCCCGTGAGATCGGTTATCGTTTCCTCTGTAACGAAGTTGAACGGGTTGAACCTTTGATAATTTCCGTTCTCATAAATGAAGCCTTGAGTACCAGCAACAATGCCGTGATCAAAAAAGTAATTCCCTACAATCTCACCATTATTGTTAATCGCATATGCGTCGCTTCTGACCGCTCCCGGAAAATCTATCGTTGTATACACTCCGGCGCTATAAAGGAATCCGTGGGTTCCCTTCGAGTCTTGGTAACTTCCGACAATCTCACCGAGGTCATTGATTCCACGAACCGTAGTTGAAGTCGAACCAGGAAAATTTATTGTATGAATAGTCGAACCGATCAGAAACCCGTTACTCACAAGCACCGTTCCGCTGTTGTTGATCGCAAGAACTGATTCGCCCTGCGCATTCACCGGAGTAACGATTCCGCCGCTCAATATATATGGACCCGACGCCGAAACTCCAAGAATCATTCCGTTATTACTGATACCTCTTATCCCCGGAAACAAGCTGAAATTTCCGTCCTGGTATAAAAAATTGGAGTCAAAAGGTTCTGCGACGATACCAAAAATGTCCCCGCTGTTGTTGATCCCTTGCGCGAATGTAATAGCCGCCCCGGGAAACGCAAAAGGCGCGAAATTGAATTCATCTGCACACGCCGGCCGGGAGCTCGCAAAGAGAACTCCGACGAGGACGACAACCACCAACGAAGACTGACCTTTCCTGCGAAGCAACGTCATAAATGTCCTTTTTGAAAACTTAAGACAAGCGAGTTTTCGCGCTTCATAGTGACTAGTCTTCCGGATTGAGGAGGAGTCCGCGTACATCGACTTTGGACTAGTCAGTGTTCAGGAACACGCTATCGAAACCTTTGGACACCTGCAGTGATGCTCATCACCTCTGGGAGGTGGCCGGGATCTAACCCATCACAAATTCCGGATTCCCATCTTCGAGAAAGGCGTGCATCGCAAGACACCACGGTTGACAAATCCGAGCCCCTCCAACCCCAATAGACCCCCGGCCTTCGCAACTCTTCAGTCCTTGAAGTCCAGACCTAACCAACCTGTTTAGAAGACTTTGACCAAATTTAGGCGGGGGTGGGGATACCCCGAGCCGTTCGGCGCTCTGCCTAACCCCCCCGGCTTGCGAATCCGAAACACTCTGTGCAATACTGAGCGCCCTTACTCGAAAAAAAATCGCCGCAACAGAGAGAGGACTATGCGTCTACCTATCGGTCTCCTGGTCGCAGCCGCCTTCGCCACATCCTGCAGTTTCGCTCACGCCTCCACCATCTCGCCCGGCCAGGTAAGCCAGGTTGTGGCCTTCGGCGACAGCCTCTCCGACGCCGGCAACGCCTCCATCGCCACCGGAGGAGCGGCCCCCGGCCCCGGTTACGCCACCAGATCCGTCACCGGAGTTCCCTTCCCCGTAGGGTATTTCACCAACCCGCAGACCGGCACAGGCCCCGCCGGCCTATGGATCGACCAGTTCGCCGCCAAACTCGGAGTCGCGGACCCGTCCCCCGCGCTCGCTCCCCTCGGCGGATCGAACTACGCCGTAGGCAGCGCAATGACTGGCAGCACAAACCCTGCCGACATGCAGAATCAGGTGAACCTCTTCCTTGCCACCCACCCGGGCAACGCCTCCCCCACTGCCCTCTACACACTCTGGGGCGGCGCTAACGACATCTTCGCGGCCCAGAATCCTCTAACCGCAGCCGACAACATCGCCACGCAAATCAAACAACTGGCCGCCGACGGTGGACAGAACTTCCTCTGGCTCAACTTGCCCAGTCTCGGCGAGACGCCATTGCTTAACGGCATCCCCGCCGCCTCCCTCGCCGCCAACCTCGCCTCCCAGGCCTTCGATCAGGAATGGGCAATCGACGTAGCCAATCTGGATAGTCTCGGGATCAACGTCATCGGCGTGAACATCGACACTCTGTTCAACGACATTCTCGCCAACCCCGCCGCCTTCGGCTTCAACAACGTTGTCGCCGCGTGCAATGCAACCCCCGGATGCGATCCCAACACGTTCCTCTACTGGGACACCGAGCATCCCACCGCCTACGCCGACTCGCTCGTCGCCAACCTCGCATTTCAAGACGCCTTCGGCAGCCCGGTCGGCGTAACACCCGAACCACCCACCCTCACGCTCCTTGCTCTCGGTAGTGCAAGCTTTCTGGTGCTTTGGTGCTTTAGGAACACCGAGCACAACGCGGGCTGAAGCAAACATCCCCGGCGACGGGTGCAACATGAAGGCGCGTTCGAAAATATGAGCGAGTGATAACCTTCCTCTATGCCCGGTCCCACGCTTCAACAACAACTACAACACGCCCTCGATGCCCTCGCCGAAGCCGAACGAGAGTACGCCGCCGGAGTACCCTACAAGGGCGTGACCTCCTGGCCTCAAAGCATCGCTCGAATCAAAAAGCACATCGCCGACCTGCGCGAGATGATCGCCAACGAGTAGCCTTCCTGCGCCGCGCGACATCTCTCGCCCCTGATTCCCCACCCCGAAACCCGTTAGGCCGGACACCCAGCGTCGATCCACCTCTTGAAAAGCGAGACACGATCCGCCAGCCACGGTTCATCCGGAGGCATCGACCCATCGGAAACGGTCCGGTAAACATCCTGCGCGTTAGCCGGCACACACATCCAGGCAGGATCAGCAAGATCGATCCCCATCGACTTCATGCAGTCGATGTCCTCATCCCGGAATAAAGGGCGGATATCTGTCGCAAAGCTGATAGCCATTGAGCCTCCTTTGACGATCCTCGATCAAACAACGGATTGAGCCAGGCCAGGTGCAACGCAGCCAGATCATTCAGCGTTCCGATCCCTCGGCACGAGACCATCCAATCCGCGACACCATCGAAGGATGGAGACCATGGCCGAGATAACCGGGTGTCAGCGAATCAGCAAAAACAATGGTAGGACTAAGACATCATTTTGCTGATGAGTCGTCGTCTCTACTCTACCGCTTGCCAGGTCTTCGACGTCAGGTCGTCCCAGTCAAATGCCGTAGGCTCCTCGATAACCTCAGATGAGTTGAGCCGCCTCTGTCGAACATACAGGCATTCCTTCCCATTTTCGTTCTTCACGAAGTAGGAAGTGCCCTTCATGTCCGGGCCGGGTCGTTCGATACTGTGACCTGCTTTAAGCAAATTCAAGGCACCGCTTATATCGAGCATTGCAGTCTCCACAGGTAGTTTGCCAAACGGGGTTGCAGATTGATTTCTGAACATTAGCATGTTTTCGGGCGAGCGGCCCAACTCGAAAGAAAAACGTTAGCGGATCAGTTGGAACGGCGGTCCCTGCTCTCGGACATCGACTGCTCGCCTGACCCAGCCAACGACTCCGCCAAGCCTGCTCCACGGTCTCCCCAAAACGCTCCTCGTCTGAAAATAATCTCCTGCCCGTCAAATCCATCCCCGACACCTGGCCGTACTCAATCCAACCGGGAGAGTCTCCCACGGCCCCTTCCACACCAGGACAGCAACAACAGATGACTTTCCGGGAATCGAAAGAGGAGACGCAAAGCAATGAATACACCAAAGGAAATCGAAGCCATCCCTTCGCCAGAAGACAGCCAGTCAGGCTCCTCCAGACGATCGTTTCTCAAAGGCGCTGCTCTTACCGGGGCGACGACTCTCGCCGCTCTCGGCGGACTCGCCACCGCAGCCTCAGCCCAGCAGCATGAGCACGAGGAAGACAACGACAGCATGAAGGCCGAACACGATCATCTGAAGAAGGGTGATCGCGACATCCTCATCGCCGCTGAGATCGCCGAAGCCCTCGCCGTCACGACCTACTCCAACATCATCGACATCGCTCCCTTCTTCAAAGCGCTCGAATCCGACGATCAGGGCTACCTCATCGCCGCTCGCCAGGAGGAGATGTCCCACTACCTTCTCGAGCAGTCCGTCACCGGCCAGTTCACCCCATTCAACCAGTTCTTCTATCCCCCAAAAATGTTTGCCGACGCCCAGACCACGCTCAACGTTCTGGTCACTCTCGAGGACGCATTTATCGCTGCCTACCTCGTCGGCGTGCGAAACTTCAGCACCCGCAATCTCCGGGTTACAGCAGCGCGCATCATGGGCATCGAGAGCGACCACCGCACACTCGCCCGCGTCGTCGGCCCCGGCGTGGCCGCGCAGTTCGGCGGTCCCATCGAAAACATCACCGGCATTCAAGGCGTAGCCGAAAGCGTCGACCCGCCAAACAACAACGGCTACGAAAGAACCCTGTGCTGGACCTCGATCGACCAGGCCCTGGCCGCACTCACGCCGTTCGTTGACTTCCACGCAGCCAACAAGGCGGGCTTCGACACCTCGCAGGCCTATCCTTTCCAACCCTTCAACCCGACCCTTCCCAACCCGCTCGGAGACTTTACCTCCTTCAGCGGCTGCTGACAACCACGCATCGCCCTGTGAATGCCTCTGGTGCTGTCTCATCGCATCAGAGGCATTCGTTCTTCAATACAAAAAACCCATAACGCAGAAAAAGCCCGGCAAAAGCCGGGCTCTCTCCACCACAGCACTCTAGTGCGAAGTGGCCGCCGCCACCAGATCGAGCACATCGGCAACAATCCGCGTCGTTGGGTTGTAAGCCACCACATACCCCCCATAGTATCCATACTGATAACCCGGCGGCGGAGGCGGTTCACTTACCCAATACGTCTGCGGCACCGGTTGAATGACATACTCTCTCGGAACCACGCGGCCAGTCACAAACACAGGACGCTTGCGGTACCGCCACCGATCCGCATCGCTCCGGTAGTGTTCATAAAACCGCACACGATCGTCGCCGTGGAAGTGATAATCCTCCCGGTACTTCTTCGCTTGTCCCGGCGGCACGTGGTGATCGTCGTCGCGAAACTTCTTCGCTTGCCCAGGAGGCATGTGGTCGTCATCGTGACCGTACTTCTTCGCCTGTCCCGGTGGCACGCCTCCGTGCCCAGGAGGTGGGTTGTAAGGATCCTGTCCCGGAGGACCTTGTGCGACGCATATGCCTGCCGTCGCCAAAAGAAATGAGCTGAGAACAAAACGAGTTAGGGGAGTAGTCGCTTTCATTAATGGCCTCCTTGGCCAATCTCATCCTAGCAACGTAAGGAGACCGTTCCCATACAACATTAGTCCATGCTCTCTCGCTTAACCGACGGCGGTGAAATCAAGCCAGCCATGATTTAAAATGATTCCCGGAGTCGAAATGCCCTTCCCAATAAAAATCTGCGCCATCTGCAAAGAGGAGTTCGAACTGAAGCCTGACAAACCCGGCTTCGCCAACCGCTGCCCCCAATGCACAGAGGAATCAAGCGCCACCGAAACGACCAACCCCGCAGCCAAGGGCCGCACGAGCGCCGAGGAACGCAAGAACGCTAAGGAAGCCAACGAGGCCCGCCGCCAGGCTATGCGCAACCTCCTCTACCGCAAGGACAGCTGACCACTCTTTCAGTGCCCACCCACACACCGCCTAGTCGACAGCCACCGTCAGCTTGCCCTTCGACCATGTCGCCTTGATCGGCCCATCGAACGTCGCCTTCTCGACCCCCACCTTCGAATTCAACGGCACCGTAGCCGAAGCGATCTCTCCCGCCACCGAAGAAACCACAATCCGGCAACGAGTGGCGCTCGATCCCGCCACCCCCGGGATCACAAACGTCTCTTCCTTCCCCGCAGCGATGAAACCCGCCACGGTATTGACAACCTGCACCGGTTCCTTCTCCTGGTCGATTGTGTACGTCCCCTTCAGGACTAGCTCCCCGCGGCCAGTCGCCACGCACTTTCCCGCCCAGTTCCGGTCCTGACCCGTAATCGTTCCACTCGCGATAACCGTGGTCCCGGCAACCGTCGCAAACTGGGTCTGCCCCTTGGCATGGTCAGTATTTCGCCACTCCGCCTCGGCCGTCACATCCCGCGCTCCGTTCGGGACGACATAGGTCACCGCCGGATGCGCCGAATCCCCGCAACCAAAGCTCACCTGCCCTCCCCCCACCTGAAACGGCACCACCGTGGGTTTCAGCGTCTTCTTATCCGAAGTGATATTGATCGTGATCGACAGCGGACGCTCTGTCGCCGCCTCAGCGCTTGGCTTGGCCGTGTTGATGTAGCGCATAATGTTCAGCGCAATCGCCAGCAGCGATACCACCAGAATCGCCAGCGCAACAAGGTGCGGTCCCATCTTGCCGTCCGGTTTACGCGGTACCCATTTCGTTGCGATCAGTCCAAGCACAAGCACGATCAATGCAAGCAACGAAAATGGGTCCGTCACCGCCTTGATGATCGGGCTGACATCGCTTGGGGCTGCCTCAACCATCAGGTAGACAGCAGAAGTCAACTGCATCGCTCTCTCTCCTCATTGCAAGACCGGAGGTGCAAACGATGGCCCTGCCATCGACGGTGACTTCGGCGTACAAACCGCTGGCCAAAGATATTTGCTAATCGATGTAGCAAAAAAGATAGCACAGGCATCTTCAAACGCCCGTCATCCCACGGGTCAAACAGGAGCGAGTCAAAAATAAAACCTGAATCCCTGGCGCATCTTTCAAGCGCCACATGACCGCCGACGAACATAGAACCGCCAAGCAAGTGAACGAGGGTGCGTCCCGAGGCCCAATGCAACCCTCTCCATCGCAAGCACAGCTAACGGCGATAACCTGCGCTATTGCCCTTTAGCCGGCACCGAATGCGCATTCGGCGTTCCACCTTCGGCGAGCTTCTGCTCGACCTTGGTTGGATCGATCTGCATCCCAAATTTCTGCCCTCCTACCCAGATCCGGTCCAGAAATTCGGTCGTCCCATACTTCTTGAAAGTCACATCGGTAGCCGCATGCCCCGTCTCCGCCTGAGTCGGTGTGTATTCAATAAACGCGGAATGGCTTCCAGTCGAACTCTCGATCAGCAGAACAGTGTTGCTATAGCTTGACGGAGTGATCCTGTACGAGCCGGCAGGCATCTTCGTATTGCCGGCATAAAACGGAAACGCTGTCGTGAAGTTCACAGAGTTAGTAATCTGCGCTGTGGCGGAAATCGTGAACAATAGGCACAGCAGACCGCCGGCACCGAAAAGCATCAGTTGCTTTTTCATGGTTAGGTCCTCGCGTAGTGAGATAGACCGGGCACCGCAATCTAGTCCTGCCCGTTGCGCGCCCGATACACCAATTCTTCCCTTCCACACCCCGGGACGACCCTAGCAATATTTATTGTTTGAAGACAAAATTTCAATAGAACAGGCCGCTCAAGAACAGGCTTCTCCAAGAAGCTCCAATTCTGCAGGAGCCAGGTCAGCTTACGAGAAAGAACGCTTCAGTTGCGCCTGCCCAGTAAACAAGAATCAGCCAGACCACCTGACCAAAGCGGCCTTTCCCGTTCATCTGTCATCCAACCAACAACATCCGCAAGCACGACCATCAGCGACCGGATCGAGGAGCAGCACCAGCATGGGCAAAGAGTGGATCGCCAGTCTCGCACAGGACATCCGGCAAAAGGGCCACGAAGCGGCAGAAAACTACGGCAGATCGCAACACCAGGCAGAGATCGCCACGACGCAGGGTAAGACATTCTTCACTGCCTTCGTCATTAGTCTCGAAGCCGACGTCAGCGAGATCAAGCGCCACCTACAGGGCGACGTCACCTCCTCGGACACCATCTTTCAGGCCATCACCCCCACCGAGGTCAAGCTCACCCGCAGCCGCTTCCCTTGGTTCGACGCCCGTATTACCCACCAGGATCCAATCATCGTCCTCGACTACGCCAAAGGTCGCGGAGTCGCAGGTGATCCAACCCTCGACCGCAATGCCTGTCACTTCGCCTTCCATGTCGACGACGACGATGCCCTCTCCGTCCAGGAGTCCTTCAACGACAATCCCCGGCGATTCCATCAGCCCGAGGAACTCGCCCGCCACATCGTCGAGCTGCTCTTCTTGCTTTAGCCCATTACTCCCACTGCGATGTATGCCTTTCCAGCCACCAGCACGCCGGATTCCCCTGCTGCGGAAAGATCGAATGGCTGCACCTAACCGAAACCGTGCCCATCAGGTCATACTCCACTTTGTTTCCCTTCAGCGGCGTCGCCAGAAACTGGTTGACCTGAACCACCCCGTACGCCGTTCCATGCGGCACACGAACGCGGAGCACCGCCCAGTCCACCACATAGAGCAGACCGGACAGGATGACCAACACCATCAGCAACCGAACCATCCGCCCTATCCATCGACTCCCTGCCGATCCACTCCCCGCCCGTCCGCTCATGGTCCAAAGTATTGCACGTGGATATACTGTGCCCGCCTCAAGTGTGTGTTCCAGCACCACGTTGGAACAAAGAAAATAAGCATTGTCGCAAATAAGCCGATAATCTCTTCATGAGAAACTCCTCGGTTACGAACCGACTCCCGTCGAACTCTGATGTACCAACTCTTTGAAATGCTTGAATTTACTCCAGCCTGAGGCTTCATTGAACATTTGTCGGCCTAATCCTCAAATCTTCCTCGCTCAGAGAGCGAAAAACACGAGGTGCGCAGCGGCGTCTAAGTTACCTTAGAAAGGGAAGTTTGAGGATTGAATGACGTATATAAAACTTTCGGCAAAACTAGCTCTGTTCACCGCCGTCTCAGCCCTGACCCACACTGCATCCGCGCAGGCCGCTCCTGCGGGAACCCAGAGGCTTCAGCTCTCCGCTTTTGTAGCAGCCACCGGCACCTTCACCGGCCTGGCGGGAGGCAAAAATCTGGCCATCACCGCCGGAGCCGACCTCACCTATCTCGGCTTTCGACAGTTACTTCCGTCCTTTGAAGTTCGCGGCACCTATCCCATCGACGAGGGCCACATCAGCAGCCAGAAAAACTTTCTCCTCGGTCCAAAGGTGGAATATCCGTTGGGGAAATTTCATCCTTACGCCGACTTCCTCATCGGCCGCGGCCAGATCGACTATCACGCCCCCGGCTTCGTCTTTGGCGACACGCTTTACATCAGCTCCAACACCACGGTGTACTCCTTCGGCGGAGGATTAGACTGCAACCTCACTCACAATCTGGCAATCAAAGGTGATGTGCAGTTTCAGCATTGGGACACGCCAGCGACTGCATCCGGCACGATTCACCCTACGGCCTTGACCCTGGGTGTGGTCTACAACTTCGACTTCAATCGGGGTCATCGGCACAACCGCTAGTCCGCTGGTTCTTTCTGTAATGGCCGCAAGGAGTGTGGCTTAACTCACGCCCGGACACTCGAATCAACGAACGGCACCGCGTATCGTTTGCACGAGAATTAAGAACACTTTTTAAGGAGTGAACCCATGAGCACTCTCTTTCCCCTGACTCGATGCACCTTGCCTCTACTTGCAGCCGCACTCATCTTCAGCATCGCTGCACCAACCGCTATCGCCCAGCCCGCCCCCGCGCCCACCTGGTCGCAGGAAGACACCGTCCGCATCGTCAACGAGGTCCAGAAGAAGCTCGCCGGACTCACAACCTACAGCGTCTTCGATTGGCTTACCTTCGGAGTCCAGGGCAAGACCATCATCCTCAAAGGCTACGCCTCGCGCCCCATCCTCAAGAGCGACGCCGAGAATGCGGTCAAGCGTATCAAGGGCGTTGAGAATGTCATCAACGAGATTGAAGTCCTTCCTAACTCCCCCAACGACGACCGGATTCGCGCCGCCGTTTACAACCGCATCTACACTCAGCCCACCCTGGCGAAATACAACGCCAACCAGGGCTCCCTCGCGCGTGCTCTCGGACTTGGCGGCCGCAGCGTGGCCCTTATGGCCGGAGGCATCACCAACGATCCGCCGATAGGCTTCCACGCCATCCACATCATCGTAAAAAACGGCAACGTCGCTCTCTATGGCGTGGTTAATAACGAGATGGATAAAACCATCGCAGGCATGCAAGCCAACTCAGCCCCCGGCGCCTTCAGTGTCGACAACGACCTCATCGTTCAGGGAGCCGCAGCAAAACCCGCAGCAAAATAAAACGATTCAAGTTTTTAGGCATCAATGAATTTGTAATCATATCCGGCACAAAAGCGCATCAGCTTTTGTGGCGGTCGAAAATGACTCAATCCCAAGCTACCGAAACCCTTCCTACCGTATCTCACCGAAGTGCACATCCTCCGCCACCGAAGGCTCATCCAGAAACTGGATCGTAGTCGCCGGCCCGAGGTTTGTCGGCGGCGTCCACTCTCGCAGCGCCCACACAACCTCCTTCGCCGGAGTCAATTCGATCGCCTGCACCGTTCCCGGACCAGCCGGACCCGACCTGCTCCATTCGTTCACCCAGTTATTCACCACCGTATTGCCACTGCGCAGCCGCCACGCCTGCTGCAAACCGGCGAATTTGTAACCAGGCGAGTCCGCCGGACTCCAGCTCCAAACCGAATCCCCGCGCCGCGTCACTTCCCGCACGCCCATGCGGTCCGTGATCAATACATTCCCGTTGGCCAGTTGACTCACACCCCACGCGCCCGGCGCCGGAAACGACCATAGCTCATTCCCATTCGCGTCATACTCCACCACCTTATTCAAATCCATATGCGCCACCAGCAGCGTTCCCTTGTCCGTCAGCCGCGCATGCCGAAACTGCGCATGCACGCTAACCGGCTGCTTGGTCGCAAGAGTTATCTCCTTCTCGACTACCCCAGTAGCAGTGTTCACGACGCGAAGCACCGCAGGGTCGCCATTCTGAATAAATAAAACATGCTCTTTCCCGATCGGCACCGCTGTATGCACCTCATGGCCCGGAGGAGCGACATAGTCCCACACCACCTTCTTCTCCGGAGTGATCTCCGTCACGCCATACTGATGCGCAAAGAGGATGTTGCCGTTTGAAAGCATCACCGCATCGCTGATCTCACCCTTGCCCGCAGGATCGTCATAGCTCCAGACAATCTTCCCATGCCGCACAACAAAGATCCTGCGTTCATGCGACTCGCCCGAGTACATAAAATCATGCTGCGCCAAACCCATGCCCGGAAGCTCCGCAGGGGAAAGAGGAGCAGCAGCGCCCGGCGTCTGAGCAAAGAGAATCCCCGAAACTCCAAAAACAACAAGGATCGCTGACCTGAACATGACCCACCCTCTTCCTTTCAAGAACAGCTATTCATCGAAGCGATTGCTTCGAATCACCCTACCGAATTGACAACGGATTAAGAAAAAACCGCAGAGGCAACAGACTCACAGCGATCTTGTACCGCTGTTGTCTTGCGGTCATTTCCCCGTAGCAAAAATACTCCCATGGGAAGCGTGTACCTTACAAATTGAAAAGCTCCCGCAATCTCTTTGTCTGCGCCCGGCTGACCGGAATCTCAGTCTTCTGCGCATCGTCCATCCGCAACTGATAGCTCGACTTGAACCAGGGCACCACCTCCCGTATGTGCTGAATGTTGACCACATACGACCGGTGCGCCCGCCAGAATGTCTCCGGATCAAGCTGGTCCATCAGTTCCTCGAGCGTCCGGCAGTTGGAATGGCCCTCGACTGTCCGCGTCACCACGCTGATCGTGCCCTCTTCGATCGATGCGAAACAAATCTCGCGCTGGTCCACCAGCAGTAACCGGCTCTGAGCCCGCACAATCACCTTTCCGGAGTTGGCCTTCTGCGGCTGAGCCTGCTCCTCAACCAGCCGCAACAAAGCATCCAGCTTCGCCCCCGTCTCCTGCGAGAGGCCAGCCGACTCGACCGGCGCAGCCAGCCGAGCCTGAGCCTTCTCGATCGTCTGCATCACCCGCTTGCGATCGAACGGCTTCAACAGATAATCGACCGCATTCACTTCGAACGCGCGAACAGCATATTGGTTGAATGCAGTCGCAAACACGACCTGAGGCAGCGGCACTTTGCGGTCCAGGAGCTTCTTCAAAACGCCAAACCCGTCCAGACCCGGCATCTGCACATCCAGAAACACCAGGTCCGGCTTGTGCGTCCGGATCAGCTCAACCGCCTCGATTCCATTGGTTCCCTGCGCAAGAACGTCGACCCCGCCCGCTCGCTCCAGCAGATACTGCAACTCCTGCCGGGCCAACGGTTCGTCATCGATGATGAGTGCTCTCAGTGACACAACTTGAGGAATTCTCCCGTGGGTGTATAGGAGTGCTTGAACCTTATGGCCGTTTCCTCTCAAGAAAAACGGCACTCCGCAGATCCCACTTCATAATAACGGGAGAATTGCTCTAGTCACTATAGACGCGCAGCCGCGCCGGAGCATGATCCTCGGCAAGATCGTGCCCGCACTGCGTGCAATACACATCCGTAATCTGAACCCCGCGGAAGCATCGCCCGCAAACCGGAGCCAATTGGAACTGGCACTGCGGGCAGAAGTGCACGTTCGACGTGATCTCAGTGCTGCAATGCGGACAAGGAATCATCATCGGCTGCCGCAACAGGAAGTAAACCACGGCCCCGATTCCGCCCGGCATCACCACCACAATTAGCATCCACAACCCGGCCGGCATTCTGCGCCGCCTGACGTCGCGGCTGACATAACCCACCAGCAATACATAACTGGCAAACGCCGTCCCCCACGAATACCCCATCAGCAACCGCATCGGAAGCAGCTCATGCTTGTGGTGAGGAAGAACCCCATGGAACAGATACTGCACCGCAGCAAACACGACGATCGCCAGCGCAACCGACCAGTTCGGGATCATGCTGAGCTGATCCTCCCCCCCGGCCGTATTGTCCTGCGATCGATCCGATCCCTGGCTCCAGAACCTGTTCATTGGGCAGCCTCGCGCTTACGGGCACGCTGAAACAATACCACTGCCAACAACGCCATCGAAACCGGGAGAAACCACAAACACAATACCAGGAACTGATTGCTCGCATCCGGCACGCCGCTCGGCGTCACATCGTAGGCGTCCAAAGCGCTCCAGACAGCGGTACAGATGATCACCAGAAGCGACGAGCAGACAGCCAGGGGAATCCACAGGCTGCGAACCCGGCTACGCCGTGCCGCAATCGTCTTCGCCCGCTCCCGCACCACCCGGTGGGTACGATTGACAACCGACGCTCGTGCAACCGAGCGGGCGTCATGCGCAGCAGACTTATCGAACTTATCAAACTTATCGAAGGCAGCGCTCATACCCCAGCCTCCGCAAACCGGCGCGATGATCGAAGCTGCTCCATCTCGGGCTTCAACGCTGCCAGACCACGATAGAGCCTGGACTTGACCGTCGACAGGGGTGCCCTGGTTACAGTAGCGATCTCTTCCAAAGAAAGCTCTTCATAAAAACGAAGAACCAGAACCTCCCTGTAGGTCGGTTCCAGCTTGAGCAAAACCTCGCCCACCTCAGCGCAATCTTCGCGCGATTGAAACTGCTCCAGCGGAGACGGCGCGGATGCTGCGATCTCAAAGGGGCGTTCATCCTCTCCCCCCTCGCTCATCTCATCGAGGCTCGCCATGGTCCGCTTTCGCGAAAGATCAATCACCAGATTGCGTGCAATCGTAAAAAGCCACGTATCGAAGCGTGCCTTGCCGTTGTACTGCCCGCCCCGCAGAAGAACCCGCATCCACGTCTCCTGGAAAAGATCCTCGGCAACTTCGCGCTTGCCGGTGAGGAACAGAAGATATCGCAGGAGACGATGTTGATACAAATCAATCAGCTCATCAAGCAGTTCCGGATTCTGTCGCTTTAATCCATGAGCAATCGCCGCGTTTTCACTCTGGACCTGGGCAGCCTGGGCGGCCGCAAGCGTTATGGAATCAGTTCGCACAGTGTCAGAGACGCTGATTCGGTCAGAGAAGACTCGTTTTTTGGTTGAATGATCCATAAAAAATGAAATATTCCGTCTGAAAAACCGTCTTGAAGCTGCGACCGAAGCCGATCCAGGCCTGAATATCATTCTAAGGCCCCGGACCTATATTTCCGTTTAGAAAGTAAACTGGAACTATGGATGTTCTATACGGTCTCCATCCGGTCGAGGAGGCCGTCCGTTCCGGCTCCCGCCAGCTTGACCATGTCACCGTGGCTCGGGAACGCGACGACCGTCGCGACGACCGCCTCCAACGGCTAATCGACCTCTGCCGGACGGCCGGTGTCCGCGTATCGCTCGAACCCAGAGACCAGCTCACCCGGCTCGCCCGGACCGACGCCCATCAGGGTGTCCTGGCCATCGTTCGAGAACGGAGATTCCTCGGAATCGAAGACCTCCTGACTCCTCCCGAGCCAGAACGGCACCGCTTCTTCCTTGCCCTCGATGGCGTCGAAGACCCCCACAACCTGGGAGCACTGCTCCGAACCGCAGACGGCGCCGGCGTCGATGGCGTCATTCTCCCCGAACGACGATCGGCTCCCGTAACCGCCACCGTAGCCAAAACCTCTGCCGGAGCCTCGGAACACGTTCGGATTGCGCGAGTTACGAACCTGGTCCGCGCCCTCGAGCAGATGAAACAGAAGCACATCTGGGTCCTTGGACTCGACGAGCGCGGCACTCTCGACTACACCGACTACGACTTCAAAACCGACTGCGTTCTGGTCCTGGGACGAGAAGGCGCAGGATTACACGATCTGGTCAAAAAGACCTGCGATCACCTCTTGAGGATTCCCATGGCGGGGCAGGTTTCGTCTCTCAATGTGTCGGTCGCGGGCGCGATCGTGATGTATGAAGCGATGCGGCAGCGACGTCAGGCCGCCGCTCCACCCCCAGCACGAAAGCCCGCGAAAGAACGTAAGGGACTCGGATCTTGAAGAATTTGGCAGGGCGGTTCATAGGGCATCGTTTCTCTCTGCTGGCGGCAGTTCTCGCTCTCAGTTCGATCGCGATCGGACAGTCAACTCCTCCCCCAACTCCCCCACCCCCGGACGAAACAACCCCGCACGGCAAGATTCTCTTCAACAGGAATCAGGATTCTCCCGAAACCGACAAGCCGGCGAAGACTCCGGCCAAACAAGCCATCGAGGCTGTCACCGATGCCGAGCGTTCCGCGCTTATCTTCACTGCGTATGATCTCGACGTTCATCTTGCCCCGGCACAGTCGCATCTCGAAGTTCACGCAAGATTCACCGTGAGAAACTCCGGAAAGGAGTCGCTGACGAGGCTCCCGCTGCAGATCTCATCGTCTCTCCACTGGGAGAGCTTCGCACGGCAGAGCGGAGAACGCGTCTCTCCGCTGTCGTTTGCAGAGCAGACCATCGATACCGATGCCGACCACACCGGTAAGGCAACCGAGGCGGTTGTCGCCCTTCCTCAACCGCTGACACCCGGTGCCACTCTCGAACTGACCAGCCTCTACTCAGGCGAGATCACTCCGTCGGCCGAGCGGTTAGAGCGCATCGGAGCTCCTTTGGATCAGGCTGCACACGCGGATTGGGACCAGATCAGCCCGGAATGGACCGCACTGCGCGGATTCGGCAACGTGCTGTGGTATCCGGCCGCGGCAGCGCCGGTCTTTCTTGGCGACGGCGCAAAGCTCTTTCAGAGCGTCGGGCAGACCAGGCTGCAGCAGGCGGCGGCGACGGTACATCTGCGGTTGACCGTTGAATATGTCGGGGACGCACCGGACGCGGCCTTTTTTTGCGGGCAACGCGAGCAGCTGAAGGCGATGAGCGAAAACCAGAGCCTGCCCGTGGCTGAGTCTCCTGGAGTGTCGACGGCTGAATTTTCCGCCCGGCCCCTGGGGTTTCGAACACCAAGCCTTTTTGTCACCGACCGTGCCGGCACCCTGACCGATAACAGCCTGATCTCCGCCGTCACCGACCACTACGATACGTTGCCGAGCTACGGCGCGGCCGCCGAAAAGGTCCGCCCTGTACTCTCCGAATGGCTGGGAACAGGGCCTTTGAGTGTCCTGACCATCCTTGACCACAATGGGCAGCCGTTTGAGGACGACGCTCTGCTCGTCGCTCCCATGCGGGCCTCGGCGCCTGAGGTTTTGGCTTCCTCGCTGATCCACTCGCTTACGCACGCCTGGTTCCGTTCCTCGCATGTCTGGCTCGATGAAGGTGTGCCGCAACTCATGTCGCTGCAGTGGACGGAGGTGAGCCAGGGCCGCGACGCTGCGGTGGCGCAGTTGCAGGAAGAGGCGAAGGCGCTGGCGCTGGTGGAGCCGCCGCCCGCACGCAGTACCAACGCAACCGAGGAAGGACAGAGCCTCATCCACGCAAGCGACGAGGTCTACTACCGAACGAAGGCTGCTGCGGTGCTCGAGATGCTTCGGTCGATTGTGGGAGACGACGCCCTGCGTCACGCGCTGCAGCTCTACCGTGAAGACAAGATGGACGGCGATCCGAAGGAGTTTCAGCGGGTTCTGGAGCGGATCTCGCGGCGGGAACTAGGATGGTTTTTCGATGACTGGGTGTACCGGGACAGTGGCCTGCCGGACCTGAGCATCGCAAGCGTGACCCCACGGGCGATCGACCAGATCGGAAACAAGGGTTCGGGCTGGCTGGTCGCGGTCGAGATACGGAACGACGGTGGAGCGGTAGCAGAGGTGCCGGTGACGGTGCGCTCCGGAACCCTGACTGCGACCCAGAAGCTCCGAATTCCCGCCCGCTCCAGCGCCTCGACGCGGATCGTGTTTGAGGGGACGCCGACTGAGGTGCTGGTAAATGATGGCACCGTTCCAGAGGTGGGGTCGTCCATGCATACCCGGCAGATCGTGGAGCATTGATCCCCACTCAAGGTCGCCTAGAAACAACTGATTCTATTATCCTTAATACCACCATTATTTATTTGTCGCTTTTTTGGCCCAAAAATCGCTTGTCAAGTCCCAAAACCACCTAACTCCCTCAAACAAAAGAAAATAGAGTTGGCAGTTTAGTTATGCTCTGCAAGCTATACTGGATATATAGAGTCAAGAAAAAGCCTCGGCATCGGCCGGGGCTTTCTCTTTTGCAGCTAAACCATTTAGAAAGACGATTTTAGCCATAACCCATTTGATTGCACGATTTTAGCGGAACCCATTTCGCTATCTCGCTGCAATCATTCGACTTTTACCGAGATACCCGGGGGGGTCGTCCCCCCCAAAGCCGAAAGGAGAACCCATTCAATACCCACTCTGCCGCCACATCAAGACCAACGGCCTTCAATGCCACTCGCCCGCCCTGACCGACGGTCGATGGTGCTACTTCCACAATCGCCTTCATCAGCAGCACAGTACCTTCCGCCAAACCGAAGCCAGCCGTGGCTACCTCATCCCCGGCCAGCACATCGAGCTCACCACTCTCGAAGATCGCGAATCCGTCCAGGTCGCCCTCTCCGTCGTCATCAACGCTCTCGCCACCGGGCAACTCGACATCAAGCGCGCCACTGCCCTCCTCTACGGTCTCCAACTCGCCAGCAACAACGCCCGCGGCCTCCACACCGAACCCCACGCTCCCAATATCGTCCGCACCACCGAACCCTCACCCGAAGGCCTCGACCTCGCCCAACCAGGCGCCACGCTCGACACCGACGACCTCTATCACTTCACCGACGACGTGGACGAAGACGACGAGGACGAAGACGAGTACGTCTGAGACACACCCCTCGCAGCTGGATTTGCCTCACTTGTTTTGGGGAATATATGCCTCCGCGACGAGGTGGCTAGCTTCCGCGGACGGGCCTGATGCTTCTTCAGCATCGTTCGGATAGGGGAAGAACAGCTCGTTGCCGTCAGGGTCTTCGATAATCATCGTGTTGTAGCCCCACCAGCCATCCCTGATCGGTGCGCCCCGGTTCTCGAATTCGACCCTGAGCGCTTGCAGCGGCGCCAGGTCGATCGAGATGAAGATGCGGCTGCGCCCGGTCTTTTCGGGCTGCTGGCAATTGAGGAGGATTTCGCAATCCTCGCGGTTGACCTGACCGACGAGAACCTTTCCGTCCTCCGCGTAGCGGTTGCTTTCGACGAAGCCGAGTTTTTCGGTGTAGAAGGCGATGGACCGCTCTACGCTTTCGACGAAGAGAACTGGGCGCGAATACCAGACACTCATTTGATGGCTCCTCGCACCGCTATCCTAACCCTAGTTATTGCGGAGGGCGACCATCGGGTTGATGCGGGAGGCTCTGTGGGCCGGGATGTAGCCGGCCAGCAGAGCGATTGCTCCGAGGATGAGAACCATCGCGAGGAAGGTGATGGGGTCTGTGGGTTCGGTTCCGAAAAGAAGAGAAGCGATAAGGCGCGAGGTTGCTAGCGCGGCGATGGCTCCGACGGCGATGCCTATCGCGGCGAGTTGCAGGGTAGCGCGGATGATGTCGAGCTGGACGCGGGTGAGGGTTGCGCCGAGAGCCATGCGGATGCCGATCTCCTGGGTGCGTTGCGTGACGGAGTAGGAGACGACGCCGTAGATGCCGAGGGCGGCGAGGATGAGACCGAGCGCGGCGAAGATTCCGACGAGGTAGACGAAGAAGCGGCGGGGGCTGGAGGCGTGGTCGACGATGTCCTGGATGGGCTTGAGGTCGGCGGCGGGCTGGCCGGGGTTGAGCTGGCGGAGGGCGGCGAGGACGGTGGGCTGGAGGGTGGAGGCGGGCAGGGCGGAGCGGATGACGAGGTGAGAGTCGTTCTGGCCGAACTGGGGGGCGGCGGCGCAGACGTACATCTGCCAGCCGGATTTGGCCTCGGCACTGGTCTCGCGGACGTCGGCGATGACACCGATAACGCGGGCATCGGTTCCTCCTACGACGGCGATGCGGTCGATGGGGTCTTCGTTTGGCCAGAGGTAGCGAGCGACGGTTTCGTTAATGATGACGACGGCTTGTTTTGGGTCGTTGTCTTCCCAAGCCATGTCGCGGCCCTTGATAAGGCGCATGCCGATGGCGTTGAGGTAGCCGGGGGTGACGACGTAGACGAAGGTGCCGGGGAGTTCGCCGGGTTCGTAGTGCTTGCCCTTTGCGGCGATCCACCAGGAACGGTTGCGGGACATGGGGAGGGAGTCGGTGATGGCGGCGGTCTGGACACCGGGGATCTGCTCGATGCGGTGGAGGACCTCGCGGTCGAAGGCGGCGGTTTTGGCTCCGCGGTCGAGGCCGTGTGGGTAGTCGAGAAGGATGGCGGAGGCGCGGGAGGGCGTGAAGCCGAGATCGACGTCGAATACGCGGAGGAAGCTGCGCAGGAGCAGGCCGGCGGCGATGAGGAGGACGCAGGCGATGGCAATTTGAGAGACGACGAGGGACGCGCGGAGGCGGGCCGTTCCCTGGCCGCTGGTGGTGCTGGCAGCCGAATCCTTGAGGGCGTCCTGCAGGTTGCCGCTGGCGATGCGAAGGCCGGGAACGATGCCGAAGAGCACTCCGGAGCTGACGGCGATGAAGAGGGTCCAGGCGAGGGCTGTCTTGTCGACGCGAATGCTTGAGAGGAGCGGAAGGGCGATGGAGTCCTGATGAGCAAGGTAGAAGACGGCGGCGAAGGCAAGGCCAAGCCCGAGGATGGCCCCGGCGGCGGAGAGGATGAGGGATTCGGTGAGTAGCTGGCGAACGATGCGGCTGCGTGCGGCTCCGAGTGCGGAGCGCATGGCGAACTCCTTGGAGCGCGCGGCGGCGCGGGCGAGCAGGAGGTTCGAGAGGTTGACGCAGACGATGAGAAGGATGAGTCCGACGGCGCCCCACAGGACGATGAGTGAGCGACGGAGACTGCCGGAGATGAATTCTTTGAGATCCCAAAGGTGGGCGGTGTATTGGCCTTTGTATCCCTTCTTTACGCTGCCGTCGAGGGTTGGGAAGAGGAGGTCGGCTTCGGCCTGGGCCTGTGCGAGGGTGACGCCGGGGTTGAGGCGGCCAGTGAGCGAGATCATGTTGCCGTACTCGCGGACCTGATCGTAGAGGTAGGGGGTGAAGACGTCCATCCTGGTGCCGGGGGCGTAGATGGCGCCGAAGTCGAAGGTGTCGGGGAGGACGCCGACGACGGTGGTGGGCTTGTTGCCGAACGAGATGGCCTTGCCGATGATGTTGGGGTCGCCGTTAAGCTGGCGCTTCCAGAATGGGTAGCTGAGAACCACGACGGAGGGGCCGTTGGGCTTGGATTCTTCCGCGGTGAAAATGAGGCGACCCATCAACGGCTGCACGCCCAGAGTGTGGAAGAAGTTATCCATGACATCGATCTGGGAGACGGGGAGAGGAACGCCGTTGCCGGTGAGCTTCCAGTTACCGGGCGCGGTGAAGGCATCGTAACCGGTGAAGTCGGAGAAGGATTTGTTCTGGCGCTGGAATTCCTGAACTGCGTCGGTGGAGTAGGTGGCGCAGGAAGCTCCGCACTTGGAGACTTTGGGGGCGATGCGGACCAGGCGGTTCGCTTCGGGGAATGGGAGCGGACGCAGCAGGATGGTGTCGACGACGGAGAATACAACGATGTTGGCGCCGATGCCGAGAGCGAGGATGAGGATGGCGATGGTGGTGAAGCCGGAGTCGCGGCGAAGGGTGCGGAAGGTGTAGCGGAGGTCTTGAAGAAGAATGTCGAGCCAGGGGAGGCCGCGGGCTTCGCGTTGGTGCTCTTTTGCCTGCTGGATACCGCCGAAACGGATGAGGGCTCGGCGACGAGCTTCTTCGGGGGACATGCCGTGGCTTATGTTTTCTTCGATTGCGAGGTCGATGTGGCTTTGCAGTTCCGCGTCGAGATCGGAGTCGCGCTGTGGCTTGCGAAAGAAGGACAGTACACGATTGAAGGCTTCGCGAAGGGCTCCCATTAGAGATCTCCTTCGACTGGCATGGCCAGGACGCGCCCCATCACCATCGAGAGGCGGTTCCAGTAGGCGGTGTCCTTAGCCCACTGCTTTCGGCCGGTCTTGGTGATGGCGTAGTACTTCGCCTTGCGGTTGTTGTCGGATGTGCCCCATTCGGCGGAGATCCAACCGCGCTGCTGGAGACGGACGAGCGAGGCGTAGATAGTGCCCTGGTTGAGGAGGACTTCGTCGCCGCTGACTTCTTCGATGCGGCGGGCGATACCGTAGCCGTGGAGGGAGCCCATGGTGGCGAGGGTTTGGAGGACCATGAGGTCGAGGGTGCCTTGGAGGAGGTCGAGTTTTTCGGGGGGCAAAGAGCTCTCCTGTGTTAATGCCACATCAGTATCGGATGAGTTTATGTGGTTGTGCCACAGGAGGCAATTTTTTTGTGACGAGTTGCAGAATGATGCTCAGGAGTTGTGGCGGCGCCTGGGTTTGGAGGGGGCGGGGCGGGCGGTGTTGTCGGTCCAGGTTTGCGGTGATCCCCAGGTGCGAGTGCCGGTAAGGTCGATGCGGAAAGGGCCGGCGGCTCGGTTGGTGGGCAGGACTTCGGCGAGGCCGTCGCCGAGTTGAGGAAGCGCGGTGGCGAGGGCTCGCAGGCGAACGATGGAGGCCATGCCGGTGAGGTGCAGGGTGTAGCCGGTGGTGTCGAAGTGGCCGTCGAGGGTGGCGGGATCTTTGCCTCCGAGGGCGAGGGCAGTGGGAGCGAGGACGAATCCGGGCAGGGGCAAGGCAGGTGCCTGTTTGGCGATGAGAAGTTTTCTGCGGCGCAGGTCAGGTGGTGACGCTGCCAAAGATTGGAGCGTGACGTCGCCGGTGACTAATGAGTTCGCGCCGGAGCCTTGGGAGCCTGGATTGATCAGGCTGGCATTGGTGAGAAGCATCTCGCCCTGCCAGGGGGTGGGGCTGGCCGGGTCGGGGCGATAAGAGAGGCTTCCGGTGAGGGTGCCTGCGGCTGCAATGTTTGATGGGACGCGGGAGCTTGCTACGTGCAACCAGTCGAGGAGGGTTGCAGCGGGGAGGCCGGGAGTGCTGATTTCGATGGCGGCGGAGTTCGGTTGGCGGATGTCGGGGATGGCGCCGGAGATGGCGAGAGTGGGGGGATTGGAGGAGCCGCCGGGAGGCCAGCTGCAGTGGATGTCCTGAAAGCTGTGAAAGTCCGAGATGGCTGTGCCGAGGCATTGGAGATCAACGTCGAGCGGCTGGGCGGGGACGAAGTCGGCACGGCGGGCTCCGGTGAGTTGAAGGCGGGTCTGGATGGCGGAGTTGCTGACGGTTCCCTGGGCGTTGGCGGAGAGGATCATGTCGCCGCGGAGGCCGGCGTCGCGACCGAGGACGACGAGACTGGCCTGACCGAGGGGGACGTTGCGCCATTCACCGCGGAGGCTGATGGGGACCTGGCCGAGTGAGGCTGCGCGGCCGAGAGTGCCTTCGAGTTGGAGAGTGCCGGTGTCGGAGGCGTTGGTGTCGGTGCGGGTGGGGCGGGCCTGGATGCGGAGGTGCCACTGCTGGGGGTCAGGGAGCCAGAGGGCGAAGTCGGCGTCGGCGAAGGAGAAGGGAGTCTTTTCCTGGTCGAGCTTGAAGTTGACGCGGGCTCCGGTAGCTTCAATGTAAGGGAAGCGAGGAGCGGGGCCGGCGCGTTTCTGGGCGGTGGGGGCGGCCTCGATGTGGGCGGCGTGGAGGAGGATGCTCTCGAGGTTCCATTTGCCGTTAGCGAGGTGGACCAGATTGACGCTGGGGTCGGAGAAACTGATGGTGGAGAACTCGACGCGGCGCCGCCAGAGGGAGCTGATGCGGAGGGTGGCGCGGACGGAGTTGGCGCGGATGACGGGCTCGGAACCGAATGCGGGGTCTTCGTCCACGACAAAGTTTTCGAGGGTGAAGCCGGGGAGCGGGAGGAGGTTCAGGCTGACTTTGTCGAGATGGACGGGGCGACCGAGGCTATCGCTGATCGAGCTGGCGATGCGCTTCTGGTAACGATTGACGCTGATGAGGGGCGGGAGCAGAACGAGGAGAAGGACGGCCAAAGCGGCGAAGGCGAGGTAGAGAAGGCGGCGGAGGGTGCGGGTGCTGAGGGTTGGCGGAGTGTCTGCGTCGACAGCCTCGCCATACTCGTAGGTTGGATCAATTTCCCGCATGAGTTTACTAAGTTCTCAGTTGTCAGTTCTCCGTTCTCAGTTGCCAGTGCCGGTTGTGAATCTTCTGGGTGAAGGTTCACTGAGAACTAAGAACTTTTATTTGACGAGATGAAAGGTTCTCTTCCAGCGTGTCTCGTCGAAGATGTGAATGAGGATGTGGCCCATGAAGCCGATGCGCTCGCCGATCGTCTGCTTGTTGATCTGATCGGCGGGGGTTTCGAAGGACCAGTAGACGAACATGGGGCGGCCTACGATGTTTTCGCGGGGGACGAAGCCCCAGAAACGGCCGTCGAGGCTTTCGGTGCGGTTGTCGCCCATGGCAAAGACCTTGCCGGGAGGCACGACGAGGTCGCCATCGACGATGTGGTTGGGGAGTTCGTAGGCCCAGCTTGCGGTGACCTGATCGTATGGGCCGGGTGGGACGGCGGGAAAATCGTCGCGGTAGGCGTTGAAGGCGTGCTGGGGGTTGTCGTCGGAGACGGGCATGCCGGCCTGGGGCTCGTTCTGGGCGACGCCGTTGAGGTAGACGACGCCGTTGCGGAGATGGAGGTGATCTCCGGGGATGGCGATGGCGCGCTTGACGAGGAAGAGGTCGGGTTCGCCGGGTTTGAAGAAGACGATGATGTCGCCGCGGTGGACGTCGCGGTAGAAGACGAAGGGAGCCCACTTTGCAGGGGGCGCGAGGGTGATGCGGTCTACGAGGACGTGGTCGCCGATGAGAAGCGTCTTGACCATGGACGCGGAGGGGATCTCGAAGTTCTGGAAGATGAAGGTCATGACGAAGAGACCAATGGCGAGAACGGTGCAAATGGATGCGAGGGACTCGAGGGGAGTTTCGGTCCGGTCCTGCTCGGCGGTTTGGATCTCGTTTGTTTCGGTTGCCACGGTGTCGGTCAAATGGGTCTCCAGCGATGCCAGCTATTAGTGTATCGCTGATGGGGGTGGGTTTTGGAAGGTTTCGTGCGCTTCGCCCCAGGCCAAGATAGGGCGCGCCTTTGGCGCTTTCTTGAGTCAGACCAGCATGCTTGGGGTCTTGTGGGGCGAATTTCTCCTTGATCCACAAAACTTAGTTCTTCCAGCCGACATCGTTATGGAAAACAGAGCTTTCGAAGGACAAAAAAATGGGCGCCATCCGTGCGAGATGACGCCCCCGGTCCCGTTCGGCCCAGGTTAGAAGGTGATCCTCCCACCAAGCTGTACCAATCTTGGGAATCCAAGCGTTCCCTGAATCTGGCCAAAGTTTGTGTTTTGGATCTGGGTGGCGTTGGAGGCTCCAAAGCCGTTGAACTGCGGCGTATTGAAGGCGTTCAAAGCTTCGGCGCGGAATTGCGCGTTGACCCGCTCAGTGAGCTTGAAGCTCTTGTTGAGGGACAGGTCGGTGTTGATATAGCCCGGGCCATAGCAGTTGGTAGTGCGCGGGGCGTTGCCGTAGGTGAGGGCGGGCGCTGCGGAAAATGCAGCTGTGTTGATGTAGTTGGTCAGCCTGCTCTCCGGCGATCCGCTATAGCAAGGCTGGGTCCCAGTCATATTCGGTCGCTGCACGGCTCCGCCGATGGTGCCGTTTGCTCCCGTCACCGCATTGGCATTCACCTGCGTCACGGGCAGTGGCATTCCCTGCTGAATGATGGTGACATCGTTGAACGTCCAACCGCCGACGGCCATGTCGACGAGCCTGCCCGCTCCTCCGAGGAACTTCTTGCCACGGCCGAAGGGCAGGTCGTAGCTGCCGGTGATGGTGTAGCGAAGAGGAATGTCGTTGATGGCACGAGAGTACTCTGACTTGATGGACTGCATGTATGCGGTCGGTGTACTGGTATCCCAGTCCTGCGGGCCATTGTTGCCGGGGTTCAGAGTGTTGGAGGCGCCCCAGGAGTTGTCCCAGTTGGAGGCCCAGGTGAACGCGGTGAGCATGGTGAAGCCGTGGGAAAAGCGCTTCTGCAGCTTCACGTCAAGAGAGTTGTAGTTGGAATATCCGACGCTGACGGAGTCGCTGATGGTGGTGTATTGGGGATAAGGCAAGAGGGTCTGTTCGTAGGGGATGGTGGCCTGACCGATGAGTCCGGCTCCTCCGGCCTTGTAATAGGGATTTGGAACCTTGGCTAGCAGGGCGGTCTGTCCGAGTGAGAGATACTTGTCGGGCAGTTGGTTGATATTCGCGGTGAGTGGAAGGTTCTTTGCGTGCGCACCGACGTAGCCGATCTTGAGGGCGAAACCGAATCCGAGGTCCCGCTGTACGTCAACGGAGTACTGCATCACGACGGGAGCGTGGCGATTGGAATCGAGGAGTGTCAGCGAGCTGCCTACGCCGGTGAGGTAACCGAGAGAGTTTCCTGTGGGACCAACAAGGCCGTTGGGAAATGGGTTGCTCAAGGTGTATGACGCGGGAACCGACGCGGTTGAGGAGGCGGCGACCAGGCTGTTGGTCTGAGTGTACCCGGGAGCGTAGGACGGACTCGTCGAATAGATTAGAGGCGAGTAAAAGACTCCAAAGCCGCCGCGGACTACTGTATTGGGGAGCACGCTATAGGCGAAGCCGGCGCGGGGGGCAAATTTATTTCCGCTGTTGCAGCAGGCTGTCGGATATCCGTTGACTCCGGCAAATTTCACGCCGCCCAGGATAGTCGTATTCGGCACCGTTGTAGCCGGATTGATCACGGTGGAGTCGAGACCGACCGCATAGTGATTATTTCGCTCGTGAATGCCGGGCTCGTGCTCATAACGAAGGCCGTAGTTGACGGAAAGCTTCGGGGTAACGCGGTAGTCATCCTGCACGTAGAGGGCGTTGTAAGGAACATTGAGCGCGAGTTGGGTTGTCAAAATCACCGATCCCGATGATGGCAGCCCAAGCACCATCGACGCGGTGTCGGCGCCGGTGGGTGTCGTCCCTGTCGCAGGCGTCTTCGAGCCGCTGCTTGAGGTGTAGCTGCTGTCGAAGGCATAGGTGCCGTTGCCGGTGCCGACGTTGGTGAATGTAACGCTGATGCTGCGGTAGACATAACCAGCCTTCAACTCATGCTTGCCGAGAGATTTCGAGACGCCAAGAACGACGTTGCGTGAGTAGAAGACGGCAGGCCCGGAGTTCAGAGTGCCTTCCGTCGCTAGCGATTGATTGGTTATCTGAGGGAAGGCTTTTTTCTGAAGGGCGCTGACGTAGCTCGATGGAAATCCGAGTGTCGCCTGATCGAATCCATTGCTGATGTCAAGCGTGTTGTTGGGAAAGCGATTGAACCCGTAGCCTGCGGTGACGATCATGGTCGGACTTACGGTAACGGTATTGTTTACGGCAAACGCATCGACTTTGCGATAGAGAAGGTAGGAGCTGGAACTGCCTGCGAAGCTTTGCAGGGCGTTGCCGCCTGGCTCTTTGCTGCCATAGTGCATGTAGGAGACATTCGCCTGCCATCGCCTCATTACCTGATGGTCGATCTTGCCGACGAACTCGTCGGCACGATCGCCGAGGGTATCGCCGCCGGTGAAGTTGTTTGTGCCGTAAGCCAGTCCTTGTGCGCCGACCGGATACGCGTTTGCCAGGGCGACGCCGACCTGGTTCAAGCGTGCCGTGGGAATGACGTTGTCGGTCGGGACGCCGTTGTGGAGTCCTGCGTTTCCGTTGGCTACGGAAAACTGCTTTCGGGAGCCGCCGGTAAATGCGGTGGCGGGGTCGTAGATGTTAAGCGGGACCAAGGCTTTCGTTGTTGGGTTCGCGGTTAGGGTCTGTGAAAAATCGCCTGCGCGCTCCAATGCAGTGGGGACTACGAAGGAGTTGCTGGCTGTCAGGGGCGATCGCTGCCGGTAACCTTCTTCGGTGATCCAGAAGAAGGTCTTGTTTCTTCCGTCGTAGACATGGGGGATCCAGATGGGACCGCCGATCGCTCCTACATAGCTGTAGAATTCTGCAGCGCCGCGCGGGATCTGCGGGTTGCTGTGATTGTTGAAGAAAAGATTTGCTCCCCAGTTGGTCTGGCGGGTCTCGCCCTGCAGTACACCGTGCAGCGTGTTGGAACCGGACTTGAGAGTGGTGTTGAAGACGCCGCCTCCGGTGCGGCCCATCTCGGCGTCGTATGAGTTCTGCTGGACCTTGACCTCATTGACGGCTTCAATCGACGGGATGATGACGGCGCGGTTACTGAAGTCGGTGACGGGAATGTTGTCGATCTCGTAGTTATTGCCGCTGATTGGGCCGCCGGCTAGCGAGATGGTGGAAGAGCCGGACTGATCCTGGAAGCGTACAAAGCGTGGATCGCCGACCTGCGTGACGTTGTTGTCCAGCTTGGAAAAGAAGAATGGGTTGCGACCGGCGTTGGGCAGGTTCTCCAACTTCTGCGAATCGATGACGAGGCCGTTCGATGCGGTCGAGTCATCGATCAATGGTGAAGCCGCGGTGACCTCAACTACCTGGCTCATCTCGCCGAGGGTGAGGGTTACGTCGAGCGTGATCGACTGCTGGGTTGCGACGATGAGGCCCTTTTCCTGATGCTTCTTGAAACCGCTTGCCTCCACTGTGAGGGAGTACGTCGCGGGATCGAGAGCCGTGAAGATATATTCGCCGGCGCCGCTGGTTTGGGCAGAGCGATTGATGTGAGTTGCTTCGTTGGTCAGGGTCACTGTCGCCTGTGATAAGGTCGCTCCCTGCTTGTCCATCACCAGGCCGCGGACACTTCCGTAGTAGGTTTGCGCTTTGGCGGTTACGACTGCAGCCAACATCAAAACAAATACAACTACGCTGTATGTTTTCCTATGATTCCGCATGCATTGGCCTCCGATGGTGATTAAAGGTTGAAAAGTCTGTGCATCTGCTGAAGCAGAAGTCGTTGGGTTTCAGATGTAGCTTGCTGAACGGCACGAAAGTAAACAGCTATTGGGAGAGACACTTCGGGCAGGGTCGCCGAAGATGGCATCCTGTCCGGCGAATCGATGGAGATTGCCGGTGCTGCGATTATTTAGCTGGTCTCTACTACTGAATTGGTTATTTGCGACTACTGAGTTCGTTTTGCTCTGCTGTGGGACAACACTGCCAGAATCAAGGTGGTCAGGAAGATAAGCAAAATCGAAGTACGCCAAGTGATGAAGTCAAAATGGGCTCGCGCCTTGTCTGCTCCAAGGTAGGGTATGTCACGTACAGGGGGCCCAAAAACACTTCGGGTGAAGGAGCCCCTAAGATTTCTCTGTTTCAATTACGTGAAAAACTGATTTTGGTGTAGTGATTTGAGGGTACCGAGGCGTCTTCGGCATGTCAACAAAATAATTGCGACTCGAGGAGTTGCTGCGCATTTCGCGGCGTCGGCTGATAGCCTGCGGCATTCTGATGATTTTGTTGCAGGTTTTGAAAGCCTTACCTTCTGAAAATGTGAAGAGTTCGCTAGCGAACGATTTGGAAGGTGCGGCCCCAGCGGGCGAAGTCGACGAGCGAGTCGATCTTGCTTGCGGGCTTGCGGCGCTGGTCGGCGAGGGCTTCCTGAGTAAGAGCGGAGGTGTCGTCGGTGTCGTGCTGCTGGAGTGAGAAGTAGATGAGCATGGGTTTGCCGACGATGGCTTCGCGGGGAACGAAGCCCCAGTAGCGGCTGTCTTCGCTGTCGTTGCGGTTGTCGCCCATGACAAAGTAGTTGCCGATGGGGATGATGAGTTCGCCGTTGTCGATGAGCGAGCGCATGCGAATCCACCAGCGGGAGTCGATCTCGGGATCGGCGCTCTGGAAGCGGGGGAAGTTGTCGCGGAAGTTGTCGGGAGGGCTGGGGCGGTAGACGGCGTAGGGCTCGGAGAGGGCGTGGCCGTTAATGAACACGCGGCCACTGTGGAGGCGGAGGTGGTCGCCGGGTAGACCTATAACCCGCTTGACCAGATGCAGGGTGGCGTCGACGGGGTCGTGGAAGACGATGATGTCGCCGCGATGGATGTTGGCAGAGGGGAGAAGACCGGCGGATTCTTCGGCATTGGGGGAGCCGGCCTGTTTGTTGACCAGGAGGAAGTCGCCTACGAGAAGGGTGGACTCCATCGACTCGGAGGGAATGCGGAAAGGCTGCGCGCAGAAGGTGATGATGAAGATCGCGATGACGATGAGGTGGAGGAGGGATTGGAACGAAGGAAGGACACCAATTTTATGGTGGTGGGCAGAGGTTGGCTGCGGACGAGCGCTTTCGGCGAGCACAGTGATTTGGGACGCGGAGTGTATTTCGATCTGAATCAGGGTTTCGGTTTCGACCTGAATCTGGCCCGATTTCGCGTCGGCTACGGGATGATTCATTCGGGCACCTCCACTGCGGCGACGTCGGCAGGCTGGGATTCGGAGATCAGGCGCTGGAAGGCAAGACGCGCGGCGTCCTGCTGGGCCTGCTTTTTGGTAGTCCCTTCGGACTCAGCGAGAGCTCGGGATCCTCCTGTTTTGTCTTGGATGCGGACTTCGACGCGGAAGCGTTTTTGATGATCTGGACCGCTCTGGTCGGTGAGAACGTAGTGGGGTTGGCCGGCGCCGGTGGCCTGAAGGTGCTCCTGCAGCGCGGATTTGTGGTCGCCGATGGCTCCGCTGAAGGTGTCGCCACCTTGCATGGCGAGGTGAAGATCGGGCAGGGTGGGCTCGATGATATGTCTTTCGATGAAGGCGCGAGCGGCGTCGAGGCCGCCATCGAGATATAGGGCGGCAATGACGGCTTCGAGGGCGTTGGCGAGCAGAGCAGGTTTGCGGCGGCCGCCACTCTGTTCTTCGCCACGACCGAGGCGGAGGAGAGAGCCGAGGTCGATGCGGGCAGCTACCTCACCGAGATGGCGGCGGCTGACGAGGGAGGAGCGGAGACGTGTCAGTTCGCCCTCGCGCGAGGCTGAGAAGCGATGGAAGAGCGATTCGGCGACGACGAGGCCGAGAACGGCGTCGCCAACGAATTCGAGTTGTTCGTTGTCGGCGGTGGGGTCGGGGAGTGAGTCGGGGTTCGTCTCATAGGCGAGCGAGCGGTGGGTGAGGGCCCACGTCAGCAGTTCAGGCCGCTGGAAGCGATGATCGAACAGGGGCGCAGGAGTGGTTTTCTTTTCCGATTGCCCGGCCTTTTTATGGCGCGTCGTCATCGAACCCCTCTGCAATTACTTTACCGGACGGACGCCTTTGTCCGAAGGCGTGGTTAGTGTGGGGGTGGCGGACGATATGCGTCTTTCTCGGCTTTGCCGCTAGGGTCCAGGGGAGCGTCATCGGATTCGTCGGGGGCTTGGTGCTCGACTTTGGGGGCAATGAAGGGTTGTTTGATGCCCTGTTCGGCGGCGGCCTTGGTATCGGGCTGGGCATCGCGAACGACAAGGGCGGCCTGGTATTCGGCTACGGCTTTCTCGCGATCGGGCATAACGTCGTAGAGCCTGCCAAGGTAGATGTGCGACCAGGCGAGGGTGCGGGGGTTTTTCGAGGTATCGAGGACCTCCTGGAAATCGCCGATTGCGGCACCGGGCTGGCGCTGCAGGAGGTTGACGCGAGCGAGAACGTAGTGGGCCTGAGCATGATCGCCAGCGGGATCGGCGAGAACCTTGTTTGCGATTTCGGAGGCGCCGCTCAGATCACCCTTGAAGATCTTCAGCTCAGCGAGTTGCAGACCGGTCAATTGGGTAGTAGCGCGGCGCAGGACGTCGTGACTGCCCTCGGGGAGGAAGGCGATCTGCTGATCCTTGTGGCGCTCGCGATCAACGTCCATCCCGTAGACCATCTGGCCCATGTTGTCTTTCAGGCTGATGGCGTCTTTCTCCATCGTTCCGATCTGGGCGTAGAAATAATCGACGAGCACCCAGCCCTGACGCATGGCGAGGTCGACGGCTTTGCGGCGGATGGCTTCGGCCTCGCGATCATAGGCGCTCATCTCGGCGTCGTAGCGTTCGAGATCGGCGCGTGCCTTCACTGCAGCTCCCGGGCGTTGGGGCTTGGGAATGCCTACGTCCATCGTCCGGGTCTCGATCGCTTTGATGAGGCACTCGGTGAGGAGGGGCACGATCTCAGTCTTATAGGTGTAATCGAGAGGCGCATCTTGCACGGCCTTGAGGAGCGGCTGGAGGCGTTCCATGGCCTGAGCGCGTGCGTAGACCATCGGCTCTATCTCATAGTGGAGATAGATGTGGCGGATGTCGTCCATGTGGACAGCGGCGGGAGGATTGGCTGCTGGAGAGGCGACGACGATGTAATCGTTCGAGTAGATGCGGGCGTTGGTCGCCGAAGGAGCGAGCATGGGCTCAAGCAGCACCATGAAGCGGCGGCCATCGTAGCTGCTGACGGGGAGCCGCAGATAGATGTTGGTGTTGAGAATCATCTTTGTGAGCGGACCGTGCACGCGGGCGGTGAGGTCTTCGTACTCAGGACGATGTTCAACCCAGATGGCGTTGAGGTGAATATCTTCTGCGAAGGTTCGGAGGAGGGGAAGGATGTTGACGACCTGCGTGGAGTCGGGAGGGAGCTCGGTCTGGTCGACGGTGGGGGTCAGCTCGGGCGGTTGAGAGAGGTAGAGGGAAAGTGAGATGTATTGAGCCAGGTTGAGGCTGCCGTCGGCGAGTGTGTGATCGCGGACATAGGCGCAGAGGGCATCGCGGCTGGTACGGGCCGCGGCTGAGGCTGCAACCTGAGCGTTGATCTCTTGGCGAATCTTAGCGCGCACGGGGCTGGAGTTCGCGAGATCTGCGTCATATCCGCAGACATTGAGGGCTACGGCGACGTAGAAGAGAGGTTCACTTGTTTCAAGAGTGATGGCAGAGCCGCCCGCCTCCGGCTGTGCGACACGCGGGGCGGGCTTGGTCGGTACATCGCTTGAGGGCGTTTCGGAACTGCTGCTGCTCGAGGAACTCGGCCGTTGCGCGCTGGCGGGAACGATGGATGCGCTTAGCAACAACGAGGCGGCGAGGCACAGGGAAAAGAGTGCGGGGGGCCGGCGGGGCGGTTTAGCTGGAAAACACACGATAATTCGACGCTCCCGTGAAGTTTAAGGGAGCAAAGGGCGGAGTGGCAACCCGCTGCCTCACCGCGAACCTAAGCGTGGACTGAAATTCCGGAGAAAGTGAGGACGACACGGCCACGGACAGGAGCGCCAAAGACGCTCGCTGGTTCAAAGATGCTCGTCAGGAGCTGATCGACGACCTGGCTGTGAACCGCTGGGTCATCCGGTCCGGAGACGATGTTGTAGTCATAGACGCGGCCCTCGGCGTTTACATAGGCTTCGACGACGATGACGGAGTCGTGATCGCTGACGATGGCACGCGGACTTACGGTGGAATAAAGATAGTGAGGAGCCGTCATGGCCCCCAGGGGCTCGTCGTTTGCCATCACTGGCTCGGGTGCGACGACCATGCCGAGAAGAAGTCCAATGCCTCCAATGAAAATCACTGCCCCAGCAAAACCTGCAGAGACCTGCACCAGCATTGGACGAATGGCGTTGTCCCACTTAAGGCTTAGAGTGTCGCGCCAGCTTGATTTTCTTCGAGCCTGTTCATGCGAGATGGCGAGACGGAGCTTGAGTCCCAGATCTGGAGGAGCCTTCGCAGGACCAAGGGCGGCGAGTGATTGCTGCATGGCGCGCAGGCCCGCGAATTCGCGCGCGCATCCATCACAGGATTCCAGGTGCTGGGCAATCTGCTGCATCTGACGTCCACTGACGGCGCCGTCAAGGTAGGCCGAGAACGAAGATTGGCACTTCTGACAGATTTTAGCGGTCATCGCGTCACCAATTCCTTGGATGTCTCTGCTGAAGGATACGACGCATCGTTTGTGGAGGGGATAACACTTTCGATACTGAGCAGGGTGCGCAGTGCGGAGCGACCACGGGTGAGCCTGGATTTAACCGTGCCAAGGTTCACGCTTAGGATTTCGGCGATCTCTTCGTATGCGAAGCCTTCGATTTCGCGGAGGATGACGACGGTTCGGAAGGCTTCGGGGAGCTGACGGAGAGCGGCCTCGACGCGTTCGCGGACTTCAGCCTGAGCTGCATGATCGAACGGTGAATCGGAGCGATCGGCCAGGGTTGCGCTGAGACAAAGGCCGTTGCTTTCGTCGTCGGCGTTGGAGTCATACGTGGAGTCGATAGTGATCTCCTGCTTTTTGTGTCGCGACCACCAGCGTCTCTGGTTGGAGGCCTCCCGGAGAGCAATGCGATAGAGCCAGGTGCGCAGGCTGGCTTCGCCATGAAAGCCGCGAATGCTGCGAAAGACTTTGATAAAGACTTCCTGGGTGATATCGGCGGCGTCTGCTGGATCATTGAGGCTGCGCGCAATCAACGAATAGATCGGTTGATGGTATTGCGCGATCAAGAGGGCAAAAGCCGACTCGGAGCCGGCTTTTAGATCGGCTACGAGAGCAGCGTCTTCTGTCGTAACACCTATCGCGCTGGCTAGATTGCCCACTATCGTGCCCGCCTGCATATCGGGTTCCTCTACAGTACGACTTTGATGAAACAAGTTGCAAATAATGAGCTGGCGAGGCTCAAGTCGAATTAAAGACAGCGCCTGCGCAGGCCGAGTGCTCGCTCACTCTATTATCTTTAGACACCGGCAGATACCGGATAAGTTCCCGCTCACGTTGACGAATGGGCCGCAGTCAGCCAGAATAGAAAGAGTCCCTCCTGAGAGTGGGCCTGTGGCGCAGCTGGGAGCGCGCTTCCATGGCATGGAAGAGGTCATCGGTTCGATCCCGATCAGGTCCACCAACAACCCCATCAAGATGAACCACTTCCACACTCAGACCTCTTCTTTTTAGAGGGGCGAAGGTGCTGAAAGGTGCTGAGCCTTCAAAACCCGTCCTGGGAGAAGAAGCTCAACCACCTTCGTGTTGGCGTCTCGCTTCTGTTGCGAAACGGCGTGAGTATAGATGTCCAGCGTGGTCCGGCTGTTCGCATGACGCAGTAAGTCCTGAGCCACTTTGATGTCCGTTCCGATGGCCCGAAGCAAGGTTCCAAGGGTATGGCGGAAGTTGTGCCATCCGATGATTTTTCCTTCGATACCGGCCCGGATAAGAGCTGGTCGAATGGCCTTCTTGAGCAGGCTATCCGGACTGAGTGGTTTGGTTCCATTCAGGCGGATAGACGGGAACAGGAAATCGCCATCGTTTTTGTAGAGCGATTGGCGCTTCCAGTCGAGTAGAGATTCCAGGACGAGGGGATGAAGTGGAACAGGGCGGCGCGAGCATTCCGTCTTCGTGTCTCCGAGCCTATTGCGGACGCAGGATTTGGTAATACTCACTTCCATTGTCTCGACGTTGATATCCGTCCAAACCAGAGCCATCAGTTCGGACCGGCGCACGCCAGTACTCCCAATCAGTAAGACCATCGCCACTTCCCTCACCGAAAGCTCTACCAACAGCGCTTGAAACTCCGTAGGAGTGAGGACATCCTTTTCGCGCAGGCTCTTGGATGAGGTTCGCACTTTACTGATCGGGTTTAGAGAGACCCACTCGTGACGTATCGCATGGCTGAACAAGACTGAGAAAACGCTCTTGATCTTTGTCTTGGACGCCGGAGCGAGCGGTAACGAGTCGAGCCATTCTTCGACCTGAACGGTTCGCACAGCACCAAGTTTGTACGTTCCCCAGCGAGGTGTGATGTAGCACTTCGACAGGGTGAGGTGATTTTCAATCGAGGCAAACGCCTTGCGAGCCGGCGTAAGCTCGTACTTCTGGTAGTGGGCTAGGAGGTCGTTCACCGTCTCCGGGGAACTGACATCGTTGTTGATGTTTCCGCGAAGGACCAAAGCCGCCTTTTCTGCGTCTCGGCGATGCGGGAAGTCCCGCACCGTACCGATTCGCTTTCTGCGATAGACACGCTTGTCCCCCACTTCCTCATAGAAACGAAGGAACCAGGTGTCCGGCTTGGTTTTGTTCTTCACTAAGGTTAGGCTTCCATTTTGAAAACGTCCGCTTCCGATCATTGAGATAGTCCTCGATCGGAGCATCGGTGGCTAGGGCGAGTGTACATTCCCGTGCGGTTGGGTTCACGATGCATCAGAGCCCCCATGTCGACGTCCCAACATCCACGCAGCCAAATCTTCTTTGAGATATCTCCAGATTCTTCTCTTACCCTCACCCAGTGGATAGGCAGGCAAGTATCCCTCGCGGGACCACCTCGTAACTGTCCGCGAGTTTAATCCGCCCAGGAATTGAGCGGCCTGCTCGGCATTCAAAAAGTTAGTGCTCGTCTCGTTCATGTTTTCTCCAAAAGTTCAGTTCTCTTGACCATGGCCATCCGCGCTGATCTACCAGAGTGTCGGCAAACCAAAGCTCATGTTGAAATGACCGGATGCGCGGACAGACGGATCATCGTTCGGAGGGTGGTTAGTATAGGGAGGACGATCGCCCTCATACAAAAATTCCATTTCAGGAGAAGGCCAATCTCTTTCTATCGAGACGTATTTCTCAGCCGACGAGAAAATGGGTCCGGAGGTCGGTTAGTGGGACGTCACCCATAGATGACTCACACACACGTCTCAAAAGGCTGTGGAAGCCTTGCGGGCTACTCCAGTGCGAATCAGGTTCGTCGCATCAACTAGCGTTTTGACCGCGAGGCTGAGGTCGACGTAACGGATTTGGCCAACGCTGCTAGGAACTTCGCTTCTGCCTTCAGTCGAGCGGCATTCCAAGCTCTTAGTGTCGGCATATGTGCGAGCGAACTGCTATTCCCGTCCGAGTGCAAGATCCTTAACCTTCCGGTGCACCCTTCGTTCTAAAACGACAGCCTCAAAGAACTCGACCATATCCGCTGTCCGGGCGTTGTAGTACTGAGCCATATCAGCCACCCTGAGAACTGCATCAAGGTCCATCTGATTAGGGGCCTTCAGGTACATCTTCCAACCGTCCTGTGCGCGGGTTTCGGCCTGCGACGGAAAGCTGGATAGCTGTGGCGGGGTCGCTTACTGGCTCCGGTGCCTTTCCTCTTCCTGATGAGGCCTGCCGTCTCGAGTCGCCTCAACGCCGGCACCGTCGAACCCAGAGAAAGTCCTCCTTGGCGCTGCAGATCGTATGGAGTTTCGAAGTCCACGATCAAGGAGTGACAGGATGAATAGATCAAGCACCGAGTAAATCACTTTGTCTCCCCTTGGCTAATGTGGCAGCCCTTTTATCGTAACTTGCCTTTTCTTCCATTTGCCTGGCTCGACTCCCCGCCGCCCCAAATGCCCAATACATCCATTCCGGTTTGTTGCCAGTGGCCACGAGGCATTGCAGCAGCCATCCGGCTAATTCACTGATGAAGATTCCTGCGTCGTCAGAGAACTTCGTCGGGCGCAGCTCCTTCATCAAACCATTGAAGGATATAGCAGCCGTCTTAACCCGATACTGTTCGAGGAAGCCATACCCAATCTGGACCCTTGCGTGCTCGCAGACATCGGCTGTGAAATTGAACTTCATCGTCACCTCCTCGTACAGCCATGCCGTCATCGCGTCGAGCAGTATCTCAGCAGTGAGGGGCTGACGGTTGTGTGTGTACCGGCGGGACACCTTAATCTTCGGGAGGCTTGGTAACCACATATTCATGCACTGTCGCAACGATCTCATCGGAGCTGACGCAGGGCGGAATAGCGGAATTTCCGCGGGTCTTCTCCCGGTGCTCCCGGAACTTATCACCACGATCGGATGCAGCTTGCCACGCGGGCACAGGAGCCCCAGGCAGCCGTTTCAGTTCAACTCGCTTCGCAACAAATTCAGACAGGAAATCGGTGTGTTCCTGTGGGGATCGTAAAAGCTCCCTGAGCCCCACGGAATGGCGAGAGCGGCGTAAACTGCTAGCGGCAAGGGTGACGATTCTTATCATCTCTACCTCGCTCGGAGCCTCGAAGAAACGCTCCGCCAGGACCCTCTTGATCAGCTCCGTGAGTTGTAGTCGCTGTTCCCGCCAGAGGGTGGCACGCCGTGCCTCTCCGCGGTTCGGCGGCCTGACGTACAAGGTGTGGTAGCGCAGCCAGGTTACAAAACGCCGCCAGCGTATTGCGGCTGATTGATAGGCAATCCTCCCAATCTTCGTGATGGCTGCACGCTTGGCCCGTCGACGATAGATCTCGATCTTCGCTTGGAGAAGCCGGATTTCAGAGGACACCAATGCGGTGTCGTCGACGAGCTTCTGAGCTCTGGACAGTCTCACGGCCAGAGCCAGGGCGGAGAGCTCGAACACATCGAGGTAAATTTTGCGTGATCGAGTCAAATCCCAAAGTTTCCCCCTCACGGTGATGATAAGGGTCGACATCTCAGCGTCGAACTCCTGGTCTCTGTAAACATCAGAAGCAACGTAGTCGATTCCATGCCAGTGGTGGCGATGCGGGAAAGCTCCGAGTTTCGCGTTGGCGAGTCCATTAACCAGGACGTCGAGTCCGGGCTTCAGCGGGAAGTATTCGGTTGGGGTGATCGTCAGCCGTTGAGTCGGGAGGCTCATACATCCTCCGTTTCTTTAGTAAAGGTGACGCAGCTCAGCACAAACGACTCAAAGAATTGGTAAAGCTCGACTCTTCCTGGATGGTGGAGGGCGGCGGCAAAGAAGAGAGTTTGGGCGGTCAGGGCAGACCGAACGATAGTCGCAAGACTATCCAGCTCCGGGAGGGCGAGATCATGTTCGGACAGAATTTGAACAGCGTTACGGGTCGTTGCCTCCAGAGGCCACGACTGTGCCGGCTCAATGGATGCGCTGATTTCTTGGTCGCCCGCTGAAGGAATTCGATGACGGGGATCGTACGACGAGGAATATATTTCCGGCATGGGGGTGGTTAGTATGACGGAATCCGCCTAGATGAATGCAATTCGGAATGAAATAGTTGTTAAAAACACACTTTTTCATTCCGCGTACCTTCAGGCCAGATTGTTCAGAAGCGGAATTTTGGCTCATCCACCTCGGCTAATTTAGGTTGGAAATACCTCCCCTCTGCCGTGCAGCGGCAGCAGTCGCAACGTTACTGCCGCGCGCAACAAATTGGTAAACAGAAGCCGACTTGGCAGTACCGATCATCTCTCGAATCCTTCTATCGCATCCGTTTAGAAGCGACAAAAAAAGCTAGCCTGTTTGCTTACAAACCAGAAGTCGATTGCTTCATGCGGAAAACGCCTAGGGCCTAGCTTTGGCCTCGCGTTTAGCCTTGAACCAATCGCTCTTATAGAAGGGCACGCCAAACATCTGCTCTTCGAGCTTCTGGAACTTGACCTTGTCCAAAGTTCCTGCCACTGCGAAACCCAATCGCAAGAGTCTCTTGGACAGGAACTGATAACTGACTAGAGCATTGCAAGTTCGTTTAAGCCGTACCACGTCTTCTGGAGTGCAAGCGCCAAGTTGAATTCCGATTGCGGCGGCACATGCGACGAACTCTTCCTCTGGATAAATAAACTCAGCCGCGAAGACCTCCGCCGCCTTCTCGATAGTTTCGTTTGCGTTGTAATCACCGCACTTTATGCTACCGTTTCGAATCAATTCGCGATCCAGAAAATGATGTTTCAACTCATGCGCCAATGAAAACAAAGTTGGCTCTCGGGGCATGCCGTCTTTGATCGCCACGGAAGCATAGCCGTCTTCAAACATATAGACGGCCCGGATCTTGGAGCCGAAGCTCCATTTATCGATCCTGACTCCCTCCGCCTTATAGAGGCGACGGATGGTTGATAGATTCAGACCACTCGTCGAAATAGAGTGTTCAATTCTCTTCGCCTTAGCAAGCTCTATGACGGCGTCGTATTTTGCCACAGCTATCCTCTTTTGGACTTCTTAATATCCTTAAGGCTTATGCGGGCCTTCCGAAACAAAGCATACCGTGTTACCTCGTCTATATCATCGTCATCTAGATCTCCAGTTGCACTCATCAATGCCTGAAGACGGTGGCCGGGCTCAATGTCGGGGAAAAACACGGCTATTGAGACACCGAAAAACCGCGCAATCTTCTCCAGATCCTCGACGGATGGTTTGTACGTCGCCGTCTCCCACCGGGAGATCGTATTTGGAGTCGTTTTCAAGGCTTCGGCCAAGGTCTCTTGGCTTATGACCCTTCCCAACTGCGTGGTCCTCAAATCCCGAATTTTGGCTCCGATATTCTGATAAATTCTCATTATTCCTCTTCTAGGATGAACACGTCCTTTTGGCGTTGACAGCCCAACCCTGTCCGTTTTACCATTCCTATATCAGGATATCTTTGTCCTAGACGGGCGGTCAATTGAACGTAAACGAGGGTGAATCAAAGCGGACACCCCTAAGAAAGAACCTGCGGAGTACCCAATTCTGAGGCAGCGACGATGGAACAGAAAATCAAACATCTCGAGTTCATCCAGGCCGCCATCAATCGTATGGCCGGGAATTCCTTCCTGCTGAAAGGGTGGACAGTGACCCTTAGCGGCTGGCCTGCTCGCTCTCACCTTTAAGCAGATCGACCGGCGCTACCTCGACATTTCCATTGCAATTCTAGTCGTCTTTTGGCTCCTCGACAGCTTCTACCTGGCCCACGAACGAAAGTTTATTGCGCTGTTCAATCGGGTCCGCAAACAGCACGGCGACACCACAGATTTTTCGATGGACACCCGTTCTTTCGGAGGGTTTTGGAGTTGGGTACGTTGTTCGTGCTCCATAACCTTAACTCTGTTCTATGGGGGTCTACTGCTGGTCCTTCTCGGTGTTCATCATTTCTTATAAAGGAGATTCTTGTGGCAAGACATACTTTCTTCAGTTTTCACTATGAACGTGATTCGTGGCGAGCGGGACAAGTTCGAAATTCCAACGTTATCGCCTGCGAGGACGAGTACGGGTTCATCGATTCAGCCGAATGGGAGGAGATCAAGGAGAAGGGCGATGCCGCCGTTGAGGCTTGGATTGCGGCACAACTCGAACACACATCGGTCACGGCCGTGCTGATTGGTTCGGAGACGGCGGATCGAGAATGGGTGCGGCACGAGATGATTGAGAGTTGGAATCGCGGCAACGGCATCGTGGGAATCTGGATTCACAACATTAAGGACTCGGGCGCCAAGACCGACGCTAAAGGCCGCAACCCCTTGGATGAGATCATGCTGCCGAACGGAAACCCGCTCTCTTCGGTTTGCAAGACATACGATTGGGTCAATGACGGCCGGGACAACTTGGGGAGATGGATAGAAGAGGCTTACGAAGGGCGAAAAGGGCAGTCGTCTGAGCTTATCGGAGAGTGCCCCGTACCTTCTGTCTCGGCGTCAGGGACCGGAGGGCGCTGGCATCAGCCCGAACCAAGAGTCTTTCGTCCGCGAGCACCTTGGTGCCAAGTCGATGCTAAGCATAGGTGACCAAGATTGGCTCGGCGCAGCATACCCCGGCCTGAGGCTAACCGCAACGGGAGGAGTATCCGGCGCACTGCAACTTTCAGCCACTTACCATCGTGAACGGGACGAATTCCAGATTCTCTATCCCGGCGCAGATGATGTTGTTCGCGGCCTTCGGCTAGACGGAACATTCGACATCTCTGTTGAAGAGAGAATGGCCGACTCGCTATCTCGTCTACCAGCACTGAAGATTGAAGGCATATCTAGCAACGCCAGCCGCCACATAAGCCAGGACGGCACGGCATGCTTATGCAGTCCTTTTGTCGAAAAGGAATTCCTTGAGCCGAAGTTTTCTTTCAGGACATATTTGGAGGAACTCATTGTTCCCTTTCTATATGGTCAGCTGTATTACGAACGTGAGAGCGACTGGCCGTGGGATCACTACTCTCACGGAAGCCTTGGAATCCTGGAATCGTACAAGTCTGCGAAAGGTCGGTTAGACGTGGACGATTGCCTCAACCAGCTGCGACGCGACAGCTTGACATGGCTTCGCATTCGGGTAGCCCTGCGGCAACATAGAGGTATATCTCATTCGACTCCTTGCATCTGTAAACTCCATCACAGAATGGGCCGCTGCCACCCTCGTGCACTTCGCGGCCTCCAGCAACTTCGTCAGGATCTTCGAACCAAGAACATACGACCTTGAAGGATATTGGCGAAACCACAGACGGAGCAGAAATTAGAAGTACCGATAAGCGCGGTTATCATCAGCGATCGTCAGCGCACCATTGGCTGAATGTAGTTGAGCACCCAGACCGTGGCAGCATCGGCGCCCTCGACCGCAAAGCACAGATCGTGTTGACCGGCCTGAAGCGGGAACGACACCGCGGGAAGGGTGATCACTCCGTCTTTGCGATAAGCCGGCTGCAACGGCACTTTGGCGAGCAACTCGCCGGTGCAGCTGTCCATATGAACTGCGATCTGCGCCTGGGTGCTTGTGGCGTCACTGCGTAGCGGAAGCGGCTTCCCCTGCGATTGAAAGATGTATGGAATGCTGCCGACACCCACCGTCAACGTTGTGAATCGGTCCAGATCGGCCTCGCGGTAGGTCCAGCACGGACGGAAATACACCACACGAAAGACCGGACGCTCTGTGTTCCGTATCGGATCCTGCTCCATCTGAATGCCTGCGTGGTTCCCGCACGGATCCAGCTCCTTGCTGTCGCGCCGAAGGGCGGAGGCAAGCGTGATCTGCTGCGTAATGGGCCGCCCCAGAACCGTGTCACCATCGAAAGCAAGTGCATGAAGCGTTGTGGGCAGGGGCACCGACAGCGGCTCTCTGTAAGTCGGAGACGTTGCGCTGACTTGAGAGCCATCCACTGTGTAGTGAATCTCCCCCAGCGCCCCTTGTGTGCTCAACACAACGCTGGCATGATCGCCCGCTCCCATCGGCACTGCATCTGCCTGCACCTCATAGACGCTCAACGCCGGCTTGAGCCCTGCATCTTCCGCGCGCTTGAGGTCCGCCGGCAGACGCCTCAGAAAATCCATGTAGTCCTTCTGTGTTGCCGGAGACCATGCAAGCTCGGCCAGCGCTGCTGCACGCGGAAACAGCATGTGCTGCACCCGATCTTCAGTCAGGATGTACTCCGTCCAGATCGATCCCTGCACTCCGAGGATGTGCGTCTGTTCGGCAGCTGTAAGTTCTGTAGGCTGCGCCTGAAAGTTATAGACGTCGGCCAGCGAGTTCACCGGATCGCGGCCCGCCGGTTCATCCGTAGCCTCGCTCTGCCGGTAGTTGAAGTACAAAGGCCGGGTGGGCGTCAGGATCGCATCGTGCCTCTGCTTCGCGGCCGCAATTCCACCCTGTATCCCTCGCCACGACATCACGGTTGCATTCTGCGATAAGCCACCCTGGAGGATCTCGTCCCACCCCACCATCTTGCGGCCATGCGCATTGATGAACTTGTCCACCCGCGCCATGAACCAGCTCTGCAGTGCGTCTTCGTCATGCAGTCCAAGCTCATGCAGCTTCTGCTGTATCGCCGGATTCTCTTTCCACTGATTCTTGATCGCCTCGTCGCCACCTACATGGATGTATTCACTCGGGAACAGCCCCATCACCTCTGTAAGGATGTTCTCGAGGAAGGTAAACGTGGCGTCCTTCGGGTTGTACAGATTCGGATAGATCCCCCATCCCACAGGCATGCTGGTAATCGGTGTCGCGGCGCTCGCATACTCGGGATAAGCAACCAGCGGCGCCGTCGCGTGGCCCGGCATCTCAATCTCGGGCACAACCGTTATATTGCGCTCCCGAGCGTAGGCAACGATTCGCCGGATGTGCTCCTGCGTGTAGAAGCCCCCGTACGGTCCCGTCGGAGCAATGGAGCCCGACTGATAAGGCGGCATCGTCTGCGGTCGATAGCCACCCACCGCAGTCAGGCGCGGATACCGCTTGATCTCGATGCGCCAGCCCTGATCATCCGTCAGGTGCCAGTGAAAGCGATTCAGCTTGTGCTCCGCCATATAGTCCAGCAGTTGCAGAATGAACTTCTCACTCTGCATATGGCGCGCCGAATCAAGCATGATCCCACGCCAGCGAAAACGCGGCTCATCCTCAATACTCCAAGCGGCTATCTCGCCGTTATTATGAGCAAGCATCTGCCAAAGACTGATCGCTCCGTACAGGTAACCCGCCCGGCTGCTGGCCGCGATCACAACGCCATCGGCTCCAACCTCCAGCGAGTAACTCTCGTCTTCGCCACCAGCAGCAGGTACATGAGCAGTACGGTGTGCAAACCGCAGTTGCGGAACCCCCTTGGTCGCCTTTCCGGAGGATTTAATCAAGCCACCATTACCCGTGGTCGCCAGCAACCCTTGGAGATAACGCGCCACCCCCACGGCGTCGGCATCGCCGACCGATGTGTCGAAGCCGAGTCCACGATGAAGATCGAGCGTTCCCTTACCCCGCGAAACGTGTGCAGGCTCAGGAATCACCGAAACCGAATCCCGCTGTTGCGCGACGCTCTTCACCTTACCCCCAGCAAAAGCAAGGAGACCGAGCGGAAGAAGCAAGCCAATCTTCCGAAACATCCTCATCAGGCATAAACTCCGAGTCATAAGGTTGCACATCCAAAAACCGCGCACACTTCCGCAAAGCATCAACCTACACACTACACGCGGTAACCATGGCATCCTCATCGGCAACAAAACCGCCGTATCATGGAGCCCCTAAGGCCCCTATGACCAAGAACTCTCTGACAAATACCTCTATGACAAAGCCGCGCCTCCTCCTCGCAGCCCTTCTCCTCCTCACCACCGCCTCCTTCTGTCAGCAGTCCTCCTCCAATTGGCAGGCAAAGCTCCACCAGCAGCTCCCTCTGCTCGGCCACCGCAACTGGATCCTCGTAGTGGACTCCGCCTATCCTCTTCAGGTCTCCCCCGGTGTCGAAGTCATCGAGACCAGCGCCGATCAGCTTACCGTCGTCGGCGCTGTCCTCACCGCACTCGACCACTCCCCCCACGTCAGACCCATCCTCTACCTCGACGCCGAGCTTTCCTACGTACCGCAACAGATCTATCCCGACTTGAACGCCTACCGCGAAGCCCTTAAGAAAACTCTGCAAGGCCGACCCATCCAATCACTTCCTCACGAAAAGATCCTCGGCAGGATCAGCGAAGCCGGCAAGGACTACAAGATCCTCGTCCTCAAGACCACCATGACGATGCCCTACACCTCGGTCTTCTTCCAGCTCGACTGCAAATACTGCACCGACGAAGGCGAACAGAAGATCCGCCAGGCCATGAAATCCTCTCCTCCGAAATAAGGTAGACTCCTGCTCCCTCGGCCGGAGATTTCTGCGCCCTCTACAATGCCACCAAGGCCGCGGTGATTCTTCACCGCGCAGATCCTGTCAGGAGTGATGATGCACAAGCTCAGTTGGATAAACCGCAGAGCCGCGTGGTCGGCGGGTTTGCTGGTCTTGATGGTGGGCACCACATCCGCTCGGACGCAGGAAAGCACCACTGCCGCAGCCGACCCGGCCGCACTCGTCAATCCGCTCATCGGGACAACCAATGGCGGCAACGACTATCCCGGCGCCACCCTCCCTCTCGGCATGCTTGCATGGAGCCCTGAAGAACCGCGCAGTCGCCCGCGCCAGCAGGTGGAGGGCGTGCCCGGATCGATGCGCGACGATCCCGGACGCCCCGCAGCTCCGGGCGGCTATGAGTACACCTCCAACCGCATCAGCGGATTCTCACTCACGCACCTCATGGGCACGGGTTGCGCTGGCGCCAGCGGCGACATCCCCTTCATGCCCTACACCGGCGAGATCATCTCGTCCCCCGCCGACGACCTCCGCGCCGAGATCTTCGGCAGCACTTTCTCGCACGACGACGAGACCGCACAAGCCGGCTACTACAAGGTCAAGCTCCAGAACGGCGTCACCACCGAACTGACCACGACCCTCCGGACCGGCTCCGGACGCTTCACCTACCCCGCCGGCAAAGCCGCAGTCATGCTCGTGCGCTCCGCCAACTCCGAAACCGGCAGCAGCGACGCGCACATCAAGATCGACGCCGCCAATCGCGTCGTCTCCGGTTCCGTCACCAGCGGCAACTTCTGCGGATATCTCGGCACCGCCGATCGCCGCAGCTACTACACCCTCTACTTCGTTGCGCACTTCGACACACCCATCCTCGGCACAGGCACATGGCAGGACTCCGCCGTCCGTCCCAACACCACCGAGGCCTCCGGCGGCACCACCTACGGCGACAAAGGATTAGTCCCTTCCGGCAAGGGTTCCGGAGGATGGCTCGTCCTCGACACCTCGCACTCCGCAACCGTCAACGTGCGCGTAGCCATCTCCTACGTAAGCCCGGAGAACGCCGAAGCCAACCTCCGCGCCGAAAACCCATCCGGTACCACCTTCGACACCGTGCGCAGCAAAGCCCACGCCGCATGGAACGAAGCCCTCAAAAAAATCCAGATCGAAGGCGGCACCCACGACGAGCAGGTCGTCTTCTACACCGCCCTCTATCACACCCTCCTTGGCGAAAACCTTTACAGCGACGTCGACGGACGCTACATGGGCATGGACCAGAAGGTCCACCCCATAGCCGCTCGCCAGAGGGCGCAGTACAGCACCTTCTCCGGCTGGGATGTGTACCGGTCACAGTTACAGTTGCTCACGCTGCTCGAACCCGGCATCGCCTCCGACTTCGCCCAGTCCATCCTCAACCAGGCCAACCAGAACGGAGGCGAGTGGGACCGCTGGACCCACAACTCCGGCATCACGCACGTCATGAACGGCGACCCCGCGCCGCCGTCCATCACCGCCATCCTCGCCTTCGGCGGCAAAAACTTCGACGTTCACGCCGCCTACAAATCTCTCCTCCAGGCCGCCACCGTTCCCACCGCGCATGACCTCAGCAAAGAGGGCTGCCCCGTCGAGTGCGTCGGCCAACGTCCATCGCTCGATCTCTGGCTCAAGCTCCACTACATCCCGGTCGGCGCAAACGCCTGGGGACCCGCCGCCGACACCCTCGAAGACGCCACCGCCGACTTCGCACTCTCCGAACTCGCGCGCCGCGTGGGCGACAACGCCAACCACCGCCTCTTCCTCGAGCGCGCCCAGTACTGGAAGAACATCTTCAACCCGCAGGCCACCCCCGAGGGCGGATACATCCAGAACCGCAACGCCGACGGAACCTGGCCCAAGTTCGACTCCGCCTCGACCCAGGGCTTCGTCGAGGGCAGTGCTGCCCAATACCTCTGGATGATCCCGTTCAACGCCAACGGCCTGTTCGCCATGCTAGGCGGCAGGGAGAAGGCAACCCAACGCCTCAACGCCTTCTTCTATAACCCCGACGGCAGCCTGGCCGTCACGCAGTCCGGCGGCCTCCACGCTGAGCTCAACAACGAGCCCTCCATCGCAACCCCTTGGCTCTTCGACTTCCTCGGCCAGCCTTGGAAGACCCAGGAGGCTGTGCGCAAGGTCCTCAACACTATATGGACCAACACCCCCAAAGGCATGCCCGGCAACGACGATCTCGGCGAGATGTCCTCGTGGTATGTCTGGTCCGCCATCGGCATGTACCCCCAGATCCCCGGCCGCGCGGAACTCGTCCTCGGCAGCCCCCTCTTCAAGACCATCCACATCCGCCGCCCCGCAGGCGACATCGTCATCGACTCCACCGGCGCCGGAACCGATGCATCCTACATACAAAGCCTCACAGTGAACGGAAAGCCCACCACAAAAACCTGGCTGCCAGAGAGCTTCGTGGAACATGGCGGCACCCTTGATTTCAACCTAAGCACAACCCCCAACAAACGATGGGGAACCAGCCCCGAAGACTCACCTCCATCCTTCGAACCGTGAAAGAGCAAGTCCATCTTCTTATCCCCAATTGAAGGCTGCGTAAGCGCCGACAAGTACACGGAGTATGCTCTACTACTGACGAAAAGCCGACTCTTCGTTACGAATGCGGAGTCTTCTGACGGCCCTTATCGCCAGCGTTTATTTCTCATCTTCCCACTCGCGTGCCTTGAAGCAGTACGGATTCGATTTGAATTCCGGCCGCCGGCTCCCACGTGAAGCGGACAAGGTCACCAGGAGCTCCGATCTGAAGCTCACCTGTGCGGCCCAGGAAGCGTGCGGGGTTTTGGGTCGCAAGCCGCAGGGATTCGCTAAGCGAGAGATACGTTGTGGCCAGGTGCGCCACAGCGTCTTTGAGCGGAACGACAGAGCCGGCGAGAAAACTTGTTCCGTGGAGGCTGAGGCGTCCGTCATGGGTTAGTTCGACGAGGCCTCCAACCGGAGTTTCATAGAGACCGGGCGGCATGCCGCCGAGAGCCACCACGTCAGATACCAGGATTGCCCTGTCGAGGCCTTTCGCCCGGAGCATGACTTTGAGAGTGTCATCGGGGAGGTGGTGACCGTCTGCGATAAACATTGCGGTGAGGCGGTCTTCGGCTAGTTGCGTCCAAAGGAGGTTAGGGTGGCGGGGTAGCGGATCATCCACGCCGTTGCCGAGGTGGGTTGAGAGGGTTGCTCCAGCGTCGACTGCGTTGTGGATTTGCTCGGGTGAAGCGTGAGTGTGGCCGATGGAAATGAGGATGCCACGTTCATGCAGCGCTGCAATGTAGTTTGGCGCTTCATCGAAGTGTGGAGACATCGTGACCAGTTTGACGAGATCGCCGGAGGCTTGTTGCCAACGGTCAAACTCGGCGATCGACGGCGGGCGAATGTGTTCGCGGGGATGGGCACCGCGGGGACCGTCTTTAGGCGAGAGGTGCGGGCCTTCAACGTGGGCGCCGGGGATCATATGCTGGAGTGCGGGGTTGAGTTGCCGCGCTGCGGCGATCGCGCGGAGGCAGGCGACTATCTTCTCTTCTGACGCTGTGATGATGGTTGGGAGAAAAGTGGTTACGCCGGTGGCGAGCACACAGCGGGAGAGGTCGATGACTGTGTCAGAAGTTAGATTGTCGGCGTTGAGATCGAAGCCTTTATATCCATTGATTTGGAGGTCGATGAGACCCGGGGAGAGCCATGCGGGATCGGCAGATGGGACGTCGGTAATCGCGGCGATGATGCCGTCGTGTATAACGACTTCGATATTGCGTCCGGTATGAGGGTCTCGGCCGCTGATGGAGGTCATTGCACCTCGGGCCTGGCAAAATCTGCTGCTGAATCCTTGTCGAGGTATAGCGACCAGTTGGTATGTGTACGGAGCGCCGTTGCAGGGATTAAGCCGCTGATCGGATCCTGCAGGGCACGGCGCACGGCAGTTTTCTTGAAAGCGCCGGGGACACAACAGAAGATGCGGTCGGCTGCGAGCAGACGTGGAATGGTGAGAGTGAGCGCGTGGGTAGGGACGTCGTCGAAGCGCTCGAAGCAGCGATCGTCGACTTGTTGCTGGCGGCAGGCTGTGTCTAATGTCACGACTTTCACGTCGGAGGGATCGTTGAGGTCGGCAGGAGGATCGTTGAAAGCGAGGTGGCCGTTCGAGCCGATACCGCAGCAGACGATATCAATCGGAGACGCAGCAAGTCTATCTGCGTATTCGGCTGCGGTTGCTTCGGGATCGGTCCCGGGTTCGAGTAGGTGGACAGCGCTGAACGGAAGGCGGTCGAAGATGGCGCGACGGAGCCATAAGCCGAAGCGCTGCGGAGCTTCAGAGGCCAAGCCAAGATACTCATCCATATGAAAGGCGGTGACGCGCGACCAGTCGACGTCAGGCATGAGGATGAGTGCGGTAAGCATCTCGGATTGACTGGGGGCCGCCGCAAAGATCATGCGAACGCTTTGCTGGGACTGCAGACGGCGGCGTAGTTCGTCGGCGATATCTTCGGCTGCTTTTTGTCCCATCGCCGCGCGCGATTTGGCGAGGAAGGGGAGGGGCGCGGGTTTCTCGATCATGCTTGGTCGCATGGTTTTGGTTCCTTAGACGATTATGTGGCTTGGGGAGCGGTCACGGAAACGTCCTCATCATTGATGAGTTTCAGGAGGTGGTCTGCAGCGGGTTTTTTCGCTGGCCAGATAAAGCCAACTCCGATAAAGACTGCGAGCGAACTGAGGACCGGGCCTGCGACTGTGATGGTGGTGGTGAGATCGCCACGGAGAAGCGCGATCTGGGCAGAGAATACGAATTTGATGAGGCCGAAGGCGATGGCACCAACGGCCCACGAGGCGATAGCTGCGTTCGCGCCTGAACGGCGGAAGACATTCAACATACCAAAAAGTATTGGGATCGCTATTGGGCCGAGTAGCGCTCCGTACCAGAGGATGACGAGGCCCATGACTCCTCCGAAGTGGTCTGCGGTAAGTGCGATGCACATACTAAGGGAGAGGAAGAGCAAGGTGCATATTCGGCCGGAGAGCAGCTGGACACGGTCGCTGGGACGTTGGCGCCCTTTGCGCAGGGCGGGCAGGATATCGCGGACTACTACAGCGGAGATCGCGTTTGCGTCGGAAGAAGTCATGGCCATGGTATGGGCGAACATACCAGCTAGCACCAATCCAATTAGGCCTTGCGGTAGCAGGACTTTCGTGAGGAGTGCATAGGACTGCGATGGATCCACGAGGTGAGGAAGCAACAGCGGCGATGCCCACATGGGGAAGAAGAGCACCAGTGGCCAGACGAGATAAAGGCTCGCTGAAAGGAGGGCGGCCTTGCGAGCAGCGATTGCTGTAGGGGCAGCAATGAAGCGTTGAGCGAGATTCCAGGTGCCGCCATTGTAGGAAAGGATATTGATGAACAAGTAGACGATGGCGAAGGTTAGTGTGTATTGACCAACGAACGGGCGGGAGTGGCTTGCGGGAAGTCTGTCCCATATGGTCCAGATGGCAGAGATACCGCCTAGTCGAGCCAGGACGGCGACGAGCATGACAGTACCGGCAATGACCTGGATGATGAACTGACTCATGTCAGTAAGGGCGTCGGCCCAGAGTCCTCCCACGACAGAGTAGACGACGGTGACTGAACCGGTGAGCAAGACTCCCCAGAGAGCAGGAACATCGGCGAAAACCTGGAGGAGTATAGCTGCGGCCGTCCATTTTGCGCCTACGTCGAAGATCTTAAGGAGAGCGCCGCTCCAGGCGAGTACCTGCTGCGCGGGGAGATCATAGCGGGCCACCAGATACTCGAGCGGCGAGATGACGCCTAATCGTTGACGCAGCCTCGACCAGCGGCCAGGAAACACATTGGAGCCGATAATGAGTGCAATGCTTATGGAGCAGGCCCACCAGATGTAGATGCTGAAGCCCGCAGTGTACGCGATGGCTGCGTAGGCGACGAAGACTGCGGAGCTATATCCGGACATATGGTGCGAGATGCCGGAGAGCCACCAGGGCATCGCACCCCCCGCGGTGAAGAAGTCACTGGCAGTCTTGACCTTGGCACGCGCCCAAAAACCCATCCCGAGCATGACTAGGAAGTAGATACAGAGCACCAGCCAATCCAATATCTTCATTTGGCTCCATAATAAGGTCTCCCTCGGCTTCGATGTTCGTAGTGACGTTCTGATTTTACGCAAAACATAACTTGTTCAGCTTTCATCCCCGCGTCGTCTGCATCGTTTGGAGTAATGACCGATGTGCCATCCGGACCCTCAGGACATTTATAGGCATTGAGGAGGTCGGGCCTTTGGACGCCGGGAGTGTCTTTCACCTCCTGGACTCTCGCGTGGCGGCTTCCCGAGAAGGCCAGACGATCTTGAACAGTGGAGACAGTAGCCGTTAGTTAGGGTGCGGTGTTTCGTTCGAGAACTCAGGGCGTCCGATGGTCTCACCTGGTGATTCTGCTCTCAAAAGGCTTCAAGGGCCAGAGTCTGACACACAACGGCCTCTAGTAAAAGGGGCCGGCGGGCGGCGATGAGGTTCCCGTCTTGAGCTCTTCGCTATATCTTAAGGCCTTCTCTATATACAGCTACGAGCCTTAAGGGATTTCCGCTGTCGCCTAACCCTCCAGCCGGAAGCTGTTCCAGCTTCTATCCGGCAGTAGATCCTCCAACTCGGCAAGATTTTGGAATGAGAGCAGCGGAAGTCTGGAGCGGTTGAAGCCTTCGGGACACGAGAGTTGGATGTCGGAGCCAGAGCCCCTTCCAGGCCCAGGAGTAGATCATCAATAAGAACCGCACCAGCAACCGCAGGCGCGGCATCAGGAGTAGCGCTCTACGGCAGTAGACATCTAGGAGAGTCGGCAGCCATCTGGCTTGTTGTCATGGGTCCAGCGCGCTTCCGGCGACTTCCCGGTCAGAGAACTGGATCCGGACCGGACCAGGACCAGGCTGAGACCGCCTAAAATCCCCGTAAACACTAGCGATCCGGCGACACGACCGGCTATCTTCGGCAGCGGATCCCAACTCGGCATCGTTGCGTCGATGGCGATTCACTGAGTTATTAGCTGACGAAGCCGACAGTCGTGAGGTCGAAGGTGTCGTTGTTGACGCCGAACGAAGCGCCACCGAGGAGCCCAGAAGGAGGCTCGAAGACTGGGTAGTCGGATTCCGATCGAGATGATCAACGCCCCTGGCGTCGACATCTCGTTCTGGCGGACCTTGACGTTCTTCGCGACGGCAATTGCCTGACCTTCGTTGAGCACACCGAACCCGTAGCTCTCTTCGATCCCGAGGTTATGGATCGAGTACTGCGGTTCGTCCCAGCTCTTCACGTGGGGCTTCTCGTCCACGATCAGGGCGCCGAGGTTCCGCGAGTTGAACATGATGATGTCGGTGGTCTTGGTGGCCACATCGAACATCATGAAGGGGCTGACCAGGATGCGGGGCCGTAAAAAGTAGACATGCTTTGGTAGATTCTCAAAAGAGTTTAGGCTGGTATTTATATCGACGATATATCGTAGGTATAAATGGAGCCATCATGAAAACTCGCTGTGCACCACGTCTTCTTCGCCGGTATCGTCGTCCTGTCCCGCTTCCTGCCACCCGTTCTCAAATTCGCCAGAAGGTCGATCGTCTGAGAGACCTCTACGAGTTGGAGGCCGTTCTCGAGCTCAGCCGAGCCATGCCGGACATCAACTATTTGCTTCAGTTGGATCTGGAGTCGAGTTTCTTGCGAGATGTCGTGGCCTCGATCGGGGAGCAGATATGAAAACTGTTGCCCTCTATCTGCGCGTATCCAGTGTCGACCAGCACCCGGAGACTCAGCTCTACGATCTCCGCGCGATGGCCCAGCAACGGGGTTTTCAAATCGTTGCCGAGTACACCGATCGGATCTCCGGGACGAAAGCTCGCCGGCCGGGTCTTGATGATCTGCTTCGGGATGCGCGCCGCGGCCGCTTCCAGGTGCTTTTGGTCTGGGCCTCGGACCGGATCGCCCGGTCCGTGCGCCACTTCCTCGAGGTGCTCGACGAACTCAACCATCTCAACATCGAGTTCGTCAGCTTCCGCGAGAATCTTGATACCGGCGGCCCGCTCGGGCGGGCCGTCGTGATCATCATCGGCGCCATCGCAGAACTCGAACGGAATCTCATCATCGAACGGGTGCGGGCAGGAATGCGCCGTGCACGGCTCGAGGGAAGGCATATCGGCCGGCGGCCACTCGATATCGATCGCGCTGCTGTTCTTCAGGAGCGCGCTCGGGGCCAGAGTCTGAGTGAGATCGCCGAGACGCATCGCATCTCTCGCGCAACTGTAAGTCGACTACTCAAGCAGGCAAAAGAGACAGTTGCTCCATCTATATAGACCTTGATCAAAAGGGGTGCCGCAAGGCACCCCTCAACCTCTTGGATCTAGGCACTCAAAATCGCCACTTCTGCTGTCTCATAAGGTGTGGATATAGAAACAACGGCCGCATCAAACATCAGCCTGAGAACGCCGATTCAAGCTAGTACTTTTTGCCGGCAGGAAGTCCCCGCCGATTTTGTCGTTCATGATGCAAAGTGTATTTTCTGCGACACCGCGATCCACTATGCGACCGTTCAGCCCATGAACCCGGCAGTTCCGGACCGCTTTCGTGCCCAGTCGAATGGAGCAACTTCGCCTTCGACAGATGAAGTCGTCAACCTACGGTGATGGAAAGGCGAGGCTACTCGAATTGGGAAGATTCCTGAGATGTCTACTTCCAAAGAGTATCGGGAGCCCGTCTCCTAGCCCCGATTCCCTCGCTTTCCTTCGCCACTAGATCGACCTAACAGATCATCGCTCCCCTGCTCAGGCCTAAACCGCAGAGCTTCAAATCGAATTCACCGATCTCAATCTCACGGAAGAAGACCTTGTAGACGCATGTCTCTGGTGTGATTTGTAAACGCAAGTGCTCTGGTGGGCTGACCCGCACGGAGGTAAGTTGACCGTGGATGTGCGGTGGGGGGAGCAGTTTCTGTGTGTCGAAGATGATGTCGTTATCTACGATCTGAACGCCGGGGATATTACTCGCGTGAACAAGATCGGATAGTTCGACATGGAAGCCACCGAGGAGCCCTTTCAACGGGATCTTCAGCACGTCAAGTTTTGTGACGTGAAACTGCACGCGACCATCTGGAGTGGGAGTGAGGCTGCCGACAAGCTCTATGGGAAGAGAAAAAATCTTGTGTACGGTGCCGTGCAGCTTGAGTTGGTCGCCCTCGGGCTGAATCGAGATGTTCTTGAGTGGGGTGTTGGGCGGAGAGCTGGCGTTAAAGGTAGTTGCTGATGTCCCCTATGTTGGCGTGGATGACGCCTTTCTGGATTTGAAGAACGAAGGACTCTGGATCGTCGAAAGACGGGTTGACCTGCCGGCGGGAGCGAACCATCTCTCCACGAATCCAGCGGATGTAGATGCGGAAGTTAGGGCCTTTGCGGAGGAGCAAATTGTGCGCGTAGACCAAGGTGGGGGCGAGGTCATCAGCGGAGGAAGTGTCGGCTGCGCTGACGGGGCGGAGAGCCCCGACCGAAGAGGATGACGGGGGGAGCGGGTGCCTTAGATCGCGAATACCAGACGAGCCAGCAGAGGCAGAGGACAGCAACCGTGGCAGCGGTGACGACAAGGGCAGGGAGGGAACGGGTCACTGAGCCATTCTAGTGTTATATAAGGCTCCTCGAAAGCCTGGTTAGCTAAGCTCGGTTATCAGTTGACGTAACGGGCGTTTCCAACTGATTGAGTCGAACCGGAAATTTGCAACAGTTGACTTGGCGAGCCGCAAGAAGGCGCTCTCACAGCCTGCCTACTTTTCTCACTCTTCTTTGCGGGACCAAACACGTCGGTTTACGACAAGGCCGTTATCGCCAACGCAGCAATATTAGCTTCAGCAACGTTCGGGTGTGGAAACCTGCCGCCCTTTCTGGGAGAGAGAATGCTGGCAGATAACTTTCTGGGAAAGTCTGTGGTTGTTCGAGAAGCGATGCCGCAGGATTTGAAACTGGACATGGATCAAATGACTCGCGAACAGGCAGTGTCGGCAGCACGTTACTTGGCCGCAGTGGTTGGAAACGGGCATGCGCAGCAGATGGCGCCCGGGCTCGTCGGCAGTGGGTTGCGGGGCTGCGAAAAAACCGATCGAAGAGTCTGGATTCTCCGGGGTGGATGCTTTACGCAGATCGCCGTGGAAGCATGTGAGGATGGTGAGTATCTCGATGCAATGCGCAAGGTCAATCAAGGGCGCTCTAGTCGGGGTCGAGGCGGTAACGGCGGAGGGGCTCAAAGCAATGACACTAAACTCTTTTGCGAAGAAACTATTCCGAACCCTGGCAAGAGTCATTCCACAGTGCGGCATGGTGTCCCAGGCCGTAGCCTTCAATATGTTCCTGGCTTTTTTTTCGAGTCTGCTGATTGTGCTCGGCCTCATGAGCAATTCTCTAAGAGGGCGGAGCGGTGGGGAGCTTGCTGTTCAGCTTTCGACAATTCTGCCCCCGGGAAGTTGGCAGCTCGTTTCTGATTTCCTGTTGCGCCGGGAAGTGAATCCCTGGGCCTGGGTGCTTTACGGCTGGGTCGGGACGCTGCTCGTCGGCTCTCAGGTCATGAAACTCATCATGGAAGGCATCCGCCTTATTTATCATGATCACGAGAGACATTCTTTTCTCGGTCGGCAGCTTCGTGGTTTGCTTTTGTTCTGCGTGTCCATTGTGGCATGGCTCCTGGCCGTCGAGCTGAGTGTCTTTGGCCAGCCATTGCGCCAATGGATAACTCGAGAATTCGGCCCCACTCCTTTGGTTCTCGTCTTCTGGACCGTGATGATTGCGGTCTTAGGAGGGATCCTGACAATGCTCGTCCTGGCCTTGATTTATCGCGTTGCGCGACCGGTCGCAACGACCTGGAGGTCCGTTCTGCCTGGAGCAGCTGCGGCTGCGATTCTATGGTGGGGCGTCAGTCTGCTGTTTGGAATTTACGTTCAGAAGATCCAGTATGGCCCTGTCTACGGTGGGCTGGCCGCCGCGATCGGTTTGATGGTGTGGATGGAGCTCTCTGCGATGATCGTTTTTCTTGGCGTGGCCTGGAACGCAGAAAGCACCTGAGCATACATTTCTTCGGAGCGGATACAACCGATCAACGCTGCGTGCCCGGCATCTCAGCCCAACCCCGGGGGAGCCCGGCCGAGCCAAACGCCTGCGACGTTCGCAATTTTCAGGTGTACGATTCGTCAGGGATATCTGACTTTCCCTGTAGCCGAGAAGCATTTGTACGGTCAAGTCTAGCGTTTGCAGAAATTAACTGGTCATCGGCGTATTCCCTCTTCAGACACGTCAAAAGGTCGATACCAAAAGAACGAATCTGCGGACGCTGTGACGCACGGTCGCGGTAGGGCGTAGAATATGGTTATCTCATCTAGGGCTGTATGTGTGCGGGCGCCATCCTCACAAGACGTACTCCTGCGACCCAGCGGTCCTTCTTCGACAAGCGGCCGCTTCTAAAAGAAGGACCTGCATTTCACCCGCGAACTCAGCAGAACTTAGTCTGAACGCCGCAAAGAACGTGGAGGCTAACGTGCGCTCAGAGCTCATCTTTCGTGCCAGGGAAACGGTCGATAACAAGTACAAGTTGTGTCAAACAGCCTCAAAGGCAACTCGCAGCCTACACATCGCCGCGACAAACACTTCAGACACCATCAACGATGCCTTTACGCGGATAGCTGGCGGTGATGACTCTTCCATACCGGCGAATCCTGTTCTTGCGGCGTCGTAGCGAGCATAGTCAGGAAACTTGCACCCCCTTGTCTTCCCGGGGTTAACTGCAGTTGACCGCAGCATGCTCGTATAGAGCGTATTGTTAGCTCATTATTGGTCTTCAGTTCCTCGCCTTCAGCCATCCATTGCCTTGCTCCAGACGAGCGTCACTTAGCGAAGCAAAGATTCGGTATTGGGGGTAAGGAATGAACTCATCGCGCTTTAGCTGGCCGGCTGGACTTCCGAGGTTGCTGGGCTTTTCTCGAAAGTGCCCACTCTGTACCTCAATCGAGTTTACGGATGCGGAGTTCCATTCTCTCGACCGCGCCTTGTCCCTGCTCGCGTTACATCCGATTCGCTGTGTGAATTGCTGGCGAAGGTACTACGGCTTCTGGAAGACGAATAAAGCCACCACATAACGGCCACATTTGCCGGTGGCACTGCAACTTGCAGTAAAGGAGGAGAAATATGAACGATGTCCGATCTCCATCCGGTGACACATCGAATGACGTTCTATTTCGGCTGGAAGCGATGCATCTCACGGATTCTTTGAACTACCGAATCATCGCGCAAAGCGAAGGCGAGGTGCGAGATATTCAGAATGCGCCTGCCATTAGCATGAGTTATTTCATCACTGAGTCAAACCAGACGAAATTGCTAACAACCCTGAGCATCTACAGCCAAAGAGGCGAAACCAGCGATCAGGTACGTCTTCTCTATATGAATGATGTGGCGTTTTCCGTGTGGAAAGCTATGGGAAAGGAACCGAAGGTTATTGGCTCGCAACATCGACCACCATCGACGGCCCTGCTCACGTTTGGCATCGCATTCAGCGATTAAAGTTAAGGCCAAACGCAGAGACGGACCTTAGGCCGGCATCATTGGCGGAAACTGCTCCGCGATCGCCTTTGCGTCCACGGGCGACTTCAGAGGAAAATTGAGGGTGAAGTGATTCTGACTCGCCATGTCTGCTAGATAGCCGACTTCCAAGAAGGCGCTCCGGTACACTGCGTCATGGACGGCGAAGCCAAAATCGTGGAAGTGTCCTTCTTCGGCGGGAAAATCCTTGTGACGTTCGCCGATGGAATGATGGCTTTGCTTGAGCCTGGTCAGATACGTCAACTAGCCGTTGAGTCCAACGCGCTAACTCCGTTGCCGACAGATGAGATCCCGAGCTGAGAGGCTACTCCTCGCAGAGAACCGAGAAGGGATTCCTTTTGCCGTCGCCGGTTACCTGAGATACAAGTGCAATCCTGTCGGCGTTGAACGGGCTCACAATATAGTCGCCCAATTCAGGAATTACCGCGCCCATCTCATATTCCAGCGAGGTGATTTTGTGGGTGGAAGTGTCTTTGAAGTGAACTGTGACTGACATGGTCGGCCGACCTCGAAGCCCAGTCTACTCCTCCAGCAGTTCCTCTATATTGAGGTTCTTCTGGCAGCTCTCCCTTGAAGCTATTGCAAGCGCCCTATGAAGCATGAGACGTTCTCGGTTCCCGAATAAAAGATATTTGCGAAAGGCTAAAGGTTAGGCAATACGGACCAGGCGTCCATTTAGTGAGAGGCACACATGGGTATCTTCGGCGCGCTTTAGGTCTGCTTCTTCGCGGCTTTCCGTCACTGTTTTGTAACATTCCGGGCAGATTGACTGCCACGTGCCATCAGAGATGTAGCGGTGGGAAAATTTGATTTCGGCCATCATTCACGCCACCTAAAGAGGTTCGTCCGGAAAAATGGACAAGGCTAGATTTTTCGAATGCGGTCAAAAGCCGGTTGGGACAGTATAGAAGGATTGCAGACGTGATACTTGTCGTGCTTTGCTAGATCGGCTTCTGTTCTCGCGTTAGCAATTGTGAGCAAGCATTTCAGGCAAATAGAATCGAACGAACCGTCTCTATTTCGTCTGTGCGGGAAGAAGGGTGGAAGCGTGAGAACCATCTTGCGGCCTTCTCTCTTGGTGAGGCTCCAGCTTAGTCCTGTATGGATGCAATGTCTATTGGAATACATAGTCGCTACTTTGATTCGGGCAAATTTGCTGCGGTTTCAGGTCTGTTTGTCTTCAGCAATTTCGTAGCGTCCGCAGATGGTCGGGCCCCCATAAGCCGGCAGGTTAGCATTCTTTCAGCTTCGCTGACTTAATCGCTTCGTCCAGCGTAGCAATGTGGTCGCGGAACATTTGCACAATGCAGCGGAGATTGGTCGTTATCCCCGCGGTTTCCGCTGATCGGGTGAGACGAGCAAGTTGCTCTTCCATCTTTCGAGCGTCCATCAGGGCGGACGAACGCTTAGCTTTGAGTAATTGTAGGGGGGGATTCAAATGGATCACCTTAGATAGATAGGATGCATGCTGCTCACGCCGAGTTGTCCGGCCTTGCTGGAACTGACGGCGAACGTATTCCAGTGACCAGCTGGACTGCCGCATTACGATCTTTGGCGCCGTTCAGCATACCTGGCCGGTTATGCGGCGGACTGCAGGTTAGCCGTGAAGGCGACTAGCTGCTTCTGGGAAGACTTCTCCAGCACAAGCACCTAACTGCCGGCATCAGAATCAGTGGAGCGCATCTACCGCAATGACGTGGCGCGAATATCACGAAGCTACGAAGCATAGCGTTGAATCGCTGAGGCGAGCGCGGCACGTTCTCGATTGGGCTAACATGCCTGATCCGTTCCGTCATTACGAGGGAGTACCGGTGCTCGATCTGCCAGCAGATCCGCCCGCCCCTGAAATACCAGCACTTGACGTGCTCCTGGGTACCTCGGGCTCCACGCCTGTGGGTGACGGACCTACTCTCCTCTCGCAACTACTCTTCTATTCTGCCGCGATTAGCGCGTCCAAGCGTGTCCCGTCTACCGGATGTAAGTACGCGCTAAGAGTGAATCCGTCCTCCGGGAATCTGCACCCGACGGAATTCCACTTCCTCACACGGGGTCTGAAGGGGTGGCCAGATGGGTTGTATCATTACGATCCATCCAGGCACATGGCGGAGCAGCGCGGGCGCGGTGATTTTGAAATGACGCTGGCCAGCGACTCTGCGCCCATTGTGTTTCTTTTGACCAGTATTGTGTGGCGCGAGGCGTGGAAGTACGATGAACGGGCCTATCGGTACTGCTTGCACGACATAGGGCACGCTTGGCAAGCGCTTGCACTCTCCGCCCGCGCTATCGGTTGCGACACCTTCGCGGCCGGACATTTCCCGGACGATGAAGTGGCCGAGTTGTGTCGCCTGAACATGGATGAGTGGCCCATGCTGATTGTCAGCCTGCACGGTAAGTCCATTCCAGTGCGCGAAGCAGACACCGGTAAAACAGTCTGGTTGGGCGGGCAGGCGACCCAGCTTTCGAAGGAGACGATTGCGCACCCACTGATTGACAGCATCCACTTCGCCACGAAACGAAGCGGGAGCAGTCGCAATTCCTTCGTAGAGTCGGCCGCAACTGGCTCCGGCGAGATCACGCTGCCTTCTGCGGCTTCATCGGCTCGCAGGTTTGGCGAGGTTGCCCGCATGCGACGCTCGGCGCTCGACTTCTTGGGCGGCAAGCAATTGATGTCATTGGCGGAGCTCTCGGCCTTCCTCGCCGTCACCGCCCAGCCATTGTCGGCTGACTTTGCCGGCACGCCTTTCATTCAGCTGTATTTGTATGTTCACCGCGTCGATGGGTTACAACCCGGCGTCTACAGGTTCTGGCCGGAGCGTGCCGAGTTGGAACAGGTGAAGAGTGGCGACCAGCGCGTAGCGGCCGCTGGTCTGAGCCTCGGGCAGGACCTGGCCGGTAACGCCTGCGTGACCTTTTCGATGATTGGTGATCTTGAGCGTGCCGCACATACCTATGGCGACCGTGGTTATCGCTATGCGCATTTTGAAGCAGGCGCTATTGGCCACCGCCTGTATCTCGCCGCTGAGGCACTTGGGCAGGGCGCGACCGGCATCGGTGCCTTCTACGATGACGAGGTGCACCGTCATCTCAACTTGATATCCAAACAAGCACAGGTCGTATACCATTTTGCGATTGGTTATCCCGTCCCGGATCCGCGCGTCTCGGCATCAAATGCGCCGCAGGAAATTACCTGGTAGGCATACTCGTGCATGGCGACAATCATTTCATCGTGCGTGGTCCATTGCCGGATTCGAGACGCTGCACGAGCACTGATTCGTCACTGGTCCATCATTCAGATTGGAGCGACAGCGGACACTAGCGCATCTTGACAACCGTTGCTTCACAAGCCTAGGGTTATTGTTGAGCAAAGTATCTCTTCTTACTCGTTCAGGTTCACTGAACTAAGTCAGCCCATCTGAAGTTTTTCCTCTTAGATTACTGCTAAGGAGGACTGCGTCATGACACTATTGACCGGTTGGGAATCTCTCCGTGAATTATCCGCCATGCAAGACCGCATGAATCGCATGAACCGTCTTTTCCGTGAGCCGTACAGCCCCGAAGGCCCGGCGGAGGCGTTGACAACCACCGCCCTCGCGCCGCCGGTGGACATCTACGAAGACGAGCACAACATTATTCTGAAGATTGAAGTCCCGGGCATCGACGAAAAAGACATTGATGTTTCCGTTCAGAACAACACTCTCACCGTCCATGGCGAGCGCAAGATCGAGAAGGAAGAGAAAGAGGAGAACTTCCGTCGCGTCGAGCGGCAATACGGAAGCTTTACCCGCTCGTTCACGCTTCCGAGCTCCGTGGAACCAGGGCAAGTGAGCGCCCGCTGTGATAAGGGCGTGCTGAAGATCAGCCTCGCCAAGAAGGCCGAAGCCAAGCCCACACAGATCAAAGTAAATGTTGGCGGCGAGAAGACCCTCGAAGCCATAACTTCCGGCAAGGCCGCGTAAAACCAGTAGCGTGTGAGAACTCAATGGGAGGTTGGCTTTATACCGCCTCCCATTGGTTCTCCTCCACGCGCCTCGGGCGCCGTGTCTTCAGTCTGTCTGCCTCAGCATTCTGCCAGCACTGGAATGGTAAGGAACTAACCACATCGAACCTCTGGCAATCGAGAGGAGTGGGAGAAGCCTGATGGTGAATAGCCAGTTAAGAGACGGAACAAAATGCGCATCCGCTTACCGACGCCACAGCGATTCGGGGGGTGAATGGACCGATACGCCGAGCACTCGGAAGCCGCTACGCAGCACCAATCAAAACGCCGGACCGTCTGCCCTCTTGGCGCATGATCGCTGGTGCTTTTCAAGGTCTGTCTCTGCCTTGAGTGTCCGCTCTTCTTTCTGCCGAGCGCGGTTGCGTAGACCAGCTTCATTGAGTCCAAGCAAGATATTGGGCGGGTCTGATCTTACTGCCTCCGCAGCTGCCTGTTCCAACTGGATACAAATCCTGCAGGGCATCGCCTTTACCTAGTTTGAAGCGTACACCTTTTACTCCCGAGTGGGTTTGCCCGGTTAACGCTCGCGTGGTGCAGTGCCTTGAGTCACATGTTTGCGGCTTAGATCCAATGACGAGGTCAATATGCGACGCAAGATAGTCGCGTTTGTTCTGGCAGGTGGCAGAGGCAATCGTTTATTGCCCCTCACCCGAGGGCGCTCCAAGCCAGCCGTGCCTTTCGGGGGGAAGTACCGCATGGTCGATTTCGTCCTCAGCAATCTCATCAACTCTGGCATATTTTCCATTTACGTCATGGTTCAGTACAGGAGCCAATCACTTTTGAAACACCTGCGAGACGGCTGGCAATTCAGTAGCCTGCTTAGAGATCATTTCGTCATTCCAGCCCCGGCTCAGGTCCGCGCAGGTGAGGAGGCGTGGTATCGAGGAACGGCTGACGCGGTATTCCAGAATCTCGACCTGATCGATAACCCCGATGAGTGCACTGTGGCGATTTTTGGGGCCGACCATATCTACCGCATGAATATCGACCATATGGTCGAGTTCCACGAGCGGATGAATGCTGACGTAACCGTAGCAGCAATTCCGGTCTCATCTCATCTCTCGACCGAGTTCGGCGTCATAGAGGCTGGTCAAGACGGTGCCATAAAAGGGTTCCACGAGAAGGACATAGATGCACCTACGATTCCAGGCAGATCAGACCAAATCTACGCGTCTATGGGGAATTATCTGTTCTCTGGACGGTTTCTATTGACGGAGTTGCAGGCCGACGCTCTTCGGAAGGAGAGCAAGCATGATTTCGGGTACGACATCTTGCCATCGATGTTGGGAAGAGCAGCGATGTACGCCTATGACTACCAAACCAACATGATTCCCGGAGAATCAGGCGAAGCGCCGATGTATTGGCGAGATCTCGGAACTCTAGAAGCTTATTACGACGCCCAGATGGATCTCTGCGGGTTGATCCCTTCGTTGAACCTGTACAACAGCCGCTGGCCGATTCATACGGCCAGCTATCCCGATCCTAGCGCCAAATTCAGCTTCGACGAGCATGGCGATATGGGCTACGCGAGCGGCTCAATCATCTCTGGAGGGTGCATCTTCTCAGGTGGAACGGCCCGGGGCTCTGTCGTCGGGCGAGGCGTCAAGATACGGGGAGGCAGTCTCATCGAAGATTCGGTGGTCCTCGACAGTTGCGTCATTGGGTCAGGCTGCAAGATTCGTAAAGCCATTCTCGACGAAGGCGTCACGATACCTGACGGCGAGCACATCGGCTATAACCCGGAACATGATCGAAATCGGTATCACGTCACCGACAGCGGAATCGTTGTGGTCAGCGCGCAAGCCGTCTCGCCGTGAGCGTCTGGTGACGCTGAGCGAGTGGCGCACAATCAACTTCACTAACTGATGAATGAAAGCTACTGGATGACGGGCATCCATGTAAGTCATTGTCAAGAGAAAAGCACGAAATCTTCTTGGCGCTCGAGAGAGCGCATTATTAGTCTGATCAGAATCCGTGGTTACGCAACAGTGCCTCTCGGCTTTTGGTTCCTGCTCTCCGCAGAACCGGACATCCATTTGCTGTCTGAGACTCCAAAGAGTCCGCACAGAAGATTGAGTTTGTGTTCTCTGCCAGTCCCGAAACAAACCGAAAGGGGCCTCGGAAGTTGTCTTCGTCGCCCAGCCCGTCATCTGCGGGACCTGGCAGCCTGCGCACCGAATGATCCTGATGTTTTGTATTCCCAGGGCAGGTTTTTTACGCTGCCGCGGTGCCTCCAAGTTGCTCGGCGGGCACAAAATCCTGTTTTCTGCGCTCGACGGCGAGCATGTAGGCAACCATCTTCCTGGCTACGGCAAGCGTTGCCCTGTTCTTGTTCCCTCTCTGTTGTTCGCGCTCATAAACCAGTGCCAGCTCATGGTTGTATCGAGGAGCCAGTTTCGCAGCCTCCACCAGTACTTGCTGAATGTGCTTGTTCCTCTGCTTGGAGATGGGCATTCGGATTAGCTTGTCGGCAGAGCTCCTCTCTGCGCTGCAGAGTCCGCAATAGCCGATGGCCTGCTTGATCGACTGGAAGCGTGAGACATCGCCGATCTCCAGAGCCCAGGTTAGTGCGGTGATTGGCCCGACCCCGGGGATCGTCCTCAACCGCTCCAGCCGTTCGGCGAGCAACGGATCTCGTTCCAGCGAACTGACCAGGGCATAGTCCAGCCGCTGAGAACGAACGATCGGCTCTCCGGCTGAGTTTCAACAACGGCCGGATACTCTCGCTTACTTCGTCGTTGCTCGATATCAGCTCCGTGAAGTAACCCAGCTTACGTAGCCGCTGCTTGTTATAGCTCACCCCGGTTTCCATCAATAGCCCCGATATCCGGTTCTTCATCTGAACCATCTGCTTCAGCACAAGGTTCCGGTAACGCAGCGTCCGGCGCCGGTCCCGGATCGCGGTGGAAGTCATGTGGCACTCCGGCAGAAAAT
>CAWIRK010000010.1:0-110702 GCA_963838555.1 uncultured Acidobacteriaceae bacterium | reverse complement strand
ATGGATACGTTTGGGCCGATCACGGATAACGCTGGTGGCATTATCGAGATGTCGAACCAGCCGGATGCGATTCGTGAGCGGACGGACAAGCTGGATTCGGCGGGCAACACGACGAAGGCGTTGACGAAGGGGTATGCGGTTGGTTCAGCTTCGCTGGCGGCGTTCCTTTTGTTCTCGGCTTACTTGGAAGAGATCAAGACGATTGTGGCGGCGAAGGTCGCAGTAGCGGGGGATACATGCCGCCGGGCTGGAGCTTTACGAACATCAACCTTGCGCAGGTTCCGGTGTTTGTCGGTGCGCTGCTGGGGGCGATGTTGACGTACCTGTTCAGTTCGATGGCGATCAAGGCGGTGGGGCGAACCGCGCAGATGGTGGTGCAGGATGTGCGAGATCAAGTTCAAGGAGAATCCGGGCATTATGGCCGGGACGTCGAAAGCTGACTATGGACGATGCGTTCGCATTGTGACGGGGGCGGCGCTGAAGGAGATGGTTTTGCCGGGCGCGCTGGTGGTCGCTATGCCGGTTGCGGTTGGGTTGATCTTCCGGCATTTCAGTGCGAGTTTCCAGGCGAACGCGGCTGTGTACGCTGCCGGAACGATTTTGCCGGTTCCGGCGATTGCCGGTAAGGCGGTGAATCTGGCTGGCGCGGAGGCGGTCGCAGGATTCGCTACTGGTCGGAACGATTCCGGGTGTGCTGCTGGCGATGCTGATGAACAACGGTCGGTCGGCGCCTGGGACAATGCCAAGAAGTTCATCGACGGGACAGTATGGAGGGAAGAAGTCGGAGGCGCACAAGGCGGCGGTTGTCGGCGATACGGTCGGCGATCCGTTCAAGGACACGGCTGGACCGAGTCTGCATGTGCTGCCATTAAGCTGCTGGCCACGATTACTCTGGTGCTGGCTCCTTTGTTTGTTTAGGTTGAAACATGTTCTGAATGGGCGGCCTTGTGGTCGCCGATTTTCAGGTGTATTTGCAAAGTGAACGATGAGTCAAAAAAGCGTTTCCGGGGAGTCGAACAGGGGGCTTCCCGGTACAATCTTGTCTGCGGCTTGATTGAGCGGCGGTGTCGATGCGTTTGATGGAAAGGATGGGTGCATGGCAAGACAGTCTGGATCCGGCGTGCAGGAGAACAAGAAGACAGCGGTCAGCGTGGCGGAGAGAGCCAACGTGGTGGAGAACTCGCTGACGCGAGAGCAACTGGTGGAGTTCTACCGGCTGATGTATCTGTCGCGCCGGACAGACGACCGTGAGATTGTTCTGAAGCGGCAGCAGAAGATCTTTTTCCAGATATCGTGCGCCGGACATGAAGCGCTCCTGGTCGCCGCCGGGATGGCGATGAAGCCCGGGTACGACTGGTTCTTTCCCTACTATCGCGACCGTGCGATCTGCCTTGCGCTGGGCAAGACGGTCGAGGAGCAGTTGCTGCAGGCGGTGGGCGCGGCGGACGATACGGCGAGCGGCGGCCGGCAGATGCCGTCGCACTGGTCGAGCAGAAAGCTGCATATCGTCACGCCGAGTTCGTGCGACGGCGACCCAGTGTCTGCACGCGGTGGGCTGCGCGGAGGCGGGGCGATATTACTCGCGGCATCCCGAGGCCGCTGGCAAAACATGAGGGCGGCTGGCGAGACTATCGCGACTTCAAGGATGTCACGTTTCAGGCGACGAGGTGGTCTATGTCTCGATCGGAGAGGGCTCGACCAGACAGGGAGAGTTCTGGGAGGCGCTGAACACGGCTCGCAATGGCAAGCTGCCCGTGATGTTTGTGGTCGAGGACAACGGGTACGCAATCTCCACGCCGGTGGAGGTGAACACGCCGGGCGGAAATATTTCGCGGCTGGTGGCCAACTTCCCAAACTTCCATTTTGCCGAGATTGATGGGACGGACCCGATTGCGAGTCCTACAAGGCGATGGCGGAGGCGGTGGCGTACTGCCGGGCCGGAAGTGGTCCGGCGCTGGTGCATGGGCACGTGATCCGGCCGTACTCGCACTCGCTGAGCGATGATGAACGACTGTACCGGTCGGCGGAGGAGCTGGCGGCGGATGCGGCGCGGGATCCGATCTCGCGGATGCAGATGTGGCTGCTGCGTGAGGGGATTCTTGACGCGGATGGGATCAACCGGCTCGAGAAGCAGGTGGACGAAGAGGTGCAGCGGGCGGCGGATCGCGCGGTGATGGCGACGCTGCCGACAGTGGTTTCGATTACCAAGCATGTGTACTCGGAGGACTTGAGTCCGATGGATGGGCGATTTGCCACCGAGCGTGCGGCGACTGCTGATCCGACGGAACGGACGATGGCGGATCTGATCAACTGCTGCCTGAAGGACGAGATGCGGCGGGATGAGCGGATCGTGGTGTTCGGCGAAGATGTTGCCGATGCGACGCGGGATGAGGCGCTGCGCGCCGGTAAGGTGAAGGGCAAAGGTGGGGTGTTCAAGCTGACGGCAGGGTTGCAGACGGAGTTTGGCAGCGAGCGGTGCTTCAACTCGCCACTGGCCGAGGCGAATATTGTGGGCCGCGCGATTGGAATGGCGGTGCGCGGATTGAAGCCGGTGGTGGAGATTCAGTTCTTCGACTACATCTGGCCGGCGATGCACCAGATGCGCAATGAGCTGCCGCTGGTGCGGTGGCGGTCGAATGGGGAGTTCAGCTGCCCGCTGGTGATCAGGGTGCCGATTGGCGGGTATCTGACGGGTGGATCAATCTATCACTCGCAGTCGGGTGAGAGCATCTTTACGCATACGCCGGGGGTACGGATTGTGATGCCGTCGAATGCGCTGGATGCGATGGGTTTGCTGCGGACGGCGATTCGGTGCGACGATCCGGTGATTTTTCTCGAGCACAAGCGGCTGTACCGCGAGACGTTTGGGCGCGCAGCTTATCCGGGGCCGGAGTATTGCATTCCTTTTGGGAAGGCGAGGATTGTGCGGCCGGGGAAGGATCTGACGGTGCTGACCTATGGAGCTGTGGTGCCGCGGGCGTTGCAGGCGGCTCAGAAGCTGCATCGCGAGACGGGCGTGGATGTGGAGCTGATCGATCTGCGGAGTTTGACTCCTTATGACTGGGAGGCGATTGCCGAGAGCGTGAAGAAGACCAATCGGGTGATCGTGGCACATGAGGATATGTTGAGCTGGGGGTACGGCGCGGAGATCGCGGCGCGGATTGGGGATGAGCTGTTTCACGATCTGGATGCCCCGGTGCGGCGGGTGGCGGCGATGGATACATTTGTGGCGTATCAGCCGGTGCTGGAGGATGCGATTCTGCCGCAGCCGGAGGATCTGTACGTGGCTATGCGGGAGTTGGCCGCGTTCTAGCCGACGACTTCGATGCAAATTTGTCCGCAACTGCTGGGCGGTTCGCGGGTCTGAGAGTTGCAGATGCAGTTCTCTCGCTGTTTGAGCTGAGCGGGTTGGCTGGAGCGCGATAAGGAGTGCTTATGCGATTCGGACTGGTGTCTGCTGAAGTACTGATGGACTCGATGCGAGCTTTGGTGGCTGGTGTTTTGTGTGGGTTGATGGTTGGGCAGCCGGTGGTGGCAGCGGGTGCGGTCAGTAAGCCGGTCGCTGTATCGACGCAGCAGATTCAGGGCGAACAGCGGGTGCTGCATGCTTTGAACCGGTTTACGTTTGGGCCTCGGCCGGGCGATATTGCGGCGGTTCAGGCGATCGGGTTGAAGCAGTGGTTTGAGCAGCAGTTGAATCCTTCGAGTATCGACGACTCGGCGCTGGAGTCGCGGCTGGAGATGTTTCCTGCGATGAGGATGTCGCAGGCGGAGATGATTCGCCGGTATCCGAGCCCTCAGCTGCTGCGGCAGATGATTGAGAGGAACATACCGCTGCCGTCCGACCCAGTGGAACATGCGATCTATGCCGACGAGATTGCTTTCTATAAAGCGGCAAAGGCAAAGCAGGAGGCGAAACAGGCTGCGGATGCCAAGGGTGACGGAGAGATAATGTCGCCGGCGATGGCGAAGGTTGCTGAAGGGAAGGACAAGACAGCGCTCCCCGGAGATGGCGTGGACCCGGCAATACCGGCGATGGCGACCCATGAGGAGCAGTTCTACTCGGGGCTGGAGGCGGTGAAGATTATCAACCTGCCGCCGGATGAGCGGATGCAGCGGATTCTGGCGATGCCGCCGTCGGAGTTGATTGCGTTTCGCAGGAGTCTGAGTCAGGCGGAGCTTGCAGAAGCTGGGGAGGGGCTGACGCCGATGCAGCGGGAGACGCTGGCTGCGCTGCAGGGTTCGCCAAGGATGATTGGGGCAGAGCTGCTGCAGTCGCGGATGCTGCGTGATGTGTATAGCGAGCGGCAGCTGGAAGCGGTGATGACGGACTTCTGGCTGAACCATTTCAACGTGTACCTCAAGAAGAATCAGAATGAGCCGTACATGCTGCCGGCGTATGAGCGTGAGACGATCCGCCCGAACGCGCTGGGAAAATTTGAAGACCTGCTGGTAGCTACGGCGAAGAGTCCGGCGATGTTGATGTATCTGGACAATTGGCAGAGCATCGGACCGGATTCGACGGCGGCGAGGAATGGCGGGAGGTTTGCGAAGTTCGCGCAGAATCCACAAGTGAAGCAAGCGTTGAAGGACCGTGGGTTGAATGAGAACTATGCGCGCGAGCTGATGGAGTTGCATACGCTTGGCGTGCAGTGTGAGGTGAGCGCGGATCGCCCGGTGAGCATGTTGGATAAAGTCTGCGGCCAGGGGTACACGCAGCAGGATGTGACGCAGGTGGCGAAGGTGCTGACGGGATGGACGATCGACCGTCCGTATTGCGGGGGCTCGTTCAACTTTGAGGAGCGGCGCCACGAGCCGGGCAACAAGATGGTGATGGGCCAGGTAATCCGGGGGACTAGTTATGAGGAGCCTAGTGGGAGGGTGTTGCTCGGGCGGCCTTTGGGTGGTGGGGTGGGTGACTTTGGCGGCGGGAACCCATGTGGCGCCGCGACTTTTCACGGCGAACAAGCGGGCATGCAGGAAGGGCTGCAGGTGCTTCACATGTTGGCGACCAGTGCGGCGACGGCGAAGTTTATTTCGACCAAGCTGGCGGTGCGGTTTGTGAGCGATACGCCGCCACCGGTGTTGGTGGACCGTATGGCGAAGGCTTTTGTGGCGAGCGACGGGGACATCAAGACGGTGTTGCGAACGATGTTCGATTCGCCGGAGTTCTGGTCGCCGGAGGTGTACCGGGCGAAGATGAAGACGCCGGAGGAGTTTGTAGTTTCGGCAGTGCGGGCGAGCGGGGCGGATGTGAAGATTGCGATTCCTTTGGTGCAGTCGCTCGAAAAGCTGGGGATGCCGCTGTACGGGATGCAGACGCCGAATGGATATAGCTGGATGGCTGAGACATGGGTGAATACGGGGGACCTGGTGAGCCGGATGAACTTTGCTCTGGGGTTGAGCAGCGATCGAATTCCGGGTGTTCAGACGGACTGGACTCGGTTACTGGGGCAAACGGGGGCGGGGATCGAGCCGGCGACTTTTACGTCGGGCGATGGCGTAGCGGCGAAAGAAGCAAAGCTGGAAATTTTGCTGCTGGGACAGGCGGTGAGCGAGCGGACGCGATCGACGGTGTTACAGCAGTTTCAGAACCAGGGGATGCAGCAGCAGGCGGAGAGGGATTTTTCGATTCGAGCGAACGAGTTTGAGCCGATGGCGCAGGTGTTGAATCCTGCGGCGCTGCGACAGACAGGACGGCCGCCGCTGGATCGGGAGGCTGCGATGATGGCTGGGTTGCTGCTTGGGTCTCCGGAGTTTCAGCGGCGGTAGAGAGTGACAAGCCCGCTGGATTTAGGATGTCTGCAAGTGCGGAAGCAGGTGCACTTAATGACGGCAATACGAAGAAAATCCAACCGAAATCAAACTGGATTTGCAACTTAGTCAAGACAAACGCGTTTGTACCACCAGATAACGCTGACCGTGAATCTCTTCCGGCGGCAGGCTAGGGGTTACCATGGCGAAGATGAAAACAATTGCGGACTGCAGCGATTGGGGTTGCGACATTCATGGACGCGACGCGGCGCAGCGTGGGGTTAGCCGGCGTGGGTTCATGAAGGGTGGGGCGCTGGCGCTGGTCGGCACTTCCACGATTCCGGCGTTTCTGTCGCGGAGCGTCCTGGCTGAGGTGACGACGGCGGCGGCGAACAAAAAGAAGCTGGTTGTCCTGTTCCAGCGAGGTGCGGCCGATGGGTTGAACATCGTGGTGCCGTACAAGGAGAAGAACTACTATGCGATGCGGCCTTCGATTGCGATTCAGGAGAAGGATGTTCTGGACCTGAACGGATTTTTTGGGCTGCATCCGTCTATGGCGGCGTTCAAGCCGCTGTATGAACAGGGACATCTGGCGATTATTCATGCAGCGGGATCGCCGGATACGACGCGGTCGCATTTCGATGCACAGGATTACATGGAGAGTGGCACTCCGGGCGTGAAGTCCACTTCCGACGGTTGGCTGAACCGCGCGTTGCAGGCGGAGGTGGTGACGGGCAAGCCTTCGGCGTTTCGCGCTGTGGCGCTGGGGACGCAGGTTCCGCGGACGCTGCAGGGAAAGTTGCCGGCGATTGCTGTGAATAATCTTGCAGACTTCTCGGTTGGCGGAAAAGGGCCGCAGACATCGCCGATCAGCAACGCGTTTCAGGCGATGTATGACCAGAGCACCGACACAATGCTGCATGGCACGGGGCAGGAGACGTTTGAAGCGGTGAAGATGCTGAAGGCGGCTGATCCGGCGCACTACCAGCCGGCGCCGGGGGTGGTGTATCCGAACACTCCGTTTGGGAACAGTCTGAAACAAGTTGCACAGTTGCTGAAGGCGAATCTTGGGGTGGAGGCTGCCTTCTCCGATATCGGCGGATGGGATACGCACCAGAACCAAGGGAACATCAATGGTCAACTGGCGAATCGGTTGCGGGAGTTCTCCGAGACGATTGCCGCCTTCTGGAAGGATATGGGAGACGACGCGGAGAATGTGACGCTGGTGACCATGTCGGAGTTTGGGCGGACAGCTCGGCAGAATGGCACCGGCGGAACGGACCACGGTCACGCAAATGTCATGTTCGTGTTGGGTGGAAAGGTGAAGGGCGGCAAGATCTACGGCAGATGGCCGGGGCTGGCGAACGAGCAGTTAAACGAAGGTCGTGACCTCACCGTGACGACGGACTTTCGCAAAGTGCTGGGCGAGGCTGCTTACAACACACTGGGATCAAGGAATCTTGAACTGGTTTTCCCGGGGGCGAAGGTCAATCCGGTCGAGTTTTTGCAGTTCAGCTAGTTTAATTACTAGTTTTAACTACCTGTATGGGCTGGAGATGTAAGGTTGGTGTCTACCTTCTGTTTATGGAATGTAAAAAAGTTATATCTACAGAATAGTGGAAAAAAATGGACAACTTTTCCGGGGAAGCAGCGTCTTATTGAGTGTAGTCAGCCGGGCTAGATGTTCCCACGGTTCCGGCTTCACCTATCCGCAACAAAAGACTCCCCACCAACATGTGAGGCCCCCACAGTATCGGGGGCCTTCTCTCCGTCTGGAATATTGTTTTCTGGGGGACTATGCGAAGCCGATCTTACGGTCGAGCGCGAGCGCTCCCGCTCCGTAGAAGGTGAGCATGATTCCCAGTGCGACGAGAGCGAGGATGTAGTTGTAGATTCCGAAGCCCTGATGAATGCCGACATAAAAGAAGGCGACGAGCATGTTGATGGCGATCAGCGCTGCGGTGAGGCGGGTGAGTAAACCGACGATGAGCAGAATGCCGCCGATGAATTCGGTGTAAGCCGAGACGTAGCCCAGCCAGTGCGGAATGCCGAGCGAGACGATGTAGTGGACGTAATGATTGAGCGCGCCGTGCGGGATGACCTTTTCGTAGCCGTGCACGGTCATGGAGACACCGAGTGCGAGACGCATGACCAGCGCGCCAAGGGGTTGGAGGTTGTTGAGTGATTTTGTCATAAGAGATTTCCCCCACACTCAAAGGTAATCGGTGGAGCGGAGGGGATTGTTGGAGATTTCGCGAACGGGTGCCGCGGAAGGCACGGGTGCGGGAGGAAACTATTCGGCCAGGTGTTTGGTCATTGCCGGTTGATCGCTACATATTGATCAAGGAAACGGACGAGGCTCTGGTTATAGAGAGCTTCAGAAGGAGATGCGAGCTCGACGGTGAACCTCGGATCGGAGGCGTGGAGGAAGGTCTGATCCGGGGCTGTGGTGCGGGAGAGGAGCAGCTTGGGTGTGCGGAGGGTGGAGAGTGGCTCGGCTAGCGGGAAGAGTTCGTGGAACAGGAGGCGAACCGGGAGGAGCCTGGCGCGAGGGTCGCGGATGGCTACGTCGAGGAGGTCGGCGCGGGGTGTGTCGAGAATCAAGGCAGGGATGTCGTTGTGATTGGCGGCGAGGCTGGTTGCGAGGGAGGTGCCGACACCGGTGCCATAGGGGACGATACGTTGTGCGGAAATTGCGCGGGTGGCAGTGAGGTACTGCCATGCAGAGTTCGCGTCTTGGATCATGCCTTGCTGGCTTGGGCGTGCGGCGGCGCTCTGGCCATAGCCGCGATAGTCGAATGCGAAGACGTTGAGGCCGACGTTGTGGAGGCTGGCCAGGATCGGGATGGAGGTGAGGAGGGAGCCGTTGCCGTCGGGCAGGAAGAGGACGGTGATGGATGCGTAGCGACTGCCGGGTGAGGCTGGAATCCACCAGCCGGTGAGTTGCGGGGTGGCGGATTCGTCGGGGCCGAAGCGAATGAGTTCGTAGGGAATGCCGGCGATCGACGCTGGGCTAACGGAGGTGCGGTTGGGATGCAGGACGAGCTGCCACTGGCCCTGGTAGAAGAGCAGGCAGAGGGTGAGGTAGCCGCAGAGGAGCGCCGCAACGATGGTAAGGGCGATGGCTTTGACGAGCCAGATGGGACTGACGACGTCCGGTGGAACGGGTTGTGGGTTAGTTGGCCTGGCTGACTTGGAGGTGGGGCGTGGCATCGGGGCTTCTATGTCGACTGTAGCACCTTGAGATTGGGCGGTGAATCATGCGTACAGGGTAGAGGCTCTAACATAAAGAGAACGGGGTTTTTGCATTGGCGAAGTGGGTCAGGTTGTGTGGATTGGCGGAGGCTCCTGCTGTGGGGCAGGTCGCGGAGACCGAGGTGGAGGGCGTGGCGATTTGTCTGGCGAATGTGAATGGTGAGTTATCGGCGCTGGACAATGTTTGTCCACATCGGCAGGGACCGCTGGGGCAAGGGTGGCTTGAGGGCGATGCGGTGGTGTGTCCGTGGCACTCATGGACGTTCCACGTAAAGACGGGATTGGCTGAGTATCCGGTACATGAGCGGGTTGATGTGTTTCCGCTGCGTGTCGTGGGCGAGGATCTTCTGGTGGATATTGAGTGAGTGGGCGGGGTAATCAAGGTTGGAACATGACCGGAAATAGGTAGTGCGAAAAATTAATAGTCGGGATACGCTGCATCTAACTACAGACCATTTGAAAGAGTGGCTGGGTTGAGAGGGAGTTCTATCATGAAGTTGCGCACGTTGTTCCTTGCTGCCATCGCGTTCGTTGTTCTGGCTGGGTCGGTGGTTCCTGCCAACGCCTTGTCCCATCATCATCGTCGTCATCATCGTCATCACCATCGCTAAGTTTTTCGAATTAGCGAGAAGACCCGGCCTTTTGCCGGGTCTTTCTTTTTGCGCGGAAGGTTTTGGCGGCGTGGAGCGTTTTCGAGGCGTGAATGCTGATAGAATCTATTAAATCCACTCCAAACAGGAGAGGCAATGCAGGCAATACTGGCGCTGGAAGACGGGCGCATTTTTCGCGGCAAAAGTTTTGGCGCACGAGCGGAATGCTCTGGCGAGGTGGTCTTCAATACATCACTCACCGGCTATCAGGAGATCTTTACCGATCCCTCCTATGCGGGTCAGATTGTGGTTCTTACGAATCCCCACATTGGAAATTATGGAACGACTCCGAGTGATGCGGAGTCGAAGAAGCCGTATATCGAAGGATTGGTGACGCGCGAGTTTTCGCCGATGAGCTCGAACTGGCGTTCGACACAGGTGGCGGATGAGTATCTGGAGCGCTATGGCGTGCCGGTGATCGCGGAGATCGATACGCGTGCGGTGGTGCGGCATCTTCGGGCCAATGGCGTGATGCGTGGGGTGATTGCTTCGGGTGAAAATCTTGACGCAGAAGCGCTCGTTGCGAAGGCACGGTCAATTCGCAAGATGGATGGCACCGATCTTGCCAGTGTGGTGAGCACCAAGGTCGCTTATGAGTGGGATGCGAATGAGCCGAAGAACCAGACGGGCGATGCGCTGCTGACTTCGGTGGACGAAGACGCGAAAAAGCAGATGCATGTGGTCGCGTATGACTTCGGGATCAAGGAAAATATTTTGCGCATGCTAACGCGAGAGAATTGCCGCGTGACGGTGGTGCCAGCGACTACGTCTGCGAAAGATGTTCTGGCGATGGATCCCGATGGCGTGTTTTTCTCGAATGGGCCGGGTGACCCGGAGCCGTTGGAGTATGCCGTTGAGAACGTAAAGGAGCTGCAGGGGAAGAAGCCGATCTTCGGGATTTGCCTGGGGCATCAGATCTTCGGGCTGGCCTTGGGCGGGAAGACGTACAAGTTGAAGTTTGGGCATCACGGCGGGAACCATCCGATCATGAATCACCAGACGGGCAAGGTTGAGATTACCGCGCAGAACCATAACTTCAACGTCGATCCTGATTCGCTGCCGGATGATGTGGAGAAGACGCACACGAATTTGAACGACCAGACGCTGGCGGGTCTACGGCATAAGACAGATCCGATGTTCAGCGTGCAGTATCACCCCGAGGCTAGTCCGGGGCCGCATGACTCGCATTATCTCTTCAAGGATTTTCGGAAGATGATGGAAGAGTTCAAAAAATAAACAAAAAAGCGCGGCTTTGGTCGCGCATTTTTTCGGCGCTAAAGATTGAGTAAGGAAGAAGAGATATGCCACGCAGGAATGACATTGCGAAGATTCTGGTGATCGGCTCGGGACCGATTGTGATTGGTCAGTCCGCGGAGTTCGATTACTCCGGCACGCAGGCTTGTAAGGCGCTGAAGGCTGAGGGGTATGAAGTGGTGCTGGTTAACTCGAATCCGGCGTCGATCATGACTGATCCCGAGGTTGCGGACAGAACCTATATTGAGCCGTTGACCGCGGCTTATCTGGAGGAGATTCTTCGCATCGAAGCGGAGATGCTTGACCCTGATGGGCTTGGCGGCAAGGGGAAGTTTGCGTTGCTGCCTACGGTCGGTGGGCAGACGGCGCTGAACCTTGCGGTGGATCTTGCGGACTCGGGTGTGCTGGACAAGCTTGGCGTTGAATTGATTGGGGCGAAGCTGGAGGCGATCAAGAAGGCTGAGGACCGGCTGTTGTTCAAGGATGCAATGACGCGGATTGGCCTCGATATGCCGCGATCTGCGCTGATCAACAACCTGAAGGATGGGCTGGAGTTTGCGGCGAAGATCGGTTTTCCGGTGGTGATCCGGCCTTCGTTCACGCTGGGTGGGTCGGGCGGCGGAATTGCTTACAACCGCGAAGAGCTGATGGAGATTCTGGCGCGTGGGCTGGATCTTTCGCCGGTGCATGAGTGTTTGCTGGAAGAGAGCGTGCTCGGGTGGAAGGAGTATGAGCTGGAGGTGGTGCGCGACCTCAAGGACAACGTAATCATCATCTGCTCGATTGAGAATTTTGACCCGATGGGCGTGCACACGGGCGACTCGATTACGGTGGCTCCGGCGCAGACGCTGACCGATCGCGAGTATCAGGCGATGCGCGACGCTGCGATTCGTGTGATTCGAGAGATTGGCGTCGAGACTGGCGGAAGCAATGTACAGTTTGCGGTGAATCCGCTAACCGGGCGCATGACGGTGATCGAGATGAATCCGCGGGTGTCGCGGTCGTCGGCGCTGGCTTCAAAGGCGACGGGATTTCCGATTGCGAAGATTGCAGCGCGGCTGGCGGTGGGCTACACGCTCGATGAGATTCAGAACGATATTACGAAGGCTACGCCTGCCTGCTTTGAACCAACGATTGACTACGTTGTCGTGAAGATTCCGAAGTGGCAGTTTGAGAAGTTTCCCGGCGCAGATGAGGGCCTGGGGCCGCAGATGAAGTCGGTCGGCGAGGTGATGGCGATTGGGCGGACCTTCAAGGAAGCGATGATGAAGGCAGTGCGGTCGCTGGAGACAGGCAAGAAGGCTACAGCGGATGACATTGAACCGCGGCGGTTGACGCAGCGTTTGGTGACGCCTCATCCCGACCGGTTGTCATATATTCGCTATGCATTTGAGCGCGGGATGACGGTGCGCGAGGTTGCGCGAATGACGTCGATGGACCCGTGGTTCCTGTATCAGATTAAACAGATTACTGATGAGATCAAGGCCATCGGCGGAGTGTCGATGGCGGAGGTGACGGCGGATCAGCTACGCGCGGCAAAGCGGATGGGGATCTCCGATGAGCGGCTGGCGGCGGTGTGGGGGCTGACTGGCGCGGAGGGTACGGCGGCGGTTCGTGCGCTGCGCAAGAGACTGAACGTGATGCCGGTGTACAAGATGGTGGATACGTGCGCAGGTGAGTTCGAGAGCTACACTCCTTATCTCTATAGCTGCTACGACGAGGAGGATGAAGCGGCGCCGACGAAGAAGAAAAAGATTTTGATTCTGGGGAGCGGGCCGAATCGGATTGGGCAGGGAATTGAGTTTGACTACTGCTGCTGCCATGCCGCGTTCGCGCTGCGTGAGGATGGGTACGAGACCATCATGGTCAACTGCAACCCGGAGACGGTGTCGACCGACTATGACACGAGCGACCGGTTGTACTTTGAGCCGCTGACGCTGGAAGACGTGCTTGGAGTGTACGAGCATGAGGCTTCGTCGGGCGCGGAGATTGGAATGATTGTGCAGTTTGGCGGGCAGACTCCGCTGAATCTTTCGCTGCCATTGAAGAAGGCGGGCGTGCCGATCATCGGGACTTCGCCGGAGTCGATCGATCTGGCGGAAGACCGGAAGCGGTTTGGCAAGCTGATCGAAGAGTTGAAGATTCCGCAGCCTGAGGGCGCGATGGCCACAAGTGTGGAGGAAGCGGTGACCGGGGCGAATCGTGTCGGGTATCCGGTGCTGGTGCGGCCTTCGTATGTGCTGGGCGGCCGTGCGATGGTGATTGCGTATGACGATGCTGCGGTGGTTCAGTACATGACGACGGCAATCGAGTACTCGCAGGAACGGCCAGTGCTGATCGACCACTTCCTCGAAGACGCGATTGAGTGCGATGTGGATGCGCTGTGCGATGGGGACGATGTGCTGATCGCTGGGATTATGCAACATATCGAAGAGGCCGGGATTCACTCGGGAGATTCTTCGTGTGTGTTGCCGGCGGTCGATCTGAGTGACGATGTGCTGCAGACGATTCGGGAGTACACGCGGAAGCTGGCGATGGCGCTCAGGGTGCGCGGCCTGGTGAATATCCAGTTCGCGATTCAGCGCGGGACGGTGTACGTGATTGAGGTGAACCCTCGCGCTTCGCGCACCGTGCCTTATGTTTCGAAGGCGACGGGAATTCCGCTGGCCAAGGTTGCTTCGCGCATCATGGTAGGACGGAAGCTGAAGGAGTTACTGCCGGATCAGCTGGCGAGCGGCAGGGACCTCGAGACAGGCTCGCACTACTATGTGAAGTCGCCGGTGTTTCCGTGGGGTAAGTTTCCAGGAGTCGATACGGTGCTTGGTCCGGAGATGAAGTCGACGGGCGAGGTGATGGGAGTGGCGGATAACTTCGGCGAGGCGTTTGCCAAGGCGCAGACCGCCGCGGGGCAGGTGCTTCCGCTACAGGGAACCGTCTTCCTGAGCGTGAACGATCACGACAAGGAGCGCGCGGTTTCTCTGGCGAGGCAATTTGCGGAGATGGGGTTCCATCTGGTGGCGACGCATGGAACGGCGGTTGTGCTGGAGCAGGCTGGGTTGCAGCCGGAGCGTGTGCACAAGGTGAAGGAGGGTCGCCCGAACGTGGTCGATCTGATTAAGGGTGACCGGATTCAGTTGATCGTCAATACGCCGCGCGGACAGGACACGTTCTTCGACGAGAAGGCCATCCGACGGGCGGCGGTGTTGGCGCGGATCCCTACCATCACCACACTGGCGGCAGCGCGTGCGGCGGCTGAGGGAATCGCCGCGCTTCAGAAAGGCACGCTGAGCGTGGTTGCCTTGCAGACGCTGCATCTGGACAGGTTTGCGGGTGAAGAGAAGGCTGTCGCGAGCGTCAAGTAAGGTTGCGGGCGATGGCCAGTCTCAGAGTTTGAGGGCGAACTTCGCGCCGAGGGCGTAGCCGATCATGGAGAGGGGTATCCAGGCGCCTACTAACAGGCCGTCGCCACCCATGAGGCCGCTACCGTGGCTGAAAGTGAAGAACGTGCGCCAGATTTTTTCGATGGTGCCGCAGTTTTCGCAGAGGCCGGTGCCGGTCGGCAGGTCAAGTACCCAGACGCAAACGATTGAGAAGATGACCAGGCCGGAGATCCAGGTGTAGATCGCGACGTTGTTGTGGTGGATGCGGGCGAGAAGGAAGCCGCCGATCAGGGGGGCCAGAAATGCAAGAACGGTGCCGAGCAGCTTGGGCGTCGAAGAATCGGGATCGGGGTGGTTCAGCGACATGACTCCAACGACAATGGCGAGCAGGACGAATGCGATGAGGGTGTGGGTGAGGAACCAGAGAGCCTCGCGCGCGAGGTCGCCAGGAGTTTTGTCTTGCGAGATGTCACGTTCGAACGCCATGGGTTGTCTAGCAAAGGGTACTCTAGATCTACCGGCGGTGATGCGGGTTTCAATTACGTCTTTGGTGGCATGTGCCGAGTGATTAACAGGCCTGGGTACTCTCCGTGAGGGGTGTTCGCTTTTAGAATAGGAAGATGCTGCTAGAAGGGCTTCAACTTCCGCTGACTACGCCGTTTTATCCCGACGGACGACTCAATCTCCCTAAACTAGAACACAACGCGGCGCGCTACTCGAAGACGCCGGTTGCGGGTTTGGTGGCGCTGAGCGATTCTGGCGAGTCGACGATGCTGTCGGAGGACGAGATGCGGCAGACGTTGCGCAGCGTGGCGGAAGCGGCTGCGGCAGAGAAGGTGCTGATCGCTGGGGTGTCGCGCGATAGCGTGGTGGGAACGCTTGATCTGGCGGAGACGGCCGCGGAGCTTGGATATGATGCAGTGCTGGTGAAGCGACCGGCAATCTTTGGGGCAGGTGCTGCTACTGAGCATGCTAAAGCTCTGCTGACTTATTTTCAGGTGGTCGCTGACCGGTCGACACTGCCGGTTGTGCTCTATAGTGCGGCTTCAGTCGCAGGCGGATTGTTGCCGGTCGAGGTTGTGACCGAGCTTGCAGGGCATCCGCAGATTATTGGGTTGGTGGATGGCGCCGGCGGGCGGGAGAGAATTGAAGCGCTGAGAGAACAGAGAGCGAACGTGAAGCGCGCGGTCATGGTCTCGGCGGTGTTCACAGCAGTAACCGGAAGGATGCAGATTCGAGACTATGGCGCGACAGGCATGCTGATTGCCGCGGATACATTGACCGGTGGAGGAGCAGCGTTGGCGGTCGCTCCGACCAAGGCGGCTGCAAAGACGCGAACAAAGGTCGTCGGGTTTCAGGTGTTGACCGGAGCCACTACCTGGATGCTGGAGGGGCTGAGGGCTGGCGCGGTGGGGGCGATGCCGGCGTTTGCTGCCTCGGCTCCTCAAGTGTGCTATGAGGTGCTGGCGGCGTGGAAGGATGGCGATGAGGGACTGGCTCAGGAGAAACAGGCTCGGGTGCAGCAGGTTGCTGAGAGAGTGGAAGAAGAACTTGGAGTGGCGGGAATCAAGTTTGGCTGTGACTTGAATGGGTACTTCGGGGGGAGGCCGCGTTTGCCACTGTTGCCGCTGACGGGTGAGGAGCGGGTGGAGATTGAGGCTCTGATGCAGGGGTTGCGTCACTGAGGGCTTGGGGAGCCCGCGAGAAACGATCTCGTTATCTGGGGGTTACTGTGACGCCCATGCCGCTGAGTTTGCTGCGTGCCTGCATGGCCTCGGGCGAGTTGGGATATCGCTGGATGAGAGTCCGAAACTCACGCACGCCGGCGTCTTTCTGGTTGAGGGCTATTAGCGCCATGCCTTTGTGAAGGTGTGCGACGGGCACCTTGTTGCTGTCCGAATATTGTTGGAGGACGCTGTCGTAGGCCTTGATGGCATCAGCGTATTTGCCTCCGCGATAGTCGATCTCGGCCTGGTAGTAGTAGGAGTTTCCCGCCAGAGGATTGTCGGGATAGTTCTTGACGACGTCGCCGAACTCGGAGGAAGCCAGGGCGTATTTCGCGGACATATAGTCGCCGAGGGCGGTTTTGTAAAGCTCATCGGCAGGAGGAGCGGCTGGTCCGGCGGGGGTAGGATCGGCCGCTTGAGGAACGCCTGCGGAGGGCTTGCCCTTTCGTATGACGGGAGCTGGCGTGTTTCCCGAGGGAGCCGGGATGGGATTTACGGTGACGGGTGAGGTTGAGTTTGGATTTGAGCCACCAGGCTGCGGTGTGTTCTGCATGTTGGCGTTCATGGACTGCTGCTGGCCCTGTATGTCCTGCATCAGCTTCTGCAGGGAACCGAGGCGCGCCTTGATCTCGTCGACGGAGTCGTTCAGCGACTGGATCTGTCCGGAGAGCTGGTCGACTTTCGTGCCCTGCGCCTCCTGCTGGGTCTGAAGCTGACGGTGCAGGCCGTCGACGGTGACAGCCATCTTGTTAATGGAGTCGGCGCTCTGTTGGATGAGGTCCTTCATGACGCCCATGCGCTCGTCGTTGGATTGCTGGAGCCGGGCGACGGCGTCCTGAAGCTGCTGGATCTGAGTCTGCAGCTGAACCATGTCCTTGTTGACGGCAAAGGCGGGAGAGCTGCAGAAGAGGGCGGCAGCCAGCAGGATGGCGCAGGCAGAATGAGTCGGCTTAATGCTGAGACTGGAGCGGCTGGGAGGACTGGGATGAGGAATCATGGGCGGAGTACGCTCGGCTTTCTGTCTTCCTGTCAGCCCTCGCGCGATTAGGTGCACGAGGGCTGAGCTGAAGTGGGGTTAGCGATCGAGTGAGAATTGGGCCCGCCGGTTCTGCTGCCAGCAGCTCTCGGTTTCGTCCGTGCAGAACTGCTTCTCCTTGCCGTAGCTGATGACCCGCAGCCGGTTCGCCGATACGCCTGCTGAGACCAGTGCTGCACGGGCGGAGTTGGCGCGGTTTTCGCCAAGTGCCAGGTTGTACTCGGCCGAGCCGCGGTCATCGCAGTATCCGCCGATGATGACCTTGATGGACGGATGAGCTGCGAGATAGGAGGCGGCCTGGGTTACCGAGGTTGACGCATCGGGACGGAGGTCGTAGCTGTCGTAGTCGAAGAAGATGTCCTGAACGTTTTGGTGGAAGGCGGCTTCACTGCCCATGTCTGCAGCTACGGTTGGCGGTGCGGTGGGAGCGACAGGAACGCGAACGGTAACGCGAACATTGGCTTCAGTAACGCCGCCGTCTCCCTTCGCGACGAGGTGAAAGTTCGTGGAGTTAGAGGGCGAGACGGTCTGGGTACCGTTGAGGTTGACATCGCCGATGCCGTCAATGGAGACGGCGCTGGCGTTCTGGCTGCGCCAATTGAGGACGACAGACTGGCCCTGATCGATCGCGACGGGATCCGCGGTGATGGTGGCAGTAGGAGCAGCGGCAGCAGGGGCTGGAGCTGGACCGAGAGCGTTGGGATCAACGCCACTGGCTTTCTTGTGGCAGCCCGTGACCATGGCGAGGGCGGCGAGTGTGGTGGCCAGGGCCAGGGTTTTGCTAATTCTGCTTTGTCTTGCGCTCATCGAATATCTCCTGCCAATCGGTAGTATTTCAAAAAATCAGTTGCCTGCGAAGTGGTCTCACAGGGAGGAATCTGCTTACTTCCAGCTCCAGTTCGGCATATCAGCGCCGGGGCCGGTCAACGCGCGTTTCTGCGTACCGTCGGCCAGCATGGTCATGATCTTCATGTGGCTGGCTTTGCCGTCTGCAGTGTTTGCGTAGACGATGTGCCGGCCGTCGGGCGACCAGGAGGGAAAGTCGCAGCGGCCACCGTCGTGGGTAAGCTGAATCCAGCGTTTGCTGGCGATCTCCATGATGTAGATGTCCTGTCCGCCGGGTGCGCCGGGCCCGTACTTGCGGTCCCAGGCGAAGGCGAGGAACTGACCGTTGGGAGACCAGGAGACCGACGTCGCGTAACCGCCGTCGGTCATGCGTTGGATGGCGGAGCCGTCCGTATCCATGATGTAGAGTTGCGGCAGGCCGGTGCGTCCGCTGATCCAGGCGATCTGCGAGCCGGTTCGCGGATTGAAGACGGGTGAGACATCGGGACCGCGGAAGCTTGTAATGCGCCGGGCCAGTGCGCCGTTGGCGTCGGAGACCCAGATCTCAGGGTCGCCGGAGCGCGAGGAAGAGTAGGCGATGTCTTTGCCGTTTGGAGCCCACGCTGGAGTGATGTTCGTTCCGCCGGTGCCGGTAAAATTGACCATGCGGTTGAGGACGAGCGAAAACATGCGAATCTGAAATCCGTCATGGCCCAGGGAGGCGAAGGCAAGGCGGCTGCTATCGGGCGAGATGCGCGGAGAGAGCGACACGGTACCGAGGTGGGTGAGCGGGCGCTGGTTGGCTCCGTCGTAGTCCATCTCCCAGATCTCTTTGTCGGCGCCTGTGATCTTCACGTAGTAGATCTTGGATTCGGCGATACCCTGGCTCCCGCCGCTGAGCCGGAAGATGATCTCGTCGGCGAAGCGGTGGGCGATCTGGCGGGCGGAGTCGTCGCTCGCGTCTTCGTTGTATTGCTTGGCGAGCACCTGCGGATACTGGACGTTCTTGGCATCGAAGAGAAAGCCGTTGCAGGTAATCTTGCCGGCCTGGACTCCGAAGTTGCCGAAGGCGACCATGGCGGCGGAGGTTGGGGCCACCGCCCAATCCTGCACCTTGATGTCTGCGGGAGTGCCTGGGGTCGTTTGCGGCAGGAGGCTCTTTGAGACGATGTCGAAGATCCCTGCGTTGCCGAGATCGGCGAAGAGAGTTGTGTCGAAGGTGCGCTTCAGGGTATCGGTCTGCGCGTCGGATGAGGCGGCTTTGAAGTCGGCGACGGCGATGCGAACGTTGGAGACGCCAGTTGACGTCTCGGTATGGAACCCTTCCTGCGCGTAAAGCGTGACAGTGCAGGCCAGCAGCAGGAGAAGGGCCGCGAAACTAAAGCGCTGACCGTTTCGAATGGGGAAACTACGTTGTTCACTATGCATTCTGTCTAATGTTAGACGCAAAACCGGAATTCCGGGGTATCTGAAAGACGGGGCCAAGGTAATCATACGAATACTGGCATTAATGCCTATTGCGGCCGGAAATGAAAGGTGAACTCGACCGTAATGCGGTTACCCTGCGGCAGGGGGCCGAAGCCGTCGACACGCTGGACAGCACGCAATGCTGATAGATCGAGGGAGGGCGAGCCGCTGCGAGTCTGAACACGGGCGTTAGACGGAACGCCGTCACGGTCAATGTCGAAGACAATTGTCGCGCTCTTATCCATCGAGGCAAGCGGATCAGCCTCCGCCTTATACCAGTTCTGCGAAACTTTGCTGTTGACGATATTCACGTAGTAGGCATAGCGCTCACCAAAGCTGCGGTCTTGAATGGAGATACTGGAGGTGCCGTTCTTGAGTTCCATCGTGGACTGAGCGATGCGTATGCCTGCGGTTTCGCCAGTGACGGCCTTGGTCGGATCAGGCGTGACCGGCTGGACGTGCTTCGGTGGCGCTGGTGTCGGTTTCTCTGCCGTCTTGATGGGCTTGGTGATCTTCTCGGGAATCGCGATTTCTTTCGGGCTTGGTGGCGGCTCGGTCTTTTCTTTGGTGACGACAGGGGCGGGGCTTGGAGCCTCGGAGGTGAGGACCCCTGTGTCGAGGGTGCGTTGCGTTGGGGGTAGCGGGATCGAGGAGACCATCGTGGCCTGGATGGCTCCGGCGTTCGACGCGTTTTCACCCCAGTTGCTGGCCCGGTGATGGAAGAAGAGCGCCCCGCCAACGATGGCAGCGGCAACCAGACCGTGCAGCACCAGAGAGCCGGCGAAGGTGGCGCCGAGCTTGTCGCTGTCAACGTAGTCGCCGTGGCCGAGCTGGAAATTCGTTGCTATGACACCCTCCTCACGGTTTCAGCGGCTGGGTGACGATGCTGATGTTGGTGATGCCGGCCTGTTTGACGGCATCCATGACCGAGGCAAAGGCGCCGAAGGGCACGCGCTCGTCGGCCCTGAGGTAGATGATTCGTTTGGCGTCGGGTTTGCCGGTGGTCTTCAGCAGGGCGGGGAGCTGGTTGACGTTGACCGGCTTGTCCTGCAGAAAGACGTTCTGCTCGCGGTCGATGGTGACGACCATGCGCTCTTCGGTGAGCTGATTGACGGTGCGCGTCTTGGGAATCGCCACCTCAACGCCCGATTGCAGCACAGGCGCGGTGAGCATGAAGATGAGCAGAAGCACGAGAACCACGTCGACCAGCGGCGTGATGTTGATCTCGGCGAGCGCGGTCTGGGTGTGTCCTTTGGATGAGAAGGCCATGGTTAGAAGGTCCTCCGTCTGATCTCTTCGGTATGTTGCGGCGGCGCAGGTGGTGTGATCATGGCTGCGTTTTCGATGGCGTTGAGGAGCTCGCGGCCGAAGTCGTCCATGCGGGCTGCAAACTCGCGCAGCCTTGCGGTAAGTTGGTTGTAGCCGACAACGGCTGGGATAGCGACTACGAGGCCTGCGGCGGTGGTAATGAGAGCCTCCGAGATGCCGGGTGCGACGGCGCGCAGGGTTGCTGCGCCTGCGGTACCCAGGCCATGGAAGGCGTCGATGATGCCCATGACGGTGCCGAAGAGTCCGATGAACGGCGCGATGGCGGCGATAGTAGCGAGCCAGGTCATACGGCTCTCCATGGCGGTGAGAGCTTCACTGGCGGCTGTCTGGGCGGCGCGTTCAAGCGCGACTGGATTGCGTGGCATGCCGCGTCCGCCATTCTGCCGCTGGTACTCGTCGTGAATCTCGCTGAAGACAGCGACAAGCGGGCTGGGCTTGAACTGCTCGGCGACGGCGGCGATTTCGCTGAGCCGTGTCGATTTGCGGAAGGCGCGGATGAAGCGCAGGCTCTGCGTGTGGGCTCTGCCGAAGCGGGACCACTTGGAGATCATGATGGCCCAGGAAAAGATGCTCGCGAGGAGAAGAATCACGAGCACGGCGAAGGCGACAGGGCCACTGTTGTGAATCATCTCCAGGAGCGCGCTGCCGTTGGCTGCAGCGGGAGCCGCGGCAGTGGGGTCTTCCTGAAAGAGGTACAGAGCGAGGGTGCAGAGCATAGTTATTTCCACCAGTGTTTAGTGTAAATCGTGATTCTGGGATATCAGACGGGGGCATCTGCGGTGGTGCAGGCCGTCGGTGTACAGGATGGTTCCTGACGGGACCACAACGAGGTTTGCTATCCTCGCGATACGTCGTTACCTGAGGCCCCTATGCTGCTGGAGTTGCGCGCGGAAAACTATGCTGTGATCGACCGTGCGGTCGCTACGTTTGGCCTTGGACTCAACCTTTTGACGGGCGAGACGGGCGCGGGAAAGTCCATTTTGATCGACGCGCTGGCTCTGCTGCTGGGTGGCAAGGCGTCGGCCGATGTCGTTCGCCATGGGGCGGATAAGGCTGTGGTCAGTTGCGTCTTCGAACTGACGCCCGGAGCGGCTGCGATTCTCGATGCTAACGGGATCGACTCGGAGTCGGACCATATTCTGCTGCGGCGGGAGATTGTGGCGAACGGGAAAGGACGGGTATTCGTCAACAATCAGCCGGCAACGGTGGGAGTTTTGCGTCAGCTTGCGCCGGAGCTTGCGCTGGTGCATTCGCAGGGGGAGACGCTGGGTGCGTTCGATCAGGCGCAGCAGCGGAATCTGCTGGATCGTTTTGGCGGATTGAATGCGGATGCTGTCGCTGAAGCGTTTGCTGCGTGGCGAGCCACGACCGACAAGCTGGAGGAGTTGCAGTTTGCGGAGCAGGATCGGCTGCGGATGGCAGACCTCTGGCGATTCCAGAGCAGGGAGATAGATGAAGCTGCGCTGACAGCCGAAGATGAGGACGTCCAGCTTGAGGCTGAGAAGCGAGTGCTCAGTAACGCGGAGAAGCTCTACACCGCGGCAATGAGCGCGCATGAGCTGCTGTATGAGTCGGAGAGCTCTGCGGAGACGGCGCTGGGTGCGGCGTTGAAGCATCTGGAAGAATTGGCGCGGTATGACCTGCGATTTCAGGAGCCCTCACAGCAACTGGCCGCAGCGAAGGCGATCGTGGAGGACGTCGATGCTGAGGTTCGCGACTTCGCCGACAATGTTCACGCTACGCCAGGGCGATTGGAGGAGATTGAAGATCGGCTGGCAACGCTTGATCGGCTGAAGCGGAAGTATGGCCAAACGTTAAACGACGTGATTGCTTTTGGCGCCGATGCTGCGCGGCAGTTGGCTGAAGTGGAGAACAGAGACGCGCTGCTGGTGGAGTTGAAGGCGAAAGAGGAGCAGAATGCGGCGGCGTATCGGGTCGTTGCAGCGCAGCTTACGGCGAACCGGGTTGATGCGGCGAAGCGACTGGAGAAGCTGGCTGAGTCGCAGATCAATGACCTTGCGATGAGCACGCGATTTCACGTTGAGGTCAAGGCCGAGAAGGCTCCTGAGAACTGGACCGCTCATGGCTGGGATCACGTGGAGTGCCTGATCGCCACAAATGCGGGGGAACCGCTAAAACTGCTCCATGAGATTGCGTCCGGCGGCGAGATGTCCCGCGTGATGCTGGCGTTGAAGGTGACGGTGGAAGAAGCTGCTTCGGGAGCGGGGGGGCGAAAGAAGAAATCCGTTCTGCCGCGAACCCTGGTCTTCGATGAGATCGATATTGGCATCGGAGGTCGCGCGGCGGAGGCGGTCGGGCGAAAGCTGAAGACGTTGTCGAAAGGGCAGCAGGTGTTGTGCATCACTCACTTACCTCAGATCGCGGCCTTTGGCGATCAGCACTTCCTGATCGAGAAGACCGAGAAACGCGGGCGCACGCAGACCGAGGTTCGCCGCATGGAGGATTCTGAGCGGACGCAGGAGATTGCCCGAATGTTGAGTGGGGCAAAGCTGACCGAAACCAGTCTGAAACACGCAGCACATCTGCTGGAAAGCAGCCGATAGAGGGCGGGGCGGCATCTCGGGGCAGCGCAAGTGCATCCGACAGGGAAGAACCAAATCAATCCAGAGTCCCAGGAGAATGACTATGTCTGCAGATTCGAAGAAGTGTGCAATGGACGGCTGTCTTTGTACGGTGCCCGCGGGCCAGAAGTTCTGTTCGGCGTATTGTGAGACGGCGAAGAAGCAGATCAAGTTGGAGTGCGATTGCGGCCATCCAGCGTGCGAAGGCCAGAAGCTCTAGTACGCATTGCGGCCTCTCATTCCGAGCGATGCGTCAAAGACGCGGAAGTTGCATCAATTTCGCGATTCTGCAGGTTTTTCGCGTTTTTTTTTGATGCACATGTTGCACCAAGGTTGGTTCAAATCAGGTTACTAGTCATGGGTTGAACGCGGTATACTGATAGACGTGACTACAACCACTCTTGAGCGCGTCTCTACTGACCAGAGCGGCAACAAAACGAAAACTAAGCGGGTCCTTCTTCTCAAGCCTCGGGGCTTCTGCGCCGGCGTTGTGCGAGCTATCGACATCGTGCAGATTGCGCTCGATACGTTCGGCGCGCCGATCTACGTGCGCAAGGAAATTGTGCACAACAGCTACGTTGTGACCGACCTGGCAAAGAAGGGCGCGATCTTCGTCAATGAATTGGACGAGGTACCTGAAGGGGCACGGGTTATCTACTCTGCCCATGGCGTTTCGCCGGCCGTTCGGGAACGGGCGAAGGAACGCGGGTTGAAGGTCATTGACGCGACCTGTCCCCTGGTCACCAAGGTCCACGTCGAGGCGATCAAGTTCGCGAAACAGGGTTACTCGCTAGTGCTGGTAGGTCATCGTGACCACGAAGAAGTTGAGGGCACTCAGGGCGAGGCTCCGGATGTGACCCAGGTGGTCTCAACGGTTGAGGAGGTCGCGGCTCTTGTGGTTCCTGATCCGAACAAAGTGGCATATCTGACGCAGACGACGCTCTCGCTCGACGAGGCACGCTACATGATCGAAGCGCTGAAGCAGAAGTTCCCAAACATCGTCGGACCGCATGCGCAGGACATCTGCTATGCCACGGAAAACCGGCAGACCGCAGTGAAGAATGTTGCGCATGGCGCGGATCTTGTGCTGGTCGTCGGCTCGCGAAACAGCTCGAACTCGAACCGCCTGGTAGAGGTCTCGAAGAACCTGGATACAAATTCTTACTTGATTGACACTGCGGACGCCATTCAGCCCGAGTGGCTCGAAGGCGTGAACACGGTGGCTGTAACGGCCGGTGCGTCCGCTCCTGAAGTGTTGGTGAAGGATGTTGTCGAATACCTGCAAGCGATGGGCTATGGCTCAGTCGATGAAGTCGAAGTCATGCCCGAGAATGTTCGCTTCGGCCTGCCGCCAGAGATTGTCCAGGCCATTGCGTCCGCTCCGCCGGTTGGCCGGTAACTAGTTTCATAGACTGAGAGTTTGTTTTCATGGGGACATTTTCAAGTAATCCGAAGATCGTAAACATGCCGACACAACCGCGCTTTGGACGAATTGACCTTGGTCTCGAGCATGTTGTTGAAGGTATGGAGCGCGCCAAGGACCGGTTGCTCAGCTTGCAACATCCCGATGGTTACTGGTGCGGTGAACTCGAAGCCGACAGCATGTTGGAATCCGACTACATCTTCGTCCATACGCTGCTGGGTACGGGAGATCGCGGACGGATGGAACGCGCGGTCAACGAGATTCTCCGTCATCAGAATGAAGACGGTGGCTGGAGCATCCACCCGAATGGTCCGTCGAACATCTCGCTCGGGGTCAAAGCCTACCTTGCGTTGAAGTTGATGGGTTGGTCGGCAAATCACCCGGTTCTGGTAAAAGCCCGTGAGTGGATTCTTGCCAACGGCGGCGTCACCGAGGTCAACACCTTCACCAAGATCTATCTATGCTTCATGGGGCAGTACGAATACGACGCTGTTCCAGCGGTTCCGCCTGAGCTCGTTCTATTTCCGAAGTGGTGGTACTTCAATATCTATGAGATCTCGGCGTGGTCGAGAGCGATCGTCGTGCCGCTATCAATCGCATACGCGAAGAAGCCGTTTAAGAAACTCACGAAGGAGCAGGGGATCGAGGAACTCTTCGTGGGCGGCCGTGAGAACGCCCATCTCCATTTGAAGTGGGACAAGAAAAAAATCCTTGGCTGGAGAAATATCTTTCTCGCTGCGGACCGTATTGCGCACTGGGCCGAGCGCGTTCATATTCGTCCACTCCGCAAGATCGCCCTGAAAAAAGCGGAACGGTGGATGCTGGAGCGCTTCGAAAAATCAGACGGTCTGGGTGCCATCTATCCCGCTATGCTGAATGCGTTGATCGCGCTGGCTTGCCTGGGTTATACGCCGGACGATCCCCAGTTCATTCGCGCGATGGACGAGTTTGAGAAGCTTGGCATCGACAATCCTGATGGCGAACCGCATTACCCCACGCCAACCTTCCGGATGCAGCCCTGCAGTTCTCCGGTGTGGGATACGGCGCAGGCAGTCTACGCACTGGGCGAGGCTGGCGTCGCGAAAGACGATCCTCGCATGATTAAGGCCGCAGACTGGCTGATGTCGAAAGAGGTCCGCACCAAAGGCGATTGGTCGAAGACCTTGCCAAATGTTCAGCCTGGTGGCTGGTACTTCGAGTTCAACAATGAGTTCTATCCGGATGTGGATGATTCGGCCCAGGTTCTTCTCGCTCTGAATTGCGTCAGCCATCCCAGGGAGCGCAACCAGATCGACGTGTCGCAGCGGGCTCTCGACTGGATCTTTGCCATGCAGTGCAAGAACGGAGGCTGGGCCAGCTTCGATAAAGACAACACAAAGATGATCTTCGAATACATCCCGTTCGCTGACCATAACGCGATGCTCGATCCGCCGACGGTGGATATCACCGGCCGCATTCTGGAGATGCTGGCGAACTACGGCTATACCCGCCGCGACAAGCGGGTGGAGAAGGCGATCCAGTTTGTTCTCAAAGAACAGGAGTCCGACGGAAGCTGGTTTGGACGCTGGGGCGTCAACTATCTGTATGGGACGTTTCTCGTGCTGCGAGGACTTGAAGCGATGGGCGTCTGGAATCATGAGCCCGCGATCCAGCAGGCCGCGGAGTGGATCCGCATGGTGCAAAACGCAGACGGCGGCTGGGGCGAGTCCTGCGCCAGTTATGACGATCCGACCCTCCGCGGGATTGGACCAAGTACGCCATCACAGACAGCGTGGGCCGTTCTTGGGCTTCTCGCCGCCGGCGACACCAGGAGTGATTCTGTAGCGAAGGGCATCCGCTGGCTGGTGACGAAGCAGATGGACAACGGCAGCTGGGATGAAGCGGCTGCGGGACGCAACAATGAAGCGGTCTATACCGGAACAGGGTTCCCGCGGGTGTTTTATCTTGCCTACCACCTGTACCGGGATTATTTCCCGCTACTCGCGCTGACGACCTACAAACGCGCGATGGAAAAAGAAGCGGCAGCAGCATAGGACTTATCAGCAACAGCAGACGTGCTGCGTACAATTTTATGGAGGAGACACCGGATGGCAGTTCCAGTCTCGCAAGCCTGGACGGTTGCAACGTATGTTCTGAAGCAGAAACTCAAAGGCCGCAAGCGGTATCCGCTGGTGCTGATGCTGGAGCCGCTGTTCCGCTGCAATCTGGCCTGCGCCGGCTGCGGAAAGATTCAGTATCCCGCGCACATCCTGAAGGCGGAGCTCTCGCCCGAGGAATGCTTCAAGGCAGTCGAAGAGTGCGGTGCCCCGATGGTCTCGATCCCCGGCGGTGAGCCGCTGCTGCACCCGCAGATGCCGGAGATCGTTGCCGGACTCGGTGGCGCGCAAGAAATACGTCTATATGTGCACCAATGCGCTTCTGCTCAAAGAGAAGCTGCACCTCTTCAAGCCAAGCAAGTATCTCTCGTTCTCCGTCCACGTCGACGGTCAGCGCGAACATCACGACTTCTCCGTCTGCCGCGAAGGCGGCTACGATATCGCGATGGAGGGGGTTCGTGCCGCAGTTGCCGCAGGCTTCCGCGTTACGACCAACACGACGCTCTTCGACGGCGCCGACCCCAACAGCGTGCGTGCCCACTTCGACGAGATGATGGCGGCTGGCGTCGAGAGCATGATGGTTTCGCCCGGCTACACCTACGACAAGGCTCCCGATCAGAACCATTTTCTCGGCAAGGCCAAGTCGCGCAGGATGTTCCGCGCCATTCTCTCCAACCGCAAGAAGGAGTGGAAGTTCAACACCCATCCGCTTTTCTCCGAGTTCCTGATGGGCAAGCAGAACTTCGAGTGCACCCCCTGGGGCATGCCGACCTTCTCCATCTTCGGTTGGCAAAAGCCCTGCTATCTCCTGCAGGATGGCTATGCCGACACCTTTGAAGAACTCTTGGCGACGACCGAGTGGCAAAATTACGGCGCCAAGAGCGGCAATCCGCAGTGCGCCAATTGCATGGTTCATTCGGGTCACGAGGCCAGTGCTGTCGATTACAACTTCGGCTCGTTGAAGGGCTTTCTCGTAACTGCTAAAAAATACATGTTCCCGTCCACGTACCCGGACGAGGGCGCACGGCAGTTGCTGAATGAATGGCGGCCGGAGCACAACGGTGCGCTGGTCCAGATTCAGGCCCCTGCAAATATCGTCGGCAACGAGCTGCAGTCGGTCTCAGGAGATTAACGCCCATGGCGACAGAGCAGCAGGAGCATTTGAAGATCGAACAGCTGAAGCAGCACACCGCCGACGAGCTCGAACACATCGAAGGCCGCGAGAAAGAAAATCTTGAGGGCTGGATTCCGGCGCTGGCCAGTGACGCGGAGATCCGCGAGGCGCTGGAGAAAGCCTTCGACTACCGCGGTGATGTCACGATCACACGCAAGGACGGTTCGCAGATCGTAGGGTATCTCTTCGACCGGCGTTCCGGTTCTTCTCTGACTGATTCGTTCGTTCGCATCATTCCCGCCAACGCACCTGCCAAAGTGAACATCGCCTACTCCGATATCGCCGCACTCGCGTTCACGGGCCGGGATACGGCCGCGGGCAAGACTTTTGAGGCCTGGGTGAAGAAGTACTGGGAGAAGAAGGCAGCCGGCGAACGGAATATCCAGATCGAGCCTGAGAAACTCGATTAAGAGGACGAAACAGATCATGGAACAGGTCATCATTCAGGATTGCGGCTGTATTGCGCTTCCCGAGAGCATCGTCGCTGCGCTCGATCTGAGAAGGGGAATGACGCTGGACATGGTGCTGACGGCAACCCACGACGCGATCCTGCTAACTCCGCACCGCATTCAGGCACCGGCAGAACACGCATCTTCTCAAAACGTGCCGGCCTCAAGTTGCGTTATCCTTCCTCCTTCCAGATGAAGGTCTTCTTGACAGGTGCCACTGGATTTGTTGGCAGCCACGTCGCTCGCGCCTATGCTGCGCAAAATGCGGAGTTGCGCCTACTCACCCGGACGACCAGCAGTCTCGCTGCAATCGAAGGTCTGCCCGCCGAGATTGTCGTCGGCGACCTCAGACAGCCTGAGTCGCTGCGACCGGCGATTCGGGGATGCGACGCGCTCGTCCATGTTGCGGCCGACTATCGCCTCTGGGTTCGCGACCCGCAACAGATGTATGCAGCCAATGTTGACGGTAGCCGCGATTTACTCCGCATCGCACGGGAAGAAGGTGTGCCTAAAGTGGTCTACACCTCAAGCGTTGCCACGATGGGCTTCAAGGCCGACGGAACCATCGTGAACGAAGAGACTCCCGTTGCGCTGGCGGATATGATCGGACACTACAAACGATCGAAGTTCCTGGGCGAGCAGGAGGCAATCAAGGCCGCAAGAACCGGCCAGCATGTCATGATCCTGAATCCTACAACACCGATCGGCTCGGGCGATGCCAAACCAACGCCAACCGGCAGGATCATCGTCGACTTCCTCAACAGGAAGTTTCCAGCATACGTGGACACTGGGCTGAACCTCGTCGACGTGGGTGAGGTCGCACGGATGCATGTCGTTGCACTGGAGCGCGGAACGCCCGGCGAGCGATACATCCTTGGCGGAGAAAACCTTACGCTGAAACAGATTCTGGATCGTATGTCCGCCATCACTGGACTGCCGTCCCCAAAGAGGAAGGTGCCGCATGCCGTCGCGATGACCTTCGCTTTCTTCGATGAAACGATTACCGGTAAACTGCGGGGCAAAGAGCCGCGCGCTACCGTCGAGGCCGTTCGCATGGGGAAGAAGATGATGTTCGCCTCGTCGGCAAAAGCTGAGCGCGAGCTTGGGTTTCAGATTTTGCCGGTGTATCCCGCGCTGCGAACGGCAATTGATTGGTTTATCGCGCATGGATACGCGCCAGCTTTATGAGGATTGCGATCATCGCAGCGCTGCCCGGAGAATTGAAACCTCTCGTCAAGGGCTGGCAACGGGTGGCCACAAATGACAAAGGAGCAAAGAAGTGGCTGCTCTCTCGCGACGCAGATACCTGGGTCGCGGTCTGCGCAGGGATGGGCGCCGACGCCGCTCTGAGAGCGTATGCAGCCGCCGTCTCCGATGGCCCGCTGGACATGCTCCTGTCGGTTGGCTGGGCAGGCTCGCTTGATCCTGAAGTGGGTCCCGGAACAGTCCATATCCCAACCGTAGTCATCGATGCCCAGACGGGGGAGCAGTTCTCCTCGACCCAGGGTAAAAGACAACGGCGGCTTGTCACTACCGCGCGTGTCGCCGATGGCGCGGAAAAAATGCGTCTGGCCGCGACCTACCCGGGAGCCATTCTGGTCGATATGGAGGCGGCAACGGTCGCACGACTCGCCGAAATGCATGGCATCCCGCTGCTCTGTATCAAAGGTGTGTCGGATGCAGTTGGTGCGGCACTGCCGGACCTCAATCCCTTCATCGACCAGGGGGGGCAGATGCGAATGATGAGTTTTCTCGCCTACGTTGCCGTTCGACCCGGATACTGGCCATCTCTGGTGCGTCTCGGAAAGAACAGTGCACGCGCCGCGGAGGCCATGCGAGACTTAATCCTGGAGTTCATAAAAGAAAAAAATGTCGAAAAGCTCATTCGAACCGGAAGTATCCATTAAAGTTGATGTGGTGCCAGCCACCATGCGCGCTGCGGTCTATCGCGGAGTGAACGATGTTCGCGTCGAGACGATTCCGGTCCCCGAGATTGGCGCAGGCGAGGTGCTGGTTAAGATTCACACCTGCGGAATCTGCGGGACGGACCTAAAGAAGATTCATACCGGTTCGCACGACGCACCGCGTGTCTTCGGACACGAGATGGCAGGTACGATTGTGCGGGTAGGTGAGGGCGTCAGGGGCTACGCGGTGGGCGACCGCGTGATGGCGTACCATCACATCCCGTGTGGCGAATGCTACTACTGCCGCAAGAAAACCTTCGCGCAGTGCGAGGTCTACAAGAAGGTTGGATGCACTGCGGGCTTTGCGCCTTCTGGCGGAGGCTTCGCGGAGTATATCCGCGTAATGGACTGGATCGTGCGAGGGGGCCTGGTAAAGATTCCTGATGAGATTCCGTTCGAGCAGGCTGCGTTTCTTGAGCCGGTCAACACCTGCTACAAAGCGATCCAGTTGCTTAACCTGCAACCGGACGAAACTGTGCTGGTGATCGGTCAGGGGCCGATCGGCGTTTTATTGGCCGCTCTGGCACGCAAGACTGGAGCGACCGTACTGACAAGCGATCTGTATTCTGAGCGCCACGCGATTGCAGCAAAGTTTGGGCTTGATCATCCGCTCGACGCGCGAGGAGATGTTGCCGCCGCGGCGAAGGCTGCCACGGAAGGACGCGGAGCCGATGTGGCTTTGCTTGCTGTAGGTGGCAACCTTCTGATTAAGGTCGCAATGGACGCAATCCGGCCGGGTGGCCGTGTCATGCTGTTCGCCCAGACGCAACATGGAGAAGCGCCGTTCGATCCTGCAGCCGTCTGCATGGACGAGAAGACGTTGATGGGCTCTTACAGCTCCTCAGTCTCGTTCAATGAAGATGTCAACCGGCTTGTCTTTAGCGGCTTCCGCTCCGGATTCGATCTGACGAACCTCATCTCGCATCGCTTTTCCCTGGAGGACGCGGTGACGGCGATTGATCTGGCGTCGCATCCGCAGGCCGACTCGATGAAGATTGTCATTCAGCCAGGAAGCTAATCACGCACACGCTTCTTAACCTCAACGTTGAGGCGTTTGATCTTTTGGTTCAGCGTGGAAAGCGGAATCTTAAAGTATTCCGCCGCGTCGGTCTGATTCCAATGGCAACGCTCCAGGCGATCCGAGATGATGCGGCGCTCAATCTCTTCCATCAGATCGAAGAGGGAAGCGTTAGGCTGGTGGTCCAGAAGGCTCGCAGAGTAGGTGCTGCCGGTCAGCTGAGTTGGCAGCAGGTCGGGGCTGATCGTCCGCGAGGTAGAGAGTACTACGCCGCGCTCCATCGCGTTCTCGAGTTCGCGCACATTACCCGGCCACTCATAGTCCATGATGATGCGCATTGCCTCTGGCGAGAGCGAGCGATCTTCCGTACCATTTTCGTCTGCGTAAAACTTCAGAAAATGAGCAGCGAGCAGAGGAATGTCTTCGCGGCGGGAGCGGAGTGGCGGCAACTCCAGGCAGATGACGTTCAACCGATAGAAGAGGTCTTCACGGAAGCGGCCTTCGCGCACCGCCTCCTGCAGGTTGACGTTGGTCGCGGCAATAATGCGGACGTCGACCTGGATCTCCTGCACGCCGCCAAGGTGCATGAAGCGCCGATCCTGCAGAACGCGGAGGATCTTGGCCTGCATATCCATTCCCATCGTGCCGATCTCGTCGAGAAAGAGGGTGCCGCCATTGGCTACTTCGAAGAGGCCTTTCTTTGCCGTGACAGCTGAGGTAAAGGCGCCCTTGACGTGGCCGAAGAGCGTCGATTCCAGCAGCTCCGACGGTACTGCACCCGTATTGACGGGAACGAATGGCCGGTCGCGGCGGGGCGAGTTGGCATGAATCGCCTTCGCGATGAGCTCCTTGCCCGTACCGCTCTCGCCCTGAATCAGAACCGTGGAACGGCTCGGCGCAACCTGAGCGATGAGGTCGAAGAGGCGAAGCATCGGCTCGCTCTTACCGACGATATTTTCAAAGTTGTAGCGCTGCTTCAGCGTGCGCTTGAGTTGGACGACCTCTTCTTCGGCGCGGTGCCGGGCTACGGCGGCGCGAATGTCGGCGAGTAGCTTTTCATTGTCCCACGGCTTCTGGACGAAGTTTTCCGCACCTGCGCGAATGGCGTCTACGACGTTGCCGACCGTGCCATACGCGGTAATCATGATGACAGGAAGGTTAGGCTGCATCTCAACAATGCGAGGCAGCAGATCGATACCGCTCTGGCCGGGAAGCGCGAGATCCAGAAGCAGCAGATCGTATTCGTTGCGCGATAACAACTCCATGCCCGAAGGACCGTCGACGGCGGTATTGACCGAGAAGCCTTCGAGGGTCAGCAGGGTGTCGAGCGATTCGCGAATTGCCTCTTCGTCGTCGATGATGAGGATGCGTGGATCTCCGGCCACACGTGCCGTGCGCTGCAGATGCAGAGTCTCGGCGGCGAGCTCAGTTATTTCAGACATGAATCGTCTTCCTCTCAACGTCCTGCACGCTGCTCTTAGGCCCATCGGCAGCGATTGCGGGACGGGTACCGGAGGATGGGAACTCCAACTGGAAGGCAGTACCGACGCCAAGTTCGCTCTCAACGTGGATCTTTCCGGCATGCTCCTGCATGATTCCGTAGCTGACGGCAAGTCCGAGGCCGGTGCCTTTATGCGCCCCATCCTTTGGCTTGGATTTCGTCGTGAAGAAGGGGTCGTAGATGCGGTGGAGATGTTCCCGTTCGATGCCGCCTCCGGAGTCCTGAATGCGCACCAGCACACGTCCGGCTCCGTTGAAGGTCGCGATCTTGAGCGTTGCGTTCGTGGTTCCGAACATCGCGTCCTTGGCGTTCAACATGAGGTTGAGGATGACCTGCTGCAGCTTGCCCTGATTCCCGTGGATGCGAGCGAGATGCGGGTCGAAGTTCGTCTCCACGCGAATCTGCGATGTCTTGAACTGATGCTCCAACAGGGTTACGGTATCGCCCAGCAACTCATTCAGGTTGACGCTGGTGAACTCCGTGCCGCTGGTGCGCGAGAAGTTGAGCAGGCCGTTGACGATCTCGGAGGCGCGGAACGTCTGCTGCGTGATCTTTTCGAGCACCGGCGCGAGCCGTTCATCGTCGCGCATATGCTTGGTCAGCATCTGGGTGTAGCTGGAGATCACCGCCAGAGGTGTATTCACCTCGTGCGCGACACCGGCAGCCAGCAAGCCGATGGAAGAGAGCTTCTCCGACTGGGTCAGCTGAGCCTCCAGCTGAATACGGTCGGTAATGTCGTCGACCAGAATGATGCGGCCTACCGCGACGAAGTTACGCGTAACCAGCGGCGCGATGGCGATGTTGGCGATACGCTCGTTGCCGTTGGGCAGCATCAGCCGAAACTTGTAGAGAGTGTGAGTGCCATGCTCTTCGCGCACGCTGTTGAATCTGGCGACAAACTCCGGCGGCAGCACGGCAGAGATCGGCTGGTGGAGAACCTCGCCGCGAGGCCTCTCGTACATGGTCTCCATCTGGGTGTTCCAGCTCTCGATGCGATCGTCGAGGTCAACCGCGAAGACTCCGATATTGATCGACTCGACGATATTCTCGTGGAACTCCTTCAGGCTCTCGAACTCCGTAATCTTCTGCTCCAATCGGCGATAGAGCTGCGCGTTCTGGATGGCGATGCCGATGTATCCAGCCAGTGACTCCAGTAGCTCCATGTCTTCGCTGGAGAGGAAGTCGCCGTCATCAGTGCGGCCCAGGCCAATCACAGCGACAGTACGTGTGCCGCTGCCCTCGCGATTGGCGACGCGGCAGGGAAGATAGTAGTTCAGGTCGAGCCTTCCGGCGCTGTAACGCTGGGCCTCCGGGAGACGAAGGACGTGTTGCGGATTCTCCAGGAAGATGTGGTTATTCGCGCCCGGCCTGTCGAAGTCGAGGAAACGAACGTCCAGCGCTCGCAGATCCGCAGCCTGTAGATTCGTCAGGCCATGCGATGCAGCCAGATCAAAGTGTCGAGGACTGCCTGGTCGACCGTCGCTCTCTGACGCGAGAAATACCGCGACACGGGTTACCAGCAACGCCTGGGGCAGACGCTCCACGATGGAATCGAGCAGAGCGCGCAGATCGGTCTGCGAGTTGATGCCGCGGCCAAACTCGACCAGCGTCTCGCGATAGTCAAAGCGTTTCTGATCGAAGGCGCGATCCACCCATGCTTGAATGGTTCGTTTCAGCGGGTCGAAGGCGATGCCGGCGATGATGATAGCCGCCAACAAACCCCAGACGCCAAACTGGGGGGAGAGACGGGTGTGCACAATCTCACCGGTAACCGCGACGACGCCGAAATAAACGCCGACGAGCAGGGCGGTTGCGAGCGTGTAGGTGACGCCGCGCTTGAAGATGAGATCGACGTCCATCAGCCGGTAGCGGACGATGGCCCAGCTAAAGGTCAGGGGAAGGATGACCAGCGACAAACCCGCAAGCTTCGTGAGAGAACCGGGCACTGCCCAATCGGCAAGGTAAGGAATCACGTTGAGCACGGTGAAGGGAACGACCGCAAGCAACGTGCCGCGAGTAAGCCACTTCAGCTGCTGACGCTCCAGCCCCGACTCAGCGTGACGGTATCGGAACCGGAAGACGATGGCAGCGATGACGTAGTACAACGCGAGATAGCCAAGCGAGATCTGATCCAGCCGATGAAGCAGAACCTCAGTCGCCGACCAGAAGCGAATCGCCGTGTATTGCAGCCCGAGCAGGAAGATTCCCGGAAGATACAGCAACGCGCAGATCAGCTGCCGTTTGAACCGATTGCGCTGGTCAGAGGCATAGTTGTCCGAAAAGCTGACCGCAAAGTGCAGAAAAAGTGCCGGCTGTAACGCCTGCGCCACCATATTGCCCCAATCGACCCAGCTCAGTTCGCCTGTCGGCCGGAATCCATAGAGCACAAAAGACGCCAGACAAAAGACGTAGAAATGGATAGATTTCGGTGCGGTCCAGCGCCGGAACAACACATAAATTCCGATGCATAGGTAGACGAGAGCGATAAACCGCAAATACTGATTGAAGGATCGGTCCTTGGGCTCCAGGATGACCTGGATATCAAGCCGCGTCGCGCCATTCAGATCGATCGATTGCGGAACCGGTCGGCGAATGGAATAGGTGGAATGCGCCCAGATGCCGCTGCGAAACATCTCGCGGCCCAGAGAAGCGACACGCGGCGTCGGCTGCTCATTGACGCTCAGCAGAACATCGCCGGTCCGTATTCCCGCACGGTGCCCCGGTGAAGTTGCCGGCACCCTCTCCGCCTTCAGGCCGCCGTTCGCCTCAACCCACCAGACGCCATCAGTCGGGACTTCCAGCCCATTTTCGTGCTCGAAGTTCATCGCCGCTAACACGCAGGCTGCAACGGTCGCCAGAGCGAGCACGATGGCCAGGACTCGGGTTTGGGCGGCGTTTTTCATGAAACCCGACTTTACATAAGCACATCAATGACCAAACCCATAACCAGTCTGAATGCACAAATTAATAGTCACTGAGCACTAATTCCTACAGAAAATCATAACCTATTCCGTAATTCACATTATATAGAGGTCGGTGGTAACTTACGTATGTCATTGACGTATGGTTCAGACGAAAAGAGGACCGACACCGGTCTTTTCTGTCGATATTCGTCACATCTTTAAATTCACCGGGAATTTACCTAATTTATTTTATGAGAGAGCCCTTTGTTGGCATTAACATTCCTGTAATATTGGCGCTGGACGAGTAGCCAGATCATCTCTCTCGCCACAACGCTTTGAGGCGGCCGCGACTGTGACAGAAGGACTTACCAAGATTGAAGAAGCTTTTGTTGTAGTCGATGGAGCAAAAATCCACTACCAGCGCGCCGGCACGGGGCGTCCGCTCCTGTTGCTGCATGGCCTGGTTGGTTCCGCGAAAAATTGGCGTCGCAACATCAACTTTCTTTCGCGCGATTCGAGCGTATACGCAATCGACCACTTCAACATGGGGCAGTCTGAGCGGGTACCGGGGTTAAATGCGGGGCTTGAAGCAACAGCCGACCGTTTAGCTGCCCTCATGGACGCTCTCGGCCTGGACGAGGCCGATATTGCCGGCCATTCGCACGGTGGCGCAGTGGCGATGATGTTTGCCGCACGTCATCCCGGCCGAGTTCGACGGCTCATTCTTTTCGCTCCAGCCAATCCGTTCTGCGATCTGGGAAAGCAGCTGATCCGCTTCTACCAGACGCGCCTCGGGATCTGGTTCGCCCGCAGGATTCCGTTTTTACCCCGAATGCTGAAGGCCACCGCACTCAGCCGCATGTATGGCGACCCATCGCGGGTGTCCTCGGATGCGCTCGACGGATACACCCAGGGTCTCCATATTCCCGGCACGGTCGATCATGTGCTTCAGATTGTTCAGCGCTGGTTCGTGGATATGGGGCTGCTCCGCTCGGCTCTCACCGGACTTGCCCCGAAACCGACTCTGTTGATCTGGGGTGATCGCGATCGGGCTGTCGGCTTGAACTCGGCGCGCGAGTTGCAGCGAACGCTCCCGCAGTCGCAACTGATGGTGCTGCCCGGCGTTGGCCACATCCCCTTCGAAGAGATGCCCGACATCTGCAATCAGGCAATGCGCGACTGGCTCGTTAATCCTTTCCCATCTGAGGGGCATGCCCGGGCGCTCCATTCCGCAGCCAACCGGTCGAGCGGATCGTAGCACCTACGGTGCGCGGCGCCGCCTGATCTAGCTCAAGCCAATTTCACTGCGCAACCACGAACGAATTTCGTCCTGCATCAGATTCAACTTGGGGCCGGGCGAATCCGTCGTGCCTTGAAAGAAGTGATCGGCTCCCGCGATCCACACCAGCCGCTTCGGCTCGGGGGCGCGCTCAAAGACACCTTCCATCACCGCGCGTGGACCGTACTGATCGTGATCTCCGCTGATGAAGAGCTTCGGCGCAGTGCACTTCGGCAAAAATCCATAGGTGTAGTCCCGTCCTTCAGCACGCACCGGCACTCCCAGGCCAATCAACCCCTTCACCCGGGGATCGCCGCAGCACGCCCGCAACCCCACATTCGAGCCGAAAGAAAAGCCCGCAAAAAGGATCGGCAGATTGAAGTTCTGTTCCATCCAATTCAGTGCGGCCTGAACATCCTCCTGCTCGCCGTACCCCTCGTCGTGGGCGCCTTCGCTCAGGCCCACGCTGCGAAAATTAAATCTGCAGCACTGGAAGGCCGAAAGAGGAGAATGCCTTCATCGCGTGGTAAACCACCTTGTTGTGCATCGTGCCCCCTCCGTGCGGATGCGGATGGCAGACAAGCGCGGCGTATGCTGCATCTTCGCGGCCAGTGTTCAGAAGCGCCTCAAGTCGGCCCGCGGGACCGCGGAGATCATCGATTGATTTAATTTGCGAAGAGGTAGTTTGCATCATCTCTACACAGTTTATCGGGTGACGTACTTACGCATTACTTACAAGCCATCACGTATGCTGGAAACCATGGCGATCGACCCCATTCAACTGACAAAACAGCTCGTAAACATCGAGTCCACTACTTACTGCGAGGGGCCGGCCGGCGTTTTTCTCCACGAGTACCTGACCTCTGAGCGCTATGTTGTCGAGCGCATGCCGGTAGAACAACCAGATCGAGCATGCACCCCGGGGGCGGGAAGCGGTGAACGATTCAACGTCTACGCCGCCCTCCCCGGCGTTATCCCGGATGTTGTGTTTTCGACGCACATCGACACGGTCCCTCCGTTCCTCGGTGCGAGCGAAGACGACGAATTCCTCTACGGTCGCGGCTCGTGTGACGCAAAGGGCATCATCGCCGCCCAAATAGCGGCCGCAGATCGACTCCGCGACGCAGGAGTCAAAGTTGGTCTCCTCTTTCTCGTCGGCGAGGAGCGCGACTCAGCCGGAGCCGTCGTCGCCAACCGGTCGCCCAAAGGATCGAAGTTCCTGATCAACGGTGAACCCACCGACAACCGCCTCGCTCTCGCGTCCAAGGGCGCCCTCCGCGTCGAACTCCGCGCCAAAGGCCGCATGGCCCACTCCGCCTACCCAGAACTAGGCGACTCCGCCATCAACAAACTCGTCGAGGCGCTCCACGACGTGCTCGCCATGCCACTGCCCGTCGAGCCGGAGATCGGACCATCGACTCTCAACATCGGCCTGATCGAAGGAGGCCGCGCACCCAACGTCATCGCCGACAAAGCGGAGGCGCACATCCTCGTTCGCCTGGTTGGTCCGTCGGAGGAGACAAAGAAAGCCATCCTCGCCACCGTGGGCGACCGCGCCGACGTCGACTTCAGCCTCGACCTTCCTTTTGTCCGCATGCGCAAGATGGACAGTCTCCCGACGATGATTGCCAGCTTCACTACGGATATTCCCATGCTGACAGAATGGGGAGAGCCGTTCCTGCTCGGCCCCGGTTCCATCCACGTCGCCCATACGCCACATGAAAAGATCGCCAAGAAAGAGCTGCTGCAAGCGGTCGACTTGTATGCGGAACTTGCCACGAGCTTGACCCGGAGCCTCTAGTCCGCACATGCCTCTTGCGCGCAAACTCCTGATCTGTCTCGTCGCTCTCCTGATCCTGACGGTTGGCGGAGTCGTCCTCCTCTATCGAAGCATCCCCACCGCGAATACCAACCTCACTCACTTCGACACCATCATCGTCCTTGGAACACCTTCCAGGATGGACGGAACTGCGTCGCCTGAACAGCGTGAACGCACGCTCGAAGGCGTTCGCGAGTTCAAAGCCGGGATCGCGCCTCATCTCATCTTCACCGGCGGTCCTGCCCACAACCAGTTCGTCGAGGCCCATACGATGGCCGTACTCGCTGTCGCCCAGGGAGTCCCGCCCGACGCCATCTTCGAAGAAGGCCAGGCTCAGAACACGGTGCAGAACATCTTCTACAGCCAACACATCATGGCCGCACACGGCTGGACCAGCGCCGAAGTCGTCAGCTCACCCAGTCATCTTCCACGAACCGCACTGATCCTCGAACACTTTTCCTTCCAGTGGAGCACCCACCCCGCTCCCTGGCCGCCCGAATACACGCTCTGGCAACGTGCAGCGCACTATACCGTCGAAGCAGAATCCTGCCTCAAGCTGCGGTTCCTCGGCTTTCCTACAACGCGCTTTCTGCCGCATCCCGGTTCAGCCTTCGTTATCGGTCAGCCGGAGACGACGCTGAAGGGCAGATTCCCGCTGTTATCCTCGGCCAGCACCGCCGACTCATCGGGATTCGCCGGGTTATAACGTAGGTTCACCGTCGGCTCGCCTTTGCTCTTTGTCTCCGCCTCATGGTGCGTCATCGCAACGCTGCGCAGATAGCCGCCGTAGTACTCCCCATTCAATTTGAAGTGAAACCCGGCCTCGATTTGATAAGGCGTGCCCGTCGTCGCTACATCCTCATCTGCGTTGAGCACCTGCCAGTGATTCACCTCACCCTGCGCCGTCGGCCAGCTCTTAGCGGCGGCCAATTTCTTCTCTCGTGCGCGTCGACGCAGCGACCGTTTGATTCCGTCGATGAAAAACACCCCAGCCATTGGCTAACGATTCTAATACCTGCCCTATTTTTCAGATCCCGTTTTCGTAACATGGCTCGGCGTCTCGAAAGATCTCCTCTCATAAGCGAGGTAGTCGAATTTATGCTTAGCAGTCTTGCAATAGATTGCACAGTTCATCTCCTGAAAACTGCCGAAGTACATAAATTGAAGGGTTTCTGTGATTTCTATTTGGCTACTCAATTGCTGAATTACCGGGAGGAACAACTCCCTAGCCGTCATTACAGAAACAGCTACGTGAAACGGAGACTTATGCGCATCTCTATTCGCTTTATGGTCGCTGCAGCAATCCTTGCCACCGCCACCATCGCCGCTCGTGCTGACGCCATCGCGGGTCGGGCCGGTGGAAGTTTATCTGCGGTAGAAGTCAACAATCCCGAAGGCGTTTCGTGGACGCAGACGGGAAGTTATACGGATGTCACGATCTCCGCGTTTCTCTCGGCTGCCAGTTTCAACGGCGGCGGAACGGGCACGATTTATCTGACCAATCAGATCGGTCCAGGCACAACCGTGGCAAACCAGATTGCCGACACTACTGTATCGGGATTGGCTTTCGGTCCGGCCACAGCTACGGCCCTTTTTTCAGGTCTCGATCTAGGACCAGGAACTTACTATCTCATTACAGCGAGCAATTTGGGCGGCGGCGGTCTGGCATGGAACGTTTATAACGGCAACGCTGACATCCCAGGGATTAGCGGAACGAACAACTTTGACGAGTTCGGCTTTGGAACAGTCGCTGCGTATCCACCCGCATCAGCATTTTTCACAATCGGCACTCATGAGCTTGATTTCCAGGTGACTGGAGATACAGGGGCCATTCCCGAGCCTTCCAGCCTCATCCTGCTGGGTACAGGTCTGCTCGGTATTGTAGGAGCGACACACAGAAAAATTCTCAGTCGCTAGTTGACTCTCCTCTAGACGCAACAATGGGCACCTTCACGGGTGCCCATTTCTGTCAATCGTTATCGCCGTGAGTACTTAGAATTGAACCCCGTTTTTCCTCAACTGGCGGGATGAAGCCGAAGCCCTAGAATAGGTGCATGGCAGCAGAGTTCACCCACCTTCATCTCCACACCGATTACTCCCTCCTCGATGGCGCCTGTGATGTAGACAAACTCGCCGCCCACCTCAGCAAAATCGGCCAGACCGCCGCCGCCATGACCGACCACGGCAACATCTTTGGTTCCGTCCACTTCTTTGACGCCATGCAGAAAAAGGGACTCAAGCCCATCCTCGGCTGCGAACTTTACATCTGCAAAAACGACGACCACCGCGCCCCATTCAACGACGACAAGTACAACCACCTCCTCGTCCTCGCCGAAAACGAAGCTGGCTACCGCAATCTCGTCCGCCTCACTAGCGAAGCCGCCCTGCACGGCTTCTACCGCAAGCCCCGCGTCAGCAAAGCGTTCCTCGCGAAACACTCTGAAGGCCTGATCGGCTTCTCCGGCTGCCTCGCCGGCGAGGTGAACCAACACCTGATGGAAGGGAAGTACGACGAGGCCAAACGCACCGCCGGCTTCTACGAAGACCTCTTTGGAAAAGGGAACTACTTCCTCGAAATCCAGGACCACGGCCTAGCACCAGACAAAGCCGTCTGCAACAGCCTTTTCAAATTAGAACGCGAACTCAACATCCCACTCATCGCCACCAACGACAGCCACTACGTCGCAGCCGACGACTCCCGCGCTCACGAAATTCTCCTCTGCGTCCAGACCGCCGGCAGCATGAACGACCCCAAGCGCTTCAAGTTCGACACCCAGGAGTTCTACATCAAGTCTGCCGAGGAGATGCTTCGCACCTTCTCGCAAACCCCCGAAGTCTGTACCCGCACGATGCAGTTCATCGACCGCTGCAATCTCAAGATGGCCAAGGTCGACAATCCGTTCCCCGACTTCATCGTTCCCGAAGGCGAGACCCTCGACAGTTACTTTGAACAAGTCTGCCGCGAAGGCCTGAAGATGCGGCTCGAAACTGCCATCGCCCACCTCCGAGAACGAGGCATCCTCAAAAAAACCATCCCCGAATATCACGAGCGCCTCGACCGCGAACTAAGCATCATCAAACAGATGAAGTTTCCCGGCTATTTCATGATCGTCTGGGACTTTATCAAGTACGCCCGAGAGCACGACATCCCCGTTGGCCCGGGCCGCGGCTCAGCCGCCGGCTCCCTTGTCGCCTACGTAATGCAGATCACCGACATCGATCCGCTCCAGAACGAACTCCTCTTCGAGCGCTTCCTCAACCCCGAGCGCATCTCGATGCCCGACATCGACATCGACTTCTGCATGAACCGCCGCGGCGAGGTCATCGACTACGTGACCCGCAAGTATGGCCGCGACCAGGTAGCCCAGATCATCACCTTCAACACCATGGCCGCCAAAGCAGCGATCAAAGACGTAGGCCGCGCGCTCGACATGCCCTACGGCGAGGTAGACCGCATCGCCAAGATGATCCCCACCACCATCGGCATCACCATCGACCAGGCCCTCCAAGATTCGCCGATGCTCGCCACCGCATACGAAGACCCGAAGATAAAAGAACTCATCGACGCCGCCCTCCGCCTCGAGGGCCTCGTCCGCGGAGCAGGCGTGCACGCCGCCGGCGTTGTCATCGCGCCCAAGCCCCTCACCGAACTAGTCCCCGTCACCCGCGCCAAGAACGACGACATCGTCACCGCCTACGACATGAAAGCCGTAGAAAAGATGGGCCTCCTGAAAATGGACTTCCTCGGCCTGACGACCCTCACCATCATCGACGACGCCCTCAAGCTCATCAAGTCCACTACCGGCACCGACCTCGACATGGCGTTGGTCCCCCTCGACGACGTCGAGACCTACGAGAAAGTCTTCCACCGCGCCCTCACCTCAGGCGTCTTCCAGTTCGAGTCGGGCGGCATGCGCGACGTCCTCCGCCGTTACAAGCCCAACTCCATCGAGCACCTCACCGCGCTCAACGCCCTCTATCGCCCCGGCCCGATGAGCATGATCGATGACTTCATCGAGCGCAAGTGGGGCCGCCGCGAGGTCCAATACCTACTGCCCGAACTCGAACCCCTCCTCCGCGAAACCCTTGGCGTCATGGTCTACCAGGAACAGGTCATGCAGATCTCGAACGTTATCGGCGGCTACTCCCTCGGTGGCGCCGACCTCCTCCGCCGCGCGATGGGAAAAAAAGACGCCGCCGAAATGGAGAAGCAGCGCGAAATCTTCCTCAAGGGCGCAGCCGAACGCAAGTTCCCAAAATCGCAGGCCGGAGAGATCTTCGATCAGATGGCCAAGTTCGCCGGTTACGGCTTCAACAAATCCCACTCCGCGGCCTACTCGCTCCTTGCGTATCACACCGCATGGCTCAAGACCCACTACCCAGTCGAGTTCATGGCCGCGCTGCTCACATCAGAAACGAGCAAACCCGAAAACGTAGTCAAGTACATCTCCGAGTGCCGTGAGATGAACATCCCCGTCGTCCCGCCGAACGTGCAGGTCTCCGACGCCAACTTCACCCCCATCATCACGCCGCAGGGCAAAGCCATCGGCTTCGGCCTTGCCGCCATCAAAAACGTCGGCCACAACGCCATCGAATCCATCATCGCCGCACGCACCGCGCTCCAGGCAGAAGGGAAGCAGGGGTTCTCAAACCTCTACCAGTTCTGCGAGAAAGTAGACCTCCGCCTGCTCAACAAGCGTGTCCTCGAATCCCTCATCAAAGCCGGCGCCATGGACACCTTCGGTGGCCGCGCCCAGCTCTGCGCCGCGCTCGACAAAGCCATGGAGCGCGCCCAGAAATCCCAACGCGACGAAGCCGCCGGCCAGCATGGTCTCTTCGGCATCTTCGACGCAGACATCCACGCCTCTGCGAATCACAACAACGAAGACGCACTCCCCAGCGTAGCCGAGTGGGACGAGCACACCCGCCTGCAAAACGAGAAAGAAGTCCTCGGCTTCTTTGTCTCCGGCCACCCGATGGACAAGTATCGCGAAAAACTCCGCAACATGAAGGTCGTCGACACAGCCACCGCCTGCGAGATGAAGCCCGAGCCGCAAGTCTTCCGCCGCCGCGGCGAAGAGCCGCAAAACGAAATCGCCATCGCCGGCGTCATGACCGGACTCAAGGTGGCCAAATCCAAACGCTCCGGCGAACTCTACGCCCAGGCGACGCTCGAAGACACCGTCGGCAAGATCGAACTCATCGCCTTCTCCGCCAACTACGAAAAACTCAAAGACAAACTGAAGATCGACGTCCCCGTAGTCGTTCGTGGCGTCCTGCGCGGCGAAGAAGACTCCGCCCCCAAGCTATCGCTCTCGAACATTCAGGCGCTCGAAGACGTAAAGATCAAGCTGCCCGATTCACTCCGCATCAAGGTCCCGCTCCACAACCCCGACACCGCGTTGCTCGAAAAGATCCACGCAGTTCTGCTGAACGCGCCCGGCAAAGGCAAAGTCCTCCTCGACCTCGAAGAGCCCGGCGAGTTCTGCGCCGTCCTCGAACCCCACAACATCATGGTAGCCGCAGACCGCCTCTTCATCGACAACATCGAAGAGCTCGTAGGACGCGGCGGAGTTCGCGTCTTGGAATAGCTGCACCAGAACGTTGCGGAGGAGGACTATGATCTGGATACGCCGTGTCTGAACTTCTCCAAATCGGCTCCCAGCCCTCCATGGTTGGCCCACCGTTCCACAAACCACGCCCCTCATCGTCAGTTTTATGGCTACAAAGCATCACCGTCGCGTGGATGCTGATCGAGTGCGGAGTATCAGCGTTCGCGGCATGGACGGCGCACAGCCCTGCAATTCTCGCGTTCGGCGTTGACAGCCTGGTTGAGTTATTGTCTGCGGTTGTCGTGCTCTTACAGTTCGCCCCTGCCTTCGCGATTTCGGAGCACAAGGCTGCACGTGCGTCCGGTGTTCTGCTGTTCCTTCTCGCTTTCGTTGTCGCGGGCATAGCTGTCGTTAGTTTGACCCTGCGAATTCACCCGGAGGTCAGTCGCTCCGGAATCGGCATCACCATCGCCGCCCTGATCGTGATGCCGATGCTTGCAAAGTTCAAACGTCGAGAAGCGCGCCGCAGTAGGAATGTCGCCTTGGCCGCCGACGCAGTTCAATCGGCCACATGTGCCTACCTCGCAATGATCGCGCTGGCAGGTCTGGCGTGTAATGCGGCGTTTCACCTCCCGTGGCTTGACTCCGTAGCTGCATTGGCTGCAATCCCCATTCTCCTCCATGAAGGACGGACAGCGTGGCGGGGACAAGCTTGCGTCTGCTGCTGAGCGGCTTGGCGAGGACCGAGAGGTCTCCTGGAATCCCACGTTTGTGGAGTAGAGAGGACCGTCCATGCCAGTCATAATGACCTGAGAGGTCACTCCCCATGGATCAAGCGCTGGTGGACGTATTCGAACAGGCCCGCAAAGTAGTAGCCGACGCGGACCGCAAGATCGCAGAAGAAGAGGAGCGCCACCGGGAGAGCGAGCGGGAACGGCTGCTCCAGCAACTCGGCGCACGCATGGAGGACTCCTTTGATTTCACCAGCAAAGAAAAACTCGAGCTGCAACCGCGTCTCGATGTTCAGAACAGCGTCGGAGTCGTTGAGTTTGTGGTCAGAAGCCAGCGAGCCATCTTTCTGCTCGTCCCAGGCGAAGGCGTGAACTGGACCCTTCAAGTGGCCGAAGACGGCCATGAACCGCTGGCGCTCAGCCAGTTTCAGGGTGGAACCCAGTTTCAAGGTGGAACCAAAACCGAGCAGGCATCCCGCCGCCTCGCAGCGGCACGCATCGTAACCGCGATAGGGAACTGGGCGCAAAACGTCAAGGGACCGCAGGTTGTTTCCAACGGGAAAGCAGCACCTAGACGGCACGATCCTGACCAGCCAAAGCCCGAGCTCACCTACGGAACCATGGGCAAATTCCTCGGCTACTGATCGCCGATAAATCGGAATGGATCGGTTACGAAGAAACTGATCTCCGGTTACTCTACCTTGATAGGTGGAACTCAGTTCGTCTCCCGCGCGTCTTAGACAGAGATGAGGATTGATAACAAGTCCCTCGCCTATGGGCTCCTTCCAGCAGTGGGACCTGGCCAGCCAGCAACTCATCTACAGTGTCGTCTTCTTCATGTTGCTGTACCTGATCGAGCACAACGCCCTCGCCCTGGACAACTACTTACGCAACACTCCCTCTCGCACCTGACATCAGACCTCCAACAGAGTACAGAGAACTGGGTAGTGGGCAGTTTGAACTCCGGGCAATCAACTTGCCGAAAACCCCCCGTTTTGCGTGCACTACAAAGTGACAACCCACCAACGCCAGGTTACTTCCGGTTAGGCGACGATACATCCAGAGTGTGGTTTGACAAGCGTATAGGCCGAGGAACGAAGCGTGGATGCGGAGCAGCGGAAAGCTGCTTCTTGGCGCGAGCGCAGCTTCAGGCTATTGCATGCAACTTACAGCTACTGGATTCAGGCGGGGCCATGCAGGATCGTCCGATCTCGGCTGCGCGATGCCACGCCAGAATTTGGCTTCAAAGTTCTGGCCGTAGAAGACTTCTTCTGCGGGGGTCATCACCTTCTCATAACCGCTACTGAGGCATTGACAGTAGCCCTCGGGATCGGACGGGGCGTACCTGGAGGTCCTCGGGGCCTTCATAAAGGCATTACAGCCGTCTGCGAAGGGGCTCTGGCGCGCCTGTGCTGCGGTGTACCTGGCGTAAGCGTTCTTCTCGTAGGCAGAGATGATGCGCTGGCTGGGTAAGCGGCAGCTATCCGGCGCGTCGGAGAAGTAGAGGCAGTCGGGCACTCCATCTTTGAAGGACACAGTGAGCCGTCCGGCTTGCCTGCCGTTTGGGCCGGAGAAGGTATAGCGAGCCATGATGCGGGTCGGCGAGCCGGCGGGATCATGGGAGACGATGGGATCGGATATGCTGCCGGGCTGGTAGCGATTCATCATCCATCCGCGAGAGTTGTCGAGGACGAGGTCATCGAGGAGGTGAGTGAAGTCTGCATCTCTGATGCCAGGCAGGACAGCGACGGGGGCTGAGACGACCGCCCCCGCGTACTTCACGGGAGCTTCGCCCTTGGCGAATCGGATGAGGTTGGACTGGAAGTTCTTAAGGCCGGGGTTGCCGCAGCCGTTGACCTGGATTAGGCCTTTGGTTTCGCCCTGGAGAGCGACAATCTGGTCCGTGAGCTGCCCGGGATTAGTGAGTGGATTGGCTATACGGCCCCCTTTTCCCCCGCCTAAGCCCAGTACGCTCTGGAGGAGGCCTACCTGGGCTTTTGCGGAGATATCGTTGACGGCGTTGTAGAGGTTCGGGTCGGCGTAAATGCCGGTGCCTTCGGTGTGATATCCGGAGCAGCCGGTCCTCTGGATAGGATTGCCATTTACATCGCGGTCGCTGTTGGGGTTATATATCGGCGTGGAGGGTGCGTCGTTGCAGACTTGTACCGTGATCTCGACCTTATTGGGCGGCAGATACTGCTTGCAGTCTCTGCCAAAGTCCTCCATGTAACCGGAGATGATCATCATGAACTCAGTGCCGCCGCGATCGAGCTTGATGGATTGGAAGTCGCCCGTGTAGATGCGGACGAGGTCGTCCTCGTTGTTGAGTCCGGCAGCGGTGAAGTGGGCAGCAGCGGCGGAAGATGGCTTGCCAGAGACGGGCGCTGTGGCCGAAGTGGCGGCCGATCTGGGGGCAGGCCGGGCCGCGGGTCTTGGGGTTTGCGCTGCCGCTGAGGCGGCCAGAGGTGCGATAAGGCAAAGGGCGAGCACTCGCATGGCGTATCTCCTCAGTTGGGGAGGTGGAGCAAGAGCGGGGCTGGGTGGTGTCCAGGATTCTACACCGAGACATAATCATCTGCTGCCCTGCGAGGGGCTCCGCGGATTCAGCACTTGGGGCGTATCACCGCCTATCCGGAAGTAACCCATACTGCCTGCGAAGTCGGGTGGTCTCAACCGGTCGATGCAACACTGGCTCAGACCCCAAATTCATTGAAAACAAAATCTAAAAGCGCTGGCTAGGGTTGGATCAGCTGGAACCTTACCCTGGCCAGGTTTTGGCCACGTCAGCCAAACAGATCGATTCTTCAGGGCAAGCATTTGTGGATCACCTGATTAGATAGTGTTGCATCGACCGGTTGAGCTGGCACGGGTTTTCGGAAACTTCTGTCATTCACTCCAAACTGACCCACTACCGAGAACTGAGAACGGACAACTCCCCCTGCCACTCTTCGATACAATGAATTACGATGGCTGAACACGAAGCAGGCAGAACAGCACACTCACATCCGGCACCCGCCCCAACTCCCGAAGCCTGGATCAAGACGGAGCTGGCACGACACCCGCAGCGCCCTTATCCAATGGACTTCATCGAAGGACTCTTCACCGACTTCAGCGAAATCCACGGCGACCGAGCCTTTGGCGACGACGCAGCAATGGTCTGCGGCATGGCCTCCTTTCGCGGTGAGCCGGTCCTCGTCATCGGCAACCTAAAAGGCCGCACCACGAAGGAGCGCACCGCCCGCAAGTTCGGCATGCCAGACCCCGAAGGCTACCGGAAAGCCCTGCGCGCCATGAAGATCGCCGAAAAATTCGGCCGCCCGGTCTTCACCTTCATCGATCTCTCCGGCGCCAACCCCGGCATCGGAGCCGAAGAGCGCGGCCAGGGCGAAGCCATCGCCCGCAACCTCATCGAGATGTCGCGCCTGCGCGTCCCCACCATCGCCACCATCACCGGCGAAGGCGGATCGGGAGGCGCTCTGGCGCTCGCCATCGCCGACCGCGTCCTGATGCTCGAGAACGCCATCTACTCGGTCATCTCCCCCGAGGGCTGCGCCTCCATCATGTGGAAGGACGCCAGCAAAAAGCAGCAGGCCGCCGCCGCTCTCAAATACACCGCCGGAGACGTCAAACTACTCGGCTGCGTCGATGATGTTCTGCTCGAACCCAGAGGCGGAACCCAGAACGACCCCGTCGCAACCATGTCGATGATCGGCGAAAAACTTCAGTACCACCTAAACTGTCTTCGCTCGCTCCCCCTCGACGTCATGCTGGAGCAGCGTTACACCAAGTTCCGCAATATCGCGCAGTTTTACACGACCGTTTAGCGGCACCCCAACACACTGGAGTAGCTATCGTTGCAAGCGCTCGATACGACAAAACGCCGCTCCGAGCGCACCCTGCAGTTTGCACTCTTTCTGACCTCCGCGGCCTGGTTTCTCGCCGCGGACACGGTTGCAGCACACGCTGCCCGCGGTCTGTCGGAACGTTTCGGGCTTGACGCCGCACGCCCCCTGCTCACCTGGGCCTTCCTGCTGTTTCTTTTGGCGGTGGGATTCTCGATTCTGCAGGCCATCGCGAAACGGGGGTCCTCTCTCCGTGAGGTCCTCGGTCTCCCGAAGCGTCCCACAGCAGGGAGCGAGTGGGTACTCGGTGCCGCACTTGGCTGGGGCCTCGTCGTGCTCGCCGTCCTGCCAATGGCTGTCGCCGGAACCCTGCACGTTCAGTTCTGGACCCAACCGCGTGCCTTCGGCCTGCTTCTTCTCAACCTCGTAACTCTCGCCGTCGCCGCTCTTGCCGAAGAGGTCGCGTTTCGCGGCTACTCCTATCGCCGCCTGATTGAAGCCACCGGCCCGGTCGCGGCGACGATCCTCATGTCGCTCCTCTTCGGTCTGGGCCACGTCCTCAATCCCGGCGCCACCTGGGCCAGCACTCTGGTCACGATCCTTGCCGGAGTCCTGCTCTCCGTCGCGTGGCTCCGTACCCACGGGCTATGGCTCGGCTGGGGACTCCACTTCGCTTGGAACGCCTCCATGGGCATTCTCTTTGGACTGCCCGTCAGCGGAATCACGGACTTCGCCAGCATCGTTCAGACCCGAGCTTTCGGCCGGCTGTGGCTGACCGGAGGCGATTACGGACCCGAGGGAGCAGGCATCACCGTCATCGTCCTGTTGATAGGAATCGCCGTTCTCGTCCGGGTCACGCGCAACTACGCCTGGCACTACACCTATGTTCCGATCGTCGCGGCTGGCTATCCCATGGAGCCGCCTCCGCCGGCTGCCCACGTCGCCATGGAGCAAATGGCAGAGCAGACACAGGCGGCAGCCCCCGTAACTCTGGTCCAGATCCTGCCCTCGACCCCCCAGACCCGCTCCGTCGGCGACGAACCAAAACCCTGACCACCCCCGAAAATAAAGTTGGCAAATGTGGCATGTTTTTAGCGCCGAAATAACGTCCGTCAACTCACCACGATTTACCAGCAATCCACCACAACTTCACCACAACTTCACCACGTTAAAAACGCACATTTTCGCAAAAACCCCCTGTAAAAACGCTCTTCTACCACGGCCAAAAAAAATAATGCCTTTGGCGGCAACTAACAGCAACCGCCCCTTGTCAAAAGCAAAGGGAAGGCGCAAACTGTTGTACATCTGAGGTGCTTCCGTGGCACTGGCCCACTACAGACCGGCCCTCATCGCAGGCCTCCTCGCCATACCCCTGGCGACGGCGCACGCCCAGGTCTTCACAGTAGGAGAAAAATCAGCCACCGCAGACATCGCCACCGATTTCACTCCCACCCACGTACCCCTGCCAGAGGGAAAGCTCACAGAACGCGGCCGCCGCGAACTGATTCGCAACCTTGAGGCCGAGCAGGGCTTCGCGCATCGCGCCCTTCCAGTAAGCGCCGGCATTACCCTCCAGGCGAACGGAAGACTTACTCCCGGCCCAGCGGAATATAGAAAACTGATCTACACAAAGGGCCAATCCGCAGCCCCCGGTGACCGGGTCGTGGTCACTGCGTTGGAGTTCAAGGGAGACCGCATCATCATTGACTTTAACGGCGGACCCTATGCGAAGCATCGCTTTCTGCGCCATATTCAGATCAATGACAATCCGGTAACCCCGGACACCGGAGAGGTTGCAACCGGCTCGCGCATCACCCTCGTCTTTGAAGGAGGCATTCCTGAAATTTCCAGCCCGGAAGTCAAGGCATTGCTTGAACCGCTCATCGACTTCGGCGTAAAGACCTCCGAGCAAGCGTATGCCGACACGCTCCCGCCGGCATTGAAGGACGCCATTGCGGCACACGAGGTTCTGGTTGGAATGAACCATCGAATGGTGCTCGCTGCGCTCGGCGCCCCTGAGAACAAGATGCGAGAGCAGCAGAGTGGCGATCCAAACGGTGCACGCTATGAGGAGTGGATCTACGGCCACGTACCCCAGACCATTCGCTTCGTGAGGTTCGTCGGAGATAAAGTGACCATGGTCGAGATCGCAGCACTCGGCAAGCCCATCGAAATTCACAACACCAATGAAATGGGCGACTTCGATCCGACTCCAACCCGCGAGGTGGCAATGGGTGATAAAAACTCGAACGGAACAGAGGAAGAGGGCAAGCAGCCAGCGCCACCGTCATTGCGCCTTCCCGGAGAGGCGGCTCCCGCTGATGGTCCTGGTAAGGTCCAGTTTCCGACCAAGAGTTCAGCTGCTCCCATTCCGCCGACTCCTACCGCAGATCCGGGTTCTACAGGCGATCCTGGTACGAATCCTGGAGTCGGTTCTGCCAATCCCGGAACAACTCCCGGACCGAATTCAGGCACCAATCCGCGGTCGAACCCGAAGCCGCCAATGCAATAGTCGTGTAGACTTATAGAAGAGTCTCAATCGCAGTTCTTCTCCATCCGATTCCCGCCGTGGACAAGTCCCGGACAATCTTTACGAGAAGTACCGGATGATTCAATTCTGCGTGCCCGGGAGGGTAGCAGTCCTCAACACATCCAGCGCGCGAGCCGCAACATTCGTACCAGGGAGATCAAGCATTATGGCAAAAATTGCCAAGACCGGCGACCGTAAGAAGGTCATGGATACCAACAAGAGCACGGATTGTCCCAAGTGTTCCAAACCCACCCGCATCGTCAAGCGTGTCAAGGATCGCGAGCGCGGCACTCCCGGCGGAGTGTATATCTCCTGCTCGACGTGCGATTTCTTCGAAAAACTCTAAATAGTCTGAATTCGGAAGCAGGCGACGAAGGGCCCATTATGGGCCCTTTTGCCATGTGTGGGGCCTGTGATTTATTGGGCCAAACTGCACTTCAAACAGAGGCACCAAAGTTGTACGAGCGATTAACAGCTAGGCACTTGACGATCATGCTTTGCGACGGGCAGACTCAACCGTGGAAAGTAGGAACCTCGTTTTTATGATCACCACGTTGCCTGCATCGTCTTCCGCTTTGGGCCCCGCCTCGCTACCTCATTTCAATCGCCCTACCTACCTGATGTGCCCGCCAGAGTGGTACGACGTCGACTACGTCATTAACCCCTGGATGGCGGGTAATCTCCATCAACCGTCGCGCGATACAGCGTTTATGCAGTGGAAGAATCTGTATCAGGAGCTTCAGCAGATTGCTGATGTCCGGGTACTGCATGCGCGCGAGGGCTCGCCGGATATGGTGTTTGTAGCTCATGCAGCGTTGGTTCAGCATGGAGTTGCAGCCATTTCGAGCTTCACTCATCCGCAGCGGCAGACCGAGGAACGGACACTTGCGGCAGTGGCTGGAAGACGCGGGTTTTCTGCTGTGGGCGACGCCTCGCGAGACGTCGTTCGAGGGGGAGGGGGATGCTCTGTTCGATGCGAACGGCGGGCATTTATGGGCTGCGCATGGGGTTCGTACGTGCAAGATCAGTCATCGGCATGTGGCCGATGCTTGGCATACGCCGGTGACCTCGCTGCATCTGATTGATCCCCGGTTTTATCATCTCGACCTTTGTTTTGCGCCACTTAGCGGGGGGCATCTGATTTATTTTCCGGAGGCCTTCGATGCGGCTTCGCGGGCGAAGATCGAAGCGAAGTATAGTGCCGATAAGAGGATTGTTGTCAGCGAGTTGGAGGCGACTCAGTTTGGCTGCAATGTCATCAATATCGGGCGCGATATTTTGATGGGCGCGGTTAAGACCAACCTCGCTAAGCGATTGATGGAGCGGGGGTTCGATGTGACTGAGCTGGAGTTGAGTGAGTTCCAGCGCGGGGGTGGGTCGGCTAAGGCGCTGGCGTTGCGGTTGAGCGATATGGACGTGACGCACGCAGCGAGAACGCCGGGGCTGGCTACGCAGCTCTAGTTTTTTTTGCGCGTGGTGGAAGGGGCGTTTTTGCAGGGGGTTTTGCGAAAATGTGCGTTCTAAACGTGGTGTTTTTGTGGTGAAGTTGTGGTGGATTGCTGGTGAATCGTGGTGAGTTGACGGCAGTTTTTCGGGTCTGAAAACACGCCAACTTTTCCAATTTTATTTTCTACTTCATAGTCTTGACAGTCATGTGTGCGTCGGCGATCTCCTGCAGGATCGCGCGGGCGGCCGCGGCGGGGTCCTGGGCGCGGGCGATGGGGCGGCCGACGACCAGCATGGAGGCTCCCCGGGCGATGGCCTGGGCTGGGGTGGCGATGCGCTTCTGATCGTCTCCGAAAACACCTGGGACGGCGCTGCCTGCGGGGCGGATACCCGGGATCACGAGAAGACTGTCTGGGCCTGTTTCTCTGCGGAGAAGGTCGACCTCTTCGGGGGAGCAGACCATGCCGTCAATGCCAGAGGCCTGGGCTAGTTTTGCGAGGCGAAGAACCTGCTCGGCGGGGGAGGCAGTGATGCCGATGCCGGCTAGTTCGTTCGCGTCCATGCTGGTGAGGACGGTGACGGCGAGGAGACGTGGGGAGCCGGGGGCGGAGGCGGCCTCGGCTGCGGCCTGCATCATGGCGGCGCCGCCGGAGGCGTGAATGGTGAGAAGAGAGGCTCCGGCCTGGGTGGCGGAGCGGACGGCTCCGGCTACGGTGTTGGGGATGTCGTGGAGCTTGAGGTCGAGGAAGACGCTGAAGCCGCGGTCGCGAAGCTGTTGCACGATGCGGTTGCCGGCGGTGTAGTAGAGCTCCATGCCGACCTTGTACCACTGACAGGTTTGGCCGAGGCGGTCTACGAGTTTCAGCGCCTCGTGTTCGTCGGGGAAGTCGAGAGCCACTGCGAGGCGGTCGGCGGGGGCCAGGTCGATTTGGGTGGCGGGCATGGGTTAAGTTTAGCTGTACTTTGTTGCCTCACAGCAGCTCTCGTCCTGATGTTTTTTCGCCTGGTTCTTCGCTGCGCTCAGAATGACTGCGAAGACGAGGGCTTGGTAGGGGAGGGTTAAAGAGTGACTAACCCCACGATACCCTGCGGACTTCGTCCTTCGTGGATCATGGGGCACCCGTCCGAATGACGATTTGTGGGGTAGCCCTGGAGTACCCATTTGGTGTTATTGGCCGGGTCTCTGGCAGATGTCAGTCTGGACAGGTTGGAAAACTCGTAGCCCATCCCCCGCGTTCTCGTGTGGGCTGCCAGGGAAGATACAACCGCGACCACGTTCCTTTCTGAACCATGGGGCAAGGCACGCGGAACCTAGTAGTCAGCCTTCTCTTCTTTTCTTTACCTCTGCTTCGCGCACGACTGCAAGTTTTTAGAGGTGATGTTTGTGTTTGGTATACCCGCGAACTTACGGTTTTCAGGCCACGTTCTATCAACATCGGCTACCGCTTCTCAGCGTAATTTTTCGAAGCGAAGGTGGAATCGCGGCCGGTTCGGAGCGAAGGGTCTTCGTTCCGATCGTTGTGTTCAAGCTCTTCTGTTTGCTCTGGCATCCTGCCTGGCACTGGTTTCGTCGGGTTGTGGAGGAGCGGCGAGCGTTGCAGCCGCAACTAACCAAACGTCGCCTCAGACCTCTCCGCAATTGACGATAAGCGCTACGAGTCTTGCCTTTGGCAGCACGATGGTCAACACGCCGACGATTCAGTCATTGACGCTGACTTCGACAGGGACGGCGCCGGTGACCATTACGTCGGCTGCGGTTTCGGGAGCGGGTTTTACGATGGTTGGCGCTGGTTTGCCCGTGACGTTGAATCCGCAGCAGGCGATGACGTTGCAGGCGCAGTTCAATCCGACAACAGCTGGAGCCGCGACTGGACAGATCGTGATCGGCAGCAACTCGACGTCCGGCAGCACGTCCACGGTGGCCCTGACCGGTACGGGAACTACCGTGTCGTCCCCTCAAACGAGTCCTCAATTGACGGTGAGTTCGACGAGTCTGAACTTTGGCAGCGTGACGGTGAATATGGGTTCGACGCAGTCGCTGACGCTGACGTCGACGGGAACGGCTCCGGTGACGGTGAGTTCGGCGGCGATCAGTGGCGCTGGTTTTACGATCGTCGCTCAAACCTTTCCGATGACGTTGAATCCAACTCAATCGGTGACGATTCAGGTCCAGTTCAATCCGGCGACAACCGGCGCAGCCAGCGGACAGATCGCGATTAGCAGCAACTCGACGAGCGGCAGCACGTCGATGGTGGCTCTGGCCGGAACGGGATCAGCGGCGTCGGGTCCACAGACGAGCCCGCAGTTGGCGGTGAGTGCTACGAGTTTGAGTTTTGGCAGCGTGACGGTGAATACCGGTTCGACGCAGTCGCTGACGCTGACGTCGACGGGGACGGCTCCGGTGACGGTGAGTTCTGCGGCGATCAGTGGCGCTGGTTTTACGATCGTCGCTCAAACCTTTCCGGTGACGTTGAATCCGACTCAGTCGGTGACGATTCAGATCCAGTTCAAGCCGACGGCAGCTGGAGCAGCGAGCGGACAGATTACGATCAACAGCAATTCAACTACTGGTGGCACGGCTCTTGTAGCTTTGGGGGGCACAGGTACCACAGGTAATCCTCAGTTGACATTGGGCAGCGCGAGCGTGACCTTCGGCAGTGTCGCAGTCAATACGCCGACGACGCAGACGTTGACGCTCACGTCGAGCGGGACGACGGCGGTAACGGTGAACTCTGCTGCGATTACCGGGGCGGGCTTTACGATTGTGGGCGGAAGTTTTCCGGTAACACTGAATCCGGGACAGACTCTGACGTTGCAGCTGCAGTTCTTGCCGACCACGGCCGGAGCCCTGGCCGGACAGATCACGATCAGCAGCAACTCGATCAGTGGAAACACAGCGGTCGTGCCTCTCAGCGGCACGGGCACTGCTGTTGCTCATGAGGTTGACCTGAGTTGGGACGCACCGGTCAGTTCACCTGATCCGGTGGCAGGCTACAACATCTATCGAGCTACAGGCAGTGGATCTTTTGTGCTGATCAACGGATCGCCGAATGTCGCGATCGTTTATGTGGATAGCTCTGTGACAAGTGGTACTAACTATAGCTATGTGGTGAAGTCGGTCGATTCGATCGGGGTTGAGAGCGTTTCATCGAACCAGATCACAGTGACGATTCCGTAGAGTGCGTTTCAAAACTCCCTCTTTAGGTAACGCCAGGTGATGAGGGTGCAGCCGAGCGTGAGAAAGGCTTCGTGGATGTCCGCGCGGCGTTCGTAGCGCAGCGCGAGGCGACGGAAGCGATGCAGCCAGGCCACGGTGCGGCTCTAAAGGACTTACGCGCTACTCACAGCCCCTGCCGCTGGCTGGTTTTCAAACGTTCGGTGATACACTTCGTTCGGGAAGACGACGAATCCATGAAACCACCATCGAACGTCAAGACGCCAGCGCAATACATCGCCTCACTCCCCGCCGATCGTGCGAAGACGATTGCGACGGTGCGCGCACTTGTGAACAAGCACATTCCGCGCGGCTACGATGAGTGCCTCGTCTGGGGCACGATCGGCTGGACGATCCCCCTGTCTCGATATCCAGACACTTACAACAAGCAGCCGATCACCTACGTCGCGCTCTCGTCGCAGAAGAACTACTGCTCGCTCTACCTGATGGGCGCGTTTTGGAGTGCGAGTCAGCTCGAGCAGCTGAAGGCGGCGTTCAAGGCGGCGGGGAAGAAGCTCGACATGGGGAAGTGTTGCGTTCATTTCGAGTCGCCGGACGATTTGCCGCTCGAAGCGATTGGCAAGCTGATCTCGGCGATTTCGAGCGAGAAGTGGATCGAGATGTACGAACAATCGCGCTTGATGACCAAGGCGGGGCAGGCGCAGATGGCGAAGCAAGGCGCCCCATCGGCGAGCAAGGTGGCCGCCAAGCGCGTCGACACAAAGCGTCGGCGGTAAACTTTCCCAGCATGACTCGCCGATACCGGGCCACTACGTTTTCCCTTGCTGTTGCGGGTGCCCTGGCGATTGCGGCGTGTAGCGCGGACGACGGCGGTGGCGCGACGATCTGCACGGAGGTGGCCCTGTATCACTTTTGATCATAAGAAGCACTTAGAACTCCGGCCTTTGTAGCCTTACGAGTCGGCGCTCTTTCACTGCATGGGCGAGTGGTGTATCAGTGGGGGCCGCAGACAGCGCTCGTGGACTTCTGTGCCGCTGAACTTTTGGATTTGGTAGGCTAGGCGGTACCAAGGACAGGAGACGACTGCCAAGTGATCGAAGTACATCCTCCAAGCGAACCGGTACATGGCTGGCGCGATTTTCTTATTCATCTGGCTACGATCACAATAGGGCTGTTGATCGCGTTGAGCCTGGAGGGGTGCGTTCAGTTCTGGCATCACCGCAGCCTGGTGCATGAAGCGGAGGAGAGCCTGCAGATCGAGATCAAGGCCAATGCACAGGAGTTGCAGGGCGCTCTGGATGACGTGCGTAAAGAACAGGAGGTTCTGCGTCAGGATCTCGCGGTGATGAAGAAAATCATCGCCAATCCCAAGGAGACGAACCGTGAAGACCTGACGATCAACTTCCGGATTCGCACGTTCGCGAACGTGAGCTGGAAGACGACTCAATCCACGGGCGCTCTTTCCTACATGCCGTATGAGCGGGCCAAGGAGTATTCGAAACTTTACGAAGAGCAGAATGAGATCGACATTGCCGAGCATCAGGCGGTGCGGGACACCGTTCTTGCCGTCGCCCCGTTCCTGGGTTTGAAGAAGGGCGACGCTAACCCTGGAGGAGAGGAGGCGGTTAAGATCACTGACCGTCTCCAGATTTTGCAAGGCCAGTTGCTATTTCTGGAAGACCTGATCAAGAAGTTGGATGGCAAGTACCAGACCTTTCTTTCGGCGCATCCGGGGTGAAGCGCATGCGGACGGTGCTGACGATAGCGGGCTTCGATCCATCGTCGGGTGCGGGGGTGACTGCGGACCTGATGGTGTTTGCTGCGCATGGATTGTTTGGGACCTCGTGCATTACCGGGCTGACGGTGCAGTCGACGGTGGGAGTGCGGTCGACGACGGCGGTTTCGGCTGAGGTGGTGAAGGCTACGCTCGATTCGCTGGCGAGCGATCTGCCTCCTGAGGGGATCAAGATCGGCATGCTGACGACGGCTGAAAATGTGACCGCGGTGGCGGAGTTTCTGGCGGCGTTTCGCGATGAGGAGAATCGGGTGCCGGTGGTGCTGGATCCGGTGCTGCGATCGAGCTCCGGCAGGGAACTGCTGGATGCCGAGGGAGTGGTCGCGATGCGGAAGAGCCTGCTGCCGCTGGTGGATTGGGTGACTCCGAACCTGGAGGAGCTGGGAGTCCTGACGGAACGGGAGGTAAGACGGCGGGAGGATATGCCGGCTGCGGTGCTGGCGCTTCAGGAGTTGGGGTGGGAGCTGAATGTGGTGGCGACGGGAGGGCACCTGAATCCGCCGGACGACCTCGTGGCTCCCGCTGAGGGCGAGATGTCCTGGCTGACGGGAGAGCAGGTGGTGAGCCGGTCGACGCACGGGACTGGATGTGCGTTTTCAAGTGCGCTGCTGAGCCGGCTGGTGTGGGGGGATAGCGCGAGCGATGCGGCTGCGGCGGCGAAGCGATATGTGGCGGAAGCGATTCGGACTGCGGAGCCGATGGGTAAGGGGATCGGGCCATTGAACCCTCTGTGGCCGCTGCGAAAGGGCTAGTGGAGGGTGTGCCGAATCGGGAATGGCTGATTCTTTCGATTGTGACGTTGCGATGAAGCCGGGCGGGAGGTCGGACGATAGGAAGGTGGACGGAGGATTTAAGGTCCATGTCCACAGCAGTCTTTCCTGGTCCAACTGGCCCTGTACTTGTGCCTTCCCGGAGGCCGCGGGCGTTTCCGAGCCTGTCGCAGGGCAGGGCGGTGTCGAGCGCCGGCGACCTTACGATTCATCGCATCACCAGCACGCATCATGGACGTACGCTGCTGACGCTGGGGCATGCGGCGGAGTATTTGGCAAACTCTCGCAGATACTCGACGGAGAAGGTCGACCATGTTGCGAATGTTGAGGCGATTCATATTTTGATGGAGCTTAGCCGCAGTGTCTTTGAAGACTTTGCGGAGCGGCGTACTTTGAATCGCCATCTCGGGGATTGGTTGGTGGGGCGGGCTGTTCGGCTATTGGAATAGCCGGGGTCGAGTAATGTCTGATAATCCGGTGGTGCGAGCTCAGGGTTGGAGGCGAGAGGCAAGAATAGTAGGCTGGAGAGGTTATGTCACTTACTTTGATTCTCAACGGCCAGTCTCGTGCTTTTGATACGCTCCCGGAGTCTGCCAGTCTCGAACAGCTCATCGCGGAACTTGGGTTGAAGGAGGACCGGGTGGCGGTTGAGCATAATGGCGAGATTGTTCCGCGTACGGTCTGGGCCGGAACTACGCTGAATGCGGGGGACCGGTTGGAGGTGGTTCACTTTGTGGGTGGCGGCACTATGGTTGCCTAAGTAACTCCGAATCAACTTGATGGTTTGGCAATTACAATGTGCTTCTTGATATATATCTGGTAGACCTTTGTTTCATAAAGTCTTGTTGATGTGTCGTCCTTTTATGAACCGACGCGCATAGAGGGAGGCAGGGTAGATCGCTTGCCCTGGCTGCCTGTTGGCGCCCGTTAGAAATGTCTCTGTGGGCGCCGGATAGAAATGTCAGTATATGTCCTTCGGATAATTCGTAGTCGTCGTGCGGTGCGTAATGTGGGAATCGCTGTTCTGTAGCGATTTCCAAGGACTGTGGGAAGAGAGGGAAACGGCTTTATGTTTTCCTCGCTTTCCATCAGGCCGTCATTTCCACCGCGGGGGCACCGTCGGATTTTGGGACGTAATCTGGCCCATAGACCCGACGTGGGTTCTTCTTGTATCCGCCCTTGTCGCTGTTGGTCATGATCTTAGGCAGGTGCTTGGTATCCTGCTGCGCCTTCACGGTGGTGAGCGCATGTCGTAAGCGCTTGTTCTCGACGATGGCTGTGTGGCTCACGCGCTGGTCTTTGCTGAAAATACGATAGGGAAGCGAGTGTCCTTTCCAACGCACCTCGAGCGGTCGGTCTGCGAAGTCATAGACCTCGACATACTGGCCTGCTAAACCATCCGCCACCTCACTTCGCTCCAGGATGATCTGTCTGCGATCGTAGGCCAGGCTGAGCTGTTGGCTCACGTGACGCTGTTCTCGATGGCACAGGATGTCGGCAAGCCGAGACGCCTGCACGTTCAGAGTGCGATGTAGGTTCTCAGCCTTGACTGCGGGTATGGAGAACTTCTCGTTGTACTGCTTCATGAATCCGGGCAGGAATGCGTTGCCGGCACTCATGTCTGAGATCTCAGCGAGCCTCAAGTCCTTCACGAGACGATCCTGCAGAGTTCGGTTAGCCCGTTCCACTCGGCCTTTCGCCTGGCTTGAGTTCGCACAGAGGATCTCGATGTTCAGCTCTGCTAGCGCACGCCCGAACTGCGTCATACCCGAACCGCCCTTCGCATCCGGCCGGTTCACCCGAAAGACCGTGTGCTTGTCGGAGTAGAACGCGGTAGGGCAACCATGCTCAGTCAAATACCCGCTCAGCGCCTCGAAGTAGGAGTCCGTGCTCTCGCTGGGAACGAAGCGCAGTTGCATCAGCTTACTGGTTGCATCGTCGATGAAGACCAACAGGGTGCAGGGCTCGCCACGCTGCTCGAACCAGCGATGATCGCTACCGTCGATCTGGATCAGCTCACCGTAACCCTCGCGCCGCAGACGAGGCTGGTGGAAGCTGCGGCGTTGCTTGCGCGACTGCCAGAGACCTTCCTCCAACATCCACGTCCGCAGGGTCTCCCGGCCCACTTGGACGTCATGCTTGGCAAGCAGAACTTCCGTCGCCAGCGTCGGTCCGAAATCCGCATACTTGGTCCTGACCAGCTCGAGCACGTACTCACGAACGCCGGCGCTCGCGCTATGGTTCGAAGACTTACCTCGCCCCTTGTGGATCAGGCCGCCGCCACCGTCATCACGAAACCGAATCAGCAGCCGGTTGACCTGCCGGGCCGTGATCGCCAACACAACCGCAGCCGAAGCTATCGTCCGCCGGCCAGAAAGCACTTCTGTCAAAACCTCGATGCGCCGTACGTCTCGCTCGCTCATCAGCACCCATCCCATAAACGCCCATCTCCCAGATCACAGACCTAGAAGAGGGTACTTGGGACATTTCTATCGGGCACGAGTAGGACATTTCTATCCGGCGCTAATACTGCCACTATACATAATATGTGTTATCAGACGTAACAAATCTATTGGAGATTGAATGCAAAAGGCCTTGTCCCTCACTAATATCAGTGCTGGACGTCTTATTCCTGTGAAGTCTCCTCTGAGGTGTTGTTCGTGTCGTCAGCCTGGTTGGTCTCCCGCCCTCGACGCTCGGGCCTGCTACTTCCCCTCTTGATCCCTGCTGTCATCTTGGTAGTTTTCCTTCCCGTTCTGCTTGCGCAGATGGGCAGCTCCTCTTTGGGTGCCAACTCGGCGACTGGGACGTCAACGGCCTCCACGGCTATTCCAAGCACGGTTCTGGGTCAGGTGATCAATGCGACGACTGGGGCGCCAATCCCCCGGGCTCTGGTTCGCCTGAATGACCGGGCGGTCCTGACGGACCATGATGGCAAGTTCCGGTTCGATCAGAACACGCTGAGCAGCGCGAATATTCTGGTGACGAAGCCCGGTTTTTCGGCTACGACGGAGATGCAGGAGGGGGGCAACCTGTATCTACAGGGGGCGCAGCTGAGTGTGCCGCTGGAACTTCGGCTGTATCCGGAGGCTTTGCTGACCGGTACGGTGTTGGGTCCGGACGGCACGCCGTTACCGCGGATCGCGGTGACCGCGCTGCGGAGTTTCTGGGAGGATACGGGTCATCGTTGGGTGACGGTGGGTCAGGACCAGACGGATTCGCATGGCAACTTCCGGCTGCCGGAGCCGGCTGGAGAGTACAGGCTGGAGACGAGATATACTCCGCTGGATCGAACTACCGGCGAAGCTGTGTTGCCTGTTGCAGTTCCGGCTGAAGGTTCATCTGGGGGATCACAGGTTATCAAAGTTCATGCTGGGGAGGAGCTGCACTTTGAGTTGCGTCCGGCGGTGAGTCCCACCCATACGGTGACGACGACGACGGAATCGGCGGGCGGGCGGGACTTTGTACGGATCTCTGCCCGGTCGAGCAATGGCAGCACGTTGCAGGTGAATCCGCAGATGAATGGGCCGGGAGGAGAGACGAAGATCCAGCTTCCGCAGGGTACGTACACGTTGACCGCCAGACGGAACAATCCGGAGAGTCCTGAGCAGGCGGAGACTACGGTGACGGTTCCGGATCATGACATCGCCGGCGTTGTGCTGCAGTTTGCACCGGTTCCGTCGATTCCGATTGAGTTGGTTGTGGACAGCTCTGTAACGTCTGATAATAATCAGCCGCCCACGCTGCCCCAGTTGGGGCTTGTGCTGCAGAGCGATCAGCCGGATCCGGAACGCGGGGATTCTTCGGTGCGGCCTACGACCCGGCGGGATCAGAGCTTTGTGTTTACGGCGCCGCCAGGGCAGCTATCGTCTGCAGAGTCGTAATTCCGGGGTTTGGTATATCAAATCGGCGAGCTATGGCGATGCAGATTTATTGCAGCAGGAGCTTGTGGTCGCTCCGGGAGCTGCAGGTACTCCGATACGCGTGGTGGTGAGCGATCAGACCGGGAGTCTGCAGGGCACGGTGAATCTGAACGGCAGTGCCGCAGCTTGCTGGGTGTATTTGATTTCGACGGGCGCCAATGCACAGCCCGTCATCTCGTTGCGCAGTAATAGTTCGGGTAGTTATGTTGCGGCGCATCTGCCACCGGGAAGCTATCAGGCGATTGCGTTTGAACGCAGGCACTCGGCGAACTATCGCGACCCGGCGAGCCTTGCGCCGTTCACTGGCCACGTGCGCTCGGTTACGGTGAATGCAGGTGACAAACCTACGCTGAATCTGGACGCTGTACCGGTTGCGGAGGTGGCTCCGTGAGACGAGGCGATGTGCTGCGGATATTTTTCGCGATGCTGATGGGTTGCGGTGCGGGGATGGTTCAGGCGCGCGGCGATGGCGCAAACGGCGCATGAATCTGTTGCTAAGCGCTATGAGATTACTGGCGTCGTGATCAATAACGTGGATGGAAATCCTGTGCCGCATTGTCATCTGACGCCGACTCTTACGGGACCGAGCGTGAATGGGCGTGGGGGATTCGGCGGACGCCAGTTCCCTGCCCCGGCTAACAGCTTCGACTGCGATGCGCATGGTCGTTTTGTTGTCAAGGTACCTTCTGCGGGCGCGTGGCGTCTGACGGCGAGCGCGCGAGGCTTCGTGAGCCAGGCATACGACGAGCACGAGTTTTTTTCTTCTGCGATCGTTTTAACTGCAGAGGCGCCGACGAAGGAGATTGAATTCCGGCTGGGCCCTGAGGCGAGCATTGTGGGCGTGGTTCTCGACGAGGCTGGTGAACCGGTGCGAAATGCGCAGTTGGCGCTGCAGAGTGTGCCGCGGCCCACGCCGGGAGGTCCGCAGCCTGTGGGCAATACACGCGGCGGGACGCGCACTGACGATCGCGGGATGTATGAGCTGCCGAATCTTTCTCCGGGAGAGTATCGGCTGAGCGTGCGAGCCCAGCCTTGGTATGCGGCGAACATGCAGGGTAGCCGGGGAAATGACACCGGCACCGCTGCGCTCGATCCTTCGCTGGACTTCGCGTATCCTGCTACATGGTTTCCTGGTGTCAGCGATCCTGCGCTTGCGGAAACGATCGTTCTGCATGCAGGCGACACGCGACAGGCTGATTTTCACCTGATTCCGATACCGTCGATTCACATGCGCATCCTGACTCCGCCTAGAGTGAACAATGGACCGAATGCACCTCCTGTGCAGACGTTTCCGATTATTCAACAGGTCAATTCGGGCGGGGGGCCGAACTATGTCCAGATCTCGACGCGCTTCGACCCGCAAGGACAGATCGATGTGGGCGGATTGACTCCGGGACTGTATCAGGTACGACTTGCCGGTCCAAATCAGGAGGGCCGTGTTGCCCTCGTCGAAGTGACCGCCAACTCGGCACGGACTCTCGACCTAAGCGTCCCTTCGCGCGACATGGCGAAGATTACCCTGCGCTTCGATGGCATTGCGGATGCGGATTCGAACTCCAGGCCGGAACGCAACGGCGGAGTGCAGGTCACTCTAATCGACACGGACACTCATCGTGGAAGCTTCTCTTCGAACGGCAATCAAGGCGGCGGGCCAAATCTGGGACGACGAGATCAGAAAGACCCCAGCGCGGATCGCATTCTGGAGGTTCCCCCGGGGCGCTATGAGGTAGTGCTGCAGGGACGACCGAATATTTTTCTTACGGGATTGACTGCCAAGGGAGCCGAAACCGCCGGACGTTATGTGACCGTGGGCGCGGGCGAATCGACGCTGACGGTACATGTCGCGAGTGGCCGCGCGAGTCTTAGCGGGCTGGCGACGCTCGATGGAAAACCAGCTGGTGGGAGCAATGGTTCTGCTGGTTCCCATAACTATTGAAGACCGCAACTCGATTCCTGTTTTGCGCCAGGACCAGACGAATACGGACGGCAGCTTCGATGTGGCAAATATCATTCCAGGACAGTACATTCTGGTGGCGATCGATCATGGATGGCAGATTAACTGGGGCGACCCCGCAACTCTTCGACGCTACCTGATGCAGGGCGTACCGGTGGAGTTGAAGTCATCCGCGATTGTGAAACAAAACATTATTGTGCAAGCTCCCTGAGGCTTCGAGAAGGGACAGTGGCGCCTTCGAGCAAGGTCGAACTGTGTTAGATTCAAAGAGGTCCGCAATACCGCGGAGAGATGGCCGAGTGGCTGAAGGCGCACGCTTGGAAAGCGTGTATACCGCAAGGTATCCAGGGTTCGAATCCCTGTCTCTCCGCCAAAGACTCATCCAAGGTAGTCTGATCTGGTTCGCAAATACCCTCAAAATCCACAATAAAATCAATAAAGCATAAGCTCAGGTAGTCCAACTGAGTATGAACCAAGCCACGCGCTGGGGATCGCATTTTTGATAACTTGTGAGCAATGAAGGTGATGGCATTTTGCCAACCGACACTGAAATTCTGAGAGTGATAGGCGTGGCTGTTTCTAATAGGAGTGACACATGATCTTGAAGTCCGGTTGGAATCGACGTTCTTTTTTGTCGCTACTTGGTGCCGCAACCGGTAGCCTGTTGTCCCCGCGCGCGGCTGTCGCCGAGAAGAAGGAAAGTGAGGAGAGGCATGGGATCGACGGCCACCCCATCGTTCCCATCAAGAGCGGCCTGGGATCGACGGGCGATGTCTATAAAGAGCTGGGCGTGACGCCGCTGGTCAACATCGTCGGGACGGTCACCGTCATCGGCGGCTCTGTGATGAAGCCTGAGGTGATGGAGCTGATGCGCCAGGGCAATCAGCACTTCGTGCTGATCAACGAACTTGAGGTTGCCGCCGGCCGCTATATCGAAAAGCTCTGCAAGACCCCTCCGGGCTACACCGGCTTGGTGACAGGCGGCGTGGCTGCAGGCATCGTGGTGGGTTATGCCGGCATGTTGACCGAGGATCTTGAGCCGCGTCTCAAGGTCTGTCCTGATCTGACGGGCTTTCCAAAGACCGAAGTCATCATTCAGAAGGCCCATCGCAACAACTTCGACCACCAGGTTCGCCAGACGGGCGTGACACTCGTGGAGGTGGAGACGAAGGAGCAGATGATCAACGCCATCAATCCGAAGACGCTGGCGATGCACTTCATCAATATTCAATCGGACCGCGGTAAGGTGAGCGGGCTCGAGATGATCGAGATTGCAAAGGCGCACAACATCTACACATTCAACGATGCCTCGGCCGACGTTCCCCCGAAGGAGCGCCTATGGGAGTACCCTGCGCAGGGCTGGGACTTCGTGGCCTTCTCGGGCGGCAAGGATATCTGTGGACCACAGGCCTCGGGCATCCTGATTGGCAAGGAGAAGCTGATCCGTTGGGCGCAGATGAACATGAGCCCGCAGGAAGACCGTATCGGCCGATCAAGCAAGGTGGGCAAGGAGACGATCTTCGCTCTGCTCAAGGCGCTGGAGCTATTCGTCAATCAGGACTACGACGAGGTCATCAAGAGCTACGACGCGCGCGCCGAGGTGATCACAAAAGCGATTGCGAAGTTTGGTGTGACGGCCCTCCCCCGCGAGTTCAATCCGAACGCGCTGGGCAACGTAACGCCGCACTATAGCTGGCAAATCGATCAGGCCAAACTGACGATCACCTCGCAGGAGGTCATGCACCAGCTTGCTGAGACGAAGCCTATTGGCATCGGTAGCCTGAATGCAGACGCCGGTGGCATGCGCGGACGCAACCCCGACGCTCCTGCGAATCAGCCTGAACGCCACCGTCGTCAAGAGGATCCGACGAAGTTCGGCTTTGCCATGTGGCAACTGAAGGAGGGTGAGGACAAGTACATTGCCGATCGGCTGGTAGAGATCTTCAGCGCAGCGCCGAAGGCCTGACTGTAGAACAACTCAGGTGCGAGGCTTTTCTGCTCTTAAGAATTGAGGTCCATCGAACCTGAATTGTTGCTCTCACCAGATATAAGTTACACCCTTTCTCAGTTAACGCCGATGCTGAATCGTGATCGGCAATTTTAAACTTGTTGAGCGGATGCCATGCGTGCCTTTCTGCTGGCTACCTCGGCAGGAGCGCGGGCCCGATTGATACTGCCAACGGGCGTACTGTCGGATGACGAATGCCCCGTGACATCGAAGTAAACCGCTTTGGCCTCGTCAACTCCAAGCTCCAGACTTTCCCAGACCTGTTTGTGCCTTGCTGTCGGCGATCAGAGCTTGGATGTCCTGAACCCCCAAGCCTGGGTATGCCTGGTAGAACCCAATCGGAGCGCGATTCGCTCCCTTCGCGAAGCGCGCCATTGTCCTTCGGCGCGAGATTTCCTGTGCATAATGTCGATAACTGGCCTACTCGCGGAATGATACAGCCAGAGTGGAAATGCTTACACTACTTCCGCTAGGGACTAGGCCCGATCGCGGGCCGAACACCTCTTCGGAGGCGCAGTTGCGTTGGCAATCCTGCAACGACATCCAGTCCATGAGATTAATAAACCGGGTGTATTTGTAAGGTGCGAAACAGATTGATTGAACAAAAATAGAAAAGTGTTATGCTGTCTGCCAATCAGCGCTTCGGCCCGATGGGCATGAAACCCCGAAGCTGGCTGATTGGTTTTGCACAGCGAAATGTGACTGTCTTCCGTCTAACCTAAAAGAAGGTGACTCCCTTGAATCCCACCTTAAAACTCCTGAAAGCCAAGCGTACCTCGGCCCTGAAAGACGCTCGAAAGATGGAAGCCCAACTTGCTCGTCTCAAAAACAGAGAGGCTGAAGCGGCTGGGATTGCGACAAACCTGCCCTGCATAGTGCAAATGTTCCGTGACTATATTGCCTCGCTCGACGAAGCCATCAAGTTGGCCCACCCTCCGCGAAGTCGAAGGAATGATAGGCTCTCGGCCTGAGTGGTTACAACCGCCTGCGGGCGCTAGGGGCTTAGTTTGGATCTACTCAGCAAGTGTCCCAGTTGAACTGGGAGGGAACGTTGCCTTTCGTGAACTCTCTGGGTTACGCTTTAGCTCAAAAGCACTGTCCCTCGGTGGACAAACTATACTTAATAGCGTCAACCAAACAAGCGGGATCGCAACGATGCTTATCGCAAGAATCAAGACAAGAATGATGCCTGACACGTATCTCCTCCGAAATCTCGTTGATTGATAGTGGCCAGCGCGGCCCATGCGTTTCATTTCCAAATAAGAAAGATCGCGAAATGAATCCCCGTGTCTCATGAAGGGTGCGTTTACGACATCCCTGAAATATTCAAGTGTGATCAAAACCTTTGCAAACACGAAGGTTTTGTCTTCTTATGTCCAAAGGGCGCATGGTCGGTTGCGGCAACCGACGTTCTGGATAGAGCTTCATGGAAAGGCGAGTGAACGGCGCGACTAAGCGAGGCGGTTGCGGCGAGCGTTGATGAAGGAGCGGACGCAGAAGAGGACGTAGATGAGGCTGAAGAGCGCGAGAGCTCCCTTCTCGACCACTGCGGCGGGATGCGGGAAAGAGACGCCGCGGGAGAGACGAATGGTGTCGATGGCAGCCGGAATCATGCCGAGGAAGGTCAACAGAGCCACGGTGACGGAGATGTGCATCCATAGCATGCGTTTCTTCGGGTTTTCTGTGTTGGCCATGACGCCGAAAAGGACGAAGAGGATGCCGATGCCGGCGGGGATCAGGGCCGTCGGGTGAGCACTGCCCGTAGCGACGAAGCCGAAGATGCCAAGCACGATGAGCAGAACGCCGAAGCCGATAGTGAGCTTTGCCATGATTTGTCAGGAACCCCTCGGTAGTCCATATCAGGATAACGGATTTGCGAATGCAGTGTAGCGCCTACATGAATTGGGAGTGGGAGATGGCGGACAGAAAAATACCCGGCCATACTGGCCGGGTATTTTTTCAAAGCGACTTCGAGATTCCTATCTCCGCCCGCCGTTCATCATGTGATCCCAGGCGGTGTCATAGCCGCGACGAAATCCTTCGCGGTAGTCTGTCCGGGCGCTTTCGGGAACATGCGGGTGGCGATACTCATCGCGGTTGTTGACGTCGGGACGGCGATGGTTGTCGTAGTCTTTTCGGGCACCCTCAATGCCGTCGTGATATCCCTGCCGCTGGATGTCACGAAATTCTTCAGGGGGCAGGTTCCAGTCCCGGTCGTGATCGCGATCATGGTCCTGGACTGCCAGAGTTGCTGGGGCAAACGGTTGGGCCATGGCGAAGCCGGATGTTGATAGAGCAAGTGCAAGTGCTGAGATTGCGAGTTGGTTCCGCATCATTGTCAATTACCTCCATGCGTGCATCACAAAAAAACTGAAGAACACAATCAGACAAACAAAGAAACAAACACAGCTAAGTCAGATGATCGAATCTGATTTCTTGTTGTCTGGGATTGCAGCCGGTGTAACCAGCGTTTTTTGTGATAGCTGCGGACACCTTTACCTTCTGCGGTTCAGGCAGTGGCGGCTTTGCGAATGGCGGTGAGAACGTCTTTTGGATCCCAGTCGTTGGTGGGGTACCAGGCGATGATCTTGCCGTCTTTCCCGATGAGGATGGTCGAGAGGGAGTGGGTGAGAGATTTGCTGTCGCCGGGGGTGACGCCGACGTTGAAGAATTGCGTAACGGCGGCGAGATCTTTTTCTGTGGGAGCGGCGAAGTCCCAGTGCAGAAATTTTTCATTGGTGTAGTTGCCGGTGTAGGCGCCGCCGTAGCTGCGGAGGACTTTGGGCGTGTCGTAGGCGGGATCGAAACTGACGCTGAGGAGATGGGTCTGGTTGTAGAGGGCGGGGTCAGCGGCGAGTGCATGGTCGATGTCGGCGAAGTTGCGGCTCATGCGGGGGCAGAAGTCGGCTAGCTGGCAGCGGGTGTAGATGAATGTCATCAGGACGAGCTTGCCCTTGAACTGATCGAGGTGGATGGTGCGGTCGCTCTGGTTGATGAGGTGGAAGTCGGGGACGGAATCGCCGGGGGTGGGGACGTGGTAGGAGATGGGCGTCTTGTAGTCGGGACGCGCCTGCGCGATGACGACGATGTTGTCGAGCCGAACGTTGGTGTAGTCGCCATCGGCTGTACGGTCGGCCAGGATGCGGGCGGTGATGCGGTCTCCGGGATGGAGTTCAGAGGCGACGCTGGGATCAGCGAGTTTGTAGTCCATGGTCATGGCTTCCATGAAGCCGGGAACGTCCTCTCCGTCAAGGGTGACGTGGGTGCCGCTGGTGGCGACGACCTTGCCGCGGATGGTGAAGGTCTTCTGCTGTGAGGCGGAGTGGGGGGGGATGATGCGGTTTGACGGCAACCGGTCGATCCAATTGTTAGGCCGATTATCAAGGCTACGTAGGCGGGGAGAAATAAAGGCTTGCGGGGCACGAAGAAAACTCCTGCCTCCATGATAATGGCTGGTACGCAAGTTTGCGGCGGGGGTCGGGTTGGTCGAACGAGGCGGGACGGCTGCTCCTTCTTTATGGCTGATGCATTTTGGGCTGATGCTTGCAGGTCTGGGAACCGCGCTGCTGGGTCCGATTCTGCCGGTGCTGGCGCGGCAGTGGGGAATGCTGGATTCGCAGAGTGGGCTGTTAATGATGGCGAAGTTTTGTGGGGCGTTTCTGGGTGGAGTGTCCGTGTCGAAGAAACTGAGATGGAGCCTGCTGGTAGGGATGACTGCAGGGACTCTGGGATTTGGCGGGTTTGCAGTTGCACCGTCGATGACCGTGGGCTGTGTGTGTTTGTTTGTGGGCGGGTTTGGGCTGGGGCAGATGATCACCTCCATCAACATTCTGGCGGGGCGGAGGTTTACGGCGCATCGGGGGTCGGCTCTGTCGATGTTGAATTTTTCGTTTAGTTTGGGGGCGATGCTGTCAGCGTTGCTGGCCGCATGGCTGCTGCCCCGATTTGCGTTGAGGGGCTTGCTTGAGGGGTTTGGGATGCTGTTCGCGGTCGGAGTGACTGCGCTGATTCTGCAGATGCGCGCGAATGGGGAGAGCGCAGAAGAGTTCGATAGGGCGTCAGTGGAGGCCGAGCCACAGGTCGGTCTGAGTGGGCGAGCCTATCTCTATTTCGCGGGGCTGCTTGTTTTGTATGGCGGGCTGGAGACGTGTTTGAGTGGCTGGTTGACGACGTTTGCGCTTCGCTATGGAGACAAGACGCTGGCAGTGAGTGAGTATACGACGCTGCTGCTATGGATGTCGCTGACGGTTGGGCGAGTGGGTGCTTCTGCGGTGATGCTGCGGGTGGGAGAAAAGACGGTGCAGCGTTGGGGGCTGGGGCTGGCAGCTGTGTTTACGGCGGCGCTGGCGATGGCTCATTCGGCAGTGACGATTGCAGGATTTGCTGTGCTGCTTGGGTTGAGCCTGGCTCCGTTCTTTCCGGCTACGTGGGCTCTGTTGATGTTGGAGCGGCCGACCGCGCGGCAGGCGGGGATCGTGCTGGCGGTGTCGGGACTGGGCGCGGCGGCATTGCCGTGGTTGATGGGAGTGGTGTCGACGGGCGCGGGGTCGCTGCAAGTGGCGCTGGCGTTACCGTTCGCTGCGGCCCTGGGATTGTTGGTGATGAGTTGGTTTGTTCCGCGAACGCCGATCATAGCGGACTGATTTTCCAGCGACAGCGGGCGTATAACCGAAGTATGGATGGTGTGGAGTTGCTGCCGGTAGATATTGCTGAGGCTCTGGAGCGGGGCGCGACGGTGGTAACCGGAAACCAGCGGGCGGCGCGGACTTTGCGGCGGGGATTCGATCAGCGAAATCGGGAGCGCGGGCTCGCGAGCTGGGCGCCGCCACCGGTGATGGCGTGGGATACATGGACAGCGGCGTTGTGGCAGGGATTGCTGATTGAAGGGCATGCTGCGCAAGTGCTGCTGAACAGGACTCAGGAGCATGCCCTATGGCGCGCGGTTCTCCAAGAGGATGACGGAGTTGGCGAGTTTGCGGACTATGGATTCGTTGGCCGAGCTGGCAACCGAGGCGTGGCGGCTGGTCTGCCGTTACGACGGGCGGCGACGCCTGCAAGGATTGGATGGGAGTGCAGACACAAGGGCGTTCCAACGGTGGGTCCGATCGTTTGAACAGAGGTGCAGGACAGAAAGATTTTTGCCGCAGGCGCAGCTGGAGGAGACGTTGCGTGCCGCTTTGGACAAAATTCTGGTCGAGCATTCGATTGTTCTAGTGGGTTTCGATGGGATGACGCCAGTACAGACCAAGCTGGTTGAGGCGTTGCGTTCGACTGGAGTTGCGGTTGAGGAGTTAGTCGCGGCAGACTCCGCGCCACGCCGCATGTTGGTGGAGGCGGTCGATGAGCAAGAGGAATTGCGGGTTGCGGCGCGGTGGGTGCGGAAGCTTGTAGAGGCCCAGCCGGAGGCAAAGGTCGCGGTGATTGTGCCCGGGCTGGAGATGCAACGGCGCGAGATCGATCGGGTATTTCGTGAGGTCCTCGCACCGGAGCTTGAAGATATCAGGGCCCGCAATGAGGTGGTGCCTTACGAGTTTTCGTTGGGGGTTCGACTCGCCGAGACGCCGATGGTGGCGACGGCTCTGGACCTGCTGCGATGGTCAGTCGGGGCGTTGCCGTTGGACCGGGTGAGCGGGTTGTTGCTGTCGCGTTATTTTGCGATGACGAATGAGGAATGGGAATCGCGCGCTGAGTTCGATGCGTTTGAGTTGCGCAAGTCGCGGATGCTTCGACCGGAGATTTCTCTTGATGGGCTGTTCGTGGCTGTGAATGGATCGAAGCGGAAGACAGAGTTGCCTCGGCTGACGGGTGCCCTTCGGGCCATGCGTGGGGTTGCCAATCGTTTGCAGGGCATGACGGTTCGGGCGAATGCAGAATGGGCGGAAGGTATGCGGGAGTTGCTGGCGGCTGCGGGATGGGGTTCCGCGATGGGTGAGACCAGCGTTGAGTTTCAGACGCGGCGCAAGTGGGAGAGCGCGCTCGATGAGCTGGCTACGCTGGACTTCGATGGAGTCCATGTTGAATTTGTGCAGGCGTTGGAGTCGCTGGAGAGGATTGCGCGGCAGACAACGTTTGCACCGGAGTCGCGGGATGCTCCGGTGCAGCTAATGGGGCCGCTCGAAGCTGCGGGAGGGACCTTTGATGCAGTGTGGTTTTTGCGGGCGGGGGATTTGAGTTGGCCTGCCGTCACAGGGGCGAGCCCACTGCTGCCGTGGGCGATGCAGCGAGAGCTTGGGATGCCAGGTGTGGATGTGGCTCGGGACACAGAGCAGGCGCGGCGGGTGACAGAGCGCGTCGCTGCGAGCGCGAAGACAGTGGTGTTCAGCTACGCGAAGGAGTCGGCAGATGGGCGACAGAGAGCTTCGCAGATGTTGAGTGGCTTGGCGCTGCAGGAGACTAGGTGTCAGAGTTGCTAACGCCGGAGAGCCCTCGTGTGACCGTCGATCTGGAAGAGGTGGAGGATGATGCAGCAGTTGCGGCGCTGCCGGATCGCGTGATACGAGGTGGAGCGAAGGTGCTGGAGTTGCAGGCTGCCTGCGGATTCCGGGCGTTCGCAGAGCACCGTCTGGGATCGACGGAGTTGGAGAGCGTGGAGCTAGGGATGGATGCGCTCGAGAGTGGAATCGTGGTGCATGCCGTGATGGAGACCTTCTGGGGGCAGGTGAAGACGCAGGATCGTGCTGCGCGAAATGACATTGGCCGAGCGGGAGGCAATGCTGGACGCCGTGATCGGTGAGGGTCTGGGGAAGATTGCAAACCTCAGCGCATCAGACTGGGACGACGCCTACGTAGCGATGCAGCGAGAACGTCTGCGGCGTTTACTGCGGCCGTGGCTGGAGCACGAATTGGCGCGGCCATGGTTTGCCGTGAAGCAGCGCGAGGAGAAAGCGAACGATGTGCAGATCGGGCCGTTGCATCTGAACCTGCGTGTCGATCGGGTGGATGAGACCGAAGGTGGGGAGTTGGTGATCGACTACAAGACAGGACGGGCGTCGACGAACGACTGGTTGTCGGAGAGACCGGATGCTCCGCAGCTTCCGCTTTACGCGGTGATGTCGGATGCGACGCGGCTCGGAGGTGTGGCGTTTGCGCGGCTTCGAGTGGGCAAGGAGATGGGGTGGAAAGGGTTTGCCGCGGCGAGACGGCGTGCTGTTGAAGCCCGACAGATTGAAGACCGAGAACTTTGCCGCGCAGGTAGAGGAGTGGCGAGAAGTGTTGACGAAATTGGCGGAACAGTTTGCCGCCGGTGAGGCGGGGGTGCGACCGAAGAGTTATCCGAAGACGTGTGCGTACTGCGCGCAGAGACTTCTGTGCCGGGTGGTTGGTGAGAGCCTCGATGAGATGGACGAAGACGAGACAGGAGACTTGTCGGGGGTGAGCGGTGAGTGAGCAGTACCTGTTTCCAGACTTATTTCGAGAGCTGAGCGATGCCACGGCGATCGAGGATGTTGCTCCACTGGATTGGAAAGCGCGCGAGGACGCGCTGGATGTGGGGCGGTCGTGGATCGTGGAAGCGCCAGCCGGCTCTGGCAAGACCGGGCTGCTGATTCAGCGGTATCTCAAACTGCTGGGGCAAAAAGGCGTGACGGAGCCCGAGCAGGTGCTGGCGATCACGTTTACGAAAAAGGCCACACAGGAGATACGGGAACGAATACTCGAAGAGCTGGAGGCCGCTGCAAGGCAAACTCCCGCTAAAGCGTGATGCGGCGTTTGAGCGCACGAGTCGAGATCTGGCCGAGAGGGTGTTGCGAAGAGATCAAGCGCTGGGGTGGGGACTGTTGGAGAGACCACGACGGCTGCGAATCCAGACCATCGATTCGGTATGCGCGGAGATTGCGCGATCGCTGCCGGTGCTTTCGGGCAGCGGCGGAGGGCGTGCCCCAGTGGAGGATGCAACGCCGCTGTACCGCGAGGCGGCGCGGCGAACGCTGATGCAGTTAGGGGGAGACGATGCAGTGCTCGATGAGTCTCTGACGAAGCTGCTGCTGCATCGCGATGGAAGCCTTGCTGACTGCGAACGGTTGATTGCGGAGATGCTGCAGCGGCGGGAGCAGTGGGCGGAGTTCGTTCCGCTGCGGGGCGAAGAACTGACAGAGGAACATCTGGACGAGGTGGTTCGGCCGAAGCTGGAGAGAGCGCTGGAGATCGCGATCTGCGCGGGATTGGCTCGGCTGGAGCAAACGATGCCTACGGCGATCCTGCGGGATCTGACGATGATTGCGCGGTCGATCAGCGAAGACCTCGCCCCGGAACAGGCGCATCTGCCGATCGCAGTCTGCGCGAGCAGGATTGATCTTCCTTCCGCCAGCCCGGACGATCTCGCTCACTGGCGAGCTTTGATTCATCTTCTGGTGACGTCGACGAGGACCTGGCGCAAAGTGCTTGGCAGTAAGACGCTCGGCTTCCTCATACCGGAGTATGAGAAGAAACGGCTGAGGGAGATCGTCGACTCTGCTGCGTCATGACGATCATCTTCGAAGCGTGATTGAAAGTGTGGACAATCTGCCTCCGGCGAAGTATCCGCAGGAGCAGTGGGATCAGGCGAAGGCGTTGTTCCGCGTGCTGCGGCGTGCACTTGCCGAATTGCAGGTGGTGTTCGCCGAAGGCAGTGAGTGCGATTTCACCGAACTGACGCTGCTGGCCAAGCATGCGCTGTATGAAGGCGGCGCGAGTGAGATGACCGCGGCGATGGGGATGCGGCTGGAGCATCTGCTCGTCGACGAGATGCAGGACACCTCGACGAGCCACTACGAGGTCATTCAGCTGCTGACGCAGGGGTGGGATGGGTCAAGCCAGACGGTGTTCCTGGTGGGCGATCCGAAGCAGTCGATCTACATGTTCCGGCAGGCGAGAGTGGAGCTGTTTCTGCGCACGATGGAGAACAAGCGATTGGGAGATCTGTCGCTCGGATGTTTGCATTTGACGGCCAATTTCCGGTCGCAAGCCGCGCTGGTCGAAGCGTTTAATGACGACTTTGAACTTCTGTTTCCGAATAATGTAGGCGGGCCGAATTCGGGCGAGGTCTCGTTTGTGAAAGCTGTTGCTGTGCGGCCTGCGAGCGAATTCGGCAATGAGGATGGCGCGGTTCGCTGGCACGCGAACGCGCTGCCTGCCGGACTGACAACGGAGGAGAAACAGAGGGCTACGCGGATAGAACGACAGAGGGCTGCAGCGACGGTGCGGGAGGTGGTAGAGCAATGGAGAGCGACTCCCCTGCCGCAAGGAAGGACGGCTCCATGGCGGATTGCGGTGCTCGTGCGCAATCGAAACCATCTTGCGGAGATTGTGAGTGAGTTGAAGGGCGGCGAAGGACGAGCGGCGATTCCCTACCGTGCGGTGGATATCGAGGAGTTGGGAGAGACGACAGGAGGTGCTGGATCTGCTTGCGCTGACGCGGGCGCTGCTGCATCCGGCCGACCGAGTGGCGTGGCTTGCAGTGCTTCGTGCTCCATGGTGCGGGATGGGGCTGGCGGATCTGCATGTGTTGACGGGATCCGATGATCCGACCTGGAGAGAGCGGAGTCTGTGGGCGGCGGTAAAAGAGCGGGGTGAGTTTTTGAGCGCGGATGGCGTGGCCAGGCTGGAGCGCCTGTGGCCGGTAATGGAGGCGGCCGAACAGCAGCGCGGGCGGCTCTCTACGGCAGAGTGGGTCGAACGGACCTGGCGAACGCTGGGCGGAGACGCTTACCTGACGGCGGAGGAGATGGAAAATGCGCGGCGATATCTGCAGCTGCTCGATGCGATGGAAGAGGAGTCGCGGCGGATTGATCTGAGGCAGCTCGAGCAACGGATGAACAGGCTGTACGCAGAGAGTCCAGTACGTCGCCGACGCGGTAGAACTGGTGACGATCCACAAGGCAAAAGGATTGGAGTGGGATGTAGTGATGGTCCCCGGGCTGGAGCGGCTGGCGCAGGCAGATACGCCATCGCTGTTGATGTGGGAGGAGATGGATTATGCGGCAGAGGGCGCGGCACGTGTCATGCTCGCTCCGATCGAGGGGAAAGGCGAAGAGTCCCGCGAGCTGAATGCGTGGCTGAAGGGAATGAAGAAGGCACGCAAGGCGGCCGAGCGGAAACGGCTGTTCTACGTGGCGTGCACGCGGGCGCGGGAGGCGCTTCATCTGTTCGCCGCGCCGGAGACGAAGAAGGAAGGCGACATCAGCCGGAGATTCGGAAGTCTGCTGGATGCAGCGTGGCCTGCGGCGAAGAGTCACTTCGCGGAGTCTGGCTCGGAGCCGAAGAGCGTGGCGAAGATGTTGGTGATGTCGGTGGCTCGACGAGCTGAAGAGGGTGAGTTCGTTGGCGAGCTGGCGGCGGCTGCGGAGGAACAGACACAGCCTGCGATGTTGCAACGGCTGCCGTTGAATTTCGAGTCCGGGCGGCGGTTTGCGGTGGAGCGCAGACTTCCGTATGGAGACGCTGCGATTGCACCGGCACATTTTGAACGGCCCGAAGGATCGTTTGAGGCGCGGGCTTTTGGCAATGCGGTGCATGCGTTTGCGGAGATGCTGACGAAGCGGCTCGCGAATGGGACTGGCGTTGATTCGTTGCTGCGCGAGGTCGCTGGATGGACGCCGCGGATTGCGGCAGTGTTGCGTGGGGATGGGCTTGGCGCCGGCGGTTGTCGATCGGCTCGTGGCGCGAGTGAAGACGGCGCTGGGCAATATGTTGAGGGACGCCGAGGGGCTGTGGGTGCTTTCGCCGCATGAGGACTGCGATGAGTGAGCTTGCATTGACTTCGTGGGGCGAAAGGCGCAGCAGCGTGCGACTGGACCGGGTGTTTCTTGCCGGGCAGAAGCCGTTGGATGCGGGAATGATTGTCTCTGGATCATCGACTATAAGACGACCACGCATGGAAGCGAAGGGGTGGAGGAGTTTCTTGCGGAAGAGCGGATGAAGTATGCGGCGCAGATGGAGACCTATGCGCGAATGATGCGGGATCGCGTGGAGGCGGGGAGATTGCGCGTAGCGTTGTACTATCCGATGCTGCCGCGGCTGATCTGGTGGGAGCCGGAGATGAAGCTGGCCGATGCTGCGGGTTAGGCGGTGGTGGTGTTGTGGCGGACGTCCGCACCGCGAACCCAGAAGATGACGTCTTCGGCGATGTTGGTGGCGTGGTCGCCGACGCGCTCCAGATTGCGGGAGATGATGAGCGCGTTGAGAGACTGCGGAGTGAGCTCGGGCTTTTCTTTGATCAGCGTGCTGAGCGCGTAGAAGGCGGCGTCGTTCATCTCGTCCACCTGGTCGTCGAGGAGAAGGACGGACTTGGCAAGGTCGGCGTCGGCTTCGATGAAGGCCTGGAGTGCTTTGCGCACCATGGCCGAGGCGAGTGAGGCCAGCTTGGGAATGTCGACGGGAAGGTCGATGTTGGCGAAGGCGCCCATCTCGCGGACACGGACGGCGATGTTGACGGCCTGGTCGCCGACGCGCTCGAGATCGGCGTTGATGCGGATGACCGAGAGGATAAAGCGAAGGTCGATGGCCATGGGCTGCTCCATGGCGAGAAGGTCGAGCGCCATCTGGTCGATCTCGCGCTCGAGGCGGTTGATCGAGGGCTCGGCGCGGAAGACGAGTTCGCAGATGGAGAGGTCGCGGGTGCGGTAGGCCTCGATGGAGCGCTGGATGGCCTGTTCGGCCATACCGGCCATGACGAGCAATTTCTCTTTGAGGTCGTCGAGGTTCTGGTGGAATTTAACACGCATCAGCCAAATCTCCCGGTGATGTAATCTTCCGTTCGCTTGTCCTTCGGATTGGTAAAGATCTTGTGGGTGGAATCGAACTCGACCATTTTACCGTTGAGGAAGAAGCCGGTGTTTTCAGCGACACGGGCGGCCTGCTGCATGTTGTGCGTCACGATGACGATGGTGTACTGGCTCTTGAGCTGGAAGATGAGGTCTTCGATCTTCGAGGTGGAGACGGGGTCGAGCGCGGAGGCGGGCTCGTCCATCAGAAGGACCTCGGGGTCGACGGCGAGAGCGCGGGCGATGCACATGCGCTGCTGCTGGCCGCCGGAGAGCGACGCTCCGGACTTTTTCTTCAGATCGTCCTTGACCTCTTCCCAGAGAGCGGCCTGTTTGAGCGAGCGCTCGACCGTCTCGTCGAGGACGCGGCGGTTGCGGAAGCCGTTGAGCTTGAGGCCGCTGACGACGTTGTCGTAGATCGACATCGTAGGGAAAGGGTTGGGACGCTGGAAGACCATGCCGACGCGGCGGCGGATCTCGACCGGGGATGCATCCTTGTAGATGTCGACCTCGCCCATCTTGACGATGCCGGTGGCGCGGGCGATCGGGTTGGTCTCGTGCATGCGATTGAGGCAACGCACGAAGGTGGATTTGCCGCAGCCGGAGGGGCCGATGAGCGCGGTGGCGTGGTTCGCAGGGATGTGCAGGTTGATATCCTGCAGGGTGTGATTGGTCCCGTACCACGCGTTCAAATCCTCAACTAAAATGCCGACTCCCACTAGCTTCCTCCCTTGAGTACGCCGCGGTTGGCAAAGATGCGGACGAGCGTGACGGATACCATGATCAAAACGATAAGAACAAGCGCACCGGCCCAGGCCAGGCGATGCCACTCGTCGTAGGGCGAGATGGCGTAGACGTAAATCTGCAGCGGCAGCGCGGCGATGGGCTCGGTGAGCTTGAAGCTCCAGAACTGGTTGCCGAAGGCGGTGAAGAGCAGCGGCGCGGTCTCTCCGGCGACGCGGGCAAAGGCCAGCATGCAGCCGGTGATGATGCCCGGCGAGGCGGTGCGCAGACTGACCGAGATTGCCGTGCGCCACTTCGGCACGCCCAGTCCGAGAGCAGCTTCGCGGATGGCGTGCGGGACGGTGGCGAGCATCTCTTCCGTGGTGCGGGTGATGGTGGGGACCATCATGATCGCCAGAGCAACGCCGCCGGCCAGCGCGGAGAAGTGATTTTGCCGGATCACGATCAGCGAGTAGACGGAGATGCCCATCACGATCGAGGGGACGCCGTTGAGCACGTCGGCGGTGAAGCGGACGGCTGTGGCGAGCGGCTTGCCGCGGCCGAACTCCGCGAGGTAGACACCGGCGGCGATGCCGATAGGGATGCCCATCAGGCTGGCGAGAGTCAGGATGATGCCGGAGCCGACGATGGAGTTCGCCATGCCGCCGCCCTGCTCGCCGACGGGCGCCGGGATGTTGGTGAAGAAGGCGAGATTGAGCGAACTTGCGCCCTTGTAGACGAGATAGAAGAGGATCGCGATCAGCGGAATGAATGACGATAATGGTTGCGAGAATGGACAGGCCGCTGATGAAGTAGTTCGGCTGCGGTACGGCGGATATTGTTCAGGCGCATGGACCTGGTTTGAAAATCCATCGGTCTGGGCTGATTGTTGAGGGGCTGTGTGCTCATATCAGTGCACCCGCGCCGGAGCGCCGCGTGTGACCGCCCAGACCATGAGGCGGGCGATCGCATTGACGACGATGGTGACGAGGAAGAGCGCGAGGCCGATCTCGATGAGCGCGCTGAGGTAGAGGTCGCCGGTGGCCTCGGAGAACTCGCCGGCGATGACGCTGGCCAGCGTGTTGGCGGGAGCGAAGAGAGACTTGCTGATGTCGGGGTGGTTGCCGATGACCATGGTGACGGCCATCGTCTCGCCGAGAGCACGGCCCAGACCGAGCATGATGGCGCCGACGATGCCGATGCGCGAGTTGCGCAGGACGCCGATGCGGATCATCTCCCAGCGGGTGGCGCCGAGAGCGAGGACGGCCTCGCGCTGGCTGTTGGGCACCGCCGTCATGATGTCGCGGGTCAGCGAGGAGATGATAGGCAAGAATCATGATGGCGAGGATGATGCTCGGCGGTGAGCAGACCGACGCCGAAGTTTGGACCGCTAAACAGTCCGGTCCAGCCGAGGTCTTCACGAGGAAGGGTCCAAGCTGGTCGCGCATCGATGGGCACAAGAACAAAGACCGCCCAGAGGCCGTAGACGACGGAGGGGATGGCGGCAAGCAACTCGGTGAGAAAGGAGATCGGTGCGCGCAGCGGGCGCGGGCAGAGCTCGGTGAGGAAGATGGCCACGCCAAGAGCCAGCGGGACGGCCATGCAGAGAGCCAGCAGTGAGGTGGCGAGAGTGCCGAAGATGAAGGGCAGCGCGCCAAAGTCGCCGGCGACCGGGTCCCACGCCCCGCGGGTAAAGAACTTCAAGCCGAACGCCGCGAGACTGGGGCGGGAGTGCAACACCAGAATGCCGAAGATGAATAGAACGATCGCAAAGATCGAGAGCGCGCAGACGAGCATCAGTGCGGCGAAACTGTTGTCGGCGAGAGCGCCGCTTCCTCGCTTGTTGAGAAACTCGCGGATCGGCGAGGCGACTGCGCCGGCTGCAGGAACAGCGACGGGCGCCTGTTCGGCCGAGGCGGATTGGGCAGAATGGGGGGCACTGGCAGCGGCGACCTGGAGTCTCGTTCGTCAGTCATACGGATAGAGGACACAATCTTATCTTTCCTGTCGGCTCGTTTCCGGGTCGATTGTATCCGGCATGCGGTTTTTCGGCCGGTGAATGAAAAAGTGCCGCACGGACCTGGAAGATCTGCAAATCCGTGCGGCGGGACAGACTACTTGATGGTCGCGATGGTCTTGCGCACCATATCCTGCACTGGCTTCGGCAGCGGAGCGTAGGTCATCGAGGCGGCTTCAGCCTCGCCGTGGTCGAGCATCCAGTTCAAGGAACTCGACCAGGGCCTTCGCCTTGTTCGGATCGGCCGAGTGGAGCGGGATCAGCAGCCACGTAAAGCTGGAGATCGGATACGAGTCCGCACCGGCGCGTTGGTGATCGAGACGCGGTAGTCGGCCGGCATCGTCTTGGCGGCAGCGGCGGCGGCAGCAGTGACGCCATCGGTGGACGCCATCACGAACTTACCGGCGGCGTTCTTTACCATGCCATAGGACATCTTGTTCTGGACGGCGTAGATCAGCTCAACATAGCCGAAGGAGTCCTTGGCGTCTGGCGAACCATACCGGCGACGCCTTCATTTCCCTGCTGGCCAATGCCTGTGGGCCATTTGATGGCAGTGCCGGTGCCTGGACCGGACTTCCACGAGGGCGAGACCTTCGAGAGGAAGTCGGTGAAGATATAGGTAGTTCCGCTGCTTCCGGAGCGATAGACCGGCAGAATGCTGTCACCGGGAAGACTGACGCCGGGGTTGTCCTTGGCGATGCGCGGATCGTTCCAGTTGGTGATCTTGCCGAGATAGATGTCGGCGATGACGTCGCCGGAGAAGTTGAGCGCCTTGGTGACGCCCGGGACGTTGTAGACGGGAACAACCGCGCCCAGCACGGTGGGAATGTGCATGGTCTTGATCTTGGCGCTGGCAATCTGCTCATTGGTCATTGGGCCGTCAGTAGCGCCGAAATCGACCGTCCCCTGGGAGACCTGCCGAATACCGCCGCCGGAGCCGATCGACTGATAGTTGATCTTTACCGTCGGGTGCAGCTGGCTGTATTCGCTAAACCACTTCGAATAGATAGGATACGGAAAAGTCGCTCCCGCTCCGTTGATGTTCTGTGCACCGGCTCCTGCGGTCAGGAGTACCAAGACGCCTGCTGCGATAACTTTCAGATTCACTCTTCCCCCTCGGAAAATGCATCGATCTATGCAATCTGTCAATACATCCTCTAGTGAGTTTGCGGGTGGATTGTTAAGGGGAGGTTACACGGGAGTGAAAACGGCATTATTCGATAGAAGATAGCGCCTTGGGCAGGGTGAAAATAAAGTTACTGCCGGCGTTGAGCTCACTTTCAGCACGAATGGAGCCGCCATGGCTCTGCACCATGTGACGTGCGATGGCGAGACCGAGGCCGGTGCCGCCGGACTCCCGGGAGCGGGCCTTGTCGACCCGGTAGAAGCGCTCGAAGATGCGACTGAGGTGCTCTGAAGCAATGCCTGGGCCAAAGTCGCGGACGCTGAACTCGACGGCACCGCCGGGACCAAAGGTGCCGTCGGGGTCCGACACCTCGCGTGCGCTGACCAGAATTCTGCAGTGCGGTTCATTGCGGGCCTGGCCGTACTTGATGCCATTTTCGATGAGGTTGCTGAGAACCTGGAGGATCGCGTCGGTGTCGGCGACGACCTCTGCCGTGGTGGTCTCGCCAATCTCGAGAACAGCCTCGGTGTCCTGAACCAGTCCGCTCATCGCCTGGACGGCATCGCGGACGAGAATGTCAGCGGGGATGGGCGCCGGGTGGAGCTCCTGCTCGGAGGACTCGACGCGCGCCATCACCAGCAGATCTTCGGTGAGGCGATTCATGCGGGTCGCGTTCTTCAGGATGGTGGAGAGAAATTCTCGGGCCTGAGTACTGAGCGATGCTTCGTGGTCCAGCAGCGTCTCGACGTATCCGGAGATGGAGGTCAGCGGGGTGCGGAGTTCGTGGGAGACGTTGGCGACGAAGTCGCGCTGGGTGCGTTCGACCTGCTCGATGCGGGTGATGTCGTGGAAGACGGCCACCGCGCCGCCGCCAGGCATCGGCGAAACATTCACCTCGAAGATGCGGCCGGGCACAAGCGATGTCGAGCGCCCTTCGCTGACGACGCGCTGTTCGAGAGCGGTACGGACGCACTCGAGCACTCCGGGGTCGCGGATGGTCTGGACCAGAGCGTGGCCGAGGCGCACGGCGCTGCCGAAGGAGGTGTTTGGAATCAGCCGCTGCATACGCTGATTGCTCCACTGGATGCGGCCTGCTGCGTCTACGGCAACGACGGCGTCCTGCATGCTGTCGATCATGGCTTCGAGTTCGCGGCGGCTCTCGGAGGCGCCGTTGAGAGCGCGCTCAACATGGTCGGAGGCAACGGAGATGGCGCGGGCCAGGCCGTCGAAGTCGCTGTAGGAGGAGTCAACGAAACCGACGTGGCGATCGGGAATCGCCGCAGTCGAAGCCTGGAGGCGGGTGATGTTCTGACGCACCGAACGCGCCAGGAAATAGGCATTGACGGCCGCCCAGGCGATCAGGAGCGCGGCGCCAAGAACCCAGCTGCGCGGAGTGAACCACATCCGCATCAGGACGACAAGGCCCAGGGCGATCGCTATCCAGATAAAGAACGAAAGAAAGAGACCACGCTTCACGAACTGCCTCTATGATACGGTTGCCAGTTGTCAGTTCTCAGTGTTCCAGTTCTATCTTCCACTGCGGTCGTCGAACTGAAAACTTGAGAGCTGACAACTCTCAGGCTGTTACAGCCCGCGGAATCTCAAAGCGATAACCGGCACCCCGCATCGTCTTAAGATAGCGCGGCGTCTCGGCATCTTCCTCAATCTTCTCGCGAATGCGCCGAACGTAGACATCGACGGAGCGTGGGGTGACGAAGCGGGCGTCGCCCCAGACGGCGTCGAGCAGGTGGTCGCGGCTGAAGACTCGTCCCGGGTGGCGCGCAAGATAATCCAGAAGGCGGAACTCGGTGGCGGTGGTGGTGACCAGTTCGCCGTTGACCCGCAGCTGCATGGCGCCGGCGTCGATTTCGACGTTTTCGAACTTCAGCAGGGAGGGTGAGCTGGGCCGTTCGAAGCGGCGGAGAACGGCTTTGACACGGGCGACCAGCTCGCGAGTGGCGAAGGGCTTCGTAATGTAGTCGTCGGCACCCATCTCCAGGCCGTGGACGCGGTCGTTTTCCGCCGCGCGGGCGGTGAGAAAGATGATCGGGACAATACTGAGCGTGGGATTGAGACGGAGCCTGCGGCAAAGATCGAGGCCATCGCCACCAGGAACCATGATATCCAGGAGGAAAAGCGCGGGTGGCTGGCGTTCGGCATCAGTAAGTATTTGATTGATTGCGAGATACGGCCGGACAACAAAACCTGCACTTTCAAGATGGTACTGCACCAGGCGGGAGATATCCGCATCATCTTCCAACACAAAAATCGTCTGACTCAATTCGTAGACCTCGGTCGCACTCGCAACATGATTAATGTCAGGTTAGCGCAATCCGGATCGGAAGATTGCGAACGTACGATGAATCGTGCTGTGGAAGCCGGAAGTTGGGGTACCGACGTATACTCTTGAATAACGCTGCGCGTCCATCGCAGGACGGAACTCTATGAAACTGAACTCCAATCTCGTGCTTTGCGTAGACGACGAAGTTGTTGGGCTTCAGGTCCGGAAGATCCTGCTGGAGCGTGCCGGATACCGGGTCCTGACCGCATCGGATGGGCCTTCGGGGTTGGAGATCTTCTCCTCGGAGCCGGTTGAGGCAGTAGTGCTCGATTACTCCATGCCAGGCATGCACGGGGGTGAGGTGGCGGTCAGGATGCGCCAGGCCAAGCCCCAGGTCCCCATTCTCCTCTTGTCCGCTTATATGGGTCTGTCCCCCGAGGTGACCTCGCTGGTGGACCTCTATATGACGAAGGGGGAGGGTGCGCCCGTACTGCTCGAAAAATTGGCCAGCCTGCTTCAGCCATTGATAAATGCATCCCAAGAGTAAAGGCAGAGTACAGGGCGAGAGGCTGTGAATCTAAGGCAATTCAATAACGTTCTGCGGCAGGTGTTTCTGCTGCCTGTGGTGGCCCTTCTGGTGGTCGCAGGGGCTCTCTACCTGCAGATCCGGAACGCCAACGCGACCGTCGATCTGATTCAGGAGTCGGATACCCGCATCTCGCAGGCAACCCTGGTTTCGAAGCTGATTGTGGATGAGGAGTCGGGCCTCCGCGGCTACGAGACGACTGGCGACAACCAGTTTCTGCAACCCTTCACCGAGGCTGAATCGCATGTGCAGAAGGAGATTCAGAACCTTGACGCGATGGCAGGCGCGGACGCGGACATGAAACACGACCTCAGGGATCTGCACGACGAGCACCAGACCTGGCTCGACGCCTTCGCTCTTCCCGTGATTGCCCAGGTCCGCGGAGGCGGCAAAACCGACGATGTCACCCTCAACCTGCACGGCAAGGTTCTGATGGACTCGGTCCGCCACGACCTCAACGACATCATTCAGAAGGCCGAGGAAAACCGGACGCAACGAATTGCACGGTGGCACAAGCAGGTCCATATGATGTTGTTGATCCTGCTGTTTCTGGCTCTGGGCATGGGGGTATTGATTGGATTGTTCACCCGCAATCGCCTCCACACGGTCTCGGTCGCGTACCGGACGTCGCTCGAGATATTGGGCCGCCGGGCCGAGGAGCTCTTTCAGTCGGAACAACAACTACGCACCACACTCGAATCCATTGGCGACGGCGTGATTACCTGCGATGCCGCCGGCCGTATTCAGATGATGAATCCCGTGGCGCGGGAGCTGACCGGCTGGAGTCAGTCTGAGGCCAGCGGACGACCGCTCGAAAAGGTCTTCCACATCGTCAATGAGGCCAGCCGCAAGACGGTGGAAACCCCGGTCTCCAAGGTTAAACGGCTAGACCGTGTCGTCGGTGTGGCGAACCACACCGTCCTGGTCCGCAAAGACGGGACGGAACTGAATATCGCCGACAGCGGCGCGCCGATCCGCGACAAGAATGGAGAGATCATCGGAATCGTCCTGGTGTTTCGTGACATCACGATGGAACGCAAGACCCAGGATGCGCTAATCGCAAACGAAAAGCTCGCCGTCGCTGGGCGGCTGGCGGCGACGATCGCGCACGAGATCCATAACCCGCTGGATTCAGTCTCCAATTTGATTTACCTCATGCGCAACGGGGCGACTCCCGAAGAGTCGAGGCAGTTTATGGATCATGGCCGAACAGGAACTGGCTCGCGTCACGCAGATCAGCCGCGCCATGCTGGGGCTCTATCGCGAGTCGAAAGCGCCGGTCGTCATCGACCTGAAGGAGATGCTGCAGGAGATTCTTCTGCTGATGGAGCGGAGATTTATCGAACTAAACGTAACCGTCTCAACCGATATGCCGCAGCCAGTCTCCGTGTCGGCGTTCCCTGCCGAGCTGCGGCAGGTCTTCACCAACCTCATTTCCAATGCGGCTGAGGCTGCGAGCCCAGGGGGCCATGTGAAGGTAAGCATCGGACCACAGGCCGCGAGCGCACCGCAGACTCTAGGCTCGGAGAATGGTCAGAAGCTGCCGCCCGGAGCTACAGTGACCATCGCCGACAACGGCTCTGGCATTACCGCCGACGTGCAGCCTCACTTGTTCCAGCCGTTCTTTACGACAAAGGGGGAGCGCGGAACCGGACTGGGCCTCTGGGTCAGCCGCGGCATCATCAACAAACACGGGGGCACCATCTCACTGGAGAGCAACACCAGCCCGGGGGTACACGGTACGGTGGTGAGCGTCTTTCTTGCAACGAATCCCACAATCAGCACCGGCGACGAATGGGTCGCAACTCTTCCCTAAAGTGACTGCAGTTGTTCTGAGACAATTGCAGCGGCCTTCTGGCACGCTGCACGGTCGACATCGTAATGGGTGACGAAACGAACCGAGTGCGGACCGATAGCACTGACCAGAACACCCTTCTGTTTCAACGCCGCGGTGAAGGCTGCGGCATCGCCTCCGCTGGCCGGATCTTTGCCGCGGAGCTTGAAGATGACAATATTGGTCTGCACGGATCCAAGATCGATCTCCGCCGCCTTAGGTTGCGCCGCCACGGCATCGGCCAGCAGACGTGCGTTTGTATGGTCTTCGTGTAACCGCTTCGGCATCTCATGCAGTGCGATGAGCCCTGCAGCGGCGAGAACACCCGCCTGCCGCATGCCTCCGCCGAGGGCCTTACGATGAATGCGCGCCTTCTTGATTGCACTTTCGCTGCCGACGAGCATCGACCCGACCGGGGCGCCCAACCCCTTCGACAAACAGAACATCACAGTGTCGAATCCGCTGGTTAGCTTTGCAACGCTGATGCCGAGCGCCGCGGCGGCGTTGAAGACACGGGCTCCGTCGAGATGCACGGGCAAGCCAGCCTCGCGGGCACCGGTCCAGACTTCTTCCAGGATTGGCAGCGGAGTCACCGTGCCTCCGGCCATGTTGTGTGTGTTCTCCAGGCAAACCAGCGCGGTCTGCGCCCGGTAGTAGATCTTTGCGCCGATCGCTGGGCTTGATGTGCTCCCAGGTCAGAATGCCGCGTTCAGCGGCGACAGTGCGCGCGAGGCAGCCCGAGAATGCAGCCATCATCGCCATCTCCCAATCAAGAACGTGCGATCGCGCCTCGCAGATGACCTCCTGGCCATGCTGCGTGTGCAGGCGGATGGCAATCTGGTTCCCCATGGTGCCGGTAGGCACGAAGATCGACGCCTCGCGCCCGAATACTTCAGCAGCCTCCTTCTCAAGACGATTGATCGTAGGGTCTTCACTATAGACATCGTCGCCGACCTCGGCGGAGGCCATCGCCTCGCGCATGGCTGGAGTGGGGCGGGTGACGGTGTCGCTGCGCAGATCGATCATGATGTTCGTTCTCTCCTGGTTAATCAGTAACTGGTTAATCAATAATTTATGCCGCCGCTGAAGTCAGCAAACGGCTGAAGACTTCGTTCGAGATCACACGCCCGTGCGCGGTCAATCGCATAGTGTCGGAATTCAGCTCAAGTAGTCCGGCATCCCGTACCTCGAGCAACGCAGGCATGGCGTCGTTGAGCAAGTCGTCCCCAAACTGATTTCGTAGTTGGTTGAGGTCAACACCCTCGTTCAAGCGCAGACCAAGGAAGAGAGACTCTTCGAAGGCCTCGTCGCGTTCAATGATGTCGAAGTCGGGAGCGGCGCTATTCGAGGCAGATTCGAGCATGCGGAATGGAGTTGGCGTGGCGTTGCCAAGATATTCGTCCAGGTCGCTGGTGTTGGCAAACCGCACTGCGCCTGCGTTGGTTCGTAGCATCGAGTGAGCGTCGAGGCCAAAGCCCATATAGGGCTGGCGCTTCCAGTACTTCAAATTGTGCCGCGAACGATGGCCGGGACGCGCAAAGTTGGAGATCTCGTACTGCTCCACTCCAGCCGCTCGAAACGCGGTGCATGCCTGCTGATACCAATCGGCGGTGTCGTCCTCGCCGGGAACAGACGCGGCGCCATAGCGAGTTCCCTGCTCCAGCATCTCGCGACCCAGCCGCGATTCGTCGTCCACTTCAAGCATATAGACGCTGAGATGCGGAGCACCGCTCGCGATCGCCTGCTCCACCGAGTACCGCCAGCTCTCTGCGGTCTGATGAGGAAGCCCGGCGATCAGATCGACGTTGATCTCGTCGACGCCGGCTGCACGGACGCGCGCAAGCTCCGACTCGCACTGCTGCCGTGTGTGCAACCGGCCGACAGCCGCGGTCTCGCGATCCACGAACGACTGGACGCCAAAGCTGATGCGATTCATCCCCTGCAGCAGGAGTTCGTCGAGCGTCTCGTCCGCAAGCTGCCCCGGGGCGCATTCCAGCGTAATCTCCGCATCGCCGGGAAGATCGAACTCTCCGCGCAGGTGCTGGAATACCTGCCGGAACTGCTGCGCCGACAGCAGGCTGGGTGTTCCACCGCCGAAGTAAACGGTGTCTACAGATCGAGGTAAAACGGCACGCGGCAAAGAGGCGGCGATGTTCTCCACAACGGCGTGCGATCCTCGAATCTCTTCGCAGAGGCGTTCCACATACTGCTGCATCCGCTGCGCACCGAAGACTCCCGAGGCGAAGTTGCAGAAGGTGCACTTCGCCTTGCAGAACGGAACCGAGATGTAGACGCCAACAGACCCAGCCATTTCGAACTACATGCCCTCAAATCCAATTGTTTCACGGAGAATCGTTTATCAGGGTGTAACTTAGATTCACCCGGCGGCTCTAATGACTGAGAGGTTATGGCCCCATGTCGCAGCTTCGCTCTTTCACCATTATCGCAGCTCTATCCGGAGCTCTCACCAGCCTGCCGGCCACGTCTGCCGCGCAAACCACGCAGACTAACCGCATGCCAGTCCTGGTAGAGCTGTTCACCTCGGAGGGCTGTTCCAGCTGCCCTCCAGCCGATGCTCTTCTGGCAAAGCTCGACCAGACCCAACCCATCAGCGGCGCGGAGATCATCGTGCTCGGCGAGCACGTCGACTACTGGGACAACCTGGGCTGGCACGACCGTTTTTCCTCGCACCAATACACGGAACGGCAGAACGAGTACTGTGGGCGCCTCCACGTGGACAGTTCCTATACGCCACAGATGATCGTCGACGGAACAGATCAGTTCGTCGGCAACGATGCCGCTCATGCCGTCCGCGCCATCCAGCACGCCGCGCAAACCCCTAAGATCAAGCTGGTACTCACGAAGCCTGTGGTGGAAGCGCAGAAAGTTTCGGCGTCGGTCTCCTCCGCTGACGCGGCAACAACCAAAAAGGCGGACCTTTATGCTGCTCTGGTAGACCCCAGGGACACGACCGAGGTTCGTGGTGGTGAAAACGGGGGGCACCGCCTGCAGCATGTAGGCGTCGTACGCAGCTTGCAACGGGTCGGAAAGCTGAAGGATCTCGGCGCAGGCCCGATTTCGTTCAGCCTGAGCGCGCCTGCGGACGCGAAGCCAGGCGAGATGCGAGTCGTGGTTTTTGCCCAGGAAAGCGGGCTGGGGCCCGTGCTGGGCGCCGTTTCCGCCGGCATAACCCCTTAGCTTTGTGACAAACGGAATCCCGCCGCTGCCATAAACATCTAAAATGGATAACGCATGGCAGAGGAACGGAAGCCGGAGGACTCGAAGCAAGAGCCCGTTAAGAAAGCAGCGCAGGACGACGAGGTCGCAGGTAAAGCCTACGACGGTCGCCTCATGCGCCGCCTGCTGACGTATCTTCGACCCTACAAGCTGCAGACGACACTCTCCGCCCTCTCCATCATCTTCAAAGCCGGCAGTGACGTCATGGGGCCATATCTGGTCAAAGTCGGCGTCGACACCTACATGTCGGACGCGCCTCCGGCAAAGCTTTCCTGGCTGGCCCGCCACCTCAGCTCGCAACCGATGACCGGCATCACGCAGATCGGCCTCCTTTACCTGGGCGCGCTTCTGGTCACCTACCTTCTCGAATTCCTGCAGACCTACACCATGCAGTGGACCGGACAGAAGATCATGTTCGACATGCGCAGTCAGATCTTCCGCCACCTGCAGCGCATGTCGCCCGCATTCTTCGACCACAACCCCGTCGGCAAGCTGGTGACGCGCGTCACCTCCGACGTCGACGCGCTGAACGAGATGTTCACCTCGGGCGTGCTCGCCATCTTTGAGGACATCTTCGTCCTCGTCTTCATCGTCATCATCATGCTGCGCATGAGCTGGCCGCTGGCGCTGCTCGCCATCTCGGTCATCCCGGCGATCCTCTACGTCACCCGCATCTTCCGCCGCCACGTTCGCGACAGCTACCGCCGGCAGCGCCACGCCACCGCCCGCATCAACTCCTTCACGCAGGAGTACGTCTCCGGGATGCCGATCGTGCAGCTCTTCAACCGCGAGCGACGCGCCTTCAACGACTACTCCGCCGTCAACGCCGAGAACAAACAGGCGTGGACCGACGCGATCTTCGCCTACGCACTCTACTACCCCATCGTCGAATTTCTCAGCTCCACCGCCATCGCCCTCGTCATCTGGTTCGGTGGCGACGCCGTCCTTCGCAATGCTGGCTTCCCCGCAGGAATGCGCCATTCTATCTTCGGCACCGTCACCCTCGGTGTACTGATCGCCTTCATTCAATACGCGCAACGCTTCTTCCGCCCCATCCAGGACCTCAGCGACAAGTACAACATCCTGCAGGCGGCGATGGCCGCCAGCGAGCGAGTCTTCAAGCTGCTCGACACCGAACCGACCATCGTCTCGCCCGCCTCTCCCGTAGCCGGAGACAACTCAGGCCGCGTCGAGTTCCGCAACGTCTGGTTCACCTATCAGAGGCTCGACGAGGCACAACGCGCCCGCATCGCCAATGCAACCGACGAGGACCTCCGCACCTACGCCGACATCGAATGGATCCTCCGCGGGGTCAGCTTCGTCATCGACCCGGACGAGACCGCGGCCATCGTCGGACACACCGGCGCGGGCAAGACCACCATCACCAGCCTGATGATGCGCTTCTACGACATTCAGCGCGGCAGCATCCTCGTTGACGGCGTGGACGTGCGCGAGCAGGATCTGAAAAAACTACGCCAGCGCTTCGGCGTCGTCCTGCAGGATCCGTTCCTCTTCACCGGCACCATCTGCCGACAACATCCGCCTCGGGTCGACATGGATCACCGACGAGCGTCTCGAGCGCGCCTGCGACGAAGTCAACGTCGGCGACTTCATCCGCACCCTGCCCCTCAAATTCGCCGAGCCCGTCCGCGAACGCGGAGCAACCCTCTCCACCGGCCAGAAACAACTCATCAGCTTCGCCCGCGCGCTCGCCCACGACCCCGGCATCCTCATCCTCGACGAAGCCACCTCCTCGGTCGACACCGAGACCGAACTTCGCGTCCGCCTCGCCCTCTCGCGCATGATCACCGGACGCACCTCCATCCTGATCGCCCACCGCCTCTCGACGATCCAACGCGCGGACACCATCCTAGTCATGCACAAGGGACAGCTTCGCGAGCGCGGCACCCACCAGCAACTCCTGAGCCATCGCGGCCTCTACTGGAAGCTCTATCAACTGCAGTATCGCGATCAGGAAATCGGCACCGGCGCCGACACAACCGCCCCGCTTCAGCCACTCAGCGCAGACTAATCACTGGCTACGGGCAGTCTTCGCATAGAAACGTCCGACGACCTCTGTTTAACCCACTCTGCAATTGGCCGCCAATAGTCTTCTGTCGGTGCGAAGATTGGCGCATTGTGCGACAGCCCGTTGATCACGATCAACATTCCACGCGATCCGCAAGCCTCGGCGACGCGTTGCGCCATGGACAACGGAAATAGGCCATCGACATCGCTGTGAACCACCAGAACCGGAATTTCAAGCGCGCTCACTCGACTGGCCGTATCCCAGGCGTCCGGCACCATGCGAGTCAACCATAACGGAAAACCCATCGCCATCGCTGCCTCGCGCAGCGTGGAAAATCCCTCACACAACACCAAACCGTCGACAGCAACACGCGAAGCCACCGCGGCTCCGACGCCGGTCCCAAGAGAAAAGCCGAGCAGAACAATCGACCGGTGGCCCCGCCCGGCAAGCTCCCTGCACGCCGCGATCGCATCTTCTTCGCAGTGTGCTGTAGTCAGAATGCCTGAACTCGAACCATAGCCGGAGTAATTGAACACCAGCGAGGAGACGCCCATCTCCATCAACAAGCCCTGTACTCTCCCCCAGTATTCGACCAGCTCACCGATTCCGTGGCAGACCACAACCGCCGGCGTCTCCTCACCGGCCGAGACGTAGACAGCGGACAATCTTCTTTTGCCGCTCGGAATAACCAACCGCTCGTCGGCGAAGGTGAAAGCGTTCAGCATCTGCTCCATGATTCCATTCATGCGGTCGCTGCGAAGCAGCAGGCGGCTGGTCACGTTCAGCAGAAGAGTAAGAAGTGCTTCCCTCATTTACTTGCCGCCTTCAGGCAATCCTCCACCACTTTCCTTACCCGCTTCTCGCGAGCCTCGGGGCTTTGATAATAAAAGACCGCCATCAAATTTGACCGCCGCTGCACCTTGGTCATCGCGTCCCATCCCTTACGCGCAGCCGGAACCCTGCGGAACGCCACCTCCAGCACCGGCGGCAATTCTTTCTCGCCCTCCATCGTCAACATCAGTCGTTCCGCGATCTGCTCTGCCCTCCTCTGTCGCGCCTCTCCGCTCTTCACTCCATCAATCCATTTCGCGATCTCCCACCGTATCGGCTCGCTCAACCCCTCGTACCACTTCGCAAGTTTTTTCTCCGTCTTCAGCAGCTTCGCCAACTCTGGAGGAACTGTCGGCGTACGCTCGTCCAGATCAGGAGCGATTTCAAAGTCCACCATCGCCCCGACCTTAGCCCCGGCTGCCTTCTGCATCTTCTTGTTCACGAGCACAAAATGCCCACCCCGGTTCGCATCGGCAAACAGCGAAGTGCGAAAGACCTCTCCGCCCACCTCCACCTTCACGCGCAGCCTCACCATCTTTTTCCACGCAGCGTCGACATCGAACGGAAGCCGCGCCACCACCCAACCCAGGCCGCCGCTCAGAGGTTCGATAACCGCACGAAATCGTTTCGCAGCATTTTTCGTCATGCAATCCCTCAGGAAAAATCTACACTGGTTCTATCGCCATACCACCCAATCCGCGCATCTTTCTCTCTGCCGGGGAAGCCAGCGGAGACCACTACGGCGCGCAGCTCATCACCGAGCTTCGCAGGCGCTTGCCTCAGCTCGCCAGTTTCGGCCTCGGAGGCAAGGAGATGGAAGCTGCCGGCCTCGACCGCGTCGTCCGCGCAGAAGACGTAGCCCACATGGGCATCACCGAGGTCATCCGCCACATGCCACGCGTCTACGGAGCCTACCGCAGCCTCGTAGCCTCCATCCGGCAACGGCGGCCCGACGTCGCCGTCCTCATCGACTTCCCCGACGTCAACTTCCGCCTCGCCCGCGAGCTGAAAAAACTCAACATCCCGGTCATCTACTTCGTCAGCCCGCAACTCTGGGCCTGGAAGCGCCGCCGCCTGCGCTGGGTGCAGCAGCGCGTAACCCGCATGATGGTCATCTTTCCATTCGAAGAGCGCTTCTACCGCGCCCGTGGCGTCGATGCCCGGTTCGTCGGCCACCCGCTGGCAGAGCTGCCCAGGCCCACAAGCTCGCGCGAAGACTACGCCGCCGCCCACGGTCTGGACCCGGCAAAGCAGTGGATCGCCCTTTTGCCCGGCAGCCGATGGAAGGAGGTCACCGCCAATCTCGAAGTCATGATCGAGATGGCACACCGCTTCCCTCTTGGCTGCGACTATATTCTGCCGGTAGCCTCCACCATCGACCCCCGGGAGTTGGCGAACTACATCGCCGGTCACGACGAGTGGTGGCCGGCGAACGTCGATTCCGCCATGAAGGCCTTCCGTATCCGCCTCGTCCCCGACGCCCGCGAGGCCCTCCATCACGCTCGCGCCAGTGTAGTCGCGAGTGGCACAGCCACGGTCCAGGCCGCAGTCATCGGAAACCCATTCGTAGTCGTCTACCGTGTCTCCCCGCTGACATTCCGGTTGGCAAAACGTCTGGTTCGCTACCCGCCTGAGATATGGGCTCCCGCTCAGGTGGACTTCGACGGCAACCTCCCCATCGCCATGGTGAACCTGATCGCAGGAGGACGAATCGTCCCAGAGTTGCTGCAGGCCCGCTTCACGGCGGAAAATGTGGCCGCCGCGCTCCGCCCGCTGCTGGCCGCTACCCCCCAGCGCGATCGGATGATCGCCGATCTGGCCGAGGTTCGCCACGCCCTCCAACCACCCCACGGAACTGGTTCGATCCAGCAGGTCTCCGACGCAGTTGAGGCGCTTTTAGCTGGAAAGCCGCTGGCATGTGGCCCAAATTCGAGTGCAGGCGTCTAATAGGGGTTGATAGCTGTACGATGATGGTTTGAGGAACTTTTAGCTGCATGTTCGCTCTTTCTCGTTTTCTCCGAATTCCGGCCGCGACCCTGCTTCCGTTGTGGCTGGTCGCGGCGACCGCGTGGGCCGCGCCAGTCAAAGTTCAGATGCAGATCACCGGTTACGTGATCAACGCCGACCTCGACCCGGCCGTGAATCGTCTGACCGCCACCGCCGACGTCACCTTTACCGCCCTCGAAGAGCTCAGCAACCCTACCTTTGAGCTGAACAATGGCCTGCAGGTCACCAAAGCCACCGACGCCCAGGGCAAACCCCTGCAGTACGAGCGCCTGACCAACAACAACACCGTGCGCTTCACTCCGGCTAACCCGCTGGCCAAGGGCACCACCACCACCTACCACTTCGAGTACTCCGGCGCGCTCAAAGGAGCCGATACCAGTCCGGTCGAAGGCATCAAGCTGGCCTCCGTCGAAGACCCCATCAGCATCCTGCTCTATCCCGGCCGCTGGTTCCCCATGACCGGCCTCTTCACCAACCGCTTCACCTCCGAGATGCACATCCGCGTCCCCGGCGATGAGCGCGTCGTCGGCAGCGGCAGCGGAGTCGCCGCACAAAAGAGCCTGCCCGGCAACCGCACCGAGTTCACCTTCAAGTGGACCAAGCCCGGCTTCCCCGGAACCATCATCGCCGGCAAGTTCCTCGACCCCATCACCGTCGCCAACATACGCGTCTATGTCACCGAGAAACACAAGGACGTAGCCCAGGACTTCGCCAGCACCGCCGAGCGGCAGTATCTTTATATGTCCGGCACCTTCGGCCAGCCCGAATCCACGCACATGAACCTGGTCGAGCTGCCCGACGATGCCGTCTCCGCCGCCTGGGCCCCCGAGATTGCCGCCATCAGCGGCGGCCGAGTCGCCGGCAAGAGCTTCCAGCGCCTTCTCTCGAACACACTCGCCCATCAGTGGTGGGGCAGCCAGATCTCGCCCGCCACCATGAACGACGCCTGGATCACCAACGGCATGTCGCGCTACGCCGAGCTGATGTACCTCGAAGACTCCGCCGGCAAGAACGCGTTTCAGTCCGCCATCACCGATATCTCCGCCGGCGCCCTGGCCTACGACACCGAGCCCCTGACCACCATCGGCCGGCTCGACCCCTTCTCCCCGCAGTTCCAGTCCATGACGCTCGAAAAGGGAGCGATGGTCTTCCACATGCTCCGCTGGGAGATGGGCGACGAGGTCTTCAACAAGTTCCTCCGCACCCTGCTGACGCAATACACCGACAAATCCATCCGCACCTCGAACGTCGAGTCCGTCGCCCAGACCCAGTCCAATCTCGAATTGACCGCCTTCTTCGCGCAATGGCTCGACGGCACCGGCGCTCCCGCCTTCACCAACAAGTACTCCGTCTTCCGCCTCGGCGACAACAAAGGCTTCCGCACCGTCGGAGCCGTCGAGCAGGATCTCGACCTCTTCCGCATGCCGGTCGAGCTGCGCATCGAAACCGACGGCAAAACCGAGATCCGCCGCGTCGACGTCTCCGGCACCGACTCGCACTACTCGGTCGAGACCTTCGGCCGCCCGCGCCGCATTCAGATCGACCCCGAGAACTGGCTGCTCAAGAGCACCCCAGACCTCGCCGTGCGCGTCGCCGTGCTGCGCGGACAGCAGCAGGTCGCCCAGGGCGATCTCACAGCGGCGCTGATCGAATACCAGAAGGCCCTCGACGCCAACAAGAACAGCTCGCTGGCCGCCTATCGCATCGGCGAAGTCTTCTTCATGCAGCGCAACTACCAGTCCGCTGCAAACTCCTTCCGCGACGCCCTCCGCGGCGACGGCGACCCCAAGTGGGTCGAGGTCTGGAGCCACATCGAACTCGGCAGCATCTTCGACGTCACCGGCCAGCGCGACCGCGCCGTCAACGAGTACCGCCTCGCCGTCCAGACCAACGACAACACCCAGGGCGCAGTCAACGAAGCCCGCGCCCTGATGCAGAAACCCTACAAACGAGAAAACGTCGACAACTAGAGTTCGCTATCATCGAGACGCATCACGAATGAAAGACGGCATCATGCAGCCTCCGAAACCGAAACCAGAGCTATCAAAATCCGAAGAGCCAAATCCAACTAAAGCTGGAAAGGTCCAGCGTCTCGGTTTCCTGAAGGGTCAGATCACTGTGCCGGAAGACTTCGACACAATGTTCAGCAAAGAAATCGAAGAGATGTTCTACGGCTCGGAATAAGCCCCCATCACAGAAAATTCCATTCAACCCTTACTCGTACCGCAACGCCTCAATCGGATCGAGGCTCGCCGCCTTCATCGCGGGGATCATCCCGCTGATCGTCCCCACAATCACCAGAATCACGGTAGCAACCAGAACACTGTTCGGCGAGATGATCAGATGAATATCGCCGGCATCCGCATGCGAAGCCAGCGCACTATAAAACGTGATCTTGCCGACGATTCTCGCGACCGCGTAGGCCAGCGCGATGCCGCCCGCTCCGCCTAGGCCTGAGATCACCAGCGCCTCGGCCAGAAACTGCAACAGAATATGCCGCTTCCGCGCGCCCAGTGCCTTCTCCACTCCGATCTCGCGCGTTCTCTGCTGCACGCTCACCAGCATGATGTTCATCAGTCCGATACCCGCGATGCCCAGCGTCAGTGCTCCGATAAACAGCAGCAGCACCTGCAGTCCCAGCGAGATGATTCGGAACTGCGTCAGCTGCTCCATGATGTTCGCGACGAACACCGCGCGCCGGTCCGTACGGCCGGTAGTTATGCGCCGCGGCCAGCGTCTTGCGCAGCGCCTGCTCTACCGCCTTCGGCTGGCCCTTGTAGTCCATCCAGATGCCGTCAAGGTACTTCGTGTCCTTGATGTCGCCCATCGTGGTGAAAGGCACGTTCACGACCCGGTTGATGTCGCTGTTGTCGCCCTCCTGCATCTTCGGTCCGAGGATCCCCACGATCTCAAAGCTCACGCCGTTCAACCGGATCTTCTGCCCGATCGCATACAAGCCGGAGAAAAGTTTCGTCTTCGCCTCCGAGCCGATGATCACAACGTGCGCCCGCTGTTGCACATCGTCCTGCGTCAGCAGGCGGCCCTCGGCAAGCTCCATCTTCTGGATCGACTGCAGCTCCGGCGTGATCCCCGTAACGTCCCAGGTGAAGCTGTGCAGCTCATTCTGCACCGGAACTGTCTTGTCCACCGTCGGCGCCACGCGAAGGATCCCCGGCACGGTCTCCTGAATGCGTTCGACGTCGTCCATGGTCAGCCGAACTTTGACGCCGGCCTTCTCCCCGCCGGCCTGCTCACTGGTGCGCCCGGGAAACACGCCGATCATGTTGGTTCCCCACTGCGCAAAGATGTTTTCAAACGCCTGGCCGAAGCCCGCGCCATAAGCCAGCAGAAGCACAACAGTCGCAATACCCCACGCCATGCCGACCACCGTGATCATAGTGCGTCGGCGATTGTGTCTCATCGCCTCAACTGCCTGTCCGAAGATGTCACTCAGCATGGCCTCTACTCCTTCCGTAGTGCTTCGACCGGCTGCAACATCGCTGCCTGCCGCGCCGGATAGAGTCCCGCTACAATTCCACACAACATCAACGAGCCCATCGCCATCGCCGCCGACCACGGCACCAGCCGCGGCGGATCGAACCCCATATCATTGTTCCCCACGACCGCTCCGAGCGTTCCCATCAGCGCCGCCGCCCCCACGATGCCGATGATTCCGCTCAGCCCCGTCAACGCCAGCCCTTCAAGAAAGAACTGAAATAGAATGCTGCGATTGGTCGCGCCCAGCGCCTTCCGCAACCCGATCTCCTTCGTCCTCTCCGTCACCGTCACCAGCATGATGTTGATGATCCCGACCGCACCCAGCGCCAGCGTCACGATCCCTACACCGCCGAGAAATATATCCATCGCGGTAAAGATCATTCCCACCATGCGGTTCGACTTGATCGTGTCCCACTCCTCAAACGCCTCTTTCGCCTTGGGATCGAACCCATGCCGCGCGGCGATAATCCTGTGCACCTCTGCCTTCGCGGTCTCGTTCAGGTCCTCGGTCCGCGGCTGATATTGAATCGACGTGATTGAGTCCAGCGGTATGTTGTCGCCGGTCAGCGGGAAGAACTCCATCATCGTAGTCAGCGGAATATAGATCCTCTGATTGTCCCCATCATTGTTTCCGCGTCCAATCTTGTTCGCAACGCCAATCACCTGAAACCGGTATCCGTTCAGCGTGATATAGCGCGCCCAGCGAAGGATGCCCGGGAAACAGAAGCTTCTCCATCTTCTGCCCCAGCACCACCACCTGGCGCCGATGGGTCACATCATCCTCATTGAGAAACCGGCCCTGCGCCAATCGGCAGATTACGTATCGCGGGATAGTTCAGCTCGACGCCCATCACCTGACCGCCGGCGCTCGAAAACTCGCTCACCTGCTTCAAATCGCTGCGCTGGATGAACGCCGTAACATTGCGCACATCGGGTGCCCCCGCGCGAATCGCCTCCGCATCGCTGACCGTCAACTTGTACGGATGCATCCCCACATGTTGCTCCGGCAGCACCGGAATCGTGCCTCCCCACATCATGATCAGGTCGGTGCCAAGCTCAGCCAGCCCTCTTCGCTGCCCGGACCGAAACCCTTCGCCCAGCCCAACCAGCAGCAGCAGCGACGCCACACCCCACGCAATCCCAAACATCGTCAGGAACGACCGCAGCTTGTTAGCCCCAATCGAACGAAACACCTGAGCAAGGATATTGAATAGTGCGCGCATGACTTTCATTGGACGGGAACTCCCGTGGTTTGTTACGCAAACGCGCTCCAAACAGTTCCCTGTTCCTAAACACCCTCCACGGATTTCGCTGCAGGCCGCTACTCATCCCGGAAATCTACCGAAAAGCCTACTCCACAAGGTTCTTCATCAACAATGGCACTTCCGGATCAGTCTCCCGCTGCACCTCAACCCCAAGCGCCCGGAGGAACTTATCCACCGCCGCCAGCGTCGACTCTGCCGCCGCGGCCGGATACAGCAGCCGCACTACAGGAGGGACTGCGGCGTCCCCCCGGACGAGATTGCCGCGCACGGCAACGCACCGATCCGGACGGTACACGCACGAAGCCAGGTCCGTAATGCTCAGCGCATAGCTCGGCGTGCACAGAATCGTCTTCGGCGGCGCCATGCGGTCGATCATGCTGAAGATCTCCAGCTTCGACTCCAACTCGTCCGGCACGAAGTCCACCGCGATATCCGCCTCGCGAACGGCATCCTCCACCGTCAACGCCAGCTCCAGCCGTCCGGCGGTCCCTCGCTGGATCAGGTCCGCGTAGTCCGCCTCCGCCTTCCGCAGATTGGCCGGCATCACGTCTTCGAGCACCACATGAAAGCCCGCGCCAGCGCAGGCTAGAGCAAAGCTGCGTCCCGCCACCCCGGCCCCGATAACAGCGACCCTGCGAATCTCAAACGACGGCTGGACCGCAGCCGCCTCGGTCACTTCTTGCTCGCGACAGCCGTGATGACAGACTCGTAGCTCGGCTCGGCGGCCTTGATGTGGTCGGACACGCGCTGGCGTTCGTCGTCAGTCAACGATGGCAGCACCGCAAGAATCCGGCGCAGTGTTACAGAAATATCGTCAACGTAGTTCATGGTGCGGATGGCTTCGCCAGAGAGAGGCATTCGTGTTGCTCCTGAAGAATTAAAGGTACCTCTCCAGTCTAAACGTTCGCGCCCAGCTCTGCCCGTTTCGACGCCTCTTCGACCGGCTTGCCCGCCTCGACACCCTCCACCGGCTTCTCATAGCCGTCGCGGTCGGTCATCTCCATCAGCGCCGCCAGCTTCGTAGCGAAGTCAGGATGCACCGCATGCAGGTTGTACCGCCAGGTCCAGTTCCCTGCCCCCGCCGACGGCGTATTCATCCTCGCCTCGCTGCCCAGATGCAGCACATCCTGCATAGGAAAGACGCACAGATTCGCCACCGACCGCGCCGCCGCGCGCATCATCGCCCACACAATGTCGCCTTCATGCTCGATCGTCTGAAGATACGTCTGCACATTGGCGCGCTCGACATCGGTCGCATCTTCGCGCCACCAGCCCAGCGTCGTATTGTTGTCGTGCGTACCCGTGTACGCTACCGTGTTTGGAACGTAGCGGTGCGGAAGATACAGATGCGCGCCGCGATCCGAAAACCCAAACTGCAGAATCCGCATCCCCGGCATGCCGAAGTGCTCGCGCAACTCATCCACCTCAGGAGTAATCAGCCCGAGATCCTCGGCAATAAACGGCAGGTTGCCAAAGACCTCTTTCAGCCGCTGAAACAGCTCGTGCCCCGGAGCCTTGACCCATTGCCCATGGATCGCCGTCTCTTCGTCCGCGGGAATCGACCAGTACGCCTCGAAGCCGCGGAAGTGGTCCAGGCGAATCACGTCATACAGCGCCAGCGCCCGCCGAACCCGCGCCACCCACCAGTCGAAGCCGCGCTCCTTCATCAGACCCCACTTGTACAGCGGATTGCCCCACCGCTGTCCCGTCGGCGAAAAATAATCCGGCGGCACACCCGACACTCGTGTCGGCTTCAAGTCTTTATCCAGCTCGAAGAGCTCAGGATGCGTCCACACATCGGCGCTGTCCATATTCACGAAGATGGCAACATCGCCCAGAACACGAATCTTGCGCTCCGCACAGTAACCCCGCAGCGCGCACCACTGCTCGTTGAAGAAGAACTGGATCACCTGCTCGATAGCCAGCTCGCGCCCATACTTGTTCATCACCTTCGTCATCGCGTCGTCTTGCCGGCGCGCATGTTTCACCGGCCACTCGTTCCAACTTGCGTATTTATAGATTCGTCGCAGCACGTTGAACATCGCGTAGTCGGGCAGCCATGAGATATTGTCCTGGCAGAATTTGTGGAACCGCGCACGCTTGTCCTCCGGCGCGCGATCGAGAAAGTTTCCCGCAGCCTCTTCGATCAACGGCAGCTTCAGCCGATGCACCGCGCCAAAATCCGCAGGCCCATCATGCCCAGGCAGCCCGGCAATCCGCTCCGCCGCGATCCAGCCCTCCCGCACCAGCAGTTCGAGGCTGATCAACACAGGGTTCCCCGCAAACGCCGACAACGCCGAATAGGGAGAGCTGCCGTACCCCGTCGGACTCAACGGCAGAACCTGCCACAAACGCTGCTTGGCAGCCGCCAGAAAATCCACAAACGCATACGCCGCAGGCCCAAAGTCCCCAACCCCGCCGTACGACGGCAACGACGTCACATGCAGCAGAACACCCGACAAACGCTCCTGATTGCTGGCTTCCCCACTCATCGATCCCCCCTGACCACTAAAACCCTAGGATGCCAAAATCATACGTCTTCGCCGCCGATACCGTGTGATACGATCGCCCAACTGAAAAATCAAATCATGACAACAAGGGTTCCTGTGACCGAGATAGCTCTGTCCCGCAACGCGCGCTTGTCCCTCGCTATTCTCCTGCTCAGTCTCTCCACATCCTCTCTCACCCAAACCGCACCCGCGCCACCCCCAACAAAAGCCGACTTAGTCCTGATCAACGGGACCATTCTCACCGTCGACGGCAAAGACTCTATCGCCGAAGCTCTCGCCATCCAAGCCGGAAACATCATCGCCGTCGGCTCAAAACAGCAGATTCTCGCGCTCGCCGACGCCCACACCCAGGTTCTCGACCTCCACGGCAGAACCGCCACTCCCGGACTCATCGACACGCATGGCCACTATCAGGATGGCGGCGTTGACGAGCTCTACAACATCGAGCTGACCGACGCGAAAAGCGTCGCCGAGATCGTCAGCCGCGTCCAGGCCCGAGTTGCCATCACCAAGCCCGGCGACTGGGTCCTCGGCTCCGGCTGGGACGAGGGCAAGTTAGCCGAAAACCGCTACGTCTACGCCTCGGACCTCGACAAAGTCTCCCCCAATAACCCCGTCTGGCTGCAAAACACCACCGGACACTACTCCGCGGTCAACAGCTACGCCATGCGTCTCGCCCACATCACCGCCGAAACCAAAGACCCGCCCGCAGGTACCATCGACCGCACCGCAACCGGGGCCGTCACCGGCGTCCTCAAAGAGCAGGCGAACGTCGCCATGATCGCAATCATCCCCTCGCCTTCCATCGACCACCGCAAGCAAGGCATCCTCAAAAGCATCGACAACCTGCACCGCGAAGGGATGACCTCCTATAAAGAAATTGGCAGCCCGCCTACCTGGGCCGCCTATCGTGAATTGCTCGCCGAAGGAAAACTCGACGAACGCGTCTGCATGCTTTGGCGTGCCGGCAGCTCGCTTGAAACCGCAAAGGCCGCGCTCGCAGAGATCCAGAAGAATCCCCACCCCCCGCAATCCCTCGGCGACGGCAAACTCGTCGCCTGTGGCGCAAAGATATTCATGGACGGCAGCACCGCGGCCCGCACCGCATGGGTTTACGAGCCCTGGCACAAGAACTTCACAGAGATCGACAAAGGCAACTTCGGCTATCCAAGTATGGACCCCGAAGTCTACCGCCAGATGGTGCGCCTCTTCCACCAGGCCGGCGTAACCGTCGGCACTCACGCAATAGGCGACCGCGCCATCGACTGGGTCGTCGACACCTACGCTCTGCTCCTCAAAGAAACCCCCACACCCGGCCTCCGCCACACCATCATCCATGCCTATCTGCCCACGCCCCACGCCGTCACTACCATGGCGACCCTCCAGAAGCAGTACGACGCCGCCTACCCCGAGGTGCAGCCCGGCTTTCTCTGGTGGATTGGCAAGACCATCTCCGCCAGCCTCGGTCCCGATCGCCTCCCCCACACCATGCCGCTCAGAACTTACCTCGACAACAACGTCCGCTGGGGAGGAGGGTCCGACTACTACGTCACTCCCCTCGCCGCGCGTTACGGTCTATGGGCATCAGTTGAGCGCGAGACCATCGCCGGCACTCATCCCTTCGGGACGTCCGAAGCCGTCGACGTCCACACCGCATTGCGCTCCTACACCGCATGGGCCGCGCCTCTTCTCTTCCTCGAAGACAAAGTCGGCACACTCGAGCCCGGCAAGCGCGCCGACATCGCCCTCTGGGACTCGAATCTCTACACCACTCCGCCCGAAAAACTCAAAGACCTCAAATGTGAGATGACCATCTTCAACGGCAAAATCGTCTACAAAGACGAACACACCCTAATCACATCCACTCCCTCGAACACCCACCCCTGAATCGCAGCCCCTCCCGAAGGGATCGTGCAACAAAAAACCCCAGGGCCGAAGCCCCGGGGTATTCGCTAAGTGCCAACTCGCTAATTGCCGAACGGCGACGCAGGGGTCGCAGGCTGTTTCTGGGAATACTTCACCGCGCCGCCTTTCTCATACTTCTGAGTCAGCTCGCCAATGTACACGCGGAAGATCTCCTCATGCTGTTCGTTCAGCAGCCTCTCCCGAGTCACATTGAAGTTCTTCGCGATGTCCTCCGCCGTCGGCTCCTGTTTGTCGACCACGCTCAACACAACGCCGGACCGCCCCGTATTGATCGGCCCCGATATCGCACCCTTGGCCAGCGAGAACGCAACCGCCCCCGGACCGCTCATCGCGCCAACCTCGGGCACCTGGGCGTCCTTGCCCACCAGGTCACTGGTCTTCATCGGAAGGTTCATCTCCGCCGCGGCCTTCTTCAGGTCGTTCAGCAGCTTCGCCCGGTCGTCCAGCTTCTTCAGCTCCGCATTCAACAACTGCGGCACCTGCTGCTCGCGGTAGTCTTCGAGGATGTGCGCCTTGTACTCCGCAAACTCGGGAGCATGCGCCGGCTTGATATCCGTCACCTGAAAGACCGCGAATCCATCGCCAGTCGAAGCCGAAGCCGGATCAGCGCCCTTCACCACAGCAAATGCCTGTGACAACAATCCGGCCCCGTCCGACAGCCCGGGAATCACCCCGTCCTTCGCCACGTAGTCGGTCGTCACCACATGCAACCCCTTCGCAGCAGCCGCCTTGTCCAGGCCGTTCTTCTTCGCATCAGCTGCAAGTGTCGAAGCAAAAGTCTGCTCCGCCGCACCGGCACGCTGCTGCTCGAGAACCGGCACAATCTCGCCCTTCACCTCGGCCACCGGCTTAGTGTGCGCGGCGTCCTTCTGCTCCGTTTGGATGATGTGATAGCCAAACTGCGACTTCACCACATCCGAGGTCTGTCCTGGGTTTAGCGCCATCGCAGCCTTCGCGTACGCCGGGTCAAGTCCGCTCGTCGGATACATCGGCAGTTCGCCACCCTGCACCTTGCTGCCCGGGTCGTCCGAGTTCTTGGCCGCCAGATCCGCAAAGTTTCCACCGGCCTTGACCTGCTTCAACAGGTCCTCAGCCTTCGCCTTCGCAGCCGCATCGGTCTTGGCATCTGCGCCTGCAGGAACCGCGATCAGAATGTGGCGCGTCTTCACCTGCTCCTTCACCTGATACTGGTCTTTATGAGCGTTGTAGTAGGCCTGCACATCGGCATCCGAAATCTGCGGCTTGCCACCGGGCAAATTGGACGCGTCAAAAGCGACATACTGAATCTTGCGAGTCTCCGGCATCGCCGTCGCATAACGCGAGGCGTTGTTCTTGAAGAACGCCTGCAGATCGGCGTCGGATGGGTTGATGCCCTTGCGCACGTCGTCGGCTGAGATCACGACATAGTCGAACTTCACCTTCGTGCCATCGGTCTTGTAGGCCTCACGCACAGCATTGTCGGAGACCGTAACCCCGCCCGTAATCAGCGCCTGCAGCCGGTTCAGTTCCATGTCGCTCTTCACCTGCGACTCAAACTCCGCGCGGCTCAGCTGGTTCCCGAACGCCGTCGACACGAAGTTGATATAAGCCTCGTCACCGATGTAGTTGCCATTGGGAAACAGATACTGAGCAAACGGTCCGGTCTGCAACTCGCGCCGCAGATCCTCATCGCTCACCTGCAGATTCATCCGGTCGGCTTCATGCTTCAGGATCGCCCGCTGCACCAGAATCTGGCCCGCGCGCGGCAAGAGATACGGCATCAGCGCCTCCGGAAGATGCTGCTGCTGCAACTGGCGCGCAGCCAGCTGGTTCACCTCGGCCGCCTTGATCGGCGTGCTCTCGCCAATCGTTCTGCCAAAGAAGCCAGGCTCCCGAACCGTTGCGTACACCGACGAATCCGTCGCGCTGGCGTTGTCGAAGATACCCGGCACAAGGGTAATCACCATCGTAATCGCCGCCAGCCCAATAATGACGGCGAAGATAATCTTCATGATGCGGTTGTCTTGCTGCAAAAGACGAATCATGCTTTGTAGAGACCTTCACTTTACGTGGGACCGCTTCCGTTCAAGGAAAGCAGGTTGCCCGGGATTTTGCGCAACCTTGAGGGGAGCCCCTTCGATCCTTTGACTTCTGAATCTCGACTCGCACCACGCCGGTTGCAGGGCAAGTAGTTAGTATAAATCAATGGCCTGCGGGAATTCATCTCCGAAACCCGAACAAGGCCCCCAACTCGACCAGAATTAGACGTCCGAGATCACCCAACGTGAGACGTCGCCCTATCTTGTTCTGAAGCAGAAACCTTCATTGACTCAGGCAAGCACCCGCATATAGCCTTTCCCCACTACCATTACAGAGCACCGCACCAGCAGCAGGCATCGCCGCGCCCAAAACTCCCCATATCGCGGCCGGAGTTTAAATGACCACCAAGCGGCCTCGACTCTTCTACGGGTGGCTGATCGTCTTCGTGAGTGCCGTTGGCCTCTTTCTCGGCCCACCACTCATGGTCTTTTCCTTCAGTGTGTTCTTCAAGTCTCTGGTCCTGGACTTCCATGCCAGCCGCGCCGCCATCTCCCTGGCCTTTTCCCTGTTCAATATCATCGGAGCGCTATTGATTCCCTGCACCGGCATGGTCATCGATCGTTTCGGAGCGAAGCGCGTCATCCTTGTCTTTACCCTCCTCTACGGTCTGGTCCTATGTTCGGCTCTTTGGGTCGGCAGCAGCCTGTGGCAGCTTTATCTCTTGTTCGCCATTCTGGGAGTCGCCATGGCCAGCGGCCCCGCACCCGTGCCCTACGGAGTCGTCATTTCACACTGGTTCAATCGCCACCGCGGCCTCGCGCTGGGTCTCTCGATGATGGGAATCGGAATTGGCTCCGTCGTAGTCCCCATCGCTGCTCAGCGTCTCATCACCAGCTTTGGCTGGCGCGCCGCGTTTGCGATCTTCGGCGCTGCAGTCCTGCTGCTCCCGCTGCCAGTCATAGCTGCTTTGCTGCAGAACGACCCCGGACAACGTGGCCTGCAACCCGACGGAGACGAGAAAAGTCAGATCTCGAAATTGCAGCCGCAGGGCAAGCAAGGTTTGACGTGGAATGAAATCTGGCACAGCCCCACATTCTGGATCCTGATCTCCATCTTCTCTCTCGCTGGCGCAAGCGTTCATGGCGCCGTCCTTCATATGTCCGCAATATTCACCGACAGAGGTGTCACCCCAGAGCGTGCCGCTATCGCCACCTCGCTTGTCGGAATCGCCGTAATGCTGGGCCGCCTCGCCTCCGGATACCTGCTCGATCGCCTCTTTGCCCCTCGCGTTGCGATTCTCTTTTACAGCGCAACCGCGCTCGGAATAGCGATCCTCTGCGCCGGAACCTCCGGCGCCCTCGCTCTCGTCGCCTCGTTCCTCGTCGGGCTAGGCATGGGTGCCGAGGTAGAGTCTATGGCCTACATGATCAGCCGATACTTCGGCCTCGCCGCCTTCGGCACTGCCTATGGCCACGCCTTTGGCGCATTCATGATCGCAGGATCGGCAGGCGTGTTCCTGATGGGCGCGGGATATGACCGTTTTCACTCCTACACGGTCCCGCTCGCCTGTCTATGCGGTGCCATGGTGCTCGCGCTGATCCTCCTCGCCCGTCTCGGGCCATACCGGTACGGAGTCGCAGAGAAACCAACCCAGCCGATTGAGCCCATGGAAGTGCCAAGCCGCGCATAAGCCCGTGCCCACACTTCAACTCTCGATTCCACCCGCCTAACGCGAAGCCTCCGCCCTGGCCAGCACCATCGCTGACTTACCCGCCGCCGCCTCGTAGTACTTCACCATCCGCTGCGGCTCGCTCGCCTGATAAGGCGCCAGATTATGCGCCCAGCGAAATCCGATTGGCTGATACCAAAGCTCCGCCTCCACCTTGAACGGCCCCGCCGCACCTCCGGTCGAGACCACATACCGCACTGTGCTTCCCTTCGTCCGTGAACCCCGGATCGTCCGCCGCCCCACCCGTCACCGCAATATCATGGATCGCCGTCGCCTTGTCGAACCCATGCGGCAGCAGACGATTGTCCTTCAGGTATCCCACCGCATGCAGCAGTCCCGTCGTCACCTTGCCGTCTGAATCCTTCAGGATCGGCTCATAGATCTCCACCTGGTCTGCACGCGTAATCTCCCGATAATGCGGCTCATACTTCAGCGGGTCTGCATCGTTGTCATTGCCCACAATCGAGCCATCCGGATTCAGCGCCCCCGACTCAAACACCGCACGCCCACTCCCATCGCTCACCACAACATGCAGCCAGGCCCGCCGCGAAGGATACGCCGTCGGCAGCTTATGCCCGCCGAGATTCTCCACGTGCACGTCGACCGCAACTCCATCCGCAGTCCGATCAATCGCGCCAATCGTCACCTTAGCCGCCTGCGTCTTCAGAAACTCCGTCGTCCGCTTCATCGCCGCATCCATCTCCTCCGGCAACGCCGCCGTGGCCAGCTCATCGCGATGATCCTGCAGCATTCCTTCCACAACAAAATTCGATCCGACAAACGTGTGCCGATGCATGCCATCACGCGGCTGCCCATACAACGCCGTCACCGCCACCGCCTCCTTCACCACCGGCATATGGCAGTCCTGGCACGTCTGCTTCGTCGCACTCGCGTAGTCGCTATGCTGCCACTCCTGGTAAGGCACCTGCTCCGGAAACCTCGCGATCTTCTCGCCATTCGGCCCCAACGCCGAGGTAATCAGCGTATGGCAACTCCCGCAAAGCCCCGAATCCCGCACCTGATCGCCTTGCGTCGGCCGGTACGTAGCCGTCGAAGAGTGCATCACCGTCTGGTGCCCTTTATCAATATCGAACGGCCCATACTCCGCCCGGTTGCCGTTCTTGTCCGGCTGCGCGATCTTCACATTCCCCACAAACGTCGCCTCAGTCCCCAGCCCCTCCTTCTCAATCTGGTGGCACACCGCGCAAGTAACCCCATCCGCAGCAGCCTTGTCTCCCTTCGGAAACACCGCCAGCGGAAACCGCGAAAACACATCCGTGTGCCGACCCTTATCCCGATCCGCCATCCGCACCGCCGGCATATGGCACACCGAGCACTCATCCTCAATCGCCTGCTTCGACTCCGGATGATCGATCGACTCCCGCCGCACGCTCCCCTGCCAGTAAGGATCGCGCGACGAGTTCGCCATGATGCTCGCGCTCCACTGGAATCCGATCGAGATGTCCTCGCCCTCACTCGTCTTCAGCCCGTTATGACAAGCCACACACCGGTCCGACGTCCGGAACACCGTCCCCGGAGGCACCCTATCTCCCTTCGCATTCTCCGTCTTCGTCTGGCCCCGCAACACCGCCGGAGCCGCCGCCACCATCAGCCCAAGCAGAACAACCGCACCAATCGCGCTACCGAGTTATCGAGTTACCCCAACGAATCCTCATCGCCAACCGTTCCATAACTTCCCATCCGCCCGATCCCACAACAGATAAAACATAACCTGCGGCGCTCGCCCGCTCGTATTCGTGAACGGCTCCCTCACGCCAACGCCCACGCGCACATGCTGCCGCCGGCTCACCGTCACCTGCATCTCCGGCAGAACATCCCAGTTCGTGCTCGCCCCCGGCGCAAAACTACGCACCGCCAGAAACTCCACCATCGGCGACCACAACCGTCCCAGCATTTGGTCCTGACCAATCGCCTGCCCCACCGTCGCCCGCCAGAACATGCTCCGCGGAGCCACGCTCGTATCGAACGGCAGGTCCGCCCCCAACTCCGTCTGCACAAACGTATTTTCCCTGAACAGTTGATCGAACGCCGCAAACGGCTCGAACTGCGTCGTCCCCGCACCGAACCCGCGCTTGCTATCGCCCGTCGGCAGCAGGAACCCTCCCTGCACACTCAGAATCGATCCCGTCCGCAGACTCGAAAACAGCTCCCGCTTCACCCCCAGCGTGATGTCGCCAAAACCCGCCGTCCAGTTGTGATTCTGATCCGCGTAGTTCACCGGAATATCGGTCTCGAGCTGGGTTCGCGCATCGATGATCGTCCGCTCATCGATCACATCGGTAGTCCACGCCGGCGCACCCGAGGCGCTCGCCGCCGTCGAAACCACAATCTCGTTCTCCGGAAACGCCTTCTCCGTCACCAGCGCACGCGGCAGGTTCAACTCGCCCAACGGATAGTGATGAACGTTCCTGCAAAACCCCCGCATATACGCGATCACATCGTTCATCTGCTCGTCGGTCAGCAGATCCCCAAACGCCGGCATGATCTGCGACAGCCCGCGCGACGGCCCCCCATGCACGATCACCGCCTTCCAGTTGCCGTCCGGCTCAGGCGTCGTCCCCGCGCAGTCCGTGAAATCGGGAAACGTATCAGGCCGCAGAAACACCGTGCTCGCCATCGGAGCGCCCTTGCCCTCCGCTCCATGACAAGCAATGCAGCCCCCTTTGTAGACCTTCTCCCCGTTCTCCGAATCCGGCCGCTTCGCGTAATGAAGC
>CAWIRK010000009.1:0-602788 GCA_963838555.1 uncultured Acidobacteriaceae bacterium | reverse complement strand
ATTGGGCTCAATCGACATAACGGGGGCCGCCCGAAGTGAATTGATTGTAGCGTCGGACCCGGACGATGCCCGTCGTGTCGTTATGGCGCAGTCAAAGTCCAACCTTGGGAAGTTTGGCCCATCACTTTCGTACTCAATTGACGATGCCGGTAAGCTCCAGTGGCATGGGGAGTGCAACTTCAATGCTGACGATCTTGTTATGGCGCCACGCTCTGCCGACGAAAGAAGCGCTCTGGAGGAGGCCGAAGACTTTCTCCGCGACACGTTAGCGGATGGCCCTCGAGCCGCCAAAGAAATACAGAGCAAGGCTGAAGAGAACGGGATCTCCAAAGCCACGCTCAGGCGCGCCCAGACTCGGCTCCAAGTCGCCAAGGCCCCACAAGGTTTCAAGGGCCCGTGGATGCTCTCTCTTCACACAGTTGCTCAAGAATCCGCACAGTCTGCCATGCCTTCACCATGAGCGAATGTGGATGCCAATGAGCAAGTGTGGTCGTTTTGCCCGCCGGCAATCTGTCAGGTAAACGAATGGGCACGAGAACCGACTTAGTTGGGCTGCGGGTGCGCGGGTCCTTCCCCGACCATCCGTTTTGAGGGTGACGCGCCACCGCCCATCCGGCCTAGAGACAGAAGTTTTTGGCAACGTTTTACTTTACGGAAAGGTATTAGGTATGGCCGGGGAAAAAATTCGAGAATTGGACCATGTCGAGGCCGCGGGAGTGTGCAAGGTGACAAAGCAGGCGGCTTATAACTGGTTAAAAAATAACAGCGTACCGCCCTTCGGCTCCGGCTATGGAAAGTCTAGAACTCCCCGTGAGGTGGTTGTGTGGCACAAGATTTTCGAGTGGCGCAAGGAAGTAAAATTTGTCAATTTACCCGCCCGCAAACACCGTTCCGAGCCGACAAAGACTACGAGGGTGCTCTCGCATGTAATCCGAACCGAGGCGGACCTAAAAGAGCCAAGATTGGCTTTGTCGCCTGAGACGTAATCGCATGAGTTATGATGAGGCGGAGCTTCGCAATAGATTGCGAAGAGCACCCGCCAAACATCCGTGCAGGCATACATGGAGGAGAGGCGTGGCACTTTACAAGAAACCCGATAGCCCTTATTGGTGGGCTGATATCCGCGTCGCCGGTATGCGATACCGGATCTCGACCCAAACGGAAAGGGAAAGTCCTGGCGCAGCAAAACGAGGCGGCGCTCATCCATCAACTAAGTACCAGCGACTCAACAGGGATACGGAAACAAGCTCCCATCCTTCGCGATTTCGCCAAAGACTTCCTCGATTACGTGGCCAAAACGCGACGCAGCGAGAAAACCAAAAAGTATTACCAGAACGGTTGGCGCTTCTATGCAAGGTCAGAGAATAGCGGGAATGAGACTCGACGCGATCACTACATCGACCGCGGAGGTGCTGCAAATTCCGCACTCTGGATCTAACGTCAACTGTGCACTTCGGACGTTGCGACGGATGCTATCGCTGGCCCTAGAAAGAAACCTAATAGCGAAGGGCGCCCCGTATTCCGATGGTCGAAGAGGTGGAGAGGGATCGCCTGGTCGGAGCTAACGAGGAGTTGGTTATCCTCGCAAAAGCTCCCCGCACCATACGCGACGCCTATCTCCTCGTCGCCGACCTCGGCATACGCCCCGATGATGCCGTGCGCCTCACCTGGGAGGACGTTGACTTTACCACCGGCGACATCTTCATCGCTGGGGGTAAAACAGGGAAGAAGGCGCAGCGGTATGCGTCAATGTCGAAAAGGATAAAGGTCGCGCTAATGGAACGGGCAAAGCGGAACGAGAAAACCAATAGTAAGTGGGTATTCCCTTCCACGAAGCGCGTCCGCATTGGCGAGCACATGACATCCACTAGCATCAGCAGCCGATTTTCCAAATTCAAAAAGAAGGTCGGATTCCCTAAAGACTTAGTGCTGTATTCCGCGCGCCACACCTTCGCAACCGATGTGACCGAGGCAACCGGAGACATCACGAAGACGCAAAAGGCGCTCGGCCACACTTCCCTACGAACGACGACCCGCTACAACCATAGTCGGGGAGCTAATATCGCAGAAATTATGGACACCCGCAATTCTCACAATATGTTCTTGGACACGGTAACGAAACGGTGCAGTGATCCGAGGCGTGTAAATGATTGAAATAAATTGGAGCCGATGAGCGGAGTTGAACCGCTGACCTACTGATTACGAATCAGTTGCTCTACCAACTGAGCTACATCGGCTCAACACGTTGCAGAAACAGCCTGACGCGTTGGGTACGGGTGCAGATGGCATGACTTTTGGCCATGACCATCGCTGTGTTCAGAAAGGGTTCGGCGGTTCGAAGTCCCTCACCCGACATAACTAGTCTACTTGCGAATGTATGCCGATTGCAATGCTTAGTGGCGTTCAAGGCTAAACGCGAGGGCGACAATGTGAGTTGCGACTCAACTGGCAGAACGCTTCAGCAAATAGTCCAACCCACAAACGCGAAACCAACGGTAGCCGTAGGGCTCGAACAGAATGCGGTGCTGACCTTTGTTGTCGGGATGGCTATGGTCTTCGGATAGAAGGTTTACCAGTGTGCAATTGCGCTCGTCGTCAGCCGGCAGGGAGATGTGAAGTTCTTGCGGCTCTGAACTCAGATTATGCACACACAGGACGGAGTTGTTGCGCCATTCATATCTCATCGCAAGAACGTGGGGCGTTCCCGACCGAAGGAACGAAAAATCTCCCCAGCCAATCTCGGGAACTTCCTTGCGCATGCGAATGAGGCGTTCCATCCAGTTCAGAAGGGAGTTGGGGTCGCGACGCTGGGCTGCGACATTGACATGCTGAAAACTATACGGGCCGTCGCTGATGACCGGCAGGGCGGGTTTTTCGCTTTTCGTGAAGCCGCCGTTCGGCTCGGTCGACCACTGCATCGCCGTGCGAGCGCAGTTTCGCTCCGGCAGTCGAAGATCATCGCCCATTCCAATTTCGTCGCCGTAGCGAACGACTGGAGTTCCGGGGAGCGTCATCATCAGACTGTAGGCAAGTTCCAGGCGCCGACGATCTCCCTGCAGCATGGGAGTGAGCCGGCGTCGAATGCCGCGCTGATACAGCTGCATGTTCTCGTCCGGACCGAAGGCTGCAAAGACAGTTTCGCGCTGCTTCTTGCTGAGACGCCCGAGGTCCAGTTCGTCATGGTTGCGAAGGAACTGTCCCCACTGGGCCGTGGCGGGGCGGGGTTTGGTGTCCTTGAGAGCTTTGACGAGCGGCCTGGAGTCGCTGCTGGCGAGGGCGAAGAAGAGATGCTGATTGACATCGAAGTTAAACATCATCTGTAGCCGTTCGCCGGAGTCGCCAAAGTATTTCAGGTCCGTGTTCGGGCAGGACGTTGGCTTCACCAAGGATGATCGCCTCTCCTTTTCGCCAGGTGAGGAATTCGCTGAAGGATCTCAGCATGTCGTATTGCTCGGTGGGCCGGGTGACTTCGGCGCCTTTTTTGGCGATCACAAATGGAACGGCGTCCATCCTGAAACCGGAGACTCCTAACTGCAACCAGAAGCCCATAATCTTGAGAATCTCTGCCTTGACGTCCGGATTGGCGGTGTTGAGGTCGGGCTGAAAGTTGTAGAAGCGATGAAAATAGTATGCCTTCGCTGCCTTGTCGTAGCTCCATGTCGACTTCTGGACTCCGGGAAACACGACGCCTGAGTCAGCATTCTTCGGCTTTTTGGATGACCATATGTACCAGTCCCGGTATTTTGACTTTGGGTCGCGGCATGCTTCCTTAAACCATGGATGCTCGTTTGAGGTGTGATTCACGACGAGGTCGATGAGGACACGCATACCGCGCTGTTCGCAGCCTCGCGTGAATTCGACGAAGTCGCCGAGGGTGCCGTAGCGTGGATCGACGCCGTAGTAATCGGCTACATCGTAACCATCATCTCTGCAGGGAGAGGGTTGAAACGGCATCAGCCAGAGGGCGGTAACGCCGAGTCCCTGCAGATAGTCCAAACGACGCATCAGCCCCTGAAAGTCCCCTATCCCATCACGGTTTGCATCCATATAAGTAGGAACGGAGAGACAATAGATGACCGCGTTTTTGTACCAGAGATCATTGATCATGCGAGCAATCTTTCCGTCGGGAACTTAATCCTCAGGAGTATTGGTGAGATGCAGGAGTTGATCTGGTGGCAGCATGGAATCGTCTACGAAATCTACTCGCGTTCTTTCCAGGATAGTAACGGCGACGGCGTTGGCGACCTGAACGGAATTCTGGAGCGACTGGATTATCTGGTGCAACTTGGCATCGGCGCAGTTTGGCTTTCGCCGATCTATCCATCTCCCATGGCGGATTTCGGATACGACGTGGCTGACTATTGCGGGATTGATCCAGTCTTCGGGACGATGGAGGACTTCGATCGCCTGCTCGCGGAGGTTCATCGCCGCGGCCTGAAGATGATCCTTGATTTCGTCCCGAATCACACCTCGGATCAACATCCGTGGTTTCTGAAAAGCAGGTCGTCACGTAAAAATCCGAAGCGGGACTGGTATTTGTGGCGAGATGAACCGAACAACTGGCTCAGTCACTTCGGCGGCTCTGGTTGGGAGTGTGATGCAACGACGAAACAGTATTACTACCATTCGTTTCTGAAGGAGCAGCCCGACCTGAATTGGCGCAATCCTGCGGTGCAGGAGGCTATGTTCGACGTTTTGCGATTCTGGTTACGAAGAGGCGTTGACGGGTTTCGGGTGGACGTGATGTGGCTGATGATTAAGGACGATGAGTTTCGCGACAATCCGCCAAATCCTGGTTACAGTCCAGGGCAACCCTCAAACAATCGTGTCTTGCCGCTGTACAACTCGAATCGTCCTGAGGTTCACGAGTTGGTGACCAAGATGCGAGCTGTAGTTGACGAATATCATGAGCGCGTTTTGATTGGAGAGATCTATCTTCCCGTGGAACAGTTGATGACCTACTATGGCAAAGATTTAAGAGGCGCGAATCTGCCGTTCAACTTTTTATTGCTGCAAAGCGCGTGGAGTGCGGACGCGATGGCGCAGATCATCTCCGAATACTATATTGCCCTCCCCGCGGGAGCATGGCCGAACTGGGTGATGGGAAATCATGACAACACCCGGATCGCCACGCGGATCGGAAGCCGACAGTCGCGGATTGCTGCCATGCTGCTACTGACGCTGCCTGGAACGCTGACAATGTACTACGGCGAAGAGATCGGCATGACAAACGTTGCCATTCCTCCTGATGAGGTGCAGGACCCGGCGGAGAAAAATGAGCCGGGACTTGGCCTGGGGCGCGATCCGGAAAGGACTCCGATGCAATGGGACGGTTCCGCTTCTGCTGGATTCACTATTGGGAGGCCATGGCTACGTCTCGGCGCCGACCATGAAGAAGTCAATGTTGCGGCGCTAGAGCGGGACACGGCTTCCATTCTGCATTTGTATCGCAAGCTTATTGACCTGCGTCGCAGCCGTCAGACGCTGGTTGATGGCAGGATGCAATTTGTCAGCGCCGACAAGGGCGTGCTGCGCTACGAGCGCATAGGAGATGAAGATCGCATTCTGGTGTTGCTGAATATGGGTACAGATTCTGTCCGAATGACCACTGAAAGCGGAATGATTCTTACCTCTACAGACTTCGATCTGGACGGACAAAAAGTGAATGGCACAGTGGAGATGAAAGCTGCTGAAGGAATGGTCATCGACCTCGATTCTTGATTTCCGCGCCGGCACGACTATCCCACGGATCAGGCGTTTCAGGATGAGGGGTACCCCCCCATTGCCTGCGCGTAAATATCCTGTATTCAATAATTTACTGGCAGTCCAAGTCTGCAAAATATTCAAAATAAAGGGTTTGCGTCCAAATTATTCCAACATAAGGAGTTATACTTCATTTGTTGTCTCCGAAAGAAAAGCCCCGGTCTAAGTGCCGGGGCTTTTTTCTATCGATTTAAAGAATAGCAGATCGAGGGTAACTAACATGCCAAGTGGATGTTGTTGATTGGAGATGAGTTGGGTGATTTTGGGACTTGACATGCAAATTTGCTGAGGTTTTTGAGGGTCCGCGCAGCGAAATATTGCCGACAGCTGATTCCGGGCTATTTGGTGCTGGTTGGGCATTGGGATTGACGTGTTGAGCAGATCGATAGCGGCCCATCTTGGCGATGATGATCCTGCCCCCGGGTACCGTTCTGGTTAAGTGGAAGCGGTTTCCAGAGTTCCGGCTGCGGCAGAGCCTAATCAGCCAATATTTGTGGCATATAGGATGGAGGGACTATGGATGTCAACTTTTCTGGCAAGGTTGTGCTGGTCGCTGGCGGAACGGGTGGTTTGGGGAACGCGGTGAGCCGGGCGTTTCTGGAGGAAGACGCAAAGGTGGTGGTGACCTATCGCAGGGAAGAGGAGTTTGCCGAGCTAAAGAAGGCGGCCAGGGCGAAGGCATCAGAGCTTGAAGGAGGTGTGGTCGATGTTACCGATGAACGTGCAACCGCGGAGTTCGTAGGCGGCGTTCTTTCGCGGCACGGCAGAGTGGATGCGCTGGTCAATACAGTGGGTGGCTACGCTGGTGGCAAAAAGCTGTGGGAACTGGAGACGAAGGTGTTCGACGCGATGCTGTCGCTGAACCTGCGCTCGGGTTATGCGCTGGCGCGGGCGGTGCTGCCGGCGATGCTGAAGCAACGGCATGGGGCTATTGTGAATGTGGCGGCGAAGGCGGCGCTCGATCATGGAGCAGGTGCGTCTGCTTATGCTGCGTCGAAGGCTGCAGCGGTGGCGATGATGGATTCGCTGGCTGCGGAGGTGAAGGGCACCGGGGTGAGGGTGAACTCGATTCTTCCAAGCATCATCGACACGGCCGTGAATCGGCAGGCGATGCCGAACGCCGACTTTGCTGTGTGGCCGAAGCCGGAAGAGATCGCGCAGGTAATTTTGTTTTTATGCAGTGATCGTGCTGCGGTGGTGCATGGTGCTGCTGTGCCCGTGTATGGAAATAGTTGAGAATATAGCTGACTTTTCCGCGTCTTCTTGATGCCGGTATTCGAGACGCAGTGGACTTGTAAGGGCCCGGCGATGAGAATGTTGGCCATGCAACGAGCAGGAGGCCGCTATGCAACCAGGCTGTGGGGCTCCTCTTCTAATTGGGTTCGTCGTGGTTGTTGCGTTGTCTGGGCAGGCTGGTGCGCAGGCGAAAGGGACGGAACTGCAGCATCTTCCGCCAGCATCCCACACGGCTCTTCCGCCGGCGCCTGCAATTTCCTGCGATGTGTCGGCGGCGAGGGTGGCCGCGGGGCAGAGCGTCGAGGTGACGACGCGAGTGCTAGATGGCGATGCGGCGGAACTGAAGTATTCGTTTGAGACGAGCGCGGGCAGGCTGACGGTTGCGGGCGCGAATGCGAGCACCGCGCGGCTGGATACTGCAGGCGTGACGGGTGGGGAGATCGATGTCACGTGCGTGGTGGTGGATGCGTATGGCCGAAAGGTTTCGTCCGGCAAGATGATCCGTCTGGGCAGCGGGAATCCTGCGGGTGAGTTGTCGCCTCGACAACCGCTTCCCGCTGCGACGGGCCCTCCTCAGCCTCAGAAGGAGCACGTTGGACCTCCTAGTTATGCTGTGCGACCTCCACCACCTCCGGTTGTGGCTCCGAAGCCGGATGTGCCGCTGCCTACGGAAGCCGCTAAGCCGCCAGGGTCGGGAGGAACGGCGGAAGTTCGTCCTTCTAGAACCGGGGCAGAGAGCGGACCCGCTGCTGGAATCGCACCTCCTCACGGAAAGTCCCCTTCAGATGCAGGAACGAATGAGTATGCCGAGGGATTGGCGATTCAGAAGTGGGAGAAAGAGCTGAAGACCGGAAAGATTGAGTACAATCTCCCGACGAAGATGTCGCTGCCGGATGCGACGACAGTGAGTGTTGTGGTACATGGGTACGAAGATGTCAGTGGGCCGGTACCGGCGGGTGCGCAGTCGGCAGCGCTGAAGGTATCGCAGCGCATGCGGGTCGTGTTGAGCGCGGATGAGAATCCGAATGAGTTCAAGATTGAGCCGAATGGGACGGAGGATGTGCAGTTGGTGCCCATCGATGGCACTGCGCGATGGCAGTGGAAGGTGACGCCGAAGGAACCGGCCAAGGACCAGAAGCTGACGATTCGAGCGCTTCTGGTCTACCCGAACGATCCGAACAAGGCAGCTGTGGAGATTACAAGCTATACGGCCGAGGTTTCCGTGCAGGTGGGAAGTGTGTGGGAGTGGGCCAAGTATCTGTTTTGGAACGATCCGGTTGGGTTGGTGAAGTACCTGCTGCCGGGAGGCGCGGGGTTCGCGTTTATGGCGGGGCTGGTGGTGTGGTGGTGGAAGCGCAGGCATCCGGAGAAGAAGGACAAAGAATAAAGGCTACGGGTGGGATGGCTGGGCGGGCGGTACGCCGTGGGTGAGGTGCTTAAGAAGAAATTCCTGGAAGAGGGTTCCGATGGCGCCGGTGCCGACGCCGATGAGGATATTGTCGACTGTGACTTGGGCGTCATGTTTTTCGCTGTTGGGGTAGTAAAGGCTGGAGAGGCCACCGGCGGCGAGGTTGCCGAAGACGTTGGAGTAATTGGGCTGCCAGTGGCCGTTGTCGCCTTTACAGATAACAACGGTAGAGATAGCGTAGAGGGCGCGGGTAACAACATGCCCTTTTCCCCTATAGAAGTAACGCGGATCCTGATGCAAAAGGGACGGAAGGAGTGCTGCGCCAAAGAATGTGGACGTAACGCGGTCTCCGTAGGTGGCGCCGTAGCGTTTGGCGTAGCCTGAAAAACCCTGTCCATAGCCGGAAAAATCGCGCTGCCACTGCTCGATGCCGGCGGTGACGCCGGTGGTAAAGAAGGTGACGGGGTCCACGGTGACCTTTATCGCGAGCTTGAATTTCTGCTTGCGTGTGAGGGGCGCGGCGTTGGGGATATAGCTGACGTAGAAGTTGGGGAGAACGCCTATGATGCGTTGCTTCACTTCGGCGCTGATCTGTTGCTCGGCGAGGTCCTCGATGGTGATAGCGTCGACGGTGGAGCTGATGGATTCGACGCCAAGGAGGATGGGTGGGAGAACAAAGTTTTCTCCCGCGTGCATTACGATGTCTTCCACTTTCCACGATGCGAAGCCAGGGGCGGAGATCTTGACCACGTATGCTCCCGGTGGCACGCCGAAGAAAGAGAATGCGCCGGTGCCGTCGGATTGCGTGGTGCGAATGGCTTTGGAGGCAGTCTCCTGAAGTATGATCTGAGCTCCGGGGATGGTCGCTTCGTCGGTGTCCGTAACCGTGCCTGAAAGTACGGAGGCGCTTGGTGCATCGGGCAGTTGGATAGCGGGAGATGGGGCATTCTGGGCGAGGAGTCTTGCGGACGGCGGAGAAAACGGGAGAAGAATACAGAGCAGAGTGACTTGTCTGGCCCGTTTGCGAAGCGAATTGACACACGTTATCACTGCTGCCGCCTAGGTGAGACCGAATGTCCGCGAGAGTGACGCAGACTCGGAAAACTGTGGAGATGGGCTGTAGTCACAGGGTAAATGCAAGGCGGCGGGTGTGGAAGGAAATCTGAGCGGAGTTCTGCTCAGCAAGTATTAGCAGTCGTCTCTCCATGACTCTTTGAGTCCGCCTACGGGAAGGTCGTGACCTTGGGGGTGACGCGCGGGGAGATTGCGGTGGCGCCGCCAGTATTGTTGATAACGTTGCTGATCTCGCCGAGACGGCCGAGGGCGACGGTGATCATGTCGTGAAAGCGGACGTTTGGATTAGCGGGAACTTCGATGGCGCGGCTGAGGACTACGTCGGGCTTGCGGAAGACGCTGTAGATGCCGAGGCCCCAGGCTTCGTGGCTGGTTACGGTGTCGGCGACTTTGTAGGAGGCCCAGCCGTTGGGGCCAGAGGCGCTGGTGAAGCTAGGCTGGTCGGGAGGATCGTAAGGGATTTCGGATTGGTAGAAATAGGTGCGGCCGGCGTTGCCATTCCAGAGGACCTGGAACTGCTGGTGATGTTCGACGAAGAGACCGTAGATGGTGACGTTATCGCTGTTGACGACCAGGCCGTTGGCGCTAGTGTTGCTATCCCAGCCGACACCGGCCCCGTGATCGGCACGCCATATCCAGGTGTGGTCGACGATGGTGTCGTTGCTATTGATCTCAAGATTAATGATAGTGCGACCAACGCCCGCGCCGCCGACGCGGAAGAAGACATCGTGGAGCGAGACGGGATTTTTTGCGTGGCTGACGGCTGATTTATTCGGCCCAATCTGGAGCAGGACGGGAGATTGCGTGGGGCCCGCGTCGAACAGGATGCCCGCGATGATGATGCCGTCCAAGTCTTCGGTGATCATGGCAGCGGTGCCGTTGACTGGGTGCAAGGTCGCGAAGCCGAGACCCATTACTACGGTGTTGGGGTGAGTGATGTGGAGGGCTTCTGTGAGGTCGTAGATGCCTGGGGTGAGGAGGAGATTTTTGCCTGTGGCCAGCTGCGCGTTGATGGTTGCAGCGTTGTCGCGGGTGGGGTGGGCGATGTAGAACTGCGCGATTGGGATAGTTTTTCCGGGTGTGGATGCGCCGTGCCAGGTGATTCCTGAGCTGTCGGTGCTGAGCGATGGGACGCGGACGCTGTAGTTGCCGGAGGAATCGATTTGAAGGAAGGGCTTCTCGCGGATGATGGGGGTCCTAGCGATTTTGGTGTAGGGAGGTTTGGGCCATTCCCCTTCGGGTGGATTGGGGATGCCGACGAAGACCATGTTCCAGTTTGCGCCGGTCCAGCTGTGCCACTCGCTGTTGCGGGAGATCCATTGCTGTTGAGTACCTGAGGCAACAGTGCCGTCGATGAGCGTGTCGGACATCCAGCCGCCGCTGGCCCAGCCGCTGTTTTGATTAAGGACGATGTCGCCTTGGATGTGCATGCGGCGGAAAGGTACGGCTTGTGAGACGGCCCATTGCATGGTGCCGCCGGTGGGAGCTACGGAGAAGTTTTCAGCGGAGCGCCAGAAAGTGGTGGTGGCGTTGTTGTTGCGCGCGGCGGCGTCGGAGTGGACGTTGCCGGTGATGTGGACGCTATCAGGCGAGGTGCCGAGACCAAGGACCTGCGTGTAGAAGCCGACGGGAACGTCGACGATGTAGTTCCCGGGGAGGAAGAGTAGAGCGTTGCGGTCGGGGCCGAACTCGTTGTGGCGCTGGGTCGCGTAGACCTTGTCGATCTGCGCCTGGATCGTCGCCGGCGGCATCGACGAGTTGAAGACGAGGACATTGGGGCCGAAGTCCGGGGTTGTAGCGGTGGATGCAACCGCCGGACTGGCAATGGACGCGAACAGGGCGAGAGAAAGAGTAAGTTTCGTCGTCATTGTTATTCGGGTTTGCCGAGGGATTTTTCCTTGTACGCCTTTTGGAGGACAAGGAATGCTTGCTTCTTCACCCCCTGGTCGGAGATGAGGCCCTTGCGGTTGAAGTTGTCCTGGAGGCCGGGATTGACGCGACGGGCGGAGCGGAAGTCCATCAGGAGCCAGGGGCTGGTGCCGCGGAGTTGCGGAATCTTGTTGAGCATCGCGATCTGATGGTGGTAGATCTCGGCTTGATATTCTTCGGTCCAGAGCGCGGGGTGGGAATCGCCAACGGGGGCGTGGTTGCCGGCTTTGGCGTCGCCGCCCCACTCAGACATGATGAGCGGTTTGTCGTAGCGGATGTCCCAGGTGGTGGTGTCGGCGCCTTCTGCGTGTTGCTCGTACCAGCCGATGTATTCGTTGGTGCCGATGACGTCGAGGGCTTTGCCGAGCGGGTCGTCGATAATTTTTGTGGTGCCGCCTCCGGGATTTTTCTGAGTGCGAACGAGCAGAGCGGCTGTGACGAGGCGGGTTGGGTCGAGTTGATGAGTGAGGTCGACCATCGTGGTGAGGTACCTAGTGCGGGCTTCGGTGTTAGGGGTCTCGTTGGCCACGGACCAGAGGATGATGGAGGCCTTATTGCGGTCGCGGCGAATCATCTCGCCGAGTTGCTGTTTGGATTTTGCAAGAACGGCGGGGTTGTCGAACTGGAGGGCCCAGTAGTCGGGGATCTCAGACCAGACCATGAGGCCGAGGCGATCGGCGGTGCGGGTCATGCGCTCGTCGTGGGGGTAATGGGCGAGGCGGACGTAGTTGCAGCCTAGTTCTTTGGCCCAGCCGAGGAGGGTGTCGACGTCTTTTTGCGAGTAGGCGCGGCCGGTGCGGTAAGGGGCTTCGGCGTGGATGGAGATGCCGCGAAGGAAGACGGGCTGGCCATTGAGGAGGATCTGGTTGCCGCGGGTTTCGATGGTGCGGAAGCCGATCTCGTCCTGGATGCCGTCGGGTGCAGGTGCGGTGCCGGCGATGATTTCGACTTTGTAGAGCTTTGGGCTTTCGGGTGACCAGAGGCTGAGGGATTTTGCAGGGAGGCTGATGGCAGCGCGGGAGTTCGCGTCGACGGGAGCCTGAGTCTTGGCGTTAAGCTCTGGAACCTGGACAGTGACTACTGTGCCGGCAGGGGCGCCTTCGACGTGGACGTAGCCTTCGATGAGGGAGTGATCGGTGCGGCTTAGGTGGAGGTCGTAGTCGTCGATGAATTGCGCGGGAACTTCGACGAGGGAGACGTCGCGATGGAGGCCACCGTAGTTCCACCAATCAGTCTGGAGAGTGGGGACGCCGTCGGCTATGCGGGTGTTGTCGACTGAGAGTACGACGAAGTTTTTGCCGTCTTTGAGGGCGCCGCTAATGTCGCAGTCGAAGGGGGTGAAGCCGCCTTCGTGCTCGCAGACTTTTTTGGTGTTGATCCAGACGAAGGTGCGGTAGTTGGCGGCACCGAAGTGGAGGAAGGTGCGGGTGTTGGGCTTGGCAGTGTGCTCGAAGTCTCGTTGATACCAGATGGGGCCTTCGTAGTAGAAGAGTTCGGGACGTTGTGTGTTCCAGTCGCCGGGGACCTTGAGGGTGGCTGCGTTGGCGAAGTTGTAGTCCTGCGGATGGCCGTTGGGGTCGAAGGGCGCATTCATGAAGAAGCCATCTTTGCGGAGATTCTGGTGGAAGTCATAGAGGCCGGTGGCGTACTGATCGACGATGGCGTGCCAGTCGCCGTTGAGGGAGGTGGCTGGACGGTGGTCGATGTTGACGATGAGAGTGGTGTTGGCTTCGACGGGAGCCTGAGAATGCGCGGCTGTTGCGGAGATAAGAAGAGCAGCGAGGAAGAGGCGGATTGAAGCTTGCGGCATGAAGAAATCTCCGGTGATGGACGGACGCGCGAGGTTCTGTGTCGACGAAAGGAAGAAACGCGCTACGGAGACATAATACTTTGATCTTTGAACAATTTGCTCCTTAGGGAATCTACAACCCTAAGTCAGCCGGTCTTGAAGCAGGTGATCAGCGGCGATGATAGTGAGGGGTTGACTGCGCCGCAAGACGGGAAGAAGCTGGCGTCGACGACGTAGAGATTGTCGAGGTCATGGACTTGCAGTTGATCTCGAGGACAGAGGTCTTAGGGTCGGTGCTGAAGCGACAAGTGCCGTTCTGGTGGCCGACGCCGTCGAGGGGGATGCGCTTTTTGAAGTAGGTGTGGAAGGGAATGGAGCTTTCCGCGTAGCCGGCCTCTTTTAATACATCGATCCAGCGGCTCTTCGGACGGGTGAAGGATTCGACGTTGTTATCGGTGGTGGATGGTCCTCGAGATGGAGATGGGAGGCCGCTCTATTTATCTGCTATTGAATCAGCGACGGGAGAGAATGCTTATTACTGCTTTTCGCTTGAGGCTTCTTCGAGAGAGGGAAGGAAGAGGGAAAAGACAGAACCGTGGCGGATGGTGTGCTGATTGCTGCGGAAGGTGAGGCGGCCATGGTGGCGACTGACGATGCCGGCGGAGATCCAGAGGCCGAGGCCGGTGCCGTTGAGATCCTTGGTGGTGTAGAAGGGTTCGAAGAGGCGAGCCTGCACGGCGGGAGACATGCCGTGGCCAGTGTCGGCGATGGTAATGCGGATGCCTGGACGGCCCTCAGGATATTGAGGGGCATAGTCCGTCGCGTCGTGGGCACGGATGAGGATGCGGCCTCCCTGTCGCATAGCATCGATGGCGTTGGCGATGAGATTGTTGAGGACCTGGCGGATATCGTTTTCAAAGCACAAAACAGTAGTCGGCGAGGCGTAGGCGGCCTCGACCTTGATGCTGGAGTTTACGAGTCGGCCCTGGTAGAGGTTGAGAACAGCATCGACAAGCTCCGCGGCGCTGACGTGGGTGGCGCGCACGGCCTGGCGATGGAAGCGAAGGGTTTGGGTGGCGATCTGACAGACGCGGGAGAGCTCGTTCTGCGCGGTATGGACATAGCGACGGACGGTTTCGGGGAGTTCGTTGGACAGATCAATGAGATAGAGGAGGTTAGTGATTGCCTCGAGGGGATTATTAATTTCGTGGGAGATGGAACTGGCCAGCCGGCCGACGGCGGCGAGTTTCTCGCTCTGAATCAGAGCTGCCTCGGCCTTTTTCTGATTGGTCATCTCGAGGATGACGGCGGCGATGGCTTCGATTTTGTTGTTGGTGTTATAGACGGGGGAGTAGCTGACGTTCCAGTAGCGGTGTTCGCCGGGACGGGTCGGGAGTTCGCCTTCAAGCAGATGGTTGCGAACGGATTGACCGGCGGCGGCCATCTCTAAGAGTTCTTTCAGTCCAGGGAGGGGGGCGATTTCGGTGATAACTTGGCCGATGATCTTTTCTTTGGGAAGGCCTATGGTCTGAGCCTGACGATCATTGATGCGCAGGTAGCGAAGCTCGACCGGATCGAGGAGTGAGAGGCCGATGGGAGCATTCTCGTAGATGGTTTCGAGTTCTGCCCGCTGACGCTCGGTCTCCTCCTGCCGCTGCTGAAGGGTCTCGGCGAAGGTCTTGCGGTCATCGATGTCGATGGCGACACCGAGCCAGTGAAGGATTTTGCCGGACTCGTCGCGGACTGGCTGGGCGCGAATCCACCACCAACGGGCATGGCCGTCGCGAGCCCGAGTGATGCGGGCTTCGAGATCGTAGTCTTCGCCGGTTGCGACGGAATGGTTCCATGTATCCTGAACGTGCTGCCGGTCGTTGGGGTGAAAGGCGCCGAGCCAGCCCACGCTGTTGAGGTCTTCAATAGTGAGACCGAGGTAGTCGAGGAAGTTCTGGTTGGCGTAGGTAATGCCGCCGTCAGGCGCGCCCATCCAAATTGCCTGGGGATTCAGGTCGGCGAGGACGCGGTAGCGAGCTTCGCTGGCGACTAGAGCTTCTTCATTCTTTTTGCGTGCGGTGATATCGATTGTGAGGCCGCGAAGATGAGTTGGAACCCCATCAGCCATGACAGCATGACCGCGGCTTTCAAGCCAGAGGATCCGGCCGTCGGCAGCGCGCACCTGGAAATCCTGCACCACCATTTGGCCGGTTCCGATACCACCTTGAATAGAGGCGGCAATGATGGGGATGTATTCGGGAAGAACAATCTTTTTGAAAGCGCGGTAGTCGGGGACGTCGGCGAGGGGATGACCAAAGACGGGGTACGAGCCGGCCCCGTAGGTGACGTTCCCGGTGGCGTATTCGATGTCCCAAGTGGCGACGAGTGCGGTCTTCTGGATGGATTTGAGGAGATCCTGTTGTTCCTGGAGGACAGTCTCGGCCTTGCGGCGATCGGTGACGTCACGGAAGAAGAGGACAATGCCGTCATCGAATGGGCGGCACTGAACGGAGAGCCAGAGGTTCAAGGGGTCGGGGTAGAAGGCTTCGAATTCGCTCGGGATGCCTTCATCCATCGCGCGATGCAGGTGATGGAGGATCTCGCCGGGTTGAGCGGCGACGGGAAACTCGCGCCAGACGTTTTTGCCGAGGAGTTCGCCTTTAGGGCCCAGCAACTCTTTGGCACGACGATTGAGGAAGGAGAAGTTCCAGTCACGGTCGATGCTGGCGACCGCGTCGGTGGTGGTTTCGAGGACTTGACGTAGCTGACGGATGGAGGTGTCTCGAAGGAATTCGGCACCCTTCCGGTCTGTGATGTCGCTGGAAAAGATGATGATGCCATCCTCGTATGGGCGAGCGGACACTTTGAACCAGATGTCCAGAGGTTCGGGGTAGTAGGCCTCGAACTCGGTTGGGATGCGCCGCTCCATCGCGGCGAGGTAATTCGAACGGAAGGGTTCCTGCCGATTGGAAGGAAACCGGTCCCACAGGTTTTCGCCGACGAGTTTATGGGTCTTGAGGATGGAGAGAGCGGCGCGGTTAGCGAAGGTGCAGTTCCAGTTGCGATCAATGCAGACGATGGAGTCCGCGTCGCTGTCAAAGATTTGTTGCAGCTGGTTGACGGCCTGATCGCGCAGGCCCTCGGCGTGCTTGCGAGCGGTGATGTCGCGGTAATAAAGGGCGATGCCGTCGTCGGTGGGAAGGACGTGGATGTCAATCCACATGTCGAGGGGATGGTAAAAATACTCGACCTGCTGGAAGACGCGAGTGCGCATGACGTCGTGGTAGATACGCTCGAGTTCGGTGCCCAGCGTGTCGGAGAAGAGCTCCCAGTAGGTTTTGCGGTGGATATCAGCGGGTTGAATGCGGCTAATTCTTATGGCTTCGGCGTTGGCGTAAGTGATGACCCAGTTGCGATCGAAACAGAGGACGGCCTCGGGAATCTGCGCGATGAGACGCGCAAGGTAGTCGTTCTCGGCGTCGGCCTCACGCCGGAAACGAGCGCGCCGATTGACAGGGACGGAAGTGGAATCGGTCATCCGTTCGAACATGAATACGCCGCCAAGGAGGTAATGCTACATCTTACCGGGGAAATAAATAGCAACATCAAACCTCAGGCATCGGATTCGAGACGGTCAACGCGATCCTTCAGGGTTTGAAGCGCGGCGATAAGGGTGGCGACCTCGGCCTCGAGTTGAATGATTCGCTGGGTAGTGGAGGGATTGGAAGTGGCGGCTTCGGGCTGGTCGCGTTGCTGGGTTGAGAGGTCGGGCGGGGCGCCAAGAAGATGGGCATAGCGGGCTTCGCGGGAACCAGGCTGACGAGGCAGGATAGTGGTGAGGGGACCGGTTGCCTGATTGCCAGCTTCGTTGGTGGTGGTGCGGGCAGCCATTCGCTCGAGGGTGGACTGGACGGCGGCGAGATCGTCGAAGGTGTAGAGGCGGTCGGCGCGGCTGCGAAGTTCGCCGGGTGTTTGGGGGCCGCGCAACATGAGAAGACAGAGAACGGCGGTCTCATCGCGGCGGAGATTGAGTACGGTGCGGGCTCGATGCTCGTACTTCGGAACACGAGCGTCGCGGACGGAACCGACGAGGGCGAGGTCTTCAAGGGAGTGGAGGGCCTGGCGGACCTCTTCTTCGGTTAGATCGAGGACGGGGTCGCGGCTGGAGCGTTGGTTGCATGCGTTAACGAGGGCGTTCAGGGAGAGCGGGTAGTTCTCTGGCGTGGTGATCTCTTTTTCAATGAGCGAGCCAAGGACACGAAGCTGCTGGGGAGAGAGATGCATGGATATTAGGTTGCCACAGGTGAGAGGCAGGCGGCAGGGGCGATAATGAAGAAACATATGCACACGGATAAGTTGTTGTTTCTCAATGAAGATCAAGTGCGGGCAGCGCTGTCGTATGGCGAATTGATCCCTGCGATCCGGCAGGCGTTAGTGGATTTTTCTGGAGGCCGAGTGGTTCAGCCGGTACGGACGGTGATGTCGGTCACTGGCCACGGTGGGTGGTTTGCGGTGATGCCGGCGGTGTATGGTGGGGTCATGGGGGCGAAGATGGTGACGTTCTATCCGCGGAACGTCGCGATCGGGAAGCATACGCACATGGCGATGATTCAACTCTTCCGCTCAGACACTGGAGAGCCGCTGGCAGTCATGGACGGACGCTTGATTACTGAGATGCGGACGGCGGCAGTGTCGGCGGTGGCGGTGGACCGGCTGGCTTTGCCTGATGCGGGGGTACTGGGGATTCTGGGGAGTGGGGTGCAGGCTCGGTCACACGTGCAGGCGCTGTCGCGGGTGCGGCAGTTTCGAGAGATTCGGATATGGAGTCGTACGGAGGAGAACGCGAGGCGATTTGCGGATGAGGTTGGGGCCCGCGCGACGACGGCGGAGGAGGCAGTTTCTGGAGCGGATGTGGTGCTGACACTGACGAGTTCGCCGGTGCCGATTTTGCAGGGGCGATGGTTGAAGAAGGATGCCGTTGTATGTGCGGTAGGAGCCGCGACGCCGGATCGTCGTGAGCTTGATGATGAGGCAATGCGGGGTGCGGTGGTGGTGGAATCGCGAGAGGCGGCAATGAAAGAATCAGGGGATATTTTGCTTGCGAAGGCACAGGTAAGTGCTGAGATTGGCGAGCTGTTGAGTGGGGGGATGATCGACACAAACGGTCGGCCAGCGGTGTTCAAGTCGGTGGGAATCGCGATAGAAGATATTGCGGCGGCGAAGCTGGTGTATCAGGTTGCTGCCAGTGGCGCGGGCAAAATGGGGGTCTAGGTAAATTGCTGCAGGATTGACCGTTAGCCCACTACTGGCCGATGGGTTTCCGCCGATTACTTATGTGACACTAAAGTTACATTCCCACGGCGCCGATTTCGGTATGGAATGGGTAAACTTGAATGAGCGAATGAGCATCAGTAAATGGCATTTGGGATTTGCCTTTCGCGAAGAATCTAAGGGCCGGGAGTTTGGATGCGAATATTGAGCGGAAGAGGTTTCGCAGTTGTGGCGGCGGCGATGGTGGTTGTGTTCGGGGTGAGCGGGTCGTCGTGGGCCAGGACGGTGAAGACGCGAATGCACGCGGGGCTCAAAACTTCAATGCATCTGAAGACGCCGATGCGTGGGGAAGAGGTGGTGCCGGGGGTGATGCCGGCGGAGATCGCGGCTAGTGGGTCTACCACGGTGGTTCCGGAGGATGGGAAGCCGTATCAGCTGAAGATGACCAACCTGCATACGGGCGAGAGCCTGGATATTGTTTACCGGATAGGGAATACGTACTTGCCGGAGGCTCTGGAGAAGCTGAACTACTTCCTGCGCGACCACAATACGCAGGATGTGAGCAACTACGATCCCAAAGAGTTTGATGTACTGCATGCGATGATGGCGCGGCTGGGGAAGTTGAATGGCGTGATCGAGATTGTGTGCGGGTATAGGACGTCGGAGACGAACCAGGCGTTGCGGCAGAACTCCCCGCAGACGGGTGTCGCCGAACATAGCCAGCATATGGAAGGACATGCGATTGATCTTCGGGTGCCGGGGGTGCCGACGGCGAAGCTGAGAGATGCGGCGCTTTCGCTGCAGGCTGGTGGGGTTGGGTATTATCCGACGAGCCAGTTTGTGCATGTGGATGTTGGGCCGGTCCGGGAGTGGGTGTTCGGATCGAAGCAGCGGCGGACGATTCTGGCTCAGACGCGGCGGGCTCATTCAAGCCGTAATTCGGCGATTGCGGGGCAGTAGCTTCGTGATGTGGGGTCTCATCCCCCTCTCCCGGCAAAAGTGCGCAAAGTCTTCTAAAGAAGTGACTTCGTCTTGTACTTCCCTGTTGCTGATGCTATGGGGATGGGCGCCTCTCTCATCTTGATCGGCCTTTTTTGGCGGCACGAATGTCAACTGTGGTCCGGTTGCATTTGGGGTGGGTGGCAGGACTCGGTGGGGAAACTGAAACTGAAATATACTTCGCGGCATGGAATCGCTTCGGCAGCAACTCAGAGGGGCAAGGTGGGGTCTGCCGCTGGCCCGGTCTCTCGCTGAGGAGATTTGCGACGACAGGGCTGGCGTTCGTGCGCTCGTGAAGGAGCTTTTTAGCGAGGATGTCGAAGTCAGGAAGCGCGCGGCGGATGTTTCGCGGCGGATTACTGAGGTGGACGCTGCTCCGCTGGAGTTCTATTCAGACGAGTTAGCTGGTCTGTTGGCGGAGGTTCCGGTTCAGGAGTCGCGGACCCGGTGGCATCTCGGGCTCGTCGTGGCGAGAGTGGCGCACACGCGGGAACAGCGATTGCGAGCGGCTCGCCTGATGGAGTTGCTGATGGAGGAGGAGAGCAACGCAGCGCGCTGCTCGGCAGTAGAGGGGATCGGATTGCTCGCAAGCGAGGAGCCCTCGTTATGCGGAGTTGCTGCGGATATGATTGCCCGGGCGCTGCGCGAAGGAACGCTGGCGATGAAGTCGCGGGCCAGGCACGCGCGGAAGCGACTGGAGAAGGCGCGGCGCGCGAAAGGTGAGCCGCGCACTATTGATTTTTAGCTGGTCAGACACCTAGGGGTTCTCCCAGTATCAAGACCCGAGTCAGAAGTAGTATTTTGCATCGCATAGACTTGAAACGGGGTTCCCGATGCAGGGGGCCAGAGTAATTTTTCCGGGGTCAGATTCGCGCAAGGACGGTTTCAATGACCGTACAGGCGATACCCTCAAAGGCCCGTGTAGTCCGTTCGGCGGAACGGATCCTGTTGATCACAGGAGTGATCCTTCTCAGTGCCTCCGTCGGCGTGCGCTTGTACGGAGTGATTGTTTCGCGTCATGTCGTTGCGGCATTTCAGCAAAAGGTTGCTGCTGGGGGTCTTTCCTCGCATACCGATTCCGGCTCAACGACGAGGCCGGCAGGCTTGGATACGAGCCTATGGAGCGATAAGCGGATACGGGCTTACAACGAAAGCCTGAGCCGTGCGTTTGGAGCGCCGCTGGCGGTGCTGTCGATTCCGAAGATTCATCTTGAAGTTCCTGTGTTTGAAGGCACCGATGACGTGACGCTGGACCGCGGGGCAGGGCGGATTGCAGGAACAGCGCATCCCGGCCAGGCGGGGAACCTCGGAATTGCGGGCCATCGGGATGGATTTTTTCGCGGGCTCAAGGACGTGACAACGGGTGATGAGATCAAGCTTGCTTTAGCTGATGGAGAAGCAACGTATGTCGTCGACCAAATAACGATAGTGACACCACAGGATGTTTCGGTTCTTCAACCCAGACCTATCCCCTCGATCACACTGGTGACTTGTTTCCCCTTCTACTTTGTGGGGAGTGCGCCGGAGCGATATATCGTATCTGCGTCTTTGCGAGCAGATGCACAGCCAGCCGTAAGCCGAAGTGCGCGGCCAAACCCCTAGGAGGAAACATGTCAATTTCCTATTTGAACAACAGACAGATTTTCCGCGCAGCGTTGTGCACGTTAGCCTGCGCGCTGATATCAGCAGGTGTCTGGGCACAGGACATCACTACGGCGACAACCCAGAAGGGACCGTCGATGTACGAGACAGCGGTGAGGAGCGGCACAGTTGTTTACGTGTCGGGCAATGAACTTCTCGTGAGATTACCCGACGGTGAGGTGGAGCACTTCGTTGTTTCCCGCAGTCAGACGTTTACGGTCGACGGCAAACAGATGACGATACATGATCTGAAGCCGGGGACCCACCTGACGCAGACGATTACGACCAAGACGACTCCGTCAGTGATTACAACGGTACGCACGATCGATGGAAAGGTCTGGCACGTCAACCCTCCGACTTACGTGATCCTCACACTGCCCGATGGAACGAACAAGGAGTACAGAGTTCCGAAGGATCAGATATTCATCGTCAACGGTCAGAGGGAGACGGTCTTTCAACTGAAGAAGGGGATGACGGTGAGCGCGACGGTAGTGAAGGAAGAGCCCGTAACCGAGGTTTCGGAGCAGCAAGGCGGTAAGGGGAGTTACGCCTAAGGCTCAGGCTAAGGGTTCCGGACACGGTGGACACGCTGCTGGTGGAGACCTCACAGCAACCGGCTCAACCGACTCAGACTGCTCAACCGACGCAAACCGCATCGGCTGAGCCTGCTCCAACAGGCATTGCCCAAGACTGGAAGCGAGTGGCCGCTGGTTGGGCTGCTCGGGCTTAGCAGCTTGGGTGCGGGGATGTTTATGCGCAGAGTTCGGATGGCGTGGAAGTAACTCATCTCTCAAGATCAACAGCAAAAAACAAGAAGGCCGCCAGCGATGGCGGCCTTTCCTCTGATCTGAAGCGGTTGATCTCGGAGCTGAGCCTGGGGAAGCTGGCGTTGAAGGACATCTCCTCGGGGGGCCTATGCTCGTAACGATTCGGCATCGAACGGGCAAAATTTGCGGCAACGTTCTAGGCAGATCCGAACGCATTCAGATCAGATGCGCAACGGAGACACTCGATCTTATTCAGGAGGTCATCGACCATGGTCTGCAAGCGCCGATTTTCCGCCATCAGCTCGGTGATCGCGCCATGCAAGGATAAGGAATAATCGCCTGTCTTCGTATCCTGTAACGCAGGTTATCTCTCCAATGTTCGTGGACCTTTCATTAGGATTGATCATGATCGCCTCCTTGTTTTCACCCGATCGAGGTTTCATCCGATCGAGCACTTGACTCGCGTCTACTTTTAAAACTTTCGCACTAAGCCTGCAAAAGCACATCCCGCGAAGGAGGATTTTTTGGATAGCTGGCAAGGCTTGCGGCTAAACAACACTTTTGAGGTGGTCAACGATAATGGGCTGGTCTTTTGAAGTGCCCGGCAAGCTGAAGTTGTCGCTCGTATTTTGACCCTATTGCGAGCGTAGAAAAGGCCGCCATTGCTGGCGGCCTTTCTGTCTAGTTGGATTCAGCGATTAGTCGCCGGCGACGGTTTCTTCGGTTTCTGCTTTGACGACCGGCGCAGCGGGCTTGATTTCGCCGAGGGAGATGAAGCCGGCGGGAGCGTCGGGCTCCTGGAGGATCTCCTTGCGGTAGAGCTTGGCCATGCGGGCGTTTTCGGCGTCCTGCTTGATCTTTGCATCGCGTGCGCGGATCTTTTCTTCGCGAGAGTTCTTCGCGATGCCGGACTTGTCGAAGGTGTCGTTGGCAGCGGCGTTGACGTGCTCGTCGTTGAGGACGAGATCGTAGGTCGCTTCCTTCTCGAGACCGACCTTCTTGCCGCCGGCGAAGATCTCGTGACGGCCGTGCTCCTCGTACCACTTGGTGAGGGTGGAGGTCATGTGCATCTTCTCGATGATGTTGCGCCAGCCCACGCCGGTGTTGTAGGCGCAGAAGCTGATCTCACCCTCTTGTGTGGCGTAGGGGATGATGCACTGCTCGGTGCGGCGGAAGTCGTAGTTGAAGAGGTCCTGGAACCACATGCCGGCGATGAAGAGGAAGTTCCAGCGGTCGGCGCGGCGCTTGTCGATGTCGGCCTTGGTGCGGTCGGCCTTGACGGAGCCGTAGTTGCGCTTGGTGGCGCCGGAGAACTTGTCGAACTTCAGCAACAGGTCCTTCATCTTCATGTGCGTCGGCGCCTTGGAGGGGTTGTAGTTCTTCAGCAGCGCCAGCGTCATGCCGATGAGCGAGAGAGTCTTGCCGCGGGCGGCGTCGTTGACCTTGGCGACGTCCTTGGCGAGTTGCACTGCATCGAGGAACGCGGTGACGGGAACGGCTTCCTTGGTCTCCTTGTCGATCATGATGGCAGTGCCGATGCCGCAGTTGGGATGGCAGCCGCAGGAGATCTGGCCCCAGTCGCGGTCAGGTCCGTGGACGAGGTCGGCGAAGTCGGAGAAGGTGCTGATGAAGCTGATGGGGAACCAGTCGCGGGTGGGCTCGCCGATGCCGGTCTGGTTCTTGACGTCATGGGCGAGATGCGAGAGGGTGTAGCGCTGGGCGGCGCGGCGCTCGTCGGAGACCTCTTCGTCGCGGCCAGTGAAGGAGACGGGCTGGAAGCTGAGGAAGTTGATCTTCTTGGGGTTGTCGAGCGCGAACTGGATGATGTGGCCAACCTGCTCGTTGTTGATGCCGTTGACGATGGTGGTGACGGGGACGATGTCGACGCCGGCCTCGTGGAGATTGTGGATGGCCTGGAGCTTCACGTCGAAGGCGTTGCCGACCTTGCGGTGCGAGTTGGCGGCGTTGCCGATACCGTCGAACTGAAGGTAGGCGTAGCGGAGACCGGCTTCTGCGGCAGCCTTGGAGAATTCCTTGGACTTGGCGAACTCGATGCCGTTGGTCGCGGCCTGCACGGACTCGTAGCCGAGTTTGCGGGCGTAGGCGACGGCGTCGAGGAAGTAGGGGCGAGAGGGTGGGCTCGCCACCGGAGAACTGAACGCTCATCTGACGACGCGGCTTGATGGTGATGGCGTTGTCGAGCATGGTCTTGATCTCGTCCCAGGTGAGTTCGTGGACGAAGCCGACCTGGTTGGCGTCCATGAAGCAGGGATCGCACATCATGTTGCAGCGGTTGGTGAGGTCGATGGTGAGGACCGAGCCGCGGCCGTGGGTGACGGTGGAGGTGCCGTGGTTGTGGAGCTTCTCGTCGTTGTGGGCGCGGATATCGCGGCCGGGGAAGACGTCTTCGAGATGCTTCATCATGACGGGATCGATGGACATGACGTCTTCGAAGTGGCCGTGAATGGGACAATCCTTGACCATGAGGATCTGGCCATCGCGCTCAATGATCTGCGCTTTGATCTCTCCGACTTTTTCGTTGAGGAGGATCTCATGGGGGAGTTTGCCGTCGACGATCTGCTGGCGGATCTCAGGGATGCACTTGGGGCAGAGAGAGTCGGTGGTGCGGGGCCAGCCGAGGGGCGGCTTCTCTTTCTGGTAGCTCTTGAGCAGCGGCTTGTCGCTCCACTTGGGGGTGAAGCTCTTGTTGGGGGCGATCGCATTCAGCTTGCTGAATACGGCCCAAGCTGCTTTGGCTCCGTAGGTGAGAGACTTCTCAAATAATTTTGCCTTCGGCATTTTCCTTGTCTCCTAAGTGTGCTTCCCGTGTCTGTTTGATCGTCTAATGATCGTCGTTGGTTCAAACTAAATTGAAAGGCATGGCCCTGTGAAAGTGTTTCGCTTGGTTCAAGCTATCTGTCGCCTTTGGAAGCAGATGCGGGGGCGAAGCCTTTTGATTCACATGCATAAGACTACGCACATGGAATGCCATATCGAAGCAACTGGAATCGAACGGCGAGAATTTGCATTGAACGGCAATGACACGCGGTGGATGGGACGAGGTTTTGGCCTTGTACGCGTTTACGATCCGGGGAGGCTGTTGCCGCTGGCGACGTTATTCAGGATGCGTTGCACGATGATGATGCGGATGTGAACGTGGCTGGCGACGTCTGGGAGGAACTCGTTGATAAGGTTGTTGACGGGGTCGAGGGCGTAGCCGGTGAAGATGCGGGCGACGGTAGAGGCGCCATTCGTCGAGATACCGGGAACGTAGAAGTTGGAGAGTTCGGCCCCGATGGGATAGTTCAGGAGCGTGGCGTAGTTGGGCATCGATTTGCCGCTGTCGCTGCGTGAGACGACGGTGCGAGAGATGGAATAGACGAGGCGCTTGGTGAATGGCGCGTGCGGCATGCGGAAGTAGCGCGGGTCCTGGTGGGCAATGACTGGAATCGCAAAGGCGCCGAAGAATTGACCGGTTGCGTCCTGCAGGTAGCTGACACCAACGCTCTTGCCGAAGCCTTTGAGACCTGGGCCGTAGGCGGAGTGGGAGTCGGCGCCGACGGTGATGGCGGAAACGCCGAGGATGGTGGCGAAGTTGACGGGGTCGGTGAGGTCATGGAGGGCGAGGTAGCCCTTTTGCTGCCAGGTCATGGGGATGACGATGTTGCTGGTGAGGAAGCGCTGGTAGGGATAGATGAGTTCGGTGCAGGGTTTGGGGACGTCGTAGCGGCTGGGGTCGACGTAGACGACCTTCATGGCGCTGAAGACGCCGCAGGGGTGCGCGCCGCCGCCGGTGGCTTTGAAAGAGGCTTCGGCTACGGCAACCACGTCCTGCTGGGAGGCTTGCGCGGGTTCGGGCGCGTCGGGGAGTTCGGTTGAGACAGAGTCAGGGAGATTGGCGGGCGTCTCGGGCACCGTGGCGGGACTTGTCTGGGCGGGTGCGGTCGCCATCGACAGCAGCAAAGACATCAAAAGCCAACGCATTGCCGCGCGCCTCCCACTGTTTTATCTAACCACAGTCAGGTGACGACTTACTTCTTTTTCAGGTGGAGGAATCCGATGACATCGCCGCCGAACTCACTGACGACGTAGCCAAAAGCAGAGCTGCCAAGAGACAAGCCGAAGGTTTGTGCTACCTGGGACGCGCCACGATTCAACGGAGGATAGTAGGCCTGGCTCAGCCCTGCCGCCGCGTAAGTGCCTCCGAGATTTGCGAAGTTCGGTATGGTGCGGCCACCGTCTGTCCGGCCAATGATTGGGCGGGTTCCGGAATAGACAAGGCGCTTGAAGAATTTCTGCTCTTTCCCCATGATGTAGTACCGCGGATCCTGGTGAAACACTGGGCAGAGGATGGAGTCGCCGAAGATTTCCCTGCTCGAATTCAACGCCGCGGCTGCACCGAGTCGTTGGCCAAATTGCTTGCCAGTGCTGCCGGTGTAATTCGGGCTGTCGTCCCAGATCTGAGTCCAACCGGCAGATACGAGCCAACCCAACATCGAGAATGGTGAGACGGCTGTCACCGCGCCCAGGACGAACTTATCTTTTGCCGACTCTTTTGGAGCGATCTCGCCCGGCGAGATGTATTTCTGATAGTGAGATGCCGTCTGGGGAGGTGCTTTTGTCGCGGGATCGAACGCGTCGTCTGTAGCAGCGGTGCCATCAGGCATCGCGGCGCTGGGACCGCTAATCATTGCTCCCGGTGCGTCAGGCAACGTCATCATCGCAACGTTAGAGACATTTGTCCCGTCATTTGCCTGGGCCGCCGCGAACGGTAGTGAGGCTCCGAAGAGCACAACCGCAACTGCGAGAATCAGGGTCGCGCTTTGTACGTAGGGAAGTCGAGGGGTAGGCCGAGTGGTCATAGCAAGTTACCTCAGAAACGGTTTGTCTTTTCAACTGGCGGAAAGACGCGCATGAACCACTTCGACGTCTCTTCTTTTCGATGCGGAACTTATTGAACTGGGTGCCAGTTGACCGAGAATAGCACCAAATCAGAGTCTGATCCGCTGTATTTGTAATACGTACGCTCAGGTATTTTTACTAGTCGCGGGCCACCGCTCGTTGGTCTTGCCCGGCGCTATTAGATGGGCACCTAGGTGAAATCGTCTGCGATGGACGCCGCTCCCGCGGTTTTTCACGTCATCGCGGATAGCAGCCGCTCTGATGTCGGCAACCGGTGCATTGAAATGCTCCCTCCCGCCTTAGATTTCATAGTACGTGGAGGGGACCAGGTTACTACTGCTTCTTCCTTAATTTAAGGTCAACCAATGCATCGACGATGAACTCGTCGACAACGAAACCCAGCGCGGAACCGCCGAGAGATCTGCCAAAGGTCGATGCTACTGCGCTGAAGGTTGTGTCCTGTGCCGGGTAGTAAGGGATGGTGAGTGCGGAGCTCGCAGCGTTGCCGGCCAGGCGAGCGAAGTTGGGTGTTGCATGGCCGCTGTCGGTGCGGGTGATGATGGAACGCGTGCTCGCATAGACGACCCGCTTGAAGAAGGGATGACCCTTACCCATGATGTAGTATCGCTGGTCTTCGTGAAAGAGCGGGGCGAACACGGACTCCCTGAAAAGGCCCTCCGAGGTGGCGTGTATGGTGGCCGCACCGAGTCGTTGGCCAAAGGCGCCCGCATCCGTTCCATAGTTGGGACTGCTGTTCCGCAACTGTTGCCATCCCGCGGTCGCGAGCCAACCAGCTGCAGCGGAAGGGGAGAACGAGTCCTTGATGCCCCTTACAACCTTGTCATGGACGGTCATCGGGTCTGCGATTTCATCCGGTGCAATGACCATCCGGAGATGGGGAGCGTGCTTCAGGGGAGCTTTGGCCGGCATCTGTTCGAGGGACGTGCCTTCCCTGTCTGTGGAGCTGCTTGCGGCGTCTGTGGGGTTGCTTGCGGTGTCCGAGTTGCTTGAACTGCATAAGAGGGCGCCAGGTGAATCGGGGAACTCCAGACGCGAGTTCAAGGCGATGACGTCTGCTGCGGGCTTATTTGCTGGGGGCGTCTGAGGCGCCGCGAAGGGTGAGACTGCGATAAGCAGAGCAAATGCGGCGTGGAGAGTAGGTTTTGTCGATTGCGTGTGGGGGGAGTTCCGCGTGCGTATCGGGCCCAATGGTTACCTCGCAAAAAAATCCGGCTGCGTATCTGCCGGACACTGGCAGAGGTGAAACCTGCGACGCTAAGTTATCGATGCACGGCTCAGGCAGTAAGATGCACTGAACTCTTGGTGGTTGCAAGTGCACTAAAGTGGTAATGGTGCAAGTGCATTGAAGTCTGGATGTTGCAGGGGCGCTGAAGTTTTGCGTAGCAGGATTATGTCGTGTCCGCCCGCATATTTTGCCAGACCTGCTCCTCGTTTCTGTAGTGAGCGGGTGCGTCGTTACCAGGTGGGAACATGCGTAGAATCGTGTGCGATGGACGTTGACCATGGGTTTTTCGCGTCATCTAATTGACAGTGGAGAGGTGTGTGTATGGCTACGGGAGATCCAAAACGGCCGTGGGATCAGCAGTTGAGGAACGCTGCAACGCATCTTGAGACGGACTTGAAGAACGTGGTGAAGTACCTCAACGATGAAGTTGTGCCGGAGGTACGGCGTAACGGGTCGGAGGTCCTGCGCGCTGCGGCTGTCGAATTGCATCGGCTGGCACAGCGGATGGATGACCATGCGCGCAAAACGTCGGCGCCACCTCCACCTCCGCCAAAGGATGCGCCGAAGCCGTGATGCGCGGCCGGGTTGTCTCCGCTGCGGCGATATCGGCGTTCGCGCTGATGGCTGGCGGGTGTCATCGGGAGACGACGCGTGCCTCTCATCCGCCACCGCCACCGGCAGCGACGACTACGGCTGCGAATCATAACGGCAGAAGTTCGAGGCCACCGCATCCAGAGAGTGGGGATGCTGCCGGGACGGTGATTCCCTCCCCTGCACCGCTGCCCAATAATCTGGGAAAGCCGGTCTCGACCGAGATTGGTTTGGCGAGCTGGTATGGGCCGCCCTATGCCGGACGCAAAGGGGCCGATGGCACGGTGTATGACCAGAATGCGATGACTGCCGCGCACCTGACGCTGCCGATGGGGACGATGGTGCGTGTGACGAATCTGACGAATAACGAATCAGCGGTGGTGAAGATTACGGATCGGGGACCTTTTGTGAGGGGGCGGATTATCGACCTGTCGTTGGCTGCGGCGAAGGCGACCGGGGTTTATCGGGCGGGGGTGGCGAAGGTCAAGGTGGAGGCGTTTGCGACACCGGTTCGCGTGAATGCAGATCCGGGCGGTCGATGGTGTGTGCAGATTGGGGCATTCGCGCGCGAGTCGGATGCAGTGAAGTTGAAGCAGGATCTGCTGCGTCGTTACACGACGGCGAAGGTGATTGAGTTTCCAGGGCCGACTGGGTACTGGGTACGGATCAATCCGAAGTTTCCGGATAAGAAGAACGCGACTGAGGTTGCGGATGGGATTCACCCGAAGGACCCGGCTGCTGAGCCTTATTTGATTCGGACGGATTAGGTTAGTGGTGCTGGTGTCCTGTCTCCAAAATTAAGGGACGTCATCGCGACGCGTAGCATGTGCGCTGGCGCACACAGACAGCAGATCTCTCCACTCCGCTGCGCTCCGGTCGGGATGACGAATTCTTCTATGGGCTCAAAAACCTCAGAGAGGAGTTCTAGGAGACGACGCGTTTGCCGGTGCGGCGTTCGAGTTCCTGCTGAAACTCCTTTGCGGCACTGTGGTTCAAGGTGTGGGTGATCCTGACGCGGTTGTCGCCGAGGACATGGGTGCTGCGGCTGCCCGCTGTTGCCTGGATGGCCATGATCTCGTTGTACTGGATTGTCTTTACGGGACGAAACCAGAAGCGCTGCGTGACCGCCGTGGGAGTGAGGGTGATGGTACCGGGCATCTGCATGACGATGACGCCAACGGCGGCGATGAAGAAAAGAGTGACCCACCACGGAACCGGGTTTCGGTGATTGATCACTGCGACATAGAGGAAGAAAAGAATAAAGGCTGGCAGGAAGATAGCGCGGGTCCACGCGATCACCGGTTTGATGCCGAAGACGAGGCCTTCGGGGCTCTGACGTGCGGACCCAGTGGTTAAGCGGCTACCAAAGAGGACAAGAACAATTAGACAGAGAGAGATGGTGCGCAGTAACGCTGGATCAATATGCATTTTCTCTTCCTTCTATCGAGTCTGATCTTTATCTCTATTTTGATGGCAACGCGGGAGGCGGGTAGTAGGGGAGCTTTTGCTGTTCGACGGTGGCGCGTTTTACGCCGATGTCTTCGAAGAGCATGCTGGGGGCGATGATGGTCTGAGGGACGACGCCGAGGGAGTTCGAGACGTAGGGGTCGTCACCGACGGCGACGATACCGGAGCGGAGGCTGCGGTTGTCGAGCTCATCGAAGACGGCCCCGCGAACGAGTTGGCGGGTGCCATCGGCTTTGACGCGGTAGAGAAGACGGGGGAGGAGTTCGCCTCCGAGGGTTTCGACCGCGTAGACGTCTTTATTTTGCTCTTTTGCCATGGCGAGCAGGCGCTTGCTTGAGTTCGTCCTTCGACAGAGGCTGATCGGCCTTGATGAGGACGACGCCGGAGCGAGAGTGAGCGGCTTGTGCGGGAGCGGCGCGTCCGTGGCCGTTGGAGGAGGCGAAGTCCTTGACGGGCTCGCGGCCAATGAGAAAGTTTTCGAGTTTGCCGTGGACGACGATGTCGACCGACTGGGCGGGCACGCCCTCGTCATCGATGGTGTAGGCGCCGAGCAGCGCTTTGCCGTTGAATTTGGTCTCGAGCGGGTTGTCGGTGACGCTGATCGTGTCGGGCAGGACGCGCGATTTGTAACTGGAGGAGTAGGCGCCGGTGGTTCGGGCCGAGGTGCCCATCTCGGGGCGGTCGGCTTCGACGTTGGGAACGAAGAGGCGGGTGAAGATGTCGGCGGCGACGTCTCCGCTGACGAGGACGGGCCCGTGGTAGTCGTCGGCCGAAACGACGGGAGCACTGCGAAGTTCTTCAAAGCTCTTCAGGTTGTCGATTGCGCGTTTGCGGAACGCGGCGGCGCTCTCGAGTTCTTTCGCCGTCGTGGCGACGGTGCCGTTGTCGCGGCTGAGCCGCATGCCATCGGCAGCCTGGCCGCCGACGCTGATCGCTCCGTTATAGCCAGTGTAGCCTTCGCGAAGCATCGTGCCTTCAGTGTTGACGAGGTAGCGGTTGAGGGCGATGGCGCGGATGTTCGCGATCGAGTACTGGACGTCCTCGGCGTAAGAGCGCAGGCTGGTGTCTGAGGCGAAGAGACCGCTGGCTTCTACGATGCGGCGCTTCCATTCGTTGCGGTCGAGATCGAGGGTGACGAGCGGAGATACCAGCACGACGGGCTTGACCTGCACGAAGTCCGGCTGGGCCTGAGCGGACTGGAACTGCTTCAGCGCAGCTTGTTTTGCGGAGAAGGCGCGGAGAGCGCTTTTGTAGGCGGTGTCGGTCGCAGTCCAGAGTGCGTACTGCAAGGCCAGAGGGTTGTCGTCGGTGGGAGCGAGTTCGACGGTACCGTCGCCACGGGTGCTGCTGTTGTCGACGGCGTAGTCGCCGATGCGGACGGTGACGCGGACGATGCGCTGATGGTTGGCGACTTCCTGGGTGAGTGCACCGTAGTTGGCGACGGCCTCGTAGGTGTTGATGTCGTCGAGACGGTACTCGACGAAGTAGGGGCGCTGCATGCCAGGAAGCATGAGGGCCTTTTCGCGCTCGAGCTCCTGCTGCATCGCGCGGAGCATGGGGTCGGTGACCTGCGAGGATGATTCGGCGGCGGCTCTATTTGTAACTGCAAGAGTACCGAATAGGACGGAGGCTGTTAGAAGGGCCGGTATTTGTAACTTTTTGTGGAATAAATTCATTACTGACCTACCTTTCCGCCGGTTCCGGTGGCACCTGGCGGCGGGAGGATGGGTGGCCTGGCGGTTCCCTGCGCCTGGCGTTGGGTTTCGATTTCGCTGACCAGCATGGCGGGGGCGACTGCGCTGACCGGGATGCTGCCGGATTCGGCGCCGCAGATACCGTTGAAGACGTCCTGCTTGTCGTTTGTGGCGAGGATGCGATTGAGCGCGGCCTGCGGGGTGCCTACGATGCTGACGCCGCGGACGAGCTCGTCGGGGCGGCCATCGACGTAGACGCGGTAGACGACCAGCGGAATGACCTGAAAGGCCTGGGGCGAGCGGCGGGTGGTGACGGCGAAGCCTGAGGAGATGTCTTCAAAGTAGAGGCCGTAGGCTTTGCCTTGTTTTTTCGCCTCGGCTTTGAGCATCTCGCGGAGTTCGGCGTTGCTGACGGTTTTGGTGGAGGTGACGATGAGGTTGCCCTGGCGGCCGGTGGGCATGTGGCCGGTTTCGGAGCGGCCGTGGCCGTTGCTGCTGGAGAAGCTGGCGATGGGGAGGCGGGACATGAGGAAGGTGTCGAGGACGCCATCCTTAATGAGATCGACGCGGCGTGCGGGCTGGCCTTCGTCGTCGTAACTATAGTGGCCGCTGAGGGAGACGCCGTCGAAGGTGCCGAGGGTGGGGTCGTCGGAGACGCTGAGGAAGGTGGGGAGAATTTGTTTGCCGAGGAGTTTGGTGAAGGTCTGGCCTTCGTCGTCGCCGCGCTGGCGCTGGCCTTCGAGGCGGTGGCCGAGGACTTCGTGGAAGAAGACGGCGGAGGCTCGGCCGCTGAGGATGGCGGGGCCGTTGAAGGGCTCGGTTACGGGGGCTTCGCGGAGGGCCTCAAGATTCTTGGCCATGGCGATGGTTTTGTCGGTGAGGGTCTTCTGGTCGGGGAGGTGGGTGACATCGTCGGCTTCGAAGGTCTCGGCGCGGAAGAGGTCCATGCCATCGGCGGCGCGGGTGCGGGCGACGATGATCAGGCGGGCGACGTGGCTGGGCGTGGCGACCTTTGCGCCCTCGGAGGAGACGAAGTAGTCGGTTTCCGTGGAGGCCTCGAGGGCGACGTTGTTGAAGAAGACGTCGGGGTATTGCTTGAAGATGCTGGAGAGCTCACGGATGCGGTCCTGCCAGGCGGTGCGGTCGACGACGAGAGGAGGAGGCGACGGAAGCAGTTCGGTCGCGGCCTTCTCGCTGGAGAAATCGGCGGAGCCGTCCTCTTCCTTGGCGCGAACCTGCTGTTCGGTCTTGACCTTCAGGTAGCTGTCGAGCGCTTTGGCGTAGCCGCGGTTGGTGGCGAACCAGAGGCTGCGGGCGAGGGCTGGGCCGTCATCGGTGAGGGGGAGCGGGACTGTGGTGAGGGCGCTGTTGCGATGGTCGCCGTGAGTGTTGTCCTCGGCGGCGGTGCCGAGTCGGACCTGCACGTCGGCGATGCGGCGGCGGTTCTCGTTGGAGCCTACGATGGCGCCGAACTGGGCTGACATGGCGATGCTGTCTGCGTCGGCGACGGCGTAGCTGAGGAAGTAGGGTTTCGGCTGCTGGGTGGCGTCGGTGGCGTTGTTGCCGAGCGACTGCATGGCGCGATGGAGCTCGGACTCCATGGCGTCGATCAGGACCGATGCTGGGGTTGGTTCGGGCTTTGTGGTTGCCGCTGCTGCGATGTGGCCGACGGAGGTGATGGCCACAACTACCAGACCGGCTAAACTTGCGCCGGCAACTGCCGCTTTTTGTCTCTTCATGGGAACTGGAACTCGTTTCGCCTGCAAAATACGCCTGTTGCCGAGTGTATCGGAAGTGCCGCCGCGCGCGCGACGCAGTACAGCTTTCGTTGCAGAGCGCTGATGATTGGACGGGCGAGTCTACATTTAGTTGACAACGGGGTTATTTGACAGGGAGTTAGCGCAAACCGAAGCGCCAGACGGTGAGCCATACGGCGAGGGCGATGAATTGGGCGAACAGGAGCGACTCGAGGAGTCCGAATGCGGGGTGGGTCGAGTGCAGGGCGAGGATCACCAGGGCCGCGAGAGTGACCACGGTGCCGATCAGCGTCGCGTACCGGCCGTAGTGAGTGGGGGTGAGGGAGACCGGGCGACTTGCCGGGAGCTGGTTTGCGACGCGGGCGGCGAAGTCGGCGGGGATCCGCGGCTTGGGCACGGTTTCGAGGGCGCGGACGATGCGCTGGTCGAGTTGCTCTATGTCGACTTGGGAGGCGGATTGCGACAGGTCTTCGGGGTTTAGTGGTTTGTCGTGCATGTCGCTCTCCTTTCTTGTGTTTGACGTTGCTGAAGGGCTTCGCGTAATTTTTTGCGGCCGCGGTGCAGATGGGTGCGTATGGTTCCGATCGGCATGCCGAGCGCGTAGGCGATCTGCTCGTAGGTCCGCTCCTCTTGATGATAAAGGACGAGGATGGTTCGCTCGATGTGGCTGAGGCGCTGGAGCTGCTCTTCGACGGACTGCTGGAGCTCGCGCTCTTCGAGTTGTTGCTCGGCGTTTCGGTCGGGGTGGGGGAGGCGGTCTTCCCAGCCGGAGGTGTCGTCTGAGAGGGAGATGTTGGTGTCGCGGTCGCGGCGGCGGCGCTTCCATTCGTCCTGGGCGACGTTGACGGCGATGCGGTAGAGGTAGGTGGTGATAAGGGCTTCGCCGCGGAAGCTGGGGAGGGCGCGATAGAGGCGGAGGAAGACGTCCTGGGCGAGATCGTCGAGGTGCTCGCGGCTTCCGGTGAGGCGCAGGAGGGTGCGGAAGACCATGTCCTGATGGTCGTGTACCACTTGCTCGAAGGTGAGATCGGCGTGCAAGCAGGGTTAGACCATAGAGTGCGCCTAAAGTTTCATGCGTGCCAGTGAAACTTTCGAGGGGTGGGGCGGTCTAACGCGGGCAGAAAGAGGAGGTAGTCAAATGGGAAATTTTGCATTTAGTCCGTTTATTGTTCCGGTGGCAGGTTGTCTCGTTGCTATTGTGGCGATTGTTTCAGGTATCTGGTTGGACGGGCACAAGCGCCGGATGAGGTCTGAAGAACGCATCGCGATGATTGCGCGCGGTGTGCCGCTGGCCGAGATTGAAAAGATGCTGGGCCCAGGCGATGAGGAAAAGCCGTCCGTCAAAGATCCACTGCGGAGCCTCGGAAATGCTCGACGTGCCGGAATCGTTCTGGTTTCGGTTGGGGTTGGGTTGATTTTGTTCTTTCTGGTGCTGACGGCGATCTTGCAGGTCCGGCCGGTGCTGGCAGGAGCCGCAGCGGGGCTTATTCCTCTGGCCATCGGGATTGGCTTCTTTATCGACTACAACCTGCAGAAGCGCGAGCTATCGCGCTTCGGGTTGGAGGTGGGAGCGGAGTCGGCGGGGCGCGCAATGGATCGATAATGGGCTTTCGGGCGTGGCAAAAGCTTTGCGCTCTTGCGGCGAATCGTGCACACTTGCTTCATAGCTTGTGGGGCCTTCCTTGATGAGTTTTCGTGCCGCTCTGCTTTTGGTGGTTGCTCTCTTCGCGTTAGTGATAATGCTGGAGCGGGCGCAGGGGACGACGCCTACCGAGGCGTTGGCTTTAAGGCAGGCGGCCGTGGATCGAACCGCTTATACGCTTCCACCTGAAAAGATGAAGCCCGCCCAGGAGCTGTTTCGGGCCCGGACTCGGTTGCATTTTGTGGGTGAGGGTTGGGGGATTCTGCAGCTGGTGCTGCTGCTTGCGCTGGGTGTGCCGGCACGGATGCGGAATATTTCCGAGGACCTGACGAAGAATCGCTGGGGGCAGGGCTTTGCCTTTGTGTTTCTTTTTCTGCTGGCGATTACCTTGTTGAATGCTCCGTTGCGGGTGTATGGACATGATGTTGCAGTGGCGTACCGGTTGTCGGTGCAGGGATGGGGAAGTTGGCTTTGGGATCAGGTGAAGGGTTTTCTGCTGACGTGGCTGGTCGGATCGTTGCTGGTGATGCTGCTGTTCTGGGTGATTCGCAAGTCGCCGAATCATTGGTGGTTCTGGTTCTGGATCCCTACTATGGCGGGGGTTCTGTTCGGAGTTTTTCTCTCGCCGATCGTGGTTGATCCGATGTTCAACAAGTTTGAACCCCTCCAACATCGGAATCCGGCGTTGGTGGTCGAGTTGGAGAAAGTAGTGGCGCGAAGCGGCGTGAGCTTGCCGCCGGACAGAATGTTTTTCATGCAGGCGAGCCAGAAGGTGACGAGTTTGAATGCCTATGTAACCGGATTCGGGCCTTCGAAACGCCTCGTTTTGTGGGATACAACGATCGCGGCTGCGACTCCGGATGAACTCTCAGGCGTGTTTGGGCATGAGCTGGGCCATTATGCGTTGCATCACATCGTGCGCGGTCTGCTGTTCACGGCTGCGCTGTTGCTGGTTGCCTTCTTTTTGGGACAGAAGATAACGCATTCGCTGCTCAGCCGATATGGAGCGCGGTGGCGAATTCGTTCGCAGAACGATTGGGCGTTCGTGGCAGTGCTGGCGCTGGTGCTGAATGTTCTCAACTTCTTCTCTGAACCGATTGACAACGCATTCAGCCGGTCGATCGAACACGCCGCTGATGTGTATGGGCAGGAGGCGATTCATGGGATCGTCGCCGATCCGCAGGCTACGACGCAGCTAGGGTTTCAGAAGCTGGGTGAAACCTCATTGGATGATCCAGGGTCTCATCCGTTTGTGGACTTCTGGACCTCGAGTCATCCTTCAATCGCCGAACGTGCGGCCTTCGCCGCGGCCTACAACCCATGGATTGCTGGACGGCATCCAAAATATTTTTGATTATGAAAACAGAGCCAAGCCCTCCTTCCTCGTCTTCCGATTGTCTTTTTTGCAAGATCGTCTCTGGCACCATACCAGCGAACCGCGTCTATGAAGACGAATGCTGCATCGGGTTTCCGGATATCAATCCGCAGGCGCCCACGCATCTGCTGATCATTCCGAAGCAGCACATCAGCTCGACCGCGAAGGCGCTGGCCGAAGATACGGGGTTGATGGGCCATTTGATGGCTGCGGCGGCAGAGATTGCGCGCAAAGAGAAGCTGGACAATGGTTACAGGATCGTCGTGAACACGGGAGATGATGGGGGACAGACGGTGAACCATCTGCATCTGCATTTGCTTGGTGGAAGGCATATGACTTGGCCTCCGGGGTAGACGGCGACTAGATCTTAGGATGGGCGGAAAAGGGGCCGCGAGCTACAGCGCTTCTATTTGCCCAGCCTTATTCTTAGGGCTGGAGCTTTTCACTCTCTCCAAAAGACAGAACAAGAAGCTGTGACGCGCAGTTGGGAGTTGCTCGGAGATGGGGCAACTATAGCCCCGACATTGCCTTCCAATGAACATCGAACTCGGAAAGGGGACACCATGTTATCCAAGTATCAGGAGGCGAGAAGTGCAGACCAACCCACCGGTCAGCAACCAGCGCAGGACGCCGAACCCGCCATCGAGCCTTCGGGATCGAAAGGTGATAATCCTGCGACCGCTGGCCCCGGCCCTACAAAAGTTCGATCCAACACTCCGGAAAACCGTCTCGGTCATATCAATCCGTCGGCGCCGGAAGACGCCAACACAACACCGGGCACTACCCGCAAGAAGTAAAGAATGACTTCGTCCGCGGGAACGGAATCCGAATCCGGCGTTTCCACCCCACTGCTATTTAATTAATGGAAGCGATAAGCCGCGCCGATGCTAAAGATCTGCGGGGTCAGTCCGTTGGGCGGAAAGCTTAACCATTGCTGGTATTCGTACTCGGCTCTTACGTTAAGCCCGGGCAGGACGTGATAGTCGGTGCCGGCGCCGATTGCAATTAGGTTATAGGCGAGAATGGCGGCGGGCCCGGGCTTGGGATCTCCGGGAGGGTGCGGATATTGAAAAACCCCTCGCCCATACAGGACCTTCGCGTATGGCGCGAAACGTCCGTAGTGCAGAACATACCGAGGTCCAATTTCGTACGTGCGCTCATATATACCTACACCGTCTACCGGATGCGGATCGTTGATCTGGTGAAACTCTCCCTCGATTCCGACGTGGTACCTGAAATCGAACGTGGTATAGAAGCCATATCCTTTGAAGTAATCCGGCCTGTAGTCAGAATTTGCCAGGTTGAACATAGCGCCAATCTGCAGGTCTCCAGCGCGCGATGCGGTTGGAGAGGCTTGGCCGTGAAGCCTGGCGGCCGTAAAGCCCAAAAGGCAGATCAACGTGAAGATTTTTACTCGCACTGAAACTCTCCTAAAACACTTGCAGGCCTTTGAAAATTGAACCGCTCATAAATTCTTACAGTTTACTTTCTTGTTCTCTTTACTGTGGCGACTGATCGATGTGGAAGTCGACTTTGACGCTGTGCTGAATGCCATTGCTGGTTGCTGTAACGGTGATCGGGTAGGTGTGATCGAAATACCCGCTTCCGCAGCCTGACATGGCGCCGATGACTCCGAGTGACGCCACCAGAAGGACTGCGTTCGTGATCATGCGGGTCAGCTTCTTGCTCGTGCGTTTGGAGTACCTCAGGCCAAGTAGCGGTAGCAGAAACAAGCCAAGCGCAATGGGTGACAGTCTGTTCGGCAAGTCTCTCGGGGACTCGTTTGAGGCGAGCTTGCGCGTCACCACAGTGAGGATGATGTCGGTTGGACCACCAGTCTTCGATACTGTTGCAGGCGAGAAGGTGTAGGTGCTAAGGAAAGGACCATTGTTATTTGTTGTGAACTGGACGTCTCCCGGGAAGGTGCCGCCGATCGGTGCGATATGCAGGGTGTACTGCCGTGTGGTGCCGTAGATTCCCTCGACTGTCGGCGAACTAATGACCTGGAAGGTAAAGTCCAGCGGAGTAATAACGACGGTGTTTGAAGGAGAGGAAGATGCCGAGGCGGTGGTCGCAATGAAATCGGTATCGCCGCTGTAGACTGGCACGATAACGTGTGTTCCAACCTGGAGTCCGGCGGTGATAAAGGTGGCAACTCCATTAGAGAGAGACGCCGTTCCGACGAGATTCCCGTTGTCGAGGAATTTGATGGTTCCAGATGGGACGCCGCTGGTGGTTGAGGCAACAGTGGCCGTCATTGTGACGTTCAAGCCGTAGGCAATTGTAGGCGTACTGAGAGTGGTCGTAATGACGACGGGAGCCTTCGTGACCGTAAGGGTTCCGTTTTGCACCGCGACCACGTAATCGGAGAGATTTGCTCCTGAGACGGTGGGAACGATGGGATATTGGCCTGGATCAGACGTGATGGTCGCAGAGCTGGAGAACGTTTCGATGAACGGGTCTCCATTCTGTGTACCGGTGATGTTGCCTTGATATACCGGGTTCGCCACGCCGTACAGCCGAGTGTAGCTGTTGGCAGAGATGGTGAGCGTTGACTGCGAAACGGTCAGCGGAACAACCTTGGTTGCGGTGGTGTAGTTGGCCGTGTCGTTCGGAGTAAAGGTAACGGAGAGTTGTTTGGAACCGGCCATGAGAACCGTTCCAGCGGCCGGGTTATAGACGAAGGTGCCGTCCAGTGGTGTCGTTCCGTTCAACTGATAGGCGGCGGCGTTCAACTGCGTAGTGCTGAGCAGCGTTCCGTAGAAGATCGTTGCTGGGTTTGCCCAGGTGATGATGGGGGTCGTTTGATTGACGACCAACTGCACGGTCTTAGTCGCGGTGGTGTAGTCGTTGGTATCGGTTGGCGTGAAGGTAACGGAGAGCGTGTCGATGCCTGCGGCTAGAACGCTCCCTGCGGCTGGAGTGTAGATGAATGAACCGGCGACGGGGGCGGTAGCGTTCAGTTGTGCGCTGGAGAGTGCGATTCCGTAGGAAACTGGGGCAGGAGGAGTCCAGGTGATCGGCGGCGTCGCCTGCACGACCGTCAACTGTACTGTCTTCGTTGCCGTGGTGTAGTTCACTGTGTCGGTTGGCGTGAAGGTGACCGAGAGAGTATCGGTGCCGGCTGATAGCACGCTACCAGCGGCTGGGGTGTATGCGAACGATCCAGCGACTGTAGTGGTTGCATTGAGCTGTGCACCGGAGAGGGCAGTTCCGTAGATGATGCCTGCAGGCGTGGCCCAGGTAATCGTGGGGGTGGCCTGGCTGACGATCAACTGTACGGTGGCGGTAGCAGTTGTGTAGTTGGAGGTGTCGGTCGGGGTAAAGGTCACCGAGAGGGTATCGGTGCCGGCTGTTGGAATACTACCGGCGGCCGGAATGTACGCAAACGATCCGGGGACTGAAGCGGTCGCGTTAAGTTGGGTGGCGGAGAGTGCCGTTCCGTAGATGATGGTCGCAGGATTGGACCAGGTGATGGTCGGGGTAGCCTGAGCGACACTCAGCTGGACCGTCTTGGTGACGGTGGAATAGTTGGTGGTGTCCGTCGGAGTAAAGGTGACCGAGAGAGTATTTGTGCCGGCGGCTGGGACATTGCCCAAAGCGGGCGTGTAGGCAAATGTTCCGGGAACAGAAGCTGTCGCGTTGAGTTGTGTATTGGACAGCGCCGTTCCATACGTGATCCCTGCCGGGGGTGCCCAGGTGATCACCGGAGTGGCCTGGCTGACGGTGAGTGAGACTGTCTTGGTGACGGTGGTGTAATTGGCCGTATCAGTTGGGGTAAACGTAACGGAGAGTGTGTCGGTGCCAGCCGTCGGAATACTACCTGCGGCCGGACTATAGATGAACGTACCGGGGACTGAGGCGGTTGCGTTGAGCTGAGCCACGGAGAGTGCAGTCCCGTAGGTGATGCCTGTTGGTGTTGCCCATGTGATGACCGGGGCGGCCTGATTGACGACCAGCTGCACGGTCTTGGTCGCGGTAGTGTAGTCAGCTGTGTCAGTCGGGTTGAAGGTCACCGAGAGGGTCACGGTGCCTGCACTTGGAATGCTACCGGCGGCTGGCGTATAGGTAAGTGTGCCAGGTACAGAGGAGGTCGCATCGAGTTGGGCGGCGGAGAGCGCCGTTCCGTAAGTGATGCTTGTCGGAGTGGCCCAGGTGATCACCGGGGTAGCTTGGCTGACAGTTAGCGGCACGCTCTTCGTTGCGGTCGTGTAGTTAGCCGTATCTGTTGGGGTAAAGATGACGGTTAGTGTATCGGTACCTGCCGCTGGAATGCTGCCAAGAGCAGGGCTGTAGGCAAATGTGCCCGGGACTGAGGCGGTCGCGTTAAGTTGCGTAGCCGAGAGTGCCGTTCCGTAGGTAATGCCCGCCGGAGGGACCCAGGTGATGACTGGTGTAGCTTGTGCAACGCTGAGTTGGACGGTCTTGGTGGCAGTGGAGTAGTTGGTGGTGTCGGTTGGGGTAAACGTAACGGTTAGAGTGTCGGTGCCGGCAGCCGGAATGCTGCCTGCAGCGGGAGTGTAAACCAGAGTGCCAGGTACCGAAGCCGTTGCGTTGAGTTGAGCGTTGGAGAGCGCGGTCCCGTAGGTGATGCCTGCCGGAGTAGCCCAGGTGATGATGGGGCTGCTCTGATTGACAATCAGTTGTACAGTCTGCGTAGCCGTCGTGTAGTTGGTGGTATCAGTTGGTGTGAAGGTAACCGAAAGCGTGTCGGTCCCGGCGTTCAGCACCGCACCGGCGGCAGGCGTATAGACCATCGTGCCAGGGACTGATGCTGTCGCGTTGAGCTGCGCGACGGAGAGTGCCGTTCCGTAGGTAATGCTTGCCGGATTAGCCCAAGTGATTACCGGTGCGGCCTGAGTAACGATCAGCGTCACCGTCTTGGTGGCGGTCGTGTAGTTAGCGGTGTCCGTTGGAGTAAAGGTCACTGAAAGCGTGTCGGTTCCAGCGGCTGGGATGCTTCCAGCGGCCGGCACATAAACCAGCGTGCCGGGTACTGATGCTGTCGCGTTGAGCTGCGTGGCAGAGAGTGCCGTTCCGTAGGTGATGCTTGCCGGGTTAGCCCAGGTAATGACCGGTGCAGCCTGAGTGACGGTTAACGTCACCGTCTTGGTGGCGGTTGTGTAGTTTGTCGTGTCGGTTGGAGTAAAGGTGACCGATAGCATGTCAGTCCCAGCGGCCGGGATGCTTCCTGCGGCCGGACTGTAAACCAGCGTGCCAGGTACCGAGGCCGTCGCGTTGAGCTGTGTGGCGGAGAGTGCTGTTCCATAGACGATGCTTGCGGGGTTGTTCCACGTGATCACTGCCGCAGCCTGAGTAACGGTGAGCGTCACGGTCTTGGTGACAGTCGAGTAGTTGGTAGCGTCAGTCGGTGTGAAGGTGACTGACAACGTGTCGGTCCCAGCGGTTGGGATGCTACCGACGGCGGGAGTGTAAACCATCGTGCCGGGTACAGACGCCGTCGCGTCGAGTTGTGTAGCCGAGAGTGCTGTCCCATAAGTGATGCTTGCCGGGTTGTTCCACGTGATTACGGGAGCAGCCTGAGTAACGGTCAATGAGACGGTCATGGTGACGGTGGAGTAGTTGGTTGTGTCAGTCGGAGTAAACGTCACCGAAAGCGTATCGGTGCCGGCAGCTGGGATGCTTCCAGCGGCTGGCGTATAGATAAGAGTGCCAGGGACAGAGGCAGAGGCATTGAGTTGCGTTGCCGAAAGCGCCGTTCCATAGACGATGCTTGCCGGATTGGCCCACGTGATCACGGGAGCGTCCTGAGTGACCGTCAGCGTCACCGTCTTGGTGGCGGTCGTGTAGTTAGCGGTGTCCGTTGGAGTAAAGGTCACTGAAAGCGTGTCGGTTCCAGCGGCTGGGATGCTTCCAGCGGCCGGCACATAAACCAGCGTGCCGGGTACTGATGCTGTCGCGTTGAGCTGTGTGACGGAGAGTGCCGTACCGTAGGTGATGCCTGCAGGGTTAGCCCAGGTAATGACCGGTGCAGCCTGAGTGACGGTTAACGTCACCGTCTTGGTGGCGGTTGTGTAGTTTGTCGTGTCGGTTGGAGTAAAGGTGACCGATAGCGTGTCGGTCCCGGCAGCTGGGATGCTACCAGCGGCAGGCGTATAGACAAGGGTGCCAGGGACAGAGGCAGAGGCATTGAGTTGGGTTGCGGAGAGCGCTGTTCCATAGACGATGCTTGCGGGGTTGTTCCACGTGATCACTGCCGCAGCCTGAGTAACGGTGAGCGTCACGGTCTTGGTGACAGTCGAGTAGTTGGTAGCGTCAGTCGGTGTGAAGGTGACTGACAACGTGTCGGTCCCAGCGGTTGGGATGCTACCGACGGCGGGAGTGTAAACCATCGTGCCGGGTACAGACGCCGTCGCGTCGAGTTGTGTAGCCGAGAGTGCTGTCCCATAAGTGATGCTTGCCGGGTTGTTCCACGTGATTACGGGAGCAGCCTGAGTAACGGTCAATGAGACGGTCATGGTGACGGTGGAGTAGTTGGTTGTGTCAGTCGGAGTAAACGTCACCGAAAGCGTATCGGTGCCGGCAGCTGGGATGCTTCCAGCGGCTGGCGTATAGATAAGAGTGCCAGGAACGGATGCCGTTGCGTTGAGTTGTGTGGCGGAGAGTGCCGTCCCGTACGTGATGCTTGCCGGGTTGTTCCAGGTGATCACTGCTGCAGCTTGCGTAACGGTCAACGATACGGTCTTGGTGGCCGTCGCGTAGTTGGCGGTGTCGGTCGGAGTAAAGGTGACTGACAGCGTATCGGTTCCAGCGGCTGGAATGCTACCGGCAGCAGGAGTGTAAACCATTGTGCCCGGTACTGAGGCTGTCGCATCAAGCTGTGTGCTGGATAGCGCAGTCCCGTAGGTGATGCTCGCTGGAGGAGCCCAGGTAATCGTTACCGTGGCTTGTGTGACAGTTAGCGACACGGTCTTAGTGGCTGTCGTGTAGTTGGTATTGTCGGTTGGGGTAAAGGTAACCGACAGCGTGTCGGTCCCAGCGGCTGGGATACTGCCAGCGGCCGGAGTATAAGCCAAGGTGCCAGGTACGGATGCAGTCGCATTAAGTTGGGTGCTGGAGAGCGCGGTCCCGTAGATGATGCTTGCTGGAGAAGCCCAGGTGATCACCGGTGCGGCTTGAGTGACGGTTAGCGACACGGTCTTCGTAACTGTTGTGTAGTTGGTGCTGTCAGTCGGGGTGAAGGTGACCGAGAGCGTATCAGTACCGGCCGTCAGCACAGCTCCTGTGGCGGGTGTGTAGACCATCGTTCCGGGTACTGATGCTGTCGCATTGAGCTGGGCGGCGGAGAGTGCCGTTCCGTAAGTGATGCTTGCAGGCGGAGCCCACGTAATTACCGGAGCATCCTGGTTGACAATCAACGTGACGGTTTTTGTGACGGTGGAATAATTCGCGGTGTCCGTCGGGGTAAAGGTGACCGAGAGAGTATCCGTGCCTGCGGCTGGTACGTTACCGATTGCTGGTGTGTAGGCAAACGTACCGGGAACAGACGAAGTCGCATTCAGTTGAGTATTGGAGAGTGCCGTTCCATAGATGATGCTTGCCGGGTTGCTCCAGGTGATGACCGGAGCCGCCTGGGTAACGACCAACTGGACGGTTTGAGTCGCACTTGAGTGGTTGGTGGTGTCGGTTGGGGTGAAGGTGACAGAGAGGGTGTTGTTTCCGACAGGAAGAACAGCGCCCGCGGCCGGAGTGTAGACCAGCGTGCCAGGATCAGAGGCAGTTGCGTCGAGCTGGATGCCGGAGAGGGCTGTTCCATAGGGGATCGACGTAGGTGTGTTCCATGTAATGCCCGATGTGGCCTGATTGATGGTGAGCTGAACCGTTTTCGTGACACTCGTGTAATCAGTCGTGTCAGTTGGGGTGAGCGTCACTGATAGGGTAGTCGTGCCGGCTGAGAGAACTGTACCGGCGGCAGGGGTATAGACGAGTGCACCGGCAACGGAAGCGGACGCGTTCAGTTGTACTGCAGAGAGTGCGGTTCCATAGGTAATGGCAGTGGGCGGATTCCAGGTGATGACTGGCGTGGCCTGCGTAATCGTCAACGGGACGGTCTTGGTGACAGTGGAATAACTCGTGGTGTCAGTCGGAGTAAACGTAACCGAAAGGTTGGTTGTACCGGCAGCCAGGACTGCACCTGAAGCAGGAGTGTAGACCATCGTGCCGGGTACCGAGGCTGTCGCATCGAGTTGGGTGGCGGATAGAGCTGTTCCGTAAACGATGCTTGCCGGAGCAGTCCAGGTGAGTGTCGGAGCAGCCTGAGTCACCGTCAACGAGACGGTCTTGGTAACAGTAGAGTAGTTGGTGGTGTCGGTCGGGGTGAAGGTGACCGAGAGGGTGTCAGTACCCGCAGCGGGAATAACTCCGGCGGCGGGGGTATAGACAAGAGTGCCAGGTACAGAAGGGGACGCATTCAGTTGAGTGTTGGATAGTGCCGTTCCATAGGTGATGCTCGCCGGATTGTTCCAAGTGATGACTGGAGCAGCCTGGGTGACGACCAGCTGGACGGTCTGGGTCGCACTGGAGTGGTTGGTGGTGTCAGTCGGAGTGAAGGTGACCGACAGAGTGTTATTTCCGACTGGAAGAATCGTGCCCGCTGCCGGCGTGTACACCAGCGTGCCAGGATCAGAAGAGGTCGCGTTGAGCTGGACGCTGGAGAGTGCGGTTCCGTAGACGATTGAGCCAGGCGTGTTCCAAGTAATTCCCGATGTGGCCTGGTTGACAATGAGTTGAACGCTCTTCGTTGTCGTCGTGTAGTTGGTGGAATCGGTTGGGGTAAACGTGACGGAGAGGGTAACGGTGCCAGCGGAGGGCACGGTACCCGCTGCGGGCGAGTAGGCGAATGAGCCGGCAACGGATGCACTTGCATCGAGCTGGGTGGCGGATAGCGCCGTCCCATAGGTGATGTTGCCCGGGTTAGCCCAGGTGATCACCGGAGTCGCCTGAGTGACGGTCAACGTGACGGTCTTAGTGACACTGGAGTAATTGGTGGTGTCGGTCGGGGTGAAACGTAACCGAGAGGGTGTCGGTACCAGCTGCGGGAATTGCTCCAGCTGCAGGAGTGTAAACGAGAGTGCCAGGTACAGAGGCAGAGGCATTCAGCTGGGTGGCGGATAGTGCCGTTCCATAGATGATGCTTGCTGGAGAGGCCCAGGTGATCACCGGAGCGCCCTGCGTCACGGTCAACGTGACGGTCTTAGTGACGCTGGAGTAGTTCGTGGTGTCGGTCGGAGTGAACGTCACCGAAAGCGTATCGGTGCCGGCAGCCGGGATACTTCCAGCTGCTGGCGTATAGACAAGGACGCCAGGGACAGAGGCAGAAGCGTTCAACTGGGTTGGGGAGAGCGCTGTTCCATAGACGATGCTTGCCGGATTGGCCCACGTGATCACTGGAGCATCCTGCGTGACCGTCAACGTGACCGTCTTGGTGACGGTGGAGTAGCTGGTGGTGTCGGTCGGAGTAAACGTCACCGAAAGCGTATCGGTGCCGGCAGCCGGGATGCTTCCAGCAGCGGGCGTATAGACAAGCGTGCCAGGGACAGAGGCGGAAGCGTTCAGCTGGGTTGCGGAGAGCGCAGTGCCATAGACGATGTTTGCGGGATTGGCCCACGTGATTACGGGAGCAGCCTGTGTAACGGTCAACGTGACTGTCTTGGTGACGGTGGAGTAGTTGATGGTGTCAGTCGGCGTAAACGTCACCGAAAGCGTATCGGTGCCGGCAGCTGGGATGCTTCCCGCTGCTGGCGTATAGACAAGGACGCCAGGGACAGAGGCAGAAGCGTTCAACTGGGTTGCGGAGAGCGCCGTTCCATAGACGATGCTTGCGGGGTTGTTCCACGTGATCACTGCCGCAGCCTGAGTAACGGTGAACGTTACAGTCTTGGTGACGGTTGAGTAGTTGGTAGTGTCGGTCGGCGTAAACGTCACCGAAAGCGTATCGGTACCAGCAGCCGGGACGCTTCCAGCTGCTGGCGTATAGACAAGGGTGCCAGGGACAGAGGCAGAAGCGTTCAACTGGGTTGGCGGAGAGCGCCGTTCCATAGACGATGCTTGCCGGATTGGCCCACGTGATTACGGGAGCTGCCTGAGTAACGGTCAACGTGACCGTTTTGGTGACGCTGGAGTAGTTGGTGGTGTCGGTCGGTGTAAACGTTACCGAAAGCGTGTCGGTGCCAGTCGCAGGAACGCTTCCTGCTGCCGGCGTATAAACAAGGGTTCCAGGGATAGAGGCGGAAGCGTTCAACTGGATTGCGGAGAGCGCCGTTCCATAGACGATGCTTGCCGGATTGGCCCACGTGATTACGGGAGCTGCCTGAGTGACGGTTAATGTGACCGTCTTGGTAACGGTGGAGTGGTTGGTGGTGTCAGTCGGAGTAAAGGTTACCGAAAGGGTGTTGTTTCCGACCGGGAGAACAATGCCGGCAGCCGGAGTGTAGACCAACGCACCGGGATCAGAGGCCGTCGCGTCGAGTTGTGTACTGGAGAGTGCCGTGCCATAAGTGATCGAAGCTGGTGTATTCCACGTGATTCCTGGAGTGTCCTGGTTGACTATGAGGTCGACGGTCTTTGTCACGCTCGTATAGTTGGCCGTGTCAGTTGGGGTCAGGGTCACGGAGAGTGTAACCGTGCCGGCGGCTGGAATAGTGCCAGCGGCTGGCGTGTACACAAGCGCGCCCGGGACCGATGAGCTTGCGTTCAATTGGGCACTGGAAAGCGCTGTTCCGTAAGTGATGGCCGTGGGTGTGGCCCATGTAATAACCGCGGTCACCTGGGTGACGGTTATCTGTACCGTCTTGGTAGCCGTTGTGTAGTTGGTCGTGTCGGTTGGAGTAAAGGTGACTGAAAGTGTGTCGGTGCCGGCGGCGGGAATGGTGCCTGCAGCTGGAGTGTAAACGAACGAACCGCCGGTGGACGCGGTCGCATTGAGTTGTGTGGCGGAGAGCACTGTCCCGTAGGAGATGCTCGCAGGATTGGCCCAGGTAATCACTGGTCCGGCTTGCGTGACGACTATCGTCACTGTCTTGGTAGCTGTCGTGTAGTTGGTTGTGTCGGTTGGGGTAAAGGTTACCGAAAGAGTGTCGGTACCAGCGGCAGGAATGCTGCCAGCGGCGGGAGTGTAAACGAGCGTGCCAGGTACCGACGCTGTCGCATTGAGCTGTGTGGCGGAGAGTGCCGTCCCGTAAGTGATGCTCGCCGGATTTGTCCAAATGATGGTGGGGACAGCCTGGCTGACGGCGAGTTGCACCGTTGCGGTGGCGGTCGAGTAATTAGCAGTGTCAGTTGGAGTAAATGTGACCGAAAGAGTGTCGGTACCAGCGGCAGGAATGCTGCCGGCGGCGGGACTGTAGACAAACGTACCGGGTACCGAAGCCGTTGCGTTGAGCTGCGTGGTTGAAAGGGCAGTCCCATAAGTGATGCCTGTGGGGGTGGCCCAGGTGATGGTGGGTGTCGCTTGAGTGACGACGAGCTGAACGGTTTTGGTCGCGCTGGAGTTGTTCGTGGTGTCCGTCGGGGTGAAGGTCACCGTCAGGGTATTGGTTCCGACTGGAAGAACGGTTCCGGCAGCTGGGGTGTAGGCGAGCGTACCCGGATCGGACGTTGTCGCATCCAGTTGAACAGCGGAAAGCGCGGTTCCGTAGGTGATGGCGGCAGGCGTGTTCCAGGTGATGCCGGGTGTGGCCTGATTGACAGTGAGTTGAACGGTCTTGGTTGCCGTCGTGTAGTTGGTGGTGTCGGTCGGAGTGAAAGTAACTGTTAGATTGGCAGTGCCTGCGGCAGGAACGGTGCCCGCGGCAGGAGTGTAGACCAGGACGCCCGGTACAGACGCAGTCGCGTCAAGCTGAAGTGTCGTAAGCGCAGTTCCGTAAGTTATTGGTGAGGGTGCGGCCCATGTGATGGTAGGTGTCACCTGAGTGACGGTAATCTGCACCGTCTTGGTGACGGTTGTGTAGTTCGTCGTATCCGTTGGCGTAAAGGTAACCGAGAGCATGTCGGTACCAGCGGCAGGAACAGTGCCGGCAGCAGGTGTGTAGACGAGTACACCCGGTACAGATGCTGACGCGTTGAGCTGTGTGGCAGAGAGTGCTGTGCCGTAGGTGATGCTAGCTGGGTTAGCCCAGGTAATGACAGGAGCAGCCTTCGTAACAGTCAATGTCACGGTCTTGGTGGCTGTTGTGTAGTTGACAGTATCGGTTGGCGTAAAGGTGACCGATAGAGTATCGGTGCCGGCTGCAGGAACGGTGCCAGCAGCGGGCGTATAGACAAGCGTGCCGGGTACAGAGGCAGAGGCATTCAGTTGGGTAGTCGAGAGCGCCGTCCCGTAGGAAATGCCTGCAGGAGTGGCCCAGGTGATTACCGGAGCGTCCTGTGTGACCGTCAACGTGACGGTCTTGGTGACGGTGGAGTAGTTCGTTGTGTCCGTCGGGGTGAACGTAACGGAGAGCGTGTCGGTACCCGCTGCAGGGATGCTGCCAGCGGCAGGAGTGTAGATGAGGGTTCCAGGGACCGAAGCTGTCGCGTTGAGCTGAACCGCAGACAGTGCGGTGCCGTAGGTGATGCCTACTGGATCCGTCCAGGTAATTACTGGCGTCGCCTGACCGACCGTCAACGTGACTGTCTTGGTCACAGTGGAGTAGTTGGTTGTGTCCGTCGGGGTGAACGTAACGGAGAGCGTGTCGGTACCCGCGGCAGGAATGTTGCCAGCGGCCGGAGTATAGACGAGAGTGCCAGGTACCGAGGCAGTGGCGTTCAGCTGGGTTGCGGAGAGTGCTGTGCCGTAGACGATACTTGCAGGATTGGCCCAAGTAATGACCGGGGCAGCCTGGGTAACGGTCAGCGTGACCGTCTTGGTGACTGTTGTGTAGTTGGCGGTATCGGTTGGAGTAAAGGTGACTGACAGCGTGTCGGTACCAGCCGCAGGAACAACGCCCGCCGCCGGAGTGTACACGAGACTGCCCGGTACAGAAGCAGAGGCATTGAGTTGGGCTGCGGAGAGCGCGGTCCCATAAACGATGCTTGCTGGAGGAGCCCAGGTGATCACCGGAGCATCCTGCGTGACCGTCAACGTGACAGTCTTGGTGACGCTGGAGTAGTTCGTGGTGTCGGTCGGCGTAAAGGTGACCGAGAGGGTATCAGTGCCTGCAGGCGGCACGGCGCCTGCGGCGGGAGTGTAGACCAGAACGCCTGGTACGGAGGCAGAGGCATTCAGTTGGGTGGCGGAGAGCGCTGTGCCGTAAGTGATATTGGCTGGATTATTCCAGGTGATGACCGGGGCAGCCTGAGTAACGGTCAGCGTGACTGTCTTGGTGACGGTGGAGTAGTTGGTGGTGTCGGTCGGGGTGAAAGTGACTGACAGCGTATCGGTACCAGCCGCAGGAATGCTTCCCGCCGCCGGGGTATAGACGAGGGTGCCAGGTACAGAGGCAGAAGCATTCAGTTGAGTGGCAGAAAGCGTTGTGCCATAGACGATGCTTGCAGGATTGACCCAGGTGATTACAGGAGCAGCCTGCGTCACAATCAACGTGACGGTCTTGGTAACGGTGGAGTAATTGGCGGTGTCGGTTGGAGTGAAGGTCACCGAGAGCGTGTCGGTGCCAGCGGCAGGAATGCTGCCAGCGGCAGGAGTGTAAACGAGATTGCCAGGGACCGAGGCCGTCGCATTCAACTGGGTAGCGGAAAGAGCAGTTCCATAAACAATGCTTGCCGGATTAGCCCAGGTGATCACCGGAGCAGCCTGGGTCACGATCAACGTGACGGTCTTGGTGACGGTGGAGTAATTGGCTGTGTCGGTTGGGGTAAAGGTGACCGACAAAGTGTCTGTGCCTGCCGCGGGGATAACGCCCGCAGCCGGGGTATAGACGAGGACACCAGGTACAGAGGCTGTTGCGTTGAGTTGAGTAGCGGACAGTGCGGTGCCGTAGGTGATGTCTGCCGGGTTATTCCAGGTGATCGTAGCTGCAGCCTGGGTGACAGTAATCTGCACGGTCTTGGTAACAGTGGAGTAGTTGGTGGTGTCGGTCGGCGTGAAGGTGACCGATAGGGTGTCGGTTCCAGCCGCGGGAACTGCGCCAGCGGCGGGAGTGTAGACCAGAACGCCTGGTACGGAGGCGGAAGCATTCAATTGAATGGCTGAGAGCGCTGTGCCGTACGTTATATTTGCCGGATTGGACCAGGTAATCGTGGCTGCAGCCTGGGCGACAGTAATCTGCACGGTCTTGGTGACGCTGGAGTAGTTGGTGGTGTCGGTCGGCGTGAATGTAACCGACAGCGTATCCGTACCAGCCGCGAGAACGGTGCCAGCAGCAGGGGTGTAGACGAGAGTGCCGGGGACAGACGCAGACGCATTCAGTTGGGTGGTCGAAAGCGCCGTGCCGTAGACGATGCTCGCCGGAGGAGCCCAGGTGATCACTGGAGCAGCCTGCGTGACGGTCAACGTGACAGTCTTAGTCACCGTTGTGTAGTCGGTGCTGTCGGTCGGCGTGAAGGTCACCGAAAGAGTGTCGGTGCCAGCGGCAGGGATGCTGCCAGCAGCGGGAGTGTAAACCAGCGTGCCGGGAACCGATGCCGTCGCGTTGAGTTGAGTGGCGGAGAGTGCCGTTCCATAGGTGATGCCCGCCGGCGCCCCCCATGTAATCACAGGAGTTGCCTTATCGACGACAAGTTGCACCGTCGCGGTCGCATTGGAGTGGTTCGTCGTATCCGTCGGCGTGAAGGTGACCGACAGAGTGTTGGTACCAACTGGAGGAATAGTGCCTGCCGCCGGAGTGTAGGTTAGCGTTCCCGGATCCGATGTGGTTGCGTCCAGTTGAATGTTTGACAGCGCCGTTCCGTAGGTGATCGGAGCAGGTGTAATCCATGTAATCCCCGGGGTGGCCTGATTGACGGTGATCTGCACGGTTTTTGTTGCTGTTGTGTAGTTGGTCGTGTCGGTCGGGGTGAATGTGACCGAAAGCGTATCTGTGCCCGCGGTTGGAACGCTGCCAGCAGCAGGCGTGTAAACGAGCGTTCCCGGAACAGAAGCAGTTGCGTTGAGCTGCGTCGCAGACAGCGTTGTGCCATAGTTGATGGCGGCGGGCGGCGCCCACGTGATGACGGGGGTAGCCTGGGTTACGATCAAAGTTACTGTCTTGGTGGCCGTCGTGTAGCTCGTAGTGTCCGTCGGGGTGAAGGTAACCGAAAGGGTGTTGGAGCCAGCAGACAGGACGGTGCCCGCTGCTGGGGTGTAGACGAAGGAACCACCAGTCGAGGCAGACGCATTGAGTTGAGTGCTGGAGAGAGCCGTCCCGTAGGTGATACTTGCTGGATTGGCCCAGGTGATCACGGGAGCAGCCTGCGTGACCGAGATCTGCACTGTCTTGGTTGCGGTCGTGTAGTTGGCCGTGTCCGTTGGAGTGAAGGTAACGGAGAGTGTGTCGGTGCCGGCGGCCGGAATACTGCCGGCGGCCGGAGTGTAAACCAGGGTGCCAGGGACCGACGCAGTCGCGTTGAGCTGCGTAGCGGAGAGAGCCGTCCCGTAGGTGATACTTGCTGGATTGGCCCAGGTGATGACCGGCGAAGCCTTGAGTTACGGTTAGCTGAACGGTCGCTGTGGCCGTCGTGTAGTTCGCTGTATCCGTCGGAGTAAAGGTAACGGATAACGTGTCGGTGCCGGCGGCTGGAGTGCTACCCGCAACAGGAGTGTAGACCAGGGTGCCGGGTACCGATGCAGTAGCGTTGAGTTGCGTTGCGGAGAGTGTGGTCCCGTAAGTAATGCTTGCCGGATTGTTCCAGGTGATAACCGGTGTCGCCTGAGTGACGACAATCTGTACAGTCTTGGTAACGGTCGTATAATCTGTCGTGTCAGTCGGAGTGAAGGTGACGGACAGCGTATCCGTTCCAGCCGCCGGGATGCTGCCCGCAGCCGGAGTGTAGACCAAGTGCCGGGTACCGATGCAGTCGCGTTGAGCTGAGTCGCGGAGAGTGCCGTCCCGTAGGTGATGCTGCAGGATTATTCCAGGTAATCACCGGTGCGGCTTGGGTGACGGTGATCTGTACCGTCTTGGTTGCGGTCGTGTAATTGGTCGTGTCCGTTGGAGTGAATGTGACCGATAGCGTGTCAGTGCCTGCGGCGGGGATGCTCCCAGCGGCCGGTGTGTAAACCAAGGTGCCGGGTACCGACGCAGTGGCATTGAGCTGAGTGGCGGAGAGTGCCGTCCCGTAGGTGATGCTTGCCGGATTCGACCAGGTGATCACCGGCGTGGCTTGAGTGACGATGATCTGAACCGTCTTGGTGGCAGTCGTGTAACTGGTCGTGTCGGTTGGAGTGAAGGTGACCGATAGCGTGTCAGTTCCAGCGGCGGGGATGCTACCGGCAGCGGGAGTGTAGACCAGAGTGCCAGGTACCGAGGCCGTCGCGTTGAGCTGAGTGTTAGAGAGGGCCGTCCCGTAGGTGATGCTTGCTGGGTTATTCCAGGTGATCACCGGTGTGGCCTGAGTGACAATGATTTGAACCGTCTTGGTCGCAGTCGTGTAACTGGTCGTGTCCGTTGGAGTGAAGGTGACCGAGAGAGTGTCAGTTCCAGCGGCGGGGATGCTGCCGGCAGCGGGAGTGTAGACCAGAGTGCCAGGTACCGACGCCGTCGCGTTGAGCTGCGTGCGGAGAGCGCTGTCCCGTAGGTGATGCTTGCCGGATTAGTCCAGGTGATCACCGGCGTGGCTTGGGTGACGGTGATCTGAACCGTCTTGGTCGCAGTCGTGTAACTGGTCGTGTCGGTTGGAGTAAAGGTAACGGAGAGCGTGTCAGTGCCAGCGGCGGGGATGCTGCCGGCAGCGGGAGTGTAGACCAGAGTGCCAGGTACTGAGGCAGTCGCATTGAGCTGAGTGGTAGAAAGCGCTGTGCCGTAGATGATGCTCGCCGGATTAGCCCAGGTGATCACCGGTGTGGCTTGCGTGACGGTCATCTTGACCGTCTTGGTCGCGGTCGTGTAACTGGTCGTGTCGGTTGGAGTAAAGGTGACCGACAGCGTGTCAGTTCCAGCAGCAGGAATGCTGCCCGCAGCGGGAGTGTAAACCAGCGTGCCAGGTACTGAGGCAGTCGCGTTCAGCTGGGTGGCTGAAAGCGCCGTCCCGTAGGTGATGCTTGCCGGATTATTCCAGGTGATCACCGGTGTGGCTTGAGTGACAGTCGATTTGAACCGTCTTGGTCGCAGTCGTGTAACTGGTCGTGTCGGTTGGAGTAAAGGTGACGGACAGCGTGTCAGTTCCAGCGGCGGGGATGCTACCGGCAGCGGGAGTGTAGACCAGAGTGCCAGGTACTGAGGCCGTCGCGTTGAGTTGAGTGTTAGAGAGCGCCGTCCCGTAGGTGATGCTTGCTGGGTTAGCCCAGGTGATCACCGGCGTGGCTTGAGTGACGGTGATCTGAACCGTCTTGGTCGCAGTCGTGTAACTGGTCGTGTCCGTTGGAGTGAAGGTAACCGAGAGCGTGTCAGTTCCAGCGGCGGGGATGCTGCCCGCAGCGGGAGTGTAGACCAGAGTGCCTGGTACTGAGGCAGTCGCGTTGAGTTGAGTCGCGGAGAGCGCCGTCCCGTAGGTGATGCTTGCCGGATTAGTCCAGGTGATCACCGGTGTGGCTTGGGTGACGGTAATTTGAACCGTCTTGGTCGCCGTCGTGTAATTGGTCGTGTCGGTCGGAGTGAAGGTAACCGAGAGCGTGTCAGTGCCAGCGGCGGGAATGCTGCCGGCAGCGGGAGTGTAGACCAGAGTGCCAGGTACCGAGGCAGTCGCGTTGAGTTGAGTGTCAGAAAGCGCTGTCCCGTAGGTGATGCTTGCCGGGTTAGTCCAGGTGATCACCGGTGTGGCTTGGGTGACGGTGATTTGAACCGTCTTGGTCGCCGTCGTGTAACTGGTCGTGTCCGTTGGAGTAAAGGTAACCGACAGTGTGTCAGTTCCAGCAGCGGGAATACTGCCAGCAGCGGGAGTGTAAACCAGGTGCCGGGTACTGAGGCAGTTGCATTCAGTTGGGTGGCCGAAAGCGCCGTACCATAGACGATGTTCGCCGGATTAGCCCAGGTGATCACCGGTGTGGCTTGGGTGACGGTAATTTGAACCGTCTTGGTCGCCGTTGTGTAACTGGCCGTGTCGGTTGGAGTAAAGGTGACCGACAACGTGTCAGTGCCAGCGGCAGGAACGCTACCCGCAGCGGGAGTGTAGACCAACGTGCCGGGTACTGACGCAGTGGCATTCAGTTGTGTAGCTGAAAGCGCTGTGCCGTAGGTGATGCTTGCTGGGTTATTCCAAGTGATCACCGGTGTTGCCTGCGTCACAGTGAGCTGACGGTCTTGGTGGCTGTCGTGTAATTGATCGTGTCCGTCGGAGTAAAGGTAACGGACAGCGTGTCGGTGCCGGCGGCAGGAATGCTACCTGCCGCGGGAGTGTAAACCAGAGTGCCAGGTACTGAGGCAGTTGCATTCAGTTGGGTGGCCGAAAGCGCCGTCCCATAGATGATGCTTGCCGGATTATTCCAGGTGATTACCGGTGTCGCCTGAGTGACGGTGATCTGAACCGTCTTGGTCGCCGTTGTGTAACTGGCCGTGTCGGTTGGAGTAAAGGTAACCGACAAGCGTGTCAGTGCCAGCGGCAGGAATGCTACCCGCAGCGGGAGTGTAGACCAGACGTGCCGGGTACTGAGGCAGTGGCATTCAGTTGGGTGGCCGAAAGCGCCGTACCATAGACGATGTTCGCCGGATTAGCCCAGGTGATCACCGGCGCTGCCTGCGTCACGGTGAGTCGTCACCGTCTTGGTGGCCGTTGTGTAGTTGATGCGTGTCGGTCGGGGTGAAGGTGACAGACAAGCGTGTCCGTTCCCGCGGCCGGAATGCTGCCTGCAGCTGGCGTGTATACCAGCGTCCCGGGAACCGACGCAGTCGCATTGAGCTGAGTGGCGGAGAGTGCCGTCCCGTAAGTGATGCTCGCCGGATTCGCCCAGGTGATCACCGGTGTGGCTTGGGTGACGGTGATCTGACAGTCTTGGTCGCCGTTGTGTAGTTGGTAGTGTCGGTCGGAGTAAAGGTGACCGAAAGAGTGTCCGTTCCAGCGGCAGGAATGCTACCTGCAGCAGGAGTGTAGACCAGGTGCCTGGTACCGAGGCAGTCGCGTTGAGCTGCGTAGCCGAAAGCGCTGTCCCATAGGTGATGCTTGCCGGATTGTTCCAGGTGATCACCGGTGTGGCCTGAGTCGACGTCAATCTGTACAGTCTTGGTTACGGTCGTGTAGTTCGTCGTGTCCGTCGGCGTGAAGGTAACCGAAAGCGTATCCGTTCCAGCCGCCGGGATGCTGCCCGCAGCCGGAGTGTAAACCAACGTGCCGGGTACCGATGCAGTCGCATTCAGCTGAGTCGCCGAAAGCGCTGTCCCATAAGAGATGCTGCCGGATTATTCCAGGTGATCACCGGTGTCGCCTGATTGACGGCAACTGCACCGTCTTGGTAACAGTCGTGTAATCCGTCGTGTCAGTCGGCGTGAAGGTGACTGAAAGCGTATCCGTTCCAGCCGCCGGGATACTGCCCGCAGCGGGCGTGTAGACCAATGTGCCGGGTACTGATGCAGTTGCATTCAGTTGAGTAGCGGAAAGCGCCGTCCCATAGGTGATGCTCGCCGGATTATTCCAGGTAATCACCGGTGCGGCCTGGGTGACGGTGATCTGGACGGTCTTGGTCGCTGTCGTGTAATTGGTAGTGTCCGTTGGGGTGAATGTAACCGAGAGCGTATCAGTTCCCGTTGCGGGAGTGGTGCCCGCAGCCGGGGTGTAGACAAAGGTGCCAGGTACTGACGCAGTCGCATTGAGTTGCGTCGAAGAAAGCGTCGTGCCGAAGGTGATATTTGCCGGGTTATTCCAGGTGATCACCGGTGTCGCCTGGTTGACGGTAATCTGAACCGTCTTGGTGATAGTCGTGTAGTCCGTGGAATCTGTCGGCGTAAACGTTACGGAGAGGGTATCGGTTCCCGTTGCGGGGGTGGTGCCGACAGCGGGGGTATAGGCAAAGCTGCCCGGGACCGACGCAGTCGCATTCAGCTGCGTCGACGAGAGTGTCGTGCCGAATGTGATGTTTGCTGGGTTATTCCAGGTGACGACTGGCGTCGCCTTCGTGATGGACAACGAGCCATCGACAAAAGTAAAGGTGTAATTGGCAGAAACGAGCGAGCCTACCGCTGCGGTGATTGGGTAAATCCCCACCGTCGTAGGTGAGGCCGGAGAAGTCGTCAGAGATGGACTCCCCGTCACCGAGCTTGCCTGCGTATCTCCATTCACGAAACCCGTAATGATTGCGGTATAAGGAGCAACCGTCCCGCCAAAGACAACTGTCTGACTCACGGCGGTGACCACCAGAGACTGTTTGTTGACCACAAGAGAGACTGCTTTGGTCACCGTTGTGTAGTCGGTTGTGTCGGTCGGTGTGAAGGTGACCGATAGAGTGTCGGTACCAGCCGCTGGGACACTACCTGCAGCTGGGGTGTAGGCGAAGCTACCAGGGACCGTTGCAGTGGCGTTGAGTTGGGTGGCAGAGAGCGCGGTTCCATAAATGATCGCTGCCGGATTGTTCCAGGTAACGACCGGCGTTGCCTGAGTGACGGTGAGGGTTCCAGGATTGATGACGACGACATAATTGGCGAGATTGCTTCCGGCAACAGAGGGTGTTATCGGGTAGGATCCGGCGGGCGAGCTGATGATGGCGGTCGTGGTAAAGCTCTCGGTGAAGACGTCGCCATTCACTGCGCCGGTGATGGCGCCGGTGAAGGTCGGGTTGGCAGTGTTATAGGGCCGGCTGGCGTTGTTCGCGCCAACTGTCAACGTCGTTTGGGTGACCGCGAGTGAAACAGTTTTAGTTGCCGTCGTATAGTCGGTGTTGTCGGTTGGTGTAAAGGTGACCGAGAGGGTCTGGGTACCAGCGTTGAGAATGACTCCGACCGCCGGGGTATAGGCGAATGAGCCGCCTACCGTTGCGGTGGCGTTAAGCTGAGTCGTAGAAAGCGCCGTTCCATAGGTGATCGCTGGCTGGATTATTCCAAGTAATGACCGGCGTCGCTTTGGTGACTGTGAGCGAAACGGTCTGGGTGATGGGGGTGTAGTCGGTGGTATCGGTCGGGGTGAAGGTGACCGAGAGAGTCTGAGTGCCGGCGTTGAGGATGACTCCGGCAGCCGGGGTGTAGGCGAAGCTGCCGGGAACAGAGGCGGTGGCGTTGAGTTGTGTGGCAGAGAGCGCCGTACCGTAGGTGATGCTCGCCGGATTGTTCCAGGTGACGACCGGCGTTGCCTGGGTGATCGGTAAGAATGCCGTTGGTCGTGACGACCGTATAGTTGGCGAGATTTGCACCAGTCGCGGTTGGGATGATCGTGTAGGTACCGACGGGTGAGCTGAGAATAGCCGCGGTGGTAAAACTCTCGGTGAAAGTATCGCCGTTGACTGCTCCCGTCACCGTTCCCGTGAAGGTCGGATTGGCGGTGTTGTAGATGCGGCTGGCGTTGGCTGCGGTTACCGTCAGAGTCGCTTGGTTGACGATGATCTGGGCCGTTTGCGTGACCGACTTGTAATTGGTGGTGTCCGTAGGGGTGAAGGTGACCGATAAGGTTTGGGTACCAGCGTTGAGGATGACTCCGGCAGCTGGGGTGTAGGCGAAGCTGCCGCCAACCGTTGCGGTGGCATTGAGTTGGGTGGCAGAGAGTGCCGTACCGTAGGTGATGCTTGCGGGGTTGTTCCAGGTGACGACTGGCGTCGCTTGACTAATGGTGAGGGTGCCAGGGTTCACCACCACTGTGTAGTTGGAGAGATTGGGGCCGGTGGCCGTCGGAGTGATCGGGTAGGTACCGACGGGTGAGGTCAGGATAGCAGTTGTCGTGAAGCTCTCCGTAAAGATGTCGCCGTTCACCGCACCTGTCACCGTTCCCGTGAAGGTTGGGTTAGCAGTGTTATAGGCGCGACTGGCGTTGGCTGCAGCGACGGTCAGAGTAGCTTTGTTGACGGTCAGCGGCACAGTCTGGGTGATGGTTGTGTAATTGGTGGTATCGGTCGGGGTGAAGGTAACCGAGAGAGTCTGAGTACCGGCGTTAAGGATCGCTCCCGCGGCCGGGGTGTAGGCGAAGCTGCCAGGAACAGAGGCGGTGGCGTTGAGCTGGGTGGCGGAGAGCGCCGTCCCGTAGGTGATGCTGGCCGGGATTGTTCCAGGTAACGACCGGCGTTGCCTGGGTGATCGGTAAGAGTGCCGTTGGTCGTGACGACCGTATAGTTGGCGAGGTTGGCACCAGCCGCCGTTGGAGTGATCGGATAGGTACCGACGGGCGAGCTGAGGATGGCCGTCGTCGTAAAGCTCTCGGTGAAGGTGTCGCCGTTGACTGCACCTGTCACCGTTCCCGTGAAGGTTGGATTAGCAGTGTTATAGATACGGCTCGCGTTGGCTGCAGTCACGGTCAGGGTGGCTTTATTAACGACGATCTGAACCGTTTGAGTAACCGACTTGTAGTCGGTGGTATCAGTCGGGGTGAAGGTGACCGAGAGAGTCTGAGTGCCGGCGTTGAGGACGACTCCGGCAGCCGGGGTGTAGGCGAAGCTGCCGGGAACCGAGGCGGTGGCGTTGAGTTGTGTGGCAGAGAGCGCCGTCCCGTAGGTGATGCTCGCGGGATTGTTCCAGGTGACGACCGGCGTTGCCTGGGTGATCGTAAGAATGCCGTTGGTCGTGACGACCGTATAGTTGGCGAGATTTGCTACCAGTCGCCGTTGGGATGATCGTGTAGGTACCGACGGGTGAGCTGAGAATAGCCGCGGTGGTAAAACTCTCGGTGAAAGTATCGCCGTTGACTGCGCCCGTCACCGTTCCCGTGAAGGTCGGATTGGCGGTGTTGTAGATGCGGCTGGCGTTGGCTGCGGTTACCGTCAGAGTCGCTTGGTTGACGATGATCTGAGCCGTTTGCGTGACCGACTTGTAATTGGTGGTATCCGTAGGGGTGAAGGTGACCGATAAGGTCTGGGTACCAGCGTTGAGGATGACTCCGGCAGCTGGGGTGTAGGCGAAGCTGCCGCCAACCGTTGCGGTGGCGTTGAGTTGGGTGGCAGAGAGTGCCGTCCCGTAGGTGATGCTTGCCGGGTTATTCCAGGTAACGACTGGCGTCGCCTGAGTAATGGTGAGGGTGCCGGTGTTCACCACAACTGTGTAGTTGGCGAGATTGGCGCCGGTGGCCGTCGGAGTGATCGGGTAAGTACCGACCGGTGAGCTGAGGATAGCCGTCGTCGTGAAGCTCTCCGTAAAGATGTCGCCGTTGACCGCGCCTGTCACCGTTCCCGTGAAGGTTGGGTTAGCAGTGTTATAGGCGCGACTGGCGTTGGCTGCAGCGACGGTCAGAGTAGCTTTGTTGACGGTCAGCGGCACAGTCTGGGTAACGGTTGTGTAATTGGTGGTATCGGTCGGGGTGAAGGTGACCGAGAGAGTCTGAGTACCGGCGTTAAGGATCGCTCCCGCGGCCGGGGTGTAGGCGAAGCTGCCGGGAACCGAAGCGGTGGCGTTGAGCTGGGTAGCGGAGAGCGCCGTCCCGTAAGTGATGGGGGCAGGGGCGGCCCAGGTGACAACTGGAGTTGCTTTATTGACGGTCAGCTGCACTGTCTTGGTGACAGTGGTGTAGTTCGTGGTGTCTGTCGGGGTAAAGGTGACCGAGAGAGTTTGAGTGCCGGCGTTAAGGACGGCTCCGGCCGCCGGAGTGTAAACGAATGAACCGGGAACGGAGGCAGTAGCGTTGAGTTGAGTGGTAGAAAGAGCTGTCCCGTACGTGATAGCGGTAGGCGGGTTCCAGGTAACCACAGGAATTGCCTGGTTGACGATCAACGAAACAGTTTTGGTGACAGAGGTGTAGTCCACCGTATCAGTCGGGGTAAAGGTGACCGAAAGGGTCGCGGTGCCCGCGGTTGGTACTGTGCCTGCGGCCGGAGTGTAGACAAAAGTTCCGACTACGGTTGACGTGGCATTGAGCTGGAGGGCGGAGAGTGCTGTGCCGTACGTGATGGGGCTCGGTGTGGCCCAGGTGATTGGCGGAGTGGCTTGACTGACGACAATCTGCACCGTCTGGGTGACGGTGTTGTAGTCCGTAGTGTCAGTCGGCTTAAACGTAACTGAAAGAGTATCCGTGCCGGCCGACTGGAATGCTTCCTGCGGCCGGAGTGTAGGTGAATGTGCCTGGGACCGACGCGGTCGCATTCAGCTGCGTGCTGGAGAGTGCCGTTCCGTAGACGATGCCTGTCGGGTTCGCCCAGGTAACGGTGGGATTTATCTTAGTAATAGTGAGGGTGCCCGGAACAAAGGCGAAGCTATAGTTGGTCGCGGCCAAGGTACCCTGCGCAGCCGTGATGGGATAGGTGCCTGCGGCAGATGGTGTTGCTGGGATCGTCGACAGTGACGGTGCTGCCGGTTACCACGCTCGGGGCGTCGCCGTTGACGAAACCGCTGATCGAAGCCGTGTAAGGAGCCAGGCTGCCGCCGAAGGCTATCGTCTGATTATTGGCCGTGACAGTGAGCGGCGCCTTGTTGACAACGAGATTAACAGTCTTTGTTGCCGCCAGATAGTTCGCATTGGTAGGGGTGAACACGACGTTGAGTGGAATAGTCCCGACAGCAGGAACTGTTCCAGCAGGCGGAGTGTAGACGTAGCTACCTGCGACCGGAATTGGAGTGGTCGAAGTGCTGAGCGACATCGCTACAATCACTACGTTGCGATTGTTCGGGAGCGTAATGCTTTGCACAACCTTCGTGTTATCAAGAGCGATTTGATATCCGTACAAGAGCGGCTTCGCTCGTTGTTACTCGACCTCCGCTGCCGGTGTTGTAGTAAGCGTCGAGCGCAACCATGGTCTCACCGGGGTAACCCATGGATACCGTCCAACTGCTCATGCTGAAACTTACGGTGCGTGCTGGTGCCATCGGTATAGGTGACCTTGAAGGGTTGCGCGGTCTGCCCGCATGTGGTCGCTGCGCCAATCAATGACAGCGAAGCGAAATTGCCTTGGGGCAGTGCGATCGTTGTGCTCGTGACGGCGCTCGGAAGGTTCGCTGGACCCAGTGAATAGGTCTGCCCGTTCCAGACGATGGAAGAACCCATGAGGTTGGCGGAGAAGGCATTCCCAACATTGTCGAAGCCTCCAGTCGAGAAGAGTGAACCATCGGTCTGGAACGCATTGACGCGATAGTACGACGCAAGCGCAACCGACGTCGTTCCGGGTGTCGTCTGTGCAGTCGCGTTGAGCTGCGTCGAACTGAGCGGCGGTTCCGTAGGTGATTGGCGCGGGCGTAGGCCAGACGAGTGTCGTGGGAATCGCCGGGTTCACCAGCTCCAACACACTAGCGGTTGCGCTCGTGTAATCGGTCGAATCGGTGGGAGTAAACACAGCTGAAAGAGTATTTACTCCGGTCGGCAGAATAGTGCCCGAAGGCGGAGTGTAGGCGAGCGTGCCCGGCACCGGCGGACTGACTAGCGCCATGGCAAGAAACACATTATTTCGAGTTGTCGGAAGCTTGATGCTCTGAACAATCTTCGTGGGGTCCAGCGTGATCTGATAGCCGAAGACGCACGTCAGGTGAGCATCCTGAGTGCCGTTGGCATTATTGCGGTACGGGACGCAGGTAATAACTGTCTCGCCGGCATAGTTCAACGGAAACACCCAGTCGCTCAGATTTTGCGACACGGTTGTTGTTGATCCGTCGGTGTACGTTACGACGAAGGTGCTCGCGGTCGCAACGTTTCCGTTGACGAGGGCACCGAGCAAATTGAGGGTAGCGTAGCGTCCGGCCGGGAGTGCGACGGTCGTATTAGCGACTGCGTCGGGTGCATTGCTGGGTCCCAATGGGTAGGTTATGTTGTTCCACGTAACGGAGGTGCCGATTAAGTTGGCTGAATAAGCGGCACCTGTTCCATCAAATCCTCCCGGCGGTATGCCGAAGCTTGTGCCATCGGTGTAGATACCGTTGACGTTGTAGTAGGAGGAGAGCGGAACCATCGTGTAGACAGCCACGGTCGCGTCCAGCTGTATTCCGCTCAATGGCGTGCCGAAAGTGATAGGTGCCGGCGTCGGCCAGTTGATCTGAGGCGTTGTAGGATTCACTACGAGGGTTACGCTGCTGGTCGCCGTCGTGTAACTGCTGCTGGTGGGAGTGAAGGTGACATTGAGAGTTTGCGTGCCAGCAGGGAGCAGTGTGTAGATCGCCGGACTGTAGGAAAATGTTCCGGGGACAGAAGCCGTGGCGTTGAGCTGAGTGCTCGATAGCAGCGTGTAGTAACTGATGGGCGCCGGAGTCGCCCATGTGATCACTGGCGTTCCCTGAGTAACGGTAATCCCTAATGCGGAGGAGGTGCTGGTCAGGAAGTTGGTATCTCCCGCGTAAACTGCTGTGATACTGTGAGCGCCTACTCCGAGACTTGTAATGTTGAGCGTCGCAACTCCACCCGAGACGGCCACTGTCCCGATCGTTGTGCCGCCATCCTTAAATGTGACGTTGCCGCTGGGTGTCAGGCCGCCTACGAGCGATGGCTGAATCGAAGCCGTAAGTACCACCTGCTGCCCATACGTCGGCGAGGTGGTGTTCGCACTCAAAAGCGTGGCGGTTGTTATCTTGGTTGATTGCAGTGAAATCGTTTTAGAGCTAGCGGCGAAGTTGGAATCCCCAGGGTACGATGCTTGAACGGTGTGGTTACTACCGCTGCCAGGCACCGAAATGCTCGTAATCGAGACGCTCGCAGTATCCGTCAACTCGTTCAGTAGAATGCTTACGTTCTTACTGCCGCTGTTCGCAACTCCGAGATCGGCGCTGCCATCTCCGTTAAAGTCCGCTGTCGTTATGGCGACCGGCGTCGTTCCAACGGTGAACGGAGAACTGGTAGCCGTATTGAAGACGGTGCCGCTACCCGTGCCCAGCATGATGGTCACTGTATTGTCTGTTTTGTTTGTGACAGCAAAGTCCATCTTGCCATCTGCATTAAAGTCTCCCGCGACAATGGAAACTGGATTGTTTCCGGTAGCAGGTGCGCCCGCGAGCAGCGAAAAGGTGCCGTCGCCGTTGCCTTTGAAAATGTCTACCCTGTTTTTGTTGCTCTCCGCTACAGCCAGATCAAGCAGGCCGTCTCCGTTGAAGTCCGCTACGGCGATGGCAGCGGGACTGGTTCCAGCCCCGGTCGTAAACGGCGATCCGGTAAACGCAGTAAAAGTAGTGCCGCTTCCGTTGCCCTTCATCACGCTGATCGTGTTGTCGGTCAGGTTGGCGACAGCAAAATCGAGGCTTCCGTCTCCGTTGAAATCTCCCGCTACGATCGAAGACGGACCCTTGCCGACCGCGATCAAAGAGGACGTAACATCAGAAAACGCACCGTTACCATTGCCTTGCAGAATATCTACCCCGCCGCCTGTCGCGGTCGTACCAGCCACGGCGAGATCTGGGATGCCGTCTCCGTTGAAGTCTCCGACGGTAATCGAGGTTATGGTCAGTAAGTTGGCAGATACGGAATAGCTAGTGTGGTTATTGAAGGTGCCATTTCCATTTCCCAGCCGAACCCAGATCGTCTTGTCGGTGGAATTTGCAACGGCGAGATCAAGATCGCCGTCTCCATCAAAATCTGCTGCGACAATCGCGACCGGGCCGTTCCCGGTCGTGCTCGTCGTTCCGGATGCCGTAAATCCACCTGCACCATTGCCGTTCAGGATGCTTGTTGTCTTATCGGTGCTGTTCAGTACAACGATATCGACCGAACCATTGTTGTTAAAGTCCCCTGCAACCACGCCCAATGGGCCGTTGCCCACTGTGACCGGCGAGGTGCTGCCTGCTACTGTCTGCTGTCCGGAAGTTCCGGCGACAAGCAGGCCTGAACCGAGCGGATAGTTGCTGTTGCTCGTATCGAGGAGTGACACGTTTCCGCTTGGCCAGAGATTGAGAATTCCGGATCCCACGATCGTCGTCGTCAGCGAATAGTTCCCCGCCACACCGGTACTGGTCAGGCTGGCGGTTGTCGGATAGAGACCGGTGACACTTACGCCTTGAGTCGCCGAGCTCGTTAAATACGTCTTTGGCGGATTGAAGGTAGCTGCGATGGAATGCCCTCCAATTCCGCCAAGTTGCTGGTGCAGAACCGCGGTGCCTTTTGTGCCGTTCGCAGACTGGACCTGGACAGTGCCAAGCGTCTGGGTAACGCTTCCGTATGTGTCGCGAAAGGTGACGGTGCCGCCTGTCAGCGAAGTCGCCCCAGCCTTCACGGTCGCCGTCATCGTAAATACGGACCCGTTCGCCGCACTCGAAGGATTCACCGTGAGCGTGGTAGTCGTGGCTGTCTGCGCGCTCGCGACAGCACAGGACATAAGCCATCAACAACGCGACCCAGCGAGAAGGTAGAGAACTTTTCCGACGGAAAGTTCTTCCGCACGTCTCCGCATGATTAGAGCTGCTTAATGTTTTATCAGCGTGACCAGAAATTTCTGGCAGTCCAATTGCCTCAGAAGGTATTGCCGTTCGTAGGAGGGACCGCGATAGCGCATATTTGGAAGCGACAAGAGAGAACCAGCGTGAACTCCACGCGATGTTAGCGGACGAAGCTGACCGGCAGACGCGGAGTGCGGATGCATCCCTCCGCAAAACCTTCATAATTACAGGCATTTCTGGACCTTTCGACTGATGCAGCAGACTCATACTCGTTGCGTGAATTGCCCTTCACGTCGTGCAGGCGGCGAGGTTTTCTCTACAAGGGCCTCTGGGGTTTGCTTACAGTGAGCAATAGTTCTTGCTAACAAGCTCTCGCTCAACCTGTTACAGGATCGATTAGCTTGTGCGTCCCAGCTATCACTCAAAGGTGTGATAGCTACGAACCTTGTGGTCAATTTCAGGCAGGAATTGGAGGTAATTCGGACATGGCGAAGCTCACCGGGCGTCACAGGTTTCTTTCACCTGCTCAACCGTGATCTCGGCCTTCTGTACTTGGTAGAGGAAACTGCGTAGATCGCTACGTGGCCGCGCGTGGTTTATCGCTTCTCAAGAGCGACGGATATCTTCGTTACGCAACCCATGCCTACAACTTTCGCGGGACGTCTCAAGGCTCGATCGATTCCCGCTCGCGCGCTTCGGGACTCCGCGCCTCGTCGAAAGTCAGCTTTGAAAATATGAGAGCGCACCCACAGCACTCCGCCTAGTTCGGAGATGGCGCTTCATTTGCGTGCAATCACTTAGTTGTTCAGCTCTGGCCTTGCAGCTATAGCTCGCCGGCCTTGGAAGAAGATCGATAGACGTGAACTGCGTCCATTAGCACTTTGGCCTTTGACTCTACAGACGTTGCAGTATCACCCGGCCGATATAGAGAGGACCCTACCCCCACTCCGGACGCTCCCGCCGTTATCCACGGGGCGATTTTTTCTGCGTCTATTCCGCCGACGGGAATGACCATCGTGTCCTTGGGCATAACAGCTTGCAGAGCCTTCAGCATGGGGATCCCCAGCACCTCGGACGGAAAGAGCTTGATGGCATCCGCGCCAGCCTGAAGCAATGCGAAGGCCTCAGTCGGATTGAAAAATCCGGGAACTGCGAACAGGTTAGCCGTCTTGGCGGCGCGAACGATCGCAGTATCCGCATGGGGGGTAACTATCAGCCGACCACCCGCAGCCTCCACTTCCGCAACTTGCCTCGGATCGGTCAGCGTACCGGCTCCGATCAGCATGCGGTCGCCAAAGACCTGCGATAGGGTTGCGATGCTCGCCAGCGCGTTCGGTGAATTGAGGGGCACTTCAACGATGACAATGCCAGCCTCTTCCAACTTAGTGCAGATCGATTCCACTTCCTCCGGCTTTATACCTCGCAAGATCGCCACGATGGGGCATCTTCGCAACCACGGGCTTAAGTCCACGATAGCCTCCGGGCGATGGCCGCGAGGCCACGAGCAGCGGCATCTTGATCTTCGAGCGTAAAGGAGCCTCCACAAGCCCCAATCGCCTGTCCGTAGAGAGAGCAGAGCTGAGCCGCCCCCACTAGATGAACATGCGCCCCCGGTGGCATTGCTGCGCGCACTTCGTGCCCGATTAGCAGGCCCGAAAGATAAGACGCTGATGTTTCTTCTGTTAGCTGATCCATCAGCGCCAGGGTCCTGACACTGAAAAGATGGTGAAGCAAACCGCCGTTGTCTCTTGAGCGTGCAACTCCGCGAAGAAACGATTCGTTATCGACGTCAACACCAGATGTCATCATGCGGGCAAGGATCGTGCACTTGCGGAGAACGGCAAATACTTCTCCGGTCATGCAGGTAATGAAAGTTACAATTTTGTGATCGAGGAGATGAATCCATTTGGAGTGTGTACCGGGCAGACAAACGAGACCGGCGCCACCGCACGAGTCCAACATGCCCATGGCTTCAGTTTCTTCGCCGCGCATGACCTCGGGCACACCATAGGAATCTTCTCCTATCACACCAGGAACCAAGAGCACTTCTGCGCGGGCGAAGGGCAATCTGACAACAGAGTCTGCCAAACTTGCTATTCCTACCGGGCAGCGAAGGTATTTCGCTTCCGCCCAACCTTCGCGGCTGCCAACCATGCCACAGAGCAGAATACGACTCTCACCTGCCGTTAACCAATCACCGACTTGTGCGATCAACGTTTCCGCAAAGCGCCCCTCTTCGACGCGAAGAATGCCGCTCGGAAACAGGCGTCTCTCAATGATTTCTCCCGCTTCATCAAGCCGAAAAGCACGAAAGTTGCTAGTACCCCAATCAATCGCGATCAAACCCCGTCCTCCGTAACTTCTCCACTCACGCTTTCCACTCCACAGGAGGTCATTGCAGCACAGAAGTCATGCGGATGATGACATTATTGGTCGCACAAAACAAATTCTGCATATCAGGCCACGACTCACTCAAAGGATGCAAGCGATGCCGAGGTGTAGAGCGTGCCTACCAAGCGATCATGCGAACGACCTGGAGTTTCGAGATCATCAGTCGGCGCCCTCATTTAAACAGCGGTGACGAATCGAGAAGGAACATTACTTGGCTGCGTAGTGTTTGCTTTGCTTGTTGCCTGAATTGAAGACTGTGAAACTACCGTTTGGACTTGCAGTCAGGAGGAGATAGTTACCCTCGTCTGAACCTTGAGGGTTAGCGATGTATTCCGCTGCCGTATTGTGCTCCGGGCCGCCTTCTTCAGAGTAATGGAGTTGCCAAAGAGTTTCGAGCCCGGGTGCCTGGCGAACTGTATCCAGGACCGGCACATTTCCTCCCTTTGTTGGTGCATTGTTCATGATCGCGACCCTGGAATGAATCGCGTCGACCAAAGCATGGCTGGAACTTGGGCGAAAACCATGATGGGAAACCACCAGGACATCGACTCTTCCTAGCAGGTTCTTTGGACACATGAACTGCATTTCTTTGTCCCAGGTTAGATCTCCCAAATCAAGGATCCGGAGTTTTCCGAAGGTGATTAAGACACCCAGCGAATGCGAATTCTCGCTGCGATCCATCGGCTTCGTTTCCGGGATCTTGCAGTATTCGTTGTCTTCGCCACCTCCGGGCAACGGATGATCGATGGCGTTGCCATCGCTGCTGATCACTGTAACCTTCATGCCGACAATAGGGATGACATCACCCGGACGGGCCACGATGTGTTTGTATTTCCCTGTAGCAAGAACCTTCTGGTAGGCATTCCAGACGTCAAGTGTCGCTCCGCCAGGCTTGGTGTCGATGTTGGCGCCATGATCGATAAAGGTCCCAACGGGAATCCTTTCGACCAATTGTGGAACGCCGCCCGAATGGTCATTGTGATAATGGGTCAATAAAACGTAGTCGATCTTGCTGACACCAGCGAGTTTCGTTGCCGCCACGATCCTGTCCGCATCGCGGCCAGCGTTTTCTGGCCAGCCGGTGTCAATCAGTAACGATTGGCCTGCGGGCGTCACGAACAGTGTGGACTGCCCACCCTCGACGTCAATGAAGTAAACCTGAAGATCGCTTTTGGCTGCCCAGGCACGCGTTGAACTCGCGACGTATGTGGCCCCAAAAGCACATGCAACAAGAAGGCATTTCCGAAGTCGATTCTGTATTTTCATCCCGCATCCTTGCGAAAGAGATATTCAGTATTGTGTCGAAAGAGATCAATCGGAACAACGAAGCCGGGATATGTTAGATCCCGACTCCGCGATCCTTAGAACTGGAATTGAAGCGATGCCTGAAGGTTACGTGGATTGCCAACCACAGAGGTAATTGATCCAACCTGCGCCGTGCCGACCGTGGGATTCGGGTAGCCAAACTGCGGATGGTTGAAGACGTTGAACGCCTCAAACCGGAACTGAAAATACATCTGCTCGTGCACCGGAAACGATTTGAAGATTGACATATCGACGTTCGTTCTGCCGGGGCCAATCAGAGAGTTGCGACCAGCATTGCCGTAGGTGTACTGCGCCGGCGAGGAAAACGCCGATGCGCTAAACCAGTTGGTCAGTGTCCTTGGATAGGCCACTGTCCCAGTGATGTTCGGCCGGCTCCCTGTCCCTGTGTTGGTGGTCGATGTCCCCAGGACCGGCGAGAAGTAAAGGCCCGACTGGGTGAATAAGAGCCCATTGGTCTGCCATCCCCCGAGGAACCAATCGGTGGGGCCGCTCTTATCGAGGAAATGTTGTCCTTTGCCAAAGGGCAGTTGCCACAGGTAAGTGAAAGTAAGCCTAGTACGTTGGTCGAAGCTCGAGTTACTGCGCTCCGCTCTCAAGTTGCGAGGGTCCTGGGGTGTTGGTCCGGGAAGGCCGCCGCCGAAGTCGAGGGGAGTGTTATCGATAGAGTGTCCCCAGGCGTAGCCTATCTGTGCGCTTACGCCATGGCTCATCCGCTTGTCCGCGACGAACTGCAGCGCGTAGTAGTCGCCGAGTCCATTTGAGACTGCGTAGTTGACATCGCTGATATTTGGGTTGATTGCAAACAAGGGACGCCGCGTGTTCAAAGCAGTGGGACCCGGTATTGCCTGATTGATGTTGTAGGTGTTGTAGATGCGGCGGCCAAGATTGCCTACCCCATAGAGCTTCAGAACCATATTGAGCTTTGATATCTCGTACTCTGTGCCTAGGTTGAACTGCTCAGCATAACCCGGGCGGAAGTTCGCCGCGATTGAGGACTGGGAGCCGGTGGGGTTGTCCGCCAACGCGAAGTTGACGGTAGGCAATGCGGGAAATCCCTGACTTACCGTCGTGCCGGGATTGATGTCACCCGGCGAAACGCTGCTCGTCAGACCGAATGGAATATTCCTTGCAAGACGCATGTTGAGTGCTTCACTACCCGATGCGTTGTAGAAGAGACCAAAGCCACCGCGGACCACGGTATTCGGGAGCGCCTGATAGGCGAAGCCCACGCGAGGGCCCCAGTTGGGACGGTAGGGCAGGACACCTGCAGTGATGCTCACTCCGTTTCGCCCGGCAACATCCATCTTTCCGGTAGCTGGATTGAAGTTTGCCCATCGATTCAGTACCTCGCTGGGGGGGCTGAAGTAGTCCCAACGCAGGCCATAGTTCAGCGTCAACTTCCTTGTCATCCGCCAATCGTCCGCTACATAGGTGCCGTACTCGTTCATGCGGATTCCGGGGAACGGAAACGTGTAGTCGTGGCCGATCGAGGTGGGATACCCCAGCAGCATGCTGGCCGCACTGTCGCCACCACTGCCAGCGGGATTTCTCGAATCAGTCAGTGCCGGCGAAAAGTTGAAGCGACCGTTGCCCATATTGGTCTGATAGATCGTCAACTGCCTGCGACGGAAATCGATTCCGAACTTCAGCGTGTGAGTTCCCTTCGTCCATACCAGATTGTCAAACACCTGGAATGTGTTTTCCCGCCGGTAAAGGGGGAGCGATCGCGTCTGGCCGACACCCAGATAAGTTGATGGCGAGAAGATCGTTATGTTTTGTTCGCGAGGCGTGACGTTCGCATTGGGGATGCCAAGCTGGTTGGCTAGCCCTCCATTGGGTACAAAGTCAACTGGAACATAATCCAGCTTGTAGCGGCTAAAGCCGAAGCGGAAATCGTTGACGATCGTCGGAGTGAAGACCCTGGTATACCCCAAGGCCGTCTGTGACGTTGGCGTTGCAGACGTGCCGGCAAACGACGCTTCGTCGCTGAGATGAACAGGAGTGGAAATTCCTGGAATCGTCGTTACCGGATAGGTGCTTGGAGCAATGTTCGTCGTGCTTTGGTAAGAATATCGGCCAAAAAAGAGATCTCTCTGCGTAAGTTGCTCGTCCATTCGGACGTCAAAAGAGTTGGCATTCTGGCTTTGAAGCAAATTAGACGAATAGTTGTTGAAACGGCCCGTACTCGTGGGCAGAGGATACGCGTTGAGCATCTTTACTGAGATCGGATCGCGGCGATTAAGTGGGATGAAGTTGTTGGGAAAGGCGGTTCGAATAAATCCGCCTGGATTTGCCGGATTCGGCTGAGTGGTTAGGGGGTCGTAGATATTCGCCACACCCGCTATTGTCTCGACCTCGCTGAAATCCCCGGCACGCTCTTTTATTGTTGGGACGTTGCCGAGAATAAACGACTGGGTCGTATTTCGAAAGCCTTCATAGTCAGCGAAGAAGAAAGTTCGGTTCTTGCCGTTGTAGACCTTCGGTATGACTACGGGCCCGCCGATCGAAAATCCGAACTGGTTGAGCCTGAAAGATGGGAACGGCGAGGGGGGCCTGTTGAAGTAACTGCGTGCGTCTACAGCAGAATTCCGAATGTATTCAAACACACTGCCATGCAGCTGGTTCGTGCCGGATTTTGTGATCACGTCGATAACCGCGCCGGAGTTGCGGCCAATGTCAGCGCTATAAAGGTTGGTCTGGATCTTGAACTCGCGTACTGCGGCTACAGGGGGCCGGACAACGATGGACAGGGTGAGCCGCTCATTATCATCGACACCATCGATAAGAAAATTGTTATCGCCCTCGCGATTACCATTGGAGAAAATCTCCGACGCTGGCCGCCTGTTGTCTGGCCGTGTTCCGCTCTCGATGGTACCGGTGGCAGACTGTCCCACTCCGGTCACTCCCGGGCTCAAGGTCGCTAGCTGGGTAAAGTTGCGACCATTCAAAGGCAGTTGATTGACCATCTGCTGGCCGATTACAGTGCCCACTGACGAAGACTCCGATTCCAGTAGAGGGGCCTGACTGACAACCTCCACGGTCTCCGTCTGCGCGCCGATCTTAAGCGTCAGGTCCATTTGCGCTTGCTGGTTGACTTGGAGGCTTAACCCCGTCTGCACAAGCTTGCTGAAGCCTTTCGCCTCTACGGTGATGGTGTAGTCGCCAGGAGGAAGCTGGCCGAGCACATAATGGCCGCTTTTTTCGCTGACCGTACTGTGAGCGATGTTCGTTGCGACGTTATTAGCGATCACCTGCGCGCCGGCAATAACGGCGCCGGAGGCATCCTCCACGGTGCCGGACAACTCAGCAGTAGTGGCTTGTCCGAAGCCTCGCAGGCTCAGCAACAGAATCACTGCCATCAAACCAAATGTCTTTCGCAATTCAGTTCTCCCTCATCCCAGCCAGAGCCAGAACCTCTTGAATTTGGTGCGCCGATCACTCTATAGTGCAAATAAGAAAAAAAGCAACACATTATTGAACTAAGTTTCATATTTGTGTTGGATGGATCAATTAATGCCTGCCGATGCTCCCTCAGCAAACGGATTCAATATCGGCTACTATTGAGGTGTCATACGCTTGGTAGGTCAACTTTTTATGCTTAAAGCCAAGACTGCGCGTAACTTAAGAGCCAAAAGCAGTGAAGAGCCTCGGGGGCGGGACAAGTATTTCTCCCGCGCGGTGAGTAAGGCACTCGAAGTCTTGGAATTTCTCCAGACCGAGTCGAATGCGTTGTCTATGAACGAAATAGCGCACCGACTCCAACTTTCCAAGACATCCGCATTTCGGCTGTTGCGGACGCTCGAAACAACTGGATATGTCGCTCTTGACGGTCGCGGGCAATATAAGCTCGCCCCTGGTATTCACGCCGTAACTCCGACTCAGTGGCTTGGCAAGCTCGTTCGTGTCGCCATGCCACACATGCAGGCGTTAAACCTGGAACTTACAGAAACAGTGAGCCTTGCGGCATTATTTGAAAATCGAGTAGAAGTAGTGGCGGTCATCGAGAGTCCCCATGACATCCGAATGAGCAATGTGGTCGGTCACATTTTGCCGCCCAATGCCAGTTCTCTTGGAAAAGTAATTACTGCTTTTCAACCACCCGTGCCGCGGGAAAGGCTGCTCCGTAGTTTCAAAATCTATCGATTTACCGATCAAACCATCACAGACCAAAAAGACTTGAGCCGCGAGTACGAAAATATCCGGCTTCAGAGATTTGCGATCGATCGCGAGGAGTGCGCTCCTGGCGGGGTTTGTTTCTCTGTCCCGATCTTCGGGGCAGCTGGCCAAGTTTCTGCGGCAATTAGTTTGTCGATGCCAAAGACTCGGCTCCGGGATTCTGAGCAGGAAAAGTCAATTATTACGGCACTTCGTGCAACGGCGGACCAGTTGGCGCACGACTTCGAAGGCGTGTGAAATCTACCCTCTCCTAAGGTGCATCAGTTCTGGCCGCCGGGGCAGAACAGCATTCTCGATTGATTTATTGGATCAAAGTTCATTTTTCGTACTTCAGTTGCACTTTTTGCTTGACGTTGTCAACTTGCTGCATATAATTCCCGCTGTCGCGAACATTGATGTCGCGAACTTCACTAAGAAGATCACCGGGACCTTATGCGACGCATTTATCAGCCTTTGACCTTGCTTGTTCTCTCCGCTTTTCTGGCCGCCACCTCTTTGGCTCAGACCAATCTCGCAGACCGAATCGGTCACACGGATCCCAGCAAATACAAACACAGCCGCTCCCATGAAAGTGCCGGGGACATGGCTTGTATGTTGCTGGTTCCACCCACCGCGATGGATATCAACCTCAATTTCATGCACCGCTGTCAGATCATGCCTGGCGGAGGTGTCGGACACCACTTCCATAACTCCACCGAAGAGATGTTCATTGTCTTTGATGGCCAGGCTGAGTTCACCATCGATGGCCGCACTTCAGTTCTGCATGGAACCGTCGGGGCGCCTGTTCGGATGGGCCACTCTCATGCCATCTACAATCCCTCCGACAAGCCTGTCGAATTCATGAACATCAACATCGCCTCCATCAAAGGCCACTACGATGCCTTCAACCTGGCCGACGCTCGTGTCGGCGCCCCCAAAGACGCGATTCCTGTTTTCATGACCATGAACCTGGACAAAGCATTGCTGAACCCGGAGCAAAACTATCACGGCGGTCAGGGAACGGTGCGTTATCGGCGTGCGTTGGACTCCGACGTCTTTCTGACGAACTGGGCCTATGTCGATCATCTTCTGATTCCCGCCGGTGCATCGGACGGACTGCATCGTCACAAGGGTGTCGAAGAAATTTACTACGTCCTCAACGGAGAAGGTCAGGTTCGAGTCAACGACGAGACCGCACCGATCCATAAGGGCGACGCCGTACCCGTTCGCTTCAACGAATCCCACTCCTTCATCAATGACGGGACAGGAGACCTGGAACTAATGATCGTTGGTGTCTCTGCACAAAAGAATGCCCTGGATACAGAATTGGGAGAAGCGGTAAGGGCACATTGATGCGAAGCCCGCCACAATAACGAGCGATCTCATTTCGTTTCCCTTGGCCGACTCCGTATTGACGACACTCAAGCCTAAAACCGAACCCTCCACGGACTGCATATCAACCAAGGAAACAGGAGACGCAGATGGTCAGAATGTTCTTCCAAATTGCGCTGGTCCTCCCGCTGCTTAGTTCCATAACGGCCCGAGCGCAACAGAATGCATCCGCATCGTCTCCGTCAGTACCACTTGCACAGCGAATCGCCCACACCGATCCAGCGAAATACCACCACATGCCGTCGGTGCACAACGGTGCAGGTCCGATGGATTACATGCCGCTCTACGACACGCGTAGTCCTGACGTCGCGAAGTTCAACCTCGGTACAAATCTCTTCTTCCTGCATCGGGGCATTATCCCGCCAGGAGGCGGCATTGGAGCGCACTTCCACAATCATTGTGAAGAGATGTTTGTCATCTTCGATGGAGAAGCACAATTCAGCATTGATGGGCGCACGTCCTTACTTAAGGGTCCCGCGGGAGCGCCGACGCGATTAGGTCACTCCCATGCGATTTACAACTCGTCGAGCAAGACCGTCCAATGGATGAACATCAACATCGGGTTGAGCCACGATTTCTACGACGCCTTCAATCTCGATGATTCGCGCGTCGGTGCGCCTATCGACCCTGTCCCAATATTTATTGCCATGCATCTTGATCGATCGCTCCTCAAGCCGGTAGAACACATGAGGGGCGGTACCGGCACAGTTCAATATCGCCGTGCGCTCGATCCCTCCGTCTTTTTCTCGCCTTGGTCATATGTTGATCATCTCCTCCTTCCTCCCGGCAGTTCAGTCGGCCCCGACACTGCTCCGGAGATGAGTGAGGTTTACTATGTGGTCGGCGGAGATGGGACAGTCAAACTCGGATCGGAGACGGCAGATATCCATGGCGGAGACGCTGTACCCGTTGGTTTGAATGAGACGAAATCATTCACCAATTCGGGCAACGCTCCCCTCGAATTCATGATCATCGGTATAGCCCGCGACATGGCGGCTAAAGAAGCTTTCATGACCTCACCTCTCGGTATGACGGGAGTTCCTCGGACCGCTCGATAGAAAACCACCCTCAAGGTCATAAAGAAAATTAGGAACAGAACTTCAAGGAGACACGAAATGCCAAAAGTAATTGATACTCACGCCCACCTCGGAGAATGCTGTGTCTTCGGCCTATACAGCACCGAGGAAGAGATGATCCGGCGGATGGATGAGTGTGGAGTCGACGCCACAATCGTGCAACCCTACCCCGGGGCAAGGGATTATGTGAAGAGGCACGATGAAATCGCAGCGTTATGTGCAAAATATCCAGGTCGTTTTTTTGGTCTGGCTAGTCTCAGCCCCCACATCGGCCGGGATAAGTATCAACGAGAGGTGGAACGCTGCGTGAAGGAATTGAAGTTTGTTTCAGTCAAACTTCATACCATAGGGCACGGAGTTAACCCTCTAACGGAAGACGGAGACTTGGTGTTTGCAACTGCGTTCGAGTTGGGGATTCCGGCAATGGTTCACACCGGCGCGGGAATTCCCTTCTCCCTGCCTGCCCTTTGCATTCCCGCAGCCAACAAATATCCCAAACTTAAGATTGTCCTGGCACATGCCGGCGGCGGAATCGTCTCAGCTGAAGCCCAGGTTGCTGCTTCCATCTGCAACAACCTTTATCTCGAGACATCCTGGTGTCTCGGCGAAGACATTCGATGGATGATTTCAACGATCGGTGCAGACCGCGTCATGATGGGTGCTGATCTTCCCAGCAATGTACCCGTCGAATTCGCAAAATATCGTGCTCTCGACCTGGAGCCCGCGGTCTACGACAAAGTAATGGGGACTACGGCGATTGATGTATTCAACCTGAAATGGTGAGGTGATCATGTTCGTGTTGCATATTGAACTAAAGGTAAAACCTGGCATGCAGCAATCGCTGGAAACAACCTATATGAAGACGTTCCGCCCGGCTATCTCCGCCCAGGAAGGCTTCAACGCCGTGCAGTTACTTCATTCGAACGATGATAATGCGAATTACCGGCTCAGTCTCGCTTTCGATCACCAGGCATCGCAGAAAAAATGGGTGGCGACAGACCTGCATCAGGAGGTGTGGCCCGCGATCGCGGATCAGTGCACGGAGTTCTCCGTCCGAGGCTACAGCACTGTATAAAGGACACGATCGCACCATTGACGAAATGTAGTTGCAAACGAGGAGCCCATGGAGCGCGTTATTCCCCAGTACGTAAGTCGTTCCGTTCCGGTACCGCTAAGTAGCCGGGTACCTTGGTACAAAAGCACGTTTCCCACCTACGCTGGGATCTTTCTTTGGGTTGGCTTCTACCTCAAGCTTGCAGAGCCAACCATTGGCTACGCTGACATCAGCATCTGCCTCTGGGGGCTGCTTGTCGCCGGGCTCCTCTGCTTCGGACTCTACTACTATGTCCCGGCGATGCTCGGAATGAAAACCGGCCATCCACTTTATGTGGTTGGAACTTCCACCTTTGGCACAACGGGCGGATATCTCATTCCAGGGCTGATGATGGGCCTGCTCCAGATTGGTTGGGTGGCCGTGGTCGGTGCCGTCTCAGCGGACTTCATCATGAAAGGACTCAATCAAACCTCCAAAATCCTATCCAGCATCATTATCATCGTTTGGATTTACAGTCTCGGCTGGGTTGCCATCAAAGGTATTCATTACGTCGGTCGCGTTGCCAAGTTCATGAACTGGGTTCCTTTGATCATGATTCTGATTGTTTTTTATGCGAATAGAGGAGGCATCGCGAACTATCAGCCTGCGCATCCCGAAGGAACGATCGGATTCCTCAATGTGCTCACGATCGTAATCGGATACTTTGCTACGGCGGGAGCCGCTGGCGCTGACTTCGGAATGAATAATGGCACCCGAAGAGACGTTATTCTTGGCGGTATCTTTGGTATCGTCGGCGGCGCATTGATCGCCGGCGGCCTGCCTATCCTTTCTGTCGCGGGCTATCTAGGCCGTGGCACTGGACCTCAGAGCTACGACTACACTGCCGCAATCTCGAGCGTGGGCGCATTGGCGCCAGTGATGTTCTTCCTCTTCGCCATTGCTTCGATGGTCCCAACCTGCTTCTCTTCGTTCATCGCGTCGAACAGCTTCAGCACCATGCTGCCTAAGATCCCCCGAACCGTCTCCACACTTGTCGCTCTCACCGTCAGCGTGCTTTTGGCGATCACCGGTGTTGCCAACAATCTGGTGGGCTTTTTCAGTCTTGTGGCTGCCTCCTTCGGCCCAATCTGTGGCGCGATGGTAGCTGACTACATCACTTCGGGAAGACGATGGTCCGGGCCGCGGATAGGAATCAACTGGGCCGGTTGTATCGCATGGATCGTAGGTTTTCTGGTTGGAATTCCTGAGCACATTCTCGGAATTCCCGCGGCATGGGTAAAAGCCGACAATCCATCCGGGTTGTATTCATTCGTAGTTGGCTTCCTCGTCTACCTGGTCCTGGCCAAGGCTGGCCTGCGCTCTCCAATAGTGGAGAGGGCCATTATCACCACGGACGTTCAACCGCTCCAATCCCAATAGAGGCTTGTATCGATGATTCAACAGCTGTGGGCATCAGTCGACGACTACATCACTGACCTCTTTGTTCCCTTCGATCCTGTGATGCAGGAAACTCTTGCGACCAGCGAAGCCGCGGGATTGCCATCCATCAGCGTCGCGCCCAACGAAGGCAAACTATTGATGTTGCTCGCACAGCTTTGCGGAGCGCGAAAAATTCTTGAGTTCGGAACGCTGGGCGGATATAGCACCATATGGCTTGCGCGCGGGATGATCTCCGGAGGCAGCTTGATCACACTGGAGGCCAGTGCAAAACACGCTGAGATCGCCAACATCAACATTGCTCGCGCGGGTCTTGCCAACGTTGTCGACGTCCGGATTGGTCCCGCCGGCGATACGTTGCCACAACTCGCCGCCGAAGGCCAAGGTCCCTTTGATCTGATCTTCATCGACGCAGACAAAGAAGGTTATCCCGAGTATTTTGCCTGGTCTCTGAAACTCGCCCGCCCTGGCGCCCTGATCATTGCCGACAATGTCATACGCGATGGAGAGATTCTGGATCCGGCAAGTAGCGATGCGCGCGTTCAGGGTATCCGCCGTTTCAATCAGCTTCTCGCAAATGAACCCCGCGTGAGGGCTACTCTGATTCAAACTGTCGGCAGAAAAGGATATGACGGTATGGCAGTGGCAATCGTCATCGCCCAATAACTTAATCAAAACGACGCACTCCGCCAGTTATCGAAAAACAAAACGAGTTGCTTCTTCAGGAGTTCCAATTCATGAAACGTCGGTCCTTTCTAAAGTCTCTCTCAGCCACGATGGTCGCTGCAGCAACAAGTGGGCTTCCCGCATTTGCCAGCCTTCCAAAGATGAAGATCACGAGAGTTAGGGCGTATCTGCCGCCAAATCCAAATCCACTATTCAATCAAAGTGACATGGTCGTCACTATCGAGACCGACACCGGAATCATGGGGGTCGGAGAAGGCGGATCAAAAGACCTGCTGGAGCAGTCGGCGGGGCGATTAATCGGCCGTGATCCGCAACATATCGAACAGCTCTGGCAGGACATGAACCGCGCCTTCTTCTACCCCGCGGGCCGTGAAAGAACTGACGCCATTGGTGCCCTGGACCTCGCGCTATGGGATATCAAGGGTAAAGTGCAGAACCAGCCTATTCATGAGCTACTCGGTGGAATGGTTCGCAACTATTGCGAGTGTTATAACACTGCAGGCATTATCCCCGGTATCACTCCCGGCATGCCCATCAAGGAACGCGCACGAGCCACCGTTGAAGCTGGCTATCGCGCTTTCCGTTTCGGCGCTATGGACCTGCCGCGCGATAACAGTGTCTTCAACACCAGAGAACGAATCAACCATCTCACCGACGAATGCGCGGCAGCACGGGAAGGCGTCGGCAAAGACGGTGACTGGGTCATCGATTTTCATCAACGCTTCGACCTCCCCGACGCCATCCGGGGCTGCAACGAAATCGAGAGCCTGGCTCCATTTTTCGTAGAAGACCCTGTTCGTACCGAAGCCTTCCTGCAGGATCTGCCCATCTTGCGCAGTAAGGTGAACGTCCCCTTGGCTGCCGGTGAAGAATGGGGCAACAGGTGGGATTTCAACCCTCTCGTCGAACGTCATGATATCGACTTTGTTCGGGCCACCCTGCCCAATGTCGGCGGCATCACTGAGATGATGAAAATTGCCGCCATATGCGAGACACACTTCATTGGAATCGTTCCGCACTTCACTGGCCCCATCGCAACGGCTGCACTCGTTAACTGTCTAGGAACGTACTCAGGGCCCGTGTTGATGGAATACAACTACCAAGGACGCACGCTACCGCATTTGCCCGTATGCCTCGACTTCAAGAATGGAAAGCTCTATCCCAATGATCGACCCGGAATTGGAGTCGAACTTGACTTTAAACAACTGAAACAGGTGGCCGAGATCACAGAACCCGTAACGGCTCGTGCGCAAACCTACTTCAGGCCAGATGGCTCCATAACCAACTGGTGAACCGAATGCATCATTTAGTAGCGACGAATTTCGATCTTGACTGGAAAACAAATGACAAGCGGGCACAACCGGCTTCAATTGCACGTTGCAATCGAAGCCGACAAGGCTCACCCGTTGGAGCAATTCGATAAGACGCTTGCTCTGGCTACAACTAAACATAGACATCAGGTAGCCGGGGCGAACGACCGACATGAACAATTTTCCGAGACAACCACCGCAGGCGCTGCCAATACGATATCTGCTGGTGATTTGGCTATTTGTTCTAAGCGCAGTCGCCTACCTCGACCGGACCAATATATCGATTGCGGGCATCCAGATAGGGAAGGAATTTGCCCTCGATAACACGCACTTAGGTTGGGTTTTCAGCGCATTTTTGATTGGATACGCCGCGTTCCAGGTGCCCGCCGGACTTCTCGTTCACAAATTTGGAACGCGCCTCGTCTTGACGTTCGCGGTGCTCTGGTGGGGACTCTTTACGGTACTCACCGCCGTTGTACCTCCGGGGCTAAGCGCTTCTGTCATGATTCTCGTGCTCGTTCGGTTCGCACTCGGCGCAGGTGAAGCGACAATGTATCCGGCAACGAGTCAATTCGTCGAACGCTGGTTTCCGATGCGCGAACGGGGAAAAGCTAACGGCATCATCTTCGGTGGAGTTGGCGTTGGATCCGGCCTCACACCGCCGCTAGTTACCGCAATCATTGTCCACTATGGTTGGCGTGCGTCTTTCTGGTTCAGCGCCATGGTTGGAGTCATTGCGGGAACCGTATGGTATCTCATGGCCAGAGATACACCGGAGGAACATCGCCTGGTTCGAGACTCCGAGCTGGATCTTATTCTCAAGGACCGTGAACCTACGCCAGCAACGTCGAAGAGCCAACTGCCCACCATCAAGCGTGCTGTTCCCTGGACCCGAATCTTAAGTAGTAAGGAAATGCTCGCCCTGACCCTGAGTTATTTCTGCTTTGGCTACGTAGCGTGGGTCTTCTTTGGATGGTTCTACATCTACCTCGCTCAGGCGAGAGGACTGAATCTCAAAACCAGCGCGATTTACTCGATGCTACCATTCGTGGGAATGACTATCGGCTGCTTATTAGGCGGCGTCGCCAGCGATTGGATGGCGCATCGTTTCAGCTTACGCCTTGGTCGATGTTTACTCCCCGCATCTTCGATGGTACTCACCGCTCTCCTGCTCGTACTCGGATCAAGGGCGGAACAAGCCCGGACCGCAGGCATCGTCCTGGCCTTGGGAGCGGGCATCCTATATGTCTCCGCCGGCTGCTTTTGGGCGGTCAGTGCCAATTTCGCCGGCGAATACGCTGGCTTGACATCGGGAATCATGAACATGGGCGCACAAATCGGTGGAGCGTGCACTACCTCACTGACACCTCTGATAGCAGCGCACTTCGGATGGCATATGTCATTCTTCGTAGCAGCTCTTTTCGCTATCTTGGGAGCAGTCGCCTGGCTCATTGTCGACCCGAAACGCAGTTTGCTGACACCACAGATTTCGACTTGACTCCTGTTATGAATCTGCCTGTTTTCCAACGTCTGTAAACTAATTGATAATCCGAGACCCACTAGAGGAACAAGTGAATCAGATCGATCTCAATCATCGACATGCCGTTATTACCGGAGGAGCACAGGGCCTTGGCTTCTCAATTGCATCGCGCCTGCTGGCATCCGGAGCCTCAGTCTCGCTTTGGGACCGAGATTCAGACGTTCTCAAAGTCGCCTTTGATCAGTTGCAGGGGCAGGGCGTCGTTTCCATAGAAACCGTCGACGTTTCCCATGCGGAGAGGGTGATCGCTGCGACGGAGAACACCCTGCGGAAACACGGCAAAATCGATATCCTAGTCGCCGGCGCCGGTATCGCCGGCCCAAACTTCAAATCCTGGGAGTATCCACTCGAAGCATGGAAACAAGTGATCGACATCAATCTGACCGGAGTCTTTCTTTGTTGCCGCGCAGTTGTTCCACACATGCTTCGGCAGAACTACGGTCGTATCGTCAACATCTCATCTATCGCGGGCAAGGAGGGCAACCCGACCGCCTCCGGATACAGCGCAGCCAAGGCTGGCGTCATCGCCTTCACTAAATCGCTCGGCAAGGAGACTGCACTCAACAACATCGCCGTGAACTGCATCACTCCCGCCGCCGCAAAGACCCGCATCTTCGATCAGGTCACCCAAGAACACATCGATTTCATGCTTTCGAAGATCCCCCGTGGGCGATTTCTCAAAGTCGACGAGGTAAGCTCCATGGTGGCTTGGCTAGTCTCGGAAGAAAACTCTTTCACAACCGCTGCGGTCTTCGATTTGAGCGGTGGGCGCGCGACGTATTAGCTTCGTCCATGACAGCCTCTCGAAGAGAACGACAAGTTGGAGGCGCACAAAGTTGAACATCAAAAAGCTGGCTTCCTATCCAAGTCTTCACGATCGCGTCGTTGTCGTGACAGGTGGTGCGAGTGGTATCGGTGAGGCAATCGTCGAAGCGTTGGCAATCCAAGGTTCGCGGGTTGCCTTCCTGGATATTCAAGATACGGCCGCAGAGATGCTTGTTCATAGGATTGAAGCAGCCGGCTTCCCTTCGCCCGTCTACTACCGCTGCGACTTGAGCGACGTTGCGGCAATCAAAGCGTCGGTTGAAGACATTCTTGGGCGATTCAATACAATCGACGTTCTTGTAAACAATGCCGGAAACGACACTCGACATTCGATTGAAGAGGTGACTCCTGAATCTTGGGACCGCACGATGGCAGTTAACCTCAAACATCAGTTTTTTATGTCCCAGGCCGTGGTTCCAGCCATGAAACAGGCGGGACATGGATCGATTATCAACATGAGCTCAATCAGCTGGGTCATCCCATCAATCGGCTTGCCCGTGTATGTTACGGCGAAGGCCGCTATCGTTGGATTGACTCGCACCCTTGCCCATGAGTTGGGCGTTAACAACATCAGAGTCAACTGCGTCATGCCGGGGGCGATTCAAACAGAGCGACAAGAACGTCTCTGGTTTACGGAAGCCTACAAAGCCGAAATCCTTGCCAGGCAGGCCCTAAAGCGGATCATCAGGCCTGACGAGGTTGCTCGGCTCGTTCTTTTTCTGGCCGCGGAAGACAGTTCAAGCATCACCAACCAGAGTTTCGTCATCGACGGGGGGTGGGTATAAGGGGTCAAGACCCTTTAGTAACAACTGACTGCGCGTGGCGTAAACGGAATGCGTCGACATTGTCTATTGGAAAAGCGCGGCCAGTAGAATCCGGCAGATTAGTGCATGAGGCTTGCCGGGGAATCTGGTACTCGTTAGTAGATAACCGATTAAGCTTCGGACAGGCATCCCTGAGGCGAATCGTTCGCATCAAATCTTCCGCTACAGGCCCCGCCACGCCACATGCCGAATTTGGTTTAGATAAGTGCTCTTGCTTCCGTGGGAGGATTTCTCTAAACTTGCGACGATCTCTGCGTAATCTGGTGGGTGAAGTGGTCAGAGCTTTTAGTTTGACCCGCACTTCGAACAGGAGAATCCTGATTTTATGGCGACAACGGCCCCCGTCACCGATCGAGCAAACAAAAAACCAAAGTCTTCTGAAAATGGCATGGGAGGTAAGCTTTCGACGGCCCGATCAACCCCTCAATCTGACGATTTGGCACTCATATTAGCAAGCCTGCAGACGATGCGGGACGGCGACTTTTCCGTTCGACTTCCGGTAGCGTGGGTTGGCCTGGAAGGGAAGATCGCTGATACGTTCAATGATATTGTTGCAGCGAACGAACAGATGGCGGCTGAACTCAACCGGGTGGGCCAGGCCGTCGGCAAAGAAGGAAAGACCCGCGAGCGTACTCGCTTTCAACAATCCCGAGGATCCTGGGGCAAGATGGAGGCCTCCGTTAATACGCTGGTCGAGGATCTACTGAGGCCCACAACAGAAGTTACTCGCGCCATCGCAGCCGTCGCCCAGGGAAATCTGGCGCAAACGGTACGTCTGGATGTCGGCGGAAGGCCTCTTGAAGGCGAGTTTCTGCGTTCTGCCAACATCGTAAACACCATGATTCAGCAGCTGGGTATCTTCACCGCCGAGGTCACCCGAGTTGCTCGCGAGGTCGGCACCGACGGCAAGCTTGGAGGTCAGGCTCAAGTACCGGGAGTGGCGGGCACATGGAAAGACCTCACCGATTCAGTAAACTCGATGGCGAGCAACTTGACTGGCCAAGTTCGCAACATCGCCGAAGTGGCGACGGCGGTGGCCAGCGGCGACCTTTCGCGCAAAATCACCGTTGACGTCCGCGGAGAAATTCTCCAGCTCAAAGAAGCCATCAACACGATGGTGGACCAGCTGCGGTCATTTGCTTCCGAAGTCACACGCGTGGCTCGCGAAGTTGGCACCGACGGTAAGCTTGGCGGACAAGCAGTGGTTCCGGGCGTTGCCGGTACCTGGAAGGATCTCACTGACTCTGTGAACGCGATGGCCGGAAATCTTACAGCCCAAGTGCGCAACATCGCTGAGGTTACGACAGCGGTGGCCCGCGGCGACCTGTCGCGCAAGATCACAGTAGACGTTAAAGGAGAAATCCTGGAATTGAAAGACACCATTAACACGATGGTGGATCAGCTGAACGCTTTCGCTGGCGAGGTGACTCGCGTCGCTCGAGAAGTGGGTACGGAAGGTAAACTGGGTGGCCAGGCGCAGGTGCTCGGGGTTGGTGGAACTTGGAAGGACTTGACCGAGAACGTAAACTTCATGGCCAGCAATCTCACCGGACAGGTCCGTAACATTGCGGAGGTGGCGACAGCGATCGCCAATGGAGACCTTTCCCGCAAGATCACGGTAGATGTGCGTGGTGAGATCCTCCAGCTCAAAGAAACACTTAACACCATGGTGGATCAGCTCAACCGCTTTGCTGGCGAGGTAACTCGCGTGGCACGTGAAGTTGGAACCGAAGGCCGGCTCGGCGGACAGGCCAACGTGCCCGGCGTCGCCGGTACATGGAAGGACTTGACGGACTCTGTCAACTCGATGGCTGGAAACCTCACCGGACAGGTGCGTAATATCGCCGAGGTCACAACGGCTGTTGCGCGTGGCGACCTTTCGCGAAAGATCACCGTTGACGTCAAGGGTGAAATTCTTGAGTTGAAAAACACCATCAATACGATGGTCGATCAGCTCAACGCCTTCGCGGGCGAGGTAACGCGTGTTGCTCGCGAAGTCGGAACTGAAGGCAAACTGGGTGGTCAGGCGCAGGTATCCGGCGTCGCAGGAACCTGGAAAGACCTTACCGATTCCGTCAACTTTATGGCCGGAAACCTCACGGCACAGGTCCGCAACATCGCGGAGGTTGCAACTGCCGTCGCGCGCGGAGACCTGTCCCGCAAGATCACCGTGGACGTCCGCGGCGAAATCCTGGAACTCAAAGACACGCTCAATACCATGGTTGATCAACTCCGTTCGTTTGCTGGAGAGGTCACCCGGGTCGCTCGCGAAGTTGGAACCGACGGTAAGTTAGGCGGGCAGGCCCAAGTACCCGGCGTCGCCGGCACGTGGAAGGATCTCACCGACAACGTCAACTTTATGGCAGGCAACCTGACGGCGCAGGTACGCAACATCGCGGAAGTTGCAACCGCCATCGCAAGCGGCGACCTTTCGAAGAAGATTACGGTGAACGTGAGCGGCGAAATTCTCTTGCTCAAAGACACTATCAACACAATGGTCGACCAATTGAATGCATTCGCTGGCGAAGTAACCCGCGTGGCTCGTGAGGTCGGTACTGAAGGGCGACTGGGGGGGCAAGCAAATGTTCCAGGTGTTGCCGGAACCTGGAAGGACCTTACGGACTCAGTGAATTCCATGGCGGGAAATTTGACCGGCCAAGTCCGTAATATCGCCGAAGTTACGACGGCGGTGGCCCGCGGAGACCTGTCACGCAAGATCACTGTCGACGTGAAAGGGGAGATTCTCGAGTTGAAGAACACCATCAACACGATGGTGGACCAGCTTAACGCTTTTGCCGCCGAAGTAACGCGCGTGGCCCGGGAAGTTGGCACAGAAGGAAAGTTGGGTGGCCAGGCTCAGGTGCCCGACGTCGCCGGCACCTGGAAGGATCTTACCGACAACGTCAACGTAATGGCGGTGAACCTAACAGAACAAGTGCGCGGCATCGTCAAAGTGGTGACCGCTGTGGCCAATGGCGAACTGACGCAAAAGCTCACGGTGAACGCGAAGGGCGAGGTTGCGGCTCTTGCGGAAACCATCAACAATATGACCAACACGTTGGCTACTTTTGCCGATCAGGTCACAACGGTTGCCCGCGAGGTAGGCGTGGAAGGGCGACTCGGCGGCCAGGCAAACGTACCTGGCGCAGCCGGCACGTGGAAGGATCTCACGGGCAACGTGAACCTCCTCGCCGACAACTTGACGAATCAAGTGCGTGCAATTGCTGAGGTGGCCACCGCCGTCACCAAAGGCGATTTGACCCGTTCGATTCAGGTGGATGCCAGCGGCGAAGTCGCAGAACTGAAAGACAACATCAACACCATGATCGACAACTTGCGGCTCACCACTGACCGCAATACGGAACAGGACTGGCTGAAGACGAATCTCGCCCGCTTCACCGGCATGTTGCAGGGCCAGCGCGAACTAACCACAGTTGGACGTCTCTTACTCTCCGAACTTGCGCCCTTGGTCAATGCCCAACAAGGGGTTCTTTATCAAATGGAAGCGGAGACGCCCGGCAGGATGATGCTCTTGTCCTCATTCGCAGACTCGACCGAAGGACATCAAGAGACTGTGAAGATAGGGGAAGGCCTGGTCGGACAGTGCGCGTTAGAAAAACGTCGCATGTTGATCTCCGATCTACCGGAAGACACGATTCCGGTTCGCTCTGGTTTATTCAAGGCAGTTCCACGCAACGTTATCGTTTTGCCGATTCTCTTCGAAGATCGTGTCAAGGCTGTCATCGAGTTAGCTAGTCTGAACGCTTTCACCAACTCCCATCTCGCTTTCCTTGAGCAATTGACCTCGAGCATTGGCATTGTGCTGAACAGCATTGAAGCCACGATGCAGACTGAAGGCCTGTTAAAGCAATCGCAACAATTGGCAGTCGAGTTGCAAACCCAACAAAAAGAACTGCAACAGACCAACGAGCAGCTTGCCCAGAAAGCCAAGCAACTCGCCGAGCAAAATGCTGAAGTAGAACGCAAGAATCAGGAAATTGAGCAAGCTCGCGGAGCATTGGAAGAGAAGGCAAAAGAACTCGCCCTGACTTCGAAGTATAAGTCGGAGTTTCTGGCGAATATGTCACACGAATTACGGACGCCACTCAATAGCATTCTTGTTCTTGGCCAGCAACTCGCCGACAACCCGGACACTAACCTCACTCCTAAACAAGTCGAGTTTGCCCGCACCATTCACGGCGCTGGAACTGATCTTCTCAATCTCATCAGCGATATTTTGGATCTTTCTAAGATTGAGTCCGGCACTGTCTCAGTGGAAGCCGAAGAGGTATTCTTCGCTAGCCTGATCGAAATGGTAGCACGTCCTTTCCGGCACGAGGCAGAGAATCGCAAGCTCGCTTTTGAGGTGGATACTGACGCTCATCTCACGCGCAGCCTGGTAACTGATTCCAAGCGCCTGCAGCAGGTGCTCAAGAATCTCTTGTCGAACGCATTCAAGTTCACAGAGCAGGGAGGCGTACGTCTTTCCGTTGCGGCAGTCACCAGTGGATGGACAGCGCGCCACCCAATCCTTAGCGGAGCAGCCTCTGTTGTGGCTTTCGAGGTCTCGGATAGTGGAATCGGCATTCCTGCGGACAAGCAGAGAATTATCTTCGAGGCATTCCAACAAGCAGACGCCGGCACCAGCCGTAAGTACGGCGGCACAGGCCTTGGTCTCGCAATCAGCCGCGAATTGGCCAGCCTCCTCGGTGGAGAAATCCAGCTGAGAAGCACACCGGGCAAGGGCAGTACCTTCACCCTTTATCTACCGCAGACCTATGTCGGCCCGTCCACCCAGATTGTCAACACAGCTAGTCTCCCGCACCACGGGCCACGCCTCGATGTTCCAGTCTCGGTCATGACCTCTATGGAAGACCCGATCGATGTACTCGAGGACGACCGCAACAATATCCAGCCCGGAGATGCCGTACTGCTGATCGTTGAAGACGATATCCACTATTCACGAATTCTTTGTGACCTATCGCGAGAAAAAGGTTTCAAGGTTCTGGTGGCGCTCCGAGGCGCCGAGGCCCTTGCGTTGGCGCGTGAGTTCCATCCGACCGCCGTTTCCCTCGACGTCTCGCTTCCAGACATGCTCGGGTGGACTGTTCTAAATCATCTGAAGCAGGACCCCGCGACGCGTCATATACCAGTCCAGATGTTGACTATGGATGAAGATTGGCACCATGGCCTTTCACATGGGGCCTTCGCTTTTGTGACCAAGCCAACAACGAGCGAGGGCCTGAGCGCCGCGATTACTCGGATACGCGAGTATTCGAGCCCTCGCCGCAAGCGGCTTCTGGTGGTCGAGGATGAACCAGCACAACAGCTCAGCATCGAAGCATTGTTAGGTCATGATGACATCGATGTCTCTGTTGTTTCCACTGGCTCGGATGCCCTCGCGGCAGTGAGCAAGGAGCAGTTTGACTGTGTCGTCCTCGATCTCCGTCTGCCCGATATGACCGGCTTTGAGCTTCTTGAGCAACTGGCTCAATCCAAGCCTGGAGGCGAGTTGCCAGTGGTTGTTTTCACCGGAAAGGATCTGTCGCCGGAGGAAGACGTAAGGCTACACATGTTGGCGCGCAGCGTTATCGTAAAAGATGTGGAATCGCCCGAGCGTCTCCTTGACGAAACTGCGCTCTTCCTTCATCGGGTCGTGTCTGATTTGCCGGAGGAAAAGCGGAATATGCTGGATCGGTTGCACCGCTCGGACGAAGCTTTGGTCGGCAGGAAAGTCCTGATCGTTGACGACGACGTGCGAAATATTTTTGCTCTAAGCAGCGTCTTGGAACGCCGTGGCATGAGCGTGCTTACGGCGGGAACGGGACGCGAAGCAATCGCGACAGTCGAATCAACCAGCGATCTTTCCATTGTCCTGATGGACATCATGATGCCAGAGATGGATGGATACGAAACCATGCAAGTCATCCGCCAAAATCCGCAGTTTCACCGTCTGCCAATCATCGCATTGACGGCGAAAGCCATGAAAGGTGATCGCGAAAAGTGTCTGGAAGCTGGCGCCTCCGAGTATTTGGCGAAGCCGGTAAATACGGAGCAACTCTTGTCGGCTTGCCGCATGTGGCTCCATCGATAACAACAAGTGCTTCGGGATAACAAAGTCGGACTTCGGGAATGCAATTCTCAACGGACAAAGAACAAAGATGAACGACCACGATCGGGCAAACATACTCATGGTAGACGATCAGCCGGGTAAGCTGATGAGCTACGAAGTCATACTCAAGGAGTTGAATGAGAACCTAATTCATGCTCGATCTGCCAGGGAGGCACTCGATCACCTTTTGCGTCAGGACATAGCGGTTGTCCTAATGGACGTAAGCATGCCGGAGATCGATGGATTCGAATTGGCCGACATGATGCGGCAACATCCGAGATTCCAGAAGACGGCTATCATCTTTATCTCTGCCGTTCACCTTACTGATCTCGACCGGATCAAGGGATACAAGAGCGGCGCGGTCGACTACATCTCGGTTCCTGTAATTCCGGAATTGCTTCGTGCCAAGGTGAGCGTCTTTGCCGAATTGCATCGTAAGAATCGTCAGCTCGAACGTCTCAATCGTGATCTCGAACAACGCGTAGCGGAAAGAACGGAGCAGCTGCATGAAAGTGAACATCAATTCCGCACCTTGGCAAACTCAATCCCACAGCTAGCCTGGATGGCCGACGCTCAGGGCTCCATCTTCTGGTACAACCAACGCTGGTACGACTTCATCGGGACCCTGCCTGAAGAAATGCCGACGTGGGGATGGCGGAGTGTCCAGCACCCGGACTATGCGGATCGAGTCATTCAGCAGCTTGAACGATCCCGAAGAGCCGAAGAATCATGGGAAGACACCTTTCCCTTACGAGGCAAAGAAGGACAGTATCGCTGGTTTCTCACTCGCGCCGTACCGATCCGCGACTCCCAAGGAAATTTGGTGCGGTGGTTTGGAACCAACACCGATATAAGCGCTCAGATCGCAGCCGAAGAACAGATTCGCAATCTAGCCGCTCAGCTCCAGGAGCGCGTGGCAGAGCTTGAAGCGATTATGCAGGTCCTGCCGGTTGGTGTCGCGGTTTCGCAGGATCCAGAAAGCACTGTTGTCACGGCAAACATGGCGCTCAGTAATTTGCTCGGAGTAAAACCTGGCGAGAACATTGCAGCGCGCATCGATCCAGCAACCGCTGATTCTTTCGAGATATATAAAGAAGGTTGTCGCCTCTCCAGCGCTGACCATCCTTTGCTCAGATCCGCAAAGACCGGTCAGCAATCCGGGAGTCTTGAACTTGAAATTCAAAGGCCCGATGGGGAGCCCATTTATCTCCAATCCAGTGCCAGTCCCCTCTTCAATCAATCTGGCAACGTGCGAGGAGCGGTCGCCGCATTCATCAACGTCACCGAGAGGAAGCATCTCGAAGATCTGCTCCGGGAGCGAGCGGATTTGCTCGAGTTGGCGACCGAGGCCATTATTGTGCGAGACATGAACGGCGCCCTTCTATTCTGGAATTCGGGTGCAGAGGCACTCTATGGCTGGCGGCGCGAGGAGATTTTGGGCAAGTCGATCCACCAAGTTCTGAAGACTAGGTTCCCAAGGGGATTTAGCGATGTGGAGAGCGCACTCGCCCAAACCGGCAAATGGAATGGAAACCTGACTCAATTTACCCGCGACGGCCAGGAAGTAACCGTCGCATGCCGAAAGGCGCTCAAGGCAGACGGCAATGCAATCCTGGAGATTAACCGAGACATTACTGCTCAGCTGAAAGCTGAGGAGGCTCTTCGTAAGACAGAGAGGCTTGCGGCAATGGGGAGGGTGGCCGGAATCATCGCCCATGAGATCAATAATCCTCTGGAAGCGATCACCAGCGCATTTTACCTGCTTCGCGACCATCCATCTCTCGACGAAGAAGCTCGTTATCTAGCGAAGCTTGGTGAAGAAGAGCTCCGCCGCGTCAGCCATATTACGCGGCAAACGCTCGGCTTCTATCGGGAATCGAAGCACCCAGTCCAGGTTTCCATTTCTGCACTTCTCGACGAGATTCTTGAGTTGCAATCGCGCCGAATGGAATTCAACAATATCTCCCTAAACAAACAATACCGAAGCAAAGGAACTATTTGGGGTTTCCCGGTCGAGCTAAAACAGGTATTTCTCAATCTCATTGGGAACGCGGTCCAGGCCATGCCCAACGGTGGCACATTACGTCTGCACGTTTTCGAATCTTCGTGGCACAGCCATCAACGTCCAGAGGTCTGCATTTCGATCTGCGACACAGGTACTGGTATCGATCCGGAGCATGCAAAACATCTCTTCGAACCGTTTTTCACAACGAAATCGACTAAAGGTACCGGCTTGGGTCTCTGGATCAGCAAAGGCATCGTCCAGAAATACGGAGGAACAATTCGTTTCCGAAGCGCGTCACTTACCGGCCGGAATATCACCTGTTTTCAAGTGAGGCTACCTGACGCAGAGGTTCAAGGAGTACGGGACTCTGACATCGCTGCATCTGAGACAGTAGAGATAGCAGGGGTGTCCAATGGTGCCCAGTAATATCACTATCCTATGTGTGGACGATGAGGAAACTCCAAGGATCCTCCGAAAGCTAATACTGCAAAAGCAAGGATATCAAGTCGTAACGGCGAGCTCGGGAGTAGAAGCACTGGAGTTGCTTGATCGAGCGAGCATCAATCTTGTTCTCTCTGACCAAATGATGCCGGGCATGACTGGCACTGAACTTACAAAATCCGTGAAAGCCACGCGGCCTACGATGCCGGTGATCTTGATTTCGGGAGTAAATGAAATCCCCGTGGATGCCGGCTATGCCGACCGATTTATCAGCAAAGTGGGAGGACCAGAACTCCTCTTCCAGACCGTCATCGAGGTGCTGACCGAATACGGACATATCGATTGAATGAGGGAATGTGACTTTGGCTCCTACGGCCCACTGCAATTTCACGAAGCAACGGGTCATGATTCATCCAGCCAGGGCAAACGACATGTGTCAACTGTTTCCAGGCACGAAAGGAAAACTAAATGCTGATCAACGGGAAGATACTCCAGGTAGCCTTCATAAGTTTTCTAATGCCAACGAGCCCCTCCGTATATGCTGCGGTGCCGCTGATCGCCCCTCATACTTTCGAGATAGCGGGTGAAGTCATCCCTGGGCACGAACCAGATGGCAACACTTATATCCTTGAGAGCGCAAAAAGGTTGACCGTCATCGACACCGGCCGCCATGAAAGTCATCGGAGAAAGATCGAGCTCTTCGCCGAGCAGAAGCATACTACCATTGTGGCCGTGATTAACTCCCATTGGCATCTTGACCATGTCAGTGGGAATATCGGCTTGCGCAAAGCTTACCCCCGGATCAAGGTGTATGGATCAGGGGCGATCAATGATGCTCTTGGAGGATTCCTAGCCAAGAGCGCGGAGTCCTCGCGGCAAATGCTGGCTACGGAAAAACTTAATCCTGTGGAGCGTGAGGAAATAAAGACAGACCTGGCGACCATTGAGGCTGGCGAGGCGCTGAAGCCGGACGTTGTTTTGAGCAACACGGAGACACTCACGATTGGTGGGCGGAAGTTGCAGATTCATGTAGCTAGAAACGCGGCGACAGCAGGTGATGTGTGGGTTTTCGATGCGGCTTCCGGAGTCGTCTTCGTCGGAGACCTCGTGACGTTTCCGGCAGCGTTTCTCGATACCGCTTGCGGCAATGGCTGGAAGATAGCCCTCGAAGAGGTTGAACGCGTACCATTCCGCGTGGTCGCGCCGGGCCACGGACCACTTCTCTCGCGAGAACATTTCAACATTTATCTCCAGGCATTCGAGAAACTCCTCTCCTGCTCGGATTCGTCTCAGACTGCGACCCAGTGCGCTGCAGCTTGGATCGATCAGGTCGCCGGTATTGGAGAAATGAGCGAACAGCAAAGAAAGTTAGGGCAAGGAATGACGGCATACTACATAACGGACGTACTGCGTGCGCACGGGGGTAACAGCGAGTATTGTGCTCAGGCTAAATAATTTGGGTATCGGGGAGTCACCCATGTCTGCGAAAAGTGAGGAAGAAGTCGAGGTGCTTTCGATCGAGGGGCGTCAAGTCCGCATAACGCACCCTGACAAACTTTATTTCTCGAAGCAAACGAGGCTCTCGAAACTCGACCTCGTACACTACTATCTCTCAGTCGCGCCAGGCGCACTTGCCGGCATTCGGGACCGACCAATCGTTTTGAAGAGATTTGTTCACGGTGCAGAAGGAGATGCCTTCTATCAGAAACGAGCCCCTACCGATCGCCCCCGTTGGTTGCGAACCGTGACACTAGCATTCCCATCCGGCCGCACCGCCGAAGAGCTCGTCGTTGATGATGCCGCCGGCCTCACCTGGATCGTGAACCTGGGCTGCATCGAGTTACATCCGCATCCGGTGCGCTCGGAGGATCTCGACCATCCTGACGAGTTGCGGGTCGATCTCGATCCCGGACCAGGCGTGTCCTGGGCAAACGTGCGTACCGTCGCCCTTGACGTAAAAGTGGTGCTTGATGACGTCGGCCTCAAAGGCTGGGCTAAGACCAGCGGTTCGCGAGGGATGCACGTGATCGTACGGATTCAACCTCGTTGGAGCTTCACCGAGGTTCGCCGTGCAGCTCTTGCGCTTTCGCGTGCGGTCGAGCGGCGTCTGCCCGCTCTCGCGAGTTCGAAGTGGTGGAAAGAAGAGCGACACGGCGTCTTCCTTGACTACAACCAAAATGCAAAAGATCGAACCACGGCCTCGGCCTATTCTATACGTCCGTTGCCCGACGCTCGGGTCTCGGCGCCGCTGGGGTGGCAAGAGGTGCCCGCCTGCGAACCGTCTGATTTCACCGTGCTCACAATGCCTCAACGCTTCGCAGACATCGGGGACCCTCATGCCGATATGGACAATTCGCCCGGTTCGCTGGACGGATTGCTCGAATTGGCGACAAAAGACGAAGCCGAGGGGCTGGGCGATGCTCCGTGGCCGCCACACTTCCGAAAGATGGAGGGGGAAGCGCCTCGCGTTTCGCCATCGCGAGCCAAATCATCTTCAATCAAGACGACCGCGAAGAAGCCTAGGACAAAAATGCCGCTCATCGTTGTCGCGAATTCTCCCCACGAAGATGCGGCGCTAGCAGGATTGGAACGATGGAGGACAAAGTATAAGCAAGCCGCCACACATCTTGCGGTGGACGATGTGTTGGTCGACCGCATGAGAGGAAGGTCTTCGACCTGGACCCGCATTCGGGTTAACCTGCGAAATGTTCCCGAAGAGCTGCGGCCGCCACAGGAAACACCGGATCCCGATGACGATCCGACCCGCGGATACGCCACCCGGCGAGCGTCGAAGAAGAACGCCTGAAGCACGTCAGAAATCTCACCGGCCGCTGGAGAAGATCGCCATCAATTCCTGCGGTGGAACAACCTCAAGCTGAGCGTAGGTACAGTCGCGAGGCCTCTTATCATTACGCCATCTTCGAAAGTGCGCCATGTGCCGGAATCGATCTCGCTGCATGTGCTCATACGCCACTTCGACGACAAGTTCCGGTCGCAATGGCTCCCAGGACAGGTCCTTCCCTTGACTCCAGCGACTTTGACCGCCTGGCATGCGCTGATTCCCATCCGTGACTTCACGCTTCCAGGGGTGGTCCACCAACGCATCCTTGCGATAGGGCTTGAGGTATTCCACCAGCTCACGACGCTTCGCCTGTGTAAAGCTCGCGCAAACACCTACGTGCTGTAACGATCCCGAGCCGTCGTAGAGTCCGAGAAGCAGCGAACCAACGGCCGTTCCTTCACCATTCTTGTGCCAGCGAAACCCGGCGACCACACACTCGCAATCCCGTTCATGTTTCACTTTGAGCATGACCCGTTTGTTTGGCTCGTAGACTCCCCAGGCTGGCTTCGCCATTACGCCGTCAAGGCCAGCACCCTCAAAACGGCGAAACCAGTCCAAAGCAACCGTTCGTTCGTCAGTCGCGGGAGTCAAATGAAGCGGCGCCTCCGCTGACGAAAGCAGCTTCTCCAACGCTTTGCGGCGAAGTTGAAATGGCTCGTTCATTAGATCGCGATCTCCCTCGAAAAGCAGATCGAAGAACACGATCGAGGCCGGAATCTGCCTGGAAAGCAAGTTTACGCGCGAAGCAGCCGGATGGATGCGGAGTTGGAGTGCGTCGAAATCCAGTCCACGATCCGACGCGATCACGATTTCGCCGTCAAGAACGCAACGCTTGGGCAGCTGCCACCGCAAGGATTCAATCAGCTCAGGAAAGTATCGGTTCAACGACTTCTCGTCGCGGCTTTGAATCAAAATTTCTTCAGCGTCGCGAAAGATCAACGCGCGAAATCCATCCCACTTAGGCTCGAACAGCCAATCTTCTCCCGCGGGAATCTCATCCACCCGTTTGGCAAGCATCGGCAAAAGAGGCGCCTTCACTGGAAGATGCACGTCTCATGTTATATCGCAGCTGAGCATGTAGGGCTAAGCGCAGCACTCAATGTTTACCGGGCGATAGAAACAATTGAAGAAATCAAACGTCAGGGATGTATCATTTCCCGTCGCTCATTTCACGTCGCACTCCAACATAACGATCGTTTAAGGAGGTCGTTTTTGAAATCCTTTGCCTTCGCTCTCACGCTATGTATCGCCGCACCGGTTTCCCTCTTGGCTCAGGTGCAGCCCACACCCGAGATTCCTTTCGACTCTGTTCCTAACTTCCTGAAGCTTCCTCCGAATTTGTATCTCGGCGAGACCGCCGGCGTGGCGGTGAATTCCAAGGGACACGTCTTTGTCTTTAGCCGTAGCAATTCCACGGGCCCGGCGTATGGTGCCAGCGCCGCCCAACTCCTGGAGTTTGCTCCCGACGGCACGTACCTGCGCGAGATTGGACACAATCTCTACGCATGGTCTTACGCGCACGCCGTCAAAGTCGACAAAGAGGACAACATCTGGGTCACCGACAAGGGGTCGGATATGGTGATCAAGTTCAATCCGGCGGGCCGGGTGGTCATGGTGTTTGGGCGCAAGCAGGAGGCCTCGGACGAGAGCACTGGGCCATTGAAACATATGCACCCGCCGCTGCCTCCAGTCGACGGGCAGTTTCGCCAGGTCACCGATGTCGCGTGGGATCCAGCCGGCAACGCCTACATCAGCGACGGTTACATCAATTCGCGCGTCGCCAAAGTCGACAAGAACGGCAAATGGCTCATGTCGTTCGGCGAACCCGGCGACCGGCCCGGGCAATTCAACACACCCCACAGCATCGCTGCCGATCTCGAGGGAAACATCTACGTCGCCGACCGCGGCAACCGACGAATCCAGGTATTTAATGGCGATGGCAAATTCCTTCGGCAGATCACGATCGACTTGCCCTTTGACTATTCAAGCGCAGTCGCGGCGATCGGCAAGAAACCTGCTCCGGACGCCACGGGCACGCAAGCCTCGGGTTCCCCGTGGGCGATATGCATCACGCCTGGACCGAATCAGGTACTTTATGCCTCAGATGCGTTTCCGGGGCGAATCTACAAAGCTCAGCCTGGACGGAAAGGTGCTCGGCGTTCTGGGCGAAACTGGAAAACAGCTGAAGCAATTTGGCTGGATCCACGAGATCGCCTGCCCGTCCGAGAATGTGCTCTTCGTAGCAGAACTGCTGAATTGGCGCGTGCAGAAACTTGTGCTCCATCCAAGGAGACAGACCGGGGCGGACGCGAATACCCCCATCCCCGTCAAAAGCGTGCAAAGTCTTAGAAAGAAATAACTTGAGTCTGGACCTGGCTCCCGCATGCCCTAAGTCGGACGGGTCGAGGGCGGGGGTTCGCTCGTTTCCGGGACCCCTTTTCCGATGCAGGAAATGTCAACTGTCGCCCTCAGTTTTGGTGTGCGGGCGACGGATTCTACTGGCGAACACACTTCATGGAGAGATCGTCTTCCGGAAGATGTTGTGCTGCCATTCTTACGCCATACAATGTTGGTTGGGCTCGGGAAGCTTACACGCCGCCCGACGTCAGAGTCCAGTGGAGCCCGTTTTTCTTCAATCAGGGCCTGTAGCTCAACGGTTAGAGCAGGGGACTCATTATTCGCTTATTTGCGGTAAACTCCTATCTATTACGCTTCCTTACGCTCGATTACGGTCGTGCGACGTTCCTCGGCATAAGGGCCTATAGCTCAATTGGTTAGAGCAGAGTGCTCATAACGCTTTGGTTCCAGGTTCAAGTCCTGGTGGGCCCACCAAAAATCTGTTTCGACGCTCGTTGGTGCGCTGAAGGTGCACCGCGAAAGCGGAAGAAGAGCGACTTCCGCTTCCGCCCGCAGTCGCCTAGCGCGACCTGCAAGTCATGCCACCAAGGGCGATTGCCTGAGTGTGCCTAACGAAGTTAGTGGGACGAGACTTCCTGAGGTCCGCCTCGAACGCCATACAAGGTCAAGACTTTGGCGTTTCCATACATTATCGAGCGGAGTAAGCGATTGCCTACCCTTTGTCATGGGAATAAGCGCGCGGCCAGTTCGCGTTGTGATCCAAATCACCGCGTTCTAGGCAAGGTCGATCTAGTATCCCTTTTAGACAGTATTTCGCTTCAGTCATTCGTGAAGATCTGCGAGGTGCGCACATGGTTCCCTTCTCCGACACGATTTCCTCCACGGATAGCCAGGATATCCATCTCTCCACAAAAGATGTCCATTTTAAGAGGGTTTTAGTGGGAACGGATTTCTCCAAACCCGCTAACCATGCATTGAATATGGCTATCGCCATTAGCCAGATCTTTGGATCGGAGCTGTTCCTAGTTCACGCTGTCACCCCCATTGTTTATGGAGATGGGCAGAATCCTATCCCGGCAGAGGTATTCACTGCCGAACTCGAAGCTGCAAAAGATGGGATGACGAAACTCGTTGCCAGCGATCCGCGGCTGACAGGGCTTCGGGTAAATACGACAGTCGCGAGTGCCGGGGCTGTTGATCTCATGGAGCAGGTCGCCAAAGAAGAAAAGGTTGACCTTCTAGTTCTTGGGTCACACGGCGCGAGTGGCATCGAGCGGCTGCTTCTCGGCTCGGTCGCCGAATCGGTGCTGCGCAGGACTTCCAAGCCTGTCCTTATCGTAGGGCCAAACTCCCACATCGAGCGTCACCCTTTCAGATCGATTCTATTTTGTACTGACCTGGATATCGGCAATTTGCGTGCCGCGCAGTATGCTTCAGCACTAGCGGAGGGTAGCGACGGCCGGCTTACGCTATTGCATGTGGTTGAAGACAACGTAAAGACACCGGGCGCAAAGTCCGATCTCGATGAGAGCCATCTTCAACATCAGCTTCTCAGCCTTCTCCCCGCGGACGCAAAAGTATTCTGCAAACCCAAAATTCGCATTGAATACGGTTCGCCTTCACAGGTCATCCCTGGCGTTGCGGAATCGGAAGCAGCCAGCTTGATCGTTGTCGGGCTACGCGGTCGGCCATCGATGGCTGATCATGCACCCTGGTCGGTACTATCCCATATCATCCGCGATGCAAAATGTGGCGTGCTCGCAGTTCGCGGTCGTTTACTTTGAGTCATCTCCAAAAAGGAGTGTGTGCCTACGCGCACCGATCCCAAAAACTAGAAACTGAATCCACTCGCTTCCCGATAAGGAACAACTTGTTTCTTTCAAGCGGATCATCGTGGGATACGAAGATGCTGAAACATCTGGACAAGTGGTCAATGTGGCAGATCTGATCGCCAAAGAATTTGGTTCAGATCTTATAGTGGTGAACTCGCTTCCTCCGACTCCCGCAAATAGATGTATCCCTTCTCCCGCTTCGAGAAGCTCGACGTGCTCTTCCTCAACTTCTCTCTCATCGTCGAAGCTCTGCATTAGCGTGAACACGCCCTAGCAAGAGGAGCGAAGGGTAACAAGAAAATGAATACCATTCGCATTCTAATTTGCATAGTTAGCTGGCTGCGATGCGCTTTCACTGTATTCAACGATGACCTTTCTTTCCTCAATGCCCAGTTGGTCTGCATATGCAGAGTTCCTCATTTCAAACAGAAAAAACACCACTCTTAACTTGGGACCGGTCAGATCAAACCCATTCCGCGGCGACGAATCGGCTATCCGCACTCACCGGTCGATTTTGATACAAGAGAGCAGGTAGTGCGTCAGTTTTCAAACTGACGCACTACCCAAGAGCAACCTTGGTTGAAAATCGTCATGGCTAACAGTAGAACCAGATCATTCTGCTCGGATTTCTATTACGGCAACGGTGTAAGGCTCAAGATCTACGGAGAAGTCCTTCGCATAATTCAACGGCCGACTCACCGGCGCAATCGCATTCGGATGATCCAGTGATGCGGAGTCCGTTAGGCCTGCGGTAATTGTGTGCACCTTCGCGGAAGCCTTCGCCGGAACGCTTGCGCCTTGCAGCCGCACGAGCAACGTGTTCCGCTCTGCTCGATAGTTGACAGCCTTGATCACAATGCGACGGCCATTTGCGCTCGTCGTGGCCACGGCGTCTACGGCGCCGCCCAGCCACTCTGACGGGATGGCCGTCGAGATCTTGTCGAACAAAATGCTCCGATCTGGGACGTCATGGAATGCTCCGGTTGCAGACGCAAGGTATCGCTCTTCATAGTGCTCCCGAAAGAGCTTCTCGACCTCGTAGCTTCCGCCAGGGAACCACGAGACGTGATCGTGATAGATGGAGGAGGTCCACTTGGGATCGTCTGTCGTGTTCCGCATGAGCAGCGCGGGGCAGGTCATCGTCAGGCCCGGGCTGAGTTCCTCATAAAGCATCAGGCTGCCGGCCGCATGAAGTCCGGCGCGCCAATCGTAGGTGTGCTGGAGGCTCCACTCGAGAACGCCGATTTCAATTTGAGGGTGCTTCGAAACGCGCACGTAGTCCCGCAACTTCGTAAGGTAATCACGAATGCGTCTCAGGCCAGTCTCAAAGTTCTCCGGTTCGTACTCGTAGTTGTGGCAGCCGAGGATGTCGAAGTTATTTCCGGCGATGTCGATGACCTTCTCGCTCCAATCCATATCGTTGGATCGTTTCTGTCCGCAAGCCACGATTCGTGCGTTGGGAGCAATGGAACGCAGCCGACTACCATAGAGGTTAACGATTTCCGCATACTGCTCCGGCGTAAAGCCGTTATTCATCGGCTCATTGTCGATCTGAAAAAGCTTCACATTGTAGGAGTCGAGGTGTCCGTTTGATGAACGTAGCCGTCCCCATTCGGTTGTTGGGGGATCATTAAGGTAGCGGACCCAGTCCATAGCGTATTGAACCTGCTCGGCCTTCGTACCGGGGCAAGCCAGCGTGATCAGAGGTTCGGCGTTGAGCTTCCGGCAAAGCCCAAGAAACTCTTCTGTCCCAAAGCCGAAATAGTCCGAGTACCCACCCCAGTCGGTGTTGGGATGGTATCCGCGCGATGCGTATCGGCCGATACCTTCTTTCCACTTGTAAGTGGAAGCAAAGGAGCCTCCAGGCCAGCGGATGAAAGTCGGACGGAGATCCCTGAGGGCCTGCAGCAGGTCGGGACGCAACATGCCGTCGCGACGGACATCTGCGCGCATCATTGAGATGAAGTCGAGCAACAGTGCGCCGTGGCCTGATGCACTAATCTCGATCAAGGCCTGGGGATCTCGCGCCGGACTGGTGAAGGAGTAGGGAATCTCCTGCCAGTCGGAACCAGCAAACGTAAGTGGAATCGATGCGATTGAAACGCCTTTGGAGCTCGTCACACGAAGCGTCAACTTGGGAGAGCCCTCTTCGCGCTTGATCCAGAGAGAACCGTCATACTTAATTCCCGCATCGAGGAAGAGCCGCCCTTGCCGGATGCTCGCGTGACCGCCATCAACGTGCAGGCGCACGCTCTTCTTGCCGTTCTGGAAATCGATGTCTGCAACCTCGACACGGCCGCGGTCCGAGAACATCTCCCAGTATGTCTTGAAGTCTTCGGCCTCGAACCCCGCGCCGCGAATCTGTTCGGCAAAGAGCCCATCCTCCACCGAATGGTTGATGTGTTCCAGAAACTGGCCGTAAATTCGCTCATCGATCGGAACAGTCACCCTATCCGTATCGACGAGTAGGACGGCGATCCTGGCTTCACCTGCGGCCGGAACAGCGCTTGAAAGCAATGGGCTCGACATGGCGGACAGCGGGCCTGCGGCGGTAGCTGCCAACGAACTCACGAGAAAACTTCGTCGATTCATGTGCGATTAGAATCCGATCCATATCGCCATTAGTAGCTATGGCTGATGATGAGAAAGCTTAATCAAAGACGGCGAAACGCGTCGCCTTAATGGTCGCTGCAATCCGCCTTGAAGCAAGGGTTCTTGCTGAAAGAGCGGGAAGATGTTCGTGTATTCGGCGCCGTTGCCGATAGCGAGCGGCTTTCGAATCCGGCTCTGCGCGGGCGCAGGCTTGCTGGCGAATGCTAGCGGCAATCTGTCGTGAAACAGAGATTCTTGCTGAAGAACGGCAAGACATGGTTCTGGAATCGATCGGAGACTGCGCTCGTGTGCGTGCCGGAGTAGATCTCAAAGCCGTTTGCGATTCCATAGTTATCGAGAATATTATGCAGCCTGGTGGCATCGAAGCGTAGACCGTCCTGGTCGCCGACGTCCATAAAGATGGCACGGTACTGTTTGAGATTGTCGGTGTACTGATCGACAAAGGCTAGCGGTGAGTTTGCGGTAAATTTCGCTACGATCTCCGGCTGCGGAACGCCGTCTTTGGTCGGCAGGTCGAAGTAGAGGGGAGGATTCTTTGGATCGGGAGCCCACGCCGCTGCTGTTGCATACTGCGCGGCAGCGAAGCCTGGAGACTGTGCCGCGAGATCGGCTGGGGACTTGGCCGACGCAACCTTCTTCTCGCTGGCAATCGCCCGCTCCTTCATCTGATCGGCGGGACCGGGACCACCACCGGCCATCGGAGCCATGCAGCAGGGACTCATGATGTAGAGGGCGCCGAAAACATCCGGATGCTTCATACCGATACGAGACGCACCATAACCGCCCATGGAGTGGCCGACGAGACCACGGCTAGTGCGATTAGGGATAGTGCGATAATGCGCATCGATGTAGGCAACCACGTCGAGCGCGATGAACTTCTCGAAGTCCCCTGTGGTGGCGGAGCTTGAGTACATCGAGCCGTTGTAGATGGTTTTGGAGTCGGGCAGGACAACGATCATTTCCTTCGCGCCAAGGGCGAATGCGCCTTCGATGGTCTGCGGCACGTGGATTTCATGCGTCCACTGCTCGGCCCCGATGGAGTAGCCGTGCAACGCGTAGACCACGGGATAGCGACGCTTTTTGTCTCTCTGGTAGCCGGGCGGCAGGAAGACGATGACTTCACGATCGACTGCGTCGCCTTCAAGATTGCCGTCGAGCGCCGTGCCGTGAATCTTGATGCGTTCGACCGCGACAGGCTTTGCGTTGGCGACGACTTCCGGAACGTTCGTCTGCACCTGGGCCGAGGTCTGGTTGGCCGGTACGATCGCGACCACGCACGCAAGAAGCATTTTCATCATTTTCATCTGATACCTCTCTCGAAAGACACGCTATTGAACCGGGTAGGAATAAATGTTGACGCTGAACGGGCGCACAGTGATGGTGTCGGGCAATCCGCCAAGCGTCTGTTCCTCGACCTGAACTTCAGGCTTCTTGTCCACTTGAACAGTTGCATCAATGGAGTCGGGAGCCATGCGCCACACCTTTCCTGCACTCGCGAGCTTCGTTCCGGTGATCGCAATCCTGATGCTCTGTTCAGAGTCGGAAGGATTGAGCACGGCAATGGAGAGAGTCGTACGGTCTTCACTGAGCGCGGCGCTAACATCCAGTGGATACGTGTCGCTGCCGGGGTTGACTGCGGGTTGATCACCGCCAGCAGGAAACGTTGGCTTCGGCTGTGGAGAATCTCCGGTCACCTCGACAGGAATAGTGCCGAAGTGATCGCGGTACATCTTGAAGAGCATACCGGTGGGATCGAGAACCGCTTTAGTTCGGTTCTGGCTCATCATTGCAGTCGCGAAAGTGAATGCGCCCATCTGGAAAATATCGGAGTGCCGGAACATTTCGTGGAAGGCCCATGCGTATGCCGGAACAACCCTATATCCGTCGCGATTGCCGCCGAAGTAAGCCCATTCGTCGATGGCAATCGGAATCGGTTTGGCACGGAGCGCTGGGATGCGCTTTAGATACCCCTGATAGTGCTCATATTTCGCGCGAACCTGGACGGCGGGCGCGCGTTCCCACTCAAGCAGCGACAGAGGAGGCTCGATTGGCACTTTCTTTTGCAGCTTCATGTTGGTATGTTGCGTGCCCGAAGCGTAGTAATGCTCGCTGACCATGTCGATGTTGTCGAGGCAGTTGAGGAGCATCTGGCCGGTCCAGTCGGCTGGCGAAAGGTAATCGGGAACATACTGGCCGCTGATGCGCCTCGCCTGATCGGCTCCTTCCATCACATCGGGCATGGCTCCGCCAGCGATGAGCTTGATGGACGGATCCACCTTCTTCATCTCTTTCGCGAAGAGGTTGTGCTTCACCTCAAATTGCGGAAGCGAAATGGAGCCCATTTGGTAGTCGCCCCAGGGCTCGTTCCCAACTCCCCACCACTTGACGCGGTATGGCGCAGGGTGGCCGTTTGCGACTCGCCATTTCCCCATTGGCGTTGTTGCGGCACCGTTGGTGTACTCGACCAGCTCACGTGCAGACCATGCGTCGCCGAGGCCCGCGTTGACGGTGATGTAAGGATCGACGCCAAGAAGACGGCAAAGCGTGAGGAACTCATCGGTGCCGACATCGTTGGGCTGCACGACGTGCCAGACGGGGTCGAAAATGGGCGGCCGCTTGTCGATATCGCCTACGCCGTTGCGCCACTCGTACGCGGAGACAAAGTTACCACCGGGAAAACGGAGGACGCCGAAGCGCAACTGCTTGAGCGCTGCTACGACCTCGGGACGGAAGCCTTCAATATTGTCCGCGGGCATGAGCGAAACAGCGCCGACATGAAATGAACCCACGCCGGTTCCGGTGATCTCAAGTGTGGCTTCGTCAGTGTCGGTTTTGGCGATATAACGCAGTGGAAACTTGCGGTACGCGGCACCGAGCCTGTCGATGGTGACGGTCTGACGATCAGTAGGTTCGTTGCCCCAGACAAGCGTCACTCTGACCACAGCGCCTGGAGAGCCTGCGAACACGATTCGCCCTGTGTAGGTCTTGCCTTTGCGAACGGCGATCCCGGACTGGCTTACGCCATGCGGATCTTTTCGACGCGCCACAGATGCCTCCGCGGATAGCAAACGAGTGCAACGGCCGAAGCGCTGTCGTGGCCGGCACTGAGGTTTTTCCTGTTCCAGCCCGGAATCCTTGACTATACTAAGGCCGAGCTACGGTGAACAAGACAAATATATAGCTTTATTCCTAGTCCGATGGTCGATTAGGATGCCCGTGTTCGAAGAGAGCTGGACGAATTCGTGAACTTTGGTGGTCTGCATGGAGCGATCGGGCTTGCGGGCCATTTTTGGAAGAGGCCAGATGACGGTCAGCCTACGTTCCGATTTGAGGATCAACATGAACAAGCGCATGACGCAGATGATGCAAAGATTTGTGATTGTGGCGGGAACGCTCTTCTTTGCCTTGCCAGTACAGCCTGCGGTCGCCCAGGGTTCAGCGACTCCTGCGTATATGGACACGAGCTTGACGCCTGAACAAAGGGCCGCCGACTTGGTACAGAGGATGACCCTTGCGGAGAAGGCTACGCAAATGCAGAACAACTCTGCGGCAATTCCTCGACTCAATATTCCCGCATACCAATGGTGGAGTGAGGCCCTCCACGGAGTAATCAACGAGGGCGTAACCGAGTATCCCGAGCCCATCGGACTGGCAGCAACTTTTGATGCGCCGGGAATTCACAAGATGGCAGCCCAGATTGGTATCGAGGGACGCATCAAGCACGTGCAGAATTTACGCGAGGGACATACGGGCATCATGGGAGGGTTGGATTTCTGGTCTCCGAATTTGAATATCTTCCGCGATCCGCGCTGGGGGCGCGGTCAGGAGACCTACGGCGAAGATCCGTTCCTCACCGGCCGCATGGGTGTTGCCTACGTGACAGGACTGCAGGGCGACAATCCGAAATATTACCTCGGAATTGCGACCCCAAAGCACTATGCCGTGCACAGCGGTCCGGAGCCGACGCGCCACTTTGCCGACGTGGATGTGAGCAAGCACGACCAGGTCGATACCTATGAGCCTGCCTTCCGCGCCGCTATTGTGGAAGGCAAAGCCGGCTCCGTCATGTGCGCGTACAACGCAATCAACGGTGAGCCAGCATGCGCCAACCAGTTCCTGCTGCAGGACCAATTGCGCGGCAAGTGGGGCTTTCAGGGTTATGTCGTTTCGGATTGCGACGCAGTTCGCGATGTAGCCGCCAATCATCGTTACCGCGCAACGCAAGCACAAGGTGCTGCCATTTCGGTAATCAGAGGCATGGATAACGAGTGCGTCACCTTTACATCGAGGTTTGGAGAGCCCGTCGAAAAAGCCTATGTCGATGCGGTGCAGCAGGGGTACTTGCCTGAAAATACACTAGACACAGCACTCATCCGCTTGTTCACCGCGCGTATCAAGCTCGGTATGTTTGATCCGCCGGACATGGTTCCCTTCACTAAGATCGATGAGAAAGAACTCGACAGCGTCGAACACCGCGCGCACGCGCGCAAACTCGCGAACGAGTCCATGGTCCTTCTCAAGAATGACGGCCTGCTTCCCCTCAAGCCGGGAATCAAAAAGATCGCCGTCGTGGGCCCGCTCGCCGACCAAACCAGGCCGCTCATCGGAAACTATGCTGGACAGCCCACGCATATCATCTCCATACTCGACGGTCTTCACGCTGAGTTCCCCAACGCAACCATCAACTTCGTCCCAGGAACCCAGTTCCTTCGCACTGATGGAACCGCGGTGCCAGACGCGCTTCTTACCACTCCCGATGGCAAGCCGGGCCTCAAAGCCGACTACAACGAAGGCATACGGAGAGGACAGCCAGCCCCGGGAGCCAACACCCCGCCAATCGTGAGCCGTACTGAGACCAACGTCAAGCTCACTGAAAACGATCTCCCGAAAGAAATCGCGGGGAAGAAAACCTTCGGTGTGCAATGGTCTGGATTCCTGACACCCACCGAATCAGGCGACTTTCTCCTCGGCATTCGCTGCGAGGGATTCGGCAGGCTCACAGTCGATGGCAAGGAGATAGCAACAGCTTTCGGCGGCGGCACGCGAGGACTCTCATCCGGCGTCGGCCACGCCCACCTCGAAAAGGGCCGCAAGATCGCGCTCGGAATCTCCTACGGAACCAGGAACAGCAAGCCGCATGCGGAGCTGATCTGGGCCAAGTCGAATAACGCACCTTCGCCTGAAGCCATCGCGGCGGCGAAAAATGCCGATGCCGTCATTGCCGTCGTGGGGATCACAAGTCAGCTCGAAGGGGAAGAAATGCCGGTAAGTGAACCGGGATTTCTAGGCGGAGATCGCACAAGCATCGATCTTCCCCAGCCTGAAGAGGAACTGGTCGAAGCAGTGGCAGCCACTGGCAAGCCGCTCGCCGTGGTTCTCATGAATGGCAGCGCCCTGGCCGTCAACTGGATCAACCAGCATGCCAACGCCGTCCTCGAAGCATGGTATCCCGGTGAAGAGGGCGGAGCGGCGGTGGCTGAAACGCTGAGCGGAAAGAACAATCCCGCGGGTCGGTTGCCGATTACTTTCTACACCGGCGTTGACCAGTTGCCAAACTTCGAGGACTACGGCATGGCCAACCGAACCTACCGGTACTTCACTGCCAAGCCGCTCTATCCGTTTGGCTATGGACTCAGCTACACAACCTTCGCCTACAGCGAGCTCACCATTCCGGTGAAGTCGGTGGCAGCTGGGCAGCCTGTAGGCGCCGATGTGACGGTAACGAACACAGGCAAGGCCCCAGGAGATGAGGTTGTGCAGGTCTATCTCAAGTTCCCGGCCGTGAAGGGTGCACCCCTCATCGCTCTCCGTCAATTCCAGCGCATTCATCTAGAACCGGGCGCGAGTCAAAAGATTCATTTCGATTTGAAAGACCGCGATCTCGGCATGGTGACCGAAGATGGAAATCCCATCATCACTCAAGGTGATTACACCATTAGCATCGGCGGAGGCCAGCCGGACACAGGAGCACCAGTAGTGACCGGAAAGTTCCATCTCGACGGCCGAATCAACTTACCGGAATAACGGGAATTGGGTACTGAGGCTCGGCGAGTGACCGGTCGAAAATGCTAATGATCCCACCGGGAGACGAAGCTCCGATATATCCGAGGGTTGGACGTGTACTTGCTGGGGGGTGGCGGAAATTTCATCCTGTAGGGCTTCGCACAGCCGGCACGGTGCCTTCGCTGAAGAAGTGGACGTATAAATTTGGGTCGAAAAAGAATCAATCCTTAGGTGTAGAAATATTTTGGCAAGATTACATTTGATTTAGTAGGCTTCCGGGCGATCAAGTAACGGATAGACTTTCTTCTCTGAGAAAACGATCTCGTTTTCTGTAGCTATGTGACTTGGTAAAGACGTCCATTCGACGCGACCTAAATTTTTCGATCATGACTTTGGGCTCTTTTTTGCTGATTTCTGTTTTGCCTCTTCCATCGTTCCAAGTGCGAACCTCTATCGACAGTACCCTTCAGTGGCATCACGCAGGAAGAGAACTCGGCTATAACTCTCTCCAGGTTAGCATTCGAATGGAATAAGCATGGGCTTACTTTCGAAGTAGCCTACTTGTATCTTTTCAGTTCCTCAAAGATCCGGGGCTTCATCGCCTCATCAACCCTCGCCAACTCTGGCGCAAGAGCGTCCACGCGGATGCTGGCACGTAGCATCTCTACCGAGGCCAAGCGGTGGCCTGGAAGTACGTGTTCATCGGCCGGATGGTGGGTGTGTACGTCTGTGCCGCGCTCACACCGGCTCTCCGACGTCCAAAAACTCTTGACTCCAGAAAGGGCTTGCCATTGATCTTTACCGTCGCGATCCGGCACCAATGAGGTGCCGCAGTTTCACGGTCGTTAGCCCTGGTTGAATTTTCGACCAGCTCGACGGGCATGGGTTCGAATCCTCTCGCCCCGGCCATTACTCAAATCCAATCTAAAGAATAATGCAGTGTGAGTTTGGATTCCTCGCCAAGCTTCTCTCTGGCGCAAGGGTAAAGCTGCCACTCCCATTGCCGAGCATGACGTCGTAGGTATCACCATCATCCTGCTCGTAGATCACAGCGATATCCGCTACACCATCTCCGTTAAAGTCTGCAGTAGCGACATGAGGTTTCGTCCCTCGCATGCGGAGAGGAAACGACCTTAAATACTCGAAGGAGCCTTTGCCTGTACCGACAAGCACAGTCACTGAGCTAGCACGCCAGTCGGAAATGGCGATGTCTGGAATGCCATCGTTGTTGAAATCAGCAACTGCGATCGATACGACTGAACTTTGAGGCGAGATCTGGTGAGCAGAGCTGAAGCTGCCAGTCCCATCCCCTAGAAGCAATGTCAGTGTCCCATCTTCATTCCCAACGATCAGATCAGAATTGCCATCATTGTTGAAGTCACCACCAACCATGGCGCGAGGATTTTGGCCTGGCAACGCCATGGACGTCATTGGTCTAAATGCACCATTCCGCTGGCCCAACGAGACAACCAAATGGTCGGGGATCGGAGGTTCCATCAGCATGCAAAGTGATCCTCGCCATATCCGCTAAACCGTCACGATTGAAATCGGAGGTCACAAGCAGCGCTGAAGCATCATCCACATCATCGTCAGCAGGTTGCCCAGCCACGTGAACACCAAGCGGAGCTGCCGCCTTTGCAGCTTGGGAGAAATTCGAGTCGTGCGCAGATGCGAATTCCGTAGCCCCCATGATCATTACGATCGCAGCGGAAACGATGCCAAGTCTGTCAGTCGCGCGGATCATCGGCACTCCTGTAAAGAAAGACTACTACGGGAATGGCAGCATTTCCATTCCTCCCCAGGAGGCAGGAGAATATGTTCCTCACCTCGAACGGAAGAAGCCTCACAACCGTCGGACGACTAGTGTTTTGCCACGGCTTTGCGATCAGTCTGCGGAAGTGTCCACGCAAAAAGTACGCCTCCGCTGCTCGTCATCACAAACTGTCGTCCATCCAACTCATAGGTGGTGGGCGAACTAACCATCGGAGAACCCATGCCGGCATGCCACAACGTTCTCCCATCCTTGGTCGCGAGTGCCAGCACGCTGCCGTGAGCGTCACCCGTAAACGTCAGACCCGATGCGGTTGTAAGCACGCCCGCACCTGAACCACCGTCGCCTACTTCATGGGTCCAGCGCAGCTTTCCGGTTTGATAATCAATCGCTTCGATGACCCCTTTGCCCCATAAACCGTAGTCCGCACCTGCCCAGCCGTAAATTCCATCCGCGGCTTTAGCAAAATAGATGCTGTAGCTGGGGTGAGCATCCACAATAAACAGGCCGGTCGTTGGATCAAAACTCGGGGCGCGATAGTTCGTCATGCCACCCTCATCCGGTGCAATCAAGCGCCCATCAGGAGCGGGCTCCTTTGCTGGGTTTGGAATCGGCCGCCCCTCTTTATCGACTCCGAGTGACCAATTTACGGGTCCAAACGCAGAAGTCAGAAGACTCTTGCCATTGGTGCGATCAAGGACAAAGAAATAGCCGTTTCGGGAAGCTTGCATCAACATTTTGTGTGGTTTGCCGTGAAAGTAACCGTCTACAAGAATGGGTGTCTCCACTGCGTCCCAGTCATGCGTATCGTGAGGCGAAGCAGAGAACGCCCACGTAAGCTTTCCGGTATCCGGATTCAGGGCAACAATCGCGCAGGTATAAAGATTGTCGCCGGGCCGCGGCTTTCCATTCAACACCGGTGTAGGATTGCCCGTCCCCCAATAGAGAAGGTTGAGCTCGGGGTCGTAGGTTCCCGTCATCCACGTCATGCCACCGGTCGTGCTGTTAGGGGTTCCTGCAGGGGGCGTGCTGTCCCACTGCCATTGAGTCTCTCCGGTTTCAGGATCAATGGAGCGAAGATATCCGGCGAGGTTATCGAAGTCTCCTGACACACCGATGATTACGTGATTGCGGACGACCAGTGGGGCCATCGTCGTCCAGTAGCCCTTCTTCACATCGGCCACAACGACGTCCCAACGGATGGTGCCATCCTTTGCATTCAGCGAAATAAGATGGGAGTCGGGTGTGAGGTAGTAAAGCCACCCCTTGTACATCGCAACTCCGCGATGGCCGATATGCAATCCTTCGTCGGTCGGCTTGTTATAGTGCCAGAGCGCATGCCCCGACCGGGCGTCAACGGCCCATATGTTATCGGGGACGGTGAAGTAAAGGATGCCGTCAACGAGCAGCGGCGTCGACTTGATCGGAGCATTCTGATTTGTCTGAAACGCCCACGCCAGAGTGAGCGAACTGACATTGTCGGGGTTGATCTGGGTCAGCTTGCTATGCCGCTTGCCGGAATAATCGCCATGATACGTGGGCCAGCTGTCGGATGAGGGATGAGCAAGAGCAGCCGGCTCGAGGTTCTGTGCCATCGCGGGGTCAGAGAATGCGCGAAGCAGCGCGATGATAGCAAACACCAGCGAGTATTTCCAAACCTTCATATCTAAATAAACCTCACAGCAGACCCAATGTTTAGTGCAACGTTTGCATGTATGCCATCAAATTGTGAATGTCATCATCCGTATACTTGCCGAACAACTCCGCATGACCATCAACCGGCGAATCTACCGTATAGCGAATGCGGCTTACCGGCCATGAGTGATAGACGCCGTCCGCGCCACGCAATCCGATCGTGAATTCATCGCGATACGCAAGTTCTCCGGTTAGCGTTTGGCCATTGGGCAGCGTCACAGTTACCTTGCTCTTCGCATTCTTCGGATAGAGCATCTGTTGTTCCAATTGAAGACCCTGGAAACGGTTAGCGACTCCAGCCAGATCACCCGTTGCCGAGTGACACTTAACACAGCCGCCGGGGCCACTGAAATATCGCTTGCCAGCTTCCACGTTTCCCGTCTGGAGATCACTTACATCCACTCCACGCCGTCCGCCAGGCCGGGACGACTTCCCTTGATTGCGGACGAATAGGAGAAGGCTATGAACCTCCTCGTTCGAAAAGTTAAAAGCGGGCATCTTCTTTTCCGGTCTGCCATTCCGGACTACTTCGGAAAATTTGCTGCCGTTGGCGTCAGAAAGCAGCAGCTTGGATCGTGTGAGATCAGGTCCCGTTTCGCCACCTGCCGCATCGCGCCCGTGGCAGAAGGCGCAGTTCCTTTGAAACAGCGGACGCCCCGCGTCGGAGATATTTCCAGCGCCGTTTGTTCCTCCTACGGCGATATCGCTTGTTGAGAGGAACCGCATCAACTCTGCAACTTCCTCTTGGGGGAGCTTGGCGAAATTGGGCATACGGCCCTTGCCCGTGCGAATGAGGCTTTCAATCTGCTGAGGCGTAAACTTGCGGTTTACATCGAGCAAAGGTGGGAACCCCGGAAGGATACCCTCGCGCTGCTCTCCATGGCATATTGCACAGTTCTTGGCATAGGAGTGCGCGCCCGCTGAGTTGTCTGCAGGTGCGTGCTCGGTTCTGGTCGTCTGAGACAAACCGGGATGAGCGATTCCCGGAATGAAGCCGAAAACTAGAACGAAAGCTACAGCACGAACTCTTTTCATGATCGCGATAACTATTTCCAGAGCGTTCAAATCACTTTCTACCAATCTATTTCGCATATTTGATGAGTTGCATAAAGCCATAGTCCATATGCAACTGTTGATGACAATGCCATAGCGTATCCCCGGGATTGTCAGCAACAAAATCGACTTCAACGGTTTCAAGCGGCATTACGTTGATGACATCTTTCTTCAGTCCGCTGGTGTTCTTGTCCCCAATTCGCGTGACCTCGAACGTATGACGGTGCAGATGAAGCGGATGTTGATCGCCGCTTCCGTTTCGAAAGACAAGACGATACCGCTTACCCTCACGGACTATAAGCGAATCCGTGTTGGGCCAGGATTTATTGTTGATCGTCCATGTGTCGAACTTTGATCCGTGCAAAGCACCAATGTCGCGAAACGTCAGAACAAACGTTTCGTCCGGCATGGGGACTGCTGTGGTAGCAGCAAACTGTGTATAGTCCCATTGGGCAGGCACAGGATCCTTCCATATCGGGTTTCCCTTTTTCCCAGCATACTCAACGACGACGCCCAGTCCCATCTGGCGGCCTTTCTCGAGTGTCGACCCTAATATCCAGACTCCGGGAGCGTTCATCTCTACGATTGCGTCGACACGCTCTGCAACCGCAAGTGAGACAACCTCTACCGACTTCGGATTCGGGACTGGATTTCCATCCATAGCAATAACTTTGAAGGTGTGTCCCGGAAGAGCAAGCACGACGTTCTCTGTTGCACTGGCATTTAGCAAGTGCATCAGAACCCGCTGCCCTTGCTTTACGCGGATAGGCTCTCCAGCACCCAGCATATGCGCATTGATCGTCGCATATTTGTAACCAACATCGGAGCCGCTTGTAAGCGGTGCGTTCGAGGAGTGCTCACGCATCGTCTCGACCATCGGCACAAACGATGGCTCCCAGTGATGGATCGCGAGGTTGATCTCCTGATCGTAGTGCCCCGACTGGCCCTTGCCCTCTATAAGCAAAAAACCAAACTGCCCCGTATAGGTCCCAAGCGACAGATTGTCGTTCGCAGTTGCATGGGTGTGATACCAGCGAGTCCCCGAAGGCTTCGGAGTGAACGAGTACCGATGCGTCGCTCCAGCTGCGATCATCGGGGAACCTTCTTCCATCGCACCATCATTCAACGAGTCGATTGCCAGTCCATGCCAGTGCACAATATCTTCTTGCGCTGTGGCATTGGTTACATCGATGGAGACAGGAACACCTTCGCGCAGACGAAGCAGCGGACCGGGTACCTGCCCGTTGTAGCCAATAGTCTTGATAGAAACACCGGGTCCAATATCGAGCGTGCACGGTTCAATACGAAGAGCGTAATCAGCCTTAGTCGGAGCCGTGCTAGTCGCAAGAGACTTCAGTGCCGAACCATTGAATGAATGGCCTGCAAGTAGAACGCCTGCAGAGGAGAGAAAATTTCTGCGATTCATGAACAGTTCTGGTCCTCTTATGGAACGTCATCACGTTCTTGTTCTGTCTAGTATCCTTTGGACCCACCATGGCGCTGCGGGCTGTTCTTTCAGCTCGATGTCGTTCAGAAATTGTGCTGCACGCGTAAGCCCTTCTTCTGGCGAGAGAAACTGTCTTCATGCTCGATCGAGAGGACACCATCATAGCCGAACATACGCAGAGTCGAAACGAACTCCTTCCACCACTCCGTTCCATGATAATAACCGCACGTCCGGAAGATCCAGCCGCGATTGCGCTCGTCGGTGTAAGGCTTCGTGTCCAGAACACCGGCACGAGGCAAATTGGCAGAGTAAAGCCGCGTGTCCTTTCCATGCACATTGAAGATCGCATCTCCGAGAATGCGCACAGCCGCAATGGGATCAATGTTTTGCCAGAAAATATGGCTCGGATCGTAGTTGCAGCCGATGGAAGGGCCGGCAATCTCACGAAGACGCAGCAACGTCTCGGGGCTATAGACCACAAAGCCCGGATGCATCTCGATTGCCATCTTTACCCCATGATCAGCGGCAAACTTGGCGCGCTCTATCCAATAGGGTGCAACGACGCTATACCCCATTGCCATTTCAAAATCTCAAGATATTCAGGCGGCCAGGGACCCTGAAATAGGGTGCTTCCCAGCCTCAAGAGCAGCCATGATCACCGGAAGATGCAAGTGGTTCGGAGTCGTATTGTGGATGACCTGCACATCAGGATCAGCAATCAGCGCTTTGTAGTCCCCATAAACGCGGTCCACCTTGTATGCCTGCGCGTTCTTCTCGGCAGACTGTTGTGACGAACCCGCGATTGCAACAATATCAACATCACCTAGCCGCCTAACTGCATCAAGGTGATGCGCTGCCACAAATCCGGGACCAGTCAGGCCCATCTCGATCTTTTTTCATAAAAGCCGTGTTTCTCCTTGGAAGGACGCTTCAATGGCCCGCCGTCGCTGCTTGAACTCGCGGATGGGATGCCGTACTGCCTTCCGTCATTCCCATTGCCCATTTCACTGCTTCAAAGTACATCTTGTAGATATCGGGATCCTGCCATGACTCCTCAGTATGCCCCAGTGTGGAGTAAAAGACACGCCCTTTGCCGTACATCTTGTCCCATGCAACGGCAAAATCGCGGTCCGTGCGATGAATACGCGGATTGTTGTTGTAGTCGAGCTTCGAAGCGTCGAGACTGAGCAGCACATTCACCTTGTCACGCGACCATTCTTTGGGTTGATAGATCTCGTCATACTTTAGGAACGCCTTTGGAAACTGGCGTACAGCCGGGAAATCCGGGTCTTCGTTGATGATCGGGGCATTGAACGTCATCCAAGGATGCTGATCGAACCACCCTCCAATCATCTCCCCGTATTCCGGCCAGTTGTAGTTCGTGTCCAGGGCTGCATGAATTCCAACAAAGCCCTTTCCATCGTCCTTGATGAAGGACATCATGTCTCGTTTTTGACTGGCATCCATCTCGAGTTCGCCGGTGGTGCTGGCGAAAACTAAGACATCAAAATAGTTCAGATTTTTGCTATTGCGTCCCAGATCTTTCTTCGTAATCAGTTCCGTATCAGTCCGAATTATCGTGTCCCACAATCCGGTCTGCTTGCCCATCTCGTAGATCGCATTCATTGCTGCAGATATCGAATCGTGTTCATAGCCCTTTGATTCGCCGATAACCAGAACGTGTCTTAAATGGGTCTGTTTGGCATGCGCCGGAGTGACGGCCGAAGCTTTTTCAGGTTGCTGTGCAGGCCCCCCCTGGCTCGCCAAAACGAGCGCGGCAACAACAGAGAAGACAGAGATCCTATGAAGATGCAAGAAGACTCCTCGCTAAAGCGAATTTCCTATCGGTGTAAAAGAATATCTCTTTTACCAACAGGGGGGGAACTTCTTGACCCTCACGATTGAATTGACGTGGCCGTGCCGTGCGGGAACAACAGAATCATGTCAACGATCATTCGAAATAGCTATAGAGTCTGCGACAACAGAAGACGTGTAGTTCCACATGGGAGATCTTGCTAGCGCGATTCGGTTGAAACGCTCCGACTGCATTTAGTAGAAAACTAGCGCATTCCTGAAACCTAGGTACAGGAGCGGAACACCCATTGGCTTTTCCCTGTTTGGATAAATTGCACTAAATTACAGTCGCTCAATTACTAGGGCTAACGCTTTAGGTACGCTAAATTTCTTCTATTATCATGGACTTACAGAGATGTCTGGAAAACTCATAATCCCTTGGCTGGGGGTTCAAATCCCTCCGGGCCCACCACTCTCCACATTCTACCCTCCGAAACGGCGCTGATGGTACTCCGCGGCTTCGCGCGAGGATCAGCTTCCCCCATCGCCGAGAGAGTCCCAAGACGCCCTTCGCTCTCATGCCCATGCGCAGCAGCATGGAAGTTTAGGTTTTCACTGTTGCAACAGGCTAGGCCAGTTCAGCACCATCTGAATGTCAACATCCCGCGAGGGACTCTCTCTCGCAATCCCCAGAAACCGCTGCCCGTCACTCGTCACCGCGTAGTTTGCATCGTAGTTCGTGTGTATCTTTAAATTCGCATCGAAGAGCCGCGTCGGTTCAGCAATCATCCGTCCGTTAGCCACCGACGTTTTCGCCGCCATCATGCTTCCGTCGGCGGCAAGATAAAACAACTCCTTGCCATCGCGCCGCCACCTCGGCTTGGACCCTCCGTCTGTCGAAACCCGCACTCGCTGCGAGCCTCCCGGAAAATCCATCACATAAATCTCCGACACTCCTGTCGCGTTCGAAGAGAACGCCAGCCATCTCCCATCCGGGGAAAAACTGGGCAGCATCCCTTCTTTCCCGTGAGCATCCATCGAGTGCCACTGCGGGCCACTCTTGCTCGCATCCTTTAGCTCCGTCCACACCGCCTCCGCATGCGCCCAATCCGCAATCAGTTCAGCCACCGCATAGCGCCCATCCGGAGAGATATCGTCAATATGCGTCCGCCGCGCCACGCCGCCCATCTCCATCACTACCTCTTCCGCTCCCCGTGGAGATACACGACGCCGCAGCAGCATTCCCCGACGATTGTCGGTGTAGTAAACGGTGCCGCTATCAACTGACCACGTCGGGTTCGTAACCCGATTTGAATCCGACAACGGTTCCATCAATCCATCTGGCAGCGAAGCAATCCATATCTTTGTTTGTACGCTTCCCGGATTCAGCTTGGTGATCGTCGCAAACCGATCATCAGGTGAGAGGTTAACGCTCTCGTAGTCGGCCGGAGTTCCCAGCACTCCCACCTCACGCCCGGTCCGGTCCCGCCACACCAGACGCGACAGATCCTGACCAAACTTTCGTATCACCAAGACTCCGGTATTCGAGACACTGAGCATCCCGGGTCGCTCCAGCAAAATACGCGGCGGCCCCGATAGCTCTCCACGATCGACATCGAAGATCTGGGCGGCGATCTTCCCGGTCTGTTGGCTGAGAAGGTAGTAGATCTTCTTCTCGGGGTCGAGAGCCAGAGCAAAACAGAATCCGTCGGCCACCACTACCCGCCGCTTGGGCTGTCGATGATCGAGCGATTCCAGATACACGCCGCGCTTCTCCAGATCATCCGCCATGACAAAGTAAAGAAACCGATTCCCATCCGGCAGGAAGAGCGGAAACCAATGTGAACTCTCGCCGCCAGCTTCGTCCACTTGCGTCACAGGAGTCGCCTTCCCACCCGAATCGGAGACGTGAAAGACAGACTGATAGGCGGTGCCAAAGAGAATGTCCCCGTTGCGACTCCACGAACCCCCGCGCGCATCCACAGCTTCGCAAAGCACTACCGCACTGCCGCCCACCGCCGGGATGCGTTTGAGCTTTGCTCCGTCCGCGGCGAATGCGATGTGTTGGCTATCAGGCGACCAAAACGGCCCGGAGGAATTTTCGGCTCCCTCCAGTTGGACGAGCCGGTTTGAGTCAAGACGGCGAAGATAGAGATGGCTCATATCGCCCGTCGTAAGTGGAATAGCAATGGATCTTCCATCCGGCGCCACCGAAACAGGACCGATCACTCGCAGCGAGTCAGCGTTGGTCTCACCCTCCGGCAAAGGAATAACCACATTTACCGCCTTGGGAGGCGTCGCTCGTCCACGCGATCGGCCTAGCCAAACTCCACCCCCAACCAGCGCAGCCACAGCCGCGGCCGACCACACGAAAGTCCGCCGGCTCACGCTACCCACATCACTGCCGCCATATAGCGCCTTAGACTGCCTAGAAACAGACGCCGCCGCAACCGCCGGCTCCACTTCCCGCACCACATCCCCAATGAACCGGTAACCCTGCTTCGGCAGAGTATCGATAAACTTCGGATTCGAAGCACTGTCATTCAACACCAAACGAATCTGCCGGACGCAGAAGTTCAAACTCTGCTCCAGATCGACATTCACCCCATTTCCCCAAACGGAGTCGCTCAGCTCTTCTCGCGTCACCACCTCGGGAGCCCGCGTCACCAGCAGCTCGAGCACCCGAAAGGGCTGCGGCTGAATCTTTAGCGGAAATCCCCCACGCGACAGCACCCCGCGCCTCGGGTCAAGCTCATAGCCCCCGAATCGGATAACGCCACCACTCGATTCGCGATGATTCTCCTCTGGCATCGGAGCACAATTATAGGTCGCCACCGCGCTGCAAGCTCGAAAGCCCCATGCGCGTCCCTCACAAGTTACTGTTTCAAAGCCGGTTCCCTACTCATTTGAGATGAGGAATATCTCAGAAAATTTCATGCTGAATATGAACTCCTCGATGCTAAATTCCCGGGCAGTAGGTATGGGTAACCGGCCCCAGAGAGATTCACCTCGAGGGAACTGCCATGCGCGTCTGTCGGCTTTTGATATTTACTCCCCTTTTCTGCCGCAGGTTTTCTTACGTGTCTCGCGTTTGTACTGTAGCGCGAATTGCGTTGCCGCTTGCAGCCGCTCTCCTGGCGCCCATGCTATTGAGTTCACAACCCCCGCTTCGAGTTGAAAGTACACAGACGCTGCAGGCCAACATCCGAAGTGCTGCCGAACGGAATGCGAGCGCGGAGCAATTGGGTACGCTGTGGCTCGCACTCGCAAACCGATATCAGGACCGCTTCGAGCTTGAGAAGGCTGAGGACGCGTATGCCCGTGCGATTCACCTGCTTCGCGATACTTCCTCACAGAGTCAGTACGCCGAGTCGCTGCACGGGATGGGTAATGTATACCGCGCATCGGGCCGGCTGAAAGAAGCGCGGAAGTGTTTGACGAAGTCGCTCGACATCTACGGGACATTGAACGACGAAACAAAGTTTGCACGTCTTCATGTCGAGCTCGGCACGGAGTTATTGGCAGAATACAAATATCGAGAGGCCGAGACTGAATCGACCGCGGCCCTCAAAGATTTCGAGTCCGGATCGACGCCCGATATCAGCGACATGTCTGCCGCTTATCTCATACGTAGTCGCGCTATTTGCGGTCAGGGACGATGCCGCTCCGCGCTGGATGATGTGTCGCGGGCCCATTCTGTAGCGCTTAACAGATTTCAGGAGAATTCGATTGAGATGATCTCGATCTGGATGGTTCAGGGACAGGTTGAAATGCAAGCCGGGCTGCAGGCAGACGGCGAGCAATCGATGAATGAGGCGTTGCGGCTTGCGCAGTCGCGGACTGACCTGCCCCGACCATATTTCGTTGCATTGGAATTGGCAGTCCTCCGAGCGCAAAGGACAAGTCTCAAGGCGGCGCACCGCAAGGAGGAGGCGAGGCAGGTTGAAGATCAGATCTCACGAATCGAAGCCGAGGCCCCGGCAGCTTGCGCTGGATGCACGGTGAGTGCCCCGGCTCTGGTGTCAGCAGGGATGCGATAGGGTCGGCGGCGAACCGATGCCGTGGCATTTGGCTCAATAGTGAGCCATCATTCACAAACTACTGGTTTAAAGCTACTTCCCCCCTCATCTCACCTGAGGAATATCTCGGAAAACCTCATGATCGATATCCACTTTCCAGTGCTAAATTCCTCCGGTCGGCCCAAAGGAGAATCCCATTGAAGACCAAATACAGCGCACTTGCAGTGGTTCTCGCAGCCGTCGCCCTCAGCACAAAAACCCCAACTCAAGCCCAGCATCCCATCGAGTCCGGCACCAAACCCGTTATCCCACGCACTTGGGACGACGCCATCATGCCCTCCCTCGAAATTCCTCTCTCCCACCCCGTCGGCTCGCCCAAACCTGTCTCCGCCGACTACTACTACAAGATCCCCGTCCGCCCCATCTATAAGCAATATCCCGTCTACGCCCCCGGCCGCGAGCCAGTCGGCTACATAGAATGGCTCAAGAAACAAGACCCCGTCATTGTCTGGGACGACGCCAATCACAAGCCGAAACTCGAGACCGAAGCCGACTGGATCAAGGCTGGCGAGGACGTCTTCAGCGCGCCTCTCTTTTCCGAGGCGGGAGACCAAGGCTTCATCGCCATGGCCGAGATCAAAAGCACTGCGTGGTACGAGAAAAGCGGGATCCCCATCTCCAAAGACGGCGTACTACCATTCGTTCACTACGTCATCCGGGAAAAAGGAAAGATCGAGCTGGGCAGCTTCTCCTGCGCTATGTGCCATACCCGCGTATTGCCCAATGGAGATACCATCAAGGGACCTCAGGGAAACTTTCCCTTTGAGCGAGCGGTCGAATTTTCTCCCCGCCCTCCACTTCCGACACCCCTCCTGCACGGGTTCAACCAGGCGCTCTACGCCGCACCCTGGCTCCATCCAGATCCGACGGAGCGCGAGATGAGAATGTCATCTGAACAAATTAACAATGAAATTCTCCGGACAATTCCACCGGGCGTAATCTCCCGCCACCGCGCCAGCAACTTCGATCCCGTCCAGATCCCCGACCTCATCGGCGTCAAAGATCGTCGCTACTTTGATCGCACCGGCTTGCAGCCGCAAAACTCACTCGTCGATCTCATGCGTTACGCCGCGCTCAACCAGGGTGGAGACATGCTCTCCAGCTTTGGCGGCTTCATCCCCGCCGATATACCCGACTTTAAAAAACTCCCCGACCCGGCCGATCCCGTCAAAGTCGGCGGCCGCTACAGCGACGAGCAGCTCTATGCCCTCGCCCTCTACGTCTACTCGCTCAAACCCCCACCAAACCCCAACAGGTTCGACGCGGCCGCCGCGCGTGGCGAGAAAGTCTTCGCCAATGAAGGCTGTAACCGCTGCCATACGGCGCCGCTCTACACCAACAACAAGCTCACCCCCGCCCCCGGCTTCACCGTTCCCGAGGACGCGCGCGCGAAATATGACATCTCCGCCATCTCCGTAGGCACCGACCCATCCCTCACCATGAACACCCGCCGCGGAACAGGCTACTACAAAGTGCCCTCCCTCAAGGGTGTCTGGTACCGCAGCATGTTCGGCCACAGCGGCTGGTGCGCAACCCTGGAAGATTGGTTCGACCCACAACGCCTCAACGACGACTACATCCCCACGGGCTTCAAACCCTACGGCACCAAAACCTACCCCGTAAGAGGCCACACCTTCGGCCTCGACCTAACCCCACAGGAAAAGAAGGACCTCATAGCGTTCCTGAAAACACTCTGACTGTGCGGCTGATGCCGTTGTTTCTTTGCAAATCGGAATAAAAAGCGATTCGAGGTGTTTTTATGACAGGAGAAAACTATGCGACCGATGATTCGTATGTTTGTTCTTGCAGCCCTGTCGGCGAGCGCGACTGTCGCTTTTGCGCTTGATAGGGTGATGGTCAATGTTCCCTTCAACTTTGAGAGCGACGGGAAGACATTCCGGCAGGCACTTATAAGGTGGAATCTGCCGAGAACCACAACGCTCTCACGCTTTCCAGAAAATCCGACGGGAAGATGTCCTTCACGTGGGTCGCTTCCCCGGCAGAATTTGGCCCTAATGGATCAACGCTCTCGCTTAAATTCGACATCGGAGCCGATGGCACTCATGCGTTGCGTAGTATTCGGCTTGGGACGCTGATCACACCGGTACTGGACGTAGGTGAAAGGCATGCCGCTCAACACTCGGTGTACATCACCGGCGTCCGGTAGCGACCCGTGGTTAACCCCATAGACCACTGCGTGGCCTCAATCGTGACGACGCCTACCGACATCCTGCCGCAGATCAATATTCCGATTGTTAGCGTGATCTGGACGTACAGCGGGCTCGATGCAGCTGACATGTCCAAGCGAATTGTCGGGGTGTGCGAGCGGGCACTTCCGACCACGGTGAATAACATTCAGTACACGGAGTCGCAATTCGTACAGCGGCGTCGGCAACATCAAGATCCATTTTCAACCGAACGTGCCGATTGACCTCGCGATTGCGCAGGTCACGGCGCAGTCACTTTTGCGCCTAATGCCCACGGGAATTCTGCCGCCGTATGTGCTGAAATACGACGCCTCGAGCGTTCCGATTGTGCAGGTGAGCCTGGGCGGGCAGGGCTTTTCGCAAACCGAGCTCTACGACCAGGGGCAGAACTTTGTTCGCGGGCAGCTGGCGACCATCAATGGTGCGGCGGTGCCACAACCCTATAACGGCAAGCAGCGCTCTATCATGGTGGACGTGGAGCCAGTACAGTTGGCGGCCAATCACCTGACGGCTTCAGATCATTCATTTGCGTTGAGTCACCAGAACCTCGTCACGCCTTCGGGCACCGAGAAGATCGGCGACGGCTGGAAAAAAATGGGATTTCGGTGCAACGTGATCAGCCGATGATAGAAGCACCGCAGCACTGATTTGCGGACAAATTCCTCTGGGTCTATTTCCCCGGCCGTACGGTGGCGCACCCGTGAAGCCATTTTTGCAAAATGCCTATCAAACGCGATCATTCGGTTCCGCTTCGCCTGTCGCCTGGAAATCGGAACGAATCGCCAGGCCGAAGTTCGGTCACTCGACGCACACCATCATTCGCCTTATCCGCGTCGATACCTGCGTCATCGGATAGGTATGTCAATTGTGTAGGCGCCGCAAGCCGCGTACCGGCAGCCTCGACAATCTCAGCGATCCTCAGGATGACGTCCTGGCGAATGGCAGTGAACTCTGTCCAGTCGCCCGTATTGCCGTATGCCCACAACTCCAATTCGAAGGCAGCGCCGGCGAAATTCGCCACTCGTATTCTCGATGTTCCCGTTTCGATCGCAGGCTGTTGATCGAGCATGCTCTGCACGCGATCGAGCACAAACCGTAACTGTTCAACCCGCGTCTCAATTCGCAGTGAAAAGCGCTGATTGATGAGGCATTTTCGGCGAGGCCCAAAATTCTCGAACTGCATTTGGGCCAGCAATCCATTCGGAACTACCAGCAGACTTTGATCGAGTGTTCGCAGCTTTATAGAGCGCAGCCCGATGTCTTCGACAGTGCCGACTTGATTGCCGATTTTGCAAAAATTACCGACGTGTAAAGCCTTGTCCATCAACAACGAGACCCCGCCTATGACATTCTCCAATGATTTTTGTGCACCCAAGACTAACGCCAGTCCCCCGATGCCCAAGCCGGTGAGCGCCGTCTTCACGTTGAACCCAAATAGGCTGAATGCGATGATCAAGGCGACTGTCAGCAGCACAACATGGCCGAGTCGTTGCATCACGATGAGAATCGACTCCCCGCCTGGCCGTTGCGTCCTTGTCCGGTTCACTGCGCGTTCGAAGCCTTGGTCGGCGAGCCTGCTCACGAACCACACAACGCAACCTGCAAAGAGGCCCGCCAGGAAGCGAAAGTAGTAAGTGCGATACAAAAGCGGCGGCTCAAGCTGGTAAACAAGAAGGGCATGCAGCAGGATCGCGATGACACACCGAAGCGGCATGCCAAGCGGCGTCTCCCAGACCGTTCTGAAATGCACTTTCCGAAGTTTGCGCAATATTCGCCTGGGGGCAGTCAGCAGAAAGCCCAACAGCCAAGCCAGCAACCATGAGATGGGGATCGAGACCAGCCACCCGAGCCATTGCGCGAGTGACAAACCCAGCAGGTGGCGGTTGGTCAGCGCCGCAGGTACGATTCGTTCGGCTGCTGTCGGCCCTTCGCCTTTCATCTGGGCGTAGAGTCCAGGAATCTTCGCAACCGTTTCTCTCGAAACGAGCCAGATTTTCCCTGAATCCTGATCGTCCACCCGCACCAGGATCAGGTCAGCAGTCGTGCCGCCGACCACGAGCATGCCAGCACGCACCTGGCCGGGGGGAAGGCCGGCCTCAACCGTACCTTCGGGATCATCGCTCAACAATCCCGGGGTGCCTTGGAATCTTGAGAGCAACTCCTGAAGTTCCTTGGCCAGCTGCACCAGGTTAGTGTCTCGGCCCCGAGTCGGTTGCAGGTACTGAGCGGCGGTCGCGAAGTCCTGTTTTGTCTCGTATTTCAGAAGGCCCATCAATGCACTGCGGGGGGTCTTGCGTCCGAGCGGGTCGATGGGCGCCGCGGGCTCGGCCTTGGCTGGAGAAGGCGTCGCTGATGTCGGAACCTGGGCTGGCGAATACGGTGCGGCGCCGACAAGTAAGAAGATAGACAGGGCTATGCGGAGAGCCTGGGCCCAGTGAAGCGACTTGCTTCTCCCGCGTCGGTTCTCTATTAGGTATTGCATGTGTTTGTCCCGGACACCTGAAACAATTACTCCCCAGTCTTCGCGTGGAGTTCGACCACTCCACGCGAAGATCATTCGACTTGCCCCATCAACGTCTCGATGGGCATGTCAACTTTGTCGGAGTCGCACGCGGCTAGACTGACGCGGTTTCTTCCTCTTGGGTTCGCTCCTTTGCGAAGCCGCCTGCTTTACCGGCGTCCAGAAGTTGCTGTCCCTCCATGCGACCGAAAAGCTCGATCAGCTTCGCGATCACGCCGGTCCATCCGGTCTGGTGGCTGGCTCCCAGCCCCGCGCCGTTGTCGCCGTGGAAGTACTCGAAGAAGAGCAGGTAATCCTTCCATTGGGGATCGGTCTGGAACTTCTCCGTACCTCCATACACTGGCCGACGGCCGGATTTATCCCGCAGGAAGATCCGCTCCAAACGATTGGCTATCTCGCGGGCTACCTCGAACAGGTTCATCAACTTGCCCGAGCCGGTGGGACATTCGATCTTGAAGTTGTCGCCGTAGTACAAATAGAACTGAAGCAACGCACGAATGAGCAGCGCATTCACCGGCATCCAGATTGGGCCGCGCCAGTTGGAGTTGCCGCCGAACATGCCAGTGTCGGATTCAGCCGGAAGGTAATTCACGCGGTATTCCTGACCCTCGACGTTGACGACGTAGGGATGCTCGTCGTGATACCTGGAGAGCGCACGAATCCCATAGGGGCTGAGGAACTCGTTCTCGTCCAGCATGCGCGTCAGAATCCGGCGTAACCGGTTCTCATTCACAAGTCCAAATATGCCGCGCTCGTCATATCCGAGATGACCGGGCCCGGTTGCATGAATGCTCTCGAGCAGTTCGGGCATACGTCGCAAGCGTTCGAACAATATCTCCCCCGCTCGTGGTACCCGTTCGCGTTGCCACGGCTCGATCACTGTGGTTGCACAGAGTGGCAGCAGGCCCACCATGGAGCGCACCTTGAGCCGTCTGGCGCTACCGTCGGGGAGGCGCAGGACGTCGTAGTAGAAACCGTCTTCCTCGTCCCACATGCCTTCCGGCCCCGTCTGATTCATGGCGCGCGCGATCCAAAGAAAATGGTCAGCAAACTTGATGGCCATGTCTTCGTAGAACGGGTCGTTGGCCGCCAGTTCCACGGAGATCTCAGCCATGTTCTGGCAGAACAGTGCTACCCAGGCAGTGCCGTCTGCCTGCTCGAGGTGGCCGCCGGTCGGCAGCGGCGAGCTACGGTCGAAGACGCCGATATTGTCCAGCCCGAGAAATCCGCCCTCGAAGAGATTCTTGCCGAACCGGTCTTTGCGGTTGATCCACCAGCTGAAATTCAGCATCAGCTTGGCAAACGACCGCTTGAGGAACTCAAGATCGCCCTTCCCCTTCAGCGCTTGTTCCGTCCGGTACAAGAAAATGGTGGCCCAGGCATGCACCGGCGGATTGACGTCGCTGAAGTTCCACTCGTAGGCCGGCATCTGACCGGTCGGATGGATGAAAAACTCCTGCAGCATCAGGTCGAGCTGTTCTTTGGCGAACTCCGGATCGACCGTGGAGAGCGCGATGGTGTGGAACGCCAGATCCCAGGCCGCATACCAGGGATACTCCCACTTGTCGGGCATCGAGATAACGTGCTTGTTCACCATGTGGAACCATTCGCTGTTGCGCATGAAGCGTCCGCCCGGCTTCATCGGATCCTGACCATGTTCCGTGAGCCATAGGTCCACGTCGAAGAAGAAATACTGCTTGGTCCAGAGCATCCCGGCCAGCGCCTGACGCATGACGAGGGCTTCATCTTCGCTGACTCGGGTTGGGGTTATAGATTTGTAGAACTCATCCGCCTCGCGCTTGCGGGTCTCCATGATTTCAGCAAAGCTCTTGAACGGATCGCCGATGGCAGCAGGCGCCACATCGGTGAGGCGCAGACGGACGGTGGCGGTCCTTCCGGCACCCACATTCAACTGATAATGTGCAGCAGATTTGGTTCCCGTTTTCTCGGGATTCACTGCGTCTTTCTTTCCCTCAACGACATAGTTGTTGATTCCGTCTTTGACATACGGAGACGGGTTGGCCGTGCCGAAGATCCGCTCGTTGTTCGTCTCATTTTCGGTGAACAGCAGCTCGGCATCTCCCTCGCAGTACAGATACCGCTCACCCAGATCCGCGTGTGACGCTGCAACAACGCTGTTCGCCTTTCTGGCCAGAGACCTGCTTCAGGGACGGCTTGGGTGTACCTGGCCACCATGTCCAGGTGTTGCGAAACCATAGTGTCGGCAGGACGTGCAATGTGGCCGGCTCAGGACCGCGATTCACCACGCTGATCTGGATCAGGATGTCCTCCGGCGACTCCTTGGCATACTCGACAAAGACGTCAAAGTAGCGATCTTCGTTGAAGACTCCGGTATCCAGCAGTTCATACTCCATGTCGCCGCGATTGCGCCGTTTGTTCGTCTCGATCAGATCGACGTAGGGGTAAGCCGCCTGCGGATACTTGTACAGATACTTCATGTAGGAATGCGTGGGCGTGCTGTCGAGGTAGAAGTAGTATTCTTTGACGTCTTCGCCGTGGTTGGCCTCGCTGTTCGTCAGACCGAACGCACGTTCTTTGAGAATGGGGTCTTTGCCATTCCACAGAGCCACGCTGAAGCACAGCAACTGACTGTACATCGCTGATGCCGGCGAGACCATCCTCACCCCAGTGATAGGCGCGCGATCGGGCCTGGTCATGAGTGAAGTAGTCCCAGGCATTTCCATCCTTGCTGTAGTCCTCGCGAACCGTACCCCACTGCCGCTCGCTCAGGTATGGCCCCCACTTTCTCCAGGGTTTCTTGCGGCGACTACCTTTAGTTGGGATCTGGTGGACTCGAGTGTGCCTGCCTCTTGGAGTCTGGCTGATTCCGGATCTTGTGGCATTTTCTTCCTCCTCCTGCTTGGCCCGGGTTCGCCGCCCGGGCTGAACCTAGCCTGATCCACATTGCCACCCAAATTGAAGCAGCGACGTGAGAAATAGGCTGTGACGCGCATCACAGGGCTGCACGGCCATCGTCACGCGGCGATGAGGATGCTTCAACTGTGGTCCATTTGCATCAATATGACCACTAGCAGAATTTCTAGTTCACGATGGAAAAACGAGTTCGGCAGGGCCGGCTCATCCTAAACGCCGGAGCTGCTATGCATATTGCCGCCATCGGCGAAGTTTGATCTTGACGTCCCGGAGCTGACGGACGTGTAGTGACGTCCTAGCCTACCGACCGCCTCACCCAACATGAAATGTGACGCTCATCACACCCACCGGTGTTCCACAACACAAATGATCCAGTAGAAATGCGAGAGACTGTTCGCCTAGGGGGATATTTCGATGCAAACACCGGCAGAAAACCACTCCCACAACCGCACCCTGGCCGCACCTGACAGGATTCTGGTTGCAACCGACTTGACGGATACGGATTGTCTTGTATCTCACGCTGTTGCCCAGGCGCGGGCGAGCGGCGCGCAAGTGACGCTGGTCCATGCCATTGCGCCTTCGGACGTAGTCGCGATGGATGGGGCTGTGATCCCATACGTGGACAAGGCAACAATTTTCCGTGATGTGCGCGTCATGCTGCATGACGTGGCTCGCCAATTTGAACTACAAGGGATCACCTGCGACACTGCAGTGCGGGACGGCGTTCCCCGCGATGTTATTCGCGAGGAGATCAGCCGAATCAATGCGACCAGGCTCATTATGGGCACGCATGGGCGCGGCAAATTGGGGCAACTCACGCTGGGCTCCGTCGCTCATGATCTGATCGCCGAAGTGCCTATCCCCGTTTTTCTGGTCGGCCCTCATGCTCGAGACTCCGTTCGGCATGTTACGCCACGCAGAATCCTCCACCCGGTTTCCCTGGTAGGCGAGTATCGGGAGAGCCTTAATCTGGCATTCGAGATCGCGCAAGCATACAAGGCCGAGCTGATTCTTCTGCATGTTTTGGATCGGAACCTTAACCAGAGCATAGATCCTGAACGGATCGTCTCCTGGGCTAAGAAGGCCCTGGATTCGCTTATTCCCAATGCGACAAACCCTGTTTCTCTAGTACAGACCAGGGTGACATCAGGCAAGTTAGCTGAAGAGATCTTGAAAGCGGCAGTCGAAACCGATGCTGACTGGATCGTGCTGGGCGCGGAGGGAGGATTGCGATCTTGGTTCTTCCCCGAAAGCGCGGCATGCAAGATGGTTGCGGCAGCTCCCTGCCCTGTCCTCACGCTTCGCCATGAGCCGACTCAAAGCGAGGTCGCCAATCTGGAAGAGGTACATTTCACTTCTCCTTTGTGATCTGAGGCGGATTTCCGCTTAGCAGCCATGCCGCCAGAGCCGGTGACAGGAAGGCCTGTGACCCGGTAAGTCAGCGTGGGTGAGGGAGGTGCCAGCAGGAGGATTCCGCCAGTACATCTCTGGCAAGTGAGCCGGGTTCCGGTTTTGCAGGCGTTGTTTGGGATGGACTATTCAGCCAAATTGCCCCAATACGTGAGTTTGTAACGATATGACTACTATTTTTAACTGTTGCGCGATGGGTATTGAGGGACTATTATCCGTCGCGTATCCGACATTTATCTTTTAGTGTCCATTGATTTGGAGCATCAGGGTTCCAAGTAAGACTTTGCCAAGTCGTGTGACACCGGTCACATTTGATTTCCGGTGTCGTCGGGTATATTTCAGGCATTGCGATTCAGACGGAAGCTATAACTCGCCGTAATGGCAGGATATATCGCTTGAGGTGGTTAGATGCGGCGCTCGATGAGTGGTTTGGCCGTTCTCGTACTGCTGGTCGGCATCGGTGGAAACACGTCAGCTAGCGCCCAGCAGCACGCCGCAATCTCCTCTCCAAAGACTGCCGTGAATCCAGCCGACTTTGTCGGGGCAGAAGCCTGCGCCTTGTGCCATAAGGACGAGATGAAGGGTTTCGACAATAATCCCCATGCCAAGCTGGCCCTTGAACACGGCGGCAAAGGCGTAACATGCGAAAGCTGCCATGGACCCGGTAAGGCTCATGTTGAGAGCGGCGGGGTTGCGAGCGATATCTTTCAATTCACAAAGGCATCGCCGAAACAGGTAGAGAAGAAGTGCCTGTCTTGCCACATTGGCGCGCACCCAAACTTCGAGCGGACCGCTCATGGCCAAGCTCTGATCAGTTGCACGAATTGCCACAGTTCTCACAAGTTCGAAGCTCAGACCAAGATGCTTAAGGCAAAGGAGCCGACGCTCTGCTATGGGTGCCATACGGATGCCAAGGCAGCTTTTGCGCAGCCGTTCCACCACAAGGTTGATGAAGGGCTACTGAAGTGTTCCGACTGCCACGACCCACACGGCACCTTCCAGCCGAGTCTCGTTAAGATCAGTGCGACCCAGGACGCCATTTGCACCAAGTGCCACGTCGACACGCTGGGGCCATTCGTATACGAGCATCCGCCGATCAAGACTGAGGGCTGCACCATGTGCCATCTTCCGCACGGATCGCCAAATCCGCGCTTGCTCATACGCAACAACGTGAACAGCCTCTGCATGCAGTGCCACCGGCCTTCGGAGTTTACAGCGCCCGGCACGCCATCGTTTCACAACCAGGCAAACCAGTACCAGGCATGCACTGTGTGTCATGTGCAGATCCACGGCTCAAATGCCAGCAATGTTTTCTTCAAGTAAGGGACGGGATGCATGATGAGCGCAATTATTTCAAATTCGCTCTTGCTGAAGATCCGGGGCGCTGCCCTGGCGATTTCAGTCATCGTGCTCACAGTGGGTACTATTGCTACCCCGCCTGCCTTGTCGCAGGACACTACGCCCCCACCCTCGCCCGGGGACAACGTTCGATTCGGATACGTTATCCACCAGTCAGTCGATTTCGGCGGCCACATCGTAACTCAGTCCGGTAGTGGCGCCATGTACGACACACTTGTCAATATTCAGTCGGGCCCCCGCCTTCTAGACAGTTCCTTCCAGATGGTCGCTGTGAATCCAGCGCACGCGCTTCTGTTCGATCGCCTATCGTCTAACAGCTTCGGCTATGGCGGAGATCCCCTTAACGGCACCTTTATGAATATTTCCAAAGGGCGAATCTATAATTTCCAGGGAAGCTTCCGCCGCGATCGCCAGTACTTTGACTATGACCTGCTTGCCAATCCGCTGATTCCGCCTACGTCTACGCCCTTCGTGCCGGCCCTCGACTCGCTGCACCTCTATAACACAGTACGCCGCATGACGGACGTGAACTTCACGCTGGCGCCGCTCTCGAAGATCAACCCGCGTTTTGGCTACTTCCAGAACATCAACCAAGGCCCGTCCGGGAGTACGATCCATATCAGCGCCGATGGCCAGCTTCTTCAAAACTGGCGCGTTTCCACGGATGTCTGGAACGCTGGTATCGACTGGAAGCCGCTGGCCCGCACCAGCGTCAGCTTCGACGAATTCATCACACGCTATAAGGGAAACACCAGTTGGCAGCTTATTGGGCTCAACTACAAGCTTTCGAATGGCACACCGGTTAGCCTCGGAGTCAATCTTTCCTCTGCCTGGAATGCTCCATGTGCTGCGCCTTTCGCACCGAATGGAACAGTCAATTCGAATTGCAACAGCTATCTCGCTTACACCCGCTCGGCGCCGACGCGCGCTCTACTCCCTAGCGAGCAGTTTCGCTTTCAGAGCGCATCGATCCCGCACGTGGCCATGAACGGGCGCTTCCTCTACATGGGTACGACGAGCAATCTCGTTAACTACAACGAGTTCTTCAATGGCCTCCAGAGCGGCGGGATCCGTCAATCGGTGACGACTGGATCTGCCAGCGCACGCCGCATCAACGTCAACGCCGACTATGGCATCACGTGGCAGATCACTCCCAAGATTGGCGTCTCCGACACCTTCGACTTCTGGTATTTCCGTCAACCCGGGACCAACACCTTTACCAGGACAACCTATGCCGGCACCTCAACGCTATTGCCTCCTGGTGTCCCCACAACGACCACGACATCTGACTACCAGGCGCTGAACCAGAAGACGAAGATCAATACTTTTATCGCTAACTGGGACCTTGCCCCCCAGGCGCGATTCTCGGTGGGATTTCGCTATAGCAGTCGCCTCATCACCGATGCCGGCGGCGACGTCATCCCCATCCACGCATACTCAGCGCTCTTCGGCCTGGTTCTCAGGCCCATGACCCACTTGCGCGCCAATTTCAACGCGGAAGCCAGGTCCGCCGACAACTCTTTTACCCGTATCAGCCCGCGCAAGCTGCAGCACTATCGGATGCGCACCTTGTACGATCCTTATCCATGGCTCAGCTTGACCGGGACTATTAACATCCAGGCGGACAGTGATAATGTCCCGACGGTCAACCACTTCGGACACTACCAGGATTTTTCCTTTGGGGCGGTCATCCATCGCAGCGAAAAATGGGGCATCGATCTGAACTACGCGTACGACAGCATCTACGCGCGCACGGAACAGTGTTATGCCTCTTCGGCGCCAGTCGCGGGCGCTCAGCCAAGCCCGCCAGCGTGCCAGCAAGCGGGACTGCTGTGGCAAAGCAACGGACTTTACAACCAACCGACGCAATATGGTTCTATCGGCTTCCTCTTGAATCCCGTGAAGAAGCTCCATGCGGCAGCAGGCTATCGTGTGTCAGCCGTCAACGGCAATGCGCCTCCTATCAATATCCGACAGGTGCCGGGCTCGCTGCAGTCGCAATATCAAACCCCCTATGGCAGAATCGCTTACGATTTCACCCCAAACTGGACTTGGAAGGGAGACTACAACTACTACAGCTACGGCGAAGGCAATACGCCGACCGGCCCCACGCTTCCTCGCGACTTCCACGCGAATAACGTCACTCTCTCAATTCGTTACGCCTTCTAACCTTTATCCGCGAGAGAGGTTATCTCGCTTTCACCCAATCAGGAGTGTTCTACCCATGCACAAGCATCTTGTCTATTTCGAAATCACCAGCCTGTTGTTTCTTACGATGACTGCGTCGAGTCTCGCTCAAAACTCTGCGGCTGAGTTATATCAATCGAAATGCCAGATGTGCCATGCCGCTGATGGCAGTGGCAACACGCCCGCCGGTAAGGCCATGAAGGCACATCCATTCAACTCACCCGATGTACTGAAGGAGTCGGACACCGACCTGATCGCCGTCATCAAGAAGGGCAAGAACAAGATGCCTGCATTTGAGGGCAAGCTGACAGACGCGCAGATCACAACCCTGGTCGCGCATATCCACACGCTGCAGAAGTAACAGGAGCCACTGCACTGCCGTTTCATTAGGCTGAACAACTCTACGAAAAAATCGACCCAGGAGTGGACTGATGGAACTCACATCCGAAAAGAGCAGCGAAGCAAAAGTGGAACCATCAGGAAGGCGGTCATTCTTATTGGCCTTATTTGGAGTAAGTGGCGCGACTGTAGGTGCTTTATTGGCGATTCCCCTCCTCCGCTTTGTGACGTATCCGCTGCGCAAAAACGCTACGGACGCCGGTTGGTCAGACCTGGGTCCAGTAGGGGATTTTGCCTCTCTCACCTTGCCGACGGCAAAGACCATTACGCTGGAGCGTCGCGACGCCTGGCAGAGCACTACGTCCCAGACGGCGGTCTATGTGTTACCGCCGGAGAACGGACAGTTTCGGATTCTGTCACCCATCTGTCCGCATCTGGGCTGTTCTGTCCGTTGGGTGGACGCTGAGAACAAGTTCATTTGTCCGTGTCATTCAGGATCGTTTACGGCCTCCGGTGAACGCATCGCTGGACCGCCACCTCGCTCGATGGATTCGCTTGAATCCAAAGTGGAGGGTGGAGTGCTGAAGGTTCGTTACCAGTATTTCCGTCAGATTGTTCCCAACAAAGAAGTGATGGCCTGAGGCGCGTGAAGACGATGACAAATCAACCCGCACCTCAACCGAACGACGATCACAATCTTGTGACTCGGCTGGACAACTGGCTGGATCAGCGGAGCGGCATAGACTCAATTCTCCACGAGACTCTGGACGAGCCGATCCCCGGGGGGGCCAAATGGGCGTATGTCTTCGGCTCAGGACTGATCTTCCTCTTTGTGTCCCAAATCATCACCGGAATTTGCCTGGCCCTGTATTATGTGCCATCGGCGGACCATGCACACACGATTGTCTCCTACATCGTGAAAGAGGTTACTGCAGGGTCCTTCATCCGAAGCATTCATGCCTATGGATCGAGCGGCATCATCATCCTACTGGCTCTGCACATCGGACAAACAATTCTCTATGGTTCCTATAAGGGTCGCCGGGAACTTCTGTGGCTCTCCGGCTGCATTCTCCTGGCGCTGATGCTCGGCATGGCGTTTACCGGGTATCTATTGCCCTGGGACGAGAAAGCATATTTCGCCAGTGCGGTAGGAACGAATCTCATTGCAGAAGTTCCATGGATAGGGCCGTTGTTGCAAAAGCTGGTGCGCGGCGGCGATCAGATGGGGACATTAACCATCTCGCGTTTTTATGTGCTCCATGTCTTCATCCTGCCTGGCATCCTGATCGCCTTTATCGCAGCGCATGTCTTCTTCTTTCGTAAAGCCGGAGCTGCAGGTCCCATTAAGGAAGACCCAGTCCATCCCAAGTTGCCGCCCATCCCGTTCTATCCCCGACAGGTTGCCATGGATGCAATCTTCGCCATCATTCTGATCGGTATTCTGGCTATTATTGCAGTCACAATTCCAATGGATCTAGGGCCACGGGCAAACCCCGCGGACACTGCATTTCTGCCGCGGCCCGAGTGGTATTACCGACCGGCATTTCAGTGGCTCAAATACCTCAGCGGCAGCTGGTCTTTCATTGGCGGAATCGCTCTGCCTGCTGTCCTCGCGCTGATCTTTGCCGCCGTCCCATTTCTGGATCGACGACTCGAACGCAGGCCATGGCGAAGGCCAATCTCAGTGGGCGCATTCCTGCTCTTCCTGATTGCATACACGTCTCTTGGTGTAGCGAGTTATCGAGACGACCACCGAGACCCGGGAGTCGCTGCGCAAATGCAGAAGCAGGACGAGGACACAAAGAGCTTCATGGCAAAACCATTCGTCCCCGAGGCGGCGGCGGGAAGTGCATCTGCAGCTCTGGTTGCAGCCGACCCAAAGGTACTGAAAGGCCTTGCTATCTTCAATGCGAATTCCTGCAACTCCTGCCACGGGGACGGTGGTGTAGGAACCGCTGCTGCTGGTCCGCTGACTGGGGTCGGCGAGAAATATACCGACGCGCAACTGATTGCGCTCCTTCATTCGCCAAATATCAAGATGACTTCTGGGGGGATGACACCTGCGGATTTGAAGCAGGATGAGATGGAAGAATTGTCGGCCTACCTTCGTCAACTGCATTGATCCAGGGGGGGACGGGCGGTTCTTTGCCATCTGCTCTGCTATCCAAACAGATCCCTCTGCCGTGCTACCCAATGAATACGGGTGGCAGAGTTATTTGAGTGTCTCAGTCGTGCGCTGCTGGATCTACCAGAGGGCATCAAAAAAGCTTCCGCCGAAACCGGGAACGACCCTTGGCTTGCTCGCCATTGAAGGGGATGAAATCTCTTAGCATTTGTGACGATCGTCACAGCGGAAGAGAGAGGGCTGTACGAACATGATAGAGCGATCAGATGGAACTCGACGGGCTGCTTCAATCTCTCCCATAATTTATGGCCAGTTTCCGGTTAGACCATTAGTCCGAGGAGATCAAAACGACCGGCACAAGATGGTTTTTATGGTGAACCGTATGAAGACTGACGAAAAGATTCAGGCGGACATTGCGGCGGCGATGAAGAATCGCGATGAGCATAGGTTGACGACGCTGCGGATGATGCAGTTGGCGCTGAAGTACAAGGTGATTGAGAAGCGCGAGGCGTTGACGGATGCGGAAGAGGCGCAGATTCTGACGACGCTGGTTAAGCAGCGGAGGGACTTGGTGGAAGCCCTTACGAAGGGCGGCAGACCGGAGCTGGCGGAGAAGGAGCGGCTGAGGATCGGAACAATTGAGGCCTATCTGCCACAGGCTGGGGGTGAGGACGACATCCGGAAGTTGGTGCATGGGGCGATTGCGCATCTGCAGAAGGATGCTGGTGGGGTGAGACCGGGGCTGAGGGATTTGGGGACCGCAATGCAGGTGGCTCAACAGTGGATTCGGGCCGCTGGCCTGCAGACCGATCGGAAGCTGCTGGGTGAGATTGTGAAGGCGGAACTGTCGAAGTAGCAGCGGGGGTAAAGCAGAAAGAAGGGTAAACTCCATGCCGGAAAGACTGTTTGATACCAACGCGAAAGTCTATTTAGTTGGAGGTGGAATCGCTTCGCTCGCGGCGGCGGCCTTTCTTATTCGCGACGGAAACATCCTCGGCCACAACATCACGATCCTTGAGGAGTCGCGAAAAATCGGCGGCAGCCTCGATGCAGCCGGAAATCCCGTAAACGGCTATATCATGCGTGGCGGTCGAATGCTTGAGAGCAAATACCTCTGCACCTATGACCTCTTTTCCTCGATCCCCACCCTCGATCAGAGCAAGACGGTCACCCAGGAGATATTCGAACTGAACAAGTTGATGAAGACTTCTTCCAAATCCCGCCTCGTTCGAGGTGGACAAAGGATCAACGCTCCCAGGTTTGGCCTCAGCGAGAAGCACATCCTGACCATCGAGCGCCTGGGACTTGAGCCGGAAGCGATACTCGGGCGAAGCAGCATTTCAGACCAGTTCGAACCATCGTTCTTTGAGACGGACTTCTGGTCCATGTGGTGCACGACGTTCGCTTTCCAACCGTGGCACAGTGCGGTCGAGTTTAAGCGTTATCTGGTGCGCTTCGTTCACATGGTTTCAGGCTTCAACACGCTCAGCGGAATCATGCGAACCGTCTACAACCAGTACGACTCGATGATACGGCCGCTGCAGAAATGGCTGGAAGAGCACGGTGTGAGGACGGAGTTTAATACCAGCGTCACTAATCTCGGCTTCTGCCATGACGCTGAGGGCTTCACTGTGGAACGCATTGTTTGTTTACGCGACGGACACAAGGATGAAATAAGGGTAAGCAACAAAGATTATGTCGTCGTCACTCTGGGGTCCATGACCGAAGCTTCTAGTTTGGGATCGATGGACTCAGCACCCATCCTAAAGGGCAAACGTGAGTGCGGTTCGTGGGCTCTTTGGGAGAAGATCGCCGATGGCCATCCTCAGTTTGGCCATCCCACCAATTTCAGCGATCATATCGATAAATCGAAGTGGGTTTCCTTTACCACGACTCTCTACGACCCAACCTTCTTCAGCCATATCAGAGGTCTCACGGGCAATATCCCGGGAGAGGGCGGCCTTATAACTTTCCCTGAAAGTAACTGGTTAGTATCGATCGTATTACCTCACCAACCACATTTCATCGGACAGCCCTCAGACGTAAACGTCTTCTGGGGGTACGGACTCTTCGTCGATAAACCGGGCAACTTCGTAAAGAAGCCTATGTCGGCTTGCACTGGCCGGGAGATTATGACAGAGATCATGGGTCACTTACGGATCGAGGTTAATGCCCATGAAATATTGAAAACCTGTACGTGCATTCCTTGCATGATGCCTTTCGTGACCAGCCAGTTCCTGCGTCGCGCCAAAGGCGATCGTCCCCGAGTAGTCCCTGAGCGCTCAAAGAACCTCGCCTTCATCGGGCAATTCTGCGAACTCCCTGACGACGTAGTCTTCACGGTGGAATACTCGGTCCGTTCCGCACAGACCGCGGTGTACTCGTTGCTCGGACTGAGCCGTACACCGCCGCCCGTATACAAGGGACACTACAATCCACGTGTCTTACTAAAGGCCTTCCTGGCGTTACACGACAAAAGCAGCTAAGGAACTTGTTCTGCAGCCGCTCTAACTGCCTCGCTGGGAATCACAGGTCGATGACGACGTCGCGAATCGGTTGTGAGCAGCAAACGAGAAGGTTGCCATCGGCGGCTTTTCGAGTGGCTCTGGTCCGTAGACGACCGCCCCCGAAACCAAACCGCTCTCACAGTTGTGACAAACACCGGCCCGGCACGACCAACGGACCGGGACGTCGCACGCCTCGGCCAGTTCCAAAATGCTCTGGTAGACCGACGCGTTCCACACAAAGACGGGTGCCGCAGCCAATTTAGTTGCCGCCATCCAGACCGTAGTGGCCGGCACGAGCGAAATCATAAAAAGATGGGCGAAGTTCCACCAGATGAGTTGAGATGTCGCGGTGTATACGAATCTCAAAAGGTGATGATGATTCACCCAAATGATCGCAATGAATAGGTAGCTGACGGCGTAGCTCAGGGCGGTAGGCCATAACGGGAGGAGTGCCTTGAGCGTTGGCTCGGTTGGCGGCTTGAGGTCCCAGCACCATAATCGTGATGATGACGGCAAACACCGCATCGGAGAATGCTGCAAGACGTTCCGGTGTGGTCTTCTTGTTCGACTTGGCTCCTCTTCTCCATTGCTGAGATCGCGTTCACATCTTCACTTAAAGCGTCGCTTCGGCCGCTTCAAGGATGACCTCTACAACCTTGTCGGGTGCAGTGAGCAACGGAGTGTGGTCGACTGCAAAGGACCTCACTGTGGCCTTCATACGTTCCGCCATGAAGCGCTGGGTTTTGGGATTGATCATTCGATCCTCTTCCGCGACGAGATACCACGCTGCCTTTGATTTCCAGGCGGGTGCAGGGGCCGATTCCTGAATGCACTTAATGGAGATCGGACGCTGCACAACTTTGGATAACGAAATCTGGTCGTCGGTGGCATTCTGGGCGAAAGCATTTGCGAACCCTTCGTCCGGCATCCAGATGAAGCCGTCTCCATCCGGCGCAAGTTGCGGCGCCTTTGGATGGGTTTCATCTTTGTAAAAGACTTGGGCGACAGTCTCCCCTTCATCGGGTGCTAGAGCGGCGATATAGACCAAAGCTTTCACACGCTCTTCCTTCGCAGTGGCAATGACCGCACCAGCGTAAGCATGCCCTGCGACGATGACAGGGCCTTCAGTGCGTGCAATCGTTCGCCTCAGAGCGGCCGCATCGTCGGTCAAAGCGGTGAGGGGAGTCGGCGCGGCAATAACCTTCAAGCCGAGTTTTTGAAGCGGGCGCATGACTGCCTGCCAACTCGAACCATCCGCCCACGCTCCGTGGACCACGATGACTGTGGCGTTTTCTGAAAAACGCATCATGTCCATCCTTTCTCTCAATTCAAAGTTGAAGAACACAGCGAGACGGCTGCTTCCCGTCAGGCAAAGAACTTTACGATTTGTTGCGCGATGAATTCGTGTGAATCCTCAAGCGCAAAGTGGCCGGTGTCGAGGAGGTGAAGCTCTGCTTTCGGGAGATCTCGCAAGTATGCTTGCGCACCCTCGACGGTGAAGAAGGGGTCGTTCTTCCCCCACACGATCAGCATCTTCGGCTGCTTGTTCTGAAAGAATTCATGCCAACCGTCGTAGAGTGCGAGATTCGACTGGTAGTTGTGAAGCAGGTTTAGTTGGATGGCGTCATTGCCGGGCCGGTCGAGGAAGAGTTGATCCAGGGTGTAAGAGTCCGGACTGATCCGCGAAACATCCTTCGTTCCGTGTGTGTACTGGAAGATGGTGGTTTCTTTCTTGAGCAGGTCTCGCACAGGCTTCTCTGTCTCCTGATTACGAGTCGCCCAAAACGGTTTCATCGGGTCGAAGGCCGCCCCGATACCCTCGGCATAGGCGTTCCCGTTCTGCACAACAATCCCTTCGATTGCGTCGGGGTGTCTGGATGCAATGCGATAGCCGACTGGCGCGCCGTAGTCCTGCACATAGATGCTGAATTTTTTAAGTCCGAGGACACCGAAGAGCAGTTCCTCAACATAGGCAGCGAGATTGTCGAAGGTGTACTCGAATTTGCTCACATCCGGTGCATCGCTGTAGCCGAAACCAACATAATCCGGCGCAATCACGTGAAATTTGTCCGCCAGCTTCGGAATCAGGTCACGGAACATATGCGAGGAGCTAGGAAATCCGTGTAAGAGCACGATGGTTGGAGAAGCTTTTGAGCCTGCCTCGCGGTAGAAGAGCTTCAGGTCGCGAACAGTTGCGTGTTGATACGTTGTCATGGTGATCTCCTTTTGGTGAGGATGAACAATCGGTGGCAGAAGTAAAGATTGCCTGACACCGGTAAAAGATGCAGTAAAGGTGTATAAATTTATTTAAGATATTTTTGTGGAGAGGGTTTATGCCGGCTGCTTCTCAAGAGGCAAACGAATGGGTAGATGGGTTCTTATTCGTGGGGAACAAGCCAATCCTGGATCTGTTGAATACAAAGCCTGTCCTCGCAGACGGACCCACGGAACTCATTCCCGATGTTCGCGCGCTCGAAAGGTGGTTGATCGTTTCGGGGATGATGACCTCTCCCAAAACCAAGGCCATCGTCCGACTCTGGCGGCATTCAACGGAAGCGGGCGCCTTTCTGGAACAGTTGGTTGCATTCAGGGAAAGGTTGAGGGAGGCGGTCCTGCGGATCGAGAGCGGATCAATGCCGAGTGATTCTTTCCTCGGCGAAGTAAATTCCCTGTTGCGTCAGCATCCTCGCCTTACTTCGCTTCACAGGCGGGACGGGAAGCTGATTCAGGAGACGTTGTTCGAGCCAAGTAAGCCCTCCGACCTCTGGGGGCCGATCATCGATGCCACGGCAAATCTTCTCACGGAAACGGAGTCATCGCGCATCCGCAAATGTGAATCGTGTGTGGTCCATTTCTTCGACACGAGCAAGAAAGGCTCACGCCGGTGGTGCAGTATGAACATCTGTGGCAACAAGCTCAAAGTCGCTGCGTATCAGCAACGGAAGCGCGGCAGGAATGCATCGATGAACTAGCGCGTCGAATCGCAGGCGAGAGCGGCTTGACAGGTTCGGCGACGCGCAAAACATGCTAACTCCGCTCACTCAAAAATTCGCAATGGAAGCGCATCACGAGTCGAACGTGATTTTTCACAGTTGACACGTCTTACGCGTGCGCTATACTTTCTCACGAATTGCTGAACCGCTTTTCTTTCTCCCTTGTAAACCGCAATTCGACACTTTCGCCCAGGATAGGTGGGTCGTAAGTGCTCCCGAAACGGTTCCATCTGTGACAGGCCCAGGTAAGACTTCCAGAGCTGTCGACACGACCAGGCAACTATTCGTTTTGTAAGTAATCCTCGGAACAGGCACGTTGGGCTCGCTCCAATGCACGCCCCCGAAGTCGCGAATCTGTCATGAATCGGTGACAGAGCCGGCAGCGGGGTATCGTATACGGCCTCCGCAAATAATCGCGATTTCTCGAACGACGGCGACTTGCGCGCTCAGAGGCCTGCCGGCTTTAGCCTTCGGCGCAATTACCTGCCCGCCGAATCGAACGTTTTTCAACCGCAGCAAGCGCAGCGGCTGGACCATTGTCCGGCGCACACGCAAGGAGGATGGGTTCATGCCGACGTTCACGTACCCAGGGGTCTATATCGAGGAACTTTCGAGCGGCGTACATACCATAACCGGGGTCGCCACCTCTATCGCCGCGTTTCTCGGCTGGGCTCCTCAGGGACCAGCCGACCAGGCCACGTTGATCGAGAGCTGGGCCGACTACCAGGCCACGTTTGGCGGGCTCGACGCTCGCAGCAAGCTTGGCTACTCGGTAAACCAGTTCTTCGCTAACGGCGGCACTCAGGCCTACATCGTGCGCCTGGTCTGGGACGGTTCGCTTCCCGCCGCCCCCGGCACCAATCCCACGCCAAGCGCCACGGCGGTTGCAGCCGGTGTGGGATATGCTACCGCAGCGATCTCCGCCGCTCTCGGCGCAATTGTGTCGCCGTCCATTCCTCTAAGCGTTGGCTCGCCGGTATTGCAAAGCCTCTCCATCGGACCCACCAATCTTCCTCCCATCCCATTGGGCGCAACGCTTCAGTTCACCGCCAATGGCAAATCTTCCGATGGCAGCAGCTCTCTTCTGGCCAGCGCCAAATGGGCGTCCAGCAATGCAGGTGTTATTTCCATCAACGTCAATACCGGAAGCGCGACTGCCATGGGCCCAGGGACGGCAGTCCTTACAGCGACCGCCGGTCTGATCTCCGGCACACTCACGGTCACCGTGACTGCAGCGGCTCTAACGGCAATCACCGTCACTCCGGCGGCGTTCACCCTTCCGGTAGGACAGCCACAGCCGCCGACCGGACCTCCTCTGGGGCCGACGCAACAACTTGCGGCGACGGGCAATTATTCCGACGGAACCTCGCAGGACCTCACCTCTGTCGTCACCTGGTCCGTCCCCGGCGGATCGGATTCCCTCGTTACCGCATCGGGGTTGGCAATCGCCGGCGTCACAGCGGCATCGACAACGACGGTTAGTGCCAAGTGGGTTGGCATTACCGGCACAACGGTGGTGACCGTTGGGCCAACGGCGGTTGTGCTTGGAATCAGCATCGAGCAGGCCGCGCCGGTCGCAACGGTCGGTATGCCGGTGAACTTCACGGCAGTTGCGATATCCTCCGACAGTCCTAACCCCGCGCCAATTGCGGGAACGTGGAATTCGAGCAATCCGGGAGTGGCCACTATCGTCCCGGCCACCGGGGTTGCTACTGCAGTGGCTCCAGGTTCAACGACGATCACGATAACTGTCGGATCCATCACCGCCAGCACGACTCTGACCGTAACAGCCGCCGTCTTGAACGCCGTCTCCATCACGCCGGTTAATCCATCCGTGGCCAATGGACTTACACTTCACTTGAAAGCGCTGGGCATTTATTCGGATGGCACAAGCGCAGACCTCACATCGAGCGCCGATTGGCAGTCCGCGACACCTGCAGATGCCTCGGTGGACCAACATACTGGAGTTGTCACCGGACACAACATCAACCCGGCAGTAGCAATCACCGCCACCTGGCAAACTTTCGCCGGCGGCGTCGTGACGAACGTCGTTGGAACGAGCAAAGTCGCCGTCACCGCGGCTGTACTTCAATCCATCGCCATCACGCCGACGAGCGTCTCTCTTCTCAGCGCCGGACAGACGTCTCAGCTAAAGGCAACTGGAACCCTTTCCGACGGCACGACTCCCGATCTGACCTCGACCGCAACCTGGACTTCCTCCGCGCCCGCGGTCGCAACCGTCAGCAGCACCGGGTTGGCTAAGGCCGTCGCTTCGGGCGGTTCGCTTACCCTCTTTGCCTCCAACCCAGGCGCCTGGGGCAACAACCTCCGCGTCGGAGTCCTGCCGCAGACCTCTGACCCAACGCGTTTCGGCCTGCTGGTGCAGCAGGTCACACCCACCGGCCAACTCCAAACCCTGGAAAGCTTCGTTAATCTGTCGACGATCGCGACGGACCCGCTATATACCGTCGCCGTCATCGACAACGACTCGAAGTACATCAGCTTCATCAACCCAGACACCGGCAACCCGGTCGTACCCACGGCCGCTCCTTCGCCCACCGCTCCATTGGCACCAATCGCCTTGAACGGGGGCAATGACGGAGCCGTCCTGGTTCCCGCCTCCGATCAGAACTTCGAAATTGCCCTCACCTCCAAGGCCGACGAGGGTGTCTTTCTCCTCGATCGTGTCGACATCTTCAATCTGCTCTGCATTCCCGGAGAGAGCGACGCTCCGACCATCTCCACACTCCAGGAGTATTGCGCCAGCAAGCGCGCCTTCTACATCGTCGATGCACCGCAACTATCCACCATCTCAGGCCTCATCCAGAGCGGCCCGGTCGGCAGTACGCCGGGACCAATTACGGGGACCCACGCCAACAACTCCGCCTACTATTTTCCCTGGGTGCAGGCGCCCGACCCGCTATTCGGCAACCGCCCCAGCCTCTATCCACCCTGTGGCTTCGTGGCCGGCATCTACGCTGCAACCGATGCCAGTCGCGGTGTATGGAAGGCTCCCGCTGGCATTCAGGCCAGCCTCACTGGAGTGTCCGGCCTGCAGTACAACCTCACCGACCTGGAGAACGGTGACCTCAACATCCAGGCCATCAACTGTCTGCGCCAGTTCAAGGTCTTCGGCGACGTCGTCTGGGGAGCACGCACACTTCAGGGCAACGACCAGGCCGGTTCCGAGTGGAAGTACGTTCCCATCCGCCGTCTGGCACTTTACATCGAATCCAGCCTATACGAGGGCACTCAGTGGGTGGTCTTCGAGCCAAACGATGCCCCATTGTGGAGCCAGATTCGCCTCAATGTCGGCGCTTTCATGCAGGGTCTGTTCCTGCAAGGCGCCTTCCAGGGAAGCTCGCCGCAACAGGCCTATTTCGTCAAATGCGATGCCGAAAACAATCCCCAGGCCAGCATCGATCTCGGCGTCGTCAACATCCTGGTGGGCTTCGCGCCGCTCTTCCCCGCCGAGTTCGTCGTGATACAGATTCAGCAGATCGCCGGGCAAGTCGCCTAGGCAAGTCCCACGGAGGAGATCTCATGGCAATCTTTCCTGCAAATCCGAAGCGGCTCGACCCTTACAAAAACTTCAAATTTCGCCTCAAGTGGGACGGAGTTTATGTAGCCGGCATCAGCAAGATGGGCATGCTCAAGCGCACCACCGAAGTTGTCGAACACCGCGAAGGCGGTGACCCTTCAACCTCGCACAAGTCACCTGGCCGGCAGAAATACGAAGCCATCTCGCTGGACCGCGGACTCACCCAGGACAGAACTTCCACGACTGGGCAGGCAAGGTCTGGAACTTCGGCGCCGGTCTTGGGTCAGAGGTCTCCCTCGCCGACATGCGTAAGGACATCTATCTCGAGTTCTACAACGAAGCCGGCCAACTCGTGATGGCGTACAAAATCTACCGTTGCTGGGTCTCCGAGTATCAGGCTGTGCCCGATCTCGACGCCAACGCCAATGCCATCGCCATTGAACACATCAAGCTCGAGAACGAAGGCTGGGAGCGCGACACCGGCGTCACCGAACCCGCCGAACCGACGTTGCAAAACGTGGCGACTTGAGGCGTGTGCCACAGCATGCCGGCAGAAGCTGTCTCGATCTTTCCTGGCACGCCTTTCACCGAGGAGAACTACTCGAACCACTGCTGGCAGGATCACGACCTAAAGGAGAATGCCGTCGATGCGGGCTCTCAGCAATGCCGATTTTCTGACGCTATGGGAAAACGGCCACCGGCTGCATCCCCTGGACCGGGGCCTGCTCGCCATCCGGGCGTCGCTCCCCGAGACTCCCGACAACCGAGTCGCGGACGAACCCGTCGCCGACTGGACGCTCGGCCGTCGCAATCGGGCGCTCGCTGAACTGCGCACCCTGTACTTCGGGCCGCGCCTCGAAGGTTGGACCGCCTGCGGCCAATGTGGCGAGAAGCTGGAGTTCGAAGTAGATTGCCGCGCCCTTGTACAGATCCACGAGGGAGCTTCAGTCCAGCCGATCACGGTCGACGGAAATACCTTTCGCCTGCCCACAAGCCGCGACCTCGCCCGCATTGCCGAAGAGACCGATCCCCAACGAGCCGCGTTGTTGCTCATGGAGAACTGCGCGATCGACCACGACGCATCAGAACCAACCGGCTGGTCGGAGACCGAAATCGAAGAGGTGGCCGAAAAAATGGCAATCGCCGATCCGCTCGCGGAGATTGCCCTCGACTTCGAATGCCCAGTCTGCCAGCACGCCAGTGAAGAAATTTTGGACCTCTCCAGCTTTCTATGGGCAGAGATCGAAGGCCGCGCCAAACGACTGCTGCTTGAGATTCACGCCCTGGCCACCAGCTATGGATGGGCCGAGTCGGCCATCCTTGCCATGAGCGACGTGCGCCGCACCACTTATCTACAGATGGTGCAGCCATGAGCAACTTCCTTCAACGCGTAGCGGCCGCCATCATCCAGCCTAAGGCGAAACTGCAGCCGATGCTCGGCTCGATCTTCGCGCCAGCCACTCTCTACGCGCCGACAGAAACACTCCCCCCTGAGATCGCTTCGCAAACAGTAGCACCGCGCCGTCATGAGCCTTCGAATTTCGACGGCCCCAATCAGGCCGTCGCGCGCCACGCCTCCGAGACCGGAGGTCGGTGGTTTCCCGCAACTCGTCAGGAAGATTTCTCACCAGCCTATTCGAGCAGAAGCCCAACCGCTGATCAGCCACTCCTGCCCACTTTCAGCAACACCGCTGATCCACGAGGCCCAACCCACACCCACCCATCCGCGGAAAACTCACCTTTCGAATCCTCGAAACCAGCAGCAAATCAACCGACCGCTCCCATTCCCTACAAGCCGCTGATAGCTGCCGGTCAGCAGCCTCCGCCCAGGTTGCAGCCGTTGGATACGCTTTCGAACTCGGGGGCCGCTCGAGCCTCTACATCCGAAGCCGCACGCCGCTTCCAGCCGGCACAACGCGAGGCAGACGAGATTCACATCCACATCGGGCGCATCGAAGTCGCCGCCATCGCCCAGCCTGTCCCGCGCCCAGCAGCGGCAGCGGCCCGAAGGTCCCTCAATCTCGACGAATACCTCCGGCGTGGCAACGGGCGACCAGGATGACCAGGATGAGCAGATGAGCACAGCCTTTGCCATGTCCGCCGTCTCTGCCGTCCTGCAGCACTTCCTGCAGAATGCCCTGAGCTCTGTCACCATGTTCGGAGGCGCGGTCGCCATCTCCGCCAAAGCCCCGGACCTCCTTCAGCACGACATCATCGACGGAAAGGCGCAGCAGAATCAGGTCAATCTCTTTCTCCACCAGGTGACGTACAACCCCGCCTGGCGCAACGTTGGCCTGCCCTCGCTCGGCGCCGACGGCAAAACCCCGCTCAGTAATCCGCCACTGGCCCTTGATCTCCACTACCTACTCACCGCCTACGGCTCCGACGACTGGCAAGCCGAAGCGCTTCTCGGTCATGCCTTGATGATGCTGCATCAATTTCCGGTCATCGCACGCAAGGACATCACCCTCGCGCTCAACGCGCTGCCGGCCGGAGCGTTTGCCGTCGTTTTGCAGGCTTCCAAAGTTGCCGACCAGATCGAGATGATCAAGATCACTCCATCCACTCTGGGCCGTGAAGAGATGGCTTGGCTCTGGACGGCGCTCAAGGCCGACTACCGCCCCACCTTCCCGTTCCAGGTCTCCGTCGTACTGATGGAGCCGGAGTCGCAACTCGGCTTCCCGCTTCCTGTACTCAGCCGCAACATCGTCGCAAATCCCATACAGCCCGCGCAACTCTTGCAAGTCGCTCCGCCAGACCGGCAAATCTCCGCCGCTCCGGGCGATACCGTCACTGTTACCGGTATCTTCCTCAAGGGCGCGACGAAGGTTTCACTCACCTATCCGCGACTGGGAATACAGGCCATCGTCCCAGCCACTTCAGTCACCAATAACTCAGTACAGTTTGTCGTCCCCATCGAGACTCCGCTGCTGCCTTTCCCCGCTGGCATCTATGACCTCGCAGTGCTCTTCACCGACCCGCTTGGCGACGTAACCCAAACAGCCGGGCCCCTGCCCATGGCCGTCGCTCCAATCATCCAGATTATCCCCCCGCCAGGCGTGGTCAAGACCGCAACCGACACGCTCGTCACCCTCACCTTTAGCCCGTTTGCCCGGCCGAACCAAGCCGTCTCGCTCGCCATCGGCAGCCAATCCGTCAACGCGCAACGCTTCGAGACCAACAAGAACACACTCGATTTCCTCTTCGCGCCACCACTCACCGCCGGCAGTCAACTTGCCCGCCTTCAAATCGATGGAGCCCCCAGCCAAGTTCAGGTCGACTGGACCACCAAGCCGCCGAAGTTCCTCGGCCCCATGGTGACGATATGAACGCCCAGATCAGTGCACAGTGCAACTCGACCGCACAGTTCTCCTGGGCCGACGCCAACCAGGCCTGCCTAGTCGCGGAGTTTGCACATCTTCGCCAAAGACTCGACGCTACGGCGCCGCAACATCGATCCAGCCAAGGCCCTCTCGATTTCTCGCCGCCTCAGCACCACGAGCCGCTCGATCCACCATCGGCCATCGATCAACTCGCTCAGACCTTCGGACTGAGTACATTCGAACGCCAGCTACTTCTTCTCTGCGCGGGCATCGAGATGGACTCGACCCTCGCCGCGCAATGCAGTGAAGCTCTGGGCTTTGGCCGAAACGACCGGCGCGGAGCCATCTCCTTTTCCCTCGCCCTTGCCGTGCTCGATGATCCCCACTGGAGCGCGCTCGCGCCATCGGCGCCCCTCCGTCGATTCCATCTGGTAGAACTCGAGTCTGGCCACGGCCTCACCTCCGCACCACTGCGAATTGACGAGCGCATTCTGCACTACCTCGCCGGTGTCAACGAGCTCGACTCCCGCCTCGAACCTCTGCTCCAGACTCGCCATCCTCCTCATTGGACCGCCGAAGAACACACGGCACTGGCAAACGAAGCCCTGCGCACTCTCGACGTCCTCTCACCCAGCACTCCCGTCCTGCATCTCTGCGGCGACGACCCTCGCGGGCAAGAGGACATAGCCGCCATAATCGCTCGCCAGACGGGACGGCAGCTTTTCATCCTACCCATCGAGAACATGGCAGGCCTGGCCGCATCTCCCCGGCTCGGACCCTCGGAAACCTCGCCCGCCGACGTGTCCGAATCAGCCGCTCAGTTCGTCCCCCTCTGGACGCGCGAATCCGCAATCCTGCCTGCAGTCCTGCTGGTGCAATGCGGCACGTCCGCGCTCACCACGGCAGCCAAACAGATGATCGAACGACTGCCTGCCCCGCTCATCGTGGCAAGTTGCGATCCGTTAATTCTGGAACGCCGATTGATGCGCAAGATAGTCGACAAGCCCCATCCCGCGAGCCAGAAGCAGCTATGGGCAAAAGCTTTGGGCGCAGCCGGCGCGAGCCTCAACGGCCATCTCGACGACATCGCCGAACAGTTCCACCTGAGCGCCGAGACCATCGCTTCCGTCGGAGCTCTTGCCAGTGCTACGACCGACGACTCAGGTAGAGCCGATCCCGACAAACTTTGGAGCACGTGCCGCTCGCTCTCCCGACCACGCCTCGAAGACCTGGCCCAGCGAATCCTCCCCGTGGCCGAATGGGACGACCTCATCCTACCCGAAGTCCAGAAGCAAACTCTTCGCCAACTGGCCGCACAGGCCCGCCATCGCATGACCGTCTACGAGTCCTGGGGATTCGCCAGCAAGGGCCGCCGCGGACTGGGCATCAGCGCACTCTTCGCTGGAGCCAGCGGCACGGGCAAAACGCTCGCCGCTGAAGTGCTGGCCAAAGAACTTCGCCTCGACCTCTACCGCATCGATCTCTCGGCGGTGGTGAGCAAGTACATCGGCGAATCCGAAAAAAATCTCAAGCAGGTCTTCGACGCTGCCGAAGAAGGCGGCGTCTTGCTGCTCTTCGACGAGTGCGACGCCCTCTTCGGCAAGCGTTCCGAGGCCAAGGACAGCCATGACCGCTACGCCAACATCGAGGTCAGCTATCTGCTGCAGCGCATGGAAAACTTTCAGGGGCTCGCAGTCCTCACAACGAATTTCAAGTCCGCCATGGACAAGGCCTTTCAGCGCCGCCTGCGTTTCACCGTCGATTTTCCCTTCCCCGGCGTAGTCGAGCGCGAAGCCATCTGGCAGCGCGTCTTTCCTGCACAGACTCCAACCAGCGGCCTGAACATCAAGCGTCTCGCCCAACTTAACATGACTGGCGGAAACATCCGCAACATTGCATTGAACGCCGCCTTTCTCGCAGCTGAGGCCGGCCAGCCCATCCGGATGAAGCATTTGCTGTTGGCCACGCGTCAGGAGGCCATCAAGACCGAGCGTCCGCTCTCCGAAAACGAGATCCGGGGGTGGACATGAGCAAAATCCACGTCACCATCGACCGCGTGGTGCTCAGCGGCCTCGACCCCGCGGCCCGTCACGCCTTCGTCACCGGCCTCAAAACCGAATTGACGCGCGCTCTCGCCGATCCCGCGCAACGCGCAGACTGGGCCAAGTCGCGCCGTACCCCAGTCCTGCGCCTCGGTCGCGTTGCTCTCGATCCCGGTATCGGAGGAGCGAGCAAACTCGGCGGTCGCGTCGCAAAAAGTATCGCAGGGGTGAATAAAACCAGGGGCAGCAAACCATGACCGCCGCCGCCCTCGTCATGCTCTCCCGCGAATCGGAGCCGTCTTCGAAGAAGACCTCCAAAGGCCTGCGCGTCAATCATCCGGGCGACTCCTGCGAGCAAGAGGCCGATCGCGTTGCGAACACCGTCTCCGTCGGCGGACACATCCCCGGCTGGTCGCTCGCCTCAACCGGCGCAGACCAGATTCAACGCGACTCCAACACCGCCTCCGCGCTTCCTGCTGCGCAGCCTATCCGCCAGATCGGCGACCCGCAGGACCCGCCCGCGTCCAACAACTACGGCGACATGCTCGGCAAACTCGCCGAGGCCTTTCTGCAAACTTCCGCCGGAAAAACCATCGTCAAATACCTGACCGACCAGCCAATCGTCCAGGACGCCAAGGATTTTGTCGAGACGCCTCAAGGGGTCGTCGTAGCCGGCAGCACCGCTGTCGCCGCAATCTCGGGTTTGGCCGCTGCACACAAGGGACTTCCGATTCAGATTCCTGCTATCCCTCTGGACAAGTTGCATCCCGGCCTCAAGATGAAGATCGACGTCGAGGGCCCGCTCGACCATCCCACGCAGGGCTCGCTGATGTTCAGCTTCGAGGGCGAGCCGCCGAAGAAAAAGAAGGGCGCGCTCACCGACAAAGAACGATTCCAGGCCGAAACGGAACGCATCGCCGATGACCAGAAAAAGTTCCGCGCAGGCATGGCTCCCCACTCACAGGGTCCACTCGCCTCCCCCGCAGCTCAGCAGCAGCAATCCGACGAGCAGTTGGCCCGCAAGGCCGAGCTGCGTCGCCTGAGTAACATCCTTCAGCCCGGTGCCACCCACAAACCCGGAGAGTTCACGCCGCTCGTTCCTGGCACTCAGCCCCAGAGCCTTCGCATGAGGGACCCAGACCTGATTTCGGCCCCCGACGCCACGAAGAAAGAAAAGAAAGAAGAGATTCCCGTCCAACGAAAGGCCGAAAGCACGTACTGCAACGAGCAGGACGCCGCACCGGAAGTCGAGTCCGTCATCAGTTCCTCAGGTCGCCCGCTCGACCGCGAAACCTGCCGCTACATGGAGTCGCGCATCGGCTTCGACTTCAGCAAAGTCCGCATCCACACCGACTCCCGCGCTGCCGCCTCCGCGAAATCGCTCAACGCCCGCGCCTACACCGTAGGCAACAACATCGTCTTCGGCCCCGGCCGCTTTGCCCCAAACACCACGGAGGGCCGTCGCCTGCTAGCTCATGAGTTGACACACGTCGTGCAGCAAGGCGCGAGTTCGCGGAAACTCCACGCGACGAGTGCGCTTTCCACCGTCATCACTCACGCGCCACGCCAGATTCAACGAGATCCCGAAGAAGACAGCATCAGCATTTGGGATTTCGGGCGCCATCCGTGGGATTCGTTGAAGAAAGTCTCCGGCAAAATTCCCGGCTACAAACTCTTCACCGTCATCATCGCCTATGACCCGCTCGCGGGGCAGGAAGTGACTCGTAACGCGACCAACCTTGTAGGCGAGTTCCTCAAACTCGTTGGCGCCGAAAAAACGTTCAAGGACCTGCAGGAATCGCAAGCGATCGACAAGGCCTTCGACTGGCTCTCACAGGAGATAAGCAAACTTAATCTGTCCGTTCAAACCCTGAAGGACCTCATCACCGAGGCGATCAAGAATGGTGTTGCAAGCATCACTGGCGGCGTTCAGGCCGCGCTCCGAAGCGTCTACGAAACCTTCAAGCCCACTTTAGAAAGGGTCAAGACCTTTGCCGCTAACGTTCTCACCAAAGTCGGCGAGTTCCTCTTTGAAGGCGCGCTGAAGCTGATTGGCGGCACTGGAGTTCTGGAGATCCTGCACGATGCCGGCGCCGCCATCTCTGCTGTCTTCAAAGATCCGGTCGGCTTCCTCGGCCATCTGGTCGACGCCCTGAAGAAGGGATTCAACCAGTTCAGCGCCAAAATTGTCGATCATCTCAAGGAAGCAATCCTGAGTTGGCTCTTCGGTGCGCTCGGCAATATCCAAATCCCTAAAACCCTTACACTCGGCTCCGTCTTCAATCTCGTACTTCAAGTATTGGGCCTCGACTACAGAACCAATATCCGGCCCAAACTGGTAACCGCACTCGGCGGCGAAACGGCCGTCAAGATCGTTGAAGGCGGCGTTGCCATCATCACAACCATCGCCACACAGGGTCTCGGCGCGGCTTGGGACTTGATCCTCAAACAAGCCGGGGACCTGCTCGAATCATTCCTCGCCGCCGCCAGAGACTGGGCAATCACCACTGTGGTCCAAGTCGCCATCGTCAAGCTCGTAACTCTCTTCAACCCGGCTGGAGCGGTCATCCAAGCCATCCAGGCGATATATACGACGCTAAAGGTCTTCATCGAGAAGGCCAAGGAGATCGCCGCCCTGATCAAGGCCATCTCCGTCTCCATCGCCAAGATCGCCGCTGGCGATATCGCCGCAGCCGCCGATTACATCGAGGGCGTGATGGCAAAATCCATCCCCATCATGATCTCCTTTCTCGCCGACTACCTTGGCCTTGGCAATGTTGCTAAGACAATTCGTGACATCCTCGCCAAGTTGAAGCCCAAGATCAGCGCTGGCGTCGACAAGGTCATCCAGTACCTGGTGGACAAGGGCAAAGCTCTACTGGCGCTAGGCAAGGAGACGGTTGCGAAAGTTCTCGACTGGTGGAAGCAGCGCAAGGAAGTCACCGAAGGAACAGAACAGCACGCCATCTACATGGATGGCAGCGAAGACCAGGCCAAACTGATGGTCGCAAGCTTCCCCGCCATCCCCTGGAACGAGTTCCTCGACGAAAAGCTAAAGACTGCGACGGCAGCTCAGAAAACCGGCATAGAAGAGATTCGCGTGAAGGCAACCGAACTTGAAAAGCGGCTGCCGCCTTCAAAGGACGAAAACGAAAAGGCCGCGAACATCGAGGCCAAGCGAAAGCTCTTCGAAGAAGTTGCCGACAAGATCGCCGCCCTTGGGTTGCATCGCGACGTGAACAAGCCCGCCACGTTGGTCAATTACAAGCCCGTACGGGCAGAGGACGATGGCGGCACAGGAATGATCGCCACTGTCCTTACACCCAGCCATCCACCCGGAACTGAACCCGGCGACGAACCAAGAATTTGGAAAGCTCTGGGCAGCCTCGTCGGAAAGAAAAACTACGTTCAGGGCCATCTGCTCAACGAAAATCTGGGCGGCCCGGGGCGTCGCTTCAACCTAACGCCCATCAACAAGAAAGCGAACGCCGATCATCTCTCAAAGATCGAACGAACGGTGAAGAAAACGGTCAACGTGGAGGAGAAGATCATGTCCTACACCTTGGATGTGGTCTATGGCAGCCACCCCAGCAAACCGAAACGAATGCTGGAGCTCGAGAGTCTCGCAGCAAACAGCAAACTCGGACCAGGCGAGCCCGAGGAGTTGAAGGAATTCCAGGCCGAACAGAAGCTCTGCACTCAATTCAATTACGAAGCCCACGAGTTGGAACACAACGGCACAGAATGGGTCCCCAAAAAAGGAAGTGCCGCCGAATACAAGGATCACGTGGATAACACAATTGCGCTCTAGTCCCTCAGCAGAACAAAGAAAGTCGAATCGCCAATGAGCACGTCGTCTCCCATCTCGCCCCGCCTCGTAAAAGGTGGCATCGTCACCATGGACCCCACCACATCCACGGTGAAGTCTGTGATCGCGTTGCAGTACAACTCCGACTCCCTCGCCCGCAGCCTGCAGATTCAGTCCCTGCCCGGCGGCTCCGACGGTACCCGCGTCGATGCTCTGCGTCTGCGCGGCCCCGCCATCGAAACCATCAAGCTCGAAGCCGAACTCGACGCAACCGACCAGCTCGCGCTTCCCACAAAACCGGAAAATAAATCCTTCGTCGAGTTCGGCCTGCAGCCGCAGCTCGCACAGCTCGAGATGCTCATCAACCCAACCGTTGAAACGCTTATCGCCGACGACAACATGGCCAACGCCGGCACCCTCGAAATTATCCCCCTCGAACAGCCGCTCACTCTCTTCGTCTGGAGCAAGAACCGCGTGGTCCCCGTCCGTCTGACCGAATTCTCCATTACCGAAGAAGCCTTCGACACCTCGCTCAATCCCATTCGCGCCAAGGTCTCGCTAGGCATGCGCGTGCTTACCATCGACGACCTCGGATTCCAGCATCCCGGCGGCCATCTCTTCATGGCCTACCTCAGCAACAAAGAAGCGCTCGCGGCGAAGGCCAAATCCGTAGCGCTCACCGTTCTCGGACTTGGAGGCCTGCCATGATCTCCCCGCTTCAAACCCTCATACAACTGGGCGTAGTCCCGTCGGTCAACTTCCCCACTGACAGCCGCTATCACGGCTCCGCGACGCTGCAGTACACCGCGCCCGACGGGCAAGTCATCACATATTTGACGCGCCGCTTCGTGCCCCAGCCCGGGGCGCCCAACTTCGCCACCATCGCCCAACACACCGTACACCAGAATGACCGGCTCGACCTGATCGCCGCGAAATATCTGGGCGACCCGCTCATCTTCTGGCTGCTCTGCGATGCCAATGGAGCGATCACTCCCAACGATCTCGTCGCCGATCCAGGGCGAGTGCTCGCCATCGTCACGCCGCAGGGCGTGCCCGGAGTGCAAAGCGCATGAAGAAACACGAACGCCATGACAAGAACTGCAAGGCCATAAGCCGAACTGCAAATCAGGGAAAGGAGTAAAGCGTGCTCGGTAGTGTTCAACTCACGTTGATGATCGGCCCCGTGGTTCCACTCACGGTGCCTCGCGTCGTGCTCGACTCTCTCTCCGAAGTCGAGGTCAAGACCGAAGACGTGGGCCAGAGCGGCTTTCAACTCGTCTTCAGCATCGACAAGCAGTCCCCGCTGCAGATTCTCTTCCTCCTCACCGGCGGCATGCCTCTGCTCTTCATGCGCGTCGTCCTCGTCGCCACCGTCAACGGAGTGGCCAACGTGCTGATCGACGGCGTCATCACCAACAACGAGATCTCGCCTGGCGACAAAGGCTCGAACTCAACCCTTACCATCACCGGCAAAGACCTCACAGCACTCATGGACCAATCCGACTGGAGCGGCTTTCCCTTCCCCGCCCTGCCGCCCGAGGCGCGCGTGGCGCTTCTCGTCGCCAAATACGCTCTCTTCGGCGTCATTCCTCTCGTCATCCCCAGCATCTTGCTCTGCCTCCAATTGCCGATCGAGCAAATCCCCGCGCAGCAAGGCACCGATCTTGCCTACATTCGCTATCTCGCCGACCAGGTCGGCTACGTCTTCTACATCGATCCCGGTCCAGCGCCCGGCATCAGCAAAGCGTACTGGGGTCCGCAGATCAAAGATCGGCACACCCCAGCCTTCTCTCAACGCCGACATGGATGCCTACACCAACGTCGAAAGCATGCATTTCAAGTTCGATCAGGAGAAAAACCGCATCCCCATCGTCTACATCAACAACCAGGAAACCGGCGTTTCCATTCCCATCCCCATTCCTCCCATCACCCCGCTCAATCCGCCACTGGGACTCATCCCGCCCTTCCCTACCAATCTCATTCCGCCTGATCTGAAGCCCTTTCGAGACGACATGGCCAAAATGCCGATTCCTCAAGCCATCATGGTCGGTCTCGCCGCCGCCTCGCAGGCCGCCGAAGCCGTTACTTGCGAAGGCTCGCTCGATGTCACCCGTTATCGCGGCATCCTCAAGGCGCGCGGACTCGTCGGTGTTCGCGGCGTCGGCCCCGCCTTCGACGGCCTCTATTACGTGAAAAGCGTTACGCACAAAATCAAGCGGGGCGAATACAAGCAAAACTTCACGCTGACCCGCAACGGTCTCGTCTCCACAGTACCCACGGTGAATGTATGAGCCCACAGAACTCCACAGCAGGCGGCAGCGCCAACCGTTACTACGGCAAATATCGCGGCCTGGTTATCAACAACATCGATCCTCTGCAGATCGGCCGCGTCATGGTGCAGTGCGCCGATGTTCTCGGCGAAATCCCCAGCAGCTGGGCTCTTCCCTGTGTTCCCGCCGCCGGCATTCAGGCAGGCATGTTCATCGTTCCACCCATCGGCTCGCAGGTATGGGTCGAGTTCGAGCAAGGCAACCCAGACTACCCCATCTGGACCGGCGGCTTCTGGGGTCTGGTCGCCGACGTCCCCATCTTCGCCACCGCGCCGCCGGCCATTCCTCCCGGCCAGAACATCGTCCTCCAGACCACCGGCCAGCGCACCCTCATCCTCAGCGACGCACCACCAACTCCGGTCACCGGCGGCATCATCCTCAAAGCCGGCACCGCCATGATCGTCGTCAACGAAACCGGCATTTACATCAGCAACGGGCAAGGCGCGACCATCACAATGATCGGTCCCGCCGTTGCCATCAATCAAACTGCGCTCACCATCGTGGGCGCATAAGGAGAATCGACAATGCCAGGACCAATCCTGCACATGGGCGCCACCGTTCTCTGTTCCCACGGAGGCCAGGCCATCCCAACCGTACCCAGCCCGGTAGTCTTCGTCTCCGGCATGCCGATAGCCACCATCGCCGCGCCCTACGCCGTTGCCGGATGCGCCTTCGTTCCTCCGGCAGGCAATGGTCCATGCGTGACCGGCCAGTGGGTCGTCGGCGCAACCATGGTGCTTTCGCAGGGACAACCTGTCGCCATCATGAGCGGAGTCTCCATCTGCGCTCCAACCGGTACACCAATGCTTCCCATCAGCGCACAGACTCTGGTCCTGGCATCATGACGCTCTCCACGAAGAAAGCGAGATAAAGAAGACGCGATGAACACAAACGTCAATTTTCCCTTTCAATTCGACGGCCGCGGACGCACCCTCAACCCGCAAGAGAATTACCTGCGTCAGCTCGTAGAGCAAGTCCTCTTCACGTCGCCCGGCGAACGCGTCAACCTGCCCGACTTCGGCAGCGGCCTGCTGCAGCTTCCCTTTGCACCCAACAGCCTGGAGATGGCCGCGGCCACTCAGTTCACCGTGCAGGCCGCTCTGCAGAAGTGGCTCAGCAACTACGTCCGCGTGCAATCGGTCACCGCCGACATCGAGGAAGCCAAACTCACCGTCACCGTCATCTACTCCCCCCTCAACACCGACGTCACCGAGATCCAGACCTTCGTGTACGGAGGCGGGCAATGACCATCTACGCGTGCTGCAACGAAAACCGCAAAGCCGCCATCCTGGGCAATCCCACGATCAACGGAATCGACTATCTCGAGGTCCTCGACCACGACGCGATTCCGCTCGCCAGCCCGCGCCAGCGCACCTTGTTCCTCCATTTCCTCAATCCAATTCCGAAGAATCTCGGCACGACCAATGTCCTCATCACTGGCGGAGAGAGCATCACCAACATCGCAGTGCAATGGGTAGCCCTAGCCACTAACCCACCCACGCCACCCCTTGCAAACGCCCAGGAAGCAGCCTTTTTCTCCGCACTGCCCGACGCAGCCAAAGTCCTCGTCGTTCGCGTCAACGAAGCAGGCGACTTTTCCCCCTACAAGCTCCGCCTGGTGAACGATGCCGGGCAGGCCCGTGAAGATTCCTTCGAACTCACCGAATCCCTCACAGGCTTCGATCCCGAACTATCTGAAGTCGAGTTCTCCTTCAAAGTGGAATGCGGTCCCGACTTCGACTGCGCCCCGCAGCCACCACAGTGTCCGCCGGATCTTCCAACACCGCCGCCCATCAACTATCTCGCCAAAGACTACGGCTCCTTCCGCACCATCCTGCTCGACCGCCTCAACCAGCTCCTCCCTAACTGGGGAGCTGCCACCGAAGCGGATCAGGGAGTCGTCCTCGCCGAACTCGTCGCCTACGTCGGCGACTATCTCAGCTACCAGCAAGACGCGGTCGCCACCGAGGCCTACATCGAAACCGCGCGCAGTCGCGTCTCTCTCCGCCGCCACGCGCTGCTGGTCGACTACACCATCCACGACGGCTGCAACGCCCGCACCTGGATGCATCTCGAGGTCAACGCGCAGGCCTTCCTCGACCAGAAGCTCACCCGCTTCTACACCTTCGCCCCCGGCATGCCATCGTCCCTCGCCGTAGGCGCCGGCAATGAAGAAGCCGCGATCAAAGCCGGCGTAGTAGTCTTCCAGCCCATGCAGAATGCCGTGCTTTACCCCGAGCACAACCAGATGGACTTCTACACCTGGGGTGACACCAACTGCTGCCTGCCGCGTGGCGCGACCGAAGCCACACTGCTCGGCCGCTTCCCCAATCTCCAGTCCGGCGACGTCCTTATCTTCGAAGAAGTCCTCGGCCCGCAAACCGGCAATCTCGCCGACGCCGACATCCGCCACCGCCATGCCGTGCGCCTCACCCAGGTCACCACGCAGAACAGCCAGGGCCAGCCCCTCGTCGACCCTCTCTTCGCATCCGGCACCGGCGATCCCATCATCTCAGCCTCGCAGACACCAACCCCAGTTACCGAGATCCAATGGTCCAGTGAAGACGCCCTACCCTTCGCCCTCTGCCTCTCCTCCAGGTTTCTCGATGCAACCGGTAAAGCTCAGACACTCACCAACGTCAGCGTCGTTCTCGGCAACAACGTCCTCGCCGACCAGGGACTTACCCTATCCGCGGTCTCCCTCGGATCCGTGCCGGAGCCCTCCATCTTCCTACCGCCCGACGCAACGCACGATCGTTGCACTCCATCCCGTCCCACTCCCCGGCCGGTTCGCTACAACCCAGTCGTCCCCGACAGCCCTCTCACCCAGGCCGTCGAACTCCCGCTCGCAGGTTCACCCGTCACCCCCGGCATCGTGCCGCTCGTCTCCCACGGTCCCGTCACCCTTGCCGACGCGAACGGCTTCACCGCGCTCGCGATCCAGGCGGAGGCCCCCTTGACCTGGCCGCAATTCTTCGGCGTCACCGCAACTCCAAACACACTGCACCCGGGCAACTTCGATCTCGCCCTTGTGTTCAACCCATCCGGAGGCCCCACTGGAGTAACCGGACCCGTCGTTCTCGAAAACCTCCTCAATTGCTCCCTCACCACCACCGACCCCAACTACGCCGTCACTCAGATCAACTCCTTCTCAAAATTTCTGCACGTGCCCTCCACCTTTGTCCCCCCCGGAACATCGCCAGCCACCTTCCCGGCAAATCCGATCATGCTGCCCATCACCGGGCCAATCAATCTGGTCGACTCTGGCGGAACACCCTACCTCACCGTCGAGGCGGCCAATCCCTTGGGCTGGCCTCCGAACTTCGGCATCCTCGCACAGGGAAACCAATCCGAGCCCGATCTGTTCAATCTGCTCGTCGTCTACAACCCCACCTCAGGCGGCGTCGGCGTCCACCTGCCTGTCCTGGTCGAACAGTTCAACAACGTCACGCTGCAGAACGTGGCCGCCACTTTCGCCGCCGCCTCCGACCTCATCAACGTCCGCAGCTTCTCCGAAGAACCGAATCCCAGCCTCTCCGCCTGCGCCCTCATGCACTACGACGCAAACAAAGCAGTCCCCGAGATCACACTCTTCGGCTCATTCGAAGGCAACACCACAACTTGGAAACCCAAGCCGGACCTGCTCGAAAGCGACGCTGCCGACACCAACTTCGTCGTCGAAATCGAGTTCGATGGCACCGCCCACCTCCGTTTCGGCAACAACACCAACGGCAAATTCCCCGAAAGCCTGACGGAGTTCATCGCCACCTGCCGAATCGGCAACGGCACAGCCGGCAACGTCGGCGCCGAGAGTCTCGTCTTCCTCGCCACCGGTGACGCACGCATCCGCTCCTGCACCAACCCGCTCCCCGCCTCAGGCGGCGTCGACCCCGAGACCACCGATCAGATTCGCCGTCGAGCCCCACAAGCCTTCATGACCCAGGAACGCGCCATCACCATGCCCGACTACGTGGCCATCGCAGAACGCAACACACAAATCGATCAAGCCGTAGCCACGCTCCGCTGGACTGGCAGCTGGTACACCGTCTTCATCGCCGCCGAACCCAAAGGCGGAGGCAAACTAAGTCCAGCCCTGCGCAAGACACTCACCCGCAGCATCGATCGCTTCCGTCTCGCCGGGCAGGATATCGAGCTCGAATCGCCGCAATACCTGCCCCTGAAGATCGAACTCACCGTATGTGTCGACCCCAGCTACTTCCAGGCCGACGTTCGCACGAGCCTCATGCAGGTCCTCGGCAGCCAGCCTCTACCAGACGGCACCAAGGGTCTGTTCGCACCCGACACCTTCACCTTCGGACAAACCGTCTACCTCAGCCCCATCTACGCCGCCGCGCGCAAAGTTGCCGGAGTCACCTCCGTCACCGCGACCATGTTCGAGCCGCAGGGCGTCAACACCACCACCTACCTCGCCAAGGGAGAGATCCCGCTCGGCCCATTCCAGATTGCTCAGATGGACAACGACCGCAGCTTCCCCAATCACGGTCAACTAACCCTTGTTCTCAAGGGCGGAAAGTGAGGAGCCTATGAGCTGCACCGAAACACCGTGCACGTCCGATTGCACCTGCGGCTGCTGCTCCGGCATCAGCGTCGCGACGCCGGCCGGCGAAAAAAATCTGCCCGGCCTCTCCGCTATTACCTATCGCACCGGCACCTGGGCCACCTTCCGCGAGTCGATGCTTGCGCGCCTATCGAGCTCCGACTACCCCGCGCTCGCCTACCTCAAGACCCGCGACACCGACGACTACAGCATCGCTCTGCTCGATGCCAGCTCCGTCGTCCTCGACATCCTCACCTTCTACCAAGAGCGGCTCGCCAACGAAAGCTATCTCCGCACGGCCACCCAGCTTCGTTCGCTGACCGAACTCGCCCGCCTCATTAATTACCAGCCAGCCCCCGGCATCGCGGCCGAAAGCTACCTCGCCTTCACGATCAAAGCCGCCCCCGGGCTACCACCGGACCCAAACACCCCTGCCCTCACCATCCCCGCCGGCACCCAGGTGCAAAGTGTACCCGCGCAGAACCAAACTCCGCAGTACTTCGAAACCTCAGCCGACATCCGCGCTAAAGCTGATTGGAATGCCCTTCCGATCACAAGCGGCATCCCCTGGATTCCATCACCGCCACCGCCCGGCGCCAGCGGCCTCTATCTCGTCGGCACAGCCACCCAGCTCAACCCCGGCGACTCTCTTTTGATCCTCGGCATCGACCGCGAAGAGTGGACACCCACTTCCACTCCCAACGAGCAGTGGGACGTAGTCATGCTCAACCAGGTCATCGTCGACAAGCAGAACAACCTAACCTGGGTTGGCTGGAACACCCGCCTCAGTCACCGAACCGGCTCAGGCAAGTCCCCAACGAACTGGACCACCGCCAAAGTCTTCGCCTTCCGCCAGAAAGCCGCGCTCTTCGGCAGCACCGCCCCGCAACCCAATCTCTTTGTAGACGCCAAGATTCACACAGCCACCAGCCTGCCCCTCCTGATCAAAACCACCACGAACCCGTGGCAATGGAAAAATTTCACGATTGCGTCAAGCAGTCAGATCGATCTCGACAACACTTACTCCAAGGTCGTCGTCAACACATGGTTCGCCCTTGTAGCATCCGGCCTCGTTCAGCTCTACAAAGTGGCCTCCGTTGCGTCCGTCGCGCGTTCGGGTTTCGGTATCAGTGCAAAGATCACCCGGCTCGCCGCAGACTACAGCGACCCCAAGATCAGCACCTTCTTCCCACTCCAGACAACGTCCGTCCTCGCCCAGAGCGAAGAGCTCACCATCGCGCCGCAACCTCTCGACCACGCACTTTACGGAGCCATCCTCGACATCGATGCCTTCCGTCCCGATCTCGTCGGCGCCCAGGCCGTAGCCATCACCGGCAAAGCTCAAAAACTCAGCGTCAACACCTCGGCCTCCACCCTCTCGTTCCAACCCGATGACGGTACATCGGCCCTCAAACTCAAGCCCGGCGACATCGTCACCCTCATCGATCCCAGACCATTGCCCATCAACACCGACAGCTCAATCCCCGACTGGATCGGCTCGACCGGCGCACGCAAACTGCGCGTCTCCGACGCCAACGGACGCACGGGCATGCTAAAAGCTCCGCTCTCAGCCTTCTCTCTCGTCTCCTCCACCAAGGACGATCCCGACATCCAGGAGTTCGCCCTTGTCTCGTCAGTCTTGGCCGTCAGCAAACCCTACCCGCATACGCAAATTCTGCTCAAGGACCCGTTGATCAACTGCTACGACCGCACTATGACCACCGTAAACGCCAACGTCGGCCTCGCCACCGCCGGCCGCTCCGTCAGCGAGATCGTGGGCAACGGGTCGGCAGCGACGCCGAACCAAACCTTCGTCCTCCGCCAGAAACCCCTCACGTACATCCAATCGCCCACCCCAACCGGCAGCCTCAGCACTCTCCAGGTCCGCGCTAACGGCGTCGCCTGGAAAGAAGTCCCCACGCTCTACCAGCAGAAGCCCTCAGCCAGCGTCTTCTCCACGCTCAATCAGGCCGACGCCACCACCAAAATCCTCTTCGGCGACGGCGTCGGCAACACAGGCGAAGGCGCCACCCTGCCCACAGGCCAAAACAATGTTCAAGCCACCTATCGAGTTGGATCCGGAGTAGCAACCAACGTCGGCGCAGGCACCATTACCACGCTCGTCGACCGCCCGCTCGGAGTCAGCGGCGTCATCAATCCCGAGCCCGCCACCGGTGGTCAAGACCCGCAATCGATCACCGAGGTCCGCGCCAACGCTCCGCTCTCCGTTCTCACGTTAGGTCGCGCCGTCTCCATCACTGACTACCAGAACTACGCCGCCACCTTCGCGGGCATCGCCAAAGCCTACGCCATCTGGATTCCGAGCGGCCCCAGCCGCGGTGTCTTCCTCACCGTCGCCGGAGCCGGAGGCGTAGCCTTGCCCCCAGGTAATCCAACGCTCGCGAATCTCGTCACCTCACTCCACAAGTACGGCAATCCGCTCATCCCCATCACCGCCGTCACCTTCCTCGAAACACTCTTCCGCTTCTCCGCCGACGTCGCCTATAACCCCGACTACGACGCAACCGTCGTGCAAGCCGCGATCATTCAATCCCTCCGCCAGCAATACAGCTTCGCCGCGCGCAGCTTCGGTCAAGGTGTCTCCGCCGACGAGATCGCCGCGTTCATTCAAGCGATCCCCGGTGTCGTCGCGGTCAACGTGAAGTCCCTCACCGTCGTAGCTACGAGCGCGGCGGGCGATCTCTCAAGTGCAAACTGGTCGGTCTACGCCTTCACCCAATGGATTGCGAATCCCATCACCCTCAAGCGTCCATCGTCAGGCTCCTACCTGCGCATCTGCCCGGCCATTCCCGTGGCCAGTCCGGACACACCACCGCAACCTGCCGAAATTCTCGTTCTCGATCCCGATCCCAAAAGCATCGCTCTGGGGGTGATGGCATGAGCCTCGAAGGCCTTGACCTTTTCCACCTTCTCCCCGCCGTTTACCGGCTTCGCGATGCACAGCTTGCCCAATCGCTCCCTCTACTCACCCCGGAGGAATCCGCCACCCTCGCCGCGCTACGACTCCTGACCGCGCCGCTCATGCCACCCCTGCCGCCAGACCAGCAGGCACTCTTCGATCAGCTCACAGCAAAGGCTTCGCGCGGCCCGCTCCAATCCCTGCTCATGGTCATTCAGGAGCAACTCGGCATCGTCGCCGAAGACCTCGATCAGCTCTACGACGACCAGTTCATCGAAACCTGCGCGCCTTGGGTCATCCCCTACATCGGCGACCTCATCGGCTATCAATCCATACGAGGCATAGCCCCCTCCATCGATAACCCGCGCGCTGAAGTCGCCAACACCATCTCCTTCCGCCGCCGCAAGGGCACTGTCCTCGTGATGGAGCAGCTAGCCCGTGACGCCACCGCCTGGGGAGCCCACGCCGTCGAGTTCTTCCGCATTCTCGCCGACACCCAGTACATGAACCACCTCCGCATCTTCAACCACTACGCACCCGACATACGCAATTGGAAGACAGGCGTTTACATCGAAACCGGCTTCGATCGCACCGCACACAAAGTCGATGTCCGCCGCATTGCCTCCATCATGCCCACGGAACAAGGCCGATACAACATCCAGAACATCGGCATCTTCCTCTGGTCCCTCGGCGCGTGGAGCATTACCAAATCCCCCGCAACACCCTCCGCCGCCAACGCCCCCGGCGCGCCGGAGTGCTTCCGCTTCAGCTCCCTCGGAATGGACATCCCCCTCTTCCACAAAGCCCTCTCCCAGGGAGCCGACATCACCGACCCCGCCCGCCCCAACAACGTCCCCGACCGTCTCCGACGCCGCGTCCTCTGCGACGACATCCAGCGCGGCGTAGGCGCCAGTTACTACGGTCCCGGCAACAGCCTCGTCATCTATAAAGATGGCAAGCCGCTCAACCCGTTCGAGATTCAGGTATGCGACCTTGAAGGAGCCGAAGGTGCATGGGCACACACCCCTGTCCAGGCCCCATTCGCTGCAGCCATCGATCCCCAACTCGGCCGCCTCGCTCTTCCCGCCGTCGCCCCCGGTACCCACGCCCCAACTGTCGAAGTCTCCTACGAGTATGGCTTCAACGCCGACCTCGGCGGCGGCGAGTACGCCCGCGCCACAACCGGCAATGGCAACACGGGCTTCCTCGTTACGAACCCCGCATGGATCGTTCCCTTTCCCGACACCCATGCGGCACCCCGCTACACCGACCTGCAAGGCGCCATCAACTTCGCCATCGGCGAGTTCGCCGAGAACGGCCTCATCGCAGTCGAGCTCAGCGGTTCCCACATCCACTCACCCGCTGGCCAGCTCGTCATCAACCTGCCCGCCGGAGCCACCCTCGAGCTCCGCGCCGCCGAAGGAGCTCGCCCCACCCTCCTCCTCGAAGACGAAATCGTCATCACCGGCGCCGCCTCCAGCACCGCCGTGCTGAACGGCCTGCTCATCGCCGCCGCTCCAACCACTAAGCCAGCCTCACCCACGCCTGCCGCACTCGTGCACGCGCCAACTCAGCTCTCGGACGGCACCTTCAGCCATCTTGCCCAACTCAACCTGACCCATTGCACCCTCGTTCCCGGATGGTCAGTCAAGCCCCAAGGCGAGCCGAACTTCCCACTGAGCCCCACATTGCTGGTCGAACCCGCAGGCCTGCGCGTTAACGTCAACCGCTCCATTCTCGGACCGGTCCGAGCAAACAGGGTCGTAACCTTCACCGCCTCGGACACCATCATCGACGCCACGACCCCCACCGGCACCGCCTACTCCGCACCCGACGCCGCACCCTTCGGCCCCAGCGGCGGCGAACTCATTCTCGTCGGCTGCACTGTCATCGGCAAGGTCCACGCCACGCTCTTCACTCTCATCTCGGACAGCATCTTCTGGGCCTGGCTCGCTCCAGCAGACACATGGGTTGCCCCGATGATCGCCGACCGCAAGCAGGCCGGCTGCGTCCGCTTCAGCTACCTGGCCGCCGGAGCAATCACGCCGCGACGCTTCCAGTGCGTCGAAAAAGCCCTCGGCACACCACAGCCGCTATTCTTCGCCCTGCGTTACGGGCACCCCGGCTATTGCAAACTGCTCGCCACCACCAGCGACCGCATTCGCCGCGGAGCCGACGACGGCGGCGAGATGGGCGTCTTCCACTATCTGTTAGCCCCGCTGCGCGAGACCGACCTGCGCATACGCATGCAGGAATACCTCCCGGTCGGAATGGAATTTGGACTGATTCACCAGAACTGAACGAAGAGAAAAGGCCAAACAAAACGAAACAGCACGACCACGAACGAAAAGACAAGCAGGAGGCAGCACCGTGAGCTTCGACACAAGTCGTTTTACCTTCGATCCGTTCAAGAACTACTCCGGCGTCGTCATGGAACAGGGACGCGTCCAGCTCGACTCCGACTGGAACGATTGGCTCGCCGAGCTATCGCGCCGCATCCAAGCCGGAACACTCGACATCCTTGGCCGCGCCGCGTATCCGCCGACCACACCCTTCGCCTTCCTCATCAGCTTCATCGGAGGCAATCTCACCATCGGTCCCGGGCGCATGTACGTCGACGGCTTGCTCGCAGAAAATCACGGCGATCCCGCTGCTGGAACCTGGGACCCCGCGTTGGCCGAACTCTCCGGCTCGCCCCAGCCTCCGCCCGCAACCGAAACCGGCGCCATCGACTTCACCAGCCAGCCCTGGTTACCCGGGGTCACGCTGCCCGGCCAAGGAACCTTCTTCGCCTACCTCGACGTCTGGACCCGCGAGGTCACCTATCTCGAAGACTCAAACCTCATCGACCCCGCCGTCGGCATCGACACCACCGGTCGCCTTCAGACAATCTGGCAAGTCAAACTCGTCGCCGTCAACGCCGGCGTCACCTGCGCCACCGCCGGCAACCCGTGGCCCCCGGACTCAACCGGCCGATTGACCACCGCGCCCATCACCAACACACCCTCCGGCCCCTGCTGCCTCACCACCAACACCGGCTTCACCGGCATGGAGAACCAGAACTACCGTGTCGAAATCCACACCCCTGGCCCCATTGGCACCGCCACCTTCAAATGGTCGCGCGACAACGCCTCCGTCGAAACCGGCGTCACCGGCATCCTCGGCGTATCGAACTCCGTCGGCACCGCGGCCAGCCAACTCACCGTGCTCAGCATGGGCCGCGACCACGTGCTTGGCTTCGCCCCCGGCAACTGGATCGAAATCATCGACGACGACCTCGAACTAGCCGGCCTTCCCGGCGAGCTGCACCTCATCGACACCATCGACTTCGCCGCGAAGACCATCACCCTCGACGCCAAAGTCAGCGCCGTCAACTTCCCCGTCGACGGCTCCAACCAGACCACGCCCAGCCGTCACACCCGCATCCGCCGCTGGGACCAGGCCGGCAAAATCTTCGCCGGCGACAACACCACCCTCATCACCGACCTCGGCGCCGCCGGCAGCACGGGCGAAATCCCCATCCCAACTACCGGCACCGCCATCATCCTCGAAAACGGGATCACCGTCTCCTTCGGCACCACCGGGAACTTCAACACCGGCGACTTCTGGACCTTCGCCGCGCGCACCGCCGACGGTAGCATCGAGCAACTTAAGGACGCTCCGCCGCGCGGCATTCACCACCACTACACCGGACTTTCCGTCGTCAACTTCGACGCCGGAACCGCCACTGATTGCCGCAATCCCTGGACCTGCTGCAGCGGTGGCAAAGACTCCTGCGGCTGCTGCTGCACCGTCACCGTCGGCGATGGCGTCGAAAGCTTCGGCAAGTTCACCTCCATCCAGGCCGCCATCAACGCACTGCCTGACGCCGGCGGCGAAGTCTGCATCCTGCCTGGCCGCTACTTCGAGCACGTCTTCATCGAGGACCGCCGCGACGTCATCCTCCACGGTTGCGGCTACCAGACCCGGCTCGCGTCCCCGTCTCTCCAGCCTGCGCCGCCTCCTCCGCCGCCACCGCCACCCGATCCAATAAACCGGGAGACTGGTCAGCCCGCGGCAGCCCCTGCTGCTGCGCCTGCCGCCGCGGCGCCTGTGCCACTCCCCGGCAAGTTCAACGCCGTAATTTCCATCGCCAACTCGGCGCATATCCAACTCCTCGACTTCGCCGTCGAAGCCGACACAGACGAAGTAGGCATCCTCATCGACGGCACCGGAGATCTGGTCGTCCAGCCCAGCGACGTCTTCGAAAATCCAAACGCCCCGAAAAAGACAGACGCTGTAACGGGATTACAAAGTATCAACCTGATCGGCGCGATCGACGTCACCGTAAAAGACCTCTTTCTCACCGCCTCGACGTTACCCACCATCCTTGCCAAACGCGCCCGCCTGCTGCGCATCGACGACAACCGCGTCGCGATGCAAGACGTCGCCAGCACCTGGCCCGCCATCTATGTCAGCGGTCAGGAGATTCACATCGATCGCAACTTCGTCGGCATCCAATCCCCCGCAGTCCTCCTAGAGTGGTTGCCGACATCAGTCGGCAACGACCTGAACTCCAGCGTGGTTGCGCCTGGACGAGCGAAGACACAAGCAACCGGCACAGCATCAGCAACCAGCGCGAAGGACGTCAAGGCAAAAGCCGGCACCAAAGCACCCAAACAGACAGCGGAGAAACGCTCCAAGGCAGAGGCGGCGACGCAACAAGTATCCGGAGCGCAACCCCTCGAAATAAACCTAGGCGCCTTCCTCGCAACGAAGGTCGCAAAAAACCAAGGCGGCATTCAGATCGGCGGGCCTTCGCGCAGCGTTTTCGTCATCGACAACCTCATCCAGAGCGGCCGTGGCAACGGCATCACACTCGGCAGCTTCGACGTCCTCGACGCCAACGGCGGCGACACCGGCTCAACCATCGGCGTGCTCGTCTTGCAGGAAGACCCCTGCTCTAACACCGGCACCCTGCAGCCGCCCACCCACGTCCCACCTGGAACCGGCACCCCGGGTGGTTCGATCGTCGCAGGCGGCCCGCTCCTCGACATCCTCATCGATCACAACCGAATTCTCAACATGGGCCTCTGCGGCATCGGCCCAGTCGGCTTCTTCGACCTCCGCGCGACCTTCGAAATCATCGCCATCGAGAATCTCACGATCACCTCGAACAGCATCACCAACGTGTTGCTCCGTGACACCGCATCCGTCAACACCTTCGGCACCGCAAGCTCTCTAGGCACCTTCCAAAACACAGGACTCTCAGACAACCCCCCTGGTACATCCACGGCTGCAGGCTCGTTCAGCACCGTCGGAACATTCGGGGCCGGAACCTCCACCCCCTATGGAGCAATCAGCGTCGCCTTCGTTGAGAACCTCGTCATCCGCGACAACGCCATCACCAACTTCGGCGCAAACCCCGGCATCAAGTCAAACGGCATCTTCGTCCTCATCGGCGAAATGGTCGAGATCAGCCGCAACCAGATCCTCGAAACCCGCGACTGGACCCTGACCGCCTCCAACCAATCCACCGCCAACCCAGGCGGCATTCACGGTGGCATCGTGATCGCCATTGTGACGCCTCCGTCTGTTGCAAACAGCTCCTCGCTCACGTCGATTTCCAAGGCCTTCTTTGAGCCCGGCCTTCCTGCATTGCGCGTCGAAGAAAACGTCGTTCGCGTAGCGCTGGGCCAGGCCTTTGTGGCGATCGGCTTCGGCCCCTTCGCCATCTCCAACAATCACTTCACCTGCGGCGGTACCATACTCGGCCGGGGCGTGTCGATCGCCCAGACAGTACTCATCCTGAACCTCGGCACAGCCATCGAAGCCGCCGCCACGACTCGTCCCACGGGACTCAACAACGGATTGGCGGACTTCGCCGTTGCGCCCCCGCCCCCAACCTTCTCCGCGTCATCCAGCGGGGCCGTGCTCTTCACCAACAACATCTGCCAGCTGGAAGCACGCCTCGACCGACAACGCTCCCTCACCTCCGTCACTATCATCAGCACCGATAACCTTATCTTTTCCAACAACCAGCTCTGGTTCGAGAGCGCGACCATCGACGCATTCTTCGACGCTCTCCTGGCTGCGGGAACCCTTACCGCCACAAGCAATCGATTCCAGGAATCCGCCGCCTCCGTCTTCTTCTCCGGGATCACTGTTGCACCCTTCAACATCACGACGCAGAATATCTCCACCTTCTGTCTACTCGTTGAAGGAGCCAACAAGGTCGATACCCCCAACCTTGCCATCATCAACGCGTTCTCTCAGAACATTTGCTCGAAGTTTCAAAACCAATAACGCCTTTGTCCAAAATCGAACTCGCACCGATTGAAGTGGAAAGAGAAGCGAAAGGATTCAACCTATGAGCACAAACTCCAGCACAAACGGGAACTTCCCCCTACCGACTCCCGCACAGATCAGCGAAACCACCTCCGCGGCACTCGCTTCCGCCGACGCCGGCTCTTCCCAGACCGTCCTGAATCTGCAGATGGTACACCACGCACGCCTCTCGCAACTGAAGCGCACCGCCGACGCCCTCAAGAAGCAACTTGGCCCCGATGACCCCAGCGTCCAGGAAGCCGAAGCGGCCGTCAAAGTCGGTTCCGCCAAAATCGCGCGCATCGCCGTCGTCCACCAGGAGCTCGATACGCCCGCCCCACAGGTCGCAGCAGACGGATGGGCGCTTCACGGCCGCGTCTACAGTTCCGATCTGAAACCCCACGCCAAGTTCACCGTCTTCTTCGTCGACAGCCAGAAAATCTACCAGGAGGTCTTCGGCTTCGCTTACACCGACAACACCGGCTACTTCCTGTTCAATGTCGCCGGAGCCCAGGCCGGAACCCAGACCACGCCGCCGATTTTTCTGGCAATGACCAACACGAAAGGCGAACCCATCTTCCTGAGCGCAACACCATTTCAACCTGCCCCCGGCAGCGTGACCTACCAAAACATTACCCTTTCCTCTGGAGCTCAGCCGCTCGGCGATCCACCACCAGCCATCCGCGACGTCGCCCTGCCGAACCGAAAGAGCAAGCCCTCGACTAAGGCGCAAAAATGAAAAGCTGAATCAGCCGAGGCCCCCAACTTCATAGCCCAGCCGCCTAGTCATACTCCAATATATGAGGAGCCGGCCAGGCCAGCGTTCCATCCTTCCGGATGTAATACATAAATACCTTGTGGTCCCCGTTCACCCGCACCGCGACGATAATCCCACTGCCAAACATCCCTGATCCATCTGTCTTCGAGATGTCGACGTGATGCGACACAATCGGTCCCTTCACAGGACTCTCCGTCGTCCAGTCCTCGGTGAAGCGCTGCAGCGGATAATCCGTATGCTTCTCCGGATGCTGCTGCCAGTCGGGGTCGTTTGTATAGATCGCGAACGCTTTGCCATAGTCCTTCGCCTCAAGCGCGCTGAAAAACTTGTTCACCGTGTGCTCCGCCGGCAAGTTGGAGAAGAACCACCCATGCCCCAGCACGAAGCCACCCATTCCAATTACGAACGTCAACGCCACCAGAACACCGGCAGCAATCAATAAATTGCGGTTCCGCGTATCACGGCGGCTATCGTACTCCGGTGCATTCAGCAGCGTCATCGTTCTTCATCCTCGATCGACCAGAATCTATTAGACACCCGCGCCCATCCATCCGGTTGCTACTTTGCCGCCTCGCGCGCAGTCCCCAGCCACAATCGCATCGCGCGGAGATGATGCTCCATGTGCGCAACATAATCCGCGATCAAAAAACCCAAGGTCAAAGGCTCGCCCTCAATCACACCCCGGTTCGCCAACCGAGCCTTCTCCACATGCCCTATCGTCCACGCCACGTGCTCGTTCAGAGCAAACCACAGCGCCAGCACCTGAGCCCACTCGCGCTCCGCATAGTGCTGCAATTTCACCCACTCTATCTGTTCATACCCAGACAGGCTCGGACTCGTCTCAATCTGCATCCGTACAATCCGCGCCAGGTTATTCACCGCCGAATCGATCAGGTGCCCGATTACCTGTTTCGCGCTCCACTTTCCTTCGCGCTCAGGCACGCTCGCCTCTGCCTCTGAAAGCGTCACGAGCCAAGGCATCGCATTACGCAGTACCGCCGCCAGCCGCTCACTCAATTCATGTGGACCCAGCAGCGCACCATTCGCGTCCTTCAAGTAAATCACCATCCAAACGCCCCTCGATACAGATCGACCTCCACTCCAGTTGGCAGCAAGTATACCGACATCACATCAAACCGTACCGGCACCTCCGCCCGCAGCTTCTCCGAAAATCCTCTCAGGTAAGCCCGCGCCATCTTCCGCAGCATATTCTGCTTGTCCCGGTCCACAGCCGACTCCGCCGTCATCGTGTCCCGCCCGCCCCTCGTCTTCACCTCAATGAAACACAGCCACTTCCCATCCCACCCGATCAGGTCGATATCGCCCCACAACTTTGCGCTCCTCCACCTCCTCGCCACAACCGTATAGCCGATTTTCCGCAGATGAAACAGTGCCTCCCGCTCGCCCCGCTCGCCGGTAGCCAGATGGCTAGGCAACCCGCGCCCGGCCGCCCGCCGCGCCGCCAGCGCGTCAATGCGCCGTATCGTCCAAGCCTGAAAATCGATCCACGCTGTACCCATCATCCGCTCTCGTCCTACTATCATTTCACCCAATCCTCAAGTAGCATACGTCTGCCTCAAGCTATTGAGGCCAGACACGGCATCTCCCTTGCTCCCGTCCGATCCCAGGCCCCAAAAATCAGAGAGTGACACCCTCATGCCAACCGTCCTGAGAAAGCCGCCCTTGCTCTTCGCCGTCTGTCTGATCCTCGTCGCATACGCCGCCATTAACACGGCCGCCGCACAGACCAAGCCAGCACAAACCAAGCCGGAAACCATCCAGACGGACAACTCACCCATCCCAACCCTACAAACCCGCCCAGCGGAAGCAAGTAAATGACTGCAGCTAATAGTCCCTCCAATTGCATTTTGCACCAGGCATGTCATCAAAATCTGCTGCGCCTGCGGCATCTCCGTCCGCCTCTGATCGGAAGCCACATCGGCCCCGGATCATCCTCGCTATAGCATGAACCCATGAACGTAATCCTCTTCGGAGCAACCGGCATGGTAGGCCAAGGCGTTCTTCGCGAATGCCTCCTCGACCTCGAGGTGCAACAGATCCTTTCCATCGTCCGTACGCCCTCTGGTCAGCAACACCCCAAACTCCGCGAACTGGTCCACACCGACTTCTTCGACTACTCCGCCATCGAGCCCCAACTCACCGGCTACGACGCCTGCTTCTTCTCCCTCGGCGTCTCCTCCGCCGGCATGGACGAAGCAAAGTACACTCACCTCACCTACGACCTCACCCTGACCGCCGCTACCACCCTCGCCCGCCTCAATCCTCAAATGACTTTCGTCTACATCTCTGGCGCCGGCACAGACTCCAGCGAGCACGGCCAGATCATGTGGGCCCGCGTTAAAGGCAAAACCGAAAACGCCCTCCTCCAACTCCCCTTCCGCGCCGCCTATATGTTTCGCCCGGGATTCATCCAGCCCCTCCACGGAATCCGCTCCAAAACCAAGCTCTACCAGTTCTTCTACACCGCCCTCAATCCCCTTCTCCCCATCCTCAAGTCCGCCTTTCCCAAATCCATCACCACCACCGAAGAACTCGGCCGCGCCATGATCAATGTCGCCCGCACCGGCTATCCCAAACCCATCCTCGAAGTACCCGACATAGTCCGCTCCGCATCCACCGCCTCATAGAAAATCCCCAAGCGCCGCACCGAACCCCAGCAAAAAATCAATCATTTGCCTCCATCGCCCGACCCTGCGATACTTAATCGTGCACACCAAGCACAAACTCAAAAATCAACTAAAGAGGTCGCGGATATGTCTGCAAAGTACATCTTTGTAACTGGCGGAGTCGTGTCTTCGCTTGGCAAGGGTCTTGCCGCAGCCTCCATCGGCTGTCTCCTCGAAGCCCGAGGCCTCAAGGTCAATCTCATGAAGTTTGACCCGTACCTCAACGTCGACCCCGGCACCATGTCTCCCTTCCAGCACGGCGAAGTCTTCGTCACCGACGACGGCGCCGAGACCGATCTCGACCTCGGCCACTACGAGCGTTTCACCCACGCCCGCCTCACCCGCGACAACAACCTCACCACCGGGCGAATTTATGAACAGATCATCACCAAGGAAAGACGTGGCGACTACCTAGGCAAAACTGTCCAGGTCATCCCCCACGTCACCAACGAAATCAAAAACGCCATGCGCAAGGTCGCAGCGGACTGCGACGTAGCCATCGTAGAAATCGGCGGCACCGTCGGCGACATCGAATCGTTGCCGTTTTTAGAAGCGATACGACAAATGAGACAAGATCTGGGCCGGGACAATACGTGCTTCGTCCACGTCACCTTAATTCCCTGGATCGCCGCCGCGCAGGAACTCAAGACCAAGCCCACTCAGCACTCTGTTAAAGAGATGCTTTCCATTGGCATTCAGCCTGACATCCTCCTCTGCCGCTCGGACCGCGCGGTTCCACGCGAGATGCGTCAGAAGATTGCGCTGTTCTGTAACGTTGAAGAGCCTGCTGTTATCGCTGCCCGCGACGTCGCCAGCATTTATGAAGTTCCCCTTACTTTTGCTGCGGAAGGCGTTGATACGCTTGCACTTAAGTATCTTCGCATTGACGCCAAGGCACCCGACCTTTCCCGCTGGCAGGATATTGTTCACCGTGCTTACCATCCGAAGGACGAAGTTTCGATCGCTATTGTGGGCAAATATGTTGAATATGAAGATAGTTACAAGTCGCTGAAAGAGGCGCTGGTTCATGGAGCGCTGGCGCATAATCTGAAGCTTCGGGTGACTTGGATTGAGGCTGAAGGGCTTGAGACACGCGATTCAGAAGGCCGCCCCACTAGCGAGTATGTCGCTCAGTTAGAAGGGTTTGACGGTATTCTTGTGCCCGGGGGGTTCGGTAAGCGGGGGATCGAGGGGATGCTTAATGCTATCCGCTATGCTCGCGAGACTCTTACTCCTTACTTCGGGATTTGCCTTGGGATGCAGACGGCTTGTATTGAGTATGCGCGGAATGTTTGCGGGCTTAAGGATGCCAATTCGGGCGAGTTCGATCCTGCGACTCCTTACCGTATCATCTACAAACTACGGGAGTTGACTGGCGTTGAAGAGATGGGCGGCACTATGCGTCTGGGCGCGTGGGATTGTGTGCTTGAACCTGGGTCGCTGGCCGCAAAGGCTTATGATTCAACGGAGATCAGCGAGCGGCACCGCCACCGCTATGAGTTCAACCGCGAGTATGAGGCTGTTCTTACTGGCGGAGGGCTGCGGATCACTGGGACTACGCCGGACGCTACTTACGTGGAAATCGTTGAAATACCGACACATCCGTTCTTTCTGGGGTGCCAGTTTCATCCGGAGTTCAAGTCCAAGCCGCTGGAGCCGCACCCCATCTTCCGGGATTTCATCGCGGCCAGTTATCAGAACCACCTGAGACTCACTCCGGAACTCATTGCCGAAGACGCTCGGACCTCGAACCAATAAAGCTATTTTTTTTGGTGGGGTTTTTTGCGTTTTTGCTGGGGGTTTTTGAAAAAACGGGTGGTTGAACGTGGTTTTTTTGTGGTGAATTTGTGGTGGAATCGTGGTGATTTGTGGTGAATTGGATGGTGCTTTTTCACTCTCGAAAATTTTCCACGGATTCGGGATTTATTTTTGAGTGATTCCCGTTTTGGGAATGGTCCAGCGTATCTCGGCCCCGATGGTCCTTCATCGCAGTCTCGTCGCGCTGAGGGTGCAGCGTTAGCGGTGACGGTCATCCCCGACAATTCAGGAGGCAGCCATGGGCACCAACGAGGTCCGTAATAACGACGCGACCAGTGCGAGAGTCGACACGAAGCTTGAGATTGTTGTCATCCCCGTGTCAGATGTTGACCGCGCGAAGGAGTTCTACGCGAGGCTGGGGTGGAGGCTCGACGCGGACTTCGATAACGGCAGCGACTTTCGCGTGATTCAGTTCACGCCGCCTGGCTCGGGGTGCTCGGTCATCTTCGGCCGGAACGTCACCGGGGCAGCACCCGGCTCTGCGCAGGGGCTGTACCTGATTGTTTCCGACCTCGCGGCGGCTCGTGAGGAGATGCTCGGTCGCGGCGTCAAGGTTAGTGAGGTGTTCCACAACGAAGGCGTGTACGCCGGCCCGGATGAGCCCTACCTGTTTGGACGGCTCCGGGTCAGCGGTCCTGATCCGGAGCATCGCAGCTACCGCTCGTTCGCCTCGTTCCACGATCCGGATGGCAACGGCTGGCTGTTCCAGGAGATCACGGCGCGGCTGCCCGGTCGTGTCGCCGGCGACACGACGTACGCGTCGGCAAGCGACCTGGCAAGTGCGCTTCGGCGCGCGGCGGCGGCCCACGGCGAGCACGAGAAGCGCACCGGCGGCCAGCGCGACGAGAACTGGCCAGACTGGTACGCCGAGTACATGGTGCGCGAGCAGTCCGGCAAAGAGCTGCCGCAATAAACAGCTACCGGATTTATTTTTGAGTGATTCCCGTTTTGGGAATGATCAACATATCTCGGCCCGGTGCTCCTTCATCGCAGTCTCATCGCGCTGACGGGACATCAAGCGCTCAAGCAGCCACAACGCCGTTGCCGTTGTTTGTTCTTCCTCCGCACCCCTAAAGAGTTGTCTTGGGAGTTTGCGCGAAACGCCAAGTGGTACTGAATGAGTCAAGTTTGTCCTAGCCTGTCTATCTAGCTAGCTGTACACTTCTCGGCGTCGATGAAAGGACAGATCAATTGAGAAAGAACACTGGCCGTAGACTTGGGAATTTGTTCTGCCTTCTAGTAGCCGTCGGTTCTACTTTTGCTGTTGCGCAGGCCTCAAAGGAAGGGATCGAAAAGGTTCGAGAGGAATGGACCAAGAGCTTTAATTCCAAAAATCTCACGACATTGATGTCTTTATATGCAGACGATGCAACATTAATGCCCCCCACTGGCGAAAGAATTGTTGGTAAGGAAAGGGTCGCGGCGTACTTTAAGGAGTTGTTCGAGTCTGCAACCGCCGTAGATGCAAAGGTTGCTTCGGAATCTACACATGCCGCTGGGGAATTGGGATATGACAGCGGAACTTACGAACAAACTGTGATACGCGGTGGCACTACGATCAGAGGCAATGTTGTTATTTCGGGAAACGTTAAGATTCAAGGTGGCGGCTCGCGCTCCATTTCGAGTGGCAGCTACCTAGTGGTACTGAAATATGAATCTCACCACTGGCTAATCGTTGAACAGGCTTCAACTCAAAAGCCTCAGCAGAGCACACCGTAAACCGTTTGCTGGGTGCCCATTCCCATCGCGCTGAGGGGACAGCAAGCAGTCAAGCAGTCACAACGCCGTTACCGTTGTTTGTTCTTCTTCCGCACTCTAGACTGTTCATTTCGACCGACGCTGCTCACGCTTTCGTGAGCAGCGTCGTGGAGAAATCCGCTTCTCTAGCTCTGCCGTCCGACGCTACCCTAGAGTTGCGCTGAAGTGTGATGACAACCTCGAGTACCGCTACATCCACGACACCATGAATCGTGCTACTGAAAATGTCATAGGCCGCGTCCACACAAATGGCCCAGAGAGCTTCTAGTCTCAAGCTCTAGTCATTGGGCTTTGATTTCTGGGTACTTACAACACCTTGTTCAACAAGTTCCGGAGTTGCCGCTTGTTTAGCTGCATCTGAAATCGCTTTTAAGATTGCCATTGGTGCGGAAGCCACATCACTGACGATTCCGGGGGGAATCACGATTTCCCCGAACTGTTGCTCATAACTAATCATTTGGTGCATTAGGGCTGCGATAAGGATCTTTGTTTGCGCAAGGGTCATGACTACCCTGGCTCGCTGATCTACCAACACCTTATCCCCCTCTTGCCCCACCGTCTCCCCAAAGACCAGGGCAACGTCAAAAAAGTTCGTCGCTATAGAAACATTGTTGGAGTAGACGGTGACAAATCCTTCCGCCTGCCGATTCTCCGCGTTATAAGTCTTCATTGTGGCTGTCATTCAATCCTTCACGATAGCTGGTTTACATTGCAGACATCACGACTAGGGCTCGCGGCGAACAAGTTCGGTACTACGAACGGTTCAATCTCGTTGCGGAAGGGCTTCTCGAATAACGGTTTGGGTGTTGCAAGTTGTGCAACAGGTTGCATGTTGTACTGTGTAACAGGCTGCGTGTTGTACAGGGATATACAGCTTGCTTGTAGCCCCTTCGCCATCGGAAGTAAATACAACGAACCACCTTGTTGCTTTGCTTCTTTTTCTGCTTTTTCTTCTTCCGTAAAACTGGGCACTGCAAATGCGTCGGTACCATGTCCCAAATCTACATGCGGCGTTCCGCTCGCCCAATCAGCTAATTGACTAAATGGAACGAAACGCACCATCAAGCCCACATCAAGCGCGGATGCAATGCGCTTCAGTGTGGTGAGCGTGGGTTTCCCATAAGACGCCGATTCGAGCCGTGAGATCGCGTTTTGGTTCATCCCTCCAGCGAGTTCTGCGAGCTGTTCTTGGCTGAGGCCTTGACGGTCTCTGATGGTTCGAATTTGGGTCGGTATGCCGTTGCCGATTAGAGACTCAACAAACTTCTCCCTCGCCGCCTTACTCCTCCTCAGCCTCTTCATCGTCCCTGCTCTCGAAATCAAACTCATGAACTTGTACCTCTCCTCTTTCTACCCTCTTCATCCTCTTCTTTGCTTCGTCTTGCTCGCGCTGCTGGTGCCCACGCTTCTTATCGGCTCCGAGCAGGAAAGTATAGGCCTGCCGAGCTGAAGGGGGCCCAAAATATCCATAGATGCGAAATTTGCGGGACACCGCCCCGGAATCGATGCGAAATTCTGACAGACCGTCGTCTAGTTGGTCGAATAGGGGTCTCACCCATAGGTGATTTGGAATAGCCTGGATACTGCCGATGGCATCGGATATATCTTCCCTTGCCTCGACAGGAAGATCATCGAACCATTCTTGTAACAACTTGTTTCCTGCCTCAGGTTTTGGGGACTTGGTGCAAGGTCAAAATGACCGGAACTTACTAGCTCTTAGGAAGTTACAGTGTTCTTGAGAATGGCCACGGTTTGGCCTATCGGCTGGAGACCTTTTATTTAGCCAGAATCTCGTTCAGTGCTCACCCACCGAGGCAGCCGTACCGTCCGACCACTTGCCCACCGGAACCAGAAATATGGTCATTCCCTCCGTGCCCGGAAATGCTATAACCGGCGAGCCCGGCAAGCCTGCGCCCCAGGCTGCAGGGTCGGTTAGTGGAGTGAAAAACATCAGGTGGGGACGCCAGTGCCCATCGGTGTCGCTCAAGTACCCCTGCTTGGACAGCATGTAGCACATCGCGCCTGGTTCCGGCGACGGCAATTCCTTCTTGTCCAAAGCGGCCTGGATATCGGCGAACATCCGGGCTTTGGATCGTGTGGCCAATATCAGCTCGGTTTTTTTGATCGTGCGTGGAAGGTAGGATCGCACGGACGCCGGGTTGAGGCAGATCGGACCCCGCAGTTTGGGATTCCAAAAATTGGGATCGTCGGTTCCGGCCATCCAAGATCGCTCCACCATGCACACGAACCCGTTCTTGCCTTTGGCTGCGGTTTCGTAACCATGGCGTCCGAGGACCATGATCTCGGCATCTGCTGAGATGGATTCGGGAGCAGCGCTCCGGGCCAGGACTATCTCGGCATCTCGCTCCATCAGGTATTGGTCGAGCGGGGCCATGTTTGGATACGGTGATTTGGCGTCCTGCGCCTGTGCGTGCCACGACGCGGCCACCATGACGATCAGCGTGAAGTTTCTTAATGCGACGGCTCTGAGGGATTTCCGTTTCATGATTCCTCCTGTGAGACAGGGGATTCTGCTTCTGATGAAAGCTGGATTGCGGGGCCCGACTTCACATTCCTGCCGGCGTCTTCGAAGCATCAGCCGAAAACCGGCGGCTCTGCGAAAGACCGCTCGCAGCGAAGGAGAACAGAGCAAAGAGGGCAATACCTGTCTGCAAGACGAAGCTCCTTGAACACAAAATGAGGATGCCCCCTACTTTACTTCATCGCTCTCGGGCGGGTGCTCCTTCATCGCAGTCTCATCGCGCTGAGGGGACAGCAAGTGCTAAACCAGCCACCGCCGCGAAGTTCGGTGGCTCATTTTCGCGGCAGTGAAAATCCGGGACCCTTAGCTCACCAACGCCGCCAAGTCGCAAACAACACCTAAAGGAAGGCGACGACCATACTAGGCGTTGTAGTTCGCCACGACCCGAGCCACTTTCCCACTCGTCGACAACTCCATGAACTCTCCCGAGTGTGTTCCCTTTTGATTCGTGTAGTAGAGCACCACGCTGTTCAAACCCCAGAGCACATCCTCAAGCCGAAAGTGGAGATCCGGGTAGGCCTCCAGTCCTCGCTGAAAGTACGCCCTCAATTCGAGCTTTCCCACCACTTTGCCATCGGACCGCCCCAACAGCTGCGCGGCAACCGGCGAAGTCAACTCGATCGCATCGTCATAATGCGTCAGAATCGACTCAAGATCATGACTGTTCCACGCCGCTACCCAATGATTGGCCAGACTCCAGGCCTCGTCTTTCGTCATTACCGTCTCCCGGGCGGATCAATTTACGCAAAAGCCAAAAAACGAAGCACAATCCATCCGACTTCTAACGAGTTTTCCATATTTGGAACGGCAGACGCACACTCTGAGCGAACCTCCACGCCTTGGTCGTGGCGTATTCGCTTGCACCTTATCGTAGCGGGTATCGCACTACGCCGAATTGCTTTCTTCCACTGAAAAAACCATCATTTTTGCCCTTTCAGCCAAAAAACGCATATCAAGCTCCCGAACCAACTAACTCTCTACCAGACAACAACATCCGTTTGGCATGCTAGTCAGCCCCAACCGCTATACTTAAAATGGCGGTAAAAAGCCGCCACGAAACCCATTGCGCGCGCAAGACTTGCCTGTAACTCGTTTGTTATGAAATTTTTGGCAGTAACCCATTTATTATGAGATTTTTACAGACATCGGAGCCGCGAACCTACTGATTTAGGGTAACTTGCAGCCAGGCAATGGAAGGAAAGACCCCGGGTAGTGACTCAAGGAGCATCGAACCAGCATGACCACTCAATACAGATCCTACGGCTCAGACCGCAGCTCGTCCTCAGGCACACTCGTCGTCGTGCTGCTCTCGCTGGTTCTTGGAGCCGTCGCCGTGGTGGTTTTCATCCGCCACGCCACTACCGGCATTATGGCTCGCGCAGCTGCCGCGATCACCGGGCGAACCATCACGTTTGACACCTCCGTGCCCGCCGTCGTCCAAAAGATCCAGCGGCTTAACCGCCTGGAGACCGTCGTCTACTCGATCGATACTGTCGTCGAAGGGTCCAAATCTTCCGCCGTCCTGCCCGATCTGCTGGCCGGCGACCGCATCCTGCTGGTCGTCCACGGCCAGTCGATCGCCGGAATCGACCTTGCCCAGTTGAAACCCGAGGACGTTCGCATCACTGACCGGGACGGGGGCCAGTCCATCCACGTCACCCTGCCCCCCTCCCAGCTCTTTCTCACTACCCTCGACAACCAGCACACCCGGGTCTACGTCCGTTCCACCGGCCTTCTCGTCCCCGCCGACCCCAATCTCGAAACCGACACGCGTTCCAAGGCTGAACAGCAGCTTCAGGCCTCTGCCCTCTCCGACGGCATTCTCGACACCGCCAGCAAAAACGCCCGCGCCACCATTACAACGCTGCTCTACGGGCTCGGGTTCAAACAAGTGGACGTTAGTTAGACTTGCAACCTTTGCTATCGTTTGGCGTCAAAGAGGCGATGACACAAAAGCTGCATCTAATGAGAGCAACCGTTTCACCGAACTTCAACGCGCCTGAGCTATCATCCTGAATATGATGTTCCGTTCCACATCCCGTAACGGCGACTCCCCAACCGAGGAAGTGTCTTCCTCCTCTGACCTCCCCTTCCCTCACCGCGAAGAGGATGACCCTGAACAAGAAGAAACCACACTGATTAAGACTGTGGGCTGGATCTCCGCCGGCCTTGGTGCGGTAGCTCTCGGCCTCTTCATCGGACGCGAACTCCGCCAACGCTATCAGTTCAACCGCCGTACCCCCTATGATTTCTACGCCCACTCCGGTGACGAGCAAGACGTAGACTTCGGCCTCGGCATCTAATCCCAAGGCTCTTACCGGGTACGCCCAAATGGCGCTCTGGAATCTAGAGGGCCCCGATTTGGAGAAAAGCTGCGATGAATTTTCGTTCCAGGGCCATCGACTCTGTAATCGCAACACCGTTGGGTCGCGCCGCCTTCAAGGTTGTGCAACCGATGATCCACCAGGCCCGCCGTTTGGCCAACCCAGATGTCCCCATCCGCCACGCTATCTACAAAACGGAGTGTCTAGGAAAAAAGATCGCGGTTCAGCACCGCCGCGACAACGCCTCCGATCTCATGGCGATCGACCAGTGTTTCACCCAAAGCCAGTACGACATGCCGGTCGGCGCCCACGGCGTGCTGATCGAGAACATCTACCAGGAGATCGTCGCCTCGGGACGCCAACCGCTGATTGTCGACTGTGGCGCAAATATCGGCTGCAGCGTTCTCTGGTTCCATGCGCGTTACCCGAATGCCCACATCGTCGCCCTCGAACCGGCTCCCGACAACTTCGAACTGCTCAGCGCAAACTGCACCGGACTCGACGTCGACCTCCGGCAGGTGGGCGTGGCGGCTGCCGACGGCCGCTCTCGTCTTACTGACACCGGTGGGGGCGGCATGGCGTACCGCACGGAGGCCAACGGCCACGGCCCTGAAATCGAAATGCTCTCTCTGCGAAGCCTGCTCGCTTCCAAGCCCGCTGAGCGTTACGCTCGCTTCATTTTGAAGATCGACATCGAAGGTGCGGAGAAGAACCTCTTCAACGAAAACCCCGCAATGCTCAACGAGTTCCCACTTATCATCCTCGAGCCGCATGACTGGCTCCTGCCCGGTCAACTCTCCTCACGCGAGTTCTTCCGCTTTCATGTCAACGCGGGAAGGGAGTTTTGCATGAAGCAGGAGAACGTAGCTTCTATCGCAATGCACAGCAGCCTCCTTGGAATGACCACAGGCCTGAAGAACTAGCCCCCTGCTTTTGTCGGTGGCAATCGAAGCTCAATCCTTCCGTTCTCCTCGTGATTTACGATAATCACGATGACTAAACCAGCGTTTCTATTTCCCGGCCAGGGTTCGCAAACCGTAGGCATGGGCCGCGACCTTTACGACAACTTCCCGGCAGCTCGAGCCGTCTTCGAGGAGGCCGACCAAGCCCTCGGCTTCTCCCTGTCTAAAGTCATCTTCGAAGGCCCCGAAGAGCAGCTCAAGCTCACCGAGCATACGCAACCAGCGATCCTTACCGTGTCAGTCGCTGCGGCCCGCGTACTCGCCGAACGCGGAATCCAGCCTATCGTCGCGGCTGGGCATAGTCTGGGGGAGTACTCTGCCCATGTCGTCGGCAACACCCTCACTTTCGCGGACGCCGTCCGCACTGTGCGCTCCCGGGGCCGTTACATGCAGCAGGCGGTGCCGCAGGGTGAAGGCGCCATGGCGGCCATCCTCGGCCTTTCTGCGCCGCTCATCAGCGAGATCTGCTCCCAGGTCTCCGACGAGCTCACTCCACTCCCCACGACTCCTGAAGCACGGGACTTCTCCCCCAAAACTGCCGTCGTCTCGCCGGCTAATCTCAACTCTCCGGATCAGACCGTCATTTCAGGAGCTGCCGCCGCCGTCCAGCTTGCCGCCGATCGCTGCAAAGAGGCCGGAGCGAAGCGCACGGTCATGCTTCAGGTGAGTGCCCCCTTCCACTGCGCACTCATGCAGCCTGCCCAGGATGCTCTTGCCAAGGACCTTGAATCCATCGTCTTCAACGATCCCGGTGTTCCAATCGCGGCCAACGTCGACGCCCGCCTTGTCGCTCGGGGTCCGGACTCTCGCGACTGCCTGATTCGCCAGGTCACCGGGCCGGTCCGTTGGGTCGAATGCATCCAGCTCCTCATTGCCCAGGGTGCCACCCACTTCATCGAGGTCGGCCCCGGCAAAGTCCTCACGGGCCTCATGCGCCAGATCGACCGCAATCAGAAGACTCTCAACGTCGAAGATTCAGCCTCTCTCGACAAGACCCTTTCCGCTCTGGCCGAGTAGTTTCGCGGCCAAAAAGTAAGGAGCAAAGCCACATGCAAGTCAACGACAAAGTAGAAAACTTCATCCTCCAAAATCAGGACGGCAAACCGGTCTCCCTCACCGATTTCAAAGGCAAGCCAGTTGTTCTGTTCTTTTACCCCCGCGCTGATACTCCCGGCTGCACCATTGAATCCTGCGGCTTCCGCGATGCGTTTGAGAAGTTCCAGAAGGCCGGGATCGTCGTCCTCGGGATCTCTCGCGACACGGTCAAAGACCAGAAGAAGTTCAAGGACAAGTACAACCTTCCTTACGATCTCCTCGCCGACCCCGATTTGGAGCTCATCAATCGCTACGACCTCATCAAGCCCAAGAACATGTATGGGAAGCTGGTCAAGGGTGTGAAACGCACGACTTATCTCATTGGGCCCGACCAGCGGCTCATCCACATCTTTGGGGAAGTGAAGCCTGAGGGTCACGCCGAAGAGGTTCTCGCCCTGCTCAAAAAACACGCCGCCAAAAATTGAGGCGTCGATTCCTCAGCGACTCGATCGTCCGCTGCCCTCTCGGGCGTCAACAACAGACTAAACTCGAACTAAGCAATGAAAGCTCCCACCATCACAACGGCCGCCGTCGCTCTGACCACGGCAGGTCTCCTCGCCAGCGGCTGCACCTACGCCGCACTCTCGGCGCAGTCCCAACTCTTCGGCAAAGTCCTCATCGCGAGCCGCAACCCGAATGAGATCGCCCTCACTTACGACGATGGGCCAAATGACATCGCTACCGAGCGGCTTCTCGACGTCCTCGCTCATCACAACGTACGCGCCACCTTCTTCCTCATCGGTCGCTACGTCCGCAAGCGCCCGCAGATCGCCCGCGCTATCGCCTCCGGCGGCCACCTTGTCGGCAACCACACTATGACCCACCCTTGGCTCGCCTGGCAGTCTTTCGCGCGTATTCGCCAGGAACTTACAGACTGCAACGCTCTTCTTGAAGATACTCTCGGCATTCCCATCCACTATTTCCGCGCACCCCACGGAGCGCGTCGGCCTGCAGTTCTCAGCATCGCCCGGTCACTCGGTCTCACGCCGGTTCAGTGGAACATTCTCCCAAAAGACTGGGAGCCGATCGGCGCAGAAGAGATCACGGCTCGGACCGTTCGGGGCATTACCCGAAACCGGCAGCATAATCGCGGCTCCAACATCGTTCTCCACGACGGCGGACAGAAAGACCTCGGCGAACCGCGCCTCCCCACCGTGGACGCCACGAATCTGCTGCTACATCAGTACAGCCCTCAGACTGGAACGAAGTTCGTCACGGTTGATTCGTGGGCCTGACAACACCTCAACGATGGGGCTGGGTTCCGATTGCCGGCGGACTAGCTGGTGGCGATCGCCAAGGTGAGGACCGTGATGTCATCTTCCTGACCGAAACTCTGAGCGGCTTCGGCGATGTCCTGGGCAGGCATCAAGGTCAGGTTAGCGAGGCGCTCGAAACCGTAGAGTTCTCCCGCAAGAGAGCGCGCTTCCGGAACTCCGTCGGAGAGCATGACGAGCCGTTCTCCAGGTGCCAGGCAGCCTTGCATGAGCGAATAGGTCTGGTCCGGAATCAGACCGAGCGGCAGTGCCGACGGCGTTTCGAGTTCACGCCCAGAGAGATAAGGAGCGATGTGGCCAGCATTCGCAAGAGTGTATTCGCCGGAGAGAGAGAGACGGATGCAGCAGGCGGTAGTAAAGCCGAGCTGGCCTTGTGCGATCAATGCATCGTTAAGGCCGGAGAGAATTTCGCCTGGGTCATGTGACGTCTCACGGCGCAAGGCGCCGAGGATCATCGCAACGCGCATGGCTGCGGTGAGGCCTTTTCCCGAGACATCTCCCACAATTGCAGTGAGAGAGCCGTCTGGTGCGGAAGATACGAAGAAGAAATCGCCACCGACCTCACTGGCGGGCAGGTACACCGATTCCACCTGAAAGCCAGGAGTGGGGCGCGAAGCGCTCTGAAGCAGAAGCTGCTGAACGGTGCTTGCAGCATGAAGCTCTGCGGCAAAGGCAGCGCGAGCACGGGCAGCGTCGACCATTTCGGCGCAGAGGATTGAGTTCGCAATCGCAGCTGCAGTTTGCAAGGCGATCGTGTTTAGCAGTTTTAGATCGGCCGCAGAGTAAGATGCTCCGGCAGCGGTGCTGGCCAGGGCGATAATGCCGACGGTGCGCTGTCCAGCGCGCAGAGGGGCGCAAATCAGAGCCTTCAGGGTGCGCTCGGAGTCGACAGCCCGGGGATCAGAGCCACAGTTGTTGACGATCTCCGCGATCCCCCGTTCCAGGATCGAGGCGGCAAAGCGCGAGTCGGGCAACAGCGGCCCGCGATCGCCGGTGGAATCATCGGCGGACGTTCCGAATGAGGCCGCGTTGCGGAGAGGACTGTCCGCTTCCTTCATGACGAGGATACTGCCGTGTGTGGCGGGGATCAGTCGCTGGGCTTGCCCAAGTGCAGACTGACTGACGGCCGGCAAGTCGAGCAGGGCAGCGAGTTGTTCCGAGAGTTGCTCGATCAAGTGGACTTCACGATATAGATGGAGAATCTCTGAAGCCAGGGAGCGGTTTTCGGATTCGCGAGCCGCCAGATGCGTAAGCAGCAGAGCCATTGCAGCAGCGGACGCGGTGGGACCGGTTACGAAACCAAGGGTTGCGTCTTCGAACTGAACCGGAACGCGGGACTGGCCGTCTGCCGTTTCACCAGTGATCTCGCCTATAAGAGCCTTGCCGTGGGGGTCAACAATGCAAATGTTGCCGTTGGCAGCCTCCAAGAGAGCCGATAGAGCAGGCAGACTGCCTGATCTAGGGCTGAGGAGAGCTCTTAGGGTAAGGCCGGGCATAATGTCTCACAATCCCGGCGTTGGCAGACCTAATACAGAACGCGCTTTGGCGATCAGGGCATCCGGGTCAAACGGCTTTGTCATGTAGAGGTCGGCGCCGACCTCCTGGCCGCGTTTGCGATCGAACTCTTGTCCCTTAGCGGTAAGCAGGACAATGTGAATGTGGCCCAGCCCCAATTCGTTCTTCACTGTGTTGCAAACGTCGAAGCCGTTTTTCTTGGGCATCATTACGTCGAGGAAGACCAGATTCGGCTGCTCCTGACGGATTGTTTCAAGAGCCTCTTCGCCATTGCCCGCGGTGAAAAGGTCTACACCTTCATCCTCGAGCTCTTCCAGGGTCTGCTGGATCAGCGTGCGTAAATGTGGTTCGTCGTCAACGATCAGAATTTTCATGGTTTTCATTGATAGATGAGAAAGAGAACGTTCTCCATTCCTTTCTCGAACCGCAGAGCGCGGACCGCTTCATCACTTGATAGAAGTGAATTCAAGATGATGATGTCCGGCTTCGAGAGAACAGCTCTTGAAACCAGTTCGGAGCCATTGGATTCGACGACCTGGTAGCCGCGAGTCTCGAGAACATCGGTGAGGGTGCGAATCGTGGAAGCGTCCTCATCGACCACCATTACTTTCTTCTTGGACTTGCCCTGGTCGAGCAATGCACCCACTTCGTGGAAGAGCGATGCCGTATCGATGGGTTTTGTGAGGTAACGGTCCACACCAAGACGGAACCCGCGCTCCTTATCCTCCACAATGGAGAGGATGATGATCGGAATGTCCATGGTGGCGGGGTCGTTTTTCAAAACGGCTGCCACGTCAAATCCATTCATCTCAGGCATCATGACGTCGAGGATGACAAGGCCCGGTATTTCCTCACGGATAAGGGCAAGGGCCTTGCGGCCGTCCTCGGCGAGGCGAACGACATAGCCGGCTTCGGTCAGCTCTTGCCGGAGCAGAGAACGGATGTTGGAGTCGTCGTCGACGACCAACACAGACTTGTCTCGCGGCTGGTGCGTCGCTACTTGTTCGCGCAATTGCCGGACGAGGGATTCGATATCGACAGAGCGGCGGACGGGCAGGAGATCGAGTTGCGCGGGTTGGCCGACTAACGGAAGGGTAAAGGAGAACGTACTGCCTTTGCCTGGCTCGCTTTCTACCCAGATATGGCCGCCGTGGTATTCGACAATTTCCTTGCAGATCGGTAGGCCGAGGCCAGTGCCTTTTGGCTTATCCGTCAGAGTGTCGCCGACCTGTTTGAACTTCTCGAAGACCTTCGGCTGATCGGCGGGAGCAATCCCAATTCCGGAGTCGACGACGCTGACGATCATTTCGTCGCCATGCAAGCGAGCGGAGCAAACGATGGAACCTGAGTCAGTAAATTTGACAGCGTTTGAGATGAGATTGATGACGACCTGGATGAGCCGATCCTGATCTCCGGTGATCGCCGGCAAGTTCGATTCGATAGAGCGGACAAGAGTCAGTTTCTTAGCGTCAAATAGCGATGCGGTGGCTGCGATGGCGCGCTCGATCACATCGGGGACGGAGACACTTGCCATGTTCCAGGTGAATTTGCCGGCCTCAATCTTGGCCAGATCCAGAACGTCGTCAATGAGCTTGGTGAGCCGTTCGCCTTCACTGACGACGACGCCGAGATTTTCGATTACCTGCTGCTTGGCCTGCTGCACCTTCCGGTCATCTTCAGGGATCAGCGGGAAGAGGCGCTCTTCCAGACGACGGCGAATGATTTTGGCGAAGCCAAGAACAGACGTGAGCGGTGTGCGGAGCTCATGGCTTACTGTAGACAGGAACGAGCTCTTGGCCGCATCGGCTTCTTCGGCGGCAGCTCTTGCCTGGCGCGCATCTTCGAAGAGTTTCGCATTATGAATCGCTACTCCGACGGCCGAGGCGATCGTGGACAACAAGCGTTGATCGGCCTCTGTGAAGCGTCCTTCCTGATCGGTTGACTGGACACTGATAACGCCAATCGTTTGCCCGCCCGACGGAATCGGAACGCCAAGATACGAAGCTGTATTCCGGCCCATCTGCTCGATACCCAGCTTGGCGCGGTTACGATCCATGTCCTCATTGATCAGGAGGGGCTGACCTGTCCGGATGATCTGGGAAGTGAGCCCGGAGCCGAATGGCCTTGGCGCCGCATCTTCGCCAAAAGTGTAGGGGAACTGGAGCACCATCGTGGACCGATCGAGCAGCGATAAATAAACAATCGGCGCGCGGAACAGTTCGCGCACTTGATCGCCGACAAATTGAATCAAGCTGTCCTTATCAAGCTGCGTGGCAAGAGCCTGGGTGATGCGATTAATGGTGACTAGTTCGGCGGCACGTTCGCGGACCTCGTGCTCTCGCTGATTGATCACCAGATACGCGCCCGCATTGTCGAGTGCGATGGTGGTGTACGCGGCCAGATTTTCGAGAAGGCTAAGATGTTGCTCGGTGTAGGCATTCTTTTTGAAACTTTGAATGCTGAGCACCCCGAGGACGCGTTCTTGCGCGATCAGCGGCAGATAGATCATCGAAGCGGGCGGCTGCGCCGCGCTGCCGTCGACAAGCGCTCCACCCGTATGTTCGTAGGAGGGGATGTATTTTGAGTACTGTGTCTGGACGTCGTTCACCAAAATCGGGGCGCGATTGTCGATACACCAGACCGCGAACTGATTTTTGTCGTCAGTGCTCCGCGTGTACGGAGCATAACGTTTGCCGTTTTCAATAGCGAGGCTGTATTCGATCAGATGCTTCTCTGGCCGGTAGAGGCCCACGCCGAAGACGCTAGCGTCCACGATCTGATTCACGCGCTCGTAGAGCTTGAACAGGATCGTCTCGAGGTCGAGCGAGGCGGTGATCTCCTTGCCTATGTCACTCAGCAGCTCAATGCTGTCTTTCTGAGCGGCGATTTCGACAGCCTGGGCGCGAATCTCCCGGGTACGGTCGTCGACGGTGGCCTCAAGGGCCTTTGCCTGAGCTTCGAGTGCCTCCGTCTTTTGACGGGCCTTTTCGCGTTCATGCCTGATAATGAGACGCCAGGCGGCGAGAGCCAGCAGCAAAAATAGAAGGCCGTATAGTACATAGGCAAGCGTGGTCCGGTACCAGGGCGGGAGGATCGTGAAGGAGTAGATGCCCTCTTCGCCGGTGCGGCCATCGTCCGAGCGCGAGCGGACGCGGAACCGATAATCACCCGGGCCCAGGCCGCTGTAGTTCGCTTCTTTCTGTCTGCCCCAGGTTGACCAATCCTTGTCAGCACCCTCGAGAAGATATTGATAATCGGTTTCGGTCGGGTTTCCGTAGCTCAGCGCGGCAAACTGAAAGCGCAGGGCGTTACTGCCCGGCGGGAGACGCAGTTCGGAAGTTCCGGCGACGCTGGCGCCACCGAATACAACGTGTTGGCCGGCGTTAACCTGGCGGACCACCGTCGGGAACGGCCGCTGCGCTGCAGCATTCGTACCAGGACGGAAGCGGACGAGTTTCTCACCAGTGATCAGCACGTCCCCATTGGGCTCTGAACGCTGAAGGAAGATGCGGAACCGGTTCAGACGACGATACGGATCCTCTTCAACATGCCAGGTTCCGTCAGGCTGCCGGCTAAAGAGACCCAGTCGCCGGGAGTCTGACGATACCGTCAGAGCCCAAAAGCTGGAGTCGTTAATCGGACTCAGAAAAGACGTAACGTCAGGAGCATCGATGGGAAGGAGGAAACGATTGTCGATGACGAATTTGCTGGCCGCGGTGTCCCAGCGGAAGATGTTTTTCGAACGGTCGAGCGTAACGAAAATGCTTCCCGCAACGAATTCGACGTCGGTGTTCCCTTCGGGAAGACCCTCGTTACGGGCAATAATCTGCACCTTTGAATCTCGCATGCCCGTGGGGGCGACTTCCACGCGCAGAACCTTGCCGTCGCCGCCACTTACCCACAGGATTCCCTGCGCATCTTGGACTAAGCCCCTGGCTTCGTAGACGGTATTCGGCAGCCTGCCCTCATCGATCCATTTCTGGCCATCCCATCGCATCGAGGCCACGCCATCGCCATGGCCTATCAACACGCGCGACGGAATTGTACGGGACTGAACAACGTCGTAGGTCTGTTCATTGAGACCCACCACAGCGGGCATGGCGGGAACAAGGGCGTCCCCTTCCACCTTCATGACACCTTCGCTCGTGGCTGCAAGCAATTGTTCGGGCGTCTTGCCCGTAGGATCCTTGAAGACAGTCAGCGTAAAAGCTTGAGTGGATCCTTGAAGCGGGACGAGGGACGGTCGACCGGTCTTCGAATCGAAGACCAGCCGTTGGACAGCGGCTTTGCCTCCGCCGGAGGAGACGTAAATCGAGCCTTTGTACCTGGCCACGTCGAAGGTGCCTTCGAGCGTGAAAATCGAGATTGGGGAGTCAATTTCGACACGAGAAAGACCAGCATCGAGCCCCAGCCAGAGTGCACCCTCCCGGTCCTGATAGGCAGACAAGGTATTCGATCCGAGAAGGCCGCCGCCCTCGTCGATAATCTGGCGGAGCTTACCGTCATGTCCGATGATGACAGCGCCCCCATTCAGGGTCGTGATGCAGAAACTCCCGTCGGCGAGCAGAGTGGACGTGTAGGGTTTGTGCTTCGTGAGATACTCGTCCGCCTCGGTCGGGAAGGGAACGACCTTTTGGCCGTCATATAAAGTGAGCAGTTGATCGCGCTGAGAGACCAGCATGCGATCCGCATCGTACGGGTGAAGAAACAGCTTGCCGGCGCTTCCATAGGCATCACCGCCCGGAACATTGCGAAGCTCATCGCCGATGATTTCCTGAAGACCGACTCCTCCGCCCTGAGCGGTGTAGATATGGCCACGCACGGCGGAGAGCGCTTGAAATCTTGCCTTGGGCTGATGTGACCAGACCTTCATGCGCTGGCCGTCCCAGCGGAACAGCTTTTCGTAGGAACGGAAAAAGACGCCCTGCGGGGTCACCAGCGTCTGCCACACGTCGGTAAAGCCCCTATCCTCGACGGGGACCTTATCAAGGAGCGAGACATAGTGGAGGGTGCCGGCAGCGTCCGGAGAGAGGTATCCGAAATTCTCGCTGAGGCCCACCCAGATTTTGCCGGCCTCGTCCATTGCAAACGAACGCACAACACTGGAGGGAACGAAGATCTTTCGCCAGGTAACGCCGTCGTACTCGAGGATGGCGCCGCTTGAATTGCCGAAGTACATGACGCCACGTTGGTCCTGCAGGACCGCCCAGACCTGGGGACCGCCGTTGTATTCCTTGGCTGAATAGTTTTTGAGGACCGGCATCCCGACTTCCGCGTTTGGTTGGGCGGGCGGGTCTGGCGGCGCGGACAGGCTTGTCTGCGTGAGCGATAGAGACAGGAGAACCAGCGCCGGAAGCGATGACAAAGAGTATCTGCGGCGAACGACAGAGCGGTGGGCCAAGGTAGATTTTCCAAGTCTTACAAAGCGGAATAAGAACTCTGCGGAAGAAGGTTTTGACAGGTATTTTGAGCGATCTTCTGAATGACGCACATCTTATCATGGCAGTCCGTGCCACCAGCATACGGAAATGCTTTGACGCGGCGTTTTTTTCTTTGAGGAAGTTGGGAAGGAGGCTGTTCCTGGTCGGAACATGACCGTGATGTTCTCGCCCTGTCTCGTGGGGCGCGGTCAAGTGGGCCACAATATCGCTACTTGGAGCAGACCGCGAAGACTCAAGTCACCCGCTGGCGCCGCGCACTCCATTTACTGCAAGGCTTTTAGTTGCCAGTCCCGTCGATCGGAGAGTTAAGTTGGGCAGTTTCTGTTCCGAGCGCCTGAAAGCCGCGCCGAAGGTATTGGAAATAGGGTGACCGGGAGGGAGACGGCGCATTCGCAATCGATGGTGCGCCCGGCAGATCCGAATCGATCAGCACTGCAATCTGGTCCCACACGCGGAAGTCATTCTCGATTTCGTGGTGAGGTTTGTTCAAGGTCCGGGAGTACCAGCTATAGTTGTCGCAATTTATCGGACGGTCTTCATAGGTCATCCGAATGTTGCCGAGGACATTTGTCCGGGCCGGATCAAACGCGACAATCTCCGGAGCCCCATGAAGCGGGCCATGGGTCTGATAGAAATTGATTGCCCTTGTTACGTTGGGAGAGATCGGCGACGCCTTGTGACCCGGTTTGGCGATAGTGTCGATCTGGACGGTTAGCGCCACCGGAATATCCATCTGCCCCAACCTATTGGCAAAGGCAACCGTCTCCGTAGCACCCCAACTATGCCCATAGATGATGATCGTGGATCGCTCCTTCTCTGTGGAGGATATGATGCCATCGTGGTCGGTATCAAGAAGACGCTCGATCTGGTGAAGCGCCTTTCGCCCATGATGATTCCCGAATACTTCGGCATGGATCAACGGATATCGATCGCGAAGATACGCAGCAAACTGCACTTCGGGGTGCTTTGTGTCTCCCGTGCTGACGAAGCCGCCAACAAACCCGATAACGATCACATTTCGAATAGGGGGGGTAGCCATTGCAGAATGCGCATCCCGAAGAGATACTTCCTGGCCCTGCGCGATGCCTGCAGCCATAAGAACGATCGCGGTACAAGCAACTAGCGCAGAGAACTTCCAATAACGAGGGCCGTTCATGGGGACTTCTCCCAGATCATCTTTCAGCGTCGCACAGGAGGCGGCGACGCGCAATTACACCTAAGATGTATCCCCGGCAAAAAGGATTCGCACTTAATCGCAAACAAATGGGGCCCTTCCGACGATGCTCATTTTCTCCATGACACTAAAAGCGACGCTGAGTGAAAGGCTGGCATCCGAAAATACCTCCTCGAGCTTGCCGACGTTCAGATCGCTTTCCACTAAAGCCGAACGAGGAAAGCTTCTAATGACTCTTTAGGTAGATCCCTTCGTTAGGCTCGGGGATGTTCGAGACAACTCCGCTGCCCGTGCCTTTGCAATCTCTGTCTGACGTCTCTTAGACAATCGCTTGTCTAGGACCGCAGGTGCAGTCTTATTACTTGACATCACTCTACCTGCAGATGCTCAATGGTGTACGCCTGACAAGTCGCTTTGTCGGCCTGCATTTCCCGAAGCGCATCTCTTTGAACGCGAGCACACCCCACATGATCTTCCGGCCCTTCGTGACCTGTCTTGTTACCCGTTGTTTTCTCGCCACTTTACTCGTCACAGTCGCTCCGCAGCCCATCCTCGCCGTATCCGGTAACGCCATGGTTCCGGAGAGACCGACGCAGTCCTTCTACCCAGTTCGCCTCGAAGATAAGACCGCCGTTTATCTTTCGCCTTCCAACGATCGCTTCGGTACAAAGGGCGATGGGGTCGGCGACGACACCGACGCATTGCAAAAGGCCATCGATACCGTCGCCGACACGACGCATCAGGGCATTGTTTTTATTCCGGAGGGCCGCTACCGCCTGACACACACGCTGTACGTGTGGCCGGGGATCCGGCTGATCGGCTATGGAGCGCAGCGCCCAACATTCGTGCTCGCGGCCAACACTCCGGGCTATCAGACCGGACCGTCGTACATGGTGTTATTCGCCGGCGGCAGAACAGGAGAGCGGCGTCGCGGAGGCCTGCAACGGCCTGCCAATGCTCCACCGCCGCCTCCAGTGGCCTTTCCCGGAACTGTGCCTCCGGCGACAGGCGTCGTGGATGCAAATCCCGGCACGTTCTATTCCGCGATGAGCAATGTCGACTTTGAGATTGGCGACGGCAATCCGGGCGCGGTCGGCATTCGTTTCCACATCGCTCAACACTGCTTCCTGACGCATATGAACTTCCACATTGGTTCCGGGCATGGCCGCCCTTCACGACATCGGGAATGAAGGTGAAGACCTCCACTTTTATGGCGGCCAGTACGGGATCATGACGGGCCGACCCTCGCCTGGATGGCAGTTCACCCTGCTTGATTCCTCCTTCGACGGTCAGCGCGAGGCGGCAATCAAGGAGCATGAAGCAGGCCTCGCGCTGGTGCACGACACCTTCAAGAACGTCCCGACCGCGATTGAGATCGAACCAAAACACATCGAAGAGCTGTGGATCAAAAACTCGCGCTTCGAAAACATCTCAGGGCCGGCAATCATCATCAGCAGCGAAAATTCGAGATTGACGGAGATCAACGTCGAAGATGCTCTTCTGCGATAAGGTGAAAGTCTTCGCCCAGCTTCGCGAGAGCGGGAAGGTATTCTCCGGTAAAGGGACAAACCTATCGCGTCGCCACCTTCACTCACGGCCTCATCTTCGATTCACCGCGGGCAAAAGGCTCGATTGAAACGCGTATCAACGCTGAAACACTCGCCGCTCTTCCGCCGACCGATGCGCCCGCGATCCACGCTTTACCCTCACAGACCGGATGGGCGAACGCGCTCGAACTTGGAGCCAAGGGCGACGGCAAGACAGACGATACCGCTGCGCTGCAACATGCAATCGATACCCAGCGCATCGTCTACCTTCCAAGCGGTCGCTATCTCCTGACCGACACCTTACGGCTTCGTCCGGATACCGTGCTCATCGGATTGCATCCGAGCACCACGCAGCTTGACCTCGCCGACAGCACACCCGGTTTTGACGGCGTGGGACCGCCGAAGGCCATGCTGTTGGCGCCGCAGGGCGGAACGACGATCGTGATGGGCATCGGTCTATTCGCTGGCGGCGTAAACAGCCGGGCCGTCGCTGCCATGTGGATGGCGGGCAAAGACTCCCTGATGGACGACGTGCGTTTCCTCGGCGGCCATGGAACCAACAACCCCGACGGCACGCGCATGAATCCCTATAACAACACGCACAGCGGCGATCCAAATGCACTCTATCGCTGGGATGCGCAGTATCCGAGCCTTTGGGTGCTCAACGGTGGCGGCGGAACATTTGCCGACATCTGGACGCCGGTCACCTTCTCACAGGCCGGCCTGTACATCTCCGATACCAAAACCGAGGGCCACGTCTACGAGCTTTCGAGCGAACACCATGTTCGCAACGAAGTGAAACTGAAACGTGTGGCCAACTGGGAGATCGTATCACTGCAAACGGAAGAAGAACGCGGGGAGGGTCCGCAGTGTCTTCCACTCGCGATTGAGGATTCAAATGACATCACCATCGCCGAGATGCACGCGTATCGCGTGGTGAGCAGTTTTGTTCCCTTCCCTGAGGCCATCCACGTCACGAACTCCCGCAATATTCGCTTTCGCAACCTGCACATCTACAGCGATAGCAAAGTCGCATTCGACTCGTCGGTACGCGACGACGATAGCGGAGTAATCAACCGCGAACTTGGAGATGGCTTTCCTCAATGTTCCGGGACACGATCCGGCAGCGAGCGCCGTGAATCCAAAGCATCCAGTAGCAGCCCGGCTTGCCGGAGGGTTCTTCAACCCATCCAGCGCGACGATCGATTCGCAGGGGCGCCTTTACTTCGTCGACCCGGTGAAACAGAACATCTACCGCTACCTTCCGGCGGAGAAGCGTCTCGAAGTGGTGCGCGACAATCCGATCGATGCCGCCAATCTATTCTTCGATCGCAGCGACAACCTGATGGTCGTCTCCTACGCGGGAACCGGAACTGTCTACAGCCTGAAGCCGGACGATGCCGCAGAAAAAATTCAGATTTTGAAGCCGCAGCCTGCCGCTCCCCGGCCTGGACTGACACCGGTGCTCCCGATTGATCATTGGCGCTTCGATAGTGAACAGTACAGCGACATTGGCGGAGCGCAGCCGTGGCAGTACATCTCCCCGGACGGGAGCACGTTTCTCCCGGCCGGCGACGACTTCGTCGACGGCACCCTCTATTACGGCGTCAAGATGGCCGATGTGCTTCGGGCATTTTCTCTAGGCAATGCGACACCGGGTAAACCCTTTTACGTAAGCGATGAGCGCCAGAAAAAGACCTACGTCGCCGACGTAAAACCCGACGGCTCGCTCTCTCAAGTGAAACTCTTCGCAAACCGTGGCGGGGAGAGCGTCGCGGTGGCTCCAGATGGAAACGTCTATGTCGCCGCCGGACAGATCTATGTCTATCATCCCGACGGCACGCCCGCAGGAGAGATTGACGTCCCAGAGCGACCGATCAGTATCGTCTTCGGAGGAAAAGACAAGCAAACATTGTTCATCCTTGCCCGGACATCCCTCTATTCGGCGTCATCTCTCGGCCTGCCCAAATGAAAACTGGCTGGCGCTGGTGACCCTATTTCTTGGCCGAAAACGTGACGAGATTCAACTCTCCACCCTGCTTGAGTTTGTAGAAACGATCACCAGCCACGTTATGAAAGACCTGCGTCGTTCCGCCCGGCCATAAGACTTCGAGCGTCTCGATATTTTTCGCCGCTCCAAGTCCGAAATGAAGCCGCAGATCGTTTTGCGACAGATAGCTTCCGCCGGAACGCACCTCTCCAAGTTGTGTCTGACCGTTCGCAGTCACCCGCACGCGAGCATTCAATGCAAGCCGGTTTCGTGGCGACCCTTCCAACTCCACACTGACCCAATGATGGGTTGGATCGGGCCGCGAAGACAGTATCTGCGGGCTACCCGTCAAATTTTCGACGACTACGTCAAGCGCGCCGCGATTGAACAGGTCTCCCACGGCCAGACCCCGGCTGACCATCGGGGTGGTCAGAGAACCACCAACCGCCGCAGTGGCTTCGCGAAACGTGCCATTGTGCGAATTGAGAAAGACAAGCTTCGGTTCGCGATAGTGGATACCAAGTTTCGCATTGTCTACCTGCGGGTAGACGTGACCGTTGACGAGTATAAGATCAAGCCAACCCGAGTTGTTGAGATCGAGAAACGCGTCTCCCCATCCAACGTACGGTTCAGTCGGATGGGCCACGCCGGCGGAGTGAGAGACATCGGTGAAGTTCATCTCTCCGTCATTGCGGTAGAGCGCCATGTACTCGTCGCTGAAGTGGCTGATGGCGATGCTCATGCGGCCCTTGTTTTCGTAGTCGCCCACGGCAAGCCCCATGTTGGCCTGCTCGACGCCATCCTCGCTGAATGCTACCCCAGCCTCCGACGCGATCTCCTTGAAGCGGCCGCCACCCTCGTTACGATAGAGATAGTTCGGCTCCCCGTCATTGGCGACAAAGAGGTCAAGTTTGCCGTCGTTGTCAAAGTCCGTCCACACCGCTCCCAGGCCGAAGTAGTGCTTGGGGTCGTCGACCCCGGCCTGCGCAGCCACCTCTGTAAACGTGCCGTCGCCGTTGTTGTGATACAGCGAGTCGGGCGATCCCTTCAAGCCGCGAGGACCGCACTGCACCGCAATTTCGTGATACTGGCACGTCTTTGCCGAGCCGAAGAGAGGCAGATCGTTGAGATCGAGATCGACGTAATGAGGGACGAACAAGTCCGGGAAACCATCGCCATCGTAATCGCCAAATGCAACGCCGGTCGCCCAGCCCGAGTCTTTCGACAGACCGGATTTCGCGGTCACATCGGTGAAGGTCCCGTCGCCGTTGTTGTGGTAGAGCACTACACCGCCGAAGCAACTGATCAAAAGGTCAGGCCGTCCGTCGTTGGTTACATCCGCGACCGCCGCTCCCATTGCCCAGCATGGATTGCCGACGCCGGCTTTGTCTGTGACATCAGTAAACGTACCGTCATGATTGTTGTGATACAGCGCGCCCTTGGCCTTCTTACCTGCGAGCGCCATCGAAACGCCGGGCGCGTTTGTAAAGTAAATATCCAGCCAGCCATCACCGTCGTAGTCGAACAGCGCCACGCCGCCGCTCATCGATTCGACGATGTAACGTTGTTCCGGGCTGGAGAGATGCTCAAAGTGAATCCCCGTGGATGCCGTAATGTCCTCGAGTTTCGGCGTATAGTCAGCCGGCTTCTCCTTAGCCTGCTGCGAATACCCCATGCAGGCGCACATCATCAACGCGACAACCGCAATCCTAATGGGACACCTTCGGTGATGCGGGAGCGGGCTCATGGGTCTCATCGTCCGTGGCGTTGTGGGGTGCTTGAATTCGCATCGTGCCGTAGACCTGTCGCAAACCATCTTTGATGTCTTTGTATTTCTGATACTCCGCAAACTCTCGCTTTGCATCGTCAGGCCGGCGCATCTTGCGATAGAGCGCGCTCAGCCGAAAGTGTGCCAGCATGTTCGTCGGATCTTCTTGCAAAACCTGCAGTAACAGGGGAAGAGCCTTGTCGTTCTCGTTCTTCTCACTGTAGACGCGAGCCAGTCCTAACGCGGCATCCGCATTCTTTGGCTGTTGGCTGAGAGCACGCTGATAGAGACCGGCAGCGCTGTCCATATCCCCTCGGTCTGCCTGCATATCTGCCAGGCGAACCGCCGCCTGCACCTCACGCGGATTCTTCTCCATCGAAATGGCATACTCGTGCTCGGCCTCTTTGCGGTCGGCCTGACTATCGGATCCGTGCAACGCTTCGGCAAGTTCAAAGTGAATGCCAGGCAGATTCGGATCGATCGCAATCGCTTTACGAAAAGCCGCGATCGCGCCGGGAAGATCGCGAATGCGTTCCAGTTCGTGAGCGATAGCCTGCTGCATCTGCGCCGACTGCGGTGCCGCGAGCGACAGACTGAGCAGTGCCTCCCCCGCGAGATCAGTGTTGATCCGATAAGCCGCATAGAGAATCTCCGGATCAGTTGGCGCCTGTTCTCGAAGCTTGCCAACCGTCTCCGCAGCCGCCGGTAGATCATGCTGTGCCGTCTCAACTTCGATGAGGTTAAGTCCTACTTCTTTACGAAACTTCGCATCAGTCAGACCTCCCAATGCCGCAGACAGATCCGTTCGTGCCCCATCGAGCTGACCGAGTTGATACTCACATAATCCAAGCAACCCCTGAATTTTGGGCAGGTTCGGATTAATTTGAATGGCCTTGCGAAGGTGTTCCACAGCGTCCGAATGCCGCCCCTGGAAGTAAAGCAAAACTCCGAGGTTCGCTTGTGCATCCAGATTGTTGGGCTCTGCCGCCACCACAGCCGCAAGTTCCGGAATCGCTTTTGCAGGTTGATTGGCTCTGAGGAACTCATTGGCCCGCCGCGCGTGTTCTTGCGGAGAGACGACGGCCTGCTGTTGTGCGAGGCCGCTTATCTGAGCCGTAATAATCAGCGCAAAAGCAACTCCAAAGGGCACTCGATGGAAAACTGGACGCATGAGACCGCGGTAAGCCTGATAAGAAATACGAGTTTAAAAAACCTCGGGGAGCGGATGGCGGCAACAGCCCGTCCTCCACTCCCCGAGAGTATCAGAAGGTGAGTCTTGCGCCGAGTTGCATCGTACGGCCACCAACTGTGGTCGACCGAATCGTCGAAGTGCCAGTTTGAACCGCACCGACGGCAGAGCCAACGCAACCCGCACTGGTCGTATTGGAGCAAACACTGAGTTGAAGTGGCGTCCCCGGTCCTGGCAGCCCGAAGCTCGCATGGTTGAACACATTGTTCGCATCAGCCCGGATCTGCAGTCCGATAGCTTCATGGATCGCAAACGTCTTGCCAAGGGAGAAGTTGGTCCGATCCAGTCCAGGCCCATACAGCGTGTTCCGCCTGAAGTTGCCGAACGTCCCATTAGCAGGTTGGGCAAAAGCAGCTTCGTTGATCCACTGATTCGTCCCGTGGTACGGTCCCCGATTCGCAAGTTTGGGGTTCCCGATCAGATTGGGGTACCATTGCCCGGCTTGCGCATACGAGTTGTTAGTCTTCATCGATACAGTAAACGGTTGGCCGCCCTGCAGGACGAGCGTACCCGTAGCCTGCCAGCCACCTACAATTGCATCGAGGAACGTATTGTTGTTCAGGAACTGCTTCCCTTTGCCGAATGGCAACTGGTAAACAGCACTTCCCTTGAATGCATTCCGCACGTCGAAGTTTGAGTTGGAGTAGTTTGCGCCCACATTATACGAACTCTGGTACGACTGCACACCGGCGCGGCTTCCCCAACCCGACGAATCGATGTTGTCCAGGAAGTGCGACCACACGTAATTGAAGGTGAAGTTCAACCCATGTGACATGCGCTTCGTAACGACGGCCTGCAACGAGTTGTAGTTGGAGATTGCATTGTTCGTACTCTGACCGATGCCCTGATACTGCGGATAGGGGCGATAACCCTGGGCCACATCGTTCGGGCCGAGCCTGTTCTCCGGAATCTGGTTGATGTCTACCGGGAAGGGCAGGTCATGACCATGGCTGGCTACGTACGCGAGGTCAAAAACCAGATCAGTGCCAATCTGGCGCTGCGCTTCAAGGTTCCACTGATACGACCCTCCTACCGGAGTGTGGTACATGTTACCGCTGACGCCTGAGCCGTTGAACCTGCTCGGGTCGGTCGTAGCTTGAATGTATGGAAGGCTCGATCCGGATGACGAGAGAATGAGATACGGAGTAACGCCGTTTGTTTGGTCAGATGCACTTCCCTGTGCACCAAACGCCGATCCCATTCCGCTGCCGTACGTGTCCAGGCTCCAGTTGTAGGCGTAGAGTCCAAATCCGCCACGCAGGACGGTATTCGGCTGTGGCGACCAGGAGAACCCAACCCTGGGCAGGAAGGTGTTGTAATTTGGGGCCTGAAGAGTCGTACGGCCGTTTGCATGCGTGGAGCCGTACCACATGGCGCCCAGCGTACCGGTTGCGGGGTTCGGAACTGTGGGATCAAACGTCCGCATGTTGCCTTTGACCTCGCCCCAACCGGTCTGGATCTGATAGCGCAGGCCTAGATTCAAGGTCAAATTCGGAGTGACCTTGAAGTCATCCTGAACAAAAAGTTGCGGGAGCTGGATGCGGCCACCAAACTCCGGGGTAACGTTCGCGTTCCAGTTTTGGGTCTGCCCCAGCAGAAAGTCCGCGAAAGAAAGGCCCGTAGAGCTCAAGCCCTGGGTCTCTTGCGTATAGGCGCCGGTGTGGCCCATCGTGCCGCCGTTCGTATTGCCCCATGCGGTGGAGTTATCGCGGAAGAACAGGTACTCTCCGCCGAAGTGGAGAATGTGCTTGCCGCGGATCAGCGTCACAACGTCCGATGGATCGTAGACATGCTCTTTATAGACTGCGTTGATGTTTGAGGTAAGTTGGTAAAATCCCGTGACGTTGATGATTGGGAATATATCGGCTTTGGCGTATTGCCATCCCAGTTTGGCCGGGAAGCCCTCACCGAGGGTTGCCGGAACGAAGAAGTTCAGCTGGTTCGTGTATCCCAATCTGAGTTCGTTAATCACGTTCGGGCTGATCGTCCATACATCGGTGATCTGTGAATTGATACGGCTGACATCCTGTGACTGGCAATTGATGGGGCAGAAGCCCTGCCCGTTGGAGTAGGCCGGGTTGTCGCTGGCAATTATCGAGAGTGTCAGCCTGTTGTTGGACTTGATGTCCCAGTCCATACGGCCGAAATATTTGGTAAAGGGCTGGTTGTTCGGGATGGCAGAAACAAAGTTATTGGTCGGATAGCCATTGTTGAATGTCGTGGAAGTCGTATTTGCAGCAGGATAATACGCCCTGAGGTTTTTGGCCAAGGGATCCATCCGGCTTGCCGGAATTCTATTGCCATTCCCGTACTCAGCCGCGAAGGACATGCGATCGTAACAAGGGCAAGTCTGCGTGGTTCCATTCGAAAGGGTACGCGTACCTGTTGCCTGGGTAAGCGTCGTCGTCGCAGGATCGTAAATTGTGGGAACTCCCGGCGCCGTGAAGTCACCATTCAGAAACGCCGCTGTGGGCACGGTTTGAAACGCGGGGGACCCCCCACTCTTCTGATTAATCTTGTCGTAGTTGAAATAGAAAAACATCTTCTTCTTCAGAATCGGCCCACCGATGGAACCACCGAAGTTGTTATAGTGAAGAACTGGAATGGTTCCCGTCCCGAAGCTATAGGATGCCGCGTTCAGCGCAGTATTCTGAACATACTCGTAGGCCGCGCCGTGGAAGTTGTTGGTGCCGCCCTTGCTGATCTGGTTGAACATGATGCCGCCAACGCCGTATTGAGCTGAGAAGGCGGACGAACTGACCCTAACTTCCTGCACCGTCTCCAGCACCATCACATCGGCGTTTGCGCTGGATGGCAGTGTCACAGAAGCGCCGTCGGCAAGAATTGTGCTGAACGGCAGGTTTCCATTGATGGCGGCAACTTGCTGAGGATTTGCTGCGCCCTGCGAACCGCCAGGCGCGCCCTCCGATCCGGGTATCAGGAGCGTGAAGTTCTGCCAATCCTGCCCTACCTCGGGAAGCTGTTGCAATGTCGCGGCTGTCATCGTAGTGCTCTGCTCTCCATTCTCGGTTTCGAGCAGAGGGACGTCTGTATTCACGATCACTTGCTCGGACACCGCACCAACGCTCAACTGCGCGTTGACCGTGATGTCTTAACCTCGACTGTGATGTTGGACCGTACAAGTTTTGAGAATCCAGTTTTGGAGAAGGTGATCTCGTAGCTTCCCGCAACAATCGAGGACGTATCGTACAAACCATCCTGATTCGTGATGAGGTCCTTCTGTACTCCAGTGTTCTTATTGACAACCGATACCGTCACGCCAGGCACAGCGGCCCCGGTCGTATCCGTCACAATGCCTCGTATATCGCCGGCATTCATAGTTTGTGCAAATACCGCACCCGCGGGACTAAACATCACCACTGCTAATGTAATCAACGAGATCGTCGACCATAACCGTTTCATATAGTGCCTCCAAAAAAGTGTTTCCTGCAAAGATGGGCGCATGGACATATGCCTGCAAGTTAAGCGTTTGTCTTTGAGCTCTCTAGGAATCGGCACCCATTCAAATCCTCCCCATTGAAACCTGTCAAGTGTTTTTTTTCATTTGGAATTGAATAAGCGTATGCATAGACAACCGTTTGCCTAGCCGATCTGAAATATCTCGTACCGCAGGATCGGTCCTGCATCGGGAGCAAAAATTGGTCTGGGCGATGGTAGTCGGCGGCCCGACCTCTTCCATGGAGATGGACCTCTGATGGTGGCGCGAAACTTGTCTCGAGGTAGTGTCCGGCCTCTGGCCGAACATCGCCCGCCCACCCTAAACTGGGGTGCCTCAACACTTGTCCAGATAGGATACGTTCAAAGAAGATACGGATCCGGCGTTTATTGACTCAAACGCACCAAAAATGGTCCATACACTTTTCTTCTATTGATTCCAGCAGATTTAGTTCCCGAAATTCTCGTGCCTGAAGTTGTTTGTGGCTGAGTCATAAGGCAAATTTGAACGCCGCTCACATCGGAGATGCCAAGGGAAAAAGCGGACATCGCCCATTGAAGAGCAACGTCTAATCTTGGCTACACTACTCACCAAACAGCCCAGAGAGGACGCATGCATTCCTTCGCACACGATCTCCGTCTCGCACTTCGCCAATTGCGAAAGACACCAGCCTTCACGCTGACCGTCATCCTCACCCTCGCCCTGGGCATCGGCGCCACAACTGCCATCTTTTCGCTCGTGGAAGGCATCCTCCTGCGGCCGCTGCCATTCCGCAATCCCGATCGCCTCGTTTTGCTGGGAGATCATCTCGGCGGACCGAACACTCCCGTTACCGCTCGCGGGATCGGCACCTACTCGCACGCGACGAGCGCCTTCTCTTCCCTTGGCGGTTACATCACGACGAACTATGAGCTTTCGGGGGGCGCCGTTCCGGAAGAAATCGACGCAGCTCGCTTCACCGCCGGGGTCTTCACCACTCTAGGCGTTCAACCGATTCTTGGCCGTGTCTTTACTCAACAGGAAGAGGACGCGCATCAGCCGCTTGCCGTTATTAGCTATGCCTTGTGGATGAACCGCTATCAACGGGATCCGCACATTCTCGGCACTTCCATCGTTCTTGACCGCAAGGCCTACGCGATCATCGGTGTAATGCCCCGCAGTTTTGAGTTTCCTCTGCAGGCAGGGCATCTCGATCAGACACAACTCTGGGTTCCGATGAGCCTCACGCCGGATGAACTTTCCGATCAGAGTGCTGGCGTTTGGGCATACCGCATGGTCGCCCGGCTCAAGGACGGTGTCACGCTGCGGCAGGCTGCGCAGGATGCGGATCGGGTCGCCCAGTTGATCATGCGAAACTTTCCCGCAGGAATGTCTGCCATTCACATCACGGGTGATGTGACGCTGTTACGTGAACACGATATCGCGAACGCGCGACCGTTACTGCGCACCCTGTTCTTAGCTGTCTCCGTCGTCCTGCTGATTGCCTGCGTCAATGTTGCTGGTCTGCTGTTGGTCCGGGCAATCCGCCGGCGTCGCGAATATGCCGTTCGACTCGCTCTTGGTGCTCGATCCAGCGTGATCATCCGTGAATCCGTCCTGGAAGGCCTGCTGCTTAGCCTTGCCGGTGGCCTGTTAGGTCTGGTGTTTGCCGCAACGGCGATCCACACTGCATTGGGCCTCTTGCCCGAGTCCATGCCACGCGTCGACTCCATCTCCATAAACGTAACCGTAGCCACGTTCGCCCTTCTCCTCGCCCTGGCAACTGGAGCTCTTTGCAGCCTTGCGCCGGCCTTCGCGGCCCTGCGAACCAACCTGATGGAAAGCCTAAAAGAAGGCATGCGGACCGGCACTGGCGCTTCAGGCCATACCCGGCTACGTTCAGCCTTGGTCGTCTCAGAGATTGCCATCGCTCTCGTGCTGCTCACCGTATCCGGCGCCTTTCTGCGCAGCTTCCAGAAGATGCGCGCCGTCGATCCCGGCTTCCGCCCTGACCACGTCCTCGTCGCGGGCTATCAACTCCCGCTGAGGCAATATCCCACGGAGGCTTCTGCTGAAACCTTCCGTCGCTCCGTCGTCGAGAGACTTGCAGGCAAGCCTGGAGTCTCGGCGGTCGGTATGACCAACGCCCTTCCGGCATCCGGCGATTCAGGCGAAGCTGCATACACCATCGAGGGAGAGCCTGCAGACGGTTGGAAGCTGAAATTCGCAATGTTTGCACTCACCTATGGCGACTACTTCCGCTCGATGGACATCCCGCTCCTCGATGGCCGAACCTTTACCATGGACGACCGCCCGAACACGCCTCTCGTCGTGATCGTCAATCAGTCCATGGCCAGGCATTCATGGGCCGGTCAGTCAGCAGTCGGTAAGCGTATGCATGTCGGCAACCCAAAGAAGGGGCTGCCGTGGGCGACTGTTGTTGGCGTTGTCGCCGATACGAAGATTGGCTCTCGCGACGAGCCCAGCTCCGACCAGTGGTATGCGCCGGCGCAGCAGCCCGCCATCCTCTTCGGTACTGAATCCTCCGGAATACTAACCGGGCCTATCAACGGATACATCACCCTCCGTTCAGCCCTGCCTCCTGACCAGATGATTCAAACTCTGCGCTCGACCATCGCCGAGATCGATCCGCAGCTAGCTCTGCAGCAGGTGCAAACCATGAATGACGTGATCTCGAACGTGGAAGCGCCGCGTCGTTTCAACACAGATCTCATCACAGCCTTTGCTTTGGGCGCTCTCCTGCTCGCCATCACCGGAATTTATGCTGTGGTCGCCTTCACCGTTTCGCTGCGAACCCAGGAGATTGGCATCCGCATGGCGCTTGGCGCTCCGCGCACCAGCATTGCCAGGCTCGTTCTTATTTTGGGCGCGAAGATGGCGCTCATAGGTTGCGGTTTCGGGGTTCTCGCATCACTGGCCCTGTCACGTCTTGTCAGTTCCTTTCTCTTTGACGTCAGCGCGACCGATCCGCTGATCTACCTAGTAAGCGTATTGATCATGATGAGCATGGCGCTTCTCGCTTCGGCGCTTCCCGCAACCCGTGCTGCATCCTCAAACCCAATCGAGATCTTGCGTTCGAGTTAGCAAATAAAACGGTGGTGCCGGACGCGGAGATTTCTCTGAATTTTGCATTCTGTTCAGTGAGTTTTCCCCTTATTGGTGAAGTAACATACACTCACCGCGCATGAGCACAACCTCCCCCAACCCGGCGCCGGCCGAGTCGATTCCCAGGCCACCCCTCGATCCGGAGCTTCCCGCGCCGCTCTCGATGGGCGACGTGATGCGCATCCCCATGCTGCGCCGGCTCTGGTACGCACAGGTCATCTCTGTCTTCGGAGACTTCCTCGCGCTCTTCGCCGTCATCGCTATCCTCACCTTCAAACTCCACGCCACCGCGCAACAGGTCACCGGCGTCCAGATCGCCTACATGCTTCCCATCGCCGTCCTCGGCATCCTCGCCGGCGTCTTCGTCGACCGCTGGCCCCTCAAGCCGACCATGGTCGCAAGCGACAGCATCCGTGCCGCCCTCTGTCTCCTGCTCCTCTTCGCCACCCAGATCTGGCACTTCTACGCCATATTAGCCGCCATCAGCGTCGTCTCCAGCTTCTTCGGTCCCGCCCAAGGAGTCGCCATCCGCTCCGCAGTCCCCATGCACGGCCTCCGCTCCGCCAACGCTCTCATGCAGCAGGTCATGTTCGGCATGCGCATCATCGGCCCCGCCATCGCAGCCTTTATGGTCGCCTACGCCGGACCCAGGAGTTGCTACATCTTCGACTCCGTCAGCTTCGTCGCATCCGCGTGCCTCATCGCCTCCGTGGCATTGGTCAGAACCGCGCCCAAACCCGCCGCAACCCACGCCGAAGACGCCTCCGCCATTCGCAAGGTCTGGCTCGACATGAAGCAGGGGATCAGCTTCATCGTCCACCACGCCGGTCTCTTCTTCGTTATCCTCGCCATGGCCGCAGGAATGTTCGTCATCGGCTGCTTCGGCCCGCTCATCGCCATCTACGTGCGCGACTCCCTGCACGCCTCTACGAAGATGTTCGGCATCGTCTCCCCGATGATCGGCCTCGGCATGCTCCTCGGTGTCAACGGCCTCAACACCTTCGGCAAAAAACTCAGCAACACCCTTCTGGTCTACTGCGGTCTCTGCGGCATCGCGGTCGGCCTCGTCATCCTTACCGTGCTCCCCTATGTGTGGTCGACGCTGGTGGGGAATTTCATCATCGGCATTGCCGTCGCCGCCATCATCGTCCCAGCCCAGACGCTCTTCCAGCAGGCCACCCCGCCCGAACTCATGGGACGCGTCGGCTCCACCTTTATGTCCATCGTCTTCGGGGCTCAGATCGCCGGTCTCGTCCTCTCCGGCATCCTCACCCAGCACATCGGCGTCCGCCAGGTTTTCGCCGTCTGTGCGGGCATGCTCATCGTCCTGGTCGGCGTCGGCAAACTCTGGATGGAACCGAAGCCACAATCTGCGCCCGCAAAAACCTAACCCGACCGGACCCGGGCAATCCACAGAAATATTTTTAAAAGTTGGCGTGTTTTTCAGCGCTCAAAACACGCCATCTTCCGACCACAAATCACCACGATTCCACCACAAAATCACCAGCAATTTACCACGTCCTAGAACCCCAAATCCCGCAACCCCCCTCAAAAACACCGCAAAAACACCGTTTCTTGTCAGCCCGCCGCGCCCAAAAAAAATAGCGCTTCGCGCAAAAAATTTTTAAGCCAGAGACCGGCGGGCGGCTTCGAGCACTTTCCCGACTTCAGCCTGGCCGTGGGCAGTGGAGACGAAGGCTGCTTCGTACTGGCTTGGGGGTATCCAGACGCCGGCGTCGAGCATGGCGCGGTGAAAGCGTCCGAAGGAGACGGTGTCCGAGGTGGCTGCGCTTGTGAAATCGGTGACTGGCCGATCGGTGAAGAACCAGGTGAACATTGAACCGACACGATTTACGGTCATGGGGATGCCTGCTTCCTTTGCGACCCGACCGACTCCTTCGGCGATGACCGTTGTGGTCTGTTCGAGGCCGAGGTAGACCTCTTCTTCGTGGGCGATCAGATGGCGCAGGGTGGCGATCCCGGCTGCCATGGCGAGCGGGTTGCCGCTCAATGTTCCGGCCTGATAGACGGGGCCAAGCGGGGCGAGGCACTGCATGATGTCGGCTCGTCCACCGAAGGCGCCGCAGGGGAGGCCGCCGCCGATGATCTTGCCCAGAGTGGTCAGGTCGGGCCTGATCCCGTAGACCTGCTGTGCGCCACCGAGGGCGAGGCGAAAGCCGGTCATGACCTCGTCGAGAATCAACAGCGCGCCGTGCCGTGCGGTGATCTCGCGCAGGCCCTGCAGATAGCCGGGGGCGGGTGGGATGGTGCCGGCGTTTCCGACGACCGGCTCGACGATGACACAGGCGATCTCGTCCGGCCGGGCGGTGAAGACTGCCCGTACGGCGTCGAGATCGTTGTACGGCAGCGCGAGAGTGTGCATGGCGGTCTCGGCTGGAACGCCAGCGGAGCCAGGTATGCCGAGGGTTGCGACACCGCTTCCTGCTTTGACCAGCATGGCGTCGGAGTGGCCGTGGTAACAGCCTTCGAATTTGACGACGAAGTTCCGGCCGGTAAATCCGCGGGCGAGGCGAATTGCCGACATACAGGCCTCGGTGCCCGAGCTGACGAAGCGAAGCTTTTCGACGGAGGGGAAGCAGTGTGTGACGAGCTCGGCCAGATCAGCTTCGGCTGCGATGGACGCCCCGAAGCTTGCTCCCTTGGCGGCGGCCTGTTGGATCGCCTCGACTACGGGCGGAAAGGCATGGCCCAGGATCATGGGTCCCCAGGAGCCAAAGTAATCCAGGTAGCGATTCCCGTCTGCATCGAAGAGATAGGCTCCCTCGGCATGGGTTACGAACGGCGGGTCGCCGCCCACGGCGCGGAAGGCGCGGACGGGTGAGTCGACTCCACCGGGGAGAAATTTTTCGGCGCGTTGCTGCAGGTGCCGAGAATGGGTGAGGCTACGAGTCATTCTTTCAGTATAGGAGGAAGGATCGCCTCGCCAACCCGGGGGGGGGTGGTTATCCCTTCCCGGTCAGCCGTGGCTTCAAAGCAGATAGGTCGGCAGACAAACAGCAGAGTTCAAACAGCTAACAGCCGCGAAGTTTGTGAAAGAGCATCGGGATTGTCTTCACGAATCCGAGGCGCTCATAGAGGCTGATGGCTCGCTGGTTGGCTGCCGCGACGTGCAGGAAGCTGCGCAGTCCCATGGCAGCATGGGTGCGAAGAATGTGGCGCGTCAGGGCCGCGGCGTATCCCTTCCCGGTATGGGCAGGGTGGGTACAGATGGCACTGAGCTCGCGAGATCCGGGGAGTACGACTCGTTCTCCGGCCATTGCGATGAGTTCTCCGTTGACGTGTATGCCGTAATACGATCCCAGCACATACGTTCTCGGCCGGAAGTAGCCGGGAAACGCTAGGTTTGTCAGAGCGACCATCGAGGGCGCGTCCGATGCTTCGAGCGACTTGATCTGTATCCCATCGGGTCGGTCAGTTGGTGAGTCGATGCCATTTTGATTCCTGAAGTGCATCTGCCATCCCTGCAGCTCGCTCACATGCACGATATTTTTGCTCTGCGGGATTTGGTCTCCCGTGACATAGATCACTTCATCCGGCTGGAGCAGGTCGCCAAGTGCGGTCATCGCCTCGGAGCTGGCCTCCGCCAGACCGCCGAAGGGAATGACATCCGCAGGGTAGCACAGCGCCAGCCCGGACCCGATCGCGATGCCGGCGTGTTCTGTCTTGAGCGCCTGCAAAAACGGACTGGAGAAGATGTCTTCCATTGGAAGGTCCTTCCCTCATGCTAACGAATCCTCGGGAAGGTGCGGAGGGGAGGGCGGTTCGACCTAATCGAGCGGCTAAAAGCTGTCCGTTTTCGGACGGCAGAAGCCGTCTATGGACAGCCTCCGTACTGTGTCGTCCCCTAAGTCGCTAAGAAATCGAAAGGAAGAATTCTTGAAGTTTGGTCGATGGCGTGCTTCTAACTTCGTGGATTCACCGAGAGTCGCTGTTCCAAAGGAGAGCCACCATGACGACGATCCTGCAGGACGTTCATTATGCGCTGCGCCAGTTGCGGAAGACACCGGGGTTCACGGTTACGGTGGTGTTGACGCTGGCTCTGGGGATTGGCGCGAATGCCGCGATCTTTACGCTGGTGAATGCAGTGCTGCTGAAGAAGCTGCCGGTTGCTGATCCGAAGACACTGGTGCGGCTGGGCGACAACGATGACTGTTGCGTGACTGGCGGGACGAAGAGCGATGGGAACTATGGGATGTTCTCAACGGACACGTATCAGCAGCTGAAGAAGAATCTGCCGGAGTTTGAGGAGTTGGCGGGGGTTCAGGCTGGGTTTCATTTTCGTCCGGTGACGGTGCGGCGGGATGGGAAGGGGGTTGAACCGAAGAGTGTGATGGGAGAGTTTGTCTCGGGCAACTACTTCCGAACGTTCGGACTGAGGGCCGACCGGGGACGGCTGCTGGGGGATGCGGATGATGCACAGGGCGCTCCGATGGTCGCGGTGATGAGTTATGACACGTGGGAGCGCGAGTATGCGGGCGATCCTTCGGTGATTGGGAGCACGTTCTGGGTGAATACGAAGGCGGTGACGGTGGTGGGGATCGCACCGCAGGGATTTTACGGCGACCGGATGTCGAACACTCCGCCGGCTTATTATCTGCCGATTGAGTCGATGCCGGTGCTGGCGGGCGTGGCGTATGTTCACGAGCCGAACTCAAATTGGCTGTACATTGTCGGGCGGCTGAAGCCTGGCGTGGCGTGGGCTCCGCTGCAGGATAAGGTGAATGCGCTGCTGAAGCAGATTCTTGCGCACAGGTTTACGGCGTCGAAACACGATCAGGAGTTGCTGGCGAAGACTCATACGACGCTGACGCCGGGCGGGGCGGGGATTCAGGCGCTGCAGGATGAGTATGCGTCGCATCTGCGGCTGCTGATGTGGATCGCGGGGCTGGTGCTGCTGATTGCGTGCGCGAATATTGCGAATCTGCTGCTGGTTCGGGGCATGGGACGGCGCACCGAGATGTCGGTGCGGACGGCGCTGGGGGCAATGCGAGGGAGAATCATTCGCCAGTTGCTGACGGAGAGCCTTGTGCTTTCGGTGATCGGCGGCCTGGCGGGGTTGGCAGTGGCTTATGCGGGAACCCAGATGCTGCTGGTGATGGCGTTTCCGGGGGACAATAACGTTCCGATTCATGCCAGCCCTTCGCTGGAGGTGATTGGGTTTGCGTTTGCGCTGTCGGTGGTGACGGGGATTCTGTTTGGCGTTGCGCCGGCGTGGATTACAGCGAGTGCGAATCCTGCGGATGCTTTGCGCAGCGGGACACGGACGACGGCGACGGGGGCTTCCCTGCTGCAGCGCGGCCTGGTGGTGCTGCAGGCGGCGCTGTCGCTGGTGCTGCTGGTGGGTGCGGGATTGTTTGCGCAGAGCCTGAACAAGCTGCAGAGCAAGGACCTGAAGCTGGATGCGAGGAACCGGTACATCGTCCATATCAACCCGCAGGCCGCGGGCTACTCGCAGACACAGGTCGAAGCGCTTTACCGGACGATCGAGGAGCGATTCCACACGTTGCCGGGAGTGACGAAGGTTGGGCTCGCGACTTATACGCCGATGGAAGACAATAACTGGGGAACAGGTGTCACTGTCCAGGGACAGCCACCGGTCGGCGGGTTCGGAGCCTCGTTCGTGAAGGCAAATGCTGAGTTCTTCGATTCGGTGGGGACCCGCGTGGTGACGGGCCGCGGGATCGGTGTCCAGGATACGTCGACGGCTCCGACCGTGGCCGTGGTCAACGAGGCGTTTGCAAACCATTATTTGAAGGGCCTCAATCCGATTGGGCAACACTTCGGCGGGGGTGGGCCAGAGTCAGCAGGAGATTATGAGGTTGTTGGGGTTGTCCAGGACACGGCCTACGAGAGCGTGCGATGGAACGACCACTACATGTACTTTGTGCCGATGATGCAGCGTCCGGCGAGCGAAAAAGGTCCCATCGAGAAGGACGAGGGGCTCTTTGCCGGGGCGGTCTCAATTGCCACGGATCGCCCGATGAACGATATGGAGACGCTGGCACGAAAGACGCTGGCCGGGATTAATCCGAACCTTGCTGTGGTGAAGTTCCAGACGTTCGAGGAGCAGATCGGCGACCGGTTCAGCGAGGAGCGGATGCTGGCGCGGCTGACGATGCTGTTTGGCGGGCTGGCTCTGCTGCTGGCGACGATTGGGCTGTACGGTGTGACGGCCTACACGGTTGCGGGGCGGACTTCGGAGATTGGCATCCGCATGGCGCTGGGCGCCGAACGCGGCAGCGTGATTGCGATGATCATGCGTGGCGCCAGCACGCAGACGGTGCTGGGGCTGGCGATCGGCGTGCCTGTGGCGTTCTTGTGCGTGCGGTTTGTGAAGGCACAGCTCTATGAGACCACCCATGTCGACGCTACGGTGATGGCGGCGGCGATTGTGACGCTGGCTGTCGCGGCTTGTCTTGCCGGTCTGATTCCGGCTCGGCGTGCGGCGTCGATTGACCCGGCCAAGGCGCTGAGAACGGAATAGTCTTGGAGGATGAAGAAGGGTCGATGCCTGGGACTGCTTGGCGGGCTTGGAGTCGGAGCCACCATTCACTACTATCGGGGTCTGGTCAGGGGGCACGACGAACAGAGCCGCACCCTGGATATCGTCATCACCCATTCGGAGACGTCGCGGGTCTTTGAGTATGTACAAGCTGGTGACCGCGATGGATTGGCGCAGTATTTACTTGGCTTCATTCGCCGATTGAAGGATGCGGGCGCGGAGTTCGCGGCTATCCCGGCGATTACGCCGCATTACTGTATCCGGCAGTTGATGGCGGCTTCTCCGCTGCCTCTGTTCAATATCTTCGATCCTCTTGTGGAGGAACTTGCGCTCCGAAATATTCGGCGGGCGGCGGTGTTTGGAACGCGCTATGTGATGGAGTCGTCGCTCTACGGAATGGCCGGCGATGTTGAAATTATTCGGCCGACGAGTGACGAGATGGAATCGATTCACGCCACCTATCTGGAGCTGCTGGAAAAGGGAGTGGGCACGGAGGAACAGCGCAGGAACCTGACGGCGATCGCTCATACGCTGCAGAAGCGGGATGGCGCGGATGCGATTCTGCTGGCGGGAACCGATCTCGCGGTGCTCTTCAACGAAGGGAATACTGAGTTCCCCTATGTCGATTGCGCAGCGTTGCATCTTCGGAGGATTCTGAAGGGGATGCTGGGCGAGGGAGCGCCCGATTCCAGTCAGGCGCTCTGAGGCATATCATTAAGGCATGACGGGTTGGGTATGACAGACACCGAGTGCAACGCGATCCAGGGGCGGGCGCTGCTTCTCTACGACGGCGTCTGCGCTCTCTGCAATGGCGTGGTGCAGTTTTTGATGAAGCGCGACGGGCTGGATAGGTTTCGCTATGCGCCGTTGCAAAGCAGCCTGGGGCGCGAGGTGCTGGCCCGCTTGGAGATCCATGAATTTCCCGATGGAGTGATGCTGCTGACCGACGCGCTAACCCCCGGGGAACACCTTTATCAGCGGTCCGATGCGGTCGCGGTGGCGTTGGAGTTACTCGGCGGGTCTGGGGGATCTGGTGGGGGATCTGGCGGATTCTGGCGGCTGGCGGGCAGGGCGTTGAGGCTGCTGCCGCGGCCTTTGCGCGATTGGGGTTATGGCATCGTTGCCCGATTTCGTTATCGGCTCTTCGGCCGTTACGACACCTGTCCGATACCACTGCCAGAGCAACGCAGCCGATTGCTGGGCGTGTACGAATAACGGAGGTGTTATATGCCTGTGATTATCTCCCTGCTAGACTAAACTTCTTCGTTTCAAGCGACATGACATGGAGCACTACCTTGCCGGATGAGACCTCCCCTACGCCCGATTCCACTGCCGCGCAGACGGCACACACACCCGACCCTTCGCTCCGAACCGCCGCGGCCCAGAAGAAGACCGCCGGCCTGAAGCAGGCCTCGAAGCCTCTGGCGGCGACCCGGACCTCGAAGATCGGAGCGTCTCCGGCTGCCCCCAGAAAGGGCATCAGCTACGCCGATGCGGGCGTGGATATCACCTCGGCTGACCGCAGCAAGCAACGCATCAAGATGTTGGCGCGCAAGACGTTCAATCGGCAGGTGCTCTCGGAGATTGGCGGCTTCGGCGGGTTGTTTGCGCTGGATCTGGAAAAATATCCCAACCCGGTGCTGGTCTCGAGTGCGGATGGCGTGGGGACAAAGCTCAAGGTCGCCTTCGAGCTGGGGATTCATCACACGGTGGGGCAGGATTTGGTGAACCACTGCGTCAACGACATCGCTGTGCAGGGTGCGACTCCGTTGTTTTTTCTGGACTACCTGGCTACGGGACGGTTGGAGAACGAGATCGTCGAGAAGGTGGTACAGGGCATCAGCGAGGCCTGCCGGGCCAACGGCTGCGCGCTGATCGGCGGCGAGACGGCGCAGATGCCGGGCTTCTACGCGGATGGAGAGTATGACCTTGCGGGCACCATCATCGGCGCGGTGAGCCGCGACAAGATCATTACGGGCGAACACATTCAGGTGGGCGATGTGCTGGTTGGGCTGCCTTCGAACGGGCTGCATACCAATGGCTACTCGCTGGCGCGGAAGCTGCTGTTTGAGGTGGCGAAGTACGGGCCTGACCATTATGTGAATGAGCTGAAGGACAAGACCGGCGCGGCGCTGATGCGCACGCATCGCAGCTATCTTTCGGTGATCAAGAAGCTGACCGGAGCCGACGTGGTCAGCGGGATGGCGCACATTACCGGCGGCGGGATCACGGAGAATCTGCCGCGCATTCTGCCCAAGGGCATGGGTGCGGTGATCGACCGCGCCTCGTGGACGGTGCCGCCGCTGTTTGAGCATCTGCAACGCCTGGGCAACGTGGAGGACGACGAGATGCTGCGCACCTTCAACATGGGTATCGGGCTGATCGTGGTGATTCCTGCGGAGAAGATCAAGAAGGCGAAGGCGATTCTGAACCGCGCGAATGAACGGCACTGCCTTATCGGCAGGGTGGTGCGGGGCGAGCGGAAGGTTTCCTACAACTAGGCGTCAGGCGGCGGGGTTAGTGCCTTTCTGAGGCTTTTCGTGAGTGCCTTTCTGCGGCTTTTCTTCTTTGTGGTGCTTCTTGTCGCCGTGATGCTTTCCGTTTTTGTGATTCGCTTTGATCGAAATGGCCAGGTCCTCTTTCACGCTGGGGTCGTAATCCTCGAGTTCGTCGAGGAGGGCTGCGTCGGAGAGGTCGAGCGGATGGGAGTTTTCCCAGTCGGCTTCGAGCGTCTTTTTGATGCGGTGGACGACGTGCTCGTCGTCGACCAGGATGGCGAGTTCGCGGCGGCTGTCGAAGCTGCCTGGAGCGAGGTTGATGGAGCCGATGATGGCGCGGGCGTCGTCGGCCAGGATTAGCTTGGCGTGCAGCTTGATGTGCTTCAGCTTGTGGATCTTGACGCCGAGGTCCTGGAGGCTGCGCAGGCCGCTGACGCCTTCGACGAGCTTCTCCTTCTTGAGCTTGTGCGGAGGGCGGGCCATGATGTGTATCTTGACGCCGCGGGCGTGGGCGCGGATGAGGTGCTCGATGATGGTGGGATCCTGGTAGCGTTCGTTCTGCAGCCACAGGGAATGCTTGCTGGAGTCGATGAGCTTGCCGAGACTCTGGCGTCCGTTGCCGACGCACCAGATGAGATGCGAGTGGTCGCCGGTCTCGAACTTTTTACGATCCCAATCGGCATCGAAGCACTGCGCAACCTCGTTGACCTCATGTTGATGGGAAGTAACCACGGCGTAGTCTCGCGTTTCGGTAACGTTCTTGGTCTCCCAATTGAGCGACTGGATGAAGGCGGTGGCGTCATCGATAACCATCGACTTCTCGTGCGTCACATCGAAGGCGGGATTGCTGTCGATGACGTGAACGCCCCCTTCGGTGAGCTTTTTGCGCGTATCGGCGTTCTCCGCCTCGCCGTCGCGCCGCTCGGGATTGAGCATGATGCGAACGTCGACACCACGACGCTGCGCTGCGATGACGGCGTCGAGGAGATCGGGATCGGAGAAGAGGAACATCTTGACGCGAATGGACTTCTTCGCCTGTGCGATGGCGTCGAGGATTGGCTTGGAAGTGTCGTCGGGTAGAACGATGAGGGAGCGGGACATAATGTTTCCTTCGCTGACTGGCTGGGTCCGTTTCGACATTCGGACCGCCCGGGGGATCTGTCTGACGTTCTTCTATGAGAACACTCAATCTGGCTTGTCGCCAAGCTGTGGCCACGTGGGCAGTTGGAGAGTGCCGTCAATGCATCATCTTACCGGAATGCCTCTGGACGGGCCGCTCGTAATTTTACTAGCGGCGGCGATGAAAATTTGCCTTCGTCAGCCGGAGCAAGCACCCGATCCAAAGGACCCCGCGCGGGCGGACCTGTGTTCTCATAGGAAACATCAATTTCTCTGAAGGATCTCATGAAGATACGGGTCGGGTTTTGGTATTTTCTCGTCTTGCTCACTGTGGCCGTTGGGTCATCGAGTGCGCAGACAACGGCTGACTCTACTGCGAAAGATGGCTCCCGGAATGCGATGGACAGGGACTTGTTAGAGGTCACCATTCCGCGGTTGGAGGAGTTATACCGCAGCCATAAGTACACGGTTACGGAAGTGGTGCAGTGGTACATGGCGCGGATCGCCAGGTACAACGGGATCTATCGCGCGGTCGAGACTCTGGACGGCCAGGGTGCTCTGGCAACTGCGGCTCGTGAGGACGCGGAGGCGAAGGCGGGGGGAAGCAGCTTCTGGCGTGGGCCGATGTGGGGCGTGCCGGTTGCGATCAAGGCGAACACCAGCATCAAGGGGATGGTCACGACGGATGGCTGGAAGGGCTACACGATTCCGGGACACCAGCTGGTCGCACCGAAGGATGCAACCATCGTCGCGAAGCTGCGTGCAGGGGGGGCTGTGATCCTCGGCCACACGAACATGCCGGACTTTGCGGCGAGCGATACGAATCGCAGCACGTCCTACGGGCGCACGGGGAATGCCTATGACGTTCGCTTCAGTCCGGGAGGCTCTTCGGGGGGCACCGTGACGGCCGTTACCGCGAACATGGCGCTGCTTGGCAACGGGACCGATACGGGGAATTCGATTCGGATGCCGTCTGCGACGAGTTCTGTCGTCGGTGTGTTTCCGACGCGCGGCCTGGTAAGTATTGCGGGTATCGCGCCGCTGGACTGGCTGCTCGATAACACAGGGCCGATTGCCCGGGATGTGACTGACGCGGTGATTGCACTCGACGTGATGGCAGGAGAGGATCCCGCAGACCCGCGCACGATCAGCTCCGCGGCTAAGGCCGAGCCCGGCCCGTATACGCAGTATCTGAAGGCGGATGCGCTGAAGGGAAAACGCTTCGGCGTGCCGGCGTTTGTGCTGTCGGGGGCGGGGATTCCTTTTCAGGGCATTCCTTCGTCGGCGACGCCGAGCGAGGTGGCGGCACAGACCGCAGATGCGGTTGAAAAGCTGCGGCCGGAGACACGCGAGGCATTTATGAAAGCCATCGAAGGACTGCGCGCCGCCGGAGCGACGGTGGTCTTTGACGATTCGATCCTGCCTGACAGCTTTGCGGTGACCGTCGCACGCGTGGGCACTGTGCCGTACATTCGCGAGGGAACGGAAAAGTTTTTGGCCGAGTACGGGCCGGCGCAGTATCACTCGTCTGCGGAGTACGAGAAGGCGGTGGGCGCGCCGTTGCCGCCTACTATTATCGGCGTCAACGATCCGGCGTCAATAAAAGGGCGGCGGGCCGTGGCGCAGGCATTGATCGAGAGCGACCCGCAGGCCGACGCCAACTTCTTCACCCCGCGCAAGAAAGCGCTTGAGGCGTATAACGATGTGCTTGACCGGTTGCATCTGGATGGTCTCGTGTACCCGGCAACGCAGATGCCTCCTCCGGACGAGACGATGCCGCAAGACGGGCGAATCAGCGGAGGTCCGCACAGCGCTACGGGCTGGGTGAACATGATTGGAGTTCCCGCGGTTGTCGTTCCGGGCGGATTCTACCCCGGCGGCCTGCCGTTCGGTCTGGAGATCTCTGCGCGGCTATGGAAAGACGGCGACTTGCTGGGATGGGCGTATGCGTACGAACAGGCGACAAACCACCGCAGGCCACCTCTGCTGGTCGAACAGGGTCTTCTGCCCGACGCGCGATGATGTTTCCGTTTGCCTGCTGCCTCGGCCGATGTGTCGGGTCAGATGTGCAGAGCAACGCCTACAATTAACGAAAGGAAATCTTTCATGCAGCGTCTGGGCATCCTCCTCTCCGGCAGAGGTTCGAACTTTCTTGCCATCGCCAAAGCGATCAGCGACCAGCGCCTCTCCGGTACGGAGATCGTGGTTGTGCTTTCAAACGTCGAAGACGCTCCCGGCCTTGCCGCCGCGCACGCGCTGCAATTGCCTGCCTTTGCCATTCCTTCCGCGGGCCGCAAACGTGCCGAACACGATGCAGAGATGATCGCGCGGCTGCACCAGTACAAGGTCGATCTCGTCTGCCTGGCGGGATACATGCGCATCATCTCGCCATCCTTCATCGCCGCTTTTCCCAACCGGATTCTGAACGTCCATCCTTCGCTGTTGCCGGCATTTCCCGGCCTCGACGCCCAGAGGCAGGCCTTCGACTATGGCGCCAAAGTCGCGGGCTGCAGCGTCCACTTTGTCGATGAAGCCGTCGATCATGGGGTGATCATTCTGCAGAAAACAGTGCCGGTGAACGATCACGACACCGCAGAGAGTCTCTCGGCGCGCATCCTCGAGCAGGAGCACATTGCTTATCCTGAGGCGATCGCTCGCGTCCTCAGCGGACACTACGTCATTCAGGGCCGCCGTTACGTTCGCCTCGACCCGCAAAACGGACAGCCATCGACCGTTAGCGATACGTAACTTTTTCAGTTACGAATTAGCCTGCTGACCCCAGCGGCGCCTTTTCGCTGGTTGCGTCGCTGAGCTTCACCTTGACGTCCATCTTTCGGCGTCCACGAAAGATCGTCAGGGTCACCTCGTCGTCGGCCTTGTGGGAGTTCATCGCTGCGGCAAGGTCCTGCGTATTGGCGATCTCCTGCCCGTCCATGGCGATGATCAGATCGCCGCCGCTCATCACCGCCATGTTGCCGAGGTAGCCTGCTCGCTGCGTGCCACCGTGCAGGCCGGCTTTGTCGGCGGCGCCGCCGGGCAGCACACGCTGGATCAGAACACCGTAGTCGGCGGGCAATCCGATCTGTTCGGCGATATCGGGGCCGATGGCCAAGGTCGAAATGTCGAGCGAAGGCCGGCGAATGCGGCCATATTTGGCAAAGTCGGCGATGACCGCCTTCGCGGTATTCACGGGAATTGCAAACCCGATGCCGGAGGATTGATCGGCGCCATTATTCGCAATCAGCGTGGTCACCCCGATCACCTCGCCGCGCGAGTTCAGCAGCGGGCCTCCGGAGTTTCCAGGATTCACCGCGGCGTCGGTCTGAATCGCATCCTCAATCGGGCTATTGCCCGGCCCGCGAATCGAGCGGATCGCCGAGATGATGCCGCGCGTCATCGTGCCCGACAGTCCGAACGGATTCCCGATCGCATACACCCGCTGGCCTACGGTAAGGTTTGCCGATTCGGCAAGCGTCGCGGGCTGCAGGTCTGGCGCATTGTTGATTTGCAACAGTGCGAGGTCGTGTCCCTTGTCGACGCCGACGACCGTCGCCTTGTACTTGTGCTTGTCGGAGAGCGTGACTTCAACCTTCTGCGCATTGTCGATGACGTGGTTATTCGTCAGGATGTGTCCCTGTTTGTCGAGAATGAAGCCTGAGCCCTGCCCCTGCTGCGGAACCGGCCCATAGAAAAAGTCGAAGGACACCGCCGTCGAGAGGATGTTGACCACCGAGGGCAACGCCTTTTTGTAGACGGCGATGTTCTGCTGCTCCTCGCTGTCGTAGGCTGGAGCGGCATCGGCTTCGGTCAACTCGAAGCTTCCCATCGGCCCGCTGACCGCTGCAGTGCTTGCACCGGATGCGGGGGCGGCGACCGCAGGCGTGGCACGGTGCAGCCAGGGCGCGAACGCACTCGTCGACCCGACGTGGGTAGTCACGTAGTAGAAGGCGGAGAGAATAAGGACAACAAGAAGAACGGGACGCAGTTTCATTGTTTGCACGACCTAATCTTTTCAAATCGCAGACGTAGCCTGCTGACAGTACGATTGTATCGAGCTATACGTTCCCGGGTCTGTCACGCAAACGTAACTTCTGTGCCATCAATGTGCTGCGGCGGCGGGGAATTTTATCGGGCCCCCGCTTTCAGGATCGGCCACAGCTGGTCCACCTGCCACTCCAACTCCGTCAACGGGCCGCCGTTGGTCAGGACATAGTCGCAGAGAGCGCTTTTTTGCTCGTCGGGAATCTGTTGCGCCAGTCGCAGCCGCGCCTCGGCTTCCAGCTTCTCCAGCCGCTGGGGCGTGAGTGTTTCCCCGGCAGCACAGCGCGCCACAAATCGCGCGATCTTCACCTCCTCGGGAGCTGTCACGAGAATGATTCGATCGAAGCGGTTGTGCCAATGCGCTTGTCCGGTGGGTTGAGAACGGCCGTGCTTCGTTTCGGCGCTGTTTGCTTCGCTGTACTTCGTTTCGCTGTACTTCGTTTCAAAGATCAGCGCGGACTCGACTATTACGATCGCTCGCCGATCCTGCTGAAAAATTGCTTCGCTCAACTCTGCCTGCCGGGCGATCACGGCCGGATGAATGATGGCGTTCAACTCCTCGACCCGGCCATCGTCGAAGGCAATCTTCGCCAGCGCAGCGCGATCCAGCCTCCCGTCGGGTTGCACGACACCGCTGCCAAAGTGATCGACGATTGCGGCATAGACGTCCTGCCCCGGCTCCATCAGTTCGCGCCCGATGGCGTCTGACTGCAACACATGCGCGCCGAGCGCTCCAAACATCCGCGCGGCCGTGGACTTGCCGCTACCCAACCCGCCAGTAAGGCCGACGCGCAGCATGGCAGCTATCGTTTCTCCTGGGATATTTTCTGGAGTGTTTCTTGGGAGATTCCGCGGCGGAGCTTTGCCGCCGTCACCGTATTCTGCATCAGCATAGCGATGGTCAGCGCGCCTACGCCTCCGGGCACAGGCGTGTATGCCCCGGCCTTTGCGAACGCCGCCGGGTGGATGTCGCCTACGACGACAGAGCCGCGTTTGGCAAAGGTCGCTGCGCGCTCGGGGTCATGCGGAAAAAACTCTTCAACCTCGGCGGGGTCCGTGATGCGATTAATCCCAACATCGATCAGCGTCGCGCCCGGCTTCACCATCTCCGCAGTCACAAATCCCGGTCGTCCCATCGCAGCCACCAGAATGTCGGCGGCCTGGGTGAACTTCGGCAAATCTTCGGTCTTGCTGTGGCACACCGTCACCGTGGCCGAGGCGTTCAGGAGCATCATCGCGGCGGGCTTGCCGACGATGTCCGATCGTCCGACCACCACCGCATTCTGACCAGCAACCGGCAGATCGCTGCGCCGCAGAATCTCCATGATTCCCGCAGGAGTACAAGGCGCAAGTCCTGGCTGCCCGCTCTGCAACCTTCCCGCATTCACAGGATGGAAACCATCGACGTCCTTATCCGGTGCCACGGCTTCCAGCAAGCGTTTCGTGTTGACGTGTTTGGGCAAGGGCAGCTGAATCAGAATTCCATCGATGTCGTCGCGCTCATTCAGCTCCGCTACGAGTTCCAGCATCTCGCTGGTCGTAATGCTTTCGGCGGGCGTCAACATCTCGCTGAAGATTCCCAACTCGCCGCAGGTCTTTATTTTGCTTCGAACGTAGATTTGCGATGCGGGTACGTCGCCTACCAAAATCACTGCCAACCCAGGGGTAATTCCCTGCGTGGCGAGTATCTTAACCTCGGCGGCCACCTCGGTCTTGATCTCATTAGCAATTGCTATGCCATTTAAAATTCGGGGAATTATCTTCATCTCCTCCATCGTATCGCGCTCTCTCACCAATTTGATTCGCTAAGATAGAACCATGGACGCAGGATCACTGACTACAGAGGATCTGCGCCGGATCGTCTGCCCGATCTGCCACAAATCCCTGGATCTCGAGGCGGCAACCATACGGTGCCAGGGTTGTGGGCGGCGTTATCCCGTTGTTGATGGCATTCCCGTTCTGCTGGCGGATCGCGCCACGTAGCCCTTAGATGTTCGTACCCCTCAGATGTCGTTAAATTTGACGAATTCTTTACGTGTAGTTCTTTATAGTGAATAAATCGATCCACATGACGAGCGTCTGATTTCTGAATTAAGTAACCTCGAACGGTTTTTTTGCGTCTCAAGAACAGAGGTTTCCACACCTGGCGGGAGCAACGCAGATGACAAAGGCTAAGGGCGCTCATGTCGAACGATTTGCCGATGCAGACCTCACGGGTCTGCGCGAAGACCTCATGAAGTCCGGGCTCGACTCCTGGCAGGCCGCGGACCTGATCAGCAGCTTTCTTGCCGCTCGCGGTTATGGCGTCTCGACCCAGGACGCTCGCACTGCCGCGTTTCGGATGGAGTCCATCAGCTGTTCTCTGCGCTGCCTGCAGGAAGAGCTGGAGAAGATCGCGCACGTCATGTAACGAGTCTTTGGCTTGTCGACTGTTGTCTAGCACATCGATTTTTATTTTTGCCGGCTCCTTGTCGATTACGCTGATCGCATGCCTGCCTGCCCGGTCCGCTCTGTATTCGCGCTAGCGTTTCTGTGCTCTTCCACTGCCATCTCGGCTGGGCAGCAAGAACATCGCACGGTGAATACCGATCAGCCGGAGAAAACCGCACTGGCCTCCGGCGTTGAGCGCATCTCTGGATTAGAGGCTGCCTCCAAGATCTACTACGTTCGCCTGATTCTCTCGGGATCGCTTCTTACTCCTTCTACAACCGAATCCCCTGCGCCCTCGGCCGGTCCCACGCTGATCGCCCAATGCACCCTAAAGCCGAACGGCAAGTCCTCGTTCGAACTCTTCGCGAACTTCGGGGGTGCCACCGACCTTTCTTTTTATCCCCCGTGGACGCCAACCTCATCGCACGACCTCTTTCCTCCGCGCACGGAGAAGGTCACCATGACGATGGAGTTTCTTGGCTACACGCACGTCAGGCCGGTCCGCCGTCAGTGGGAGATTCCGGTCCAGACGCCCGGCCAGTATCGCTACAACCCTCCCGGAGGCGGCTCTGCGAATCTCGAGGAGATCACCTTCTACCTCCGATACTTGATTGCTCTCCCCACCCTGCGCCTCGCCCTGGACAATCGTTCGGCGGACTTTCTCACCACACCGCTCCTCGACGAGATCCGCAAAGAACCTCTCTGTCGTGCCGCCGCTCTCTGACATCGGCGCTTACAGGCGGCCAAGAAGACGGCAGAACGAGCAAACTCCGCGTCCACTGCCAGTGCATAATCAATCATGCCGTCCCTTTGGACTCCAACTGACTGGCCGCAACGCCTCGCCGAGCTGCAAGCCCCGACCGGCGAACTGAAGGAGGCTCCGCTTCGTCGCGACGTCCGGTCGCTTGGCATGCTTCTAGGCGAAGTTCTCCGCGAGCAGGCTGGCGACTCTCTCTACGATGCCGTCGAAGCCCTTCGCCGTACTGCCATCGCCCGTCGCGAGGCTGAAGCTCCGCAGAGTGGAGCGGCCAACGCAGCCTCGGCTACTGCTCACCTGCAGCATGCGCTCGACCGTGTCCGTACACTCGATCTTCCTGCTGCTTACCAGCTTACGCGTGCATTCGGCTTCTACTTCGAGCTCATCAATCTCGCCGAAACCAATCACCGCAAGCGACGCCGGCTCTCCCACCAGCTCAACGAAAAAGCCTCATCCACTGGCGCCGTCCAGCGCGGTGATCTGCGCGGCACGCTTCGCCGCCTGCGCGAAGCCGGCGTCACCGCGGACGAAGCCTACGCGCTTCTTCGCCGCATCTGCGTGTCGCCAGTCTTCACCGCACACCCTACCGAAGTCGCTCGCCGCAGCGTCATGTTCAAACGCCGCCGCATCTCTGACCTGCTCGAGCAGCTCGATCGCATCCCCGTTCCCGAACCGCAACTCGAAGCGCTAGAGCGCGACCTGATCGCCGAGATTACCGCTCTCTGGCAGACTGACGACGTTCGCAGCGCACGTCCCACCGTCCGCGACGAGATCCGCATGGCGCTCGACTACTACGAGTCCAGTCTCTTCGACACCCTTCCTGTCCTCTACGGCGAGGTCGCCTCTGCTCTTGCCGCCGAATACCCCGTAAAAAACGCAACTAACTCCGTGAGAAAGATCTGCGACCTGCCGCTGCTCATTCGTTTCGGTTCATGGATCGGCGGCGACCGGGACGGCAATCCGTTCGTCACTCCGCAGGCCACCCGCGAAGCCCTCGCGATGGCTCACTCCGTTCTCCTCATCCACTACCGTCGGCGGCTGCAGAACATCTTCGAGCAACTCGCCAGCTCCACCCAGCAGGTTCCCGTCTCCGCGGAGCTCATCGCTCTGCTCGATCGCTATCTCAGTCAGCTTCGCACAGCCGGTCAAAACGCCCTCGAAGAGCGCTTTACCCACGAATCCGTGCGCCTACTCATCGCCTGCATCATGATGCGCCTGGGTGCCACGCCGCAGTCTGCCGTTCCTGTTCCTGCCAATCCCGCACTCACGCCCTATACCCGCGCCGCCGATCTCCTCTCCGATCTCACGACACTTCGCAACTCGCTGGTCGAGCACAGCGGCCACCGCCTCGCGGAGATGCTGATCGATCCACTGCTGATGGAGGTTCGCACCTACGGGCTGCATCTGCAGACACTGGACATTCGCCAACACGCCCGTGTCCATGCCGCCGCTATCGCTGAGATCTCCGCCTGGCAGCCAACGGCATCCTCTCAATCATTGATGCTTCCACCTGCTTTGACAGAACAGACCGGTGAAGTTCTCGATACCTTCCGCACCATCGCCGAGCTTAAGCAGACCTACGCCCCTGAATCCATCCGCCAGTACGTCATCAGCGGAGCGACGAGCGCTGACGATGTGCTCCACGTCCTCTGGCTCGCCCGTCTCGGTGGAGTTCGCGTCGAAGCCACACCACCGGGGGCCAATCGTGAAGGCGCCGATCCCGGTCTCCAGCCTGTCCCACTCTTCGAATCCATCGAAGACCTTCAGAACGCACCCGCCATCATGCGTTCGCTCTGGACCTCCAAAACATATGAACCTCTGCTTGAATCGTGGGGCCGCCAGCAGGAGGTGATGCTCGGCTACTCCGACTCCAACAAAGACGGGGGCATGATTACGAGCACGTGGGAGATCTACAAGGCCCACCGCGCACTTCACGAAGTGGCTCGCGAATGCAATGTGACGCTGCGGCTCTTCCACGGACGCGGAGGAACCGTAGGGCGTGGCGGCGGCCCGACCCATCGCGCCATCTTTGCCCAGCCAATGGACAGCTTCACCGGGGAACTCCGCATCACCGAACAAGGCGAGGTGCTGAACTGGAAGTACTCCGACGTCATCCTCGCCGAACGCAATCTGGAGTTGATGATTGCCGCAAGCCTCGATGCGCTCGCCCGCCCCGACGCGGTGTTGCAACGCGACGCCAAGACGCCGCACCTCACCGGTGAGATTCTTCCTGTGTGGGAGGCCGCGCTCGATCAGCTCTCCACCAGCTCGTACGCCTTCTACCGCAAACATATCGTTGACAACCCCGACACCTTCACCTATTTCGAACAGGCCACGCCCGTCGCTGAACTCGAACATGCGCGCCTCGGCTCCCGCCCCGCCAAACGCAGCGGGAAGAAGTCCATGGCCGACCTTCGCGCCATCCCCTGGGTCTTTGGCTGGATGCAATCGCGTCAGCTCGTCCCCGCCTACTTCGGCGTGGGTCACGCGCTCAACGAGTTCGTGCAGTCAAACCCCGATGGCTTGCAGCAGCTCCAGACCATGGTCCGCGAATTCCCGCTCTTCCTCGACATCATTCGCAACGTCGAGATGGCCTTGGCCAAGGCAGACTTCGGCATCGCCCGCCTCTATGCTTCGCTTGTCGAAGACGAAGCCCTGCGCAACCGAGTGTTCACGACTCTCGAGGAAGAGTTCAACCTCACGCACCGCATGATCCTCGAGATCACAAAGCAAAAATCTCTACTCGAAACCAACCCGGTGCTCAACCGTTCCATTCGCCTGCGCAATCCTTACGTCGATCCCATGTCGCTCATCCAGGTCGAACTCATACGTCGCAAGCGCACCGCAGCTGCCAACGGCGAACCCGACTCGCCTGAGCTCAACCGCGCTATTTCAGCCACGATCAACGGCATCAGCGCGGGCCTGCGCAACACCGGCTGATGCGGACTTACGCCAGAGCGTACAGGTACTCCACAAACGAGCCGACCGCCCCATCAAGCCCCTGCACCTTCGAGTTCGTCGACTCGATCAGGTAGTACTCATCCGGAGCGTGCGCGCCCGTCCCGTGTCCCAATCCAAAGTGCCCTGCCGGCAGATTTAACGGTGCGCTCGGTAAACACAAACCCCGGCCACGAACCGGCACTCCGCGGCCAGAGGCCGCGGGTCCAGCCCTAGCTTGCGATACGTCGCCAGTTGCGTCTGAATCAATTTGCTATCAGGGTCGGTCGACGTCGGGTCGTAGCCTCCGCTCATATTCACCTCAATATCGCCAAACCCGTGCTTCAGCAGATGAGCCTTCAGCTTCGCCAGCGTATCCTCCGCCGTCATATCCGGCACCAGTCGCATATCGATCTTCGCCACTGCACGATGCGGCAGCACGGTCTTTCCGCCCGGCCCTGTGTACCCGGCCACGAGCCCCTCGATGTTGATCGTCGGCTGCGACTCCAGCAGCATCCTGGAATCCACCCAGGTCGCATCGTGGACCCAGTGCTCGGCGCCCAGGCTCTTCTTCAGCCCCGCTTCGCTGGTCTTCGATGCGGAGATTTCGATCATCTTTTTTTGTGCCGGCGTCAGCGGCTTTGCGTTGGCGAAGAATCCCTCCACCGCCGGCGTGTGCCCGTCTTTCTCAATCAGCGTATTCAGTGCCTGCACCAGATGCCACGTCGGCGAATCCACCGCGGCCTCCAGGCTCGAGTGCACATCATGCTTCGGCCCGCGTCCCCACTTCTCTCCGCTCGAGATTAACTCCAGTTCCACTACACCCTTGGCGCCGAGCGAAACCTCCACGGTTCCATCGCGCTGCTGCCCCGCCTCCGGCATAAAAACACCGATGCACTTCTTCAATTCCGCCAGCACTTCGGCGCTTCGCACTACTTCGGCGAAGTGTGGCGAACCGATCTCCTCCTCGCCCTCGCACACCAGCACCAGGTTCACTGGTAGCTTCTTTCCTGCGGCTTTGAAGGCCATCAATGCGCTCAGAAAGGAATTCTCGGGCCCCTTCTGGTTCACCGCTCCGCGACCCATGCATACCGTCCCGAGCCCCTGCATCGGCACCAGCTTCGCCTCCAGCGGCGGCGAGCTCCACTCCTCCGGCACAAACTGCTTCACGTCGTACATGAAATAGACCCCTACGGTCGTCTTCGCTCCGGCGTCGATCTTTCCAAACACGCCCGGCTTGCCCGAAGTCGGCACCAGCTTCACGTCGGTGAAACCTGCATCTCGCGCCAGCTTGGCCATGTGCTCGGGCCCCTGCGGAAAATTCCTGTTCTCGGCGGCGATGGATGGAAGCGCGATCCACTCCTGCAGCCGCTTCACGTTTTCGGCATGCATCTTCGGAATCTCCTGCAGCACCGCCTGCTTGTCGGCATCGTCCCCAGCATATGCTGCGAACGCCGGCGTCGCGGCCAGTGCCACACCTGCCATCGCTCCCTGCACAAAGTCCCGCCTGCTTAGTCCCATACGCTCCCCTTGGTTTTGAAGAAAATCGGCTGCCCCGAATGGACGAATACTATCACCCTCACTCATCGCGGCAGCATCCCGCACTAAGCCCTCTGTTACGCCTGCATCACATAAAAAATTCAGAGAGCGGCCTGCGCAATACAGGCTGATATGCCGCAACATGGGTAATACCCACCACCCCGAATTGGGGTGGCTTATCGCGCTTTGAGATGAGTCGGCATTCGCGCGATGTGCGAACCGCCTTCCTCACTCCCTTCTCAATCTTCACGCCCTTTTCCTGTTACAAAATTTTTACGAAAAAAACGTAATTGAAATTTACAACTCGAGACATCTCCGAAACATCTGTTGTGAACGGCAGAAAATCTTCTAAGTTCACTTAGGTCAAGACAAACGTTACAGGATGCGTTACTCTTTTATCGTGGTGGACACTAACCATTCGGCCCCGCGGCACCGACTTCAGCTTAGCTCGCTGTTGTTGCTCTTCATCGGTCTGTGGTCAATCGGCTCTCCAGGCAATCTCAAGAGCGCCCACCTGCTCCATCGTTCCCCAGCCTCATCTTCACGGAACACAAACCAACTCAACCGCTCCCGCCTCGGCAGCAGCCGAACCTCCGCCGAAGCCGAAGTTGAACCTGAAACCCCGGTTGTCGGCTCAACCGTCGTGGTTGCGCGGCGAACCTCAGCTCCGGCACCTACTGTGGTCGCGTGGATTACTCCAGCCCCTCGCCCGGAGCGCCTGGCCTCGATCTCCTGCATCCAGCAGAACGATCCCGCCTTCACCACCAACTTCCGTGCCCTACCTCATCTCGGCCGTGCACCTCCCGTCGCCTAGCCAGTTCCACAGCACTCAGTAAATCTGCCTCCTGAAGCCAAGGGAGGGCACTGCGAGCACTCAGCCCGGATCGTCTTCGTGTCTCCTCACGACGACCCTCTCCCCGCCGGGGCTCAAAGACTGAACTGCAACTGAACCCAAATACAGACGAGGCAATCCATGAAGCGACTCCTTGAAGGATACGCGCGCTTTCGCGCCGAAGTATTCCCCAAACGTGCCGGCCTGTTCCAAGACCTGGCCAATCACCAGAAACCCTCCACCCTCTTCATCACCTGCGCCGACTCCCGCATCGTCCCGGACATGATCCTGCAAAGCGACCCCGGCGATCTCTTCATCTGCAGGAACGCTGGCAACATCGTCCCCTCTTACGGCGAGGTGAATGGCGGCGTCTCGGCCACAATCGAGTACGCTGTGCTCGCCCTCGGCGTCGAGAACATCATCGTCTGCGGTCACTCCGACTGCGGCGCGATGAAGGCCGTCCTCAGCCGCAAGAAGCACGACAACATGCCTACCGTCGACTCCTGGCTGCGAAACTCCTCATCCGCCATGCAGGTCCTCGAGAGTCAGTTCAGCCAGCAACAGCACCAGAGCCCCCATGAGATGCTTCGCGCCCTCACACGCGCCAACGTCGTCGCCCAGGTTCAGCATCTCCGTACCCATCCTTCCGTTGCTGCCGGACTCAGCAAAGGAACGCTGAACCTCTACGGTTGGGTCTACGAGATCCACACCGGCGAGATACAGAACTTCGAGAGCCACCACGGCCGCTTCGTCGACCTCGCCGCAGACAACATCCCCTCCCCCGTTGCTCAACCGCGACTCCAACTCATGGCCTCTTAAGGACTCCCTATGCCGATCAATCCGAAATACCTCAAGGATCTCTCCGCCTCGCTCGTCGTATTTCTTGTGGCGCTGCCCCTCTGCATGGGCATCGCCTTAGCCTCCGGAGCCCCACCCGCCACGGGGCTCCTCACCGGCATCATCGGCGGCATCGTCGTCGGCTCCCTAGCCGGCTCTCCCCTTCAGGTCAGCGGTCCTGCTGCTGGCCTGGCCGTCATCGTCTTCGAAATCATCCGCGACCACGGCTTCTCTGGATTCGGCCCCATCCTCCTTCTCGCCGGTCTCCTGCAACTCATCGCCGGAGCACTGAAAGCCGGCCGCTGGTTCCGAGCCATCTCGCCCGCCGTCATCCACGGCATGCTTGCCGGCATTGGGCTGCTCATCGTGCTCCAGCAGTTCCACGTCATGCTCGACGGCAAGCCGAAGGGCACAGGCCTCGCCAACCTCAAGGCCATCTGGCCCGCCGTAACGGGCATGTTTCCCCTTGACGGCAGCACCGACGAGCGCTCCGTCGTGCTCGCCCTGCTCGTCATCGCCATCATGGCACTCTGGCAGCGCTTCCGACCCGAGAAGCTCAAGCTCATCCCTGGAGCCCTCCTCGGCATCGCGGCTGCCACCACCATCGCTCAGATCTTCCACCTTCAATTGAACTACGTCCAGGTCCCCACCAACCTCCTCGACGTAGTTCACCTCCCCGGCATGGACGCATTCAGAACCATCGACAGCTCCTTCCTCAGTTCAGCGCTCGCCATCGCCTTCATCGCGAGCGCCGAAACTCTCCTCTCCGCGGCCGCTGTCGACAAAATGCAGAGCATCGCCAAAACCAATTACGACAGGGAGCTTATGGCCCAGGGAGTAGGCAACATGCTCTGCGGCATCGTCGGCGCCATCCCCATGACGGGCGTCATTGTCCGCAGCTCGGCCAACGTGCAAGCCGGAGCCACCAGCCGTCTCTCCACCATCCTCCACGGCGTCTGGATCCTCGCCATCATCGTGCTCTTCCCCGGCCTGTTGCGCTTGGTTCCCATCTGCAGCCTCGCCGGCGTACTCGTCTTCACCGGCTTCAATCTCATCAAGGTGAAAGACATGCGCCACCTCGCCAGCTACGGCAGAATCCCTTTGCTCATCTACGTCGCAACCCTCATCACTATCGTTACAACGGACCTTCTCACGGGCGTGATTGTCGGCGTTACGCTCTCCGTCCTCAAGCTCCTCTACAAAACCACCCACCTGCAGGTCTACACCGAGCCCTACAGCACCGAAGGTCACATCGACCTGCACCTGCAGGGTTCAGCTACCTTCGTTCGCATCCCTCTCATCGCCGCTACCCTCGAATCCATTCCCGATGGTTCGACAGTCCACGTACGCACAGAGAACCTCTACTACATCGACCACTCCTGCCTCGACCTCATGCATGACTGGATCAAAAGCGGTCCCGGCAAGAATCTTCGCATCGTCATGGAGCCGGACTCTCTGGAACGCAAGTACCGGAGATTGGCAACCACCTAATCCACCCGCCTTTCCCGAAAACAGCGTCCGGAGCAGACAAGGGCTACTCCGGACGTTTCTTTGCCATCGCCCTCCTGCTACTCTTGCCTCATCACATTCAGGAGCACCGATGCGTCTCTGTCCACCCGCCGTAGCCATCCTCTGCGTACTCGCAATCCCTTCACTGGCCCAGGGCCCGCGGCAGCAGCTCAGCCCCGCTGAAACCAGAGCTCTCATCGAAAAACGTGAGTCCATTGAGAAACAGCTCGAAGACATCGCCATCATCGATCGCAAGGTGATGGTGCCGATGAAGGACGGCGCGCGCATGGCCGCCGACATCTATCGCCCCAAGGACACAAGCAAGAAATATCCCATCATCTTCAGCCGCACCCCCTACAACTTCAATTTCTGGGACGTGAAGCTAGGCAGCTACCGGGACATGTCCACCGAACTCGACGCCGTCAAACGCGGCTACGTGCTCGTCGAGATGAACGAGCGTGGCCACTTCTTCTCCGAGGGCAACTACGACATCCTCGGCGCTCCGCTCTCCGACGCCAACGACCAGTTCAACTGGATGGCCGCGCAGCCGTGGTCTTCGGGCAAAATCGGCCTCATCGGCTGCTCTTCGACCGCAGAGTGGCAGCTTGCTGCGGCGTCGCTCGGCAACAAGGCACTGACGACTATCATCCCGCAGAGCTTCGGCGCCGGCGTCGGCAAGGTTGGTCCGTACAACGAGCAGGGTAATTGGTATCGCGGCGGCGCCGTTCAAATGCTCTTCATCGATTGGCTGTATGGCGAGCAGAATCAGGTTCGCCCCATGTTTCCCAAGAACACCTCGCAGGCCGACCTCATCAAAGCCTCAAAGATGTTCGACCTCGCTCCGCAGATGCCTCCCGTCGATTGGGCCAAAGCCTTCGAACATCTGCCGGAGAAGGAACTCATCTCGAACATCGATGGCCCCAAAGGCATCTTCTCCGACAAGATGCCCAACACCAGCGGCGGCGCCATGATCGAGCGCACGCCGAACGATCCGGCGTGGCGCAAGGGCGGTATCTGGCAGTCCGACACCATGCCGATCAACGTGCCGGGCTTCTGGTTCATGACCTGGTACGACGTCTCCACCGGACCGAATCTCGCTTCCTATAACTTCGTCCGCTCGACTGCGAAAGGCGAAGCGGCTAATGAGCAGTACGCCGTCATCGCTCCCACGCTGCACTGCGGCTACAAGCGCGCCAAGGAAGACACCATCGTCGGCGAACGCAGCATGGGCGATGCGCGTCTCGACTACGACGCTCTCACCTACGCGTGGTTCGATCACTTCCTCAAAGGCGAAGACAACGGTTTCCTCCAGAAGCAGCCCAAAGTGCAGTACTTCACTATGGGCACTAACAAGTGGCAGCACTCTGAGTCTTGGCCACCTGAAGGCGCAAAGAACGTCACGCTCGATCTGTGGAGCGCGGGAAACGCAAACACGCTGCATGGCGATGGCAAGCTGATTCTTGCTGCATCATCAACTCCTTCATCGCTCGTGCAATTCGCTGGAGAGACGCCTGCTCCCAACCTGAAGACCGATCTCCCCGACCACTTCACCTACGACCCCATGCACCCGACGCCCAGCTACGGCGGCAACGTCTGCTGTGCTGCCAACACGATTCCAGGCAACGGCGGCGCGCTCGATCAACGCAAGATGGAGGAACGTCCCGACATCCTCGTCTACACCTCCGAGCCTTTAAAGAGGGAATCGAAGTCAGCGGCCCTATCACCGCGACCCTCTATGTCTCCTCTGACGTGAAAGACACCGACGTCACCGTCAAGGTCATCGACGTTCTGCCCGACGGCACCGCCTATAACCTCGACGAGACCATCCAGCGTCTCCGGTACCGCGACGGCGACGACAAGACCGTCTGGATGGAAAAGGACAGGGTCTACAAGGTCACGCTCACACCGATGAACACCAGTAACTACTTCGATGCGGGCCACCGAATCCGCATCGAGGTCGCCGGCTCCAACTTCCCCCGCTTCGACCGCAACCTGAACACCGGCGGAAATAACTACGACGAAACCACCGGAATCGCCGCCCATACCGCGATTCATCACTCGGCACAATATCCCAGCACGCTCACCATTTCAGTGGTCAAACACTAGTTCCGGGCGCAATAAAAGGGGGAGCTCGTGGAGCTTCCCCTTTTGTGGCTTCCTTCTCCCCACGACCAAAATCAGAATCCCTGATCCGGCCGGAACGCCGTCACTTTGTTCTTCACAAACGTAACCGCCATCGGCTTGCCCATATTCGCAAACACGACCATCCGGTTGCCGTACTCCTTGCTCGTGCTCTGACTCACCTGTCCGAGCGATAACTCCACCTGCCGCTCATTCATCCCAAGAATCACCTCGTGCGCATCGACAGCCTTCCATATCTCCGGTCCCCAATGTTTGTAGAGTTCATGCGGGTCGTCATAGAAAAAAATCTCGTCGGTAAAAAAAGTGTATTGACCGGCCTGCCGATACCCGACCGGCACCGCATACTCCTTGGCCGCGTCTGAGGATCCCGGCCGCGTAAACACCAGCAGCACCTGCTTGTCGCCGCCGGGAATCCGGAAAGTTGCCGCCTTGGGAGCCACTTGCTCTACCGCGTCCTTCACCACAAGCTGCCCAGCTCCCAGCAGCGTGCCAGCACCCTTGCCATATTGAACCGCGTGCCCCACATACGGATAAAACTCCATCTGGCCCCCAGCCGACACCCACAACTTCGACCCGTCGAGCTCCTTCAGATCCTTCAAAGTATCCGGCCGCTTCTTCTTTAGGAAGACGAGATCGTCGTCGGCGATCACCTCGCGCTCAGGCGCCTTCACCGCCACCGGAGCATTGCGCTCATGATGCAGCCAAAGCAACTGGCCACCCACCGCCAGAATCAAGACTGCCGTAGCCCCTATCGCCGCCTTTGCCCCGTTGTTCATCGTGCTCCTTTCCTTCTCTGTATCCGCAATCCCTGCAAATCTAATTCACCGGCTCCGCCACACTCAACTCCCTCTCCGCTTCCCGCAGAGACTCCGCAGTCAAAGCGTCCGCGCGCCGCAGTTGAGGAAACAGCGCGGCAGCCGACGTGGTGACCACCATCGACGCGATCCCGCCGATTACAACCGCTCTCACCGCGCCCCACCACTGCGCCGTCACGCCGCTCTCAAACTCGCCAAACTCGTTCGAAGCCCCGATAAACAACCAGTTCACTGCGCTCACCCGTCCCCGCATCTCCGGCGGCGTTGCCAGTTGCAGCAAACTCGACCGAACCACTACGCTGACCATGTCGCTCGCGCCAACGACGACAAGGGCCACCGCGCTCAACCAGATGCTCTTCGACAAACCAAACACGACCGTAGCTGCACCAAAGATCCCGACACAGATCAGCATCGTCGCACCGGCCTTGCGCTTGATCGGCCTCACTACCATCGTCAGCGAAACCGCCAGCGCGCCTACCGAAGGCATCGCCCGCAGCAGCCCAAGCCCGCGCGGCCCCGCATGCAGAATGTCTGTCGCAAAGATCGGCAACAGCGCCGTGGCCCCACCCAGCAGCACGGCAAACAGGTCCAGCGAGATCGAGCCGAGCAGCAGCTTCGCGCGCCACACATACTCGAGGCCCGCTAACATCGTCTTCACGCTGAATGCCTTCCTGTCCGTCCTCACCATCTTCGCGCGGATCATGCTGACCAGCACGATGAACCCAAGCAGCATCAGTAGCGTGAATCCGTACACCACCGGCGCGCCATTCCACTCCGCCGCAACGCCCATCAACGGCAACGTAAACAAAATTCCCCCGACAGCCGGCCCTGACATATTCGCGATCTGATAGACCGTCGCGCCCCACGTCACCGCATTCACGAAATGTTCCTTCGGCACCAGGCTCGGTAGCATCGCACTCGCCGCCGGTCCGCTGAACGCCCTGCCTAAACCGATCCCCACCAGCACCGCATAGATCGGCCAGATCCTCCCACCCTTTAGCGCCGTCGCACTCATCGACAGCCACAGCAACACCGCCGTACAACAGGCCTGCAGGGTGTAGCAGAGCAGAATAATTTTTCTCCGGTCATAGCGATCCGCCGCGTGCCCCGCGGCCAGCATGACAAACACTCCAGGCAGAAACAAAGCCAGTCCGGTATACCCCAGGTCCAGCGCCGAGTGTGTTAGAGCATAGACCTGCCAGGCCACCGCGACCGACTGCGCCTCCGCCCCCAGGATCACCATCAACCGCGCCGCCTGATACAGCCGAAAGTCACGCGACTTGAACGCAGAGCGGTAATCCCCCTTTACCGCCAGCTCCACCCGTTCCGAACCATCCGCCATGCCCTATGTTTTCACACTTCGGTTACGAATATGTCACTCCCGCGCACCGTTCGCGCTGCCGCACACACGACAGCATCGTCCTTCTAAGGCCATCGTCTACTATTTCTCGCTTGAGTTCGACTAACAAAGCAAAGACAATTTGCCGCGGCAGAACCCTATCGCCCCAGATAAACCTTGTACTGCGACTCCACCACACCAGTATTCCGCGCCAGCGTCAACTTCGACTGGTTGTACTGATACAGCGTCTGTACCAGCTGACTCTGCGCCTGCGCCAGCACCGCCTGTGCCTGTACTACCGGCAGATTGTCGTCCACCCCGGCCCTGAATCGGTCGCTTGCATCCTGTACTTCCTGGGTCGCCAGCTCCACGTTGCTTCGCGCCACCTTCACCAGCTCGTTCGACGACTGTACATCCAGCATCGCAGCCCGGATCTGCCACTCGATCGACACTCGCAGCGAATCGATCTGCTGACGCAGTGCGATTGCCTGCGCGGTCGCGACCTCACTCTCGCCGCGCAGTTGCCCCTCTTGAAATATCGGCACGCTGACCTTCCCGGTCGCGTTGAACACACCATGGTAAAGACCGCCGATCACCCCAAGCACGCCGTAGTAGCCATCAAACGCAACAGTAGGGTATCTCTCCGCCCTTACAGCCTTCCGTGCCTGCGTCGCTACTTCAAGCTGAGCCTGCAAGCCCAGCAGATCCTTTCGCCGCTGAAATGCAAGCTGCATCGCATCCGCGAGCGGCAGCTGCGCAAACTCCGCATAGGGTGCAGTGTCGGTCAGGGTAATCTCCTGGTCCGCCGGCAATCCGATGATCCGGTTAAGCTGAATCTTGTCCTTCGCAAAGGCATTCTCACTGTTGATCACGGCCTGCTGCTGGGTCTGCAGCTGCACTCGCGCCCGCAACATATCCAGATTCGTTCCCACGCCAGCATCGTGCGAGTCTTTCGCCTGCTGATACGCCACCTCGTCGGCCTTCTCCAGCGCCCGCGCATTCTCAATCTGAGCAGCGTCGGCCAAAGCCTGAAGATATTGCGTCCCCACCGACAGCGTCACTGCGCCCAGCCCATTCAGGGTAGAAAAATGCGCTGCATTCGCGGCCTTCTGGGCTGACCGGTACAGGTAATACGCGGGCACATTGAACAGCTGCTGGTTCATGCTGATCTGCGCCTCGGCCGTATCGACCTTCACAATCGTCTGAAACGTCGCGGGATCGATGCCGAACTCTGCCAGCGATGTACCCTTGAAGCCCAGCGCTGCAAGATTGATCTGCTGCGCCTCCAGAGCGCCCTTGGCCGTAAGGTTGGGCAATAGGCTGTTCTTTACCGTCAGCACCTGTCCGCCCACCATGCGCTCGTTCTGAATCACCAGCAGCTGCTGCAGGTTGTGCTTTTCTCCGCGTGCGATGGCATCATCCAGGCTCAGCGGCAGCGCCCCTGGGGTCGGCCGTTCTACCACTACGCCACCCGGTAGCTTCGCGATGTTCGGCACGGGCGCCTGCGGCAGATCAGTCTTTTCCTGCTTACCGCTCTGCGCGCCGGCAGACGCAACCAATCCACAGCAGACAACCGCCGCAGCCCACACCCGTATCCCTGTCAAACCTTTGACCAATGAGTCTGTCGTCCTCTTTTCAATTAGAGTCTTTTGTGCCCCCGCAGGTTGCGAATTCTTCCGGGCCAAAGCTCAAAAAAATCAAATACTTGGGTCTCCAGACCACCAAAGTTATAAAATCGCGCTGAGTCATGAGCATTCTACCAAGGGGGTACCGGCCCCATGAGAAGGAAGCTGACAAGCAAGCCGTTGATCCTCGGAATTCTTACCGTCTTCATCGGCACGCCCGTTCCGGCGATTCCGCAGGAAGTCGTCCAACTTGTTACAACAAAACAAGCCATTCCCAAGAACTTCAAGACCTATTCTCTCTTCCTCATCTGCAACCCTCAATGGCTCGATCCCTCCAAGAACGCCGGCCTGCTCCAACTCTATCGCCAGTTTCAGAGCTTCGGCCGCGCCATTGGCGACGACCACGCTGCTGTATGGTTCTGGAAGTCCGACAGCTACGAACACAGCGACGCTGCACTCGCCCAGATCGTTGACGTCGAACGCAGTGTCCGCTTCTGTCAGGCCTGGAAGCTCACCCCCAGCGAAGGCCCGCATCTCGTCATCACCGGGCCCTATCCTGATGAGTCGCACCTTTCCTCCGGCCTTCCCAAAGACAGCGCCGTGTATAAACTCGGTGATATGGCGCCGCCCGATATCTCCGCGCTCCTCGCAAAACTCACGGACGAGCTCATCGCCAACGGCAGGGTCGACAGCCCCGCCGGCGCCCCTCCACCCGTTCCGCCCGCCAAAATCTGGGTCCAACTCCTGTCCGCCACTCAGCAGATGATCAACAGCTTCGGCTGCGCCTGGAGCTTCAAAATCAACGCCGGCCCCGTGACTGCCGACCTCAAATCATGTAAACCGAGCTGAAGCAACCATGTCCATCTCCAAGTGGCATCCTGGCAAACTCATCATCCTTTGGTCCTGGGGCGGACTATTCGCCGCACTTGCCCTGACGCAATTCCTCGGCAGCAAGGTCGAAACCTCCCCCATCGCTCATCTGCTCGAGTTGTTGATCGCGCTGCTCATTCTCCTCGTACTCTCCGTCATTACGTGGAGGTGGTTGAGTGGCCGCGAATCCAACGGATTGGCCGACTCTCTCACATCCAACACTCGAGATAACTCCTGAGCCTGCCGTGCGCCGGCAAATACGCCCTCCGCAAGCAGCCGTCGACCCCCCTCAGATAAAATACAAAAGATAACCTTATGCGTCTTATATCAATGAACCGGATCGTCCTCGCCGCAGCTCTGTTCCTCACCCTTCCCCTTAGCGCCCTTGCTCAGACGGGGGCTTACCGCGACACCTCCATGCTCCGCGCCCCGGCGGGTGTCCCAGTCGCCATCTACGAGTTCGAAGACCTCGAGTGCCCCGCCTGCGCTCACGCATTTCCGATCGTCCACGCGGCCGTCGACAAGTACAAGATTCCCCTTATCCGCCACGATTTCCCCCTCAAGATGCACATCTGGAGTTATGACGCCGCTGTCATAGCCCGTTACATCCAGGACAAGATCTCCCCGCAGGCCGCCGAAGAGTATCGCCGCGCCGTCTTCGCCAGCCAGCAATCCATCGCCTCCAAGGAAGACCTCACGGCCTTCACACAAAAATACTTTCAGTCACACGGTCGCCAGCTGCCCATGATCGTCGATCCCAACGGCCTCTTCGCCGCTGAGGTCCATGCCGACCAGACCCTCGGCGAGCGCATCAATCTTCACCAGACTCCGAGCATCTTCATCGTGACGCAAAAGGGCTACACCGAGGTCACCGACGTCACTCAGCTCTACGCCATGCTCGACACGGCGATTGCCGACAACCCGGCACCGAAGGCCTCTGCTGCGAAACCCAGAACCACGGCGCACAAATAGCGCTCACCCAAAAAACAAAAGGCCCGGGCAATCGCTCGGGCCTTTCTCATTGCAATAAACATCCGCGAACTTAAAGTCTACCTCGTCCCTGTCTCGGTCCACAGAAACGACATCTCATCCGCGTAGTCCTGCACGAGTTGCGTCTGCGACACGCCAGCGCTATGTCCGCCCTTCAAGCTGTAGTGCAAAAGAATCGGCCGCCCGCTCGAAGTAGCCCTCTGCATCAACGGCGTCATCTTTCTTGCGTTCATCGGATCGACACGCGTATCGCCATCTCCCGTGAAGAAGAAGATCGCCGGATATTTCGTCCCCGCTTTCACGTTCTGATACGGCGAGTACTTCAGAATGTATGGATAGTCCTTTGCATTCTCCGCCGACCCATACTCCGTCGTCCACGTGCGCCCCATCTCGAACATCTGGTACCGCAGCATATCCAGCAGCGGATACCCGCACCATATCGCCCCAAACAGATCCGGCCGCTGCGTCATCGAAGCGCCCATCAGCAGCCCGCCGTTCGAGCGCCCGCGAATCGCAAACCGCTCCGGCGTCGTGTATTTGTTTGCGATCAGATACTCCGCCGCCGCAAACCAGTCGTCGAAGACATTCTGCTTCTTCTCGAACATCGCCCCCTTGTGCCACACCTCGCCATACTCATCGCCACCGCGAAGATTCGGCAGCGCAAACCATCCGCCCTGCTGCATCCACCACGCATACTCCGGGTTCCACACCGGAGTCTCGCTCAACGCAAACCCGCCATAGCCGGTCATCAGCAGCCGTTCGCTCCCATCGCGCTTCAACCCCTTCTTCCCCGCTATGAACATCGGCACCTTCGTCCCATCCTTCGACTTGTAAAAGACCTGCTTCACCTCATACTGAGTCGAATCGAACGGCACCTTGTCGCTGTAGAACACCTCCGACCTGCCCGTCGTCGTGTCGTAGTGGAAGATCGTCGGCGGCGTAATAATCGACTGAAATGTATAGAAGCCATCCGTATCCATCGACCGTCCCGACAGCGTAGAACCCGCACCAATCCCGGGGAACGCGATATGACCCTCCGCCTTGCCTTCCAGCGAATAGATCGTCACCTCAGACTTCACATCTTTCAGCCGCAGCACATACATCTTGCCGCCAACGATATTTACCGCCTCCAACACATCCTTCCCTTCAGGAATGATCACCGGCCACTCATCCGGCCCCTTGCCCTCGACCACCTTCAGCACCCGGCCATTGGGAGCGTTGTAGTCGGTCCGCATGTAGAACGTGTCGCCTGCGTTGAACTCGCTGAACCGGCTGTCGATCCCATACACCAGCGGCACAATCGGCGAATCTTTCACTCGCAGGTCCTTGATCAAAATATCTTCACGTGTCGCCGGAACGCCCCTGCCGATCCGAAACACCAGGTAATGCCCATTCGCCGTAGCCCTCACGCCGACACCATCAATCTCACCCAGCTTCTCCCCGCGATACTCCTTGCCCAGAATCATCGTGTCACTATCAAGCGGCGTTCCAAACTTGTGATAAAAGACACGGTTCCCTTCATGCGGAAAGAGCTTCGAGTAATACACCCCAGCCTTATCCGTACTTATGTTCACACCCGAGTATCGCGCCCGCGGCATCACGTCGCCGGTGTCCTGTCGCGTTGCAACATCCAGGAAGTGCACCTCCACCTCATCCGCACCGCCCACGCGCACACCATACGCCATCATCGAGCCATCCTCGGTCAGGTTCAACGTGTTCACCGATGTGTTCTGGTCCGCGCTCAATTTCGCGGTATCGATCAGCTTCTCATCCTCGCCGTGCAATCCCTTTCGCATGTAGATCGAAGCCTGGTTCTCGTCCGCCAGCCGCTTTGAGAAGAAGTAGCGGTCTCCCCGCCGCGTCGGCACGCTGACAAAGTCCACCTTCAAAAGCTTCCCCATCTCGTCAACCACCGTCGGCAACATCTTCACCTGCGAAAAATACTGCGCCGTGTAGGCGTTCTGTGCAGTGATGTAAGCCCGGGTCGCCGGACTATGCGCGTCCTCCAGCCACCGGTATGGGTCCGTGATCTTCGTCGGCACATCCGGCGTGGCGCTCTTGTACTCATCGACCACCGGATCGGTCTGGACCGCCGGCGGATTCGGCAGCGTAATCCCCTCCCTGCCATGAACCTGCGCCCCCACTACCGCCGAACCAAACAAGATCACTGCCCTAACAAAAACCGCACTGCGCATTCGCATCTCCGGAAATTCGATTGTCCTGATATCTCAAGACTACCGAAGAACGCAGGGGCCACGCAGAAATTTCTTTTGGCCGCTACTACACCTGGCCGCTTCTATTGCACCTGAAAGATCAAAAAATAATCCTGCCCATCCGCCTTGGTAAAGTCATACGTCCCGACCAGCTTGTACCCGGCCTCCGCCATCTCCTTCACCACCACATCGTGGTTCAGTCCATGGTTCGACCCATCTCCGTTCTTGTCGATGATCCCCACCTTGGCCCCGGCCCGCAACGCTCGCTGCAACACCTTCATCGTCGGCACCGGATGCGCAATCTCGTGGTACACCTTCAACATCAACACCGCGTCCACGCTTCCCTCCGGCAGCCTCGGATCGTCAGGCCCGCCGAGAACCGTCCGCACATTCGACAGATTCTCCTTCACCACCCGTTTTCCGATGTACTCGATCGCCAGCGGATTGATATCCTCCGCAATCACCGCGCCAATCGGCCCCACCCTGCGCGCCGCCCGCACCGTAAACCACCCCGACCCCGCACCAATATCTGCTACGTTCTTTCCCGCGGTAATCCCCAGCAGATCCATTACCCGGTCGATCTGCAGCTTCTTATCACGGTCGGGATACTCGAAGATCGAAAGATCGCCCGAATACGGCTTGCTCGTCGGTCGCTCTGTCGTCCCCTTCTGAGCCGGCGTGGCTGTCTGCGCACCGGCCAGACCAGCTGTCATCAACAAGGCAAGAACCAAACCCCACAGCTGCACGAGCTTCAATGAAAAATACCTCATGCCATCACCATCAGCCATATTGTGGACGATTGGCAAGGCCCTCATCGACTTCATTGCAACGCGTACGCATTAAATCCATGACCGTATAAAAAGCATGACCGCATGAAAAAAGGGAGCCGCGACTTCGGCTCCCTCTTCTCTCGATTTCCTCAACTTACCGCAAGCCGCCGCCAGCCTTCACGAGCTCACCGGTGAGCCACTTCGAATCGTCTGACGCCAGGAACGCCGCAATCGTCGCGATATCCTCCGGTTGTCCGAGACGACCAAGCGGAGTCTGCGCAACGGTGTTCTTCTCGAAGTCGCTTCCGATAAAGCCGGCCGCACGCACGCCTTCGGTCTCCACCATTCCTGGATTGATCGAGTTCACGCGGATATTCTTCGGCCCCAGCTCCTTCGCGAGGACATGCGTGATCGCATCCACCGCGCCTTTGGTCGCCGTATAAACGCTCGAGTTGGGCGGGGTCAGAGAAGAGACAACCGACCCGATGTTGATGATGCTTCCACCCTCTGCACCAAAGTATTTCAACGCTTCCTTCGAAGCCAGAAGCAGCCCAAGCACATTCAAATTGAAGATCTTGTGATAATCCTCTGCCGTTACATTCTCAAGAGGCTTGAAGTCATAGACGCCAGCGTTGTTCACCAGCGTATCCAGCCTTCCGAAGGTCTTCTTCACCTCGGCAAAGACCTTGCCGATATCTTCCGTCTTCGAAAAATCGCCCTGCACGGCCACAGCCTTACCGCCCTTGGCCTTGATCTCGGCGACAACCTTGTCCGCGCCTTCTTTACTCGTTGCATAGTTCACGACAACCGACGCACCATCGGCTGCTAACGCCTTTGCAATGCCCGCGCCAATTCCCTTCGACGCTCCAGTCACTAACGCAACCTTATTCGCAAGCTTTCCCATGTCCGTGCTCCCTCAATACCGTATGTCTTATCGTTTTGATATTTTGATAAGCATCTAATTGATGTGCCGGCCTCAAGAAAGATGCGAACGTTTGGTTAACTTTTCTAAAATGTTCCCGCTCTAGATCTTAGCGAGCTGTTCCATATAGGCCTGCAGGACATCCCGCCGCAGCAGATAGCTCGCAAACTTCCCCTCTCGCGTCACCCGAATCAGTCCTGCCGTCTCCAATTCCTTCATATGGTGCGAAAGCGTCGCCGCACTTACTGGATGACAGCCCCTGATGTCTGCGCATTGCATTGACTCGGTACAACTTCCAATCTGCCGCAGCAACTCAAGCCGCCGGGGATCGGCCAGCGCCTTCGCAATCAGATGAATCTGTTCCTCGCTCAGATTGACCGGCTCCGCCCCAATGCGCTTCGCACCACTCATCACAACTCCTAGCGAATCTGCACCAACTCCGCATTGGCTCCATGCCCCGAAGCACCCGGCGTTACCGATGAGGTCTGCGGCGCACGCCAGTGATCGATGTAGCTCACCTGATGCACGCAACTGATCGTGCAACTCGGCGAGCAGCTCTTCTCCGTCAGAAACTCGCGCTTCACATCCGCGGTTTGGTATCCGGACAACGGCACCCCAGGATACCCGCGCTGCTGGCTGCAATAGTGCACCAGCCCGTTCTCGCAGATATACAGGTACCGCCCACCCGCCCTGCAGCGCCAATCGTTCGTCTTCCCATTGGCAATCGCCTCCTGGAAGTGATTGAACCGCGAGTAGCTCCGCCGGGTCAGGTTGCGAACCTTGTCCCAGACTGCGCGCTCCTCTGCACCCAGCGGCTTCAACTGTCCGCTGCCGTCATGAATGATCCCGATGGTCGAGCTGAATCCCAGCCCCAGCGCCCGCTCACTCACCGTCAGCGCATCGTTCGGATTGGAAATCCCGCCACCGACAACCGAGTTGATATTCACATGAAAATCAGCATGCTGGGCCAGCATCTGCAGCTTCTTATCCAGCACCTTCAGGCTCTTCTTCGAGACCTCATCTGGCATCACGTTATCGATCGAGATCTGCATGTGATCAAGCCCGGCTTTGTTCAGCCGCTCAATCCGCTCCGGCATCAGCAGATATCCATTCGTGATCATCCCGGCGATCGCGCCCGTCTTTCGAATCCGCGCAATGATCTGGTCAAGCTCCGGATGCAACAGCGGCTCACCGCCCGAGATCGTAATCACCGACGTGCCCAGCCGTCCCAGATGGTCAATACGCCGCAACATCTCGTCGACCGGTACTGGATCGGAGAAATCGTCATACTCATTGCAGTAGGTGCACGCGAGATTGCATCGCCGCATCGGCACAATGTGCGCCATATAGGGATGCCCGGTCGACAAGACTGCCGAACCGATCGAACCCAGTTCACGCAGCTTTCGCGTTACCGCCTTCCAGCGGCGCTTTGCAGGCATAGGACGTCTGCCGTTCGTGCCGGCAGTTGTAGAAGCAGAAGACATATCATCTTCAAGTATATCAACCACAGGCTATTGTTCCGATGGATCTAGCCGAATCCTACGACTCGCGATAGTTCAGCAGCACCAGCCCAACCAGAATCAGGCAAACTGGCCAGACATACGAAGCCACCCGGGATTCCCTTTGTTCGGGCAAGCGCAGTTCCAACCAGCGGCTCCAGCCTGCCGTGGCCCCCAGCAATGCAATCGGCGTGTGGCTCATCTCTGCCAACAGCTCCTCTTTGATGTTCCCGACGGAGTGATTGTGAGTCAGCATCAGCGCGCCGCCGATGGCGCACAGTAACGGAAAGACCATCGCCGCCCACCTGGCATGCCATCGCCCGGTTTGATTTCCCCATTCAAACACCGCAAACGCGAGGATCAGCAGGGCATAAAAACGGTGTTGCAGGATATCCGGCACCACCATGCTCGCCCAGAACGGCCGCGGCCCCAGCGGCCACGATTCCGGATCGCCGCGGAGGACGATGAATACCGCCAGCGCCACAAAGACCAGCGGCCAGTTCCGCGCCCATCGCGCCTTCGGCAGCCGGCCCAGCAGCGCGAACACGCCCGCCGCCAACACAATCAGCCCCGACCAGTGATGGTTATACTCCGACCACGCTTTGCCGTTCGCATCGATCGTGGGGCCGGGCAGGTTGAACTGCGTCTGCTTTATCAGCGTGTCCAGTGACGTTGTTGGCGCAAGTGCAGCGTACACGGGGCTGGTCATGAGCGGAACCACGGGGCGCATACGTTCGACAATTTCGGTGAGGCTGACCCGGTCGGTTGGCAGGTCGATCGCAGGGGGTTGCGAGGTCATCGAAGCCGCCGCCAGCACCGCCATGAACCCAAGACCAATCTCCGCCTCGCCAAATCGCCGCAGGCGCGTCAGTAAGTTGACCGGGGCGGTCTGGATGCGACGGACCAGAAAAAAGTTTCCCGCGCCCATCGCCGCCACCACCAGAAACAGATACACCTTAGAGATCAGCATCACCCCATAGGCAGTCCCGTACACGCTGCTTAGCGATTTATCGGCCGAGATGCCGAGATATACCCACCCCATGCCCAGACCGCCCAGCAGCAGCATTCCCGCGCCTGCCAACGCCAGCGGCGAAAATCGCAGTAGCAGTCGTTTCGCCTCCTCCGGATCTCCGGCGCGCCGCAGTGAGATCAACAGAAACGGCATCGCTCCTATCCATAACCCCGCGCCCAGTTGATGCGCTGCGGTCAACGCGGTCAGCACGAACCGATGGTCCATGCGCGAAACCGAGTGACTGGTGGAGACCACCGCCAGCAGGACCATTACGGCAAACGGCACAAGGGTGTACGCCGATCTGCGCACGCCGCCACCTCGCCTACAAATCACAATTGCAGAGGCTGCCAGCGCTGCAACCGTGCCCGACACAAAATACCGCGCGCCAAGCACATCGCCGAAACGCAGAGAAGAGCTGCCCATCAGGAGAGCGCTATCGACCGCGACGTAGCACAATTCAACGATCGCAAAGCTGGCAGCCGACCAACGAATTCCCCGCCAGCAGGCGGCTATGACGGATTCTCCAGCCCGGGCCGGCATGGCGACGATCAGCAGATAAGCGATCGCACCCAACGTCAGCAACTCCAGCCCCAGGGTCAGGGCTCGCAAGACAACGGACAGGAAATCAAAATCACCCAGAAGCCAGATCAAATGTTAATCCTCGGATTAGAAACGTAGCAGGGGGTTACGCACGGGGCCGGCCGCAGGTTCTCTTCCGTTGTCAGCGGCAGTGACGGAAGGTGTGGATAAATCATCTACGAAGTGACCGAGTCGGCCCTGGCCCAGCCGAAACAGTCGCACTTCGCTACTTGCAAAGTACAGTGCCGCAACTGCGGCGAGGCCATCAAGCTTCACACACCTTCACGCTCTAGTCTACTTCACGCGAAATGGGATCTCCCCACGAGTGACATGGCCGTCAGTCGCCAATACCTGCCACCGAATAGAGTATTTGCCGGAGCTCAGATGGGTAAGATGCGTCGTCAGAGTGTCCGCGGCGCTTTGGTGCTCGATTACCAGCGGCTTCAACTGGCCATCCAAAGTGCTCAACAGCACGGTCGATCGCGCCCCATCGACTCGCGAACTGAACTTCATGGTAACCGCCAAATCTGGCCCCTCAACGATCGCATTCACCTTCGGCGTCGACTCGACCAACACCGCGTGAGCCAGTGCCACACGAGGGACTAGTAGCAGCACCGCTGCCACAGCGATCATCACGCTAGCGCGAACTATCTCTCGAAAGCGAAAACTGCGTAGTGATGCGTTCATCTCTCTTTGGATACACTTCCACCCCCAAGAGATTCACTTCAATCACTTAATCTCGATTTTTCGATGCAGCAGACACATCATCTTCAACCATATCGAGCCGGAAATCGAACCGGTTCAGCGATGCCCACTTACTGGCTCGTTAGTCGGTCAGTTTGCCGAAGGCCGCTCCGCCTTTTCGACGACAAGCGCCTGGATCGGCCCCCTGGTCGCCTCCAACCTCAGACCAAGCTGTTGCTGAATCGCCGAAAAAAGAGGCGCGGCCTGCGCTTCTGTCGACGCCGCCGGCACCTCCCCGCCGAACTGAGTTTCGTCCGGCGCCCATTCCAGATCGAAATCATATCGTCCGGAAAGCCCGGTCTTATCCACGACCGGGCGATCGAGGATGGCTCGCTGCATCAACCGCGTCAAATCACTCATCGTCACGTTGCGCGCCGGCATAACGATGCGTTGTGGATAGACGGTGCTGATCAGCGCAGGAGGATCGTCCGGAGGCGACGTGCTTGCCTTGAGCTTCGGTCCGTTCTTGGCAACCTCCAGTTCGTAGATCGAGAACACCTTCTCTTCTCGATGAAACGTGAGCTTGAATCGGTCGGTCAAAAGATGACGCAGCATCGACATCTGCTCTTCATGCGTCGGTCGAACCTCCCCGGGTGTCACGGCGACAATGTCGTAGTGGTCCGATTCGATCCACCCCGGCCCGCCTGAGATGGTTCGCGGATTGAGATCGTAAGCTGCCGCGATCAGCAGCTTGAGCGTGTAAGCCTTCTCGACAAAACGATTGGCACCCTGCATGACGATGTATCGGCCGGCCTTGGCATCCGGATCGACCGGCTTGATCGTAGCCACTTCAAACTCTTCAAACTTCGGCCGCGGAGTAGTCGGTCGTTGCGGAGCAGACTGCGCGAGCACCCCGGAAACCGAAAGACCTGCCAAACTCGAGAAGGGCGCCGTCACGATCGCAACGGCGAGCATCAGGAAAACTCTTCGCATGAACCATCTCCTCGTTCGAGAAATCATACACTCCAAAAATCATCTGCCTGCAAACCAGCAAAAGGGCTCCCACCGCGCAACATCGCCAACCCACAAGACCCTTCCGTAACAGATTCTCGCGTCCAGAAAAAACCTGAACCGGTGGGATATCATGTGCGAATGTATCCGATGAAGCAGGAGATCTTACGGTTTGTTGGACGTCAGCAATGGCTTCGTGGCCGCGACAGAATCCTGCGCACTTTCGCACATCCCGACCATCAAAAATCGTATGTCTTCGAGACCGGTTTCTTCGGCCACTCCTACTCCGGCGACCTCGCCAACTTCATCGACTGGAATGTCTTCTACTACGGCGCCTTTCAACTCCACGAGATTCGTCTATTGGGCGCAATCGCCGACGCACTGCGCGCCAGCGGCAAGCCGGTGAACTTCTTCGACGTCGGTGCCAACATAGGCCACCACAGCCTCTTCATGTCCCGACACGCAGATCGCGTCTTCTCCTTTGAACCGTTCTCCGTAGTGCGCGAAGAGATGGTTCGCAAGCTCAACCACGCCAGGATCAGCAACGTGACCATCTTTCCAGTGGCGCTTGGCGACCGGAATGAAACCGGAACCTTCCACCCACCGACCGGCGCAAATCAGGGGACTGGAACCCTCGGCGACAATCTTCCCGACAACGCCTCCACGGAAAACATCTCCGTTCAGGTCGTCCGCGGCGACGACTTCTTCGCTGCCAACCACCTTCCTCCCATCACGCTTCTCAAGATGGACGTAGAGGGTTACGAGACAAAGGTGCTTGAAGGGCTGCGCGAGACCATCTGGCGCGATCGCCCCCCCATCTTCGTCGAGATCCAGAAAGAGCACTACGACGGCTCCGCGTCGCGTCAAGGCCCACGCGTTAAAGATCTTCTCTATCCCGATCACGTGATCTTCGAGGTGGGCGCATCGCGCGGGCGACCCGTGCTAAAGCCTTTTCTCCAGGGAAACACGGAGGAAGCGCTCGTGCTCCCTGCCGAACTCGCCGGGATTATCAACGCACCCAGTTTTCAGTGGAAGTAGATCTTGTTACTGCCGCGTGACCCTGAATCCTTGCGCTGCCTTCGCTGCGATCTCGCGCCTACAACTTAGCCAGCAACTGCCGGGTCTGCTGGCTCGTCTGTTGGAAAAAGTCCTCCAACCCAAATCCCGGCCACAGGCTCGATCGCTTCTTTCCGTCAGGCGTCAGTGTCAGCGTCTGCTCATGCTTGTCCCGCAGCACCACCACCGGCACAGGTTTTCCTCGATTGTCATGAACCGTCTTGGTCCAGTCCGTTCCATTGGCCACCGAGATCGAATTGACCTTCACAACGACATCGCCAGCCTTCATCCCGGCTTCCTCCGCCGGACTGTTTCCATCTACGCTCCGCACCAGTAGTCCCGCGCCACCGCTTGCGCCAAAGAACTCAGCGAGCTGCGGCCCCATCACCTCCAGCTTCGCCCCGGTAAACGACGAGCTCAGGATGATCGTCTCCGTCCCCAGCAGGTCACGCTTTTCCTTCTGAGGCGGCGTCGCGTTCGCCGACTTCGAATCCAAAAAGCCATTTCCTCGCACGACTCCCGACGGCCCCGGCGCCGGCACCGTATAGTGCTGCTCCCACGCCTGCAGACCCACCGTTCTGCGGTCCGCCGTCAGCATCGTTATCGTCTGCGTCTGCCCGTCCCGGCTAATCACAAAGGTCACGGATCGCCCCACCGGCATGTCCTTCAGCATTCGTCGCAGCTGTTCGTCATTCTCCACCAGCTGTCCATTCATCTGCAGAATCACATCACGCAGCCGCATCCCTGCCTTGCACGCCGGCCCATCATGGTCCAGATTCGTGATCTCTACGCCCCGAGCTTCTTTCAGTTTGAGCGCACCAAGTTGATCCTCGCTCACATCGCGCATATCGATCCCGAGATACCCCCGAGCCGCTTGCCCATGCGCTTCGCCCATCGCCGCCGCATACATCTGCTGCCCCAACACTGCAGACGTCTCGGCCGCATGTAATACCTGTTCCCTGTCCAGAACAGCTATGACCGCCACCAGCACCACGAACTCAACCGACCTGCGGTGTTTCATCTGCGTAACCTCAAGCAACTCTTTTTAACACACAAGACCGACGAGCGGACCTCACTCACCGCACCCTACTGAATCTCACCAGCGTTCTGTAGCGCGTTGTACGATGCCGTCCGGATATAAGGATTCGCATCCTGCGTCGCAACCGTCCGCAACACCTGCCGCACGCTCGAATCCGACTGCACCGGCTCCAGCAGCCCAATCGCCGTACGCCGTACGCCGGCATCCGGGTCATGTGCCACCGCCTCCAGCACCGCGTCGCGCACATGCTGGTCCTGGCCAACATACCGCTCCAGACCCTCCAGTGCCTTCATCCGCACTCCGGCATCCTCGTCATATCGCAGCGACACCATCAGTGCATGGAGAGTCCCGTTGCCATCAGCCGTCGGCTGGCATGCATGCCCTGCCTTGCACTCACTCGTCAGCAACGAAACCGCGTTCATCCGCACACCGGCAGTGGCCGCAGCGTTGGTTCCCACCAGCAACAGCTTCCGAATCTCCGGGCTGTCCAACGACCCCTCCATCGATTCCGGAACAATCTTGTTGTAGTTCACCTGCACCAGCTCCGAGTTCGGCGTCTGCACGACCCCGGTCACATTCGCAATTACGCCTTCGGTCGGATGGATGAGCGTAACCGGTACCGGCTTCGGCGTATTGGCAATCTGATAGCGATGCGTAAAGTTCCCACTCAGAAAACCCACGCCCAGCAGCAGCGTCGCCAGCGCAGGCGCGCTCTGCACATTGCCAACCCAGCGATAAAAATTTGTTCTCAGTTGTGTCAGAAATCCATGTGGCGGAATCATGTCCAGCGCATCATCGAGCCGCATCCTCGACTGCGCCAGGAGATTCGGCGAAGGCTCCAGCACTGGCGTCGTCGCCAGACGCTCCTCAAACCTCCGGAACGCCTCCAACTCCTCAGTGCAATCCACGCAACCGATCAAATGTTGTTCCAGCACTCCGGCCAGCTCATCCGGCAACTCGCCATAATTCAACAACACGATGCAATCTCTCGCGCTCTGACACTTCATTGTCTTACCTCAACCAGCCTCAAAATTTTCACCTGCTGCCACGGGCTCTCACTGCACCCTCACCCAATCACCAACCATTAACACTAGCTTCTAAGCTCCGACAGATTCGCCCGCAGCTTGCGAGTTGCACGAAACAACGTATTCTTTGCCGTCTCCTCTGTCGTGTTCAACATCTCGCCAATCGTTCTCAACTTCAACCCCTGGTAGTGCTTCAACTCAAAAACCGTTCGTTCCCGCGGCGTCAATTTGTCCAAAGCCGCGTTGATGCGCTCGCTCATGACCTTCCGGTCCAGCTCCCTGCCCGGGTTCGACATCGCCCGCTCATCAGAGATGTTCGCCATCAGGTCCATCTCATCGCCACTGGCATCCAGCACCGTTGCCGGATCTTCCCTGCGGCTCTTCCTCCGCCGCAACTGATCCAGGCAAAGGTTTGTGACAATCCGGTAGAGCCATGTATAAAAGCTGCACTCAAACCGGAAGTTTCCCAGGTGGCGATACGCCTTGATGAAAGCCTCCTGGTGGACATCCTGAGCATCCTGCTCATTGCCGAGCATATGCAGCGCCAGCCGAAGCACTGACTGGTCATAACGCCGCACCAAGGCATCGAACGCGCTTCGCTGGCCTTTCTGAGCCTCGCGAATCAGCTCATCGTCCTCGGTCCGCTGTTGCGCCCGCGCATCAAGCTGCGCCTGCGTCAGCTTGCCGCCACTCCTGCTCCCGGATTGGGCCGCAGCCTTTGCCATCGTTGGCATAGATTCTACAGCCGAGGCCCCTAATAATCCCATGGCAAACGGACTAATGTGGCGCTTTTGAGCCACTGCCGCCAACGGAGCCGACAGCTCTCCGCCAAGGTCCATCCCAACAGCATCTGCATTCATCGAACTGACTCCGGAGGTCAGAAAATCGAAGTACACTCCAATAGACCCGCCCCGTCCGGAAAGGTGAGCGTCACCGGTTAGCCTCCCTCTACCACTTTTCGGTTAAACTCTCCCGTAAACTCTTCCTATGACTCGCCGCACCTCCCCCGCCCCCAGCCTCTTCTCCGAATCCACACCCTCGGCGGCCGCCAATCTCGAAAATTCCGCCCAAAAGTCTCCCCAGAAATATCCATGGATCAACGCCCATTGCGACGGCGGAGCCCGCGGCAACCCCGGTCCCGCCGGCTATGGAGCCGTCATCCAAGACGACCAGGGCGCGGTGCTGGCTGAACTCAGCGAATTCCTCGGCATGCGCACCAACAACTTCGCCGAATACTCCGGCCTCCTCGCCTGCCTCCAGTACGCCCTCGACCACCACCACCCTCGCCTCCGCGTCGTCTCCGACTCCGAGCTCATGGTCAAGCAAATTCAGGGCAAATACAAAGTCAACTCCCCCGACCTGCGCACCCTCTGGCAGGAGGCTAAAAACCGTATCGCCAAACTAGAGGCATTTGAGATCTCCCACGCTCTCCGCCACAAAAACAAAGACGCCGACCGCCTCGCTAACCAGGCAATGGACCGCGGCATGAACCGTTCTGCAGTCCCCTCCCAACCCGCACCGCCGCCCAAAGCCCGCCCCTATCCCACCAAATCCGAGATTCCACCCGACCCCTACCCCAAAGCCGACACCATGCTCCGCGGCTTCACCAAAGACGGCGTCGTCCACATCCTCGGCAACGCCACCCTCCCCGATGGCGTCTTCGTCAAAATCATCCGCGAGTAACGCTAGCTCACAGCATTAGCACTCTTTTCGCAGATGAAGCTTTGTGTCAAAGGGACAATGGACCACGGACGGCTGCCGTCATCGACTGCAACCAGTACATGGACGTATGCATTTGTATTTTCCAATAGCCGAACTTCAACCTGGTACTGCTTAGAGTCGACTTCAACCACATACGCCTGCATGTCGTGCAACTCGGCGACTAGATGCTCACAAGACATTGACGACCAACGTTTGGTTTCAGCATCGAGAACCACCTGCCATTCCGCCCGTCGACTCATCGGTTCTCCTTCCTGCTAAACCCTTCTTAGGCTCCTGATAGATACCAATCACATTCCCCCCCGGATCGCGAAACCGCGCCGTAATCTCAGGCGCATCTCCACCGATCGCCTGCACAATCTCGCCCCCATTAGCCACGATCGCTTTAACCGTCGCCTCCGCGTCATCGACCATCACATAGACAAGAAGCCCCGGCTGCGAAGTCGGCGGCCTCCCCACCGACCACGTCCCACTCACCTGCCCAACCGTATCGTCGAAGGCAGTCGAACCATTCCCCCGCTGCCTGACCTTCCAGCCAAAGACCCGCGAATAAAAATCAGCCGACCGCGCAATATCCGTCGCAGGCATCTCGATATAACAGATCTTTCCATTCGTGGACGCAGGAGACATAGCCACTCCTTTTTCCAACACCGAGATTCTAACGCGCCCAAAGGTAAACCTCGTCTCACCGTCCTCGCTCACCAGCCGAGCCGGTCAGACTCAAACACAGCTCCTCCACAGCACGCAACTGTTCCAGCATCCCCGTCAGCTTCCCCACTCCTACATTTTTCTCCAAGTGAGTCTGCATCCGGTCGAAGATCCCTACCACCCGGACTGCCCGCCGCTTGCCCACCGGTTGCAGCACCAACCGAAACGACCGAGCATCGTCCGCATCGATTCGTCGCCGCACCAACCCCTTCGCCTCCAGCGACGAGAGGCAGTGACTTACATTCCCCCGCGTCGTCTCGAACGTCTCCGCCAGGTCCGAAGGCTTGATGCCGTCCTGGGTCTCGAAGAAGATCGCGGCCAGCATCAGCGCCTCGAAGAATGTCAGCCCCTCCTCCTGCAAAATCGCATTCAACGAGGCTTCCATCCTGCGAGCAATCCGGCTCGCTTGAAAAACCGGACTCTGCCGCAAAAAAGCCTCAATCCGCATCACACATCCTTTCCAGCTTCGCCGCAAAATCGTTCCCGCAGTTGCCATTGCTCATAGGAGACCCAAGGCTTTAGCCTTGGGTCTGCCATGGAGTATTCCTTCATGCCCACGCCATCAAAATATGGTTGAGGATATCAACTATTACGAATAAGACTAAACTAGCTCCACACCCTCAACATTCCAAGCGAAGATTGCTAGGTGCCCGCCTCACATAAGATCCCCGCCCTTCTCTCCCTGCTCTGTCTTACTACGGCCCTCGCCCAGCAAGCTCCCACCCCAACCCCCAAAAAACTCCCCACCCTCGCCCAAAGCATCACCGTTATCACCACCCTCGAACCTCTCCCTCTCGCAGAAAGCAATCGCTCCGTCAACGTCATCAGTCCACGCGACCAGCCCCTCGCGGCAAACTCCGTCGTCGATTACCTGCGCCAGGATTCCTCGCTTAACCTCCAGGCCCGCGCCCCCAACGGCGTTCAGGCCGACCTATCCCTCCGCGGCACCACCTTCGAGCAGTCTCTCATCCTCCTCAACGGCCTCCGCATCAACGACCCCGAGACCGGCCACCTCAACCTCGACATCCCCATCCCCCTCGACGCCGTAACCCGCGTCGACATCCTTCACGGCTCCGGCTCCGCCTTCTACGGCTCGGACGCGATCGGCGGCGCCGTCAACCTCCTCACTCAACCGCCAACCCCCGGCCTCAATGTCATCGCCAGCGTCGGTGGAGGCAGCTACAACTCCATCGAGCAGCACCTCCGCGCCTCTTACACTCGCGGCCCCTTCGCCGAACAGCTCACCGGCAGTCGCGACACCTCCGACGGCTTCATCCCCGACCGCAACTACAGCAGCAACGCCCTGGCCTCTGAAACCTGGCTCACCACAAAACCAGGCACAACCGACATCCTCCTAGCCACCAGTGATCGCCCCTATGGAGCCAACCAGTTCTATGGCCCCTACCCATCATGGGAGCGCACCAAAGGCTGGTTCGCCAGCATCCAGCAACAACTCGGCCCGCAAACCGCCGCCAGCTTCGGCTATCGTCGCCACACCGACCTCTTCGTCCTCTTCGTCGACCAACCCGCCATCTACGAGAACAACCACATCACCACCAGCTACGAAGGAGCCCTCCGCCGCGCCCAAACCCTCGCCCCCAACGCCACGCTCTCTTATGGCGTTGAAGTCGACGGCGACACCATCCACTCAAACTCCCTCGGCCAGCACGCCCGCAACCAGGGCGCCGGCTACGCCAACCTGAACCTCACCGCACTACGCCGCTTCTCCCTCTCCCTCGGGGCCCGCGACGAGATCCTCACCGGCGCAGTCACCGGCACCGACAACGTCTTCTCCCCCTCTATTGCCGCCGCCTACACTCTCACCCGTACCATCCGTCTCCGCGCCTCCGCAGGCCACGGTTTCCGCCTCCCCACCTACGTCGACCTCTATTACTCCGACCCCACCACCGTCGGCAACCCCAACCTGCAACCCGAATCCTCCTGGAGCTACGAAGCCGGAGCTGAATGGACCCCACCCAGCACCCGCCTCACCCTCAACGCAGCCGTCTTCCGTCTCGAGGAAAAAGACGCCATCGACTACGCCAAGACAATCCTCGCCACCCCCGCCCTCACCTTCGCCGAACCCTGGCAGGCCATCAACATCCAAAACCTCAACATCACGGGAGCCGAAGCCACCGTCCACCTCCGCCTCACCAACAGCCAGCAATTCCAGTTCAGCTACACCGTCGCCCACGCAGCGCCGCCTCCACCCAACATCCTCTCCGAGTACGCCTACAACTACGCCGCCCAGAACGCCCTCTTCCTCTGGACCGGACAACTCCCCGGCAAACTAGGCCGCCAACTCACCGCCCACACCCAGGTCAACGTCGTCCAAAAGACTCAACACACCGCCTACCCGCTCTGGGACATCGCCCTCTCCCGCAATACCGGCCACCTGCGCCCTTACCTCCGCGCACTGAACCTCAGCAATACCGGCTACCAGGAGATCCCCGAGGTCCCCCTGCAAGGCCGCACCATCATGGCCGGCGCAGAGTTCAACTGGTCATCAGCACGGCACTAATCGTCACCTCTATCTCCCGCTAATCACTTCCTACCGAAAAGCGACGTTCTCTTGACGTCAAATTGACAAACGCGACGAGCAGAAAGCCTAACGTTTCTTGAGGCGGTTCCTCCCGTTCCTTTGTTGCCTGCGGCTCTGCCACGCTTGGGGGATATAACCGCCTGCCCGGCGGTGACAGATTGGAAGCCGTCAGTAGATCGATATTTTGCGGGTCCCTTCGTATCCGGATCGGAGAAGTGGAATGACGCAATTCAAAACAACCGCTCTAAGTGGTTTTCTCGGGCTCATAATGTTCAGCAGTTTCACGCACGCACAGGATACCGCCGCGCCGTCCACTCTCTCCGCGATTCACTTCCGCTCTCCCCGCGGATCCTCCATCGTCGTGCCCGTTTACATGAATGAGAGCGGCCCCTTCGATTTTCTGCTCGACACCGGATCGACGATCACCTTCATCGACACCGAACTTCTGCACTCCCTCAAACTCGATGTCATCGAAGGTGGCACCGTCACCGCTCTCACCGGCAAGTCAACCATTCCTCTTGCAATCGCTCAAACTGTCAGCGTAGGACCACTGATACAAAGCAAGGTAGAACTGGGCGCGCGGGACCTCGCCGGCCTGCACGAAATGGATTCGAAGATTCGCGGAGTGCTCGGGCAGAACGTGCTCAGGAATGCCGACTACCTCATCGACTACCACAACCGAACCCTCGAATTCGACTTCGGCGGTTCGCTCGCCGCCGTGCTCGACGGGGAGCGCATCAATACAATCCGCCTCGAGACGCCCGACAACCCGAACTACTGGAACACCGAAGTCCCGGTAAAGCTCGCCGAGTCAAACCCTCACGAACTCAACCTCATTCTCGATACCGGCAGCTCCTCGCTTGTGCTCTTTTCCGATTCACTCGATCTGGCCCGGTTGTCCAAGCGGGCGAGCCTGCCCATATCGATGAAAGATGACAACGGAAGCTCGAAGTCCGTCGCCGGATATCCAGCCCAAATCCATGTGGGACGCATCTCGCTCGATGTCGAGGCTCACGTGATGGCGATAGGCTTCAAGGGCCTGGGAGTGAACGGTCTGCTCCCCACGGCCGGATTTGGCAGCGTCTATGTCAGCAACAGCGGCGGCTTCGTGATCTTCCAGCCGAAACGGATGCGCAGTCAGAGATGCGATTGGTCGATCGCAACCGCTAACACGAAGAAGGCGAGCGGTCGCCCATGTCAGCACGGAGAGCACGAAGAAGGCGGAAATAAATCTTCGCCATCGCTCTAGATGAGCTTGCTCCGCGCCTCTCACTGGGCAATCGACGCGACCTCTACCGTCTCGAGTGAGCGCGTGTGAAACCGCTTCAGCATCCACTCACGCACCGGCGTCTCAAAATAATAGAAGCTCAACAAACTTATTCCGATGCACAGCACGAGATAAACCGGATACCACGCCTCACTCACCCATCGCCATCGAAAAAACAACAGCAGAAGCGGCGAGTGAATCAGGTAGATCGCATAACTTGCGTTCCCCAGAGCCACCAGCCAACTCGCGCACAACCACCGCGACAACCATGTCACTCTCGCCGATAGCGCCCAGATGAACCCCGCAAGCACCGGCGCCAGCAACCCGTTGTTATAAGGCATCGCCACTTTAAAAAATGGAAGCAACAAAACACTCAGAACAACGCCTGCGATCGACAGCCCCAGCACCGCGTTCACCTGCCACAACCGCACCGCTTCGCCTCCACTACGCTCCTGTTGCAACCTCTGCCATCGCGCCAGCAGAACGCCAAGCGCAAACGTCGACAAATGCAGCAACGGCAAATAAAGAACCGCCTGCCGGCTCAGATGCGGTCTCACCGCCCACACCAGCACCTGCCCACCCACATACAGAGCCACCGCCGTCATCCATAGCCGCGCCCCGCGCAACCTCCACAGCAGAACTCCCAGCACCGGGAAGCACGCATAGAAAAACGCCTCCCCGCAAAGCGACCAGCTCGGGCTATTCATGCGCAGCAGCCTCTCCGGAACCCATGCCTGCAGCAGCAATACATTACCGGCAAATATCTTCGCCGTTTTGAACAGTCCCGTCGCCACCCCGAAGCGCTGGATCTCCGGCACCAGCACCTCCGGCAAATCCAGCACCATCATCACCAGGTACAGCGGATAAATGCGTGCAAACCTCGCAGCAAAAAATCGCTTCGTATCGGCGGCTCTCCCCTCACGCAGGTACACCATCCCCAGCACGTAACCAGAGAGCAGATAAAAAAAGCTGACGATAAACGTGAAGGAAAACAGAATGCGGCCAAAAAAATCCCCCGGAACCGCATAGAACGACATGCCATGAAAATACGGCAGAAAAGCCGGCGCCGAATGGTGAAGCACCACGAACAAAGCGGCGAAGAATCGCACCGACGTCAGAGGATAGATCTTCCTGGTTCGAGATAGCGCGTCCTGACTCAAACGATGGCTCCCGGCGATGCCCGGCGCATCACTCTCAATCCTCCATCATTGCGCAAGACCCACGCCCCGCACGACGCACCCGGCACAAACTTTGTAAAAAGATCGTCACGCCACAAATTCCTGCCGCATGACGTCCTCAATTCCGCGCCATTCTTCTACTTCGCCAGCTCTGCCTTCACAATCTCGCTCACGAGCTTCCCATCCGCCCTCAGCCCATCCGCAAAGATACGTTGCTGCACGACCTTCATTAGAGTCCCCATATCCTTCGGCCCTGGCTTGCTGCCGCTGTCCTGTGTCAACGTATCGATCGCCCCGCGCACTACCCCACGAATCACATCCTCCCCTGCGGCCTGCGGCAGATATCCTTCAATCATCGCGATCTCGGCCTGTTCCTTCGCAGCCAACTCCGGCCTCCCACCCTTTGTAAATGACTCCACCGACTCCTTCCTCTGCTTGATCAGCGTCGTCAGAATCTGCGACTCCTCTGCATCTGTCAGCTTCTCGCGCTTGTCGATCTCCTTATTCTTCAGCGCCGACTTCACCATCCGCAGCGTCGTCAGTTTATGCTCCTCCTTAGCCTTCATCGCCACCACAATATCCGTCTGCACCTTCTCGCCAATCGTCATCGTCATCATCTCCATCAAACCAATCCCTCATTATAAGTACGCGCCGAGCAACGCGAGGCCCCACGCGCTCTCACTCACCCCGACCGGTACACACGCCACGAAGTGGCCGCCCCGCGCGCAGCGGGCCCGTCCGGCAGGACACGGAGCGCAGCGGGCCCGTCCGGCAGGACCCAGCTAAAATAAGATCCATGATCCGTAAAACTCGTCTCTTCACACCTGGACCGACGCCTCTCCTCCCCGCCGCGCAGTTCGCCATGGCTGCCGCCGACATCCACCACCGCACCCCTGAGTTCCGCGCCCTCTACACCCGCGTCCTCTCGCAGCTCAAAGAATTCGTCGGCACCAAAAACGACGTCATCATCCTCTCCGCCTCCGGCACCGGAGCCATGGAAGCCTCCGTCTCCAACCTCACTTCACCCGGAGATCGCGTCCTGGTCCTCACCGCCGGAAAGTTCGGCGAGCGCTGGGCTTCCCTCGTCAAATCCTTCGGCTGCCACGCCGACGTCATCGAGAAACCCTACGGCCAGACCTTCACCCTCGACGAGATCAAAGCCGCCCTCAAGCTCGAAACCCGAGCCGTCTTCGTCCAGGCAACCGAGTCCTCCACCGGCGTCCGTCACGACATCGAAGGCATCGCCAAGCTCCTCAAATCCGAAAACTCCGAGGCCCTCCTCATCGTCGACGGCATCACCGGCCTCGGCACCACCCACCTCGACATGGACGGCTGGGGCATCGACGTCCTCATCGGCGGCTCGCAAAAAGCCGTCATGATGCCTCCCGGCCTCAGCTATCTCGCCATCAGCCCCCGAGCCTGGGACCGCATGGAATCCACCTACAACCCGCGCTACTACTTCGACCTCCGCAAAGAGCGCAAGAACGCCGCCAAGGGTGAATCCGCCTACACCCCGCCGGTCTCGCTCATCGCCGCACTAGGCGCAGCGCTCGACTACATCGCCGGACAAGCCGCAACCGCCGAAAATCCCAAAGGCGACCTCGCCGAAGGCCGAAAGAAATTAGTCGACAACGCCGAAACCTGCGCCGCCATGACCCGCGCAGCAGCCACCGCACTAGGCTTCAAACTCTTCGCCCCAAAAGGCGCCGAAGCCGCAGCCGCAACCGCCATCGTCGCCCCCGAAGGCACCGACTCCGGCACACTCGTCAAGGGCCTCAAATCCCAATTCGCCGCCATCGTCACCGACGGCCAGGGCGAGATGAAGGGCCAGCTCTTCCGCATCGCCCACATCGGCTTCTTCGACTACATGGACACCATTGCCATCATCGGAGCCCTCGAACAAGTCATCGCCAAAACCAAAACCCCACTTCCCAGCTTCGAGTTCGGCAAAGGCCTCATCGCCGCGCAAAACTTCTTCGCGAACCACGCCAAATAAAACATCGCCAACAAAGCGGGTGCCCCATCTTCGCGACGGTTCATCGTCGCTAAGGTGGGCATTCGCGAGGCGAAACAGACGTCGCAAGTTCCGCTCCAGACTTCTTCCTAAACCGCTTCCTGATACTCTGGTCGCGCCCAGATGACGAGTCCGAACAAGATAGTTATTCCGCTTCTCCGATCAGCTGTCCTCGCATTCCTCTGCGTCACATCCGCCATCTCGCAAATCCGCCAGATCAATCCCACCAAACTCCCCCAGGACCTTGCAGTCCAGCACGCCTACTCCGACCTGCTGCCCATCGAACAGTTCGCCCGCACCTCCGAATCAACCTGGCGTTTTCCCGTCCCCAGGGATCAGGTGGTCGCGCGCTTTCGTGCAGCCCTCCATACCCTCGAAGCAGCCCAGAAACAGGCTCCTGCCAACAAAGAACTTCAACTCCTCACCGGACTCGTCGTCCATCTCGCCTACAACCTCGGCATCATCGAGGAGATCAGGAGTCCCGCTATCGAACTCCTCCAGCCACTAGCGAACGAAGACTTCCGCGCAGCCTGGTTTCTCGGAATGCAGCAGTGCCAATCCGACGAACCCGTCAACGGTATGCGCCGCCTCCTGTACATTGAAACCTCCACCGCCACTCTCCCCGGCGCTTTCTGGCAGGACTACGCCATCTGCGCCGGCATAGCCAATATGCCAATGCATGCCGTCCGCGCCTTTGACAACGCGAACAAGGCCGCCGACTCGCCACCCATCGACGCAGAGCTTGAGCAGACCGCGCGTAGCAGGATTAAGGCCAGCAGCCTTACCGCCTCCTACCCTGCAAGACAAGCCTGGTATCCACAGAGAACTGCCCGGGGCAATCAAGTCGCCAGCACTCTCTGCGGAGAGTCATTCATCACCAAGCCAACCTCTCACCTGAATATTCGCGACGCCGGCTTTGGAACCTGTATCATCACAATCGACACAGAACAATACCCCAGCCGTTACGGACCCAGTTCCGCGTCTCTTCTTGTGGGGACCCAGGCGGCCAAGCCAGGCGAATCTCTTGAAGCCTTCGCGAAACGCACCTTTGAAGCCTTCTCCAACGCCAAGCTGAAAGACCCAGGCGAAGCAAACAGAACCTCGGTTGGAATCCATTGTCCGGTGGCAACCTGCCTCACCTTCGAAGTTGTCACCGACAAACTCTACAAAGGCGAGGGCGGCGCCCATCTACTCGCCGTCTTTTTCCAAAGCGAGCAGCCTGCCTATCCAGGCCTCCGATTCGAAACACCCCAACCAACGAGCTCGCCTAACTCAAGCCAACCAGGTTTCCTCCGGCCCACGGAAACCCTTCAACGCTACAATGGCACCCTCTATAGTTTTGTTACCCTCGATGCAAATCTGGATATCTACCCTCGTTCTCGCGTCGACTTCGATGATCTCCTCAAATCGATAGTCGTCGATTCAAAATAGAAGTGGAGTGCCTTGTTACTCTAGTGCAGCCCTAACCTCAGCCCCCGATGAAACGCTCAGCCCAAGTCACCGCTCCACTCCTCGCCGCAACCGCCCTCTCGTTTCTCACCGGTTGCCGCCGCCCGGAGATGCAACGCTGCGTCGACGAGAACAACCACGTAGTCGACGACAGCCTCTGCAATAACCAGCCCAATCAGCCCCAGCAGCGCCCCGACGGCCACGGTGGCTTCATTCCCTTCTTCCCCTACCACTATTACTACGGCGGATGGGGCGGTTACGCCCTCGGCAGCCAGGTCGGCGGCGGCTCCTACTCCCCAACACCAGGCCGCAGCTACACCACCCGCGGAGGCTTCGGCAGCTCCTTCGCCACGGGCGGCCGCAGCTCCAGCAGCGGCAGCGGCCATGGCGGCAGCGGAGCCGGCGAATGACAGGAGCCGAACCATAATGCAACGCGTCCCCCTAACCCCTCGCGACAACTGGCAGCAGAAAGTCGAATCCGTCGGCCTCACCTTCCACACCCTCGAAAACGGCACTCCCTATTGGGACGAGTCCGCCGCCTACCAGTTCACCGCCGCCGAAATCGACACCCTCGAAGCCGCCGGCAATCAATTACAAGAAATGTGTCTCGCCGCGGCCCAGCACATCATCGACGAAAAGCGTTACGCCGAACTCGACATCCCCGCCGCCGCCATCGAGGCCATCGAGTGGGCCTGGAACAACGAACCCCCCGCCCTCTACGGCCGCTTCGACGTCAGCTGGGCCGGCGCCCAATCCGGCCAGGCCCCCAAGCTCCTCGAGTACAATGCCGACACCCCAACGTCTCTCCTCGAAGCCGCCGTAGTCCAGTGGCACTGGCTCAAGGACATGCCATCCTCGCTCGTCTCCTACAAGCCCGACCAATTCAACTCCATCCACGAAAAGCTCATCGCCAAATGGCGCGACGTCGACCCCTACCTTTCCAAGCCCATCTACTTCGCCGCCCTCGACAACCCCGACAACCCGGAAGACCAGCTAACCGTCACCTATCTCCGCGACACAGCCCAACAGGCCAAACTCGACACCCGCCAGCTCTCCATGCACGAGATCGGCTGGAACGACTCCCAGCAAACCTTCATGGACCTCGACGACCACCCCATCTTCTCCATCTTCAAGCTCTACCCCTGGGAGGCGATGCTCCAGGAGGAGTTCGGCCCTCACGCCCTCGACACCTACACCGCCATCCGCTGGATCGAGCCCATCTGGAAGATGCTTCTCTCCAACAAAGGCATCCTCCCCATCCTCTGGCAGCTTTACCCCAACCACGAGCTCTTACTCGAATCTCACTTCGCAGATCAAAGCCCCGCGAACGCCCTCACCAGCTACGTCCGCAAGCCGCTACTCTCCCGCGAAGGTGCCAATATCACCCTCGTGCGCGACAACGCCACAGTGGTCACCAACGAGGGCCCCTACACCGGCCGCCAGATCATCCAGGCCCTGGCGCCCCCAGCCATCTTCGACAACCGCCACCCCGTCCTCGGCCTCTGGATGATCGATCAGGACTGTTGCGGCATGGGCATCCGCGAATCCTTCAGCCCCATCACCAGCAACCTAAGCTCCTTCGTCCCCCACTTCTTCAAATAGAAGATCGCGCCGACCAACGGGAGGCCCACCGCCCGTCATCAACCCCGACAAGGTATACAAGTCACGAAGTGACCGCCCCACGCGTAGTGGGCCCGTCCGGCAGGACAAATCCCCTAGACCGCCTTCCGCTGAAACGTAGTCTTCTTGGTCCCCGCAAACGAATCCTTCGCCTTCACCGCCTGCGTCGAAACCCCAGGGTTCGGCTTCGCGCCATTCTTCCCCTGCTGCGCCGCGGCTTTCTCACGCAGAGCCTGCAGCCTTGCCGCCTTCGGGCCCAGCCCGCCAATCTTGATCGTCCCTGCTTTCGGAATGAAATCTTCACTCATACAAAAAAATCCTTTCACGCTCCGTAGAGCTACGTCCTACAGATTACAGTCGCCAAGCCAATCATTGGTAGTCTAAGCTCTCTCGTACGTACCCACTTTCCCCTGAGTAGCCTGTGCCCGACTGCACGTCAGATCTGACACCAGCACCCCAGCCCGGCCCGACGCCGCCCCTTTCGGCAGCGCAGCCCGAACACACTTCCCAGACCAAACACTCCGCTACAACCCAGGACTCCCCCCCCCGAACAGGACCCCGCCCCCATGCTCGACGTCCACCCCGCGCACCACGCAGCCAGCACCTGGCGCGACTTCTTCATCCACATCGCCACCATTGTCATCGGCCTCCTCATCGCCGTTGCCCTCGAACAAACGGTCGAGTTCATCCACCACCGCCATCAGCGCCACCAACTTCAGGAAGACCTCCACAACGAGGCCGAACAGAACCTCTAGGTCATCGATCGCGACCTCAAGAGGCAGAACCTCGAGCCCTGGTTCGATGAGGCAACGCTCAAAGCCGACGCCGCCTCTCCCCATCAGGAAAAAATCCAATTCACCTTGCCGCCCGCGCCCTGCCTGCCCGGCTCCGTCGGCACCGCCGAGTTCCGCTACTTCGCCCCATCCCAGGCCGTCTGGACCACCGCCAAAGAAGGCAGCCTCGTCGCTCTTCTCCCCGTCGAACAGTCCCGCATGCAGGCCCGCCTCGCCCACAACTACGATCTACTCGGAGTCGCGCGTGACTTTGTATTCAACGGCTGCCAGGCCATCGTCGCCATGCGCCGCCGCTTCGCCCAGCCCGCCTCCACCAAAGGCGTACCCGAACTCTGGACCATGACGCCCGATCAGGCCGAGCGCCTCGCCACCACCGCATCCGACACCAAGATCGCCATCCAGGGCTTGCTCTTCCGCCTCCGCTGGTCCAAAGTCTACGAAGAAGGCATCCTGAACGGCGAAACCGCAGCCGACGTAAAGATGATGACCATCAACCAGGAGAGATTCGAAGGCGACCCCACACCCGAGTCACAGAAACCCTGAAGCTTAACAAACCCTAAATCAACTGGGACTTCCAGATATGGCAACAAAGGACTCCTATAGCAGACGGCAATTTCTAATCGGCGCCACCGGGGCCGCGCTCTCAAGCGCACTCACGGCGCCGAGCGCGATGGCGTTTGCGCAAGCTACTTCTCCTCTGCGCGGACGATTCATCACCCACGTCTCCGTCGTCCGGGTCAACCAGATCGAAGTAACCCCGACTCGTTCGATCGGCGAAGACGAAGTACCCGACAACAGCCCCGCCCACATCCGTTCGCGAAGAGAAGCCTTCGCCCGCGGGTGCCCGAACGGCCGCATGACGTGGGCCATCAGTTGGCTCGCCTTGAACGACGACCGCCAGCAGTACAGTGAAGCCCGCCGACTTCTCGCCTCCTATCACGACAAGTACGGCGACGAGATCACCTTCATTCCCGGCGGCTACTTCGCACCCATGTATGACACGCGGGCAAATAACCGCGAGACGATTCACAAGGCGCTGAACATGGTCTCCAACATGGTCGGCGGAGGCTACCGTCCGCAATGTCTCGTCGCGGGCTTTATGGACGCAGAGAACCAGCGCTACCTCGCGTCGGACGAAGGCATCCACGTCTGCCAGGGGCAGATCTGGAGCCAGCACGGCATCGACAACGGCGATGGCGACGGCGGCATCTGCTACCCCTACTATCCCAGTCGCGAGCACTATCTCAAGCCCGCGCAAGGCCCGGCCGACTTCATCGACTGCGTCTGCCTCGACGGTTGGACCTGCGACTTCCTCGCGGCCCGGCGTCAAGGCTTCGAAGGCGGGTTCAACAGTCGGCTCGGCGTAGGCCCCATCGAGTCCGTCGGCAACCTCGGCAAAGAAGCCGGTCGCAAAGAGATGATGGACACCACCGCCATCCACTTTGACACCGGCCACGCTCTCAACGGGTTCGGCTGGGTCACGGGAATCTGGGAGGTCTCCATCGGCCACGACGAGGACCTCGCCTGGTGGCTCCAGGCTGCGCACGACCGCTGGCCCGACACCGCCGTCATCACCGAGGGCGAGTTCGGCATGAAGTGGCGCGAACACACACCGAACAACGGAACCTTGAACTACCGCTTCGAAGAGCGAGGAACTGGCGCACCGGGATCGGAAAAAGAATTGGAAATCAAGTGGTACATGAATCGCGAGTTTCGCTTGGCGCTGCTGCGGAACTGGACGAAGAACGAACCACCAAAGGTCATCGACTTCACCCGCTACGACCTCCCCGCGCACGAACCACCCACCCCACAACGCGAGTGGAGCCTGATGAACGTCCTGAATCAAAAAGGCACGCGCCCACAGGACAAACCCGTGCGACTGGCACAGTTGTCAGCGGAGGACCAGCGGCGGATATTTGCCCACTATCCGGAGTTGAAGAAGCTGGCATAACGAGTCCCCGCCCCTCGGAGTTTGTTCCAGCGTTGAAAACCGGTACACTCGCAAGACGAAGTGGGCCCACGCCACCCTCAACAGGAGAGTCCCATGACGTCCAGCGCAGTTCAACTCCAGCAACTCACCAGCATCCCCGTCGCAGTCATCCGACGCAACGCAAGCCCATCCGAGCTCTCGCGTTTAGTCCCGGAGTGCTGCGGCCTGGTCTGGAACGAAGTGCGCGCGCAGCAAGCAAAAGCCGGTCGCCACGTCGCCATCTATTGGGACGGTGCCATTCGCCTCGAGGTCGGCGTAGAGCTCTTCGGCCCCTTCACCGCGCAAGGCGAGGTCGTCCTCTCGGCAACCCCTGCAGGCCCCATTGCATCGGCAACCCACTTCGGCCCTTACAGCGGCCTCGGCGCAGCACACGACGCAGTCCGCCAGTGGTGCAAAGCCAACAACCACACCCTCGCCGGCCCCAACTGGGAGATCTACGGCCACTGGCAGCCCGAATGGAACACCGACCCATCACAGATTCGCACCGACGTCTACTACCTGCTGGCCACTTGAACAAGCAGACTGACACCATGGCCAACATTTTCGGCGTGGGCTGTCAAAGCCTCCCCGGTCAGGACCCCCTGAGTAACTCGGCCTATTAGCAACAGTCGAGAATTAGTTCCGGTTTGCCCGTCTTCGCCCACATCGAGACCATTGGAGTAGATTTGCCAATGTATCGGCCGCGCCTAGCTCCGGCTCTGGCCTTGGACCGTATGCGAAAAAGATCGTAAGCCAAGCGCTCGGAGGTATATTCTCGCCTGGCCGCTAAGACAAAATCGAAATCCCGGGATTAGCCGAACCGTGAATGGAGGATTCAGATGAAAGCATTCGTTATGAAGGCAACGAGAGCGCCGTTCACCGCTCAGGAAGTCCCGGACCCTCAACCCGGCCCAGGACAGGTTCGCATCCGTCTGCATGCATCAGGTGTTTGTGGCACGGACGTGCATGTGTGGAATGGAGAGCTGCCAGTACCATTACCGATTGTTCTGGGGCATGAGCCCGTAGGAGTGATTGATATCGCAGGCCCCGGTGTCAATTCATTGCGAACTGGGGACCGCGTGGGCGTTTCCTGGTTTCAGGCTGGCTGTGGCAGGTGCACCCATTGCCAGAAAAAACAGGTCAAGTTTTGTGCGGAGGCCAAGACCTGGATAACCAATGGCGGCGCTTACGCTGAGTACATGATTGCCGAAGCAGAAGGTTGCATGTTGTTGCCCGACGGACTTGCCTGGGATGCGGCGGCTCCGCTGTTCTGTGGGGGATTCTCGGCTATGAGCGCTTACCGGGCAGCCCGGCCAACGGGAGGAGACCGCGTAGCCGTGCTCGGGGTGGGCGGATTGGGCCACCTCGCCCTTCAGGTCGCGGTGGCGATGGGGCACGAGGTATTGGCTATCACGAACTCGGCCGAAAAGGAGAAGGCTGCGCGCGATTTTGGCGCCCATCAAGTATTGGTCATTAAGGACCATGTGGGGCAAGACCTCCTGGCAATGGGTGGCGCTGACATTATCCTCTCCTTCTCACCTTCAATGAAGCAAAACAGCCAGGCGTTCCATGGACTACGCCCTGGAGGCAGACTGATTACGACCGCTGTAAGCGCCGAGCCAATTGAAGTCGATCCAATTCCTATGCTGTTCAAACAGACCTCCGTCATCGGCTCTGCACACAATGACCCGGCGGATCTCGTCGACATCTTGAAGCTCGCTGCCGAGGGCAAGGTTAAGCCGGTACTGGAGACTTACCGGTTTAATGAACTCAACGATGTTATGGTGCGACTTGCGGATGGAAAGGTCCGGTTTAGAGCTGTAGTCTTGCAGGATGGTTGATGCGAGGTGAATGGCGCAGAAACCACCAGCCGAGAGGCACTGCCGCGTTACCCTGCACGGCATCTGCGGTCGGAAATCAGAATTCGTCCCGGGAAATGCCGACTGTATCAAGAACGACGCACCTCGGGATTCGACGGCGTGAGCGGGTTATTCATCTCCCGGAGAGCTGGTCAACAGCCGGAACTTTCGATCACGCATGCCACGCGAATCCGATCATCTTCCCTCGCTCCGAATAGTTCTCGGCGATTGACGGCCTGCTCATACAAAGTCGACTTTTGAGTCCTCGTACAAAATCTTTGCGGCTTGCCAATTGCGGGCGGCATTCCGGAAATTTGGCAACCTCAGATGGCGACTCCAAGCCTGAGCACTTATTGAGAATACTTATGCGCCAAAAGGCCGATTAGTAATGAAAAGCGCGCATCTCGTGATTAACTTCTGAATTGTTTGAATGTTAGTCATCGAGGAGCACGCGGTGTTGCATTAGCTGAACTCAGCGGTGACGCTGATTCAGAGAACAACCACGGAGGCTCCTCGATGACGACTATGAACTATATCGGATTGGACGTACACAAGAAGACGATCAGCTACTGCGTGAAGGACGTGAGTGGCCGGATACAGCAGGAAGGCAAGATCGGGTCAACCCGACGCGAGCTGGATTGTTGGATGAAGACTCTACCCCAGCCGTGGACCGTGGCGATGGAGGCGACGATCTTCAGCGGCTGGATCTACGATCACCTGCTGCCGCATGCCACCCAGATCCAGGTGGCACATCCATTGATGCTGCGCGCGATTGCTGCAGCCAAGAAGAAGAACGACCAGATCGATGCCAGCAAGCTCGCCGACTGCCTGAGATGCGACTTCCTCCCGGAGTGCCACATGATGCCCGCAGCGATACGGGATCGAAGGCGCACGCTGAGGTACCGGCATCTGCTGGTGCGGCAGATGGTGCAGATGAAGAACCGTGTCTCCGGACTGCTGATGGAGACGGGCGTGGAGTACAACAAGCAACGGCTGCACAAGGTGAGTTACTTCCGGGAACTGCTCTCCGCCAACGGGGAGGTTCCTCCGAGCATACGGCCGCTGTTGAAGCTCAGCCGGGAGACGATCGAGCGCTGCCAGAAGACCGAGTACGCTCTGGTTAGTTCTCTTCAGCGCGATCCGGTGTTGGCCGACCGGATCAAGAGGCTCAGAACCGTTCCTGGCGTGGGTCCGATCACAGCACTGACGTGGGCTCTGGAGATTGGCGATGTCTCACGCTTCCGCTCGATCAAGCAGGCCATCAGCTACTGCGGCCTCTGCGGAGATGAACGTAGCTCGGCCGACAAGGCGATGCGTATGCCGCTGTCGAAGCAGCGCAATAAACATATCCAGCGTGCGCTGGTAGAAGCCGCCAAGTTGGCACCGAGACAGAACCACGAACTAGCTGTTATTTATGACCGGGAAAGGCAGAAAGGAAACAGCAATCGGGCGACCCTTGCCGTAGCCCGGAAGATGGTGGCGTATCTGCTTGCCGTAGATCGGCAACAGAGAGACTTCGTACCTGCGGAAGAACGCAGGACTTCGGCAGCATAATCCTGCCGAAATCAACAGGATGAACAAAATGCGCAGACTGCCAGGTCCCGCAGGTTGCCGACTGAGCGAAGGAGATCACCCTCCCGAGGCTCTCTACGAATTGTTTCGGGACTGGCAGAGAACACAAACTCAATCTTCTGTGACGGCCCTTCAAGGCCCGAGACTGCAAATGGATGTCTGGTTCTGCCGAGCGCAGGAACCGATGCCGAGAGGCACACTGTTGCGCGTAGAACATCCTGAAACTGTTGATTTGCACGCTCTCCCGAGCGCGCCCGGGACACCCGTGCCTTCACTTGACAGATGACTACATGGATGTCGGCAATTTGGAAACTATCGGGTACTCGTTGTCGCCAAGGAAGTTCCTTGAAAGCACAGGTGCCCAATCATTGCCGATTTGTCCAACTTTCAAATTGACCCAATACACAAATCTTCCTCACCTGATAAAACCACCCTCGGCATTGGCTTTAGCGGGAATAACGAGACGAATAATCAATCTCCTAGTGGATCAACTCCCAGTGTGGAACACGTGTCGAAGAGAGCCATCTCCTCCGGCGTCGGTACCTGAAACATCTCGGACCATCGCAACGTCGCAGCTCGTTCTATCGGAGGGTTCTCCATACCCCGCTGTTGAATCCTGTCGAAGAGAACATCCACCGGAGCCGTGAGATAGTGGAGCTCCACCGCAGCGCCAAGCACCCGAGCTTCAAGCCGCAGGGTGTCCCGCTCAGACCTGCCCCACACGTGCCCCATTCGATGACTACGGTGAGACCGAGTCCGAGAAGCTCTCGAGCGAACCGCCACTGGAGAGCTTCGATCTTCCCGCGCATCTCTTCGTCGTAGATATCCAGCGAAAGGGCCACCATCCATTCGTCTGCCGAAAACCGTATCGCTCGGAGGCTGCTCTCCAGCCGCTTGGCGAGTGTGGTCTTGCCCGAACCAGGCAAGCCGCACACAATAATCAACCTCGGGCCACTTCCTGATGCACCCATAGGGCATTATTTCGCGGAGACTCGAGGCTTGCGGGAAATCTTTCTCGCTCAAACGGGCATCATTCCCCAACTGCCGATCGCCCAAATCTGCGCACTTGACAAAACCACCCCTCCGGATTGGCTACAATAGAGCGAGACAACAGAAAACCGTGCCGCCTGTCCGCTATAACCCAAGCGTCATCAAGACTTTGCACTTCACCGCTCAGTATTTACAAGACTTTTTCTATTCACGCTGCACCCTAGTCCAAACCTAAGCCATGTATTTGGAAGACTTTAGCAGCTTTTCACCCAGGGGAGGGGTAACCCTCCCAATCGAGGTCAGCCTTGAAGATCGTTCTCGCCGAAAAAGTCTCGCCCGCCACCCTAGCCGTCTTCAAGCAGGAACCCGGCTGGCAGATCGTTACCCCCGACCAGATAAAAAACGGTCTAGCCGCCGAACTCGTCGACGCCGACGCCCTCGTCGTCCGCTCCGCCGTCCAGGCTGACGCCAAACTCCTCGAGGCCGCCCCCAAACTCCGCGTCATCGGCCGCGCCGGCGTAGGCGTAGACAATATCGACACCGACGCCGCCACCCATCGCGGCATCGTCGTCATGAACACCCCCGGCGCCAACGCCGTAGCCGTAGCCGAACTCACCCTCGGCCTCATGATCTCCCTCGCCCGCGCAATCCCCCGCGCGAACTCCACCATGCATAGCGCCAAGTGGGAGAAAAAATCTCTCCAGGGCTCCGAGCTGCGCGGCAAAACTCTAGGCATCGTAGGCCTCGGCCGCATCGGCCTCGAAGTCGCCCGCCGCGCCGCCAGCTTCGGCATGCACCTCATCGGCTACGACCCCTTCGTCGCCCCCGTCATCGCCCGAGAGAACAACGTAGCCCTGGTCCCCATCGACGAGATCTTCAAATCCTCCGACTACCTCACCCTCCACGTAGGCCTCACCACCCAGACCGAAGGCCTCATCAACCAGACGTCCATCCGCATCATGAAGAAGGGCATCCGCATCATCAACTGCGCCCGCGGCGAGCTCATCGTCGAACAAGCCCTCGCCGACGCCATCAAATCCGGCCACGTAGCCGGCGCCGCCCTCGACGTCTTCCATCAGGAGCCCCTCAAAGACTCCCCCTTCTTCAACCTCGACAACGTCATCCTCTCCCCCCACATCGCCGGCGCAACCGACGAGGCCCAGGAGGCCATCGGCATCCAGCTCGCCATGCAGGTCCGCGACTACCTCAAGCTCGGTGTCGTCCAGAACGCCGTCAATCTCCCCTCCCTCTCCCACGAGGAGTACATCGAGGTCGCCCCCTACATCGAGATGGCCGAGCGCCTCGGACACTTCCTCTCCCATGCCACCCCCGGCAATCTCGAAAACATTCAGATCACCTACACAGGCCGTCTCGCCTCCAGCAAGACCGACCTCATCCGCAACGCCGCCATCGCCGGCATCTTCAACGGAACCGACGGCGAGGGCACCACCGCCAACCGCATCAACGCCGCCGCCATCGCCCACGAGCGCGGCATTCGCATCCAGGAAGACAAGAAGGAGTTCACCACCGGCGGAGTAGGCTCGGTCCTCAAGCTCGTCCTACACTCCTCCGACGGCGACACAAGCGCTGAGGCAACCGTCCTCCACGGCACATCGCCACGCCTCCTGAGCTACGACGGCATCGATATCGAAACCCCCCTCTACGGCACCCTCGTCGCCATCCGCAACCACGACGTCCCCGGCGTCGTCGGCCGCATCGGTACAATCCTTGGCGAGCATTCAGTCAACATCGCCAACTTCGCCCTGGGCCGCGCTGCAGATCCAGCCCGTGCAGCCGGAACCTCTGCCCGCTCTCAGCGCGTCCCCCAGGGCCAGGCCATCGCCGTAGTCCAGATCGACGTCCCCTCTGCCGCCTCCGCCACCGCTGCCGTAGAAGCCCTCCGCAAAGTAGAAGCCATCGCCAGCGTCCGCCTCATCGAGCTCGGCAAACTTTAGCGATTCGAAACTGGACGATGCGTGAAGTCGCAACTTCAACCATCGTCCCGCATCACAATAAGCTAGAAGTTGAGAAAGAAATCATGCCGCTCTACGAATACGAATGCACCGCCTGCCACAAGCGTACTGAAAAGATCCAGAAGTTCTCAGACCCCGAGATCACTATCTGCCCTCACTGCGGCGGCCATATCGAGCGTGTCCTCTCCGCCCCGGCAGTCAGTTTCAAAGGCGGCGGCTGGTACGCCGACGGTTACGGCAACGCCAAACCGAAATCTTCCGGCGACGGCAGCGGTAAAGCCGGCAGCGACTCCAAGCCCACCACCGATTCGAAGCCCACGAAGGAAAGCGCTCCCGCAGCGACTCCATCTACCCCGGTCGCGGCCCCAGCCGCAGCATCCGCATCGTCTTCAGACAAAAAATAACAACACGAAGCGACCCTGCCATCTCCGCCGGTCGCTTCGCGTTCAAAGTTTAGCCCAACGAAATACTAAGACTTCTTCGCCGGAACTTTCTTTCCTTCCTTGCGAGCCTCGGATAATCCAATGGCGATCGCCTGCTTGCGGCTGGTCACTTTCTTACCGCTCCGACCGCTCTTCAACTTGCCTTTCTTCATCGCCTTCATCTCGCGCTCAACGTCTTTACCTGCCGACGGGCTGTACTTCCGCGATGAACTCGACTTCTTCGCACTGCTCTTTTTCGATACTGTTTTCTTGCTGGACTTCCTGGTTGCCTTCTTCGTCGCCATGGTTATTCTCCCTCTCGTATAGGAAGCCTTCACCCTGCAGGCGAGTTGCATCAAGAGCAACAAGCGAAGACGATCATTTCCTCGCTCGCCGCCGACTCCAAACCACCACTCCAGTCAGCACCACCAACGCAGCCGCACCAACAAGCCGCAACTTCATCTTCTCCATCCACGACCGCGTCCGCTCCAGCGAGCCGTCCTGCCATGCAGCATAGACCGCGTCCAGATCAGCAGTCATTCCGGGAATCGTAATCAGCTTAAAGTCCGTGACCGGCAAAGAACCAAAGCTCCTCGCCGGCGCCGGCGGCGCACCATTCAGATCCTTAGGTATCGCAATCATCATAGCGTTGATCACAGCATCGCGAGGATCGTCCCACAGCGCGGCCTCTGTCGTGTTCGGAAACAGCGTGTCGTGCCCGGTCATCTTCCTCTCGATCGCTGCTACGCCGTCCTGACACACGCCCAGCAGATAGTATCCGCCGAACGGAAGATCCGGCCGCTTGAGATGCTGATGCAAATACGCAATCAGCATCTTCCCCACCAGCCGCGTCACCTCCACAACATCCGCATCACGATACTCATGCGCATGGCGGCCCGGAACCCACGCCTGGTCCAGCGTATCCATCGTGCGAAACTCCGCTTTCCCGTCAATCCCAAAGTAGAAGCTGACGTCTGCATTCACCTTCGGTCCGCGTACCGTCCACTCATACTCCGCATGGCTCACCGGCACCAGCAGCGAACGCTTAGTCCCTGGAATCCCAATCTGTGAGTCCACGAAGAATGGCATCATCACATCCTGCCCCTTGTAGCGAAAGTGCCCGAAGTTCGCGAAGTACCGGCCATCCGCTATCACCACCGAATGCCCGGTTGCCATCAGCGCCTGAATCAGCTCTTGCGGACTCGTCGCAGTCTTGCCATCCACCTCCGCCGTTACCGTCTCTGTTCCTTCAAGAGCATTCAGGCCCAGCCGATTCAACACGTCCGCGAGCCGCTGGCTATCCGCATGCATGGGCGCAAGCTGGGGATTCGCCACATCCCCCGCACTACGCCAGCACCGAGCTCAGTCACCAGTTCCGTGTTCGAGAGTCCCAGCAAAGTCGAAGGTTTGTCGAGACTCACCGTCTCCTGCTTATCCGGCGCGTAACTTCCCAGGTCGAGATACTCCGCAATCACTCCCTCGTCGGGACTTGGTGGCGCTTCGGTCGGCGCTCCCGACGGCGTTCCAACCGGTGCGCCCGGATTCTTCGCAACCACCTTGTTGATGACACCCACCGCGGGATTGACCTCCTGCATCGTCCATCCCGGAAAACGGTCCAGTCCCTGCCAGTCATTTCCAAGGATCAGCTCGCGCAGCCGCTTGATGAGCTTCGGCGTCATCAGCGCGGGCCCCTTCTTGCCCCGCCTATCCAGCTGCGCCAGCAGCGCGTCAGTAAATCCCGGCGTAGCCGACAGCTCACGCATCATCTGCGACAGAAGTATCGTGTTCGGAGTCATCGGCGTCTCCGGCACCACGTAGGGCGCCTCAGTCCGGCACCCGAAAAGAGCAAGCAGAACACTCACGCACAACCCCCGACGGAGACCTTTGGATAGGGAGACATGCATTCGCATCCGCCCATTAAACCTTAATCCAGGCGCGGTGCCATCTAGTGATATCGCTACGGAGTTCTCGTTTCCTTCTAAATAGAATCCAGCTTTTTCGCCACCAGCTCATTAAGCAGCGTCGGATTCGCCTGCCCTTTCGACAGCCGCATCACGTTCCCCACAAAAAATGCCGCTACAGTCTTCTTCCCGCCACGATACTGCTCCACCTGTTTCGGATTCGCCGCGATTACCTCGTCAATCATCGCCTCAATCGCGCCCGTATCGGAGATCTGCTGCGGTTTCTCCCGCTCGTACACCACTGGGAAATCTTCATTTTTCTCAAAGCTGATATCCAGCAGCTGCTTCAGCATCTTGCTCGAGAGCTCACCCGACTCAGCCAGGTCTGCCGCCATCACAATCCCGGCCATGCTCACTGGTGATTGATCAAGCTCCAGCCCAGCCAGCCGCAGCCGCATCGTCAACTCGCTAGTCAGCAACGAGGCCACGCGGCGAGGGTTCTTCGCCTTCTTCGCCGCAGCCTCAAAGCTATCGGCAAATTCCCGCGTCGCTGTCAACGTAGCCGCATCCTGCGCGCTGATCTCATACTCGGCTATCATCCGCGCCCGCCGCGCCTCAGGCAGCTCAGGCAGCATCTTCATGATCTCCACCTGCCACTCTGCTCCCACTACCAGCGGGGGCAAATCAGGCTCTGGAAAATACCGGTAATCGTGTGCCTGCTCCTTACTCCGCATCGAGTAAGTGCGTCCCTCCGCACTGTTCCACAGCCGAGACTCCTGCACCACCCGCCCACCGTCTTCAATCACGCCAATCTGCCGCTCGATCTCGTAATCCACCGCCGCGCGAATGTAGCGAAAGCTATTGACGTTCTTTACCTCAGCCTTTGTCCCAAACTCCTTCGCTCCTTTGAGCATCACGCTCACGTTCGCGTCGCAGCGCAGCGAGCCTTCTTCCATATTGCAATCGCTCACGCCGGTGTACAGCAGAATCTCCTTCAGCTTCGTCAGATACTCGAAGACCTCGTCTGCAGTCCGCAGATCCGGCTCACTCACAATCTCCACCAGCGGCGTCCCACACCGATTCAAATCGATATAGGTCTTCGAAACTGAGTCTGCAAAACCGTCATGCAGGCTTTTGCCCGCATCTTCTTCCAGGTGAAGCCGCGTCACGCCGATCCGCTTTCTTATTGAACCCCCGTTCGCATCCAACGCCGGAACATCAATCCACCCATGCTCGGCGATCGGTTTATCGAACTGCGATATCTGGTAACCCTTCGGCGAGTCCGGATAAAAATAGTTCTTTCGTGCGAAGATGCTTGTCTCGCGAATCTCGCAATTGATCGCCCTTGCCGCCAGCACCGCAAACTCCACCGCCCGCCGATTCAATACCGGCAGCGCTCCCGGCAACCCGAGACAGGTCGGACAGATATGCGTATTCGGCTCACCCCCATACTTGTTGACGCAGCCGCAAAACGCCTTGGACTTCGTCAAAAGCTGAACATGAACCTCCAGCCCAATCACAGGCTGATATTTGGCGATAATCTCAGGCGTAATCTCAGTCGAAGTAGGCATCGGCACTTTGATTCTACCAAGCGCCCTCCTTCACCCTCACCGGCACGTGCGCTCCAGCGCACCAAGTATGAGAAAATCCGCACAGCGCGCTTTACGAAACAGATAACTGCTAATGAAAGAAAAGCCTCCCCCAAAGACGCGCAGCTATGGAGTCGATTCCCGGCACTTTCTTCCCATGCTTCGCGATCTCCTGGAACTGGCAACTGTTCGCCTCGCGAACAGTAGGACACGCCGCCACGTCGTCCAACTGGGCCGTAGCGTCCGTCAGCACGCCTTCGACGCCCGCGATACGCTCCCGGTCATCGATCATCCAGCCCTCGCCGAGTTCCTTGGCTGCAACGAACCGCGGGAGATCATCCTCCCGCCGATCGATACCATCAGCCTCTCAGGCCTGGGCTTTGTCGTTCCCTACACGCTTCTCGCAACCATCGTGAGTGCGCTTCGCCCAAAAAAAATCTTTGAGACCGGAACGTTTCGCGGCGTCGGCACTCTCACCATGGCACTCAACGCACCCGAGGCCGAGATTTACACCCTCGATCTCCCCGAACAATACACCGACGTCGAGGTCGAAACCCTCAGCAAAGGCGACAAGGAATGGGTCCGACTCTCCCGCACCTCTACAGGCTTTGCCTTCCTTCACCATCCCGCTGCCGCCCGCATCCATCAGCTCCGCGGCAACTCTCTTACCTTTACCCCGCCTGACCTGCTCGCCGGCACCGACCTCTGCTTCATCGACGGCGGCCACTCCTACGAATGCATCAAAGCCGACACCGAGACAGCGCTAAAAATTCTCGCGCCGAACGGTATCGTCGTCTGGGACGACTACGCCTGGTTCATCGACGGTGTGAGCCGGTACCTTACTGAACTTCGCAACTCAATCCCGCTCTACCGCATCGCAGGCAGTCAGCTTGTCATTTGTCGCCGCGACAAAGAACCAATTCCAACAGTAAGCTAACCTCGAAGAAGGCATCCTCCGACGCTATGGAACCCATAACGCACCTGATGACCGGAGCCTGCCTCGCCCGAGCCGGGTTCAACCGCAAAGCAGCCTACGCCACCGTCGCCATGACGCTCGCTGCCGAAGTTCCCGACCTCGACGTCCTCTGGTCCATCAAGGGGCCCATCGCTGCCTTTCAGCATCATCGTGGATGGACCCACACCTTCCTAGGTATTCCATTCGAGGCGGCGATCATCGTGGGCGGTGTCTGGCTCTTTCATCGCTGGCGGACGCGTCAAGCCACCTCAAGCAAGCCACCCAAAGCCCCCATACGCTGGGGTCTACTCTACTGCTTCTCTCTTATCGCTCTGCTCAGTCATCTGCTGCTGGACTGGACCAATAACTACGGCCTCCGCCCCTTCTTTCCATTCAATCCCCACTGGTATGCCGGCTCCTTCGTCTTCATCTTCGAGCCTGTCCTGTTTCTCATCCTCCTCATCGCACTCATAGCCCCGTCCCTCTTCGGCCTCGTCAGCAGTGAAGTAGGCGCGCGCAGACCGGCGTTCCGAGGACAAGGCTGGGCCATCACCGCTCTCATCGCCATGACCGTCGTCTGGGCGGTTCGCTTCGTCGAGCATCAGAAGGCGATTCAACTCGCACAGGCTGCCGATTTGAACGGCGCCACCGCACTACGCGTGACAGCCGACCCTCACCCCATTAATCCATTCCGTTGGCAAACCGTAGTGGAAATGCCTCAGTCTTATCAAATCTCCAGCGCAGACACCCTCAACGACACCATGGCAAGCAACCATCAAGCCCAGATCATCTATAAACCGCCCACCACGCTCGCAACGTTGGTCGCCAAACGCAGCTGGCTCGGCGAAGTCTATCTGGACTGGTCCCAATTTCCTGTCGTCACCGAAACGGACACCGATCCGGACGGACTCACCGCAGTGTCCTTCAAAGACCTGCGCTTTTTCTATGACACGCCGTTCTTCTCTGGTCGAGAGAAAACTCCGCTTTCAGGTACGGTGTACGTCAATGCCGATCGTCGCGTCGTCCGGATGGAGATGGACGGCCGAGTCCAGCACTAGAGCGAAAGCTACGAAGGTTGACAAAACCTCTCCCCGGCTGCTTTGGACAGATGGAGACTCCGAGTAGGAGTCCAAGCATAAAGTACCTGTTTCTAGGACTTTGCGCAAAATAGGGGGGAGGGGGTCTGCGCCAACCTATCCCATTCGTCTAGTCCTCCTCCAACGGCAGCCTCGTTCCCCGCCGGCGATCGAACACTTTGCGCAGGACATACACCAGCAGCAGTACCAGAACAATTCCACTCAACCCCAGCACCCAATTCCGATGGGCATGGATGGCTCTGGTAATCGTCCCAAGGATGGCTGGTCCGTACGTGATCGTAATGATCGCCCAAATCAGAAATCGCACAAACTTGCCCACCAGAATCGCGCTGAAGAACCATAAGGATTTCATCTCAAACACGCCGGCCGCAAACTCGAACAGTTTTACAGGCATAGGCGGCGGCATCATCGCCGGAACCATGATGGCGAGAAATTCCTGCTTCTCGAACCGGTCCCGCATCTGTTCATAGCGCTGCCGGTTGATCCGCTTCAGCAAAAACAGCTCTCCGCCTGCGCGTCCAAGGTAGTAAGGCAAAAGGCTGCCGACAGCCGAGCCAAGCGCACCCATGAAGCAATACAACAAAAACCGCCTATGGTCATTCGCGACGTAGTCGATAAGCAAGGCATCGATCGGCACCGGGATCGCAGCCGAATCGATAACCGCCAACGCGCCGATCCCCCACACGCCGAGCGGCTTCAACGCTGCAAGCATGACGGCGTTCCATTTACTAAGGAGTGCAACAGGAGAGATCTTCACTGGGTATGTCTCATTCTACCTGTGGTCCGCTGCGCCCGGTCGATTCTCACCCGAGGCCGCAGGATGCTCCGTGCGCCCAGCCAAAAGATCCAGCGCGTGCGGCAGCACAGGCAGAATCGCAGCCAATGAGCTCTTCGCTCCTGAAGGACTACCCGGCAGATTCACGATCAGCGTCGTCCCCAGCGTCCCACACACTGCACGACTGAGCGCAGCAAGCGGAGTCTGTTGCAACCCCTCGCTGCGCATGCGCTCCGCCAATCCGTCGACCATCCGTTCGCAGACCAGCCTCGTAGCTTCCGGCGTCACATCCCGCGCAGCCAGCCCAGTCCCCCCTGTCGTCGCAATCAAAACTGCACTGGCCGAATGACGGCGCAATGCCGCGGCAATCAAATCCAACTCATCGGGCAGAATCTCGGTTGCGACAACACTGAATCCAGCGGCTTCCAGTAACTGCCGGACTGTCGGTCCAGAGAGGTCGACCTGCTCTCCCCGAGAGCACCGGTCGCTGATCGTCAACACTACGGCGCGAACATTGGAAGAAAGGCTCGGAGTCACGTCTCCCAGTCTACGGGTTTCGCCTCCAGTTTCATAAACTTCCCCTCCATCACTTCCACCCCCTAAGGAGCCTCAAAAATGAGAAAATAGAAGGGTCTGTGCAAACCAGGGCGCTCCACCAGAAATTAACAGCCCGTTCGTAAACGCAACTTTCGCATCCCGCACCCGTCAGACCACATAGCCCATGCCCTCCCTCGAGACACCGCCCAACTCCGCCCCGCCGACCCAACCGATCAAGGTGCGCACCGGCCGTTATGGCGAACTCGAAGAGCATGAGCTGATCCATCTGCTTGACTCCCTCGACGACGAACGCTCCAAAGCGCGCTTTCGCGAATCCATCTACATCTCCATCATCATTTACATGGGCATCGTCTGGTTCCTGTTCTACGGCCCGCGCGTGCTCTTCCACCAGCCACGCCTCATCAGTCCCGTCGACGTCCTCAAGGAGCGTGATAAGCAGCTGACCTTCCTCGACGCCCCCAAAGATCTGTCTCGGCTTGCGCCTAGGCCCAAACCCGTACCGCAGAAGAGCCCGACTCAGCAACTCGATCAAAAGACTCTGCAACAGTTGCGTGCGATGCGCAAGGCAGAAGCTCCAGCCCCTGCCCCAGCTCAACCGGCCCAATCCGCCCCTACGCAAGCTGCGCCAACTCCGCCCACTCCCCAACCGCCGCCTCCGGCTCCGCCGCCAACTCAGCAGGCGTTGATCGAAGCGCCCCGCCCAGCGCCTCCCACCCGCCCCAATTTTGGCAACCCGAATCAAAGCGCCGGCGACGCCATCCGTAAGGCCGCCCAGGATGCCGCCCGCGATCGCGGCGCCGGAGATTACACGCCGAGCACGCCCGGTGGCGGACGTCAAGGCATGGGTACCGGAGTCGAGGTTCTGTCGGACACTCAGGGCGTAGACTTCGGCCCCTACATTAGAAAAATCCTCGGAGACATCAAGCGCAACTGGATTCCTCTGATCCCCGAGGAGGCACGTCCTCCTCTCAACAAGCAGGGCGAAACTCTCATCCGCTTTACCATTAGCTCCGACGGTCACATTACAGCCATGAACCTTGACGGATCTAGCCAGGACCCCGCCATCGACCGTGCCTGCTGGGGCGGCATCACCGGCGTTGGACAGTTTCCGCCCCTGCCCGCAAACTTCAAGGGTCCGAACCTCGAACTCCGCATCGACTTCTTAACCAACAAGCCGCTTCCGTAACTCGTTCCTGAAATCATCAACGAAATGCAGCTCTGACACCGACGGCCGTCATCTCAAACTCCATGCCGCAACAGTCCGCTCCTTCAACCGCAGCGCCCAGGCAGGCAGAACGCCGACGCCAGACACGTGGTCTGTTATTCCTTGCCTTAGCCGTCTTCATCTTCAGCCTGCTCCGTGCAGGCATCCACAACATCTTCACGCCGGGTTGGTGGCGTCTGTGGTAACTCAGGTGCCCTCTCGATGGTGACTCCTCGAGACCAACCACTTATCGTCCTCGTAGGCCCTACAGCCAGCGGCAAAACCTCTCTCGCACTACGCCTCGCTGAAGAGTTCAACGGTGAGATCGTGAGCTGCGACTCTGTAGCCGTCTACCGCGAGTTGGAGATCGGCACGGCGAAGCCCACACGCGAAGAGCGCGCCCTCATCCAGCACCACATGATCGACATCGCCTGGCCCAACGAAGCCTGCACTGCGGGAGACTACAGCCGCCAGGCCCGCGAAGCCCTCATCGGAATTACCGAACGCGGCCACCTGCCCATCGTCGCCGGTGGGACCGGTCTCTACCTGCGCGCCCTCATCGACGGCCTCTTTCCCGCAGCCCCTCAAAAACCTGGCCAGCGCGAACGCCTCCGTAGAATCGCAACAACTAGAGGCCCCGCCTATGTGCACCGCCTGCTCACGCGCCTCGACTCAACCGCGGCAGCAGCCATCCACCCCAACGACGTCCCCAAAGTAATCCGTGCCATCGAAGTTTCCCTCGCTGCAGAAGGGCCGCTCACAAAACAATGGCAGAAGGGCCGCACCGCCCTCACCGGATATCGTATCCTCCGGCTAGGCCTCAATCCCACGCGCGAACGCCTCTACGAACGCATCAACCAGCGCGCTGCCGCAATGTTCGACCGCGGCCTCATCGAAGAGACCGAACGCCTCATCGCCCGCTACAGCGCCGGCTGCCGCCCCCTCACCTCTCTCGGTTACGCCGAAGCCACGGCAGTCCTCGAAAACGAACTAACCCGCGAGCAGGCCGTAACCCAGGCCCAGCAAGGCCATCGCAACTACGCCAAACGCCAGCTCACCTGGTTTCGCCGCGAACCCAACATGCACTGGCTCGAAGGCTGCGGCGGCGATCAGGAGATCATAGACACTGCTCTCCACCTCACGGCCAGGTTTCTCGAAAAGAAACCCACGCCCTAAGCCAGTCTTTTCAATCCGTGTCATCCGTATAGATCCGCGGTAAGCCTCTCCGTCAACCCACCTCATACCGGTCGCCCCGCTTCGGACAGAGAACCTCCAGCTTGTACATCTTTTCGATCTCCGCCTTCAACGCCTGCTGCGCGTCCGGCTCGCCATGCACCAGGAACACTCTCTTCAGCGTGGGCACCACCGGTTCCATCCATTGCAGAAGTTCTCTCTGGTCCGCATGTCCACTCAACTCACCAATCGAATCCACCTCCGCCCGCAGCCTCATCGGCTCGCCAAAGATCCTCACCTCAGGCTCCCGCCGCACTATCGCGCGCCCCAGCGTATTCTCCGCCTGAAAGCCCGTAATCAATACCAGGTTCTTCGGGTCTTCCACGCTGTTCTTCAGGTGATGCAGCACTCTTCCGGCCTCGCACATGCCCGAGGCTGCAATCACAATAAACGGCATGTGCAGCCCATTCAGCGTCTTGCTCTCTTCCACCGTGCGGATATACCGCAGCCGCTTCCACCCAAACGGGTCTTCATGCAGATCCGCAAACGCGCGTGCCCCATCATCCCACTCCTCCTCATGCTTGCGGAATACATCGGTCACATTCACCGCCAGCGGACTATCGACAAAGATCGGAATATCAGGAATCGCCTTCTCATCAATCAGCTCATGCAACAGCAACACCACTTGCTGCGTCCGTCCCACCGCAAAGGCTGGCATTACGATATGCCCACCGCGCTGGGCCGTACGGTTCACCAGGTGTGCCAGCTTCTTCTTTACAGGACCCAATGGCTGATGCAGGCGATTCCCATATGTGCTCTCCAAAATCAGATACTCCGCAGCCGGCGCCGTCTCCGGGTCCCTGATAATCGGCAATGCCTCCCGCCCTACATCGCCCGAAAACAGCAGCCGCGTCGTCTGCCCCTTTTCACGCGCCTCCACCAGAACGCACGTCGACCCCAGCATGTGCCCCGCATCAAACGTCGTCGTAGTAAATCCCGCGTCCGCCATTGAGCCCGACAGCAGCTTCGGCGTATGCATCGTCACCGGCTTGAACTGCCGCACCGCCTGTTCCGCATCCGCATGCGTGTAGAGCGGCGCCACCGCCTCGCCGTCCGTCGCAACGCCAAGCGATCTCCTCAGGTGCGCCCTCCTGTTCACATACTCAGCATCCGACTCCTGAATGTGCGCGCTGTCCTTCAACATCTTCTCGCACAAATCCACGGTCGAAGGCGTCGTGTAAATCGGTCCCCGATACCCTTGCTTCACCAACAGCGGAAGATTGCCGCTATGGTCAATGTGCGCATGCGAGAGCACCACGGCATTCACCTGCTCTGCGGGCAGCGCCAGATGCTCATTGATCTCACGAGCCTGCTGTCTGTGTCCCTGAAACAGCCCGCAGTCCAGTAGCACATTCTGTCCCGCGCATTCCAGATGATGCGAAGATCCTGTAACCGTCTGCGCCGCACCCCAAAAATGCAGCCGAATCGCCATCAACATTCCTCCTGAACCCAACCCATCCTAACTGAAGAACAAGGGGCTATTTCCATGCCCAACAAAAAGCCCATCCGGAGATAGGCTTCTGCACCTCAACTTGAAACAACTCAGGCGGGCTGGACAACGAGATTATCTGCCAGCTTGAACCGAACAATCGACTCGGCCGGAATCTCAATGTCCCGATTGCCCGTCAGCCCACCGAGCGCTGTGCCGCCTCCCGCACCAACAAGGCCGCCAACCAGCAACCCGACACCGCCGGTAGCCACGCCGCCGACCAGCATGCCCAGCCCGGCGCCTCCGCCGATAAACGCCGCCGATCTCTTGCCCTTACCCTTCTTCGTCTGCGTCAGGTCTCTCGTATCCAGCGCATACCGTGTGCCGTTCAACGTGAGATACGTCAGCCGCAGCTCCAGAATCGAGCTGCCCTTGAAGTGCCCTCGGCGATGCGAGGCAACAACAACACCGCTCACCGGCGTACCTTTCGGAATCACAACGCGATCGTTATCTCCGACGACCGGATCGACAACTTCGCCATCGAACCGGTCACCCGCGTGGCTCGTCTTGACGCTGATGTGTTGATTGATCCGAATCGTCAAATTTGTGCCCGCAGCGATATTCACGTCCGCAGGCCGAACAATTGGCGCCGCGCCAGGAGCGGGCGCTGGTACCGGCTGGCCCGAAGCATCCATCTGCCCCGCCGTAACCGGTTGTCCCGTAGCCACCGGTGCCGTAGCTGGAGTATTCGCAGCCACGCCAGCGGCTGGGGCCACCGTCGTCGTCACTGACTGCGCCGTCTGTCCCGGCGCTGGCGGTTGCACAGTCGTGGTCGTCACATTCCCGTTCTTGTCGGTTGAAACAACCTGCTGGGCCTGTCCAGTCGCAGCGGCCTGCTGTTTGGCCTTCTCAATCGCCGCATCCTCTTTCGATTTGCAACCAGCCAGCATAACGAACGCCAGCATCATCGCTGCTGCAGCTTTTCCTAAATATTGAAATTTCATTTGTGGAATCCTCGTACTTCGTTCTGATTTTTTCCTGTGGGTTTCTCCCACGAGGGTCCAACCGCTTCCCTTCGTAAGATGCTCATTCCGCTCTAAAGACTACCCGGCCCGCAAAGGTTTACGATGAATTCCATGACCACCGAAGCCGCCAAACGCCCCCAACTCGCCCACCTCGCCGCCCAGCTCGACGACCTCCGTCAACGTGGAACGTTCTTCAAACTGCGCGAATTGGACGACCAGCAGGCCCCCGTCTGCACCTACGACGGCAAGCGCGTCATCAATCTCGCCTCCAACAACTATCTCGGCCTGTGCAACCACCCCAAGCTCGAAGAAGCCGCCATCGCCGCGACAAAAAGATACGGCGTAGGCTCCGGAGCCGTCCGCACCATCGCCGGCACCATGCACATCCACATGGAGCTCGAAGAAAAGATCGCTTCCTTCAAAGGTGTCGAAGCCTGCGTGGTCTTTCAGTCCGGCTTCACCGCCAATGCCGGCACCGTCTCAAGCATCCTCGGCAAAGACGACTTCATCCTCTCCGACGAGCTCAACCACGCAAGCATCATCGACGGCGCCCGCCTCTCCCGCGCCAAGATCAAAGTTTTCCGCCACAAAGACGTTGCCCACGCCGAAGAACTTCTCCGCGAAGTCCAGAACGAACCCGGCCACAAGCTCCTTATTACCGATGGCGTTTTCTCCATGGACGGTGACATCGGTCCAGTCGATAAGCTCGCAGCACTCGCCGAAAAATACAACGCTATCATGATGGTCGACGACGCGCACTCCAGCGGCGTCCTCGGCCGCAACGGACGCGGCAGCGTCGATCACTTTCACGTCACCGACAAGGTCGACATCCAGGTCGGGACACTTTCAAAGGCCATCGGCGCGCTCGGCGGCTACGTCTGCGGCAGCCGCGACCTCATCGACTATCTCTACCACCGCGCCCGCCCATTCCTCTTCTCCACCTCGCACCCACCCTCAGTCGCTGCCACCTGCATCGCCGCCTTCGACATCCTCGAAAACGAGCCTGACCGCATCCAACGGCTCTGGGACAACACCAACTACTTCAAACAGCGACTCACCGACACCGGCTTCGACGTCGGGGGCAACTCAACCCCGAAGAGCGAAACCCCTATCACCCCGATCATCATCGGAGACGGCCGCCGCACCATGGACTTCTCCCGTGCCCTCTTCGACGCGGGAGTCATGGCCACCGGCATCGCCTTCCCCACCGTCCCCGAGGGCAAAGCCCGTATTCGCACCATCATGACCAGCGAGCACACACGCGCTCAAATCGATCAAGCTCTGGAAGTCTTCTCTAGTGTTGCGAAAACGATGGGAATTCTTCAATCCTGACAACGCGTTATCGAATTAGGCCCTCCCTTGAAAGCCGTATTCGTTTTCTCGAATTGCTCGGCATGTCGAATCTATTCTTGAAAAGATGCGTCTTATCTGTATGCCTCTTTGTCATGCTCGCCAGTCCAGGCCCAATGGCCTGCAGCTCGGCATCGTTCTCCTTGTCATCCTCCTCGGGGCACCGATCACCCTCCGCGCGCAACTCAACGTGAACAACTCTCCTGCAAGTTCCTCAAACGAATACGCCGTTCCCATAGAGACGCACCTCGTCTCGGAACTCCCAGACGATCCTAGCGCACTACAAAGTCCACAATCCAGCCAGACCCAAACATCCGCACCCTCCTCGCCTTCGAAGACGGCCAACGACCTTGACGTCGTCAACACCAACGGAGCCCCTCAGACCAAGCGCATCCTCGGCATCGTTCCCAACTTTAGTGCCGTCTCCGCCGGAACCAGGCTGCCGCCACAGACGGCGAAGGAAAAGTTCATCCTCGCAGGCAAGAACAGCTTCGATTACTCCTCTTTCATCCTCACCGCCATCCAGTCCGGCATCTCCATGAACGGCAACTCCTACCCGGAGTTCCATCAGGGAGTCGCCGGTTATGGTCGCTATTACTGGCACACTCTTCTCGACACCGCCGACGAAAACTTCATGGTCAGCGGCGTCGGTCCGGCCTTCTTTCATCAGGACAACCGCTTCTACACTCTCGGCCATGGCGGCTTTAACAAGCGCGCCTTTTACGCCGCGACCCGCGTTCTCATCACGCGCCAGGACGACGGTGACAAGATGTTCAACTTCTCCGAGATCGTAGGTTCAGGCGCCGCCGCCGGTGTCTCCACCCTCTATTACCCCACCAAATATCGCACCTGGACCAAGGTCGGCCAGAAATGGCTCACGAGCGACCTCATCGATGTCGGCAACTTCACCTTCAAAGAGTTCTGGCCAGACATCAACAGAAAAATCTTCCACACCCGTTAGGACTTCTCGCATCCATCCGTGATATGGATGTGTGCAACAGTCTTCACTCCCCCATTTCAAACAGTACGTTTGACCGAGCCGTTCATCGTGTTCCATTTGAATGTCCCTAGCGAGGCCGGATTACCTGTCTCTACCTGCACTGCAAACGAGATTGCAGCGCTAGGGGATGGTAAAGTCAGCGATGCTCGCTTAGGTGAGGACAACTATGGCACCTTGAAGATCGCCTATCTCGAGCTTCCAACCCAACAGCTTGCAGCAAGCAAAACCTTCTACGCCAATCTCTTCGGCTGGACCTTTCAGAACTACGGCCGCACTACGCCGCATTCTCCGGCAGCGGCACCGACGGCGGGCTAAGCGCCAATCCAGCCGAACGCACCAAACACCGGTGCCGGAGATGGAATCGGAAGATTTGGAGCAAACAGAACAGAGCATCCTGAGAGCAGGTGGGAAATTACCCTTCCAATCTTCAGCTTTCCGGCGGCCGCCGCTTCCATTTCACCGATCCGTGAAGACGACGCGCCCTTCGCTCAACGTGTAAGCCACTCGACCAAGCATGGGCGCGCCGTCAAAAGGCGTATTCCGCGATTTTGATCGCGAACTCTTCGCCTCAAAGCTCCACTCCGCCGCTGGATCGAACACCACTACATCCGCAAAGCTCCCCACCTTCAGCGTCCCCCGACCCTCCAGCGAAACAATTCCTGCAGGCTGAGCACTCATCAACTCCATCACACGCGAGATCGTCATCGCCTGCCCCTTGTGCAACACTCGAAGTGCCAGCCCCAGCGCAGTCTCCAACCCGGTGATCCCATTCGGAGCCCGCTCAAACTCCTGCTCCTTTTCAAACAACGCATGCGGAGCATGATCAGTCGCAATGCAGTCCACCGTCCCATCCATCAACCCTGCAATCATCGCCAACCGGTCCGCATCGTTCCGCAGCGGCGGATTCATCTTCGCATTCGTGTCATAGTCTCCAATCGCCTTATCCGTCAGGGTGAAATGATGCGGCGCCACTTCGCACGTCACACACAGCCCCTCGGCCTTTGCCTCGCGTATCAAGGACATCGCCTTCGCCGTCGACACATGTTGCACATGCAAATGCGGCCGCAGCCCATCGTGCCGCTCGATATCGCGCAGCAACCGGATATCCCGCTCCACAATCCGCGCCTCCGCCTCCACCGTCATCCCACGCAGCCCCAGACGAAAAGCCACCGGCCCCGCGTTCATGCTGCAACCGCCCGTCAGTCGCGTGTCCTCCGCATGCTGCGACACAGGCACTCCAATCCCCGCCGCGGCCACCAGCGCTTCGCGCATCACACGATCGTGAAGCACCGGCTTTCCGTCATCCGTGAACCCAACCGCACCGGCCCGGTGCAACTGGTGAAAATCCGTGATCTCTTCGCCCATGCTTCCAAACGTCGCCGCCGGCATCCCAAACAGCTTCACTACCGCCCCGCGCGCCGCATCGAGCATCCACTCCAGCCCCGCAACCGAATCGTTCACCGGCACCGTATTCGGCATCGCCACCACAGTCGTAAACCCACCCGCCGCCGCTGCGGCCGTCCCCGTCGCGATCGACTCTTTGTACGTCTGCCCCGGCTCCCGCAGATGCACATGAACATCCACCAATCCCGGCGCCACAATCATGCCCGCAGCGTCGATAATTTGACTGCCCGTCTCCTTCGTCTTAACACCCTTCAATCCACCCGGCACCTCGACAGCGGCCACCCGGCCATTCCGCAGCAGCAAATCCCGCTCCCCATCCACGCCACTCGCCGGATCCACCAGCCGCCCATTCAAAATCAATATGTCACTCATACCATTACACTCTTAAATCCACCCACGCCGAGCGCCCGCACCAGAAGCGCCTTCCTCACCGCCAATCCATGCCGCACTTGATCTTCAATCGCCGAGTTCGGCCCATCCGCCACCTCGCCAGCAATCTCGAGCCCGCGGATCATCGGCCCCGGATGCATAACCACGGCCTTCGGAGCACAGGCCGTCAGCAGTTCCTCATTCAGCTGATACCGCGAAATATAATCCGCCAGATCCAATTCCAGTCCCGCCAGCCGCTCCCGCTGAATCCGCAACATCATCGCCACCTGTGCCTGTTTCAGCGCCTTATTGAAGTCCCGCTCAATCTCGACGCTGCCCGTGTTGTCGTTAGAACCCAGCCCCAGCGCATCCTCCGGCAGCAACTCTTTCGGCCCGCACAACAACACCCTCGCCCCCAGCTTTGGCAGCAGCAGCGCATTCGACCGCGCCACGCGGCTATGAAGAATATCCCCCGTAATCACCACCGTCACACCGTGCAAGGTCTTTGTATCGATACGCCCGGCATCCACGCCACGGAGCCTCGCCAAGATCGTTCGCAGATCCAACAACGCTTGCGAAGGATGCTCATGCATTCCATCCCCTGCATTCAATACTGGCAGTCCCGTCGCCTTCGCCAGCAGATACGGCGCCCCCGAGTTCGCATGCCGCAGAATAATGCACTCCGCACCCAGCGCCCGCAGCGTCAACCCTGTATCTTTCAGGCTTTCGCCTTTTTCAATCGAAGAAGACTTGTCGCTGACAAGAGTAGTAATGGCCCCCAGCGACTTCGCCGCCAGTTCAAACGAAGTCCTCGTCCTCGTGCTCGACTCATAGAACAGCAGCGCAATCGGCCGCCCCGCCAGCATCCGCGCACGGTCTGCAGCTTCCATGCACTCAATCCGGTCGGTCGCCGCCAGAATCGCCGCGACCTCCACCACTGGCAGATCCGCCACCGTCAACAGTGAACCGGCAGCATACTCTGAAGCCCTCATCGCAGCTCGTTCAGTCAGGGCCAACTCAGTCCACCAGCTCGACCAGCAAAACCTGCTCCTGCCCATCCACCTCGTTCAACTTCACCTCGATAATCTCGCGCTTCGAAGTAGGGATCGTTCGCCCGACATACGTCGCCTCGATTGGCAGCTCACGATGGCCACGGTCGATCAGGACCAGCAGCCGGACACTCTTCGGCCGGCCATGGTCGAACAGAGCATCCAGCGCAGCCCGTATCGTCCGTCCGGTATACAGCACATCATCCATCAGGATGATGTCCCGCCCCGTCACATCGAACCCCAGCGCCCCCGGCGTCACTTTAGGCCGCGGCCCATCCGTCGAGAGGTCGTCGCGGTAGAAACTGATATCCAGCACTCCTGTATCCACTGGATGTTTCTCGATCTTCTCAATCAACACCGCGAGCCGCTGTGCCAGAGGAACGCCTCTGCGCTTGATCCCGACCAGCCCCACATTCTTGCTGCCATCGTGCTTTTCCACGATCTCATGCGCCAGGCGAACCAACGTGCGCTCAATCTCCGAGGCCGACATCAGCCGGCCCTTTTCCCGCAACCTAGGCTTCCGTGCTTGCATAGTTTCACTCATAACAATTGCGCTGATGATATCAGCACCGCCAGTTCACACCGAGGTTTTACCGGAGCTTCAGAGTCGGCCGGCGTCAGGTGCCGCTTGCAACTGCCGATCACTGTCGGTACTTACGCCGACAAATTGCGGCGCATCCGGACGAATCCACCTACGGCCCCGCCTACTGTGGACAGTATTAACAAGAACGTTGACAACATGCCAAATCCCAGCAGCATCATACCTGCTCGAAAGTCTGGCGAGAACCAGAACCTCTGTGCCTCCGGCGTCTGCGGGGCCATCGCCACCGCCTTCTCGAAGCCGTCATGAACCGTTCGGGTCAACTCCGCATCGAACGCGCCCAGACTATGCAGACCATACCGCGCCACCAATCCGCCAATCCCCCAAGCAACTCCCAGGCAAACCACAAGCGCCAACCCAACGACTAGCCCAATCCGAGCCCCCACCCCAGCATCCATCCACGCCAGCGGACGGCGACGCTGATACAGCGCCAGCGTAATCATCGATCCGCTGATCGTCCAGAGCATGCTCAGAAGCGAAACCACCTGCACCCGCTGAGACACTAGGCTCAACCCGGCAGCCACTCCCGCCACCAGCGCTGCACACCGGATCGCCGTCTTCCAGTCCACTTGTTGCGGCCTCGGCGGCGGAGTCGCGCCCGTGGTATCGGTCTCAACCCCTCCGTTTTGCTGCTCATGATCCTGCAGGTAAATCTGTGGAGAACCACAATGCGGGCAAAACGGCAACATGCCTTCTCCGGCAGGTAGCTCGCCGACGCAACGGTGACAATACTCTTGCATATCTTATGAAGCTATCCCACCGCGCAGAGTGCGGCAAGCTCGGCCAAACAGACACGACAGGCCCAGGCGCTCACTGCGTTTGTTTGTCGTCTTTATCGGCAAACGAAAGGTGGCCCGGCAAATCCAACGCAACCAGACCGAACTTTGTCCCATTGCCCTCGGGATCGATCGCGACAATGTGTTGATGCTGCTTCGAACCCGCCTTCAGCTCCATCTTGCCCGACTCATCGTCGTTGACGTAAACGTGATTCTGTTTCTCGTTGTCGCAGGTCAACCCCTCCGCCGTTCGAGTCGGTGTGCCCACGGCCTTGTCATTCTGGCATTGAATCACGTCGCCGTACCGTCCCAGCGCTTTGCGATAAAACGCCGTCACCTGTTCCGGACTGTCCGTCGTACGATAACTGGCTGCCTTTACTCGCAGTTGAAAGCTCCCAAAGCTCATATTTACATCAGCTGCCCCATTGTTCTTATCCTTCTTCACCAGATCCGCGCCCGGGTACACCGGCAATCCCAGCCCGTCGACTACTGCCGCGTCGTTTGTCTTTACCGTCATACCGCCGAAAGGAGTTGCAATCCTCACGTTATCGTTGCCATTCCGCTTGTCTGACTCGATCCGGCAGCCGCTTATAAGGGCCGTCGCCGCAATCAGTGTTGCCATCACAACAGTCTGGTTGTTCCGCATCTTCCGCCTCCACATCTTTACAAAAACAATACGCCGCTTTCGCCCCGCCAGTTCCATTCCGTCGGCACCCACCCTCTTTAGCACCATAACCCGACCCCGAAAATCACTCTATTGATTCATTTCATCAGTCCTCCAACATTCCAGGGAACCTAGCCCATCCCAGCCGTCGCGTTTTTAACATCAGAAAAATTGCAAACGACGCCGTTTCGGTGGCCTATACTTACTCATGCCGGAGCGTAGGCCACCGCGCCGGCACAGCAGTATCGGAGTTCTTGGCATGGCACAGCATCAGCCAATCCGCAAAACTACCCCAGCATCCGGCTCCGACATCCCGGACAAGCTCTACTTCCGCATCGGTGAAGTTGCCAGGCTCTGTGACGTCCCAGCCTACGTCCTACGCTTCTGGGAGAGCGAGTTTCCTCAGCTCAAACCCCACAAGGGCGGCACTGGCCAACGTCTCTATCGCCGACGCGATGTTGAAATGGCTCTGCGCATCAAAAGTCTCCTCTACAACGAGGGCTACACCATTCCCGGCGCGCGGCAGGTCTTCAAGGCAGAGTTGAAGCAGAAAGAACCCCAGCTCACCCTCATTGACAACAGCGCCCCTAACATCGAAACCCGCCAGCTTCGCAAACTTCAGAAAGATCTTCGCGATCTCCACGCTCTTCTCTCAAAGCCCTCCGCTCCGCGCGGCGGTCCATCCTATTCGCACAACGCGCAACCCGAGCACTCCTCGCCGTACGACGGAGAAGCTCTTCGACCTGCCACCTCTCCCGGAAAACAACAAACGCTGAAGATGAAATTCAAGAATGAGTTCGACAGTCCCCGCAGACGGAAGGAGCACCCTCACTCTTCGCACAGCCATACCCCTTACCTGGGATTGGATCCCCGCAACGGTGTTCCGATCCAATGCCAGTTCTGTTCCGGCAAGGCATTCCGGCGCTCCACTTTGCGCGGCGATGACTTCACCCAGATATTTCTTATGCGTTATCCCGTCCGTTGTCTCCGCTGCAGTCAACGCCAGCTGGTCAGTTTCACTGTCGCCAGCCTCTCTCTTTCTTCCAGCATCAAACCACGACGAAAACATCGACCCATCGACCCATCAACCCGATGGATCGACTTCACCAAACATCCAGATGCCCCCAATCCGCTCGCGCCCGCTCCATCGGAAGAGGAATCGCATTCCCGCCGTTAGTTGCCTACAGCGCAATCCAACCCACATGGATGGCCCACAGCGACAGGCTCGCCACTACGATCCACAGCGCCACACCCTGGACCAGCGGACGCATCCCCACCTCCTTCAACGTATTCCGCGTAATGCCCGTCCCAATCAAAAACAGCACCACCGTCAACGCCGCGCGCCCCAACCGATACAGCCCTGAAAACAGCTCGGTTGACTGTGGAACATAGTGCGGCACATAACTCGCCAGCACCGCCGCAACGCAAAAATAAAGAATGAACCACGGCCAGTTCACCTTCGCTTGGCTCTTCTTCAACATCGCCGTCGCAATTGCCAGCGGCACAATCCATAACGCTCTCGCCAGCTTCACGGTAGTTCCCACCGCCAGTGCTGTCGCGCCATACTTCGCACTTGCACCGACAACCGAACTCGTGTCATGAATCGCCAGCGCCGACCAAAGTCCAAACTGCGTCTGCGAAAACCTCATGAGGTGACCGACGAACGGAAACAGCAGCAGTGCCACGGAATTCAGCACAAACACGGTACCAAGCGAAACCGCCATCTCCTCTTCATTCGCATTCAGTACCGGACCCATCGCGGCAATCGCGCTACCCCCGCAGATCGCCGTCCCAAAACTGATCAGGAGCGACTGCGTTTTGCCTACCTGCAGCAGCTTACCCAACGCTACGCCGAGACACAGCGCAAACGTAATGCTGATCGCTGTATACATAAATCCCGACGCGCCCGCATGCACCACTTCTTTCAGGTTCATCCCAAACCCCAGGCAAACGACCGACGCCTGCAGCATGAACTTCGAAAGATTTCGGCCCTCACCGTGAAACGTATGCACCGTACTCAGCCCAAATGCCAGCCCTGCTGCCAGTGCGAGCGGAGGTCCAATCAACCCACTCGCCGAAATGATAATTCCGATATAGAAAAGATTCTTCTTCCACATGCCTTAAAGCATGCGCGCACGCACTCTCTCAGTCGAGAAGTACTTTCGAATTACCGATAACTTCTACTTATCGTCCCTATTAGTTTAACCCGCCGCCACCCACCCTGCAGCAAACCGTTGAAACGCCGCGGCCGTGCCTGCGGCCTCGGTGCCCGACAACCGGACGAAGCTAAAGTCCCTCAGAATCTGCAACCCCTCCACCGCTGTGATCCTCACCGATCCCAGCCGCAGCACTTTCCCCACCGCACACCGCGACACAAACCCCACCCCTAGCTCCGCCTCCACGCCAGAGATGATCGCCTCCGTCGAATCCAGTTCCATCGCCACCCTCAGCGACCGCAGCGGCAGCCCCACCTTCTTCAGCGCCCGCTCCACTACCCGCCGCGACCCCGACCCACGTTCCCGTAGTAACAACGGCACCTTTGCCAGTTCCCCCGGCGCAATCGCCCCATCCTTGCGCGTCGCCCACGCATGATTCGGACTGACAATCAGCACCATCTCGTCTTGCATCATGCGTTCAGTCTTCACATCCCGCCGCATCGCCGGCCCTTCAATGATCCCCAACTCCACCTTTTGCTCAGCCACTGCCTCGACAATCCGCTCCGTATTCCCGCTCACCAGCGTGAACTTCACCTGCGGATACTGCCGCAAGAACGCCCCCAGAATTCGCGGCAGAATATACTGCGCCACCGTCGTCGAAGCCCCCAGCCGAAGCTCCCCCGCCGCTTCATTATTCAGCGCCGCCAGCGCCCGCTGCGCTTCCACCATCGTCGCGGCCGCAGTAGTCGCATACCCCAGCAACACCCTTCCCGCTTCAGTCAATGAGATCTGACTCCCATGCCGTTCACCCCGGGCGCGATCGAACAACCGCACTCCGGCCTCTTCCTCGAGGGCGCGAATATGTTGACTCACCGCCGGCTGGCTAAGATGAAGCACCTCCGCCGCCTTGCGAAAGCTCACCTCTCCAGCGACTGCCCGAAACACCTTCAGTCGAAAGTTCTCCAAGCCCTCATACCTCGCGTCGCCAGGTGAACCACCCCCGCCACCCATCAGGATAATCCCTTGCCGATAAAATCAATGTAGCCACCCCCGTGTCTACAAACCAAGACCCCAATCCGACTATCGCATCACCCCGCCACAACCCCTTCGCTTTTCTTCGCCCATCACACAGCCACACCGCCACCTCGGCCACTCTTCTCCTCACTCTCTCCGCTCTTCTCTCCCGCATCATCGGCCTCGTCCGCGACCAGTACATCGCCTACGAATTCGGTGCAGGCCACAACACCGACGCCTACAACGTGGCCTTCTACCTCCCCGAGTGGATCAACTACCTCCTCGTCGGCGGTGCTGCCTCCATCACCTTCGTCACCATCCTCGACCGCTATCGCTCCAACAACGACGAAGCCGAAGGCGAACGCGCCCTCTCAATCATCCTCAACACCATGGTCATCGTCCTCGGCGGCGCCATCCTCCTCGCTGAAATCTTCGCCCCACTCTTCACCCGCATCTACTTCGACCCCGCCTCACCCCAGGGCATCCTCTGCACCCGCATTACCCGCATCCTCCTCCCCGCGCAACTCTTCTTCTTCGCCGGAGGAGTCCTCGCCTCCGTTCTCCTCGTCCGCAAACAGTTCTCCTTCCAGGCCATCTCGCCACTCATCTACAACCTCGGCATCATCTTTGGCGGAGTCCTCCTCGCAAGCCGCATGGGCATCTCCTCCCTCGGCGTCGGCGCACTCGCCGGAGCCATCCTCGGCCCATTCGCCCTCAACGCCTTCGGTGCCTACCGCGCCGGCCTCCGCTATCACCGCATCCTCGACCTCAAACACCCCGGCCTCCGCGAATGGGTCCGTCTCTCCCTCCCGCTCATGCTCGGCGTCACCATCATCACCCTCGACAATCAGATCCTCGGCTACTTCGCCAAACACGGCGCCGGCGACATCTCCCGCCTCAACTACGCCAAGCGTCTCTTCACGGCTCCCATGGCCATCATCGGCCAGGCCGCCGGAGCAGCCTCGCTCCCCTTCTTCGCCTCGCTCTTCGGGCGCAACCAGTTCGCCAGCTTCGCCTCCGCCGTCAACCGTTCCGTCTCCCGCCTCGTCGCCTTCTCGCTCCTGGGCTCCGCCGCAATGGTCACTCTCGCCCAACCCGCCGTCGACCTCATCTTCCGCCGCGGCTCCTTCAACGCCGCCGACGCCACCGCCACCGCCACCTACTTCGCCATCTTCGCCATCTCCCTGGCCCTCTGGACCGCGCAAGCCATCTATGCCCGCGCCTTCTACGCCGCCGGCGAAACCTTCGCCCCCATGCTCGCCGGAACCATCATCACCATCATCAGCATCCCCATCTACTGGCAGCTCCACCAACACTTCGGAGTTATTGGCCTCGCCTGGGCCTCAAACCTCGCCATCCTCCTCCAGACCGGCACCCTCGCCATCCTCGCCCACCGCCGACATCTCATCCCTATCGTCGGTCCACCCGGCCCCTACGCCGGCCTCGACCGCCACGAGATCACCCGCGCTGCCTTCGCCGCCATAGTCAGCCTCGCCGGAGCCACCCTGCTCCTCCACGTCATCCCTCAACCACAAACCTACCGAGGCGACCTCATCGCCCTCACCGTCGGAGGCCTAGCCTGGGCCATCCTCGCCGCCGCGACCCTCCACCTAACCGGCTCCAAACTCCTAATCCAGGTCCTCCGTCGTCGCTAGAAAAAAATAAATCCGGCCAATGTCCGGCCCAAGAAAAATCCGAGTCACCCAGACCGGCACACACGTCACGACGTGGCCGCCTCACGCGAGTGAGCCCGTCCGGCAGGACATTATCCTTACTTAGCATCCTCCCACTCCTCATTCCAGGCCGTCTGAATCGCCTCCAGAATCCCTTCATTCGACTTAGCCGGATCCCCCACAAACCCCGGCAACCCGATCACGTACTTATGCAGGTCCGTAAACCGCACCGAATAAGGCTCAATCTCCGGATATTTCTCCTGCAGCAAAATCCCAATCTCCTCCGAATCCATCCAATCAATCTCACGCGGCATATCACTCTCCTCACTAAAATGATCAAAGCGGCCAACAGCTCACTCAAGAGACTACAAGAGTCCGCCGCGTTTTTATGCCTCCACCACGAAACACCCCATTCCACCCTGCCGCCTGGTCGGCCTCCCTCCTCCGCCGTGACCTCAGCGCCCGGACCCATCACCTCGCGCGCACCCAAAAACTCCTCCATGACGTCTCGCCCGGCGCCAATCCTGTAGTCATCTTCGGCCGCGACGAGCAAGGCCGCCACGGCAACTTCCACCCGGCATCCGACGCTCGCATCTGCGCCAACCCCGCCTGGCTACGCCGCCTCACCAAAGTTCATACCGCCTCCCGCCGTTCCCGCGCCCGCAACGACTGGCAATGGATGGAGTTGGACTCCGCCAACAGCTCCGACGCCCTTCTCATGAACATCTTCTGCCATCCTGGAATCTTCGACGGCCTCGCCATCTCACGGGCCGTCGCCAACCTCCTCAACATCGACCCCGCCACCCAACCTTGCTTCGGCACCAATCCCGGCGTCCCATTTGAACACCATCGCAAAGGCCGCAGCAAACTTCCGTCTGAATTAACTGACCGTACCGAGATCGATCTGCAACTCGGCCACCTCTTCCTTGAAGCCAAGCTCACCGAATCCAACTTCCAGACAGCGCCCTCCCAACTCATCGAACGCTACCGTGATCTCGAAACCATCTTCGACCTCACCCGCCTCAAACGAAAAGACTCCGGAGCCATCCAGGGTTACCAACTCATCCGTAACGTCCTCGCCGCCTTCGCAGCCGATGCCGCCTTCTGTGTTCTCTGCGATGCTCGCCGTCGTGATCTCATCGAGATCTGGTACTCGGTTCTGTCGGCAGTCCATTACCCAAGCTTTGCCTGGCGCCTAAAGCTCCTCACATGGCAGGAACTCGCATCGGTACTCCCGAAGGATCTTCAAGAGTTTCTCGAAGCAAAATACGGAATCATTTCTGCGTAATCTCGGCCGTGGTTTATTTGGCTCCGGCACTGGCCTTTGCGAGCTGGTTCGAATTCGTCGTTGGGTTTCCAGCTTGATGGTGGTGGGGGCGGTGAGGGCTTGCCAGCCCAGGTCCATGCCGAAGCGGTCTAGTTTGGCGTTGCCGGCGAAGTCCCAGTCGGCGTGGTAGTTGTCGGTGAAGTTGTGGTAGTCGTGGGCGGTGAAGTCTTCGTGCTGCTTCTTGCCCCAGGCTGCGTCGTGGCCTTCGTAGAGGTTGCCGGTTTCGATGGAGAAGGCGGGGATGCCGACGCGGGAGAGCGAGAAGTGGTCGGAGCGGTAGTAGCTGCCGGCGGAGGGTTTGGGGTCGGGGACGATGGCGAGGTTGAAGCGTTTCGCAGTGGCCTCGACTGTTGGAAAGAATGTCGTCCGCTGCGCTCCGTTGACGTTGACCTGGAGGGGGACGCCGATGGGCAGGATCATGTCGTAGTTGATGTCGAGGGCGATCTGGCCGGCGGGGATGGGTGGGTGCTGGCCGAGGTATTCGCGACCCGAGGAGGCCTTGTTCTTCGGCGGTGACGGCGGAGAAGATGACGGAGTGGGGGAGCTTTGTGCCGGACTGCGTGAGTTGAGACCAGACGCGGGCGAGTTCGAGGAGCATGCCGCAGCCGGTGGCGTTGTCGGCGGCGCCGTTGTAGATGTTGTCGCCGGACATGCCGGGGACGAAGCCGAGGTGGTCGAAGTGGGCGGTGTAGAGGACGGCTTGATCCTTCCCTGCGGCGGTTGCGCCGGGCAAGATGCCGACTACGTTGGGCGATTGGAAGGGGCGGACGACGCTTTCGACGTGGGCGTGGAGGCGGACGGGGAGTTCGATGGCTTTGAAGCCGCGTTTGCCGGCGGCTTCGATCTCGTGCGTCGGGGTCGAGGTTGGAGGATTTGAAGATTTGTTTGGCTACGTCGAGCTGGATCCAGCTTGCGGCTTCGAGCTGTGGGTCTTTGTTGTCGCGGATGTAGGTTTTTTCGCTGGTGTTGGAGTTTTTGACGACGTCCCAGCCGTAGCTGGCGAGGTCGGTGCGGTGGATGATGAGGGCGCCGACGGCTCCCATGCGTGCGGCTTGTTCGAATTTGTAGGTCCAGCGGCCGTAGTAGGTGAGGGCGTCGCCGCCGAAGAAGGCGGGGTCGGTGGAGGGTGGGTCGCCGACGATGCAGAGAATAACTTTGCCTTTGACGTCGATGTTGGCGTAGTCGTTCCAGTTGAACTCGGGCGCGGTGATGCCGTAGCCGACGAAGACGATGGGGGCGTCGATGTCGACGGTGGGGGTGAGGGTGCGGTTGGAGACGGTGTAGTCGTCACCGTACTTGAGGTCGTAGGAGTAGAGCATGATGCCGATCTGGCCATCGGGGCGCTTGGGCGGGATGATGGACATGGTGGTTTTTTCGGGGATGGCCTTCATGCCGACCATGTTGATCTGCTGGAGGTAGGTGCCGTCGTCGCCGCCGGGTTTGAGGCCGTAGAGGGCGAACTGGGTGGCGATGTACTGGGCGGCGATCGCGCTGCCGCGGAGGCCGGGGCCGCGTCCTTCGAGGAGATCGTCGGCGAGGAACTTGACGTGGGCGCGGATCTTTTCGGGGTCGATGGAGGCTTCTGCGGCCTTGACTGCGGGCGGTATGGTCTGGGTATTGGTTTGTGCTCGTGCGCCGGCCGAGAATGCGATAAGGGATGTGGTAAGGGCGACGGCAGCGCGAATATGGGTCTGGGTGTGGGGCAAGGGTTCGAACTCCTGAACGCTTCTTTGTGATGCGTCCAGTCTAATTGCATTTTGCACACAGATTTTCCTGCTCCTCTTACGCGAGTGCTTCAGGTTCGCGGGCGCTCCCTCGGGCGCTATCCTGTGAACCGCTTTCAACTGCGACGCTTTTCTAATCCAAGGCGCAGCCCTGGGGAACTCGAACGCAGAAACCGACAGGCAGCGGGCTGGCCAAAGCTTATCGAACCTTGCTGCCCGGCTGCATGAGCCACGAGACGGGGGCCGACAGCGGCACCAGCAGCCACAGGGACTGCCTTCGGTACTTCTTCATTGCTACACTTTTGTCGTGCAACTCGTCTCCCAGTTCGATCGCCGCAGTGCCAGATCGCGCGATGTCAATCGCACACCACAGCATCGGAATGTAATTGATGACCAGCAGGAGCAGATAAACGCCAAGCAGAATCTGCCATGATGCGTGGGTACGATGTAGCCCGACGCGCAGGCTGAGAACCCCAGCCACAACATGACCGGCACGCCCAATCCAAACTCAGCCAAGATGATCCTGGGTCCAAGAACGTACAGATCGATCGCAGCGAGTCTGCGGACGTTAACCATGCGAGACAGCTTACGCCCCCGCTTGCTGCGCCCGCGTCTAAGTTGCAATGGCCCCTATAGCCCTCTTCGCCCGCGAGCGCACCTGGTTAGAGAGGAGGCAATTTGATGTGGTCTACGAGTTGATCTGCCGCCACTCGCGACGGAGCGTCTTTGGTATGTTTATCCGCATGGGGATGAAGCGCCTTTGCGCGGCGGCTGCGGTACTGTTGCTCGCGGTTTTGCGGATCGGTGCACAGGAAAAGGTGCTGGCTCCTACGCCGCCGATGGGGTGGAATAGCTGGGACTCGTATGGGTTGACGGTGAGTGAGGCGCAGTTTCGCGCCAACATGGTGGTGATGGCGGCGCAACTAAAGGAGTTCGGCTGGCAGTACGTGGTGGTGGACGAGGGATGGTATCTGGAGAACCCGGAGAATGCATCGATACCGGAGGCGCTGCGGTACACGATCAATTTTCAGGGGCAGTATGAGCCTGCGCCTAATCGGTTTCCCACATCGGAGTTTGGAGGGGGGTTCAAGCCGCTGAGCGATACGGTGCATAAAAATGGATTGAAGTTTGGGATCCACATCATTCGTGGGATTCCGAAGAGGACGGTCCTGGCGAATACACGCATTGGCGCGACGCATGTTCGTGCGAGTCTGGCGGCTGATACAACCGATGTATGTCCGTGGAATCCCGATAATTTTGGCGTGAAGGCGAATGCAGCGGGTCAGGCCTGGTACGACGCGTTGATGAGACAGTATGCGTCGTGGGGCGTGGACTACATCAAGGTCGATTGCATCGCTTCGCATCCGTATAAGGGCGCTGAGATAGCGATGATCCATAAGGCGATTATGAAGTCGGGGCGGGCGATGGTGTTAAGCCTTTCGCCGGGGCCGACCGCTCCCGAGAATGCTGCGGAGGTGGGGAAGAACGCGCAGTTGTGGCGGATCTCGGATGACGTGTGGGACTACTGGGAGAAGCCGGAGGGGAAGGCCTTTCCGCAGAGTGTGAAGGGGCAGTTCCCTGTGATTGCGAGTTGGGCGAAGTATGCGCACACAGGAAATTGGCCGGACGCGGATATGTTGCCGATCGGGATGCTGGTGCCGACACCCGGCGAGGGCAAGCCAAGGGCTTCGAGGCTGACCGAAGATGAACAGAGAACGATGATTACTCTGTGGGCTATGGCGCGGTCACCGCTGTTTGTCGGGGGAAATCTGACGCAGATGGACGATACGATGAAGTCGCTGCTGACGAATCCGGGAGTGATCGAGGTGGACCAGCATTCGACGGCGGGACATATGTTTGGACAGGATGGGAACGTTGTGGCATGGGTTGCGGTGTCGAAGGATCGGGATAAGAATTACCTGGCGCTGTTCAACGTTGGCGATACGCCGGTGCATGTGGAGAAGACGTTTGCAGAGTATGGGTTTATCGATCGAGCAGAGTATAAAGTGCGGGATCTGTGGATGCGGAAGGAACTGGGGACATTGAATGCGGTGACGGAAGATTTGCCGCCGCATGGGTCGGCGATGCTGTCATTGCATCAGTAGGTGTGGTTCACGGTTGTTGTTGCTTCGCGGATGGCTTCGCCTTAGTATCGCCCTGAGTGGATTCTTTTAAGGACAAGACGAAGATGGATCTGAATCGCGCGGGGCTGGATGGGTCGCGGGCGGCTGAGGCAGAGCGGCTGGTTTCGGCGGGCAGGGTGGATGACGACGCGGCGTTTGAGTTGAAGCTGCGGCCTTCGCGGTTGAATGAGTTCATCGGGCAGACGAAGGCGAAGGAGCAGTTGGCGATTGCGCTGGAGGCGGCGAAGTCACGCGGCGAGGCGTTGGATCATGTGCTGCTGTTCGGGCCGCCGGGACTGGGGAAGACGACGCTGGCGACGATTATTGCGAATGAGCTTGAGGTGGGTTATCAGCAGACGAGTGGGCCGGCGCTGCAGATTCAGGGGGATTTGACGGCGATTCTAACGAATCTGCGGGAGAAGCAGGTTCTGTTTCTGGATGAGATTCATCGGCTGCAGCCGGTGCTGGAGGAGAAGCTGTATACGGCTCTTGAGGACTATAAGCTCGACATCATCATTGGGCAGGGGCCGGCGGCGCGGACGCATGTGATGGAGATTCGGCCGTTTACGTTTGTGGCGGCTACGACGCGGCCGGGGATGCTTTCGTCGCCGCTGCGATCGCGGTTTGGGATTCTGCTGCGGCTGGAGTTTTATACCGATGATGAGCTGCGGTTTGTGGTGGAGCGATCGGCGGAGGTGCTGGGAGTGCCGATCGATCGCGATGGGGCGGCGGAGATTGCGATGCGGTCGCGGGGGACGCCGAGGATTGCGAATCGCCTGTTGCGGCGGGTGCGGGACTATGCGCAGGTACGGGCGGACGGTGTGATTGATCGGGCTACGGCGCAGGCCGCGCTGGAGATGCTGGAGGTGGATGCGCATGGGTTCGATGAACTGGACCGGCGGCTTTTGCGGACGATTATTGAGAAGTACGATGGGGGGCCGGTGGGGTTGAATACGCTGGCGGCGGCTCTGGCGGAGGAGCAGGATGCGCTGGAGGAAGTGTATGAGCCGTTTTTGATTCAGATTGGGTTTCTGGACCGGACGCCGCGGGGGCGGGTGGCTACTCGGCTGGCTTATGAGCACCTGGGGATTGAGATGCCGCGGAAGTTGAGTTTGTTTTAGAGATTTTTTTTCTGGCGTGGTGGATGGGTGTTTTTGCAGGGGTTTTGCGGTTTTTGGGTGCGCAGAACGTGGTTTTTGGATGGTAAATCGTGGTGAGTTTGTGGTGAAAGTGTGGCTGGAAACTGCAGCGAATCGGCCCCTGAAAAATATGCCAACTTTTTAAAATATTTCTGTGGATTTCTTTTGGAGGCCCGCATGAAGACGGTTCGTGAGTTGATTGCGCTGGCGGGCCTGGTGTTCTCGGCGGCGGTGGTGGCGGACTTTTATTCGCGGCTGCCGGAGCGAATTCCAACACACTTCAATGAGGCTGGAGTGGCGAATGGGTTTGGAGCGCGGTCGACGCTCTGGTTGCTGGTGGGGATTGCGTTGCTGTTGTACTTGACACTATCAGCGATCAACTTTGTGCCGCGGATTGTGAATGTGAGGAGGCCGTTGGCTCCAGAGCGGGAGAAGGTGGTGCTGGCGGAGACGATGGCGATGGTGGGGTGGATCAAGGCTGAGGTTTGCTGGATGTTTGCTTATCTTTGCCTGGCGATGGTGCGGAATGGAATGGGGTTACAGGTGGGATTGGGGATCTGGTTTTTACCGGTGACACTGTTGGCGGTTTTTGGGACTTGTGCGTTTTACCTGGTGAGGATCTTTGGGGCGATTCGCGGGACTTGATTGCCGGTATCGGCGATTCTTCCGTCATCAACAAACTACGAGCGATATACTTGGCCGAACCACGTGTCCAAGTGAACCACTCTGGTTGTCGAGGTGACTTGTGACTTCTTCTTCCCTTCTTCTCCAGCGGTTGTGTCGTGTCGTCCTGATAACCGCGTGCTTATCGACCCTTGGTTCGATCCTTGGTTGCGGCGCGAACGTTCCCTCTATCAGTCCTCTTGCCGGTGGACGGCTGCGCGGCAGCATTCATGGCGGACAGCAGCCGATTTCGGGATCGAGCCTCCAGCTTTATGCAGCAGCGACAACGGGCTATGGTGCGGCCGCGACGGCGTTGCTCTCGTCGCCTGTGATCAGCGATGCTAACGGCGGCTTTTCGATTACGGGGGACTATACCTGTCCCTCTTCGACCAGCCAGCTTTATATCGTTGCTACGGGAGGCAATCCCGGGCTTGCGCCGGGAACGAATAATGCGGCGATTGCGTTGATGGCGGCGCTGGGGCCGTGCAGTTTGCATGGAGGGGAGTACACGCTGGATCCGAACAGCTTCATCTCGATCAACGAAGTGACGACGGTGGCGTCAGTGTATGCGCTGGCCGCGTTTATGGGGAGCGATGCGACGCATTTGGGGACGAGCAGTACCAATGCGACTGGGCTTGCGAACTCATTTTCGCTGGTGAACAACCTGGTGAATGTGACGACAGGGACGGCATTGGCGGTGACTCCGGCGGGCAATGGGACTGCTCCGCAGGCGACGGTTAATACGTTGGGGAACATTATGGCGGCGTGCGTGAACTCGGATGGGACGGGTGCGGTTTGTGCTGCGCTGGCTGCGGCTGCGACGCCGACTGGAGGGACGGCGCCGACCGATACGATCCAGGGAATTTTGAATGTGGCGCGGAACCCGGCGCACAATGTGAGTGCGTTGTTTGGGCTGGCGACTGCGACGTCACCGTTTCAGCCGACGCTGTCGAAGGCGCCGAATGACTGGACGCTGCCGGTAACGTATACGGGAATCGGAGTAGGAGCGCTGTTGCTGGGGGGAATGGCGATCGATGCTTCGGGCAATATCTGGGTTCCTGGCACGACAACGGGGTCAGCACCCTATACCGTCTTTGAGCTTAGCAACAACGGAACACTTCTTTCGGGCGCGAATGGATATACCGGAGGAGGACTGAACGCGCCAACCGGCATTGCGATCGACCCTGCGGGAGATGCCTGGGTAACCAGCACGGGAAATGTGGTGAAGCTGAGCAGCAGCGGGACAATTCTCTCCGGCGCGAATGGATTTACCGGGGGCGGACTGAGCAATCCGGAGGCGATCGCAGTGGACGGGCAGGGCAACGCGTGGATAGCCAACTGGGGAAGCGGCGGCAGCCTGATCAAGCTGGACAACAGCGGCAACATTCTTTCGGGAGCGTCGGGATTCTCGACGGGAGCTTCTGATTTTCCCGAGGGATTGGGTATCGACGTTGCGGGAGATGTGTGGGTCGCCAATGGTACCTCCCAGTCGGTGACGGAGTTTAACAATAGTGGCACGGTGCTCTCAGGCAGCGGGGGTTATCCAACGGTAAACATCAGCCCGCTAACGGTGGCGTTCGATGCGAGCGGAAATGCGTGGGTGAGTACCATTTTAACCGACAGCCCGAATCTGAATAATGTGATGAAGCTGAACTCGAGCGGTATGCAGCTCTCGCCAGCAGGGGGATATCCGAACTGCATCTCGCCTGGGATAGTAGGAGATTTAGTTACACATTGCATCTGGTGGTCCCCCGATGCGTTCGCTCTGGATGGGGCGGGTAATGTGTGGGGGGTGGAGGCGTGGCAGACGATGGAGTATTCGTTGGAGCCGAACACGAAGCTTTCCAATGCGGTTTCGGAGTTGTCGAATACAGGAACGCTTTTGTCGGGCGCGAATGGATATGAATATACGGGGTTGGGTAACTCGGTTCACATAACGTCGGTCGCCGTCGATGGTGGAGGCAACGTGTGGTTGCATTGGGGCGCGACGTTGAAGGAGCTTGTGGGTGCGGCGACGCCGGTGGTGACTCCGTTTTCGCTTGGGGTGAAGAATGGAACGCTGGGGCATAGGCCTTGAGGTAGCGGGTTGAGGGCTACTGGCCTGTGGCGGTCAATGAGACGAGGTCGGGAGACGATGAGGTATTGGAAATGATCTGGACACGCGGGCTGAAGCCTGCTCTATTCCGAAAAGCAGATCCTCCGCCTGCGGCGAAGGATGACAACCAAAAGGCAAAGGCAAAGACAAAAACAAATACGGGGTTCTTCGCTCCTCTCAGAATGACAAGATGAAAAGGGAGGGGAAAAGAGGAATCGACAAGACAACGGCGAGGACAAAAACATGACTCTGCTGTTTTGAACAGTGGAGTATACTTGCCCCCGAAAAGCGTTGAAACAATCCATTGCCCGAAATTGAGGTGTTGAGTGGTGACCTTTTCGGCCCTTCTTCCCCACAGGTTGTGCGGTATTTTTCTAACTGCGCTGAGCATTTCAATCCTGGGTTGCGGCGCGAACGTTGCCTCTATCAATCCTATTGCCGGCGGACAGCTGCGCGGTAACGTTCACGGCGGACAGCAGCCGATTTCGGGATCGAGCCTTCAGCTTTATGCAGCAGCGACAACAGGGTATGGTGCTGCCGCGACGGCGCTGCTCTCGTCGCCTGTGGTCAGCGATGCTAACGGCGGCTTTACGATTACGGGTGACTATACCTGTCCCTCTTCGACCAGCCAGCTTTATATCGTTGCTACGGGAGGCAATCCCGGGCTTGCGCCGGGAACGAATAACGCAGCGATTGCGTTGATGGCGGCGCTGGGGCCGTGCAGTTTGCATGGAGGGGGGTACACGCTGGACCCGAACAGCTTCATCTTGATTAACGAGGTAACGACGGTGGCGTCAGTCTATGCGCTGGCCGCGTTTATGGGGAGCGATGCGACGCATTTGGGGACGAGCAGTACCAATGCGACTGGGCTTGCGAACTCATTTTCGCTGGTGAACAACTTGGTGAATGTGACGACAGGGACGGCATTGGCGGTGACTCCGGCGGGGAACGGGACTGCTCCGCAGGCGACGATCAATGCGTTGGGGAACATTATGGCGGCGTGCGTGAACTCGGATGGGACGGGTACGGCTTGCGCTGCGCTGGCTGCCGCTGCGACGCCGAGTGGAGGGGCGGCGCCGACCGACACGATTCAGGGAATTTTGAATGTGGCGCGGAATCCGGCGAACAATGTGAGTACGTTGTATGGGCTGGTGACTGCGACTCCGCCGTTTCAGCCGGCCCTGGCGGCAGCACCGAATGACTGGGTCGTGTCAGTGACCTATACGGCGGGTGGTTTGGGGGGGGTTGCGAATCCCCTCTTCACGACACAGAGGGTGGCGATTGACGCGTTGGGGAATGTCTGGATTCCGAATTCGGTTTCGGCAGGACAATCCAACGTGGTGGAGCTAAGCAGTAATGGAGCGGTTCTGTCTGGTTCGGGTGGATACACGGGCGGTGGACTCACGGCACCAACGAGCATTGCGATCGATGCCACAGGGAATGTGTGGGTTCCCGGATCTGGAAATGTGGTGAAGTTCAGCAACAGTGGAACGGTACTCTCGGGGGCCAACGGATTTACCGGGGGCGGGTTGAATCAGCCGTCTGCCATTGCCCTGGATGGACAAGGGAATGCCTGGGTGTCCGATGAGGGAAGCAAGAGCGTGATCAAGTTGGACAATCATGGCGGGATTCTCTCGGGCGCATCGGGATTCCAGATTGGAACGGGATATCCTACGGGCGTTGCGATCGACGGGTCCGGGAATGCGTGGGTGGGGAACGGCAGCGCGACGGTGACTGAGTTCAGCAACAACGGCACGCTGCTTTCGGGGAGCGCGGGTTATCCGATAACAGACACGTTAGGGGTTGCGATCGACGCGAGCGGCAATGCGTGGTTGAACGTGCAGATGAACACCGGGTTTTTTGAGTTGAGCCCAAGCGGCGTTCAGCTGGGCGGACATAGCAACTGTTATCCACCTGGACCGCAGACGAGAGGCCTCCAATATTACGTGAACTGTTATTATTCGGTTCCGAATGTGTTCGCGCTGGATGGGGCAGGAAATGTGTGGGGCGTAGTGACATTTCAGTGGAATCCCGTGTCACACCCCCCAACTCAGGAGTACTCGACTGCCGTGGCAGAGGTGACGAACACCGGGACGATTGTGTCGGGCAAGCTTGGATACGCGGGGAGCACTTCGCTGGGCTCGGTCGGTCAGTTCTTGAACGTGAGCGTGCAGGGGATTGCGATTGATGGCGGGGGCAATGTGTGGGTGATACTTTCGAACAATACGGTGGCGGAGTTTGTTGGGGCGGCGACGCCGGTGGTAACACCGTTTTCGCTGGGTGTGAAGAATGGAACGCTGGGGTCGCGGCCTTGAGAGTGCGAGAGGTTCAAGAGACAAGGTGCCGCTGGTGGCGGTGTTTGGGACTTGTGCGTTTTATCTGGTGCGGATATTTGGGGTGATTCGTGGTGGCGAGTCCCGGGCGTGACGGAGTGGAGGCCGAGTCTGACCGGAGTAAGAGGGCGAAGCTGTGGCAACTGCTACTGACCAGTGCCGGTCAATGAGATGAGATCGGGAGAAAAAATGTTATTGGATATGATCTGGACGTTGGCTGTGCGCGTTCCAGTCGCAGTGGGCGAGAACTGGACGAAGAAAGTGCATGTGTTGAAGCCCTGGCCGGCCGCAGCCAGCTGAGTGCAGGGGTTCGACAGGACATAGTCTCCGGGATTTGCTCCTGTGATAAGGATTGCGACGTCGGCAATTTGATTGCCGGTATTGGTCACGGTGAGGGTCTGGCCGGACGAGATTGAGCCAACGGTCTGCGGATCAAACGTGAGCGAGTTCGGACTAACGCTTACGGTCGTGGGGGGTGGGGGTGTCGCCAGCTCATGGAGTCCGCTCAGAGGGACAAACGTAACCTGAGACGAGAAGAGATCATTGATGAGAATTCCGCCGGAGGCGTTGTAGAGGTCGGTGGGCGACGTGTTGGTTGCGGTGGGTGCGAAGACAACGGAGACCGTGCATGGAGTTGAAGAGCAGGAACTTCCCTGAGTGAGGACAAAGGGCGAACTGGATGAGCCGATAACCTGTCCGGATGAGTTGGCAACCTGTACGGTGACGGGATCGTTGTTGAAACCAGTCACGGTAAACGATTGGGGCGGGCTGGTGGTTCCGAGCAGCGTATAGCCAAAGGCGAAAGTTGTGGGATTGACGACGGGTCCGGGATTTTGACCGAGCACCCTGAGCGACACGAATTGCTGGATCGTCGCAGTCGATTCTGTCAGAGTGAGAGTCGCGAAACGATTGGTTGGCTGGGTCGGGGAGGCCGTGATATTTATGCCGCAGGTTCCGTTTGGAGCAAGAGTGGTGCAATTCGAAACCGCGGCGAAGTCTGAAGGGTTAGGTCCGCTGAACGCAGGGGCGTTGAACGTGATCGGTACTGTTCCTGTGTTGATGATGCCCAGTCCCGTAGCTGGAGACGTCTGGCCGATCTGGCACATAGCCAAGGTCAAGTGAACTGGGTGTCAGGGAGAAGTGCAATCCTGGGGGTAGTCCGACGCCGATGAGACCTGCGTACGGGGTTCCATTCACGTTCAGAGTGACGGTACGATTCCCAGTGCCGAAGGGGTGAAGTAGATCGACCGGTCCGCAGAACGGGTTAAAGTCGTGAAACAGTGCAGGTGGTGGACTGCGACGAAGAGCCGGGCAGGAAGGAGAAATCGGTTGCATCGGGTCCGGTCAAGGTAAGGGTGACGGAACCGGAAGGATAGCCTGGAGGTTCGAAATCAAGGGGACCTGGTCCCTGGGTTCCGATGGAGCGGCTACCGAAGTCGAATAGTACCGGACCGGAGAAACCATTGGAGTAGGACAGGCTCGCGGTCTGAGGTCCGTAGGCGCTGTCGCTGGCGACGGTAAGAACGCCGGTTGAATAGGGCTGCGTTGTCGAAAGCGCGTTGACTGTGATCGTGCAGGTTGCATGTCGGAGCAAGTGAGGTGCCGCAGTTGTTCGTCTGGGTGAAGGCGGGTTGACCTGAAGTTGGGTCGTTGCTGATGCTGATGCCGTCGATGGTGAGTGCGACAGTGCCGGAGTTAGTGAAGGTGGTGCTCATTGGGGTGCCCGGCGGCGGTGAAGGCTAGTGATGTGGGGCTGAGGTATGCCTGGCCCTGCATTTGCTTCCAAGCCCACGCCTGTGAGGAGAATCCAGATCACTGGAATTTGACGAAGTATTGCTGACCGCGAGGTACGCGCTGCGCGGGCCAGTCGCAAGAGGAATGAAATTGAGGCTGATGCTACAGGTTGCGCCAGGAAGTACAGGGGTTGGACAGTTCCGGTTGAAGGCTTGAGTGCGATGCGAAAATCGTAGGGGTCGGCTCCTGAAATTGTGGACTCGGCAAGAATGCTCGTGATGTCTGAGCCCGACTGGCACTGCGGTGTTGTTGGTGAAGGTGACGGTTTGCGGGCCCGATCCAGGAGCCGAACCGACGGTGGCTCGGGTTGGAGGAAAGTCCAGCTCGGCTGGTGGATGCCGTGAAGCCCGAGGGGTAGGTGAGACGGACGCTGAGATCGGCGGGAACCTGTGGCTGCGAAGGCTGGAAGGGGGCACCGGGCGTGACGAGGTTGTAGAGCGATGCGGTGTTCAGCGTGGGGTCGTTGGCGAGGTGCAGGAGAGCGGTGGCGGTGTTGGTTGCCGGAGTCACACCTGTTGGGGTGGTGAGCGAAAAGAGTGTGCCGCAGGGCGTATTGTCGCCCGAGACGCCGCCGGTAGAGTTGATGCAGGAGGCGATGATATTGCCGATGGTATTGATCTGTTCGACTGGCACGGTGGTTCCCGCGGGAACGCCGGTTCCGGGTGTTGTGCCGGTCGTGGTATTGGCGAATTGGGAGGCGAGGGTGAAGGCGCCTGCGAGCGCTGCGGCGTCGCCTGGCGTTGGAACCGATGGCCGAGGGTGAGGTCATGTAGGGGGCAAGGGCGTAGACCGCGCCGACTGTAGTGAGTTCGTTGATGAGGATGAAGGTAGAGGGCGAGAGATTGCCGCAGGGTCCGAGAGCTGCCATCAACTAGAGTGCGGCGTTGTTGGTGCCGGGGGCGAGGCCGGGGTTTCCTCCGCTGGCGACGATGTAGACGAGTGAGGATGGGGATGGGCAGGTGAAGGTGCCGGAGATGTTGAAGCCGCCTTGTGCGTCCGTAACCGGCGCGGGAGAGAGAAGAGGCGTGGATGCTGAGCCATCGCCTGTGGTGCCCACTGCGTAGAGTTGGATAGTCGCGCCGGTCACCGGTTGCTGGCCGCCGTGAACCAGCCCATGCCTGCCGGCGGGAATGACGAGTATTGGGCCGCTCCGCTGCGTACCGCAACTAAGGAGGAGAAGGCAAAGTGGAAGAAGTACGAGTGGAGAGAGGCGGAGGGCAGACTTGAACATGGCAGTCACCGTGAACGTATTGGGCGATCGCGAAACAGCGTGCAAACGCAGAAGGGGGCCGAAACTTCCGACGATTCTCTCATGACGGGAGGGTTTCTCCTCCGCAAATGTGATGTACAGAAAGGTTCTTCATACCGACTCCGTGATATCCATTCGAGCTAACTTGCTCGCCACCAGAGCAAAGACGAAACCAGAGCGGGATATTGCCCTTTTCGACGGCTCAAGGTCAGAATGACGCGGGCTTACTCAGAAGAAAATTTTTCGATTGTGCAGTAGAAGACAAGTAGCTGCGGCCGCCGCTGGTAGTTGTACTAGTGCCGGAGAGCGCACACTTGCTAGTGCCCAAGGCTACACACTTGTTGCTAGACTTTGCGCATGGGCCGCATGCGTATTTTGCTCGCGCTGCTGTTGTCTATGGCCTCTCCGATTGTTGGAACTGCACAGCCAACTGTAGGAGCGGATGCGAGACCTGCGCCCCGGACAGCTGTTCTGGATATCGAAGACATCGGCAGGGGAACGGTGCCGATTGATGGCGAGTGGCAGTTCCATCTTGGCGATGATGTGCGGTGGGCGTCGCCATCCTATGATGACTCGCAGTGGGAGCATATCAAGACTGACAATAGCTGGGGAGCGCAGACGCATCCGTCGTATTCCGGATTTGCGTGGTACCGGCGCCACCTCGACCTTGCCCGCGTCGCGAGCGGCTGACGAGAAGCTCGCGATTTTGATGCCGGCTGTGGACGATGAATACGCCGTCTATTGGAACGGAGTAGAGATCGGCAGCCAGGGGACGCTTCCGCCGCATGCCGTCTGGTATACCGCGCATCGCCAGTCGTTCGCGTTCCCGGCTTCTGCGGCAGGTGCGACGGACGGCGTGCTTGCGGTTCGAGTGTGGAAGGCGAAGCTTGCATCGTTTGACTACAGCACGCTTGGCGGGATGAAGGGATCACCATTACTGGGCAATGCGCAGAGCATCACCCAGCGGATCAGTTCGGATGACTTCGCGTCGATGCGTCGAAACCTCTACTACCGCATCGTGATCATCATCATTGCGCTGATGGGCCTGGTCGCTGTGTTTACGTGGGCTCACGATCGCAGGCAATGGGTCTTTCTGTGGTTCGGTGTGTGGTCGATGGGACGCGTGGCGCAGTTCCTGACGACGATGCCGAGTATCAACTTTTCGTTCTCGCACGCGGAGATCAACTTTGTACTGCAGCTTATCTTTTCCATCCACAACTGCGCGGCGTTGTTACTTCTGTTCTATCTCTTCGATCTTCAGGACAACATCCGTCTCCGACGGTGGACCTGGTGGATAGTTGGAATCCAACTAAGCGCGGCTTGTGTAGACGGCCTGGTGATGCTGTTCTGGGCAGATGCCGGGCGTGGGATGCAGGGGGCTGACGCTGTTCTGTCCCTTGTCATCGTGCTATGCAGAACGTTCGGCTTTGTACTGGCGTACCAGGGGCTCAGGCGCAGGATCAATCCTGAGTTCAAGCTGGTAGCCGTCATGGCCTTTCTCGATAATCTGATGGAGATCCTGAGGCTTTCAAGCCGCCAGTGGGTCCGCTTTACTCACTGGACGCTGACAACGAGGCTGAGCGCGCCTTTGTTTGAGGTGGCGGATGCGGGCATTACGGCTCTTCAGATACTGGACACATTACTTCTTTTAACTGTTGCTTATGCGTTGCTGCGCTACCTTGGGCGAGAGAGCCGGAGACAGGCCGGCATCGAGCAGGAGTTGAAATCGGCGCGCGAGGTGCAGCGGGTCTTGATTCCGGAGGCCATCCCCGATATTCCCGGTTACGCCATTGCAAGCGTCTACTATCCCGCGCATGAGGTCGGAGGCGACTTCTTCCAGATCATCCCGATGCAGGACGGCGCTACGCTGATTGTCCTTGGGGACGTCAGCGGCAAAGGACTGAAGGCGGCAATGAACGTCGCTCTGATTGTGGGCACGGTACGCACCCTGGCTGAGTTTGAGAGCGATCCCGCGAGTATCCTCGCCGGACTCAACCGTCGACTCTTCGGACGGATGCAGGGTGGCTTTACTACTGCGTTGGCGTTGAGGATCGAATGTCTCGGACATTGCACGGTTGCCAACGCGGGTCACCTGCCGCCGTTTCTTAACAGCAGCGAGATGACTCTTGATCCGTCGCTTCCTCTGGGTATCGATCCCGAGGCCGAATACAGAGACCAGGACTTTACGCTCGATTGCGGCGATCGCCTGATGCTGCATACTGACGGCGTGCTCGAAGCGCGCTCGGGAAAGGGTGAACTGTACGGATTCGATCGCCTGAAGGCTCTGCTCGCAGGTGCCCCCGATGCTGAGTCGATCGTCGGTGCAGCTTGCGCGTTCGGCCAGGAAGACGACATTACTGTGCTCACGATAGAACGGCTCCGAGTAAACGAGGCTGTCCCTTCGATGACCGTTAACTTCTCGGCTGACTTTGCCTCCGCTAATCTCGAAGGAAACGAGGGACGTTTATTGGGAATTGGCGACTGGTTGGCGGAGAGCGGTAGGAACGAAGGGGCTGCTTAGGAGTTTTGGGTCGCCGGTTAAGTAGTAAGTGGGGATTTTGGGGAACTGCTCTTCGACGAGAATGAGGGTGCGGAAGTCGAAGCTTTGGACTTCGGCGCGGGATTCCATGTGGTTGCGGGTGATTGCCCCGCAGAGTGTCGTGACGAAGGTTTGCGGGTCTACGGTGTGGTTGGTGTGCGACTCGGCGTGTTCGCTGGGGATGGGGAGGTTCGCTACGGATTTGCCTGGAGGGTCGTTGGGGAGGGGGAGGATTTTGGTTTCGAGGTTGAAGCGGACCTTAGCGGCATTGGCTGCACGTGCGGCGGCGTCGGGGTGGGTTGCGGCCGGGGCCGGTGCGGTAGTAGTCGGCGTAGAAGGCTACGAAGTGGAAGAGCTGCTCGGCGTGGGTGGGGACGTAGGGGCTGATGAGGTGCTCTTGTTTGGCGAAGGCCACGGCTACGGGGGAGAGGGCGAGGTCGTTTTTCTGTTCGGGAAAGGCCGTGTGTAGCTTGTCGCAGATGAAGGTGCTTTGGGCTTCGGCGAGGGAGATGTCGCGGGTGTAGACGCGGTTTTCGAGGGTGTAGGGGGCGCCGTCGGCGCGGCGGCAGGACTCGGGGCTAAGGAACTGATCGTGCCAGATGAGGGAGACGTGGTCGGTGGTGACTCCGGTGTCGGTTTCGAGGGTGGTGGCTAGGTGGTCGAGGCCGTTTTCGAAGGAGGGGAGGGTGTTTTCGGGGCGGAGACCACGGCCTCCGCGATGGGCGGAGACGTCGAAGGTGGCGAAGTAGGCGGCGGCTTCTGGGTGTGCGGCTTTTTCTTCGGCGAGAACTTGCTGGAGGCGGTCTGGGTAGTCGGAGATGATGCCGTCGACGCGGAGGTTGATGAGGGCTCGGATTTTTTCGGGGTCGTTAGTGGTCCAGGGGATGATTTTGAAGCCGGTTTTTTGGAGCTCGGCTACGTTGACGGCGGGGTTGGAGCCGAGGAGGGTTGCGTCAACGGGGGAGAGGGTGGGGATAGGGGCGTGGTGGGCTTTGGCGTGGGTGTTGGCGGCGGTGAGGAGTGCGAGGTAAGGGTCTTGGTTTTGCATTGGGGGCATGGTCGTGAGGATGGCCGCGGCTAAGGTGGCGGCTCGGATGGAGATTAGCATGATGGGATGGTAGCGTTGGGAGGTTGAGAGGGTGTTAATTGGTGCGGTTTGGAACTGCGATAGCTATGGCTTCGCGGGTTCGGTGTTGGGCTTTCCTTTGGCGTGGGCGGGGATCTTCTTTGTGATGCTTTTCAGGGCGAACTCGCGGGCGAGGTTGCCGGCGGCGTTGGTGGCAGTGTGCAGGAGGGCGTTCTGAACGGTGAGAGAGAAGCCGCGATCTTCCTCGGGACGGTAGAGGTTGGAGATACCGCCGGCGGCGAAGTTGCCTAGGACGTGGGAGTAGTTGAACTGGCGATGGCCGTTGTCTCCGCGGCAGATGATTGCGGCGGAGAGCGCGTGCCAGACGCGCGAGGTGATGCTTCCGGTGCCCTGGTAGAAGTAACGCGGGTCTTGGCGAAACAACGAGGGGAAGACGGCTGAGCCGAGCATGCGGCCGACGAAGAGGTCGGTGTAGTCGGCGGCGTAGCGCTTGGCGTAGCCTGCGGCGCCCTGGCCGTAACCCGGGTAGGTGTCGCGCGCCTGCTGGATGCCGGCGAGGGTGCTGGGGGTGAAGAAGGTGACGGGATCGACGGCCGAACGAAAGGCGAGGCGGAACTTTTGTTTGGGCTTGAGCGGCTCGGCGTTCCAGACGAAGCTGGTGTAGAAGTTGGGGATGATCCCGAAGACGCGCTGCTGGAGCTGGCCGGTGACCTGCGCTTGAGCGATTTCTTCCTGGGTGGCGGTGACGGTGACGGCAATTTTGGCCGAGGCGATGGGAAGAGCGATGAGGGGGAGCGGGTGGTTCTCTCCGGTTCGGACTGTGATCTCGGAGGACTCGAAGGGTTCAAAGTCCTGGGCGGTGATCCTGATCTTGTAGTTTCCGGCAGGAAGGTTTTTGAAGAAGAAGAAGCCGAGGCTGTCTGCCGTCTCGACACGCTCGGGCTGACCGGCGAGGGATTCGAGTGTTACTTTGGCCTCGAGGACGATGCCTCCGTTGATGTCGCGGACGGTGCCGCTGATGGCGGCGGTGGCGGTTGACTGTGGAGGGGGGAGTTCCGAACCCGGCGAGTTGGGGAGATCAGACTCGACAGCTGCGGGACCGAAGGGTTGCTGGGCGTGGAGTGCCGGGGAGAGGGCCGCAGAGAGATACAGGAAGAGGAGGCGCAGGACAAGACCGCTGAGGAGTTGCGGCTGAATGAGCCCCTTGTTTTTCCCTTGCTGACTCCGCATTTGAAGACACCGGACCCGTCGTTTTCTGTGGGATTTCCATTGAGCCTATGATTTCTGCTAGTTACGTGTTTCTGTGCGGGCGTCTGAACCCCAGCTTGTCAGAGTTTAGACGCTAGGGAGACGGCAGGGAATGCGAAGAAGTACTCAGTTCGGGGACTGCAAAACTATCAGGTGGCTTGCGAACGGTGCATCTTTGACGGTAGGGAGTAGGTGGGGAGGGTGGTATTCCGCCCGAGATGTAGGATGTGCCTGACAGAAGATCCTCGGAAGGACAGGAGTCTCCATGCGAAAGCCTTCAGCATCGGGAAGTACTGCGGTTTCAAGGTCGAACCGAGCTCCAATCGATGTGCTGATCGATCCGTTCACACGTTTTTCGGGGATGGAGGCGTCTGGTGGGATTCTGCTGCTGGCTGCAACCGTCATCGCTCTGGTGTGGGCCAACTCCCCATGGGAACACGGCTACCATGCGATATGGGAGCGGGAAGTCACGGCGGGACTCGGGCCCACCGTGCTTACGTGGAGCCGGCATCTTTGGGTAAACGACGGATTGATGTCCGTTTTCTTTTTCCTGGTCGGCCTGGAGATCAAACGCGAGTTGCTCATCGGCGAGCTCTCATCCTTCAAGCGGGCTGCGTTTCCATTTGCGGCGGCACTGGGAGGGTGTCTGTTGCCCGCTACACTTTACCTCGCCGTCAATCATGGAACTCCCGAGGCGCATGCATGGGGCATTCCGATGGCGACCGACATCGCGTTTGCCCTTGGCGTGCTTGCCCTACTGGGCAATCGCGTACCCTCCTCCTTGAAACTCTTCGTTGCGGCCCTGGCGATTGCCGACGACATCGTCGCAGTGCTGGTGATCGCGATCTTCTATACGGCACGTCTTGATTTTGTGTATCTGGGGCTCGGCGCCGCCGGACTTGGGATCTGCTATGCAGCGAACAAGGCTGGAATTCGCAACCCCTGGGTATACGGCTTCATCGGAGTACTGGTGTGGTTCGCGGTGATGCAATCCGGGGTCCATGCGACCATCGCTGGGGTGATGCTTGCCCTTACGATTCCGTATAAGAGCTCGACCGACAAGCCGGGGTTCGTAGAGAAGGTGCAAAGACTACTTGAGCGTCTTGAAGGGGCGGAAGCAGACTCGACGGAGGCGCAGGCAGCACTGCACGCGATCGAGGAACAGTGCGCCAAGATGGAGTCGCCCTTGCACCGTATCGAACATGGGCTTCAACCGTGGGTAAGTTTCGTGATCATGCCCCTTTTTGCGTTCTCAAACGCCGGAGTGCATGTGCTGGGTAATTTGGCCGCCGCAGCGAAGAATCCGGTCACATTTGGTGTTGGACTTGGCTTGCTTGTCGGCAAGCCTTTTGGAATTACGGCATTTGCGTGGGCAGCTGAAAGAACAAAAGTGGCGGCGCGTCCCGCAGGTGTGACCTGGACGCAGATTTTCGCGGCGGCCTGGGTTTGCGGTATTGGCTTTACCATGTCTCTGTTTATCGCAACACTGGCGCTGCCCCAAGGCGGACCACTGGATCTTGCGAAGATTGGAACGTTGGGCGCCTCCGTAGTCGCGGGCTGCGTCGGATGCGTTCTGCTTATGAGGTCTTCGCTGCGCTCAGAACGACAAATCTGAAACGAGCCCCCGGGGGCTTTAGGGCGTTGCGTGGAGAGCAGTGGAGAGATTTCCTTTGTGGGCGGCGAGTTTGGCTTCGGCGGTGGGGCGGTCGAGGTTGAGTTTTTGCATGACGATGGCGGTTTTTACGCTGCCGGATTTTTCGAGGAGGGCGGCGGCGGTGGGTTGGTCGATTCCGGTGGCGGCCATGATGATGCGCTGGGCTCGGTCGATGAGTTTGGCGTTGGTGGGTTGGACGTTGACCATGAGGTTGCCGTAGACGGCTCCGGTTTTGATCATGACGCCGGTGGAGAGCATGTTGAGGACGAGTTTGGTGGCGGTGCCGGCTTTTAGGCGGGTGCTGCCGGTGAGGACTTCGGGGCCGGTGATGGGGGTGATGGCGATGTCGGTGAGGGCGGCCATGGGGGAGTTGGGGACGCAGGTTAGGGCGATGGTAAGGGCGCCGAGGGGGTTGGCGTGCTGGAGGGCTCCGAGGACGTAGGGGGTTCGGCCGCTGGCGGCGATGCCTACGAGCGCGTCCTGGCCGGTGAAACCTGCGGCGGCGAGGTCGGCTGCGCCTTGTTCGGCGGAGTCTTCGGAGGACTCGCTGGATTTGCGGAGGGCGGAGTCTCCGCCGGCGATGAGGCCCTGCACGAGAGTCGGGGGAACGGAGAAGGTGGGGGGACACTCGCTGGCGTCGAGGACACCAAGACGTCCGCTGGTGCCGGCTCCGATATAGAAGAGGCGGCCTCCGTCGTTGAGGCGGCGGGTGATTTCGTCGACGGCTTTGGCGATGTCGGGGAGGGTGGCTACGACGGCTGCGGCTGCTTTGCGGTCTTCGTCGCTGATGAGGCGGAGCATGTCGATGGTGGGGAGTTCGTCGATGTGCTCAGTGAGGGGATTGCGGGATTCGGTGAGGAGGTATGCGAGTTCCATGTTGGTTCCATGATGCGGGATAGAGGGCGGTGCGGGCAATCTGTAGAAGCGACGGTGTGAGCAAAGGCTGCATCCTAACCTGCAGGGTGTTTTCCAGCCTGCGCAGAGCTCACCTATGAATTCTAAAGGCTATGTTGTTGCTGCAGTCATTGCGGTAGTTCTCGTGGTGTCGCTTTTGTGGCTGACACTGGCGAGGGTCGAACAGGCATGCGGCCGATCCGGTGGCGAGTTCGCCGACGAGCGCGACGGCGGCATTACCAGGCGTGGCTGATGACACGACGACGGTGTATGCGCACAATCTGCGGCTGAGAAAGGGTCCGACGTTTCAGGTCTATGTGCGCTGGCTGCGAGGACGGATGCTGCGGACGCGGGCGGCCAGGAATCCTTCGCTCGATGATCAAAATTCGTTTGTCTTCGAGATAGATAAAGGAGTAATTCACGTCAACATCGGCGACATCCAGAATTATCTGAATACGTCGCTTGCGCAGAATGGTCCGTTGAAAAACATCAAGGTGAGCGGTGAGGGGAACGAGCTTAAGCTTTCGGGAACGGTGCACAAACTGCTGATGCCGCTTCCGGTCGAGATCAAAGGCACCTTGTCGCCGGCGCCGGATGGAAGAATCCATCTGCACGTGACGAAGATTGACGTGCTGAAGATGCCTGTGAAGGCGCTGATGGGCGGACTGAAGCTGGACATCAAAGGCGTTGTGGGCTCGTCGCCCGTAGAGGGTGTGGAAGCAGTGGGCGATGATCTGTATCTGAACACGACCAGCCTTTTGCCGCCACCGCATATTCGCGGGAAGCTGACGAGCGTTACGATGCAGGCGCCGGATGTAGTCGTAATCTACGGCAACACGGAGAACGACGAGGCGGAGCTGGCCCAGTGGCACAACTTTCTACGCCTGCGTGGGGGCACCGTGGGATTCGGCAAACTAACGATGAGCAATACCGATTTGACACTGATCGACGCATCCAATGATGCGTGGTTCGATCTGGACCTAGCGAAGTACCAGACGCAACTGGTGAAGGGCTACAGCAGGATGACGGCCGAGGGTGGGCTCGAGATGTACATGCCTGACATTGACTCGCAATCGGTTTCACTGCCAAATGCAGTCCCGCTGACAACGCTGAAGGACAGGAAACTTCCGCTGCCGGCGGCGCCGGTTAAGAAATGACGCGGATCACGGGAGGATGACGCAGGGGCCGTTGGCGGTTTCGTTTTTTACGGCTTGCAGGGCTTGGTTGGCCTTGGTCTAGGGGGAAGGTTTGGACTTGGGGCTTGATTCCGATTTCGGCGGCTAATGCGAGGTAGTCGCGGGCGTCGTTGCGGGTCATGTTGGCTACGCTGCGGATCTGGCGTTCGCCCCAGAGGAGGGTGTCGTAGTCGAAGGCGGGCATCTGGTCGAGGTGGATGGCGTTGATGGCGACGATGCCGCCTTTGCGAAGGCTGGAGAGGGCGCTGAGGACGACGGCTCCGCTGGGGGCGAAGGTGATGGCGCGGTCGAGGGGGACGGGGGGCTTGTCGTTTTCTGCGCCGACCCAGGTTGCTCCGAGGGACTCGGCTTGCTTGCGGTGGTTTTCGCCGCGAGTGGAGACGAAGACTTCGCAGTTCCAGTGGCGGAGGACTTCGATGGCTTGCGAGGCGGAGGCTCCGAAGCCGAAGAGGCCTACGCGCTCGCCGGGCTGCGTGCCCGCTACGCGCAGGCTGCGGAAGCCGATGATGCCGGCGCAGAGGAGCGGGGCGATGTGGGTGTTGTCGAGGGTGGAGGGCAGGGGGAAGACGAAGTCGGCGCGGACGAGGGCGTATTCGGCGTAGCCGCCGTTGACGGAGTAGCCGGTGAAGGTGGGGTTGTCGCAGAGGTTTTCTTCGTGGCGGAGGCAGAAGGGGCAGGTGCCGTCGATGCCGCCGATCCAGGAGACGCCGACGCGGGTGTTTGCGGGGAGTTCGGGGGTGGCGCCTTCGACGACTTCGCCGACGATCTGATGGCCGAGGGTGAGGGGTTGGTGGATGAGAGGGAGATCGCCTTCGAAGATGTGGAGGTCGGTGCGGCAGACTCCGCAGGCGAGGACGCGGAGGAGGATGTGATTGGGGGTGAGGGTTGGGCGTGGGGATTTCTTCGATTTGGAGGGGCTGGTTGGCGGTGTGGAGAATGGCGGCTTTCATCTGAGTGGCTCCCTTGGGGCGAAAGGCTTAACACGGATCGTCACAGATCACACGGATTAAAGACGGCGGCGTGGAGGCGGCGGCCGATTCTTTTGACGCGGGCTTTGCGGTTTTTTCACCAAGACGTCGCACCAGCTGAAAAATAAAGTGGGCGAATGCAGTAAATGTCCTAAGATGTGGAGGTTCCCAACTACTGGAGGAAAGATGACTGCAGCAGCCAGCTCGCCGCAACAACCTACACCTGAGCGTTTTTTTGGCGCGATCAACGCGTATGAGCAGACGGAGGCGATAAAGACCGCCGTTGAGCTTGAAGTTTTTACGGCCATTGCGGAAGGCAACACAACGGCTGCGGCGATTGCGAAGCGCTGCGAGGCCTCCGAACGCGGGGTGCGCATACTGTGCGATTTTCTGACGATTCATGGATTCCTGACGAAAGACGGAACTCAGTATGGGCTGACGCAGGACTCTGCTGTGTTTCTGAACCGGAAGTCGCCGGCGTATTTAGGCGGGGCGATCGAGTTTCTGCTCACGCCGCGTGTACGCGAAGCGCATGGGCTGCTGACGGAGGCGGTGCGTCGTGGCGGCTCCGCGCTGGGCGAAGGCAATATGGTGCCGGAGAATCCGGACTGGGTGAAGTTTGCGCGGGCCATGATGCCGATGATGGTGATGCCTGCGCAGATCATGACCGCGGAGCTTGCTTAAGGGTGGCGCGGCGCACAAGGTTCTCGACATCGCGGCGGGTCATGGGATTTATGGAATCACGGTGGCGAAACAGAATCCCTCGGCGGAGATTTACGCCTGCGACTGGAAGAATGTTCTGGCGGTGGCGGAGGAGAATGCGCGGGCGATGGGAGTTGGCGACCGCCACCATCTGCTTCCGGGGAGTGCTTTTGATGTCGATTTTGGCGGCGGTTACGATCTGGCGTTGGTCGCGAACTTCCTGCACCACTTCGATCCTCCCACGTGTACGTCTTTCATGAAGAAGGTGCATGCTTCTTTGGCGCCGGGTGGGCGGGCGGCGATTGTTGAATTTGTTCCCAATCCTGATCGGGTGTCGCCGCCGATGGCCGCGGCCTTCAGTATGGTGATGCTGGCGACCACACCTGCTGGGGATGCTTATACCTTCGCGGAGCTTGAGAGCATCGCGAAGGATGCGGGCTTCTCGCGGGTGGAGCTGGCGCCGGCTGCGCTGGGTCTTGATCGCCTGGTGGTTGCGTATAAGTGAAGGCTGGGCCGGGAAGATGATGAGGACGATGCCGCGGCTGGTGTTTTCGTTGTCGGTCAGCGTAGAATTTTGGCCGAATCGATGAGCGTGACAGGAGGCTGAGATGAAGAGGCATCTTTCCACGTTAGTGACAATGGGGCTGCTGGTGGTAGGCCCAGCGCTGGCCAAGAGCAAGGACAAGCCGCTTCCGCCTTACATTTTGCAGGCACACACGGTCGCGGTGATCATTGACCCGACCGCGGGCATTGATCCGGAGGACCCGCAGGCAGAACCGAATCGCGCAGAGTGACGTGGAGACGGCGCTGCTGAACTGGGGAAGATTTCAACGTGTGATGGGTCCTCAGGGAGCAGACCTGATCATCGTGATTCGTAAAGGACACCGGAGGCTGGTGGATGCGACGATTAGCGATCCTACGCAGAACAACCGGCCGGGCGCGATCAACGCGACGGACAACGGAATCGGTGTCGGTGCGCAGAATCCGAGCAGGCAGCCAACGATGGGGGATCCGAATAATCCGGGACCGCAGACTGCTCCGCGTCCGCAGCCTCAGATGGAGATTGGCAGTACGGACGATTCGTTTGTGGTTTTCGATGGGACGGTTGCGAAGCCGTTGAATGGGGCTCCGGGGTGGAGGTATATGGCGCCGGATGGTCTTCGGCCGCATAACGTTCCTGCGGTGGAGGAGTTTAAGAAGGCGGTGGCGGCGGCGGAGAAGGCTGCGGCTGCTAAGAACCCTTGATGGTGGATTAAAGGCAAAACCAAATGCGAAAGCAGATCCGCATTCTTTGGCATAATCTTGTTTCGGACATCCAAGCACATCCTAGGGAATTTTATCTAAACCTCAGCGAATGCCGAGGTTAGTGTTTTTACCGTCCAATGATGCACGGTGAAAGCCAAATCATGACAGGGTAATTTTCGTATCTCACTTTTTTGATTTGGGGGTATATTGCACAAAGCGCTGTTCGGAGGGAAGAGCGTGGCATTCATCTACAAGTAAGAAAACATGAGATCCAAGACAAAGAGGGATCGACGAAAGACGCTAATCGAGCCAGTAGGAGTTGATCCGCTGAAAGCGGCGAGTAGGCAAGCGAGCGCGTTTGACGAGGCTTGGCTGAAGAATGGAGGAAAGCTAAAAGCTAAACAGCGTTTGGGTTTTCTACTTTTCTCACTCGCTTTCTTGATCGCTGGAGTTTTTTGCGCAATGGGGCTTTGGGCGAACTTGCGTGCGGGGGATCCAATGTTCTTCCTGTGGGCCATAGCAGTCGTTTTTTTTCTTGGTTTTGGATACCGAGGCCTTAGGAACATCAGCCGTTTCGAACCTAAATAGCGATTTAGGCATAGGTTAACCCTGTGGTTTGACCTCGAAGGGCCTGTCATGACAGCGGTCCGGCGTCCCGAGAACGGCAAAGGCCGGGGTCAGTATTGGCCGTAGCGGCCTTTGATACTGTCGAAGAGTTTGGCGGAGTCGTAGCCTATGCCGTCTTTGAAGACGATTTCTACTTTTTCTATGTCATTGATGTTCGCGGCGGGGTTGCCGTTGATGACGACGAGGTCGGCGTTCTTGCCTGGGGCGATTGAGCCGATCTTCGCCTGCTGGCCGAGGTAGGTGGCTCCGTTGAGGGTGCAGATCTTGATTGCCTCGACAGGGGTGAAGCCGTCGGAGTCCACGAGGAGCTCGACTTCGCGTTGGTCGCCGAAGCCGGGGAGAGTGCCACCGTCTCCGGTGGGGTCGGGACCACCCATGAGGAGGCCGCCGGCGGCTACGAATTTGTGTTCGAGTTTGGCGCCGTGCTCGTAGATGAGAGCGCGAGTGGGATTGGCGGGGCGGGTGAGTTCTGAATTGCGGGTGTAGAGATAGGCCTCGCGGGTGGGCGGGGACATAGCTTCGAGCACGCGGTTTTGCAGGTGGACGTGGGTGGGAACGTCACTCTCGAAGACGGGCAGGGTGCTGGTGATGGCGACGTGGTGGTCGACGAGAAGCTTGATGAGAGCGGTGGCGTCGGGACCGTCAGGATCCATGTTGGCGAGGGTGGGGTTGCCGCTGGAGCGGGGACAGAGGTCGGGCTGTTTGCCGGGGTCGTTTTGCGTGTTGACGAAGAAGCCGTGTTCGAGGTTATCGATGCCGATCTCGGCGGCTTCGGGATAGGTGACGGCGCAAAGGTGGCCGGTGACTTTGAGGTGGTGGGCGTGGGCGGCTTCAACGGCGGCTTTTAGCTCGGCGCGGGTGATGTTCATGTAGGCCTTGTAGCTGGTGGCGCCTTGCGCTGCCCAGTAGTCGACGAAGTTGCGGGCGTCGTCGGGGCCGGTGAGGTTGTGCATCTGGACGAACGGGCTGTTGTGACCTTCGAGGTAAGGCGCGGTGATGTCCATGTGTGGGCCGGGGAGATGGCCCAAGTCGATCTCGCGACGGAGGTTGAGGTCGAGGTAGGGCTCGACTGAGCCGGTGGTGCGGATGGTGGTGACGCCGGCGGCGAGGTACATGCGCGGGGCGGTGAAGGTCATTTGGGGGACGATGAGGGGCGGTTCGGAGGAGCCGTCGGCGGCTTCGTCGGCGCGGGCGATGTAGTAGAGGTGGTCGTGCATGCCGACGAGGCCGGGGATGATCGTGTGGTTGTGGAGGTCGATGATTTGGGCGTTGGTGTTTAGCGGCGGGGCTGCGGAGATGCTGGTGATCTTGCCGTTTTCGATGAGGAGGTTCTGGTCCTCGAGAGGGGCGGCGCCCGTGCCGTCGATGATGCGGACGTGGGTGAGGAGGATCTGTGGGGCGTTGACTTTGACGTATTTGGCGACGGCGGGGGAGAGTGCCGGGGTTTGTGCTTGGAGGGTAGTGAAGGCAAAGGCCAGCGAGAGCGCCAGGGCGGCGGAGCGGTGAAGAGGCATGCATAATCTCCAGTGGAGCGAGTTTACGACAGATTCGCTGCAGGGCGGAGTTGTGCTGTGGAGTTGTGTGGCGGGAGTGATTTTCAGGCGGTGAGATAGGGCAATCGCATCGATGCGCGCAAAGCGATGAGCGCAAAAAAGAACCGGAAGCCTGCGAAGGCCTCCGGTCCACAAGAGGTGGAGGGTTCAGAGGGAGGTTTGCTTGGTGGTGAGATAGCGGCGCGAGAGACCGACGAGGCCGACGAGACCGGTGCCGAAGAGCGCCAGCGAGAATGGTTCGGGAACAGCGGCAGGTGCGATTGAGCCGGAGAAGTCGAGACCTTCGCTGGCTCCGTTGACCTGCTTGACGTCGAATCGAAGTTGGTTGAGACCTGCCTGGAGACCGGTGAAGGTGAAGGTAAGGGGGGTAATGCAGTTTGGCCCTGTGTCGGAGCATTGGGCGTAGCTGTTTCCTGGTCCCATGGGACCGGCTGCCTGCTGAATGAGGAGATTGTTGAGATAGACCGAGACGGTGTCGTCGGCCAACAGGCTTAGGGTTGCGACGTCGGCTGCGTCGGCGGAGGCGAGGGTGAAGTTGGTGGTGTAGATGTAGTCTCCGTTCGGAACGACGACGTTGGAGGTGGGGCCAGTTGAAGCGTTGAAGGAGACATAACTGGAGTTGGGCAGGACCGCGTGCCAGACGGCGCCTGGGCTGATGTCGAAGGTGGAGGTCGATCCACTGTTGACTGTCGAAGCGAGCGGATCATAGGTCACGGCTGTGTTGGCGACACCGGGGTTGGGAGCGGTGGTGCCGTAACTACCGAGGAGGATAGGGGAGCCTTGGGCGGAAACGTAACCGCCAAAGACGGCTACGCAAGTGATTAAAAAACGTTTGGGCTTTATCAAAATATTTCTCCTAATGGGGGTCTCTCACGTGCGTACTGCACCCCGATAGAAGTGCATTCGACCGGCCATTAGGGGTGGATGCGGGTGGGCTTAATAGACGTAGAAAAGCATGGTTTAAGGGGTCCGAAATTGCGGCTTGGTGGCGGCGCATGGGTGCAGGGTAATTCTTTCCGGGAGCAGGCAAAATTGGGCTGTTATGTGGACAAAAGTATCCCCGTAAATTTAGGTAAAGACAATGGTTACCGTTTCATAGGATGGCAAAAAGGGAGGTCAAAATATGTCGAATCAGGCAACCTTTAGACGCAACCCAAAGCTGAAGTTCTGGCGAGGCTTCCGTTTTTAGCGACTCCATGGGCTCGCTGGCGCATTTGCATCGGTGTCTCAGGTCGTAGAATGGAAAGATCACAGATAAAGGATGAATTGAGGCAGATGGTTATGGGAGCGCAGGCAGTGTTGGCAGGGCAGGTCGAAGCGGCGGCGAAGGCGGCGGGACTTGTGGTGATTTCGAGTGATGTGGGGCATGATTTCTCCGGGAATCCGACGACGCGGTTCATGCTGGCGCTGGTTGGGGACACCTCCAAGAAGCAGGTGTTGGAGCTGAGCGACAAGTTCGATTTCAGCCGGGCGGACCTGCTGGCCGAGGTTGGAGTGTATCTGGCGGAGGCGGCGAAGCGGCTGAAGAATCCGCGGCAGGACTGCTATCTGACGCTGCATGGACTGCCATTGAGCTTCGAGAAGTTTACGTGGCCGTTCCATGCTTCGACCTCAGGGGCGGATACGTTCCTCGTGCATGGAGAGGTGCGGCTGGAGGATGGAGAGGCGAGCTTGCTGCATGCGAAGATCGCGGCGTCGATGACAGTGACGTTTGCTGAGATCGTGAAGGCTCCGGAGCAGCCGTTTGCGGAAGGATTTATTTATAACGCGGTGCGCAAGACGATGGACCAGGGACAACTGGAGCTGGTAAAGAGCGGTAACCGACAGCCGGTTCCGGTTACGACGCGGTTCTATAGCCCGTGGAAGAAACGATTCAGCTTCAACGACACGACGGAGGGACAGCGGCAGGAGTACCTGGCGGCGAAGGTGTTCTGGCTGTCGGGCGTGCTGGGTGGGGGGCAGCCGGTGTGGGTGCTGGATCCGCGGGATGCGCAGTATCTGAATACGACGGTGGAGGAGTTGAAGAAGAACGCGATGGCGCTTGCAGGAGAGGGTGTGGTGCGCCTGGCGGCGGACACCGAGTATGCCACGCCGACAGAGGCGCTGATGGGACATCGTGCGCAGTATGTTGCGGAGGTTGCGGCGGCGCTGGCGTTCATCAAGCCGACGTTCAATGAGGAGATGCGCGGCGGCCATACGAATATGTAGGTGTTTCCTGCATCTTTTGTGGGTTGACGATGCGGTTGCGGCCAATTTGCCCGTGATTAACGGGTTATGATAATGTCCCTTTGGCCTTAAAGGCGCATTTTTTCTGGCCTGAAAGGTAAAGAGGAAATTTCATGAAGAAAACAATTCGAATTGCAACACCACTGATTGCAGTGGCACTTATGAGCGGTGCATCTTTTTTCGCACATGCCCAGAATAACGAAGCACCTAAAGCACAGAGCCAGAGCTGGAACACTCCGCCTGCAGGGACGGAGCAGGCACAGTCGGCCTACCGTGATGGAATCGAAGCAGCCCAGCTGGATAAGGCGGCTCATCGCAAGATCGACGCGAAGTCGTCTCACCTGTATCTTCACCCGCCGGTGAAGGGAGCGGCTCGTGACGAGTATCGTGCGAGCTTTGTTGCCGGGTACGAGGCTGCGGTGAAGCACGACTCAGGCATGTAATTTCGAGGGTTCTTTTTGAACCCGAGAGAACGAGAAGGGCCCCTCTGCGGGGGCCCTTTTCTGCTTGGCTCTCACTGCTAAGTGGGAGGGCGTGCTTTGATGAGGTGAAGAAGCGGATTTCTCCGCTGCGCTTCGCTTCGAAATGACGACTCTTTATTGAGCGAATATGGCAACCCGGTTGAGTGGAGTCAGTGGGCGGGTTGGGTGCTGAGAGCGGAGCGGGTGATGGCGGCTCCGCAGTGATTGCAGAAGACAGCCGTTGCGTCGATGGGGTTGCCGCATGCATTGCAGTGAATCGCGGATGAGCCGGATTGATTGGAGCCTGCCGCGAGGATCTGGCTGGAGATGAACATGGCCTGGGCTGCGTTGTACTGGCGGACGCGGCCAGGCATGAAGAAGGCTTCGATCCAGGCGATGACCATGGGGATGCCGGTCCAGGAGAAGAGGAGATAGAGGATGCCGGGGACGTCGCGGCGGAGGTAGAAGTGATGGATGCCGAGGCCGCCGAGGAAGACGGCGAGGAGGACTCCGATGACCTCGTCCTTGCGGGCGCGTTCGTATTCGGCGTAGAACCAGGCTCGCTGCTGGTCGTTCATGTTGGCGGTGTAGATGGGATCGATTGGGTACATGGTTTCGTTCCTCTCGAATGAATACAGCAAGAGATACGCGGGAGGGAGAACGATAGTTCCCACCCGATAAACGATGCGATTGGTTGCATTTGAGGATTTGGCTGGGCTCATTCAGTCGCAATTTACAAGGGTTTTTCAGGGGCGTAGAGTTTTTAGCAATCGCAGTCTACAAGGCAACGACTGTTCTGGAATGTTGAATCTGACGAAGAGACAAGGAGGTTTTTATGCAGGCTGTTCATAGCGGGCAGTGTGGACTCTGCAATCACTTTGGCGAGCATCACGCGAAGAGCCGGGTGTTGGCTGCGCGGTGCGGAGTGGTTAGCGGCGGTTCATGCCCAGCAGACTGAGGAAGAAGCTGCCGAAGATGGCTTCGACGCCGAGCATGAAGCACGTGGCTGAGGGCAGGGTGAGGCGAAGCATGCGCTGGGGGGAGAGGTCGCCGAAGCCGGCGCCGTGCCAGATGTGTATGGCGTAGCCGAGGATGACGAGGCCGATCAGTAGAAGGGTGCCGCCGAAGATGAGGCCGACTTCAAGGTTGATGTAGTTGAAGATTCGCTCGAACTTCGGGTTGGGGGGCAGGAAGCCTTCCTGCGTGCCGAAGACGCGTGCGCTGACGGCGAAGACGGAGATGTGGGCTCCGATGAGGACGAGGCCGAGCGAGTAGGTGAGGGTGTCGACGTCGAAGGTCCAGCGGCCGATGGTTTGCGGGCCGGGGAGAAGCCAGAGAGAGATGATGAGGCCGACGAAAAAGGTGATGATGCCGGGATAGAAGAAGAGCCAGCGGGGGCTGAAGAGGAGAAGGAAGCGGAGGTGACGCCAGCCGTCTCGCCAGGTGCGGAGATGCGGGGGGCGGCTGCGGCCGTCGGGAGAGAGGGTGGCGGGGACTTCGGCGAGACGGAGGTCGGCAAGGGCGGATTTGACGACCATCTCGCTGGCGAACTCCATGCCGGTGGTGCGGAGGTTGAGGCCGAGGATGGCGTCGCGGCGCATGGCGCGGATGCCGCAGTGGAAGTCGCGGACGGGGATGCGAAAGAAGAGGCGGCCGATGAAGCTGAGGACGGGGTTGCCGAGGTATTTGTGCAGCGGAGGCATGGCTCCGGGTTTGATCTCGCCGCTGAAGCGGTTGCCCATGACGAGGTCGTTGCCGGCTTCGAGTTTGGTGAGGAAGCGGGGGAGTTCGCCGAAGTTGTAGCTGGCGTCGGCGTCGGCCATGAGGACGTATTTGCCGCGAGCGGATTCGATGCCGGCCATGAGAGCGGCGCCGTAACCTCGGACGGGAACGGGGACGACGCGAGCGCCTTCGTCGGTAGCGATCTTCTGGGAGCCGTCGGTGCTGCCGTTGTCGGCGACGACGACCTCGCCGGCGATGTTGTTGTCGCGGAGGGCGGCGACGGCCTGACGAACGCAGAAAGCGAGCGTCTCTGCCTCGTTGAGGCAGGGCATAAGGATGGTGACCGTCAGCTCGCTCATTAATTGAATGCTACCAAAGTGGTGCAGCGTGGTTTTTTGGCGCCACAGGGATGTTCAGGGATTCGTGTTTTTCGTTGCGGCGGGTGAGGTTTCGTTGGGGAGATTGAGGGGAAGAGCGTAGAAGTGGGTGCCACCCAGCTCGTGCCATCCGGCGGAGACTGGGTTGGTGCCGGTCATGAGGCCGGGATCGAAGTAGCCGACGAGGACCTTGGCACCTTCGCGGCGGGCGACGTCGTAGGCCTGTTCGCGGTTGGGCATGGCGGCGAGGTAGGGGTAGAGCGGGGGGTTGGGCTCGTAGATCTCGGTGAGGATGCGGACGCCGGCGAGGCGCGCCCAGTAGTGGTCGTAGGCGCAGGCGATGGTGCCGATGCAGGCGACGGTGTCGCCGGGGCCGACGCCGAGTGTGTTGAGGGCGTGGGCAGCGGGGAAGATGTCATGGTCGTACCATCCGGTGGGTGACTGAGCGAAGACGAGGTGGCGACGCAGTTCGCCGACGATGCGTGCGGATTCTCCAATGGCGAGCAGAGCGAGAAGGACGATGGCGGCCGAGGCTCCGGTGCGGGTGGCTAAGCTCCGCACTTCGGATGCTACCGCAGGATTTTCGCTGCGGGGGAGATGCGCATCGCAGCAAAGAGGGGGAGAAGGATGGCGAGGAAGGCGGCGCTGAGGTAGCGGTCTTCGACGTTGACGATGCCGTAGATACAGAGAGTGGCGATGCCAAGGAGAAACGGAACGAGCCAGAAGGCATTGGCCGTGGGTCGCCAGGCGAGGTGGAGGCGTGCTCCCAGGAGGAGAAGAACGGCGAAGAGGGCGTAAGCCTCGGGGTGGTTGGCCATGTAGCGGAGGATGCGCATGATGCATTGGCGGATGACGATGATCTGGAGACGCAGATTCATGTGGGCCTTGATGCGCTCGTTGAAGAAGGAGGTGTCGAACCAGTCGGGGTAGGTGCCGTAGGGGAGCTCTTTGTAGCTGAAGATGGGCGGGTTATTGGAGAGCTGCTTTTCCGGGTGTTTGAGGTGGACGTCGGCGGCGCCGAAGAGCGCGGTCTGGTTTTGCTGGAGGTGCATCTTCTCGGTGCCGGCGACGAACCAGACGTAGTTGAGGTTGCCGGAGTCGCCGAAGTCGAAGCGGCCCTTTTGATGAGAGAGCGCGGCGATGTAGGGGCCGGCGACGATGGAGAAACAGACGAAGACGAGCACAGCAGAGGCGGCGATGCGAGCGATGGATTGGCGTTGCCAGAAGAAGCGGAAGGCGATGAGTGCGAGGATGCAGACAAAGGTGAAGACGAAGGCGAAGGATTTGGTGAGATAAGCGAGGCCGAGAGCGAGGCCCATGAGAGCGGCGTAACGGAGATGGTTGGTGGCGAGATGTTTGAGCAGAGCTGCGAGTGCGAAGAGGAGAAATGCGAGAAGAAGAGCGTCGGGACGGACCTTGCCCAGGCTGAGTTCGCGCTGGGAGGAGATGACGAGGATGGCGATGCCGAGGTAGCGGAGGGTGTAGCGGTCGAGGAGGAAGGGGAGAGGATTCCTGCGCGGCGGTGGACGGTTTCACGGAGCTGGATGAGGGCGTCGGTGAAGGCTACGACGGCGAGCATCTCGAGGAGGAAGATGCCGAAGTTGACCATGTAGTAGGCGTGGAGCTCGGTGAAGCGCGTGGGGTGGAAGAGGATGTGGCCGATGGAGAGCGCGGCTGGGATAGAGGGGGTTCCAGTAGCCGTTGATGATGCCGGGCCAGTTGTGGGCGCGGATGAGGTCGCCGATGTCCATGTAGGCGACGGCGTCGCCGTCGATCTGGTATCCGTCGTAGAGGGCGTAGCCGAAGGTGACGAGTGCGGCGAGGAAGCAGTAGAGCGGCCAGAGACGACGCAGCCAGTAAGCGAGACGAGTGGGCTCCGGCGAGTTGACGGTCATGAGGCGGCGAATTCCTCCGAGGTGTTTTTACCATCATCGCAGATGGGTAGATTGGCAGGCGACATGAGAGTTGCATCGGTGGTCGAGTCCCGGTTCGAAGTGCGGCCAAGCGATATTTTGTGTCTTGCGACGCCGCCATTTTACTGAGTCACTATTTTTGAGCTTTTAAGAAACCTTCATGACAAACGCTGCTATTGGTGTCAGACTGGTTGCTCGTGTAAAAGCGAGTTCGCAGCAAGCGGGCCGACCCCTGGGAAGTTTCACTTCTTTCAGGAGCGACGATCATGTTTGGCAATTTTCGCTTTGCAGCAGTTTCCTTCTGTCTGATCTTTGCATCTCTCCTTCACGCTCAGACAAGTGGCCCGCTTACGGCGGCGTCGTCCTTCAACCTGGCCGGTCAATCGGGCGGAGCGGCTAATAAGCAGCGTCCGAATATCCTGTTCATCATCATGGACGATGTCGGTATCGACCAGATGCAGATCTTCGGCTATGGCGGAGGGACTCCGCCGCTGACCCCGAACATCAACGCGATTGCGCATGCGGGTGTGCGGTTCAGGAATGTGTGGTCGATGCCGGAGTGCTCGCCGAGCCGAGCGATCTTCTTCGAAGGCCGCTTTCCTCTGCGTACGAATATCCAAAGCGCGATTTTGAGTGACGATCTTGCGAACTCACAGGTGTCGCCGTTTGAGGTGACGACACCCGAGATTCTGCGAACGAAAAACTATATGAGCGCGCTGTTCGGGAAGTTCCATCTGGCGGGGCCGGACAACAATGAGTTCACCTACGGGACGCCGCATGTTCTGGGGTGGGATTACTTCGATGGATTTCTAGAGGGCGCTCCGCACCCGATCGATACGACAATCGGCGGCCAGTTCCCTGTTCCGTCCGGACCGAACCCACCGCCTCCGATGTATACCTGCGGATTTATTCCGAACACGACGCACTCGCCGAACGGCTCGGACCACGGAGCCTGCGTCCAGCTGGACAAGTCATGCACGGAGCTGACTCGGAGTTCGACTATGCCGGATCCTGGCTTCAGCTGCCTGCAGCAGAAGGGCATCTATGTGCCGGACAAGAGCTGCGCGGCGGCTAAGAACGTGTCTCTGGACTTCACGGTGGACAATGCGTACTACGCGTGGGAACGCGTCATCAACAAACCGGACGGGACTGTGATTCGGATTCATCCGGATAGGCCGAGCGCTCGCGGATACGTTTCGGACGCTACGGTAAGCGCGGCGGTTGACTGGATCAAACAGCAGAACGCAGCAAAGAAGCCGTGGATGTCGACGGTGGCTTTCGCGAATGACCACACGCCGTATCAGCAGCCGCCGGGTTATTTGCTTCCCGGGCCGACGGTGGATTCGACGGGCTTTGCCTGCACGGGGAACTCGCCTCAGAACGTTGGCGCGACACGCGTGCTCAGCAACCAGATGATTGAGGCGATGGACACTGAGATCGGCAACCTGATGGTTTCGACCGGCCTCGCGCAGCGCAACAGCAATGGCACGCTGGACTACCATCCGGAGCAGACGAATACGATGGTGATCATCATCGGCGACAACGGAACGTTCGCTCCGGGCGTGAAGGTACCGTTTGACATGCAGCGCGCGAAGGGCTTTGTGTACCAGACGGGCGTGTGGGTTCCGCTGATCATCTCCGGCCCGATGGTTGCCTCGCCGGACCGAGAGGTGAAGAGCATGGTGAACATCGCGGACCTGTTCCAGCTCTTCGGCGAGATTGCGGGAGCCGATGTGAGAAAGATCGTTCCGGCGATCGCACAAGCTGGACTCGCAGCCGATGCTGGCCTACCTGACGAACCCAAATCAGCCGAGCATTCGCCAGACGAACTTTGCGCAGACAGACAGCAACATCCATGTGGGTACGCCGCCTCCATGCGTGATTACTGTGGCCGGGCAGGACACGTGCGTGCAGCTCTTCAACCAAGCGGGGATCTGCCACTTCGAAGGCGGCAAGTGGTACGGCACTCCCACGGATGATACTCAGGGGAGGACGTTTGATTCGTGCTGTGCGGTAAAGCGCGCGTTGTACGATCCGACCATGCCACCGACTCAGCTAACACTGTTGCCGCTCAATCAGCAGGCGACAAGGGACGACCACTACAAGGTCGTGCGCAAAGAGGTGAACGTTTGTGCGCAGGCCCCGAACACAAACGACACGACGCAGGTACGGTCAACGAGTTCTACCAGATCAATGAGGATGTCCTGGTCCCGATGATCGACAAACAAGGCACGGCGCTGTGCGGGGAGAGCGATAACTGTCCCACGGGTCTAACGGACGAGCAGAAGACGCTCTTCAACCAGCTCACCGCGTCGATGAATGCCACACTCGCGTCGGAGACACCATGCCCGGGCGACGGGAACCTGGACAAGGTCGTGAACCTCGCAGACGTGACGAATTGGTTCTACTTCTCAACTAACGGTGTGCCGCCTGTAGGGGGCGGGCCGCCAAATACGTCAAGCTGGTACGACTTCAACCATGATGGAAGCACGGATACAGCGGACCTGAAGACGATCATCAACAACTTCGGCACTCATTGCAAAACGAAGAATTGAGGCGGAGTGTAAAGCAGAAAGAGGCCGCGATTGCTCGCGGCCTCTTCTGTTGCTGAGTTGGACCAGGTTACATGTCTTTGACGCCGTCGACGAAGGCCTTGAGCTTGCGGCTGCGGCTGGGGTGACGGAGCTTGCGGAGTGCCTTGGCCTCTATCTGGCGGATGCGCTCGCGGGTGACCTGGAAGGACTGGCCGACCTCTTCGAGGGTGTGTTCGCTGCCGTCTTCGAGGCCGAAGCGCATCTTGATGACGCGCTCTTCGCGCGGCGTCAGGGTGCGGAGGACCTGAGAGGTGTACTCCTTGAGGTTGACGCTGATGACGGCGTCAGCCGGGGAGACGGCCATGCGGTCTTCGATGAAGTCTCCGAGGTGCGAGTCTTCCTCTTCTCCGATGGGGGTCTCGAGGGAGATGGGCTCCTGGGCGATCTTGAGGACCTTGCGGACCTTGGCGACCGGGATGTCCATGCGGCGGGCGATCTCTTCTGACGAGGCTTCGCGGCCAAGCTCCTGCACCAGCTGACGGCTGGTGCGGATGAGCTTGTTGATGGTCTCGATCATGTGCACCGGGATGCGGATGGTGCGGGCCTGGTCGGCGATGGCTCGGGTGATGGCCTGACGGATCCACCACGTGGCGTAGGTCGAGAATTTGTAACCGCGACGGTACTCGAACTTGTCGACGGCCTTCATGAGGCCGATGTTGCCCTCCTGAATGAGGTCGAGGAACTGGAGGCCGCGGTTGGTGTACTTCTTCGCGATGGAGACGACGAGGCGAAGGTTGGCCTCGATGAGCTCGCGCTTGGCGCGCTCGGCGTCCATGTCGCCCTGGATCATCTCGCGCTGGGTGCGCTTGAGGTCGGTGATGGAGATGCCGGCGTCGGCTTCGACGCGCTCGAGGTCGGTGCGGCAGTTCTTCTGCTGGCGCTTGTACTCCTTGCGCAGCTCTTCGGACTTCGAGTTCTCGTACTTGGCCTCGAGGGTCTTGATCTGGCGCTCGAGGGTGCGCATGGCGTCGACGGTCTTGTTGACCTTGTCGAGCAGGCGCTTCTTCTCTGCCGTTGGTGTACTTCAGCTCGCGGACGATGCGGTTGATGTAGACGTGCTCGCGGCCGATGAGCCAGCGGGTCTTGCGGGTGTCTTTGGCCTTGGCCTTGGCGTCTTTGCCGTGCGGCGCGGCGAGCTTCTCTTCGAGCGCGTGAATCTTCTTCTGGTGCTTGAGGATGACGTCGATGCGGCCGGCGGTGGCGCGGACGCGGGCCTGCAGGATCTCTTCGGTGAGCTCTTCCTCGTCGAAGGTAACGACTTCCTTGATGTTGCGGACGCCGCGGCGCAGGTCTTCGCCGAGACCGACGATCTCGCGGATGACGATGGGCGAGCGCGAGATGGCCTTCATGACGCGGAGCTGTCCGCGTTCGATGCGCTTGGCGATTTCGACTTCGCCCTCGCGGGTGAGCAGGGGAACGGTGCCCATCTCGCGGAGGTACATGCGGACGGGGTCGTTGGTCTTCTCGAGGGTTCCGGGCGAGAGGTCGAGCTCTACGTCGTCGGACTCTTCGCCGGCCTCGGGCTCGTACTTCTCGCGGTCGCCGGCGAATTTGTCGCCGGAGAGGACATCGATGCCCTGGGTGTTGATGGTGGTGAGAAGGTCATCGAGATCGTCGGGGGTGGTGATGTCACCGGGCAGGAGGTCGTTGACCTCGCCATAGGTGAGATAGCCCTTTTCCTTCCCTGTGTCGATGAGCTTTTCTATGTCGTCTTCGTACTTGTCAATTTCTTCAGCCACGGCTGTGCGCACTCCTGCGAAAGATTCAGATGATTGGGATGCCATTTACTCGTTCTGGTGGTATTCAAGCGGAGGCATCCCTGGGATGTTGCGTAATGGGCAGGGAGCAGATTGCGGTTTAGACCGCGTTGGCAAGCCCGACGACCCTAAGGTCTGGGCATTCGAAGGCACACGTCCCCAGCGAATCACAGAATACCACAATCTTTAGACGTTTTGCCGACGAAAAAGATTCGTAGAATGCTTGATTTGGCTCTAAAAAGGCACGGCATATTTTGTGAACCAGCCGGTGAGTTCGTCGTCGGTGAGGGAGCCGTCGGCGAGGGGGGAGGAAAGTGAAGCACTTTTGTTCCGGTGGCGAGACGATTTTCAAGCCGTTTACGCAGAAGGCCTTCGGAATCAATAGTACGGAGGAAGGATTAGCAAATCAGCTCTCGAAGCCAGGTTTGGAGCGGCGGATCCGTGCAAGGAGGGCGGCGGGGCGCAGCGAGGGCGGGTAGTGGAGAAGGCTGGCAAGGAAGGCCGGCAGGGTGTCGTGCGCGATGCGAAGGCAGGCGGGGACGACGTAGAGGTTCATGACCGCCTCGGAGATAAGAAGCGATGCGGCCGCACCATAAAGGCCGTAGGCACGGGCCAGGATGTAGCAGAGGACGCAGGTTAGGCTAGTGCCGCAGATGTAAACGGTGGCGAGCCGCTGATGCTGGTTGGTTGAGGTCATCAGGGTGGCGCTGGTGGACCAGAGCGCATAGAGGACGACGACCAGAAGAAGAATGCTGAGCAGGTTGCGGCTGGGTGGGACGTGGCCGGAGGTCCAGTGGGTGAGGAACCATGGACCGAAGGTCAGCATAACGAGGACGACGACGACTGCGACCAGAAGGGCGAACTGGCAAGCGCGGCGGAGAAGGGTTCGGGTGAGTGGGTAGTTGCCCGCTCCGTAGGCGAGCGACATCTCAGGTTCGAAGGTGAAGTTGACCATCTGGACCAACTGCAAGGCTACGCGGGAGACGGTGCGGGCGGTGCTGAAGACGACGACCTGGGTGGGGCCAAGGGCGTATCCGACGGCAAGCAGACTTCCCTGGAGGCTGAGCGCGTTGCCGAGGGGAAATCCCATGAAGGCGATGGCGGGACGAAAGAGCTTGCGGATTTCGTTGAAGCTGGCGTGCTGCCAGCCGTATTCGATCCAGGGGATGTTGCGGCGAACGAGGAAGCAGAAGATGACGGTGACGGCGACGTTGATGGAAGCGAAGATAAGCGCAGTCATGCGGGGGCCCATACCGAGCGCGACTGAGGCGATCATGGCGGCGAAGGCTACCAGCGAAAAAAGATTTTTGAGAAAGGTGCCGTAGGAGTAGCGGCCGATGCAACGATAGGCCGACTGCAGTAGCTGTTCCAACTGTCCGAGGAGGACCGAGACGCCGAGATAAAAGATGATCCACTTGGTGTCGGATTCGCCGAGAGCGGTGAGCCTGAGGAGATGGGCGGCGGGGAGGTAGTAAAGAGTTCCGCTGAGGAGAACAATGGTCGCGGTGCAGATGATGGCGATGAGCCACCAGCAGCTCTGGAAGACGCGGAGGGCGCCTTCGCGATCGTCGCGGGCGACCATCATGGTCATCTCGTTGCCGGCGACGCTGCCGAAGCCGGCGTTGCTGAAGCTGAGGTAGGCGGGAATGGAGTTGACGATCATCCACTCGCCGTAGAGTGGAACGCTCCAGAAGTGGAGGAAGACGGGAATCTGGATGAACTGGACGATGGTCGAGGAGAGTTTTCCCACCCAGTTGGTCAAGAAGCCAAGCATCAGCCGCCGTTTTGTTGAGCCATCCATACTCATGCTGAGGTGTGTTCCTTCGTGCTGGGGCAAGTCTAACGGCTTGCCGGTTTGCGGCTGCTAATCGGGCGGAGCGAATGTTGGGGAGTCAGTGTTCGCGTAGCTTGCGGTCGACCTGAAGTTTTTCTGCGGTGAGTTTTCTTAACATCTCCTGGTCGCCGCGGCGATCCGCTTCGGCGATGAGAGTGCGGAGTTCGCGCTGACGGCGTTCGAGCTGACGATGCTCGAGGGTGTGGAGGGCGTTTTCGACCTGTTCGGTCATGGATTGTGGGTTGGATGATGACGCGTGGGGTTCGTCAGCGTGTTGGAGGGCGCGGGCCAGGAGAACGTGGCTGTGCTGGTCGGGAGCGGCGTCGAGGGGATTGGGGGGGGCGGGGGCGTGGGAGAGAGCTTCGAGGAGTGCGGCGGCGGGGAGGCTGTCGTACCACTCGGGGTGCTGGGAGAGTTGGTCGGCGGCGAGAGTGCGGGCGGGGTCGTGCTCGGGGAGGACGAGGGCGCGGAGTAAGACGCGTTCGGTCTCGCTGGCGGGGTCGTGATTGTGAGCGCGAACGCTTTCGACGCGCTGGGCGGCGGCTTGCTTGAGCTCCTGGCGGAGGATGGCGGAGTCGATGCCGAGTTTTTGTGCGGCGTCGGCGGCGAACTCGTCGCGCTGGATGCGGTTGGGCATGCGGCGGATGTGAGGGAGGAGGAAGTTGAGGGCTTTGACCTTGGCGTCGGCGGTGCGGCCGGGGAACTGCTCGCGGGCGTGGTCGATGAGGAAGTCGGAGTGGCGCTTGGCGTTGCGAAGCGCGGCCATGTAGGACTGAACGCCTTGTTCGCGAAGGAAGCGGTCGGGGTCCAGGCCGCCTTCGAGGGTGACGATCTTTACTTCGAAGTCCTCTTCGGTGAGGAGCGCGATGGATTTTTCTGTGGCGGCGACGCCGGCGGTGTCGGGGTCGAAGTTGACGATGACGCGTTTGGCGAAGCGGCTGAGGAGGCGGATCTGCATCTCGGTGAAGGCGGTGCCGGAGGTGGCGATGACGTTTTTTATGCCGGCCATGTAGACGGAGATACAGTCCATCTGGCCTTCGACGAGGAGGGCGAAGCCGAGGGTGCGGATGTCGGCCTTGGCTTTGTCGAGGTTGAAGAGGATCTGGCCCTTGCTGTAGAGGGCGGTCTTCGGGGGAGTTGAGGTATTTCGCGATGTCGCGGCCTTTTTCGTCCTGGCTGTCGAGGGCGCGGGCGGTGAAGGCGATGGTCTTGCCCTGCTCGTTGGCGATGGGAAAGGTGATGCGTTTGCGGAAGCGCGGCGTAGAGCTGGCCCTGGGTGCCGTCGGCCTGTTCTTTTGAGCTGAAGAGTCCGCTGGCGCGGAGGACCTCTTCGGTGAAGTGCGGTTTCGAGTGCGTTCGCGCATGTGGTTGAAGTCGTCGGGGGCGTAGCCGATGCGGAATTTTGCGATGGTCTCTGGAGTGACGCCGCGGCCGGTGAGATACTCGCGGGCGCGGGCGGCTTCGGGCGCTTTGAGAGCGGCTTCGAAGTACTGAGTTGCGGCTTCGTGGATTTCGAGGAGCTGGCGGCGAAGGCCGGCCTCGTGGGCCTCTTGGGGAGAGCTGAACTCGCGTTTGGGGAGGGGGATGCCGCACTTAGTGGCGACTGCGTTGACGGCCTCGGGAAAGCTGATGTTTTCCAGTCTTCTGGACGAAGGTGAAGACGTCGCCCGTCTCGTGGCAGCCGAAGCAATAGTAGTACTGATGGGTGGCGTTGACGGAGAAGGAGCCGGTCTTTTCCTTGTGGAAGGGGCAGAGGCCCGTGTAGTTCTGGGCACCGGATTTGCGGAGCTTGAGGTAGTCGCCGATGATGCGGACGATGTCGGCCTGCCGCTTTACGAATTGAGTGAAGTCATCGGACATGGGAGCTGTTTCGAGGTTTTACGCCCATCACAAATTTACAGGCTATTCCGTTCTGAGGAAGCACTACTGCGAGCATCAGACGCATCATCGGAAGCGCACTAGCTGAAGCGCGGATTTGCGCTGCGCCTGAATCGTCAGAGACGCTGACTATCGACGAGCCTGGATCATGAAGGTGAATTCGCGCGCCAAATGGCATCGCAGAACCAGTTGTCTATCTGAAGGGATGGTAGGCACGAGGAGACTCGAACTCCTGACCTCTACCGTGTCAAGGTAGCGCTCTAACCAACTGAGCTACGCGCCTGTGCGTTGTTTCAGTCTAAACGGAAGGGGAACGGGGAGCAACTTGCGGGGGACTTAGGTTACGATTATCTGACCCTCCACAGTGCCCTTTCTGAGCCAATTCCGCGCCGCGCCAAATCTGCTTACTTTGATGCGGCTGTTCATTATCCCCTTCCTCGTGATTGAGATTCTGGACGGGCACTACCGGGTAGCGTTTGCACTGTTTATTCTTGCCGGGATCAGCGACGCGCTCGATGGGTTGCTGGCGCGCTGGTTGAGTCAGAAGACGACTCTGGGGCAATATCTGGATCCGATCGCTGACAAACTTCTGCTGAGTACGTTGTTTGTCGTGCTGACGCATGTGGAGATGATTCCGCGGTACGTGACAGTGCTGGTCTTCAGCAGGGATGTAGGGATTCTGTTGATTTCTACGCTGTTGTTCGTTACGGGGGCGTTGCGGGATTTTCGGCCGAGCCTTTTTGGAAAGCTGAATACGCTGATGCAGATTGTGGCTTTGATCGCCGTGCTTTGCCAGAAGATCTTTGTTTCGGTGCATTTGGCGACACTAAAAGATATTTTAGTGCGTACGATTGCGGTGATGGCACCACTTTCTGCGGCGCAGTATGCGTGGATTGTGTTTCGGAGAATGAATGCGCCGCCCACGCCGACGGTGGTTTAGTGAGTGTCTAGTCTTCGCCGTGCGGCTCGGCCAAAGCCTCTTCTTCTTCTATAGCGATATCGCTAAACTCAGCTGAGTCAAAGACTTCCCCGCAGGTCTGGCACTCAACAAACTCTGCGTCTTCCTCTCGGGCGACGATCTTGACAATGGGATGTTTGCACTTGGCTGTCATGTGGGGAGAATTCGTGAATGGTATGGATTTTGCCCGTCTTCGCAGCCCTTGTCAACTCCGATTTCAGGCGATTTGTCATGTAAATTCGTGGTGAATTTGTTGTGGAATCGCTGGAAAAGTCTGGTTGCAATACAGGTGAACGAGGACGTACACTATCTAGGACTGGAATTGTCTGAGTTCCGGCTATTTTTCCGGTGGCGGGGCTCGAAAGAAACGACATGCTGCGTCTGACAAAAAAAGCGGATTACGGTCTGATGGCTCTGAAGTACCTGGCAGAGCAAAGGGACGGTAGCGCGCACAGCGCCAAGGATATAGCCGAGGCTTACCATATCCCTCCGCAGTTGCTGGCGAAGATCTTGCAGACGCTGGCGAAGGCAGGGCTGCTGGTGTCGCATGCGGGGACGAATGGCGGTTATGCGCTTTCACGCGCAGCGACTGAGATTACGGCGTTTGAAGTAATCCGGGCGATCGACGGACCTCTGTTCATTACGAGTTGCATTACGATTCATGGAGCTTGCGACCTGACGAGCACATGCACTATCAAAGAACCGTTACGTAAGGTGAATGACAGCATCAAGGATTTGCTGAGCGGTATCCATATCGCCGATTTGGTCGAGGCGGATGGAGAACAGGCTGGGACGGGCGCACCCGTGGGCGGTGGCCTCGTGAGCATCGCAGTGTAACCGTCGCTGATTTGGCGATGAGAGAATTTAACAGTGTGGTTTTAGAAGCACAAGTTTTCTGGAGATCTGGAGATCCGATGAGCAACGATATGAGCAATAACGGCGTAGTGATCAGCGAATCCTCAACACCACTGCCGGCCGGCGTACATCTGCCGATCTACATGGATAACCATGCGACGACGCCGCTGGATCCGCGGGTGCTGGAGGCGATGATGCCGTACTTTACTTCGACCTTCGGGAATGCGGCGAGCCGCAACCACTCATTTGGTTGGGAAGCCGAGAAGGCGGTCGAGAAAGCGCGGGAGCAGATTGCCAAGCTGATCGGCGCTACAAGCAAGGAGATCATCTTCACCTCGGGTGCGACGGAGTCAAACAACCTGGCGTTGAAGGGTATCGCGGAGATGTACCGCGAGCGTGGAAACCACATCATTACGCAGGTGACCGAGCATAAGGCGGTTCTGGATACCTGTAAGAAGCTTGAGAAACAGGGATTCCGCGTGACCTATCTGCCGGTGCAGGCTGATGGGTTGATCGATATCGAAGACCTAAAGCGGGCGATGGACGACAAGACAATCCTCGTCTCGATCATGTACGCGAACAACGAGATTGGCGTGATCCAGCCGATCGCGGAGATTGGAAAGCTGTGCCATGAGAAGGGCGTGATCTTCCACACAGACGCAGTCCAGGCGGTGGGCAAGGTTCCTGTCGATGTCCAGAAGGACAACATCGATGTGCTGAGTCTGAGCGGCCATAAGATCTACGGGCCGAAGGGCGTAGGCGCGTTGTATGTGCGGCGGCGCAATCCTCGCGTGCAGATCAGCGAGCAGATCAACGGCGGCGGACATGAGCGCGGGATGCGGTCGGGCACGCTGAATGTTCCGGGCATCGTTGGACTCGGCAAAGCGTGTGAGATTTGCGGCGAAGAGATGGAGACCGAGGCGAAGCGTGAGAAGGAGCTTCGGGACTATCTGCGGGCGAAGTTCGAGAAGTCCTTGGACTATGTTCACGTCAATGGCAACATGGAGCACCATCTGCCGGGGAATCTGAACATGAGCTTTGTGTATGTCGAAGGCGAGAGCCTGCTGATGGGCATCAACGACATCGCTGTTTCGTCGGGTTCTGCGTGCACTTCAGCCACGCTTGAGCCATCTTATGTGCTCAAGGCGCTGGGGCTTGGCGACGATGTGGCGCATAGCTCGATCCGGTTTGGGCTTGGGCGCTTCAACACGAAGGCTGAAGTGGATTATGTTTCGGACAAGCTGATCGATGTAGTTTCGAAGCTGCGAGAGCTGAGCCCGCTGTACGAGATGGTGAAGGAAGGGATTGACCTAAGCAAGATCGAGTGGGCGGCCCACTAACTAATCGCTTGACCCTGAAATTCGACCCTTGGCGCAGCGAATTGCGCCGGAGTAACATCTAAAGAATAGAGACGAGGAACACACAATGGCATATAGCGACAAGGTAATTGACCACTACAACAACCCCCGGAATGTTGGACAGATGGATAAGGCCTCAACCGAGGTTGGTACCGGGCTTGTGGGCGCGCCGGAGTGCGGCGACGTGATGCGTCTACAGATTCGTGTGAATCCGGAGACGAACGTGATCGAAGATGCCAAGTTCAAGACCTTCGGTTGCGGTTCGGCGATTGCTTCATCCTCGCTCGCGACAGAGTGGGTGAAGGGCAAGACGATCGATCAGGCGCTCGCGATCTCGAACACGGATATTGTGAAGGAGCTGTCGCTTCCTCCGGTGAAGATTCACTGTTCAGTGCTCGCCGAAGATGCGATTCGCGCGGCGATCGGGGACTGGAAGAAGAAGAATAACGTTGCCGAGACATCGGCAGTTGCGGCTTCTGCTCACTAGAGTCCAAGCGGGGATTTTGCTTTTTGGGGGCGAAGAAGCCATACCCCAAGGGGCTAAGGCCCCGCGTTTTGCAGCTTGAGAGTTTAAGGCTAAAATTTGGCCTACCTACAGGCAACGGCTAGAGCTAGAGCAACTGCAAAGGCGAGAGATGGCTGATTGAGTTCTTACTTCCCACCCTTCGCGAGCAGTGCGAAGGATGGGGCACCCGGGCGGGTGAGGCGGTTCGTAAGAACGAAGAGTCATTGGTGGTTGGCAGGCGACTATGGCGATGGTGACACTACAAACCGCAGCGGAGATGGAGGCGGCGAAGACTGCGTCTGCTGCCGGCGAGAAGAAAGATCCGTTTGCCGGGATGACTCTGCTGACTGCGGAGGGGCAGGCACCGAGGGCGAAGGCGGCGATTGAGATCACCAGGAACGCGTTGAAGCGAATCCGGGTGGCGATGGCGAAGGAGGGGGTTTCGCCGGAGCAGGGTGGCTTGCGTGTGGGGATTCAGGGTGGCGGCTGTTCGGGATTGAGCTATAACATCCGGTTTGATTCGCAGCCTCGGGATCGCGACCGCGTGTTTGTGTTTGGCGAGGGCGTGGAGACGGTGGGAGATCCTACGGGCGGGAAGCCGATTCGGCTCTTCGTCGATCCGAAGAGCTTTTTGTATCTGGCTGGGATGGTGCTGGATTTTGAAGAGACGCTGATGCGGCAGGGATTCAACTTCATCAATCCGAACTCGACGAAGAGCTGCGGCTGCGGGTCGAGCTTTTCAGCATAAGCCACAATTTCTCAAAATACCTTTCGGACGGAGTGCGCGATGAGAGTTTGGCCGGCGCTTGCCTTGATTGCGATTTCCTGGCCCTCAACTACGCATGCCCTCCCTCCAATCAACTGTGCGAAGGCAGGCAATGCCACCGAGCGAACCATCTGCAGCACACCACCTTTACTGCAGGCCGATGCGCGGATGACAACCTACTTCGAGATTGCAACACAGTTTGTCGGGATGGGTGTCCGCGGCGATCTGGAGGATTCGCAGCGGGATTTTGTCGCAGTGCGCGACAAGTGTGGGACCGATAAGGCATGCATTCTGGATGCGTACAGGAAGCAGATGGCGCCGCTTGAGGCAGTGATTGCGAGCGTCAAGACACACGGGCCTTTCTAGACGCTCGCCTACAATGGTTTCGATGAACTATTTTGAATTTTTCAATCTTCCCCGCAAATTGACGCTGGATGTGGTGGCGTTGGAGAAGCAGTTTTACACGATGAGCCGCAAGCTGCATCCGGACCGCTTCGCGTCGAAGCCGGTGGTGGAGCAGGAGGCAGCACTGGCGCAGTCTTCGCTGCTGAATGATGCGTATCGGACGTTGAAGGATCCGATTCTGAGAACGCAGTATCTGCTGAAGCTCGAAGGCGTGGAGCTGGAGGAGCAGTCGAAGGCTGCGACCGACGAGGCTCGGGCTACGGGAGAGCAGAAGAAGCAGGTGGTTCCTCCGGAGCTGCTGGAGGAGGTCTTTGAGCTGAACATGCAGCTGCAGGAGATGCGTGCGGCTAAGGCGATGGGCGAAGAGGAGCCGGAGCTGCGGCGGGACCTGATGACGGCAAAGGATGCTTTCGACGCGAAGATGGTGGAGACGCAAGCGGAGTTGGAGGGGCTTTGGTTAGCGTGGGATGCGGGTGTGGATGCCGAGGATGAGGCGGCGAAGGGCAGGGCGAAGGATGCGATGGTGGAATTGCTGAATAAGCGGAGCTATCTGCGGAACCTGGTTCGCGATGTGAATGAGGCTCTGGGTTTGTAGGTTATCTACCTGAGATTTTTTATAAAACCTGATGCTGGTTATTTGTGGCTTGCGGCGAGGCGTTCGATCTGTTGAAGGTGGTTGATGTCGTGGCCGGCCATGGTTTCTACGATGGTCCAGAAGGGCATGGTGCCGCGCTCGGGGTGGGTGGTACGGCGGTGGCGGTCATCCTGGGAGACGGTGGCGAGGAAGAGCAGGTTCCAGTTGCGGGCGGCCTGGAAGAGGGACACGCCGGGCTCGAATTGATAGGCCGCATAGCGTTGGGCCCAGGCGTCCTGGTCGAAGGGCTGGATGATGGCGTGGGGCTGGCTCACCGAGGGAGCGAGGGTCTGGCGGAGGCGGAAGGAGAAGACGATCTCGCAGTCGGCTAGATGCGCGACGATTTCGCAGATGCTCCACTTGCGCGGGGCGGGAGGAGTATTGATCTGGGCGTCCGTGAGACCAGCGGTGAGCGCTTTGAGACGTCCCGCGCTGGCGGTCAGGACGGGGATGGGATCTTGACCGTTAAGGAACTTGGCGTAGGGATTTAACTCCATTAGAGAAAATATCACGGGCGGCGGGTGGCCGGGCTAGAGAGATCCTGGCGGGGCCGTTTGGCCTATGCTTCGTGCCTATGCTGCTTGCCAGGGGTCGTAGGTGCCGATGTTCCAGAGGTGGCCTTCGAGGTCACGGCAGGTGAAGGCGCGGCCGCCGTAGTCCATGTCGCGGATGTCGAGGACCATCTCGGCGCCGGCGGCTTTGGCGGTGGCGTGGACCTGGTCGGCGTCGTTGACGATGAGGTAGATGCCTTTGGTCTCGCGGCGGCCGATCTCGTCGGGTTGGACTGTGAGTTTGCCGTATTCAGTCCCGTTGTCAACGGAGCCGAGCATGATCATGCCGTTGCCGAAGGTGAGTTGGGCGTGCATGACGGTGGTGCTGTCGGGGCCGAGGTAGACGGCTTGCTTTTCGAAGCCGAAGGCTCGGATGAGCCAATCGATGGCGGCGAGAGCGTTGCGGTAGCGGAGGCTGGGGACGATGGTGGGGCGGCAGGCTTTGGCTTGGTTTGTCATGGTTCTAGGGTGTCACTCCTCTTTGTGTGGTGTCTTGGAGAAAACGGCGTTTTCGTGCGCTCTTCGGGGGTACCCCCCTCCCCCTATCTTGCTGTAACAGCCATAGTTTCAACGGTTTAAAAAATCACGTGTCTGCAAAATCTTCTTGGGAAAGGGTTTGCCGGCAAAATCGTCTTTCTAAATGAGTTAGCCCCGGTTCATGGCCGGGGCTTGCTTGTTTTTGATCTATATATTCAGTATAGCGGATTGAGGGTAACTAAAATGCCACGTGGATGTTGTTGCTGTGTTTGGAGTTAGGTGGTTTTGGGGCTTGACATGCGATTTTTGGGCTGAAAACGCGAAAAATAATTTAGGCCTTCTCCATCGTGAAGAAAACAAGGCGGTTCGCGCGTGGCGCGAATGCCCACCTTATCGACGATAAAACCGTCGCGAAGATGGGGCACCCGGTCGTGGGTGCTTCGGTCAGATGTGGGCCACCCGCCCCGGGCACGAAATGGCAAAACGGATTTGCCCTAAGGACGCAGCGTGTCGTTCTGCGCAAAACCCTTCTCAAGCTCACGCCGTATCTCCGGAGTGTCTTCGCGCACACCGCATGTTCGAAGCTAAGTGGTGAGTCCTTTGTTACGAGTTGCATCCTGTCTGTCATTTCCTATGGCAAACATGATGTATCGTCTTCCGGGAACCATGTAGGTTCGGTCGAGCGAAACATCTTTGGGCCAGAAATAACAGGTGATCGGTAGTTGACGATCGCGCCAGGCAGCCAAGGAGCAGGCTCCTTGAGTGAACTGACAACCCGGACCTTTGCAACCTCGCGATATGGTTGATCTTGTCATGCTTTAACGATCTTCTCCGACAGAGCCTCAACGGCCAGAACATAGCGGGCGTCTCGCGCCATCGCCCAGACTGGAATGCTGCTGCAGGATATTGGCTTTGGCAGAGAGGACTCTGTCAAGGGACGTTGTTTCGGCACAAGCACAGTGGGGCTGGATTCGTATTCGTTGTCATAGAGGTGCCACTCTCTGGATGCAGGCAGCAAATCTGCAATCTGTGTATACAAGGATTGAACCGGGTAAAGCAGGAAAAGTTATACGAGGTCAGACGTTCAATCTCGGCAGGTGGAGTATGAGTGGAATAATAGACATTCACGATCTGGCAGAGGATCTTGCAGCCACTTGGCCTGCCCACTTTGTAGTATGGGTGTTGGGCGAGTCCCTCAGCGCCGCCCATCCACAGGAATCGGGTTCTTCTAGTGTCCGATGAAGACGCTGGTAACTCCCGGCACCAATAGAGAGAGTCCAGTCGACAATCGTTGTCCTTTCGCATCCTCCTCGTGGGGACGTTGATGCTGATCCCGGTGCCTGTCTCTCCAGATGGTTCCATCGTGAACCGTGAAGGAGGCAAAGAACCCTGACGTCGCGTCCGCCGAACCATTGATAGAGATTGAATCGGTCGTGCGTCGAAGAGCCAATCCAGCCAGGCGTGGCTGGGAATACAGGGGTTGGAATAACAGGGGATGCGACCATCTCGATTGTCGTACTCGCAATCTGCAGCCGTGCAACTTCCGTCGTAGTGGCCCCACGCGCCCCAGCGGTGCATCAGCCGCTGCGCATCGGCCCAGGTGCTCTGGTAGAGGCGAATCTGGTGCATATCCGCCAACAGCCGCTCGGCGTCGCCAGCGCGATAGTCATCCGCTGCATCTGCACAGCCAGAAAAGTGAGCAGCACCAGAGACAGGACCACTCCACCTGCAAAGAGGACAAAGCGTACAGCCCACTTTCTAAAGGTCATATCGACGTTAGACACCAAGGACGGTGAAAGTGGCTGGGTTGACCCAATTGTGCGTTATCCATATTCCGATCGCGGTTGAACTATTTTCGGCCAGTCCTCTCTGACAACACATCGCTTGAGTCTGACTCATCGAGCTGCGTTATGAGTAAAGGGTTGGGGTTCGTTGTCGCTGCTGATGCCCGACCCCACGATACCCGGCGGACTTCGTCCTTCGGGGATCATGGGGCACCCGGGTTTAGGTTGGGTGTTGGTGTAGGATGCGGAAATTATGGCTGAGATCGTGGTGCGGGAGGCGGTTGGGGATGAGGATGTTGCCCTGGTGCGGTCTCTGATGGAGGCGTATGGGGCGCATCTGGCTCGTTATCCGGAGGGAGCAGCCAACATGTGTCTGTCGGGGTTTCGTGAGGAGCTGGATGCGTTGCATGGAAAGTATTCGGCTCTGCTGCTGGCGACGGTGGATGGCGTCGCGGCGGGGTGTGTGGCGCTGCGGAAGTTGCCGCGGGTTGAGGGTGGTTGCGAGATGAAGCGGCTCTGGGTGGAATCGGATTTTCGCGGAATGAGGATTGGGCGGCGGCTGGTTGAGGATGCGATCCAGTGGGCGCGACGGGAAGGGATGACGGCGATGTATCTCGACACGATTGCCGCGGCGATGCCGGAGGCGGTCCGGCTCTATGCCGCGATGGGGTTTGTGCGCGTGGAGCCGTATCACGGGGATTGCACGAGGATGTTGAGTTTTTTCGGCTTGATCTGTGGGAGGAGATTCCTCTGCTGTGCTGCGGAGTGGCGAGAGGAAAACACTGCGAGATCGAACAGCAGATCCCCCTCGGGGATGACAACAAGAACAGAGGAGCAAAAGCAGAAGCAATTACGAAGGTGAATGCGGAGTTCTTCGCCGCTTCGATCAAGGTCAGGGTCAGAATGGCAACAAGGATGGTGTGAGCGCTCTTAGTCGAGGGGGACGTGGTTGGCCCAGGGGCGGTTGGCGGTGGAATAGTGCGTGGGGCTGAGGCCGGAGAAGGCGCGGAAGTCGTTGGCGAAGTGGGACTGGTCGTAGTAGCCGCAGGTGAGGGCGAGCTCGGCCCAGTGGATGTCGGCGCCGCGATGCATGAGTTGGACGGCTTGCTGGAAGCGCTGGATGCGGCAGTAGAGTTTGGGGGAGACGCCGATCTGCTCGCGGAACTGTTGGGAGAGGCGGCGAGGGCTGACGCCGATGTCGCGGGTGAGCGCGGCGATGGTGGTGGTGCCGGGGGATTGCTGGAGTCGGGTTGAGGGCGTAGTCGACGGTGGGGGTTCGGCGCTGGGTTTTGCTTCTTTGCTTTCGCTGAGGCGGTGGCGGAGGGCGAAGTCGAGGAGATCGAACTTTCGGGACGGTGGTTGGGCTTCGCGGAGGTCGTTGCGGAGGTTTTGTGCGGCGCGGCCCCAGAGGATGGCGAGGTCGGTTTCGCAGTTGGTGAAGAGCTCGGTGTTTTCGGGGAAGAAGGGTGTGGTGCCGCCGGGGTGGAAGAGGATGCCGATGAGTTCGCTGAGGTCGATGGCGTCGATCTGCTGGTGGTGGGAGTAGATGCCGAGGAGGAGCGCGGCGGGGGTGTGCTGGAGAGGGTCGGTGGGGTGGTTGGCGTCGGTGAGGTAGTCGCGGGCTAGAGAGAGGACGATCTGGGGGTGGCCGTTGGGGAGGACGCGCTCGTGGCGGTGGGTGGCTCCGGGGTCGCAGGCGTACCAGAAGGATTTGATGAAGGGGGCTAGGGCGGGGTGGGGACGGCGCTCGAGGTAGAGCATGCATCGACCTCCTGCTAGAGACCATCAGACATTAGATGCGGATTGTGGGGTCCGGTCGTATGGGCTTGATGTGATTGTAGGACAATAGAAGATGGACGAATTGAGGGTTTGAAACGATGGCGGATGAAGAGCGCGTAGTTGGGATTGAGCGGGTTGTTGGGATAGACCTGGGTACGACGAATTCGCTGGTGGCGTATATGGAAGGAGATACGCCGGTGGTGATTCCCGGCGAGGACGGGGAGCGGCTGGTGCCGTCGGTGGTGGCGTGGACGGATGATGGGGTGGTGGTGGGGAATGCGGCGCGGGGGACGCTGATGTACGGATTCGGCGAGTGCGGTGTATTCGGCGAAGCGGCTGATGGGGCGGGATATTGAGGATGTGCAGGAGGAGCTGAAGCTGTTTCCGTTCAAGCTGGCGGAGGGGTTGAAGCCGGGTGAGGTGTTGAAGGTGAGCGTGGGCGGGTTGATGCTGACGCCGCCGGAGATCTCGGCTTATGTGCTGCAGCAGTTGAAGAAGAATGCGGAGAGGTTTTTTGGCGGGCCGGTGACGAAGGCGGTGATTACGGTTCCGGCCTATTTCAATGATGCGCAGCGGCAGGCTACGAAGGATGCTGGGCGGATCGCAGGGCTGGAGGTGCTGCGGCTGGTGAATGAGCCTACGGCGGCGGCTCTGGCTTATGGGTTGGATAAGAGTAAAGACGGTTTGATCGCGGTGTATGACTTTGGCGGTGGGACGTTTGATATTTCGATTTTGAAGCTGCATGAGGGGATCTTTGAGGTGATCGCTACGGGTGGGGATACGCACCTGGGTGGGGACGATATTGATAATTTGCTGATTGCGATTGCGCTGGATGATATTGCCGGGGATCTGGGTGAGGATGTTCGGGGGAATGGCGAGGCGGTGCAGGCGATTCGCAAGGCGGTGATTGAGGCGAAGATTTTGTTGTCTACTGCTGAGACTGCGACGCTGAATGTGCTGCTGCCTGAGTGGGAAAGAAGGATATCTGCGGGAGATTACGCGGGCGCAGTTTGAGGAGTTGACGGCTGGGGTGATTGGGCGGACGGCGGGGCCTTGCAGGCAGGCGCTGAAGGATGCGGGGTTGACGGCGGCGCAGATCGATGAGGTGGTGCTGGTTGGGGGGTCGACGCGGATTCCGGCGGTGCGGGCGCTGGTGGATGATTTGTTTGAGCTGAAGGCGCGGGGGAAGAAGCCGCATACGGAGCTGAATCCGGATGAGGTGGTGGCGCTGGGGGCGGCGGTGCAGGCGCAGATTCTTGGGGGTGGGTCGGCGGCTACGGAGGATTTGCTGCTGCTGGATGTGACGCCGCTGTCGCTGGGGATTGAGGCGCTGGGTGGAGTGGTGGCGAAGATTATTCAGCGGAACTCGACGATACCGGCTAGTGCGACGGAGCACTTTACTACTGGTGTGGATGGGCAGACGAATGTGGCGATTCATGTGGTGCAGGGCGAGCGGGAGTTGGCGAAGGATTGCCGGTCTTTGGCGCGATTTGATCTGAAGGGGATTCCGCCGATGGTGGCGGGTTTGCCGCGGATTGAGGTGAAGTTCCTGATCGATGCGAATGGGATTCTGCATGTGAGCGCGCGGGAGCAGAGGAGCGGGAAAGAGGCTGAGGTCGAGGTGAAGCCGACGTACGGGCTGACCGATGAGCAGGTGGAGACGATGATTCTGGATTCGTTTGATAACGCGGAGACGGATATTCAGGAGCGGCAGTCGATCGAGGCGAAGAACGAGGCGGAGACGATTCTGGCTGCGGTGAAGAAGGGCAAGAAGCATGAGGCCTGGCAGATGCTTTCGAGCGACGAGATCGAGAAGATTGAGGAACAGATCTCGTTTCTGGAGGCGGCGGTGCCGGGTGGAGACCATCGGCAGATTCGTGCGGGGATTGAGCGGCTGGATAAGGCCACGCGGCGGTTTGCGGAGTTGATGATGGATAACGCGGTCTCTGGTGCGATGCAGGGCAAGACGATGGAGGCCGCGGGTGAGAGCATGGGAGAAGGGCCTACGGCGCCGCATCCGTTTGCGAAGGCCGAGATTAGTGATTCGAAGAGCTAGAGGCGATAATTAAAGATATGTCTGAGACGAAGAGTGAAGAAGTTGTGGATCTGTCGCAGCCTGCGGGTGAGGGGATGGTGCGGGTGACGTTTTTGCCGCAGGGAAAGACGGTTGAGTTTCCGTTCGACACGCTGCCGTATGAGGGGCATGGCGAGCCGATGTCGTTTCTGGATGTGGCGGAGAACTACGATATTTTTCTCGACCACGCTTGCGGTGGCGTTTGCGCGTGCACGACCTGCCATATCCATGTGAAGGAAGGGGCGGCGGGCATCAGCGAGGCGGAGGACAAGGAGCTGGACCGGATGGAGACGGCGGCGGATGTGCAGTTGAACTCGCGGCTGGGGTGCCAGGCGGTGATTGAGAAGCCGGGAACGTATGTGGTGGAGATTCCGAAGTGGAACCGGAACTATGTGCAGGAAGGGAAGCCTGCGCATGGGCCGGGGAGCTAGGGGAGCGGCTCCTGCCACGGCGGCGTTTGGGCCGCCGCAGCAGAGAGATGAGTTGTTCCTACTGCTTGTTGTACATCGAGACGCCGGAGACCTTTTTGCCGGACGAATCGGTGGCGGTCAGGTGCAGCGTGCGCGTCTTGCCGTCCTTCGACACCTCTACGCGGCCGCTGTTCGTCTCTTTGCCGTTTTTCTTGCTGGTTAGCTCCAACTTGTGTTCGTCGATCATTTTGTAGGAGCGCGAATCTGCGGTGGGGTCGCCGGCGAGAGGATATTCTTTGCCGTCGAATTTGCCGGTCCACTCGGTGTGTAACGGCTTGCCATTGCTGTCGGTCCCATCCGTGGTCACTTTCACGTTGTCGCCTTCGTTTGCGTAGATCACGGTCGTATTCTTCACAACCCCGGCCGGGATCTTCGACTTGGCTTCGTCTAGCTTCCAGGTTCCCATCTGTGGGCTTTGGGCGAAACTCAAGGCTGTTCCAGCAAGGCACAGAGCTGCGGTTAAAAGGAGCAATCTTGCTTTCATGTGGTTCTCCTGTGGGTGCAATATTCAGTTGCTGTTTGAACAGCACGGAACTATACACCGCTTTGAAGACCTTTGATACTCATGAAATTTGCGGCGCTGGGGTATTGCAACTAACCGTGGACCACGCTTGTTTTGCGGGGATAGCAGAAGACGACTCTAGCAGAAGCAACGACCTTTTTCTCGGACTGCGAACTCGTGCTGTTGCCAGTGAGGACGTTGGTGTCGTTCTGAGGCTGAATGAAACTATGGGTGGGGTTTGGGAATGGCAGGCAACGGAGGCGGCGGGCCGGCTGTTCGGGAAAAAGCGGGCTGTTCGGCCGGCGTATCTTTCGGCGGCAGGAAGTCCGGTGGCTTATCGAACATGATGGCCATACGCCTCTGTAGCTCCTCACCATAGGCGGTCCCCTCCAGAGCAGACCGTTGATTATTGACTACCGTGATTTTGTCTCTGGGACCTAGATACAGATATGCGTCAGCAGTCTGTTTCCACGTTGTCGCCGGTCCACCGCGAGGGCCCTGCGCGGGAAGATCGCCAAGCCAGCTTTCCTTCATCTCGATGAGCCATGGTGCGGGCGATTGCTCGAAACGCGGATCCAGATCGTCATACGCGCCCACCATGTTGCTGCCAGTCATGATGACGTAGGGTTTTACGAGGGCCATTAGCAATTCATTCTCGATGAAACCAGGACGGTCTGCGTTGCGCCGAAAATGTCCGAGGCCCATGATGAGCAACGCTTTCCGATTCTTTGCCAGAACTTCCTGACGCACGACGCTGGCGTAATACTCATCGCGAAAAGGCAGAAACAGTGCGATGTCTTCGCGGTTGCGTACCTGGTCCCAATTGATCGGCGGATCTCCCAACAACACTCGAAGCCGCCGCTGTTTGGGAAGTTTCGCATTCGCTGCGCGAACTGCTGCATAGAACTCGCCATACACGGGGGACACTGGACCAAAGGCTCCAACGGGATCTCTCCAGGCCCTCTGTACCTGTTCCAGGGGTACGTTCTCTCCGGCGATGTAGCGATTTACGATGTTCTGATAACGCGCATTGCCGAACTCGACGACGATGTCGTTGACGCGCTCCGGGAAGCGTGGGGTTGCAACCAGCCGGTCGAGTAGATCGTACTGCTGCCGACATGCATGGATCTCACCTAACATTACGATACGGTAGGTATCAAAGAGCTTTACGATGCCGTCGATGGGATCTTGTGGGGCGGGCGTTTGTGCTCCCACGGTCAGAGTGATCGGCGACCAAAACAGTAACAGAACAACCGCATTCCGACGATTCGTTGTCAACATATCCGTGTAGACACCAGCGCGGATGGGAAGGTTCCAGGTGTGGGTGGGACCTCAAACCCAAATCCTCTTATCAAATAACTTAGCCAAGACGGCGCTGGGGCTTAGCCAGGATCGCACCGCTAATAAAAGTCCGCGCAGCTTAGGAAGTAGCCGCAGGTTCGGCAGACTAGCTTGCAGCGAATGTCCTCCAGGCGCGAGCTGCAGGTGGGGCAGAACCGGGAGTGGTGCTCGGAGGAGAGTGTGCAGGCGGCGGGGGTCGACTCGGTGGTTTCAATCGGTTGGATCGTTTGGGCTGAGCCGGTGGGGACGCCGGGCGTGTGGGTGGTCTGCATCCGGAGATAGTAGCGCAATGCGTCAATTTTTCAACTTCCTTTGGCCCACGCAATGCATCGAAGAAGATAACCTTATTAGGTTCATTCGATACGAAGGACCACCACAAAGAACAACAAGAGGAGAAACACGATGGATCGCAGTGGATCAGCAGTCTGGCACGGCAGTCTGAAAGAAGGCAACGGAACGATCTCGACGCAGAGCGGCACGTTGAAAGAGACGCAGTACAGCTTCAAGGCGCGTTTTGCCGATGGCGTCGGCACCAACCCCGAAGAGCTGATCGCAGCGGCCCATGCCGGCTGCTTCACCATGGCGTTGAGCGGCGAGATCACGAAGGCGGGACGCACCGCGGACTCGATCGAGACCACCGCTCTGCTCACCCTGGACCTTCATGGCGAGAAGCCCACCATCACCAAGATCCACCTGACCACGAAGGCGAAGGTTCCCGGCATCGACAAGGCAAAGTTCGCTGAGCTGGCCCACAACGCCGAGGTCGGCTGCCCGGTCTCCCGTCTTCTGAAAGCGGCGGAGATTACGCTCGACGCAACCCTGCTCTAACTCCGAATCGCCCTAGTGGGCATGGCCGTGGTGGTCATGCCCATGATGGTGATTGTGGACCCCAACAGCCTCGAGCTCCGGAGGCGCGCTGCAGCCGTGGGTGGTCTCGCAGCCCGTCGTTTCAAACTGAATCGTCGTGTGGGTGATGTGGAAGCGGTCGCGAAGGGCGCAGTTGATGCCTTCGAGAATGCTGCTGCACTCCGACATCGGCATCTCGGCGATCGTGACGTGGCTGGCGAGAGCATGCGACTGCGAGCCGAGACTCCAGACATGCAGGTCGTGAACGTCGAGGACGCCTGCGACTGAAGCCATGGCTTCGCGGACTTCGCCAAGCTGAAGGTTGCGCGGGGTGCCTTCGAGCAGGATGTTCAGGGTCTCGCGAATAATGCCAACGGAGCTCCAGAGAATCATTCCCGCGATCAGGATCGAAAGGATGGGATCGATCCAGGTCATGCCGGTGAACAGGATGGCGGCGCCACCAGCGATCACCGCGGCTGTCGAGAGCGTGTCGCCGAGCATGTGCAGAAAGACGCTGCGGATGTTGACGTCGCGGGAGAAGCGCCAGAGCAGCGTCGCCACGGTGCCGTTCATCAGCACGCCGGCGGCGGCGACGTACATCATCAACCTTGGCTGAACCGCTACGGGGGCGGCGATGCGATGGACGGCCTCGATCGCGATCCATGCTGAGAGCACGACGAGAGTTACGGCATTGACGAAGGCCGCTAACACGCCTGCGCGCTGATAGCCGAAGGTCTTCTGGTCGGTCGCTGGACGCGCCTGGAAGTACACGGCAACAAAGGACAACGCAATTGCCAGCAGGTCGCTGACATTATGGCCAGCTTCAGAGATCAGGGCCAGTGAATGGGCACGAAGTCCGAAATAGAAGGTAGCGCCGACATATGCCAGCGTCAGCACCATCGACAATTGCAGCACGCGCTGCATCTTGCCATTCGAACTGGCGACCATGTGCATGGTCCTTAGTGTAGTCTCTCGCCGGAGAGCGATTCAATCCGGCTGGTACGGATGCGAAGAGTTCAGCCGGAGCCCGCTCCAGGTCTCGGCGACGACGATGCTGTTGGCGGGATTGTGCGGCGCATAGCGGACCTGGATGGGAAGGTCGGTGCGGATGTTGTGGACATACTCGGCTAGCGCGGTAACGTCCTGGGCGCACTCGTAGGTGACGCCGGCGATGCGGTAGTTGTAGACGATGATGTCGGGCGTCGGAGCGGAACCGTCGGGCTGCGGTCGAGGGCTCGGACGCTTTCGAGTCGGCGTTGCGCGTCTCCATGATCATGGTGTCCATGATCGTTCCGTCGGTGATGCGTCCGGAACGGGCAAGCAGGTCGCGGCGCTCGCGCTCGATCTCTTCGGCGGTGGGTTTGCGCCGCGTGAGCACATAGCTGGCGACGCCGGCCGCAGCCACTACGCCAACGCTGATCGCGGCGATGACCCGCGGCGAGCGGAGCAGGGGGGACACATGAATTGGAATGAGCGAAAACACAGGCCTCTGCCCAAAAGCATAGCCTAAAGGCGATGGTTCGGAGGAGAAAGGTACTGTCTGAGTAACGGACGAATGGGTGATTGCGGTGGGAGGAAGAGTTTGCTGCAACTCCTGAGGGTGGCCGGTTTGACGCGATAGTTGAGGGTGTATGATTTCGCGAACTTCAGAACAATGTGAAAACGGGAGCTGGTGGCCGATGAACCGAAGGACGCGGTTACGGGTTGTGAAGATTTTATCCCTGGGTATGCTGGCCGGACTGGGCAGTTTACCGGCCTTATGCGCCGGGCCGGTAACTGCAGTCGTACCGGCAAAGATGCCGCGCGTCGGCACAATCGACGAACGCTTTCAGTCGTTCAACGTCGAGATGCTGGAGGTGACGGGTGGTCGGTTCTGGGCTCCCTACAAACAACAGAGCGAGGCGCCGGCGGCACCGGCCGATGCGAAGGCGTCCGCGCCAGTAGGCATGGATCCGTCGTTGTATCGGTATCGTCCGCCGATCGATCTTTCGAATCCGCGGCTGCGCAAACTGGCGGCGGGGTTGGCGCCGTCGTACGTGCGGGTGAGCGGGACGTGGGCTAACTCTACCTATTTTCAGGATTCGGACGATCCGGCGCCGGCAACGCCACCGCCCGGCTTTGGCGGAGTGCTGACGCGCCAGCAGTGGCGGGGCGTAGTCGATTTTTCTCACGCCGTGGACGCGAAGATTGTTACTCGTTTGCGGTAAGCCCTGGAGTGACGGGACGCGAACGGTGTCTGGACTCCGGTTGAGGCGAAGAAGTTCCTTGCGTATACGCAGCGGATCGGCGGCGACATTGCAGCGGCGGAGATGTTCAACGAGCCGAGCTTTGCCTCGATGGGTGGGGCACCCAAGGGTTACGACGCTGCGGTCTATGGGAAGGACTTCAAGGTGTTTCACCCGTTCGTCAAGAAGGCTGCGCCGGAGATGATCATCCTCGGGCCTGGCTCGGTCGGCGAGTCGGGAATATTGATGGGCGGGATTCCCGGAGTTCCGATGATCAAGTCCGAGGACATGCTGATTGCGTCAGGGCCGGGGATCGACGCTTTCTCCTATCACTTTTATGGTGGGGTTTCGAAGCGCTGCGCGAGAGGGGGCGCTGTCGCCGGCGCAGGTGACGCCGGAAGCGGCATTGTCGGTTGAGTGGCTGTCCCGCACCGACCGCGACGAGGCGTATTACGCGGCTCTGCGGGATCGCTTTCTGCCCGGCGGAGCGATATGGAACACCGAGACCGGCGAGGCAGCGTGCGGTGGCGATCCGTGGGCTGCGGACTTCATCGATAGCTTCCGGTATCTGAATCAGCTTGGCACGCTGGCGAAACGTGGCGTTCAGGTGGTGATTCACAATACGCTGGCCGCGAGCGACTATGCCCTGGTCGATGAGACGACGCTTCTTCCCCGGCCCAACTACTGGTCGGCGCTGCTGTGGCGCAAGATGATGGGAACAACCGTGCTCGATGCGGGACCGTCGCCTTCGCCTGACCTGCATCTCTATGCCCATTGCCTTCGGCATCAGCCGGGCGGGGTGGCATTACTGGCTATCAATGCAGATCGGACTGCCTCGCAGGAGCTTGATGTTCCCTACGAGTGTCAGAGCGTTACACGCTGACTGCGAAGGACCTGATGGACAACAAGGTGGATCTGAACGGAAGCGAACTCAAGGTAGGCAGCAATGGTGACCTCCCTCAACTGACGGGTAAGCCGCAATCCTCCGGACGCGTTACGTTTGCGCCTGCCAGCATTACGTTTCTTGCTATCCCGAACGCGGGAAATGCAGCCTGCCGGTAGACATCATCCCCGAACAGGTCAAGACGCGGAGACGCGACAGACGAATTCGAAGGGCAATCGGCGATATACTGGAAGTTGCCCATGAAGCCGTCTTTTTCTCCGCTCTGCAAAATCGTCCGCCTCTGTGAAATCCGCCTCCACTACATTACCCGGAACTTGCTCATCCCATTGATCTTGCTGATGGCCGGCGCGTCCGCTCGACTACCGTGATCTGCGTTCGGCGGGGCGACTCGGTCGTGATGGCCGCTGATGGCCAGGTCTCTATCGGCGCGACCGTCATGAAGGGCTCGGCCAAGAAGATTCGGCGGCTCTACCAGGACAAAGTCATCGCGGGATTTGCCGGATCGACCGCCGATGCGTTCTCGCTGTTTGCCCGCTTCGAGGTCAAGCTGGAGCAGTATGCCGGCAACCTGGGGCGCGCCGCTGTGGAGCTGGCGAAGGACTGGCGCACGGATAAGATGTTGCGGCAGTTAGAGGCTTTACTGATCGTGGCCGATTCGAAACAGACGTTTTTGCTGTCGGGCAACGGCGACGTGATCGACCCGGATGAAGGCATCGCCACCATCGGCAGCGGCGGCAGTTATGCCCTGGCCAGTGCGCGCGCCCTGATGGAGAACACCAATCTGAGCGCCCGGGAGATCGCGGTGAAGAGTCTGAAGATCGCCGGCCAGATCTGTATCTACACCAACGACCAGATGACGATTGAAGAGCTGAAGTCTGAGACTCCGGCGAACCAATAGCGTCGAATAATCGTAGAACCTTTGAATTTCCGTCGCGGAGGTTTCGCGCAGTTGGAGTACCGCAGTTCAAGTAACGTAGTTGCTGTAACAAGGAGTACCGCATCATGGCAATTTTTCTACCCGGAGCGGCTGAAGATCAGGCGCTTGCACTCGATGACATGACACCGCGCGAGATCGTCGCGGAGCTGGACAAGTACGTTGTGGGACAACATGCGGCCAAGCGCGCCGTCGCGATCGCGCTGCGCAATCGCATGCGCCGGCAGAAGCTCTCGCCAGAGCTTGCCGACGAGATTATGCCGAAGAACATCATCATGATCGGGCCAACCGGCGTGGGCAAAACCGAGATCGCACGGCGGTTGGCGAAGCTGACCAACTCGCCCTTTCTCAAGGTCGAAGCCTCGAAGTTCACCGAGGTTGGCTATGTCGGGCGCGATGTGGAGTCGATCGTCCGCGACCTGGTGGAGATCGCCATCGACATGGTTCGCGAAGAGAAGATGGAAGAGGTGGAAGACAAGGCGGAGCTGGCGGCCGAAGACCGCTTGATCGATCTGCTGCTTCCACCGACGCCAACCGCCGCCACTGCTGCTGCGGCCGTGCATGAGCCGGGAAGCAATGTGATTCAGCTTCCGGCGGCAACTCCTCGAGGATTCGCAGTCCATCCATGCCCACGAAGACAAGCCCGGTGATCGCGAGCAGAGGACAAGAGAAAAGCTGCGGCAGCAGTTTCGCGAGGGCAAGCTGGATGAGCGCACCGTGGAGCTGGACGTGCGGGATCGCGCTCAGCCGAGCTTTGAGGTCATCACCAACCAGGGTTCGGAGGAGATGGACATCAACCTGAAGGACATGTTGCCGGGGCTTTTCGGACAACGCACGAAGAAGCGCAAGATGAAGGTTGGCGAGGCATTCGACTACCTCGTGCAGGAGGAGGAGAACCGCCTGATCGATATGGATCAGGTGACGCGACTTGCGGTGGAGCGTGTTGAAGACTCAGGGATTGTGTTTCTCGACGAGATCGACAAGATTGCCGGACGCGAGGGCGGGCATGGGCCGGATGTGTCGCGTGAGGGTGTGCAGCGCGACATTCTGCCGATTGTTGAAGGCACTACGGTTAGCACCAAGTATGGGATGGTGTCGACCGACCACATCTTGTTTATCGCTGCGGGAGCGTTTCATGTGTCGAAGCCGAGCGATCTGATTCCAGAGCTGCAGGGGCGTTTTCCGATTCGCGTCGAGCTGAATTCGTTGACGGTAAATGACTTTATTCGCATCCTGACGGAGCCGAAGTCGTCGCTGGTGAAGCAGTCTACGGCGCTGCTGGAGACCGAAGGATTGAAGCTGGAGTTCACCAAGGAGGCGATTGCCGAGATGGCGCAGTTTGCGTTCCGGGTGAATGAAACCACTGAAAACATTGGCGCCAGACGGCTGCACACGATTCTGGAGCGAGTGCTGGACGAGATCAGCTTCCAGGCCCCGGATCTGTTCAAGAGTCCGCGGGCTGAGATTACGGAAGAAGGCGTTGTGGGCGAGGTTCATGTGTCGGCTCCGCTGACGTCGGGGCCGCAGACGCCTTCGCCGCCGCTGCCGGTGATCGAACGGCAGACCGCCACGGGTACGGAGAAGGTGATTGTGGTCGATCCAGAGTATGTCCGACAGCAAGTCGCCTCTATTGTGAAGGATCAAGATCTTTCGCGGTATATTTTGTAGTTTTGGCGAGGTGTGGCGAGAAGGTTATCCTTTTAGCTGTCGCTGAACGTGGACGGTGCAGCAGATAATCCGTTGGTACCCAGGGCCGTGTAACTTTCGTGACATGTAATTTCATGCAGGTTTTCTGCTGAATGTTGGATAATTGTTGCTATAGTAGACGACCGGCACCTGTCATACGGGTAATGGTGACCAACTCCTGAGATTGATTGGCACCATGGGCAAAACCCGCTTACGGGTCAGGTTTGCCTTTGGACCTTCACAGACAAGCCCGGTACTCCTTTGGCGGTGTCGTTTCAAAACGCTTCTGCGCGGGCCAGCGCGAGAGGCGAAGGATGTTACGTTTTTGATTCACGGCGACAGGTTTGGTTCTATCGCCGGCAAGGTGAAGACGTGTTTCTCCGCGGGCCTTTTCCCAGGCCAATCCAACCGTTGAGATACATGGAGCCTGATGAATTATTCGTTTCTACCCGATCTGCTGGCCCTGATGATTCTCATTGTCATCCTGCTGTTGCTGCGGCGACGGCATCCTCAGGGGCGCGCAGATATCTGGCTGCTGGGTCTGTTCTTTACTTTGGTCGAAGCAATTGCTCACCCCTTCTATCCGCAGAATGGGCTGCCTCCGAGGTTGCTGCACCTGATCGTGATGGATTGCTACCTGATGGGCGGGGTGGTCTTCATCTGGGCATCGGGGGGATATCCCTTCTCAGCAAGAATGCCGAGTTGATCTACCTGGCGCTGAACACTCTCCCGCTTCTGGCGATCACGACGCTGTACGGCCTGCATATCTATTCGGCGATTGCGTTCTTCGCGTGCATGGCGAGCGGTCTGGTGATCGGCGTGACCAGTTCGCTCTATCTGCGTCACAATGCGACAGTTCGCGATATTGCACGTCTGCGGCTGGCTGGCGATGGGTTATCTGATCCATCGGGCGGAGTACCGGGAGGCAGTGTACTGGAGCCTGTGCTGCGTATACACGATTGCCGTGCTCAACTTTCAACGGCGCCTGGCTCATAACAGTACGGGCAAACTGGCGATTGTGACCGGCTTTACGATCTGGTCGCTGTGCCTGCTGCTGCATCCGTGGATTGTGATGTATCGCGCGTACGCCGAGATTGCATCGCACATCTGGAATATGCAGAAGTCGTCTGATCTCGATCGGCATGATTCTGGTGATGCTGGAGGAGCAGGTTTCGAGCAACGAGTGGCTCGCGCTGCATGACGAGCTGACCGGCCTTCCGAACCGGCGGCTGTTCGCGGACCGGCTTTCGCTTGCGATCGAGCGGGCGGACCGCATTCGCAGCCGGCTTGCGCTGTTGATCCTGGACCTGAACGGATTCAAGAGTGATCAACGACACGCATGGGTCATCAGGCCGGCGACCAGGTGTTGCGCGAGGTGTCCAGCCATTTGAGGAAGAGTGTTCGGGCCTCCGACACGCTGGCACGTCTGGGTGGCGACGAGTTCATCATCGTAGCCACAGATCTGGAGGAGGGCCAGTCGGCCGACCACTTCGTGGAGGCAGTCCGAAGTGCGATGGAGAAGCCGATTCTGGTCGAGGGACAGTCGATGATCGTGTCAGCGAGCCTGGGAGTGGCTGTCTATCCCGATGATGCCAACGATTCGATCAAGCTGCTGAGAATCGCAGATCAACGCATGTATGCCCTGAAGCAGGGGCCGGAGTTTCCTCCGAAGATCGGCGGAAATCTGAAGGCCGCCGTGGGTGATTCTACGACGGTGGCAATTGCGAGCGGTCAGGGATAGTCGGTCAGGATAGTCGTGACCAATGTTCTGAACGGTGAACTCGAATTACTGAATGGGCAGAGTCGAATGGACCTCTGCCCATTTTTCCTGGGTTGATTGCCTCGATCGACTGCCCGACGTAGATTCTTTGCCGGGTGCCGGACCGATTATGTTAGCGATGGCCTTCTTCATGGCCGTGACCGTGACCATCGCGCACTCGTTTCCGTGGAAGTGCTCGGGGGAGCCATGCCACCCGTCATGCGGTCTGTCGCCATGGTGCGGGATATTCGCCGTGGTAGCCGTGATCCGATCCGGTAGCGATTGTCGACGTAGCCATGGAAGTGTTCCGGGCCGTGAAACCATGGACCGGCACCGATAAAGACGCCATTGGAAAACCACTCAGGGCCGTAATAACCGTAGGGAGCGCAACCGTACGGCGCCGCATCGTAATAACCGTACGGGACAAGCGGGCGCTACACCGATGCCGATGCTGACCTGGGCCTGTGCTCGGGGAGCACTTGCTGCAATGCCTAGACCAGCGATGGCGGTCAAAGCGAGAAATTTCATTCTACGCATAAGTTCACCTCTCCTAAATTAGAGAAACATCGCGGCTGAGAAGTTGTGCCGTAAATGGTCGCGGCTAGCAGCGTACTCTCGCAGAAAAGGTTGCCTGATGAGGCATGGAAAAAATGGCGTGAAAAAACTGTTATGGAGGATCGGGTTTTTCGTGACTCCGAATCAAATAGACTGGTCGGTTTAAATCGCAAGTTGCAAAGGAGATGAAAATGGAAAGTCGGAACACGCGGGATCATCTCCTGCAGGTTGGGCTTCGGCGCATCCACTCCTCCGCGGCTCTGCCCGGCTTTCTGGAGCGCTCGAATGGGCTCATCATCAATGTTTCTTCTGTCGTCGCGCTCAACCCCGAGCTGCTCAATGGCGTCTACAGCGGTACCAAAGCATTTGTTGTGAATCTCACCCAGTCGCTCCACAACGAAGTGAAGGACAAGGGCATTCGGGTGCAAGCCGTTCTCCCCGGAGCAACCAGCACCGAGTTCTGGGACCGTGCCAAGCTGCCCGTGCACAACCTTCCCGCAGAGATTGTAATGACAGCCGAGGAGATGGTCGATGCATCGCTCGCGGGTCTGGACCAGGGCGAGTTGATCACGATTCCCGCACTGCCTGACTTAGCCGACTGGGAGAAGTTCGATGCAGCTCGTAAAGCGCTCGGTCCCAATCTCTCGCGGAAGCACCCGGCTACGCGCTATGGCGTCAGCGCCTGAACAGAGGGCTGGAATTGAGAGGAGCGGGATTGAGACATTAAGCAAAAGACCGCGCCATTGCAGGCGCGGTCTTTTTTGGTGCGAGAATATTTTCCGGGTTTAGATTAGCGGGCTGCAGCGGCGGGTTCAGCGATCTCGCTGAGACGCTTCTCCAGCACCTTTTCCAGGTCTTCGATGGCCTTCGAGAAGCCTTCGATGCCTTCCTTCAACTTGTCCGTGGCCATTCGGTCCGCGGCATGCATCTTGTCGAAGGTCGCCTTGTCTATCGAGAGCTTCTCGATGTCCATCTTCGCGCCTTGGCGGGATCGAGCTTGCGCTGCAGCGTGCCTTGAGTGGATTCGAACTCCTCGAGCAGCTTCGGCGCGATAGTGAGCAGGTCGCAGCCGGCGAGTTCGGTAATCTCGCCGATGTTGCGGAAGCTTGCGCCCATGACCACAGTCTTGTAGCCGAATTTCTTGTAGTAGTTGTAGATCGTCGTGACGGACTGGACGCCTGGATCGTCGGCGCCCTTGTAGTCCTTGCCGGTGTCTTTCTTGTACCAATCCAGAATGCGGCCGACGAAGGGCGAGATGAGAGTGGCGTGCGCTTCGGCGGCAGGCCACCGCCTGATGGAGACCGAAGAGCAGAGTCATGTTGCAGTGGATACCCTCCTTCTCGAGGATCTCCGCGGCGCTGATGCCCTCCCATGTGGAGGCCAGCTTGACGAGAATGCGATCGCGAGAGACGCCGGCCTTGTCGTACAGAGCGATGATGGCGCGCGCTTCGGCGATGGACTTGTCGATATCGTAGGAGAGGCGGGCGTCGACCTCGGTGGAGACACGGCCGGGGACTGATCTCGAGGATCTTGAGACCGAAGGCAACTTCGAGGGGCCGGAAGGCCTTGGCAGCGACCTCCTTGTCGGAGGCGGCGGGGCCGGCATCCTTACGAACCTGCTTTAGCACGTCATCGACTACGGACGCATACTCAGGCTTCTCTGCGGCGGCCGCGATGAGTGAGGGGTTCGTGGTGGCGTCCTGCGGACGAAACTGCTTGATCGCGTTGAAGTCGCCGGTGTCTGAGACGACGGTGGTGTATTGCACGAAGCTGTTCGAGTAACGATGCCATAGTCATGCTCCTTCGCTGCTGTATACGATTTTATCAATCTCTGGGCGATTGCGCTGCGCACCTACTGGAAGTTAGTATGCGCGGCGAGTATTACTCAGCCGCGAATTCGTTTTCCAGGATGCCCAAGCCATCGATCTCTACTTGGATGCGGTCGCCGCGCTTAACGGCTCCTACTCCTGCCGGGGTGCCGGTGGGAATCAGGTCGCCGGGCTCAAGCGTCATGGTGGCAGTGATGTAGCGGAGCAGTTCGGCGATGGGAAAGATCAGGTCGCGGGTGGAGGCCTGCTGCTTTACCGCTCCGTTGAGCCGCGTGATGACGGTAACGGGCGGGCCGCCGGCGGGGTCGATCTCGTCGGAGACGATGGGGCCGACGGGGCAGAAGGTGTCGAAGCCCTTGCCGCGGGTCCACTGGCCGTCGGACTTTTGGATATCGCGGGCGGTGACGTCGTTGACGCAGACGTAGCCGCGAATGTAGGGGCGAACGTCCTCATCGGGGCCTATCTTGTGGCAACGGCGGGCGATGACGATGCCGAGTTCGCCCTCGTAGTCGACTCGGGTCGAGATGGCAGGCAGGCGAACGACGCCTTTTGGCGCAAGCAGCGCGGACGGCGGCTTGAGGAAGAGCAGAGGCTCTTTGGGGACTTCGTTGCCAAGTTCGGCGGCGTGATCGCGGTAGTTGCGCCCGACGCAGAGGATCTTCGATGGGGTGACCGGCGGGAGCAGATTCAGGTCGGAGAGAGGAACAGGCTCGAAGTTGACGGCGAGCGTGGGGACGGGGAGGCCGCCAAGGATGCGGGCGGAGAGGTCCTCCTGCGGGGCCTGCATGGGGAGTGTGGCCCAATAGACGCCGTTGCGCTTTTCGACCAGAGCGTAGCGCGAAAGGTTGGCACCATTTTCAGACGACAAATACTTGCAGTAACGCATTGTTATTGCTCCCTTAGGGTTTCCTGGACATCGGCGCAGGGCGCACTTTCGTTTCCTGCCGTATCGACGGCAGTGACCCGATAGGCATAGCGATGACCAGCCAAAGCGGTTTGGTCGCGGTAGGCAGGACCGGCGACGGGAGTTAGGTTAAGGCGCGTCACTGTACCCGTGACTTGGCCTTGTGGGTCAACTTCTTGACGATACACAAAATATCCTGCCAAGTCCGCATCGGTGTCGGGAGTCCAGGAGAGATCGATGGAGCGATCGGCCGCCGTAGCGCCTCCGGGAACTGCTTCGAGGCCCGACGGCGTTTGCGGAGGAAAGGTGTCACGCATTGCGACCGTTACCGGCGGCGAGACGGCGCTGCGGAGCTCCAGCGTATGGCCCCCGAGCGATACGGTGCGAACTCGTTGGGCGGTGTATCGGTAGGCTTCGCCCATTTGGGCGGTATGGTCGATGGTGCCGCCAGGATCCGGGGCCTCGATCGGCGTCCGTAGCTTGACCTCGATGGGGGCCGCGACCGCGTTGATTTGAAGCGGCTTCGGTGGAGAGGCAGCGGCCGGTTTCGGGTGGCTGGGAGGCGTTTTTTTGATTGCGGGCTTGGAGGACTTTGTCGGCGCTTTGCGTTGAGGAGGCTCCAGGACACTTCCATCAGGACCTACGGGCAGGCGGTCGAGTTCCACTGGAGCGGAGCTGCTTGTCGGCTGCCACTCAAGCATGGCGCCGTCGCGAGTAGGAGCCGCATGGAGTTGTTCGACGGGTGGGGGAGCAGCGCCGGCGACGGCGAACGCCTCAGGCGAAGGGCCGGCAGAGTGGCCGTGAACGTTCAGTATTTGAACCCGATACGCCACGAGAGCCGGGGGATCGACGGTCAGATTCGCAGGTAACGCGTCTTCCGCGTGTGTCGGGCCAGGCTGTACCGGCAACTGTGTAACCGGGGTGCATGTCGGCTGTGGTGCGGGAGGTGTCACCGTGATGCGACAGATCTGCGCCGTCATTGCGCCTTTGATTTCGATTCGGTCGGTTGTCATGCCAGGCGTGGTCCAGTGCAGGTGGACTACATCGCCCACACGTTCGGCGGTGAGATCTTTCACCACTTCAGGCAGGTTCAGCGAGGGAGGTTGAGGCGGGCCAGGACTGGCGCAACCGAAAGCAAAGGCAATCAAAAGGGCTGCTGCGACGGCCGACAACCATCTCCGGGGACGGAAATGGCAGGTGATGGGGAAAAACTTCATTGATCTTTGATCATACGGGGGATCATAAGGCGATGACGCAAAGCATCCAACCAGTGGCTGCTATTTCAACACGTTGAAGACTTTAGCCTCTATGTAGCCGAAAACACGCATCCAATCCAAAGTGCTGGGTATTCCGGACAACTTTTGATCTCAGTTCAACATCTGTTGGTCTAGCAAAAGAAATCTTATGAGCAAAAATATCACCTCCCCGACAGTTTCTGCTCCTTTAGAGTCTCCATTACCCCTTCAAGAGACGCCACCGGTCGACCAACACAACGGGCACCGAAACATCCACGTGGATGGCGAAGCAGCCGAGTCCTTTATCGCCGAGAAACGCATCGGCGAACGGATCAAACATCTGCGGCTCAAGAAATCCATGGGGCTGGTGGAGCTTGGCCGTCACACCGGTCTGTCCGCCAGCTTTCTATCGCAGCTGGAGACGGGGCGGGTGGTGCCCACGTTGCGGAATCTGGCACGGATTGCCATGGTGTTCTCCAAAGATCTGAGCTACTTTTTTGAGCCGGAACCGCGAACGCTGTTTCGCATGCATCGCCGCGATGAACGGGTGCGCCTGCCGCAGACCGGTGTCGACGATCCCTCGTACTTTTTCGAGAGCCTTGGCTATCACGTTCCCGACCGGCAACTCGATCCCTACTTTGCGGAGTTTCTGCCGATAAAAGAGGGCCGCGTCCCGCGCGCCCATCAGCACACCGGCTGCGAGTTTCTCTATCTGCTGTCGGGAACGCTCGACGTACGGCATGGGGAGACCTCCCACCGCGTCGAAACGGGCGACGCCATCTACTTCGACGCGAACACGGTTCACAGCTATCTCTGCATCGGAAAGATGCCCGCCACAGCCGTGATTGTGACTCTGCAACATCCTCTGTTGATGCCGCTGGGGAACGGTTCACGGTCGATCCAGCTGGGCAATGGCAAACTTCGAGGTGTGCCGCCAGCGGTCCTGCCTGCAACGGCAGCAGCAAGGAAGAACTCCGAGCAAATGCAATAAGTGAAGCGTCAATTTGTCGCGCGTGATTTTGTGCGGTGCAACGGAATCCTGTCTGCCTGACCGTACAAAACAAGTACGCGATTCAATCGGCAATCGAAGCAGGCAGCTTAGGCAGATTCACCGCCATCACGTCCAGGCGCTGCAGCGCCTTGCGCGCCAACCCCGTTAGCGGCATGGATCCCAGGCGGCTGGTGAGAACCCAATGCAAATCGCTGTTCGAGGCGGGAATGGCGTGGCGTAACCCGTTATCCTCCGGACCGTGCGCTGCAAAGACCTGCACATAGTAATTCGTGTTCGTAATCGCATGACGCAGTCGCAGCAGAGGTTCGCGCCCCTGTACGGCGTCCTGCGCCAAGGGAGGAAGTTCATACATGCCTGGCATCAGGCTGGCGTCGTCGGCACGAAGCTCCAGGAGAACCTCGGTCAGCGTGCCACGTTTGCGCAGGCTCAAAAGATAGGCCGCCGGCCGGCTGAGATGTGCCGCGCGAGGCGGCGTGACGTGCTCCCCACGCGTCTTGCACATGGAGTAGACAGGGCAGTGCAGACAGAGAGGATTGCGTGGAAGGCAAAGCGTTGCCCCCAACTCCATCATCGCCTGATTGTGATCTCCGGCCGCGTTGATTCCTTCGCCGACGCGCCGCTTCGGCACCAGGGCACTAGCCTTCCGCTGCACGAAGGCGCGGCCTGCGGCAGTTTTTACCTCGGGCCTGCCGGTCAGCCGCAAGAGCACCCGCTCCACATTGCCGTCAACCACGGCGATGCTCTCGCCGAAAGCAATACTGGCGATGGCGGCGCTGGTATATTCGCCAATCCCCGGCAGAGTACGTAGCTCGGCGGCGGTGCTTGGCAGCAGGCCTCCGCGCTCACGGGTAAGGAACTGCGCCGTTTTGTGCATCATGCGCGCCCGCCGGTAGTAACCCAGGCCGGACCAAGTCGCAAGTACCTCCGACTCGGGCGCGAGAGCCAGGGCGAGGATCGTGGGAAACTTCCGCAGGAAGTTTTCGTAGTGCTCGACGACAGCCCCGACACGCGTCTGCTGCAACATCACTTCTGAGAGCCAGGTCCGGTAGGGATCGCTGACTCCGCGCCATGGCAGCTCGCGCGCATGGCTCTTGTACCAGCTCATTAGCTTGCGCCGAAAGAGAGCGGTATCCAGCTTCGCATCCGGCGAAGTAGCCCGCTGCCGGGGGTTGTCGTCTGTACCTGCTGATCTGAAGGTAGGAACCATCGCTGCAAGTCTATCGTCTCCGAGCCGAGGTACTACACTGATCTCGAGGATGCGGCGGGAAAAACAGATCCATCCCGTGCACTAAGGAGAGATCCCTGGAGAAAAAACACAGGAGGGATTTTCTGAAACTCACTGCGCTCGCCACAGGTGCAGCGTTGCTGCCGCTACACGGTCGTGCCGCACCTGATGCAGCGGCACGTCCGGTATTTCCCGGAAATGATCCCCGCTGGCAGAAGACGTGGGATGCGGCACTCGGAGTACTCGCCGGAAATGTGAAAACCGTTCCTCGCTACGACCATCCTGTGCTTGTGGAAGGCAGCGTCTATCCGGGTATCTGGCAGGAGTGCGGCCCTCATGAAGGCCTCGTCTACGGTACGCTTGGGCCCTACATCGCCTCGCAGGAGGGCACACCGACGCCCCTGCAGATCGCACGCAACAATCATATGGCCTTCTTTGCACTGCAGCGGCCCGTCGGTCATGAATCTGCCGGTCAATTCCCTGCAGCTATCAAGATGTCCGACGTGGGTTACGGCCAGATTCAGATGGTGGTACCCATCGCAGCGACCGCGTGGGAGCTTTCGCAGCTCACCGGCGATGACGAGCTTCTTGTCACGGCCTATAACGCCTGCAGTCGCTGGGATACGTGGCTCCGCGAGTATCGCGATACCCGCAAGACAGGGCTAGTAGAAGGCTTCTGCACCTACGACACGGGCCACGACAACAGCCCGCGCTGGGTTGGCATTCCCAACCGCTGCCCCGACGGCGATGCGCGCAAATGCCCGCCAATGACAACCATGCCACGCCTGTGCCCCGATCTGTCGGCTACGGTGTTTGGCGCACGGATGGCGCTGGCGCACATGGCGACCGCGCTCGGCAAAGGCGACGATGCCAGCCGCTGGCATGACGATGCAGAGACCATTCGCCAACTCATCATCGAAAAACTGTACGACCCCAAGGACGCCGCCTTCTACGATCTCGACGCCCAGAACAACTTTGTCCGTGTCCGCTCCGACGTGATGAGCCGCGTGCTCGGCGAACATGTTCTGAAGCGCTACGACACGAAAGACAAGGCAATCTTCGATGCCGTGTGGACGCGCCAGATCCACAACCCCAAGGCATTCTGGGCGCCCTACCCTCTGACGTTCGATCGCAATGGACGATCCCACGTTCGTCCGGCCAATTCCGCGCAACAGCTGGGGCGGAGCGAGCCAGGCCCTTACCGCACTGCGTGCTCCACGGTGGATGCCCTACTACGGTAAGCAGGCCGAACTGAATCACATGATGCAGCAGTGGTGCGAGGCCATTAGCCGTCATACTGAGTTCCGGCAGCAGATGGACCCGCTGACCGGCGACTTCACCCAGGCCGACCCCAGTGGTTACTCTCCCGCCGCGTTGGTGTTTCTAGAGTTTGCGCGACAGCTCAATAAATCCGTAGCGTCCGGCGCTCCCACGAAACCAGCTGTAACGCCTCAGCAGTTTTGATACTTCCAGTTACGCTGCTTGCCTTCGGCGATCCACTCTACGGCCTGCGCCACGCGCTTTTCCTTTGTCTCCGGCCGTTTGGCCTCGGTGATCCAGTCGGCGTATTCTCGCTGGCACGAGGTGGAGAAGCCAACGAAGACCTTGGCCGCCGCTTTGTTCTTTTTGATCGCGGCAGCGAGCTCCGGTGGGATCTTCGGAGCAGGCTTTACCGATTTAGCCGTTCGTTCAAGCGATTTGGTGCGTTGTCCAGTGGCGATCAGTTCGGCGGCATGCCGGTAGTAGCCGAGCATTTTCTTGTCCGCGGGAAGATCCTTTAGGCTGGTGATCTTTCCTAGGGATCCCATGCCGTTCTCGGAATGAAGCCCAGCCTCGTTCAGGATGGCATTCATCTCCGGCCCCCACAAGCCAACTGCGCAGTGCTGTTTGAAAGCCGCCATGTGCCCGAGGATGACGCCACGAAGCGTAAAAAACGGCATGCTCCACTTGATCTGCTCTTCAATTTCAGGACAGGCCTTGTGGACAAGCTCGCGGATGTGCGACAGAATCGGTTGCGCGAAGGGCTGCGACTTCGCAATGTAGGCGTCGACCTTCGGATTGAATTCCTGTTTTTTCACGACTGCAGTGTACCTCCGGTCCTTAGGCAGTGTCTCCAGCTTTGGTTTTGGGGACAACTCGTTCCGGCTTGATAGGATACGGCGGACCCTTGGCGAAGACCCTCTGCATCTCGGCGTCGTAGCCGTAGATGTCATCGAAGAAATGTGTGTGTCCATCTTCGGAGGCGATCGCGGTCAGATAAAAGATCACAATCGGCAGCGGGGTTTTCAAGCTGATTGTCTTGTTATCCGGTCCGTTGTTCATCGCCTCCTGCACCTTCTCCTCATCCCAATCGCCCTGCCCCTGCAGTACCCAGACGGCCAGATCGACGGGTTTTTGCACACGAATGCAGCCATGGCTGAAGTCGCGGCGCGACCGCTCGAACAGTGACACTGCGGGCGTGGAGTGCAGATAGATGTCGTACTGATTCGGAAAAATAAACTTGACCAGGCCCAGCGAGTTCTTCGGCCCGGGCTTCTCCCGTACCATCACGGCACCCTGCGCCACCTGCTTTGCGGTGTAGTCGGTCTGCACGACGCCTTTATTGTTGGTGACCTCAAAGTTCTTGCTCGCCAGATAGCCGTGGTTCGCCGTCATATGCGGGATCAGCTCTTTGCGCGCGATATCTACCGGCACATTCCAGTACGGACGAAAGACGAGATATTTCATCATGTGCGTAAACACTGGCGTCTCATGCTGTCCCATCACCTGCCCGACCACGACGCGCATCGTGAAGTCCAGCTTGTGGTCCGGATCGTAGCCGCGCAGAACAAACTCCGGCAGATTCACCATCAACCGTGCGTGAAGATACGGCTCGGGAAGCCAGCGCCAGCGCTCGAGCGAGTCCTGCAACTGCGCCACGCGATTGACCAAGGGAACGTTCAGCGACCTCACCGTCTGCGGCGTCAGTTTGCCATCCTCGGCAATGCCGTGCCGGTGCTGATAGCTCTTCACCGCGGCGGACAACGTAGAACTGAAGGCTGAGCTGGTCGCGCTAAGAGTAACGTCCTCAGCAGCATCGCCTTCGAGTTGCAGTCGCGTCAGCAGAGCACCAACTGCAGGATAAGTGTCACCCACCGAAACAGCCTTCGTTGGCACCGGCAGCGGGTCCGCGGCCTCCTGCTCCTGCTGTTTCGCGAGGTCGAGATAGTGCGCGAGCGCCTGCTCCGTCTTCCGATATTCGTCAGAGTCCGGCTCGACGCTGGTGATCAGCTTCGGCACATCGGTCGCATCCACCGCGTTGTCGGAGACGAACTCCGCCAGATCGTACTTCTTTTCCTGCACGGGAACTTCGAAGTTGAAGTGCGACGGGTTCACGCGCCCGATGCGCAAGTCCGAGATGTAGCGCATCACATTTACCGTCATCGCCACGTCGAAGAGCGAAATGGCATCGGGGGACTTGCTGTTCAACGCTTGCACCCGCTCAGCCCAGCGCGAGGCGTCATAGTCTTCGGGGATCAGACCCTTCGCTGCGGCATTGCTGAACTGTTGCATGAACGCGTTCGCCGAGGCCGTTGGAGCGCCATCGCGAGTCCAGGCCACCTCGTAGTTGCGGTCATCGTAGAAGGTTGCGACGTAGGATTCGTAGTCGGAAAAGTTCGGCCATCGCAGATTGGGGGCCTTCGTCGTATCCACCTTCTCCGGCGGCAGCGCTTTTTTCTCTACCAGCTGGTGCAGGTTGTCGGAGTACGCATCCGTGTTGGGCGCGGACTTCGATTTGCGATGCCGGTGACATCCACTCACGAGCAGAAGAACAGTAAGAGCACATGCAGTACAGGCAGAGCGAACGGAAACTTTCATCATTACGGACGGACCATCCTTCAAGGCAACCTCATTTTTACAGGGGTGACGACTTATTATGCAGGAATTTGCCGCAAATTCGAGGGAAACCGGAGAGTTTCCAAGTACTGACCCGTATACGGCGCATAGCCGCTCCGTCTATCGAACGATCTGCGGGAGAAGCGCCAGGCAAAGCATTGCCTGGGTCAGGAGGATCGCACCGGAAAGACCAAGAAACAACCTGCGCTGCCGCGTCTCCAGAGCATCTGCAAACACTCCGCCCACAAAGGTAAATAAGAAACGGCAGCGCCCACAACCAAGGCATCGAGCTGGTCTGCGTTGTCACCAACGGGAACAAAAGCAACACCATCACCAACGGCGCCGTATTGCCGAAGTAACGGCAACGTCGCACGGAGACATAAAGCAGCAAGGCCACCAGCGTGGCCACGGCAATCGGACCGTTCGCCATGTTCAGGAAGAAGCGACGGGCTCCATCCAGCGCAAACCAGAATCGTCGCACCACCGCCCGTAAACACGTAACTGAACGGCGCTAATCGAAATGCGTAGAACGCAAACAGGATGGCCAGCGCACCAACCGCGGAGAAGACCAGGATCTGCATCACATAGCTGCGCCGACGCTCGGCCAGATACATCATCCATACCACCGCCATTACAAAGCCAATCATTGCGGCCAGCAGATGCGCCGTCGCGGTCAAACCTAACGCTATCGTCATCAGTGCGATTCGCGGCTTCCATTTGCTTCGCGGACCCTGCATCGCGTGCGCCACGCCCATGGCCGCGTAGACCAGCCCGTAGAGTCCCCACATCGCCAGCACATCGTTGTTCGGCGTAACCGCGGATCGCACGACCGCCGGACAGAAGCAGTACAACCCCAACGCAAAGAAGCCGCCCTCATTGCCGAACAGCCGCCGCGAGACCCACCAAAGCCCGCCTCCCAGCCAGATGGCAAAGAAGACAAACGGCAGATGCAGCAGGTACTTCACGCTGAACAATTCGTGGCGTGCCTCCCACGTCGAACCATGGAGCGTGCCCTCGGCATACACCCTGTTCTCCGGCCTGCGTAGCTTATCCGCACCGAGCATTGCCAGACGCTGGACGGTCAGCGGAAGCCCCGCGACCCGGTAAGCAAAGGTGCCGTCGCCATTCAGGTTGCCGCACGTCGTAAAGTAGCCGGCCAGTGGCGAAGGCCGCTCCCACATCTCGCGCCCACACTCGGCGTAGCGGTAGTCCTGCTGGGAAAGCTGCTGCCGATTTACGACCCACAGGCACTCGGCCAGAAAAAACAGCAGGAGCAACGCAGCCAGTCGCTGGGGCCGACCGATCTTGATGCGAGGAAACTTCATGCGCCGAATTGCCGGCCTTTATGTGTCATCTATTCTTATCCCGCATTCAGTTTCCTCTCGCGACGTAGCCGCCTACTCATCATGAAACGACGCCGTCTCACAGGCGTGCGGCGGTCACATCTTCGAGTGTATCGTGAGAGATATGCAGTCGCTTTCCTTTATCCCCGGCCGCGCTTTTCTCTCTTCCAACTCCACCGCTGTTCCCTGGACCGTCGTCTTCGAGGACGAAGGCGTCGCCGGCTACTTCTACGCCTGCGACCGTTCGCAGGAGGTCCACGAACACGCCATTCTGGACGCGATGCTCATCTACAACGTCGCCGCGCTTGCCAAAAGCGACGCCGAAAACCACCGCCCCGAGCCGCAACGCATCGCCTCCGTCGAGTGGTCGCGCGACGGGCTGCAAGCCGTGCTGTATCTGGATGGGACCGCGCAGGCGCTCTTCGACTTTCAGGCCCGCTGCGGCTATTGCCGGATGGATTTCCCGAATTTTCGCGAAGAGCCCGGTGACACCTGGCGCAAAACCACCCACGCATGGTCCGAGGCGGCGCTGCAACGCTTCGAATCAGCCCTGTACGCCTGAGATCTCCTCGTCGGGAGACAGGTGCATCTCCATGAAGACGTTCGCGCGAGCATACGGAGATGGCTCCACCCGCTCCGGGGGCAGATGGCGAAAGCCGACCGATTCGTACAGATGAACCGCATTGGCCAGCTTCGAATTGCTGGCAAGCTCGAGCGTGTGGGCCCCAAGCACCTTCGCCTGCGCGATGGTGTACTCGAGCAGTTTGCGGCCGATTCCATGGCCACGATAGCTCTCTGAGACAGCCATCTTCGCCACTTCGAACACGCCCGGCCTTACAAAGATCAGCGCGCAGCAGCCAATCCTCTCCTCGCCCGCTACCGCCATCACAATCTGTCCGCCGGGCCGGAGAATGTTGTTCTCCGGATCTCCAAGCTGGATACGATCCTGTTCCTCCAGGCGGAAGTACCGTGCGATCCACGCTTCGTTCAACTCGCGAAAGGCCTCAGCATCGCCGGGTTGAAACAGCCGAAATGCAATCTCTGAGGTCACGATAGCCTCTCGAGACCAGGGTATCTGGAGCAGACTTCCGGTCATGGCAAATTCTCCTCTGAGATAAAACCTAAGCTTCCCCGGCCGATACGTCCAATATCTTGTTTATTCGCATTATGATGTTTTAAATATGGATGGAGATATTGAGCTTCGACATCTACGCTACTTCGTTGCCGTGGCAGAGGAGTTGCACTTCGGACGCGCTGCGCTGCGCCTTCACCTCGCCCAGCCTCCACTCTCGCAACAGATTCGCAAACTCGAAGAGATCCTCGGCTATCCGCTCTTCCTCAGGACGTCTCGTGCGGTGAAACTTACCAGCGCCGGAGAGGTCTTTCTGGAGCGGGCGAGGCGAACTCTCCGCAACGTGCAGGAGGATATGGACGAGGCACGCAGCGTCGGTCGCGGCGAAGAGGGCTTCCTGAGAGTGGGATTCATTGGATCCGCGATGCTGACTCCGCTGCCGGCCATGCTCGGACGCTATCGCAGGCTGTACCCAAAGGTGAGCCTGCAACTGCACGAGTCTTTCACCTCTGCCGTTGTGCAAAAGCTTCTCAAAGGCGAACTCGATGCAGGCTTCCTTCGCGATAGCGGACAGGCATCCGGTCTGGAGATCGAGCCGCTCTTCTCTGAACCATTCATCGCGGTGGTTCCGAAGAAACATCCTCTTGCCAGTTATAAGACGATCTCAGCCAAAGAGCTTCGCGATGAGCCCTTCGTCTTCTTCTCCCCGTCCGCAGGAACGCTTGCCTACGAAAAACCGGTCTCGCTGTGCGAAGAGCACGGCTTTCGCCCCCGCGTCGTGCAGGAGGCTCCACAATGGTTGACGATCATGCGTCTAGTCGGCGCAGGTCTGGGCGTGACCATCGCGCCCGCATGCGTGAAACAGGTAGCTGCGCCCAACGTTGCTTGTCTGAGCCTCCGCAGCACAGTCGTTCAAAGCGACATTGAGCTCGCCTATCGCAGCGACGAAGACCGCGCCGTCGTGGAGGCCATTGCGACCGTCGCAAGGGACAGCTTCCCGCAGAGAAAACACCGGTCGCGAGCCCGTGCCTGAGCCGCGCTAACCCAGAAACATCTGCTCCACTTCCAGCCAGTCGTTGACCCGTTTGTACCCCGTCACACCCATGTTATGAGGCGAGCTGTACAGGATACCCTCGCCTTTGAATCGCCGCAACTGCCGCGGATTGTCGTCGATCAGATAGTCCGCTCTGAGAATGCCTTTGTCGCCGCAATAGACAATGTGCGATGCGGGAATAAACGGAAAGTGTTTCGCCAGCCAGCGGTACTTTGCCTGAAACGACGTCGGGACCTCCATTGCCGCGGTCGCGATGAACACCTCATAGTTCATCTGCAGCCGCCGCAACACGCGCTGCGACTCCGGCATCACGGCCAGCACATCGAAGAAATCCTCAGACCGCAGATATGCCTCGAGCACTGCGTGCCGATCTGACGAGACGACCTCCCACAGCCACTTGCCGTGAAGATCTTCAAGCGTAATCTCTTCGCCAAAATGCCGGTTGTAACGCAGCAGATGCTCCCCCAGAGCGTCCGCCATCACCTCATCCATGTCTACACAAATTCTCTTCACGATTTTCCTGACTGTGAATAATGCCTCAAAGAGACCGGATGATGGATGCTGCGATACTTTCTACCGGCACCGTCTTGCGCTGCGGCGAGTCCCGCGCCGGATCGTAGTACAGCAACCGGCCGCAGCTCTCGCACGTCATCATGGTTTCATCGTTGTTTCGGTCGCGCAGATCGTTCCAGCGTTGCGGCCGCACCATCATCTGGCAGGCCATGCACTTCTGATTGAGCGCCTCGGCCACTGCTGTCCCTTTTGCCTTTGCGATTCGGTCGTAGATGGAGAGCGCGTTTTCACCGATCTCCGCGCGCTCTGCCTTGCGTTTTTCTTCAACATCAGCCAGCGAGAGTTTTGTCCTGTGCGATCGTCTCCGTCGCTCGCACGCGCTCGCGTTCAAGAGTCGCCGTAGCGTCGGCCAGGGCTTCGTCGGCAAGGCGTTTCTGCGACTCTAAACCTTCGCTGCGCTCCATGCTTTCAATCTCGGCGTCCTCAAGTTTGCTTATCTCCGCCTGGGCGAACGCGATCTCATGCTCGAAGGCGGTGACCTGCACGGTAGTCGTCGCAAGATCCATCTGCTTGCGGACACGTGCCATCTTCGCCTGGTGGTCTTTGACGTCGGACTCCTGTCTTCGTCGCAGCGCCTCTTCTTTGGCGATCAGATCGACGATCACGGCCCGCTGTCCCTCGGTCGCCTTCGCCTTGGTCTCGAGCGACGCCACATGCTTCGGCAGCGCAACCATCTCATCGCGCAGCCGCTTGGCTTCGACGTCGTGGGCCTGCAACACGATCAACTTTCTCAAGATCCGGATGCATCTCGCGTCTCTCCTTCCACTCCGTCACTATTGCCATTAGCTCAACGACAGCGGAAAACTCGAAGTCTAGCACCGCTCTGCCTCAGTGTTAAGTATGCGCCCTACGTCTTGCTCACGTCGATGTAGTACAGATCCGTCGCCACATCGAACTGGTCCTTGGTCAGTGGCGTCTTCATCGTCTGCCACTCTGTCGTGGGATGAATCGTCTCCCAGTGCTCCTTCCAGCCTACGCGCACCGGCATGGCGAACGCCTTCTCATCGGCAACCCATCGATATTGAACCGTTCCTGCCGTCTCGTCGAACTTCAACTCCAGCGTCGGGATCGCGGTATGCCGCAGGTACTGGTCGAAGACCGGCGTCAGATTCATCCCCGTCTGCTGGTTGAAGTACTGCACGATGTCCTCGGTCATGATGTTCTGATATTTGTACTTCTGGTAGTAGCCGCGCAGCATTGCCCACCACTTCGCGTCATCATTCACGATGCCGCGGAGCGTGTTGATGAAGAGCGCGCCCTTGAAGTACTGATCCTGCGATGGCTCCGCGTTCGTTCCGCGCGTGGTGATAATGGGCCGGTCGTTCTTTACTTTTTTCTTGTAGGCATTGAGGTACTTCATTGCATCGTCGTACCCGTAGGTGTACTCGACGTAGAGACTCTCGAGGTAAGTCGTCCAGCCCTCGTGAATCCACATGTCGGACTTGTCGGCGGCGGTGATGGCGTTGCCGAACCACTCATGTCCGCTCTCGTGGATGATGATGAAGTCGAACCGCGGACTGATGCCAACGCCGGTCCAGTCGCGGTTCAGATAGCCGTTGGCAAAATGATTGCCGTAGGCCACCGCGCTCTGATGCTCCATACCCGAGTACGGCACCTGCACCAGTTTGTAGCCGTCCTTCTTGAAGGGATACTCGCCGAGGTAGTGGTAGTAGGCCTTCATCATGCCCGGCACCTGCGCAAACTGCCGCTTCGCCCCGTCCATATCCTCCGGCAGCACATAGTAGTCGAGCGCCAGGTCGCCGAACTTGTCGCCGAAGTGAACGTAGTTGCCGATGTTCAGCGCGACGTCGTAGTTGTTGATGGGGTAATGCACCATCCAGTCCCAGCGCGTGTAGCCGTCGCCGAGATCCTTCTTGCCCATGAACTTTCCGTTCGAAACATCCATCAGGCCGTTCGGCACGGCGACGGTGATGAGCATGCCCTCCTGCGGCTCGTCGCGCCACTGTTCTTTGTTCGGCCACCAGACGTAAGCACCGTCGCCTTCGCAGGCGGTGTTGATCCAGGGATGGCCCGCCGTGTCCTGCTTGAAGGTAAAGCAGCCGAACCGTCCCGTCTCCGTGGGGCTTCCCGAGTAGTGAACGTCGATCGAATAGGTGCGGCCGGCACGTAGTGTCTTCGGAAAGTCCACAAAGAAGGTGCCGCCGTCGCGCTCATACTTCAACGTCGTCGAACCCATTACGATCTTGTCGATCTCAAGCGTCGGATAAAGCTCGAGTTGGATGCGCGTGCCATCCTGCAGCATCTTGAAGCGAATCGTGTTCGTTCCGCTGATGAATTTTTTTTCAGGGTCGACCCGAAGATCGAGGTGGTAGAAGAGCAGATCGTTGTTCGCTCGATACGGTCCGTACGACCCTCGCAGGAGGTCGCCGGGCGTCGGCTCCTTGACCGCAGCGGAGTTAGCTGCGGGTTTAGCCGGTTGAGACGTCTGCGCCGAAAGAGAGATAGCAGCACAGGCTGACAAAACAACAATATGGAGTGGCCGGCTGAAAAGACCGTATTTAAGCATTGAGACTAGCCTATCGCGATTCTTCCGAAATGGTGTGGGAGGTCAATCCCGCTTTTCGACGAGAGCTTTCATCTCCAGACTTTCCTTCGTGTTCAACTCCGCCAAACCCTTCGCCACGCCGGTGCGATCCTGCTCCGAACGATTCTGGCTGACCTTCCACTTGCCTTCGAGACGCTCAATGGTCATCTCCAGCCCGACGATACCCTTCGCAGCGATGCGATGTAGTCCGGCGGAGCGTCCCCGATCTTCCAGGGAACAGGCGACTCCGGCTTCGTGAATATTGGTCAGACTCGCAAGATGTGTCATCAGCCACTCGCCATCCTCGATTATCTTCAAATACCCATAGGCATGGACAACCACATAGTTCCACGTCGGCACCACCTTACCGGTCTCCTCTTTTTCCAGGTACCAGTTCGGCGTGATGTAATGCTGCGGGTCCGGAAAAAATTGCAAGCGCTTCGACCGAGGGACTGTAGTCTCGCCATTGCGTATTGGCTCGCGAGATATGGCCTCTCAATTGCCCCTTGGCGCCATTCTGTTCCAGCACCATGGGAATATGCGACGCGAACAGGCCGGATGATCCCATGGTGATGAGCGAGGCAAACGGCTGCTCTTCCATTAACTTGTGGAGTACGGGAATACGCTCCTCTTGATTTGCCCGTGGAATGTACATGCAGACTCCTTGAAATGGCCGATGCTAGGAACCTATCACCCATAAGTGGGACTTAAGCCATTCTAAAGATTGCTGCCTTTCCGCAAAAACTCTGAATCCCGCCCATCCTCGCGACAATCGAATCACATAACGCATGGCGACCACGACACTCGAACTCCCCAGCGCACAGCTGCCTGATGCGCCAGCTCACGATCCGCATCCAGCGGTAGAGAAGCCTTGGCGTCCGCGCATCAATCCGTGGATCGTCGCCATGACGGTCACACTCGCCACCTTCATGGAGGTGCTCGACTCCTCCATCGCCAACGTGGCCCTGCCGCACATCGCCGGCGGCCTCGGCGCAACGCAGGACGAGGCCACCTGGGTTCTGACCGCCTATCTCGTCGCCAACGCCATCATCCTTCCGGCCGGCGCGTACATGACCACCTTCATTGGGCGCAAGAAGTTCTACATGATCTGCGTCGCGCTCTTCGGCATCAGCTCCGCGCTTTGCGGATTCGCGCCATCGCTGCCTATCCTCGTCTTCTGCCGCATCCTGCAGGGCGTCGGTGGCGGAGGCCTCGCGCCCTCCGAGCAGGCCATCCTCGCCGACACCTTTCCCCCAGAGAAACGAGGGCAGGCCTTTGCCATGTATGGCCTCGCCGTCGTCTGCGCCCCGGCCATCGGCCCCACCCTTGGCGGCTACATCACCGACAACTTCGACTGGCGCTGGATCTTCTTCCTCAACGTCCCCATCTGCCTGCTCTCACTCTTCCTCACCTCGCGCATCGTCGAAGATCCGCCTTACGTGAAGAAGCAGGTTGCGATCTCGCAGAAGGGCGGCATCAAGCTTGACTTCCTCGGTTTCGGTCTGCTCGGCCTCACCTTTGGCTCGCTCGAGTTCGTGCTCGACAAGGGCCAGGAAGACGACTGGTTCTCCTCCCATCTCATCACCTTCTTCGCCGTTGCCATGGTCGTCGCCTTCGTCGCCATGATCTGGTGGGAGCTCAAACAGCTCCGTGAAGGCCACCGTCCCATCCTCAACCTCACGCTCTTCAAGCGCCGCAACTTCTCCATCAGCTTTCTGCTGATGTTCGTCCTCGGCTTCTCGCTCTACGGCACGACGATCCTGATCCCGCAGCTCGTCCAGACATTGCTCGGCTACACCGCGGAGCTCGCCGGCCTCGTGCTCTCTCCTGCCGGACTGATGATGATGTGCATGATGCCCGTCGTCGGCTTTCTCGTCGGCAGGGTCGACCCGCGCAAACTCATCGGCTTACGGCTTCGTCATGCTGACCATCTCGCTGATCACCATGCACACCATGGACCTCAACATCAGCTATGGACGACTCGTCTTTCTGCGCTGTTTCCAGGCCTCGGGTCTCGCCTTCCTCTTCATCCCGATCAACACCATCGCCTACATTGGCGTGAAGCAGTCGGAAAACAACGACGTCTCCGGCCTCACCAACCTTGCCCGCAACATCGGTGGGTCCTGCGGAACGGCGTTCATGGCCACCATGCTTACGCGACGCACCGCCGCCCATGAGAACAACATGACCCGCAACCTCACCACGGGCAACCCGGCCTTCATGAATCAGGTGGCACAGCTCAAAGGTATGTTCGGCGGTCACACCAGCGGCAACCCGATGACCGGCACCGGCTCCCACGCTGCGCAGGCGTATATCTACAACCAGCTTCATCGTCAGGCGGGGATGCTCGGCTATCTCGACGTCATCCAGTACATGAGCATCTTCTGCGCCTGCATGCTTCCCGCTGCTCTTCTTCATTCCCCGCCCGCCGAAACACGCCAGCCCCTCCGCCGGCCACTAAAGACGCCTTTCCGAATTTTCGGACTCTTTTCGTTATTAAGAACGAGAGAGTTTGTTCATTCTCCTATTCATACAGATGATTCTGCTGAATTTGGTGCGTAAACACTTGTAGATCAAGTGCGTTTCCCATTCCCGCCCCGAAAGAAGAGTGCTTCGCGGTCTATCCATTGTCGTGCCCACGGATATCCACAAGTGGTCAAACCACATTTCGGCCCAACACTCGACATATTTCGATAATAGAACCAGCCACTGTACTCCGGTATCAAAGAAGAAACAGGTGTGGGTCGAGCAAAGAGAGTAGGGGATCTGCAGGCAAATTCAGGCCCCCTGGCACCCTGTCGATCATAACCAGGGTTCTTCCGCGTTATGGATTCTTTATGGATTCGTGACGAACTCTTTATCGCGCGCTGGCTAATTTGAGTAGTGGTGTGGTTCGCGTATTGAAAGTCGCGGAGGCAACCGGAATGGAGAAGTAAAGTGGAAAAAGCAATGAAATCACCCAGTAAGAAACTCTGTCTGATGGGGTTGACTCTTGGAGTGGGGCTGACGTTCAGTGCAAGGAGATTTGCGGGCACAGACCCAGGCACGCAATCTGCAAACTGCAGTCGAAAATACTGGGGCAACCCCCAGGATCAGAAGATCCAGCAACTGCAGGACAAGCTCGAGGAGATCCAGAAGGAACTGATGGAGCTGAAGCAGGCCAACGCCGTCGCAGCCGGAGACACATCACATCACGACAGCAAAGGCATCCGGTCCACCCCCCTCCATTTCGGAGTCGGAGACCGGTGATAACCGATCCCTCCAATCCGAAGTCTGAGCCGTTCGCCTTTGCCGATTTCACCTGGCTCACCGGCAACGCCCGCACGGTAGATACTCCCTACGCAACCAAGTTCTTCACGCCGGAGATCCGCTCCGACGTCAACTACACCTACGATTTCCGCCATCCGCAAGGACGACACCATCAGCGGATCGAGCGAGATCTTCCGCTCCAACGAAGTGCAGATAACCCAGTTCGGAGTCGGCGGCGACTTCCACTACGACAACGTGCGCGCTCGCCTGATGACACAGTTCGGCCTCTACTCCGAGACCACTCCGCGCAACGACGCAAGCCCCGCACGCGGTCAGTGGAACCTCGCCGATGCCTACCGCTATGTCTCGGAGGCGTACGGCGGCTACCACTTCAACATCCAGCATGGCGTCAACGTCGACGCCGGCATCTTCATGTCCTACGTCGGCCTGTTCTCCTACTACCAGTTCGACAACTGGGCCTATCAGCCGTCGTATGTCTCCTCCAACACGCCCTGGTTCTTCAACGGCGTACGCGTGCAGTGGTTTCCGACGGCGAAGTTGAAGATCGAGCCGTGGTTCATCAACGGCTGGCAGTCCTACGGCAGATTCAACAATCGGCCCGGTCTCGGCGGACAGATCCTGTGGAGGCCCAATGGCAATTGGTCGATCGTCGGCAACCAGTACGGCTACGGCGAGGACGCTCTTGGCATACCCACCCGCACCCGCTACCACACCGACGACAGCGTCCAGTACAAGTACTACCAGAGCACGAAGTCGATTTATCAGCATGGCGGCCGCCACCCTCACCGGAGACGCGGGCTGCGAGAGCGGCGGCGGCGTCAGCTGCTTCGGCAACGGCAAGAACGGACCGAAGCAGAGCTTCCTCGGCTTCATGGCCTACAACCGTCTGTGGTTCGATCGCGATCGCTACGCCTGACCCTTGGCGGCGGGAAGATCAACAACCCCGGCCGTTACCTTGTGCTGTTGCCGCCGATCAATGGAGCGACGGCGGCCTCGGGAACACCGTACTTCACCGAAAATCCGGGAGACCCGTACAAGGCATGGGACGTTTCGGTTACGACAGACTACATGCCGAGCCAGTACATCACCTACCGGCTGGAGTACAACCACCGCGCTGCGAACGTCCCGTACTTCAGCGGTCCGGGAGGCGTCACTCCCCCGGGAGGAAACACCGGAGCCCCTGGCTCTGTCGTTCCACGGCTGGAGTCCCGATCTTCGCAACAGCGAGAACCGCATGACCGGCGCCATCCTTGTGAAGTTCTAATTCGTCCTAACAGAAAAGAGCCCGCAGGCAAACAGCCTGCGGGCCTTTTTGCTCTCGCAGAAATCTTTACACCGGCCGCGGGTTGCGCTCTTCAAACTGGCGCTGATGCCAGTAGGGATACGCCAGCGGAACCTCGCTCGCCGCATCCAGCTTCGCAATCTGCTCTTTGGTCAACTCCCACCCAATCGCGCCGAGGTTCTGCTTCAACTGCTCCTCGTTCCGTGCGCCAACGATAAGCGTTGAAACCGTAGGCCGGCGCAGCAGCCAGTTCAACGCGATCTGCGGCATCGTCTTGCCCGTCTCCTTCGCGACCTCATCAATCGCATCGACGACCTTGTACAGATACTCCTCCGGCACCTGCGGTCCCTGAGTCGGCCACGACCTTGGTGTTCAGGCGGCTATCCTTCGGAATCCCGGTCGAGCGCCGAATCTTGCCCGTCAGGCGTCCCCAGCCCAGCGGCGACCACACCAGCGCTCCCACTCCCTGGTCGAGCGCCAGCGGCATCAACTCCCACTCATAGTCGCGCCCCACCAGCGAGTAGTACACCTGGTGCCCCACATACCGCGACCATCCGTACCGCTCGCTCACACTCAGCGACTTCATCAGATGCCACCCGGAAAAATTCGAGCACGCGATGTACCGAATCTTGCCCTCGCGCACCAGGTCATCGAGCGCACGCAGCGTCTCCTCCACCGGCGACGTCGCGTCGAATCCATGCAGATGGTAGATGTCGATGTAGTCCGTCCCCAGCCGCTTCAGCGACCGCTCGGCCGACTGGATCAGATGATACCGCGACGACCCCACGTCGTTCGGCCCCTTGCCCAGCCGAAACGTTGCCTTCGTCGAGATCATCACATCCTCGCGGTTAGTGCTTCGCCAGCGCCTTGCCCAGGGCCTTTTCGCTCTCGCCGTCCGAGTAGATATCCGCCGTATCGAACAGGTTGATTCCCGCGTCCAGGCAGATATCGACGATCCGGTTCGCTTCTTCCTGCGTCGTCTCTGACCACGCCTTGAAGAACTCGTTCGCCGCGCCAAACGTTCCCGCCCCGAAGCAAAGCTCCGGCACCTTCAATCCTGATTTTCCCAACTGACGATATTCCATGAAAACTCCTTGTACCTTCGTCTGATGTTCATGCGACTGGCAAAGCTTCATAGTCCGGGTGTCAAGCGAGCCTAATCGCACGTCTTCTTCGGTGGAACCGTGGTGTCGTCGCGAACGACCTTCCATCCATCCGGCGTCTTCTCAAAGACAAGCAGAAAGTGGCCGTCCGAGTTGCCCCCTCCGGCCGCCGTGCGTTCCAGATGAAAATGTCCGGTCACCGTCGCGAAGCGTTCGTCGAGTGGCTGCACCTCAAGCTCCGGAAAAGCTCAGCGTTCCCATCTTCTCTTTGGTACGCGTAGTTCTTGCGATAGGTGTCCAGCATCTGAGCGTAGCCACGCGAAATCTTCGAACCGATGAAGAGAATGTCCGGCGAGTTCTTGTAACCAGTCGCGAACGCCTCAAGGTCCCCGCGGTTCCAGTCGACAACCTGCTTGTCCAGCACAGCGCGAATGGCCTGAGCGTCAGGTGTAGCGTTCTGGGCGAAGAGAAGAGAGGGCAGAACAAGCAGCAATCGCAGCAAGAAAACGGAAAGTTCGCACTGGCTAAGGCTCCTTTGGCACTAGATTGAGGATATAGCCAGATGCGTGGAAACATCGCGCTGCATCCGTAGATCGCCGTCACGATCCTCTGCGTCAGCGCAGAGTCCGCTGAATCATTCCCGGACTCCACCGGCTTATCCACCTGCGATTGATAGATCTCCTCCACCCGCTCCACCGTGTCGATCTCGTTCACCGGCTTGTCCGTCCTGATGCGCAGAATCCGCGGAAACCGCAACGCAAATCCGCTTGCATGCCGCCCGCTGCGCATGATGTTGTTGAACGCCACCTCCAGCACCATCAGCGGTTCCACCGTCCGGAAAAATCCCTGGTCTTCCAGGGTGTGCTCCATCATCCACGCGCTCATCTCCGCAATCTCCGCGTCGGTCAGCCCCGAGTATGCCTTCCCCACATTCAGCAACTCGCCTCCAGCGCCGCGCACCGCAAACGTGTAGTCGCTCAAAATCCCGGCGCGCTTGCCATGCCCAAACTCCGCACCTGTCACCACCACATCGAGCGTCGCCAGCTCGCGCTTCAGCTTCACCCACGCCAGCCCGCGCCTTCCCGGCTGATACACCGATCCTGCCGCCTTCAGCATCACTCCCTCATTCGCCCGCGCCCGCGCATCCGCATAGGCGCGATCGATATCCTCCGCCGACTCGACAAGCCGCGACGGAGAGATCATCAACCGCTCCACACCCTCACTCTCCGCTCCAGCAAACAACACCGTCTGCGAGTCACGCGCGCGCTCATCCACCATCACCGGCGACACCACTCGTTCCACCAACTCCTCCACCACCGCCTCCAGCCGATTGCGTCTCTCCCGCAGAGGCCGCTCCAGCAGCAGCTCACCGTCTGCATACATCAGGTCGAACGCCATGAACACCACCGGCACCTGCTGCCTCCACCCATTCGAAACCCGTTTGCGTCCGATCCGCTGTCCCAGCACAGCAAACGGCAACGCCCGCGCCTGCTCCAGATCCCACCCCAGAATCTCTCCATCGAAGATCAAGGCGCCATCCTGCTCCGGCCGCACCTTCGCAAACGCCTCCTCCAGCTCCGGAAAACTCTCCGTCACATCCTCCCGGTTGCGCGAATAGATCGCCACCCGCCCCGGCTGCCCAGCATCGCCGCAGTGCACCTGCGCCCGCATCCCGTCGTACTTGTCCTCGAAAAACGCTTCCACTCCGCTGCGACTCAGTCGCTTCCAGCCGTCTCCTGTTCCTGCGCTGCGACTCGGTTACCCCAATCACATCCGCCACCGGAGCGTCGCGAAACTCCTCCGCATCCACGTCGTCCCGCTGCGGCACAGGAACCGTGGCAAGACCTTCGCTCTCCGCTTCCACCGCAACCGCTACCTCCGTCTCTCGTTCCGGATCAAGCTCCAGCGCCCTTCGCAGACTCTCCTCTTCCTCCTTCACCTTCTTTCCGCGCTTCGGCTTCTTCACCTTCGCCAGCCACAACCTTCACCGGCTTCTCAGTAAACCGCTCCACCGCCTCCTCGGGCGTCTCGACCGGGCTCGCCAACATAAACCCCAGCGGATGAAACAGCCGCATCCGCGCCTCACCCAGAGTTCCGGCAAACGCCCGCCGCACCGCCCCGGCAAGATCCGCCTCCAGCATCACCGCCCGTCGCACCGCCTCCACCGGCGCACCTGCCGCAACCGCAATTGCCTCCTCGACCAGACTCTGCTTCACCCCGATCCGCATATCCCCCAGCATCAACTTCAGCAGATACTTCGCCTCCAGAGGAGTCGCTCGTCGCAGCATTCCCTCCACCAGCCCCGCCCGAATCGCCGTCGTCTTCGCGACAGCCATCCCGGCAAACGCCTCGGCCACCTCCGCCAGCGTCAGCTCCGCCGGTCTGCCAGCCGCCGCAGGCGAAGCCATCAGCAAATCGAAAGCTGCAGCCCCCATATCCCCATGCCGCCGGTAAGCCGCGGTCAGCGCCACATCGGTCGCCCCGCTCACCGCCAGCAACGCCTTCGACAGCAAAGCCCCACCCGCATTCAACTTTCGCGCATCCGCCTCCGCAAACGGCGTCCCCGCCAAATACAGCGCAAACAACCCGGCATCCTCGCTCTCCGGCGCAGCCGCATGCACCGCCGAAATCGCCCCTGCGATCGCCGCCCGCTTCTTCAGCCGGCCCGCCTCCCCGGCAAGCTCCTCGGCCAACTCCGCCACCGCAGCAAACAAAGCCATCGCCTATCCCCTATAAAAACAGTAACCTGCAGTCTCTCCACTAAAAGATGCATTCCGCATCATCCAGGTCAGGAGTAACATCTAAATAGACATGAACGCAGCCGCAAATCCGGTGCTTTCCCCCCGCGTGGCCGAGTCCGCTCTTCCGAGCGCCGACCGTCACGACTTTGCCTAGCTGCGCCCATTCCCTGTTTTCTACTCCCTACACCCTATTCCCTACTCCCTGCCTTAGGAGCCCCTATGTTCGACCGCCTCGACCAACTCGAAGCCCGCTATGAAGATCTCGGCCGCCAGATGTCCGACCCCACCCTGGTCCAGGACCAGAAGAAGTTCCAGTCCATCGCCAAGCAGCACCGCGACATGGAGCCGACCGTAGAAAAGTTCCGCGAGTACCGCAAGATCAAGGAAGGTATCGCCGAAGCCAAGGCCATGCTCGCCGACTCCGATCCCGACATCCGCGCCATGGCCCAGGAGGAGCTCGCCACCCTCGAGCCGCGCCTCGCGCCGGTCGAAGAGCAGCTCAAAGTTCTGCTCCTCCCCAAAGACCCCAACGACGAGAAGAACGTCATCCTCGAACTCCGCGCCGGCACCGGCGGCGACGAGGCCGCGCTCTTCGTAGCCGAAGTCTTCCGCATGTACCTCCGCTTCGCCGAGCAGCACAAGTGGAAGGTCGAAGTCCTCTCCCAGACCGAGTCCGGCATCGGCCACGGCCTCAAGGACGTCACCGCCATCATCGAAGGCGACAACGTCTACTCGCAGCTCAAGTACGAGTCCGGCGTCCATCGCGTGCAGCGCGTCCCGGCCACCGAAACCCAGGGCCGCGTCCACACCTCTGCCATCACCGTCGCGGTCCTCCCCGAAGCCGAAGAGGTCGACATCAAGATCGAAGCCAAGGACCTGCGCATCGACACCTTCTGCTCCTCCGGCCCCGGCGGCCAGTCGGTCAACACCACCTACTCCGCCGTCCGCATCACGCACCTGCCCACCAACACGGTCGTCAGCTGCCAGGACGAAAAATCTCAGATCAAAAACCGCGAAAAGGGGATGCGCGTTCTCCGCGCCCGCCTCTACGAGGTAGAAGCCGAGCGCATCCACCAGCTTCAGGCCAAGGACCGCAAGCAGCAGATCGGCACCGGCGACCGCAGCGAGAAGATCCGCACCTACAACTTCCCGCAGAACCGCCTCACCGACCACCGCATCGGCCTCACCAACCACCAGCTAGCCATGGTGATGGAAGGCATGCTTCAACCCACCATCGACGCTCTGATTGCCCACTACACCGCGGAGAAGCTAAAGGCAGAAACGCAAGCGGCCTAAGCAATCATTTTCTTAGAGCGAGCCAATTCGACCTCAGAGCCGATGAACCCCCATGAATTCCACGCCTCACCCTTCACCACCTCTTTGAATAAGTCCATCGCCTGAGGAATTTCGTGGTGGTAGAGGTGCCAATTGCCTACGCCGTAACTGACCGTATTGAAAGAGAGCTCTGCTTCCACGTCATCCGGCTTCGCAGGTGGAGACGGCAAGACCTCCCTCTCTGCAATCTTGCCCTGATAGAAATGCAGAAGGCGCAGATAAAAATACAAGTGAGGCTCCGTATTCTTCACCCCTGGCGTAATGCGAGCCAAGGCCTCACTCGCCTGTGCCTCTTCTCCCGTCCGTCGCAGTGAAACATAGAGCCAATTCGAGCAATCGATCAGGCTGTCGTTATTCTTCGCCAGCGCTCGGGCAGCCTCGAAAGAAGCCGCCGCCGCACCGAACTCCCCCAGAAAATAATGAGCCAGGCCAAGATGATAGTGCGCATCAAGATTGTCCGGAGTTAACTCGGTTGCCCGTTTCAGGTCCTGCATCGCAAGCCTGAACTCGCGCAAGCCCAGCTCGCGGTGGCCCCGCTCAACATAGAGATCAGCATCTTTGGGCGCGGTGACAATCCTTTAGTACACGTCTCGACTGCCTCTCGTATTGCCTTCGCCCCGCCTCTGCCTTAGATAGAGCCAGCACGAGCGCGACATTCTTCGGGTCGGCAGCAAGCCTCCTGCGCGCAGTTGTCACATTCTCATCATCGGGAAGCGCGTAGAGCTTTCGCCCGAGTGCGGAGACAACCTCGACGGAAGGTCCGCCCGCCTTGACGTCCGCCTGAGTATCAAAAGAGTAAGCCGGAGTCGCGCCAAACACCAGAAGACATAGTGCGAAAGCCGCGAAGTACCTGCGGCTGCGGGCGACGCGATCTATCAGTATGCCCATCTTTACTCCTGTCACTGAGAAATTGGTGGATGGAGAACATGCCAAGCCTACCAAGCCACTCGAAAGCCCTGCCGAAAGAGCTGCAGACAGAATTGGCGAATTGCCCGCCGAAAATATCACGCCAAACTTGGCACGCCCTAACCCCATCAGAGACAATCCTATCCAGAACCAACTATCGAGAATCACTCATCATGAATCAAAGGACAGCGAATGAACGGACACCCGGCCCCTCGCAGCAGCAAGATTCACGCACGCGCCCTGCTCGTCGCTCTCCTGAGCTATCCTCCTCGCCACCTTCGCGCATGCCCAGTCCGACAACCACGCCCCGCCCTTCAACGGCATCGCCCACGTCGCCATTCGCGTTCACGATCTCGCCGCCTCCATCGCCTTCTACCAGAAGCTTGGCTTCGAACAAGCCTTCGACCTCCGCAAAGACGATATCCCTTACGAGTCCTTCATCAAGATCAACGACAACCAGTTCATCGAGCTCTACCCGGTAACCCCCAAGGACCCCGACGCCGGGCTTCCTCCACCTGTGCTTCGAAGGCGTCGATCTCAACGCCATCCACGACGACTACGTCAGCCACGGCCTTACCCCCACAGCCGTCCGCAAGGCCGGCGCCGGCAACCTGCTCTTCACCATGGCCGGCCCACTACAGCCGTCCGGCCCGCAAAACATCGAGTACACCCAGTACATGCCCGGCTCCCTCCACTCCAACGATCAGGGCAAACACCTCGGCCCCGACCGCGTCGCCACTAAGCTGATCGCCGTCGCCCTGGCCATGAAGGACACCGCCGCCGCACGTGACTTCTACATCAACCAGCTCCACTTCAAACCCATCGCCAAAGACCCGATGGACCTGCACATGCCCGGCGAATCCGGCCAGGAGGTGGAGATCGTGACCGCTACCCTCGGCACCCAGGCCCGCCTCACCTTTCAATCGGAAAACCTCAGCAAGGCCGCCCGCCTACCTCCACAAAGAAGGAGTCGCCGCCGTCAAAGAACGGCGCCACCCTCACCATCACCGACCCCGACGGCAACATCCTCATTCTCGATGAAACTCGCTAAAACTCCATGACTCTTCGCGAGGCTCTCTCCGTTGCTGCTGCACAACTCGCCAGCGACGAGCACCTCCGCGACACCGCGACACGCGACGCGGAACTCCTCCTCCTCCACACCCTGCAAATCCCTCGCATCACCCTCATCGCCCACCCCGATGACGAACTCACCCCCAGCCAACGCACCGCCTACGAAGACAGCATCGCGCGCCGCCTGCGCCACGAACCCATCCAATACATCACCGGCCAGCAGGAGTTCTACGGTCTCATACTGAAAGTCACTCCCGCCGTCCTCATCCCGCGCCCCGAAACCGAACATCTCGTCGAAGCCGTCCTGAAACTCTTACCCGCAGACAAGCCTCTGAAGATCGCGGACATCGGCACCGGTTCCGGCGCCATCGCCATCGCCATCGCCGCTCATCTCCCCCAAGCCGAGATCACCGCCCTCGACATCTCCCCCGATGCCCTCGCCGTCGCCAGAACCAACGCTCGCGAACACAACGTAGCCGATCGCATCAGGTTTCTCCAATCCGACCTTCTATCCGCACTCGACCGCGAAGCCGGGACCTTCGACGCCAGTCGTCAGCAACCCGCCCTACGTCGCCGAGACCGACCGCGCCACCCTCCACCCCCAGGTCCGCGACCACGAACCCGCCACCGCGCTCTTCGCCGGCGAAACCGGCCTCGAAATCTACCGCCGCCTCATTCCCCAGGCCTACAACGCCCTCAAACCAAATGGCCTCCTCGCCCTCGAAATCGGCCACGATCAGCAGGACGACATCGCCGCGCTACTCCAAACCTGGCACAACTTATCGTTTATCAACGACCTCCAACAAATTCCCCGCGTCGCCGTCGCCAAAAGACCGGTAACCCCCGTCCTTCGATAAAATTCCCCACCGCGGCGAAACCGCATCTAAACTCATCAGCACCGCGATTCGTATAAACAGTTGGAGCGCAACGCATGACCAACCCGCAACTTCAAGATCACCTCTACTCTCTCGAAGAGCGCCTGCTCCATCCCGACCGCGAACGCGATCGCACCGCCCTGATCCCTCTCTTCTCCAAGGAGTTCAAAGAGTTCTGTATCTCCGGCCGCATCTTCAATCGCCAGCAGGTCATCGACGCCCTGCTCAAGAGCGAACCCCGCCCCGCCACCATCAGCAACTACTATGTCGAGCCTCTGGCACGCGAACGCGGCGCTCGCCACCTATTCGGCAAAAACTGCGCTCGTAATCTCCCACCGCTCCTCTCTCTGGATCTTCCGCGACAACCGCTGGCAGCTCCTCTTCCACCAGGGCACCATCGCCGCGTGACAACGGAGGCCGAACCAAAGCATCCTCTGCTACCCTCACTTCATGCGCTCTCCAGTTCTCTACTCTGCTCCTTGCCTCTTGCCTCGCCGTCTCCGCCACCACTCCCTCACCGCCCAGACCGCCTCAGTCGATGCTCGTCTCGCCACCCAGAACGCTCTCTTCGAAGAGCTCTACCAGGCCGACCTCAAGAACGCCCCCGAGCGCGCCACCGCCTACGGAGACTATCGCTACAACGACCAGCTCTCCGACCGCTCCCTCGCCGCCATCGATCGCCGCCACACCGCCGACGTCGCCAATCTCGCCCGCCTCAAAGCCATCTCCACCACCGGCTTTCCCGAGCAGGACATCCTCTCCCACGACCTCCTCGCCCGCGTCCTCCAGCAGCGCCTCGACGACTACGACCTCAAAGAATACGAGATGCCCGTCGACCAGATGAACGGCGTCCACACCGGCCTCGCCGACCTTCCCCTCGCCATGCCCTTCGACTCCGTCAAGCACTACGAGGACTACATCGCGCGTCTCCACCAGATTCCGCGCGTCCTCAACCAGACCACCGAAGTCCTCCGCGCCGGCATGAAAGACAACCTCATGCCCGTCCGCTTCCTGCTCGAAAAGGTCCCCGGCCAGTGCAACGGCATCATCGAAGCCGACCCCTTCCTCATCCCGACGAAGAAGTACCCCGCCAGCATCTCGCCTGAAGACCAAAAGCGCCTCACCGCCGAGATCACCGCACGCCGTCAACAAGGACGTCATCCCCGCCTATCGTGCCTTCGCCGCCTTCATCGCGACCGACTACGCCCCGCACGGCCGCACCAACCTCGCCGTCACCTCGCTGCCCGACGGAGCGAAGCGCTACCAAAACGACATCCTCGGCCGCACCACCACACACCTCACGCCCGAACAGATCCACACTCTCGGCCTCAACGAAGTCGCCCGCATCACCGCCGAGATGACGAGCCTCGCCCACAATGCGGGCTTCAAGGATCTGGCCGCCTTCCGCGCCTCCATCAACAACGATCCCAAGTGGGTCCCCACCTCCGCCGAGCAGATCCTCGACGACTACCGCCGCTACATCGCGCAGATGCAGCCCAAACTCCCGCAGCTCTTCACCTTCATCCCCGGCAGCCCCGTCACCGTCGAAGCCATTCCCGTCTTCCAGTCCGCCGACTCCACCCACTATCAAACCGGCACACCCGACGGCAAACGCCCCGGCCGCGTCAGCGTCGCCACCAGCGACTTCGCCCACCGCACCCTGCTCGAAGACGAGGCCGTCGCCTACCACGAAGGCATCCCCGGCCATCACATGCAGCTCTCTGTCCAGCAGCAGCTCAAGGGCCTGCCGAAGTTCCGCCTTCACACCGGCTTCAGCGCCTACTCCGAAGGCTGGGCCCTCTACGCCGAGCAGCTCGGCAAAGAGGTCGGCTTCTACCAGGACCCCGTCAGCGACTACGGCCGCCTCAACTCCGAGCTCTTCCGCGCCGTCCGCCTCGTCGTCGACACCGGCATCCACTCACATGGGCTGGACCCGCGACCAGGTCGTCGACTACATGCGCAAGAACGACGTCAACGAGCCCCTCATCCAATCCGAAACCGACCGCTACATCGCCTGGCCCGCACAAGCCTGCTCCTACAAGCTCGGCCAGCTCAAGATCATCGAACTCCGCGAGCGCGCGAAGAAAGAGCTAGGCCCCAAGTTCGACATCCGCACCTTCCACGACGAGATCCTCAGCGGCGGCGGACTCCCTCTCGACATGCTCGACGCCCGCACCACTCAATGGATCGCCACTCCAAAAGTCAAAACCCACCCAGATAGTAAGTGTCGGCGTACCAGTACAGAACTAAGGATTGTGCTTTTGGTTCCAGGTCGCCCAAGGCCTGGGTCTCTCGGAGTGCCGAAACGCCGGGGCTTTAGCCCTTGGGATATACCTTCTCTCTGCTGGAGACGATAAAGCCTGCCTAAAGCCCGGCATACCAGTCGTACCCCAGCTTCGTCCAATAATCATCCGGCTGCATATCCGTATAGGCGATCAGCCCGATGCGCTTGATCTGTTTGTAACCGTATTTGATCGGCATATGTAACCGTATCGGTGCGCCATGCCACTGTGTCAGCGGCCTGCCCGCCATCTCGGTAGCCAGCAGACTCTGCGGATGCTTGCACGCCTGCAGACTAAACCCGCAATAGTAGTCCCCATCCGGCGTCTCCATATACACATACTTCGGCAGCGACCCATCCGCCTTCCTCTCCGGCGGATACTTCGCAATCAAATCCGCCAGCCGATACCCGCCCCAGTGCACCACCTGGCTCCACCCCTCAATGCACTTGAACTCCGTCACCAACTCCTGATGCGGCAGGCTCGTCACATCATCCATCGTCAACAACAGCCCCGGCGTCCCCGGATCAAGCGTGTTGTCCGACATGCCCGCCTCCTCCTGCCCGCGTGGCCGCTTGTTCCCCTGTGACTTCTTCAAATCCGCAAGCGCCTTCTCAAAGGCCGGAGGCAACTTCGTCTCCTCCTTCTTCTCGCCACTTCCGGCAACCATCGTGCTAGCCGGCCCACCCTGCATCATCGGCCCCTCACCCGCACCGGCATCGCTATTCGGATCGACCTTCGCCTCATCCTTCGGAGCCACCTTCGTATCATGCAACACTGGCCCAGGCATCCTTCTTCGCCGCGTACTTGTACTCCCACGCCGTCACGTCATCGACATACTGCGGAAACCGCTTCGCATTCTCCACCCCCACCATCTGCAGCCGGTAGCTCTCCGGAACCAAGTCCATCTTCAACCCATAGTTCCCATTCGTCCGCAGCTCCATCGACTTGCTCACCGGATATGTCGGCGCCAACCCGCGCTCATCGAACACCCCACGCGCCACCTTCGCATTGAAGTCCAGCATCTTGCGCAACGGCCGGGGAATCAACTGGTCGCCCGGGCTGCGATCGATCCACCGATAAAACCCATACCCGCCCGCCGCCGCAACAGCCGCCACCAGAAAACTCCGCCGCGTCCGTCGCCCCGACTCCGCCCGCACCGCTGCATCCAGCGACTCCACCGCCCGCGAATCTCTCCGCTCCCGTTCTCCATCCCTCTCCCAGTCGCGATCCCGATCGTCATCGCGATCCTTCCGCTTCTCCTCCCACTTCCGCCGCTCCTCCTGTTCCTTGCGTTCCTCGCGTCCGTCGCTCATCGCGCACTCCTTTCTTCTTCGAGCGTTGCCTTCGCCGCCGGCACAATCTCATACCCGCTCACCATCGAGCGAAAGTTGTTCCATCCCGCAAGCACCACCTGCACCACATGCACCACAAAAAATGCGCAGAAGCCCATCGTCAGCCAGAAGTGCTCCCATCGCGCCATCTCATACCCGCCCAGCAGCGACGTGATCCAATGCACCTGCGTCGGCTTATAGATCGAAAGCCCTGTCACCAGTGATCCCAGCCCCATCAAAATCACCGCGCTGTAAGCAATCCGCTGCGCGCCGTTGTACTTCTTCTGCGGCGGCAGCCCTTTGCGCAGATGCAGATCAACCAGCGTCACCTGAATCGCATCCTGGATCGACCTCCGCTCCGGCACCAGCAGCCGCCACTCACCCGAGATCAACAAATACGACACATACAAAATCCCGTTGATCGCAAACAGCCACATGAAGAAGAAGTGATACCCCAACCCCTCCGTCACGCGATACGGCGCATTGATCGCCTTCCAGAACCACGGCGGAAACAGCCGCACCAGCGTCAGCGACCCCACGCCCACCCGATACACAGCATGCGGATGCTGATACGCATTATCCGAATCGTTCCAATAGATCAGCAGCCCGCTCCAGATCATCGTGAACAGCACCGGAAAATTCACCCAGTGCATCCATCGAATCGCCAGCGGATGCTTCCTCTCCAGCCGTATCGTCGGCGCTGCAGGCCGCATCGTCTCCTGCTCCGGCACGTCCGCCGCAGGAACGGGCTCAGGAGCAGGAACAGAAGCGACGGTATCGGCTGGCATTTTCTCCAGTCGCAGATTCCTTCGCTGCCACCCGCAAAATCTGAGGCGAAACCTCGACGTTCAGCAGGCTCGGCTATCGGCTTCACCGGCTCCGCCGGCGCGATCGGGCCGCCACCTTCCGTCGGCTTCTCCGGATCCTCTGGCATTTGAGCTCCCATCCTGCGCTCTCGCGCATGGTGTCTACACTCAAGTATCGTCCGAACCGTTAGATTGGATTTCCCCGCACAGGTTACGCCCTATTTTTTCGCCGCAGCGATCCTACCGCAACCGCACCCTGACCTTCGCGCCCGACTCATCGACGAACGTAACCTCCTTTGCGCTCATCACCGCCGGCGTCTTGCCGCCCACACCCTCCACAGGAAACACCGCCGCCTTATCCCCATCCGTCCAGCACAACAGCCCAGTCAGGCAGAACAGGTGCTGCGGAACCCCAGGCAGCGCACTCCACCCCTGCACCAGAACAAACTGATGCTGCGCAGCATCCTCCACCAGCACATCGTTCGAATAGTTGATATACAACCGCGTCCCATCCTGCGCGACGCCGTTCCGCTCCACCTTGCCAAGCGGGTCCCGCACATAGATCCGCTGCCGAAACACCGCCACAAACACCACCAAGCAGCAATGTCCCGACGATGAGAATCCTCTTCAAGTCTTACTTCTTCTCCTCGTGGTACTCCTGCTCCGTATTGATCCCCCACAGCGCAGTCTTATCCACATGCCCAGCCACAAGACCATCCACCACCGTCATCGCGGTCAACATACTGTGGTCCTGGTTGTTGTACTTGTGCATCCCGTTTCTCCCTACCAGAAACAGATTCTCAAACCCATCGGTAAACTCGCGCAATTCCTCGAAACGGTCATATGTCCCGAAGTACGCCGGATACGTCTTCGGAACCCGCACCACATGCCCATCCGAAACATCCTCGGCATTCAAAATCCCGATCTTCGCCACCTCGGCGATCGCAAACTTCTTCAACTCCTCATCCGGCATCTTCCAAAGATCATCCGTGTCATAGCAGAAATACTCCAGCCCAATCCAAACCTTCGTCGGGTCCGACACCAGATACGGGCTCCAGTTATTGAAGATTTGTAACCGTCCCAGGAGCACATCCGGCTCCTGCACATAGATCCACGTATCCTTCAGCAGACCGCCATCCGGCTCCTTCACCTTCAGCCTGTCCGCCAGCAGCCCAACAGTAATAAAATCCCGATACTGCAGCCCCGCACTCACCTCGCGCACATTCGCAGGCACCGGAGCATCCATCGCCTCCACCAGCTCGCGCATCGGCATCGTCGAGAAGAAATAATCCCCCGCAAACGTCCGCCGTTCGCCCTTTTCATTCACCGCATCGATCGAAACCACCCGCTTCACGCCACCCTCTACCGAGCAGTGAATCCGATCCACCTTCCATCGCATGTGGATCTCTCCACCCTTCTCGCAAATCTGGTCGGCCACATGTTCCCACAGTTGCCCTGGGCCATATTTCGGATACATAAACCGCTCAATCAAACTCGTATCCGTCCCCTTCTGCGCCACATCTCCGCTGCCCTTCTTCTTCCCGCCAAGCGCCTTCTTCAAAAAATGCTTTACCGCCGTCGTCAGGCTCAGCCCCTTGATCCGCTGCGCTCCCCACTCAGCCGAAATCTCATTGCAAGGCGTGCCCCACACCTTCTCCGTATAGCTCTTGAAGAACGTCAGATAAAGCTGCCGCCCAAACCGATTGATCAAAAAATCTTCAAGACTCTTCTCCGGAGCAATCTGACTCACTCGCGACTTCAAATAACTAGTCCCCACCCGGAACGTCCGCACCAGCCCCAGATTCTTGAGCGTCGTCCCCGTCAACGTAATCGGATAGTCAAAAAACTTCCGCAGGTAATAGATCCTGCTCTTTCTCGGACGAATCAACATCACCAGGTCAGGATCGTGCGGAGCTACCTCCACCAGAATCTCCGCGTCCTCCGGATCAGCCTCCTCCTCCTCCTCCGTCACCTCCGCTGCATGATGATCGATCGGTCCGGCGCCGCGAAGCACCGGCTCCTCGTGCAGATGCGCCGGCACCGCAACCACACGCTTCTTTCCCTGATAGCTGATCTCCGTCTGATTCTCGTCGGGCTCCGACCCCGTATCCCCCACATCGGGCGGCATCAGCTCCACCCACCACTCCATCACCCGGTCGCTCTTGGAAAAAAACCGATGGCCTCCGATATCCATCCGGTTGCCTTTGTATTTAATCGTCCGCGAGATTCCGCCAATCTCCTCGCTCGCCTCCAGAAGAATCGGCTTAATATCGGTTCGCCGAAGCAACTCCAGCCCCGCCGTCAAACCCGCCGGCCCGCCCCGATAATCACCGCAGTTTTACCCATTGAAAGAGATCCAGCTCCTGAAAAAACGACACTTGAACAAGTATACGTATGGCCCTCCACCCAACGAAATCCCCGCTCAAGTAAAGGATCCAATGTTCTCTTTCGCTAGATTCATCTCGTCGTAGCATCAGTCATAGACCACACTTATCCAACTGTTACACTCTCCTACATACGAGCGGTCTTCGCGCAACCGACAGCCATGCCGCATGACGCATTTATCCCATCAACTCGGAGATCGTCGTTTGAATCCCGCTGTAGAAACCCCCAGGCGTACTTACTCTGCTCAAGGCCGCAGCACTCTGGCTGGCAGTCGCCGCACTCGCCCTCGTCGCTCTCTACGCCCGCCTCCTCCACCTCAGCTTCGACGGCGACTACCAGGGCTGGGCCAGCGCGAGTTGCATGACTATGGCCCACTCCTTCAACCAGCTCGGCGCCCTCCACCTGCACTTCGTCCCCATCCAGAACAACCTTCCCCTCGGCTCCGACCCCGACGTCTATCTCCACTGGCCTCCCCTCTTCCCCTTGCTGCTCTCCGTCGTCACGCGCATCCTCGGCGACCACGAATCCTCCGGCCGCCTCTTCGCGCTCGCCATCACACTCGCCACCACCTGCGTCGTCATCGCCATCGCGCGCCGTCTCTACGGAACCCGCATCGCCCTGCTCTCCGGCTTCTTCTTCCTAACCGCCCGCGCCACCTACGAAGGCGGACGCGCCATCCTCCATCAACCTCTCGCGATGTTCTTCGGCTGCGGCAACTGTCCTTCTCTTCCTCCTCACAGTCGATATTGCCCCCAGCAGTCGCCGCGCATTCGACCTCGCGCAGAAGACTCTTCGCCATTCTTGGCCTCTTCGCCACCATCTGCACGGTCCTCACCGCATGGGATCCCATCTTCATCCCCTTCGGCCTTCTGCTTTCATCGACTCTACCTCCGCCGCCGCGACGCCATCCGTCTCGCCGCACTCTATTTCATGGCCGACATCCTGACCTTCGTTGCCGTCCAGGCCGACTACATCCTCGCCTACCCCGCACTCTTCAAAAATCAGTTCGCCACCATCGCTTTTCGCGCCGGACTCAAATTCAACGTCGCGTCCTCCATGCGGCTTCACACCATCGTCGACAGTGTTCACTACACCACCTCGCAACTCTCTTTCATCGGCACCTACTCGCACGCCCTCCGCTGGCTCTTCGAAGGCTTCGACACCTTCGTTCTGCTCGCCCCCTTTCTCTTCCTCGCACTCTGGCTTCGAGCGCGAACGCCGTCAAAACACATCCGCGGTCTATCTTCTCGGCGGACTCGGCCTGCCATGGATTGTCTTCTACGCCGTCATGCGCAACTATGTCTCCATCCACCCCTTTGCTCTGGTCCTCGGCGCGCCCTTCCTGGCAATCACCAGCGGCTTCGTCCTCGACCGCATCTGGGACCGCCTCCACAGCGCAACCGTCGCCGACAACAACCGCCGTCACCTGCTCCGCGTCATGGTCGTCATCTTCCCCCTCCTCATCCTCTACCCCCTCTTCATGGCCGTCCGCAACGCCAAGATCCCTTTCGAACTTCCTCAATACCAGGATCTCTCCGTCATCATCCAACGCAACACCCGCCCAACGCCGTGACCCTCTCTTCAGCACAATCGGCCGTCCCCATCTATTACTCTGATCGCCACATCGTCCGCGGCATCGTCACTCCGGAACTTCTCCAGCTAGCCATCCCGCAAGCCCGTGCGGCCTTTCCGGGAAGCCCCCTCTTCTTCGCCCTACAGGACGAGCCGGACATCGATCGCGCCAGCTTCGCCGACACACTGCAGCAATTCACTCCCATGGCCCACCAGGGCGACTCCACCTTATATGCCATCCCCTAGACGCGCGATCTGAAACTCAGGCAACCTCTACTCAAGGGAGGACGACACCGTCGAATGACTAACTACACTCTCGTGGATATCTTCGGCATCCTCCGCGTACTGCCATTCTTCGCGCTAATCTTTCTCGCTCCGGGCTACTGTCTGGGTCGTGTCTCGAATGTCCTCAGGTTTCGCCAGCGCGGCGCGGCAGAGCAATGGCTTCTATCCATGGGCATCTCCATCGTCGTCATGCCCATCACGCTCAATCTATTAAGCCGCTGGTTCTCTCTCCGCTGTCACAGTCTCGCTATGCTGGCTTCTCGCCGGCATCGCCGTAGGCGATCTGCTCGTACGCTGGCGTCGCAACAAATTCTCCATCGCCTTCTCCGTGCGTCGCTCCACCGCGATCGCGATCGGCCTCGCGATCCTCTGGGCTGTCATCTGTCTGGTATCTCTTCCCGACCTCCAACTTGGTCAGCGCCTCTACTCCACCGCGGCCGTCGCGGACCTCGGCGTTCGCAGCGCCTTCGTCGCATCGGCCATGCACGGTGGCGCACCGCCAGCGAACCCGTTTTTCTTTCCAGGCTCTATCGTCAAGCTGCGCTACTACTACTACTGGTACGTCATGACCGCCATTCCAGGAGTGGCTGCCGGGGTACAGCCCAGAGCCGCGCTCTTCGCCAGTTCCATATGGAGCGGCTGGCTTCTCGCAGCAGCCGCCGCGCTCTTCCTGAAGCACTTCTACGGCGTCCGCCGTCGTATCCGCGCCGCCAGCGTCGTCAGCCATGGCGCTGCTTGGCGTCACCGGCCTCGATGTCCTCTACGTGCTAATCCTCTATCTCAAATATCGCATCGTGCTCTCAGACATGGAGGTGTGGGACACCGACCAGGTGACCAGTTGGACGAACTCACTGCTCTGGGTGCCGCATCACGTTGCCGCAACCTCCGCCTGCATGCTGGGCTTCGTCTTCCTGTGGCATGCAGGACGCCCTCTGGAACACTACCCCACGGCAACGCATCCTCCTCGCCATACTGGCGGCAATGGGCTTCGCCAGCGCGGCCGGTCTTTCCGTCTACGTTACCTTCGCCTTTGCTCTTTTCCTCTTCGCCGCAGCTCTGTTCTGGCTCGCAACACGAAGATTCAACACGTAGGTCTCTACACCGCGGTAGCGATGTCTGGTCCTCCTTCTCTCCGCAGGCTACCTGCACGATCTCCGCGCCACAAGCACACCTACAGGAGAGGCCGCAGCCGGTCTCCGCAGCCACCACCAAGCCACAGCCTTTTTTTGCCACACTAGGACTGCGTCAGCTTCCTCCGGCGCTTATGCCCGCGCTGCGGCATGCTGTTCACGAAAACAAACTGGCCAACATCCTCCTGCGTCCCTTTTTCCTCGTCCCCATCCTGTTTCTCGAGTTCGGCTTCTTCTTCCTCGTCGCAGTCCGACAGGGTCGTCTCGACTGGCGTGAACCAAGCATCTCCATGCCACCGCCGATCAAGCCATTCCGGTTCTTCGCGATATTCGGAATTCCTGGCTCAGCTGGTTAATGCTCGCCTCCGGCCTGTGGGTAGCACTCATGATGCGTTCCACTGTCATCTCGAACAACGACCTCAGCTTTCGAGGAGTCGAGATTGCGCAGTTCATCCTTCTCGTCTGGGGTGCCGCTCAACTGGCAGGTGGCGACCTCGATGCCCACCACACAGCTCCCTCTGCAGAATTTTCTATCCCCAGCACCGCAGCTGGCCGCCGATTCCAAGTCAGCTGGCTAGCCGGTCTTCTGCTCGTTTTGGGACTCGTCGGCTCCGCCTATCAACTGGCCATGCTCCGCTTCTACCTCTATGGATCGGACCACTACGGTTGGACAAACCCCGTAATCCCCCAATCAGAATTCGGCGGCCAGCTGGCGCTCGATCAATCAACAACTTCGCGATGCCTATGCAGCTCTCGATCATGCCCTTCCCCCATCGGCCAAAGTGCAGTTTGGCGCCGCTCCCAAGCTGAATCTCCAACACCTTTATTACTCCCGTTACCAGCAGCTCGACGGCATATTCCCCGGTTGCGGCACCGCGTTCGGTGGTAGCGTCGCCCAATGTTTCCAACTCGAAACACGCATTGCGCCCCTCTTTGGCATCCCCGCACCGCCGTCAGACATCGATTACATGCTATGGATGGGTGTCCACGTTCCCACGTTGACCAACGCCAGTTCCGTCAAGTCGTTGTGCCGCGACCTCGGCGTCGACGCACTGGTCGTTACGGGTGAAGATCCTGTTTGGAAGGAACCGAATGGCTGGCCCCACCAGATGAGGCCAATCTTCGCCTCAGACTTCGTCGCCGCATATACTTGCCGCTAGACCAGCGACAGATTTGCGGTCCTTTCGCGCCAACTGAGCGCTTTGATCGATATACTTCCTTGAGCACAACGTCTCTCATTCGGTTGCAATTCGCTTAATGTAGAAGGTTTTGCACATTCAAAAACATTTTCGGAGGCGTGCGATATCCGCTCAGCTACATCACGTTGCAGTTCAATCCAATTGCTCGGAGCAAAATCGTCATGTGTGCTAGGCCTGGGTTGACCTCTTCTGCCATCGACCGCCCGGCAGAAAAACACATCCTTGCGCTGGACGGCATTCGCGGTCTCGCGATTCTGCTCGTGCTTTACTATCACCTCTTCTGGTCAAACCCCAACTCCGGGAACCCTTTTTTCGACTTCCTGAACGCAATTCGGGCCTCGGCCTTTATCGGCGTCAATTTATTCTTTGCGCTCTCCGGCTTTCTCATAACCGGCATTCTGCTCGATACCGTAACCAGCCCGAACTTCTTCAAAAACTTTTACTCGCGCAGAATGCTGCGTATCTTTCCGCTTTACTACGGTGTGCTTCTGGGTCTTCTCCTTCTCACCAGACCATTGCATTTCGTTTGGAACGGTTGGCAGTACTTCTATCTGACATACTCCACCAATTTCGTCCTTTGGCCGCGTGGCCCGCTCATGCTGCAACCATTCAGCATTGATCATTTCTGGTCTCTACAAGTCGAAGAGCAGTTCTACCTCGTCTGGCCCCTCATCCTCTACCGCGTTCGCTCGCTCCGGAGTCTGATCCGCATCGCCACCATCGCCTGCGTCGCAACTCTTCTCATCCGTATTGTTCTGGTGGCTGAACGTCCTTACCTGAGAAACGTCTACCTTCCTTATTCTTCGACCTTCTCCTGCGTCGACAATCTGCTCTTCGGCTGCTGCCTTTGCGCGCTCTTGCGAACCACCTTGCGGCAACAGGTGCTTCACTTCGCTCCACGCATCTTCGCCTTGTGCGTTCTCGTGCTCACGGTGGCAGCAATCCCGAATCACGGCCTTGAATGGAAGACTAGTATCTTCATCCCAACGGTTGGGTTCAGCCTCATCGGAATCTCATCCGCGGCGCTTATCGCGATGTCTCTCGAACCCGGCTCGAGGACGAAACAGCTCTTCAGCCATCCGATCCTGCGCTTCTTCGGCAAGTACAGCTATGGGCTCTATGTCTTTCACTATCCCCTCGGGGGTCTCCTAAGCCCACCCGTACGGAATTACGTCGATGCCCACCTTCATAGCAGAGTACTTGGAGTGATCGCCGGGGCGATCGTCGTCTTCATCGCAACCACCCTGGTCGCACTCCTGAGCTATCATTTTTACGAATCCCCATTCCTCAAGTTGAAGAAATATTTCACCTACAACAAAAGTGCGGCCACAGCAGACCGCCAGGCCGCACTTCACACCGCATAGCTCACTCCGAAGAACAGACTCAGACCTCAACCGGCTCCTCGACACGATCCGCGGGCCGCTTTGCAAGAAACTCCAATCCGTTCTTGCCCGCCGTCACCACCACATGGTCGCCATGCAACACGCTGCCGTCCAGGATCTTCACCGCCAGCGGATCCTGCACCAGCCGCTGAATCGCCCGCTTCAACGGACGCGCACCATAAGCCCGGTCGTATCCAGCCTTGAAGATCGCCTTCCGCGCACCATCGGTCAACTCCAGCGTAATCTTGCGATCCGCCAGAAGCTTCTGCAGATCCTTCAGCCGCAGGTCGACAATATGCGCCAGCTGCTCATCGCCCAGCGGACGGAACACCACAATGTCATCCACACGATTGAGGAACTCCGGCTTGAAGTGCTTCCGCAGCTCATCCATCACTCGAGTCTTCGCCTCTTCAAAGCCATCCTCGCCCTGCGCCCACGCCGTCGACAACTGCGCCGCGCCAACATTCGAAGTCATGATCAGCACGGTGTTTTTGAAGTCCACTGTCCGTCCCTTCGAATCCGTCAACCGTCCATCATCGAGCACCTGCAGCAGCACATTGAACACATCGGGATGCGCTTTCTCGATCTCGTCGAACAGCACAACCGAATACGGCCGCCGCCTCACCGCCTCGGTCAACTGCCCGCCCTCGTCATACCCGACATACCCCGGAGGCGCGCCAATCAGCCGCGCCACCGCATGCTTCTCCATGTACTCGCTCATGTCGATCCGCACCATCGCGGCCTCGTCATCGAACAGAAACTCCGCCAGCGCCCTTGCCGTCTCCGTCTTTCCCACGCCCGTAGGCCCAAGAAAAATAAACGATCCAATCGGCCGCTTCGGATCGCTCAATCCCGCACGCGAACGCCGAATCGCATTCGCCACAGCATTCAGCGCCTCATCCTGCCCGACAACCCGCTCGCGCAGACGATCCTCCATCTTCACCAGCTTCTCCATCTCGCCTTCGAGCATCTTCGAAACAGGAATTCCCGTCCACTTCGACACAATCGCCGCGACGTCCTCCTCGTCGACCTCCTCCTTCAGCATCCGCGTCCGCTTCCTCGCCACACCAGTAGCCGCCTCAGCCGCATCTTCGCGAACCGCCGCATCCTGCTCCGCCGTCAGCTCCCGCAGCTCCGCTTCCAGCTTCGGAATCTCGCCATACTGCAGCTCCGCCGCGCGTTGCAGATTGCCCTTGCGCGTCTCCTCCTGCATCTGGAACCGCAGCGCCTCGAGTTGCTCCTTCAACTCCGCAATCTTCCCAATCGCCCCGCGTTCCTTCTGCCACCGCGCGCGCAGCCCGGCGACCGTCTCCTTCACCTCGGCAAGCTCACGCTCCACAACCTCCAGCCGCTCCTTCGACGCAGCATCTTTCTCCCGCTTCAACGCCGCGCGCTCAATCTCCAGCGAAGTCGCCCGCCGCTCCAGGTCATCAATCTCCACCGGCACCGAGCCAATCTGAATCGCCAGCGACGCAGCAGCCTCATCCACAAGATCAATCGCCTTATCCGGCAAAAACCGGTCCGAAATATAACGATGCGAGAGCATGGCCGCCGCCACAATCGCCGAATCCTTGATCCGAACCTTGTGGTGCGCCTCATACTTCTCCTTCAGCCCGCGCAGAATCGCAATCGTATCCTCGACGTTCGGCTCGCCGACATACACAATCTGAAACCGCCGTCTCCAGCGCCGCATCCTTCTCGATGTACTTCCGGTACTCATTCAGCGTCGTCGCGCCAATCGCCCGCAGCCCACCGCGAGCCAGCGCCGGCTTCAGCATGTTGCTCGCATCCATCGCACCCTCAGCCGCACCTGCGCCGACCAGAGTATGTAACTCATCGATGAACAAAATAATCTCGCCGTTCGACTCTTCGATCTCCTTCAGCACTGCCTTCAGCCGCTCTTCAAACTCCCCGCGAAACTTCGCCCCGGCCATCATCGCCGCCAGGATCCAGCGCACACACCCGCTTGTTCTTCAGAATCTCCGGCACATCCCCCTGCACAATCCTCCGCGCCAGCCCCTCCACAATCGCCGTCTTGCCCACACCCGGCTCGCCAATCAGCACCGGATTGTTCTTCGTCCGCCGCGACAACACCTGGATCACGCGCCGAATCTCCTCATCCCGCCCAATCACCGGGTCGAGCTTCCCGCGCCGCGCCAAATCGGTCAGGTCCTTCGCATACTTCTCCAGCGCCTGAAACTTCCCTTCAGGATTCTGGTCCGTCACCCGCTGCGATCCACGCACCGCACTCAACGCCTTCAGGATCGCGTCATGCGTCCCCCCAAGCGCCGTCAGCGCCAGTTGCACCGGATCGTTCTTCGCCTTCGACAGCGCCAGCAGCAGATGCTCCGTCGACACATAGTCGTCCTTAAAGTTCTCCGCCTCCTTGAACCCCTGCTCCAAAACCTTCTGCAGCGCCTGAGCTCATCCCCGGCTGCCCGCCACCCTGCACCTTCGGCAACTTCGCAATCGCCGAATTCACCCCCGAAAGCAGCTGCTCCACCGGCACCCCAACCTTCTCCAGCACCGGGATCACCACTCCCTCGCGGTCCTCAAGCAGCGCCGCCATCAGGTGCAGCGGAAGCACCTCCGGATTGCCGTTGTCCGCAGCGAGTCCACTAGCCGCCTGCACCGCCTCCTGAGACTTCACCGTCAACCGATCCCATTTGATCGCCATAACTACGCTCCCTTCACCAATTTTGAGCTTATTCGCTAGATTAGACGCGCCACAGCGTCAACAAGATGCTAAAAATCTGACAATAAGTCACTCATATCCGTCTCGGAGTCCACGGTGGCTGACCGATTCGAACTTGACCCCGACTCCTGTCGCCCGAAGCGCATCCACACCGTAATCAAGATAATCTCTCTATTTGTCTATCCATCCACATCCCATGCAGCCCCAAGACACCATTCTCCAGCCCGCCGCACTGCCCGACGCCATGCTACTCGCCGCCACAGGTGGCCTCCTCGATGCCGTCATCTTCCTCCTCCACGGCCACGTCTTCGCCAATTCCATGACCGGCAACGTCGTCTTCCTTGGCATCGCCGTGCTCGGCCGCGACTGGGCGGATATCGTGCCTCACCTCGTCCCACTCGCGGGTTTCTTCCTCGGAGTCCTCACCTCCAAACATCTTCGAACGCGCCTCGGCCTCCGTTCGGTGCTCCTCGGTCTGGCATTGGAAATCGTAACCATCTTCACCCTTGGCTGGCTACCCGGCAGCTTCCCCCACATGGCATTCAGCGGAATCATCGCGTACGTCGCCGCCTTCCAGGTCGCCAGTTTCCGCCGCGTAGACCGCTTCGCTTACAACTCCACCTTCATGACCGGCAACCTGCGCGACGTGGCCGAAGGCATCTACGAGGCCCTCACCTCAACCTCCACTGCCGAGACTCGCGAAAAAGGCCTCTCCCAGGCCCGCGACCTGGGCCTCATCTGCCTCTGCTTCCTCTTCGGAGCCATCCTCGGCGCCTGGGCCGCCCCCCGATTCGCCAACCAGTCCCTCTGGCTCGCCGAACCACTTCTCCTCGCCGTCGCCCTGCTCACCTTCCGGCGCCCTCCCGCTGTCCCTGCTTCGCCCTCACAGTCGCATTGACGAACTTAAAAGTATGATTCCCCTAATGCCGGATCACTCGAAACACCCCCTGGTGAACACAGGCCACCTCAAGATCACCCGGCGCAATCCGCCGAAGCTCCTTCCAGTGTTCGCATTCAGCTCCACATTCACAACCTGACCACTTCCATTTAGATTCGCATTCGACTTCGATCCCGCACATAGAGCTGATCATCGAAGAAATCAGCATCCCTCCCAAAACGGCACGCCACTCACCCGCTTTCGCCATCGATCCTGACCCCAAAGTCGTACTCTGCTTCCCTTGCAAATTGTTACCCTTGCATCACTTGCAGCACTCGGGAGACCCTCCTTTGACCCGGTCATCGTTCCACAACCTTGCGCTCTCTCTCTTCGCCGCCGCTCTCCTGAGCGGCTGCGGATCTTTCCAGACAAACCCAATCACTTCTGTCACCACAACCACCACTACCACGGCCACTCCGGCGACCCCCGCCACCACTTCCGGTTCAGCCATCGCCGGCAACGTCCACGGCGGCGCGTTCCCGATCGTCGGAGCCCACATCTACCTCTTCGCAGCGAACCCCGCCGGCTACGGCGCACCCAGCATCTCCATGCTCAGCCCAGCGCAGCCCGGCGTAGCCTTCGACGGCACCGGCTACTATCTCCTGACCGACGCCAACGGCTTCTTTCACATCACCGGCGACTACACCTGCACCACCGGCCAGCAGGTCTACATCCTGGCCATCGGCGGCAACCCCGGTCTCCCCGCCGGCGAGGTCAACCCCGCCTTAGCCCTCATGGCCGCCTTGGGGGCGTGCCCCGAAGGCCAGTCCACCTTCGCCAATAACGTCCCCTTCATCAATCTCAACGAGGTCTCCACTGTCGCCGCAGTCTACGCCCTCTCCGGCTTTATGACCGACGCCACCCACGTCAGCTCCTCCTCCACTCCCAACGCTCTTCAGGGACTCTGCCAACGCCTTCCTCACCGTCTCCAATCTTGTCGATATCGCCTCCGGCGCAGCACGCATTCAGAGCCTCGGCGGAAACGGCGACGTCCCCCAGGCCGAGATCAACTCCCTCGCCAACCTGCTCGTCACCTGCGTCAACTCCGACGGCACCGCCGGCTGCACTCCGCTCTTTTCCAACGCCCCCGACTCCTCCGGCGTCGCGCCCACCAACACCATCTCCGCCGCGCTCAACATCGCGCGAAAGCCCGGCGCCAACGTCGCCGCTCTCTTCACCGCCAGCCAGATCACACCCACCTTCCAACCCACCCTCACCGCCGCACCCAACGACTGGTCTCTCGCCCTCACCTTCTACGCCGACAAGATGGTCGGTCCCTACTTCCCCGCCATCGACTCCATCGGCAACGTCTGGGTCCCCTCCTACGCGCAACAACACCCTCATCGAATTCGATCCCACCGGCAACATCCTCTCCGGCGCCAACGGCTTCACCGGCGGCGGCCTCAATCTCCCCTACTCCATCGCCATCGACGCCCACGACAATCCCTGGGTCATCAACTTCGGCCCGGTCAACGCCTCCACGGTCTCCAAGTTCTCCACCGCCGGCGCTGCTCTCGTTAGCTCGCCGTACGCCTGCGACACTCAATGCTTCTTCCCCGCCTTCGACGCCACTCAGAACCTCTGGATCTCGGGCTCCCAAAAGGTCACTGTCCTTGGATCCGACGGCTCCGTCGTCAAAAAATTCACCACCAGCGCCTTTGACTCCGGCATCGCCATCAACAGCGCCGGCATCGGCTGGAGCATCGGCCAGCCGAATCTGCTCTACCGTATGGGCCTTCCCGCCACCATCTCCTCTACTTCAGAGTTCACTACGGCCGCCGACAACGATCTCACCTCCGTCGCCATCGACTCTTCCGACAAGGTCTGGTATGCCAGCAACAAGAACAACGCCATCGGCGTCTCGGACAAAAACGGCGTACTGGTCTCTCCCGCCAACGGCTACACCGGCGGCGGTCTCAAGGGCCCCGCGCAAATCGCCATCGACGGCAGCAATCGCGTCTGGGTCGCCAACCGCGACGGAAACACCCTCTCCGCCTTCACCAACACCGGCGTCGCAATCTCGCCCAGCCACCGGCTATCAGGCCCCTAACATCAGCAACCCCCGCGGCCTCGCCATCGACGCCTCGGGCAACGTCTGGCTGACCAACTTCACCTACAACTCCATCACCGAGTTCGTCGGCATCGCCACCCCTTCGGCCACCCCGATCGCGCCCTGCCACCCACGGCCAGCGCCCCTAAGCAACGCCAGGAAGGGTCATCGCTTTTGCAGTAATTTTTTTGGGGCTGGATAACCAGCGTTTTTGCTGGGGGTTTTGGCAAAAGCGGGGTGCAGAACGTGGTTTTTTGATGGTGAATTTGTGGTGGATTGCTGGTGAAACGCTGGTACGTTGACGGTCATTTTTCAGGCTCGAAAATTTTCCACTTTTTCTGGATTTATTTTTGAGGATTCCCATTCTGGACGCGCGAGATGGGGCACCCGGCGTGACAAATCCTTTCGCTCCTCTACGCCATTCCCAAAAAAAGGGAAGGCTTCAGCCTTCCCTTTGATCAGTCTACGAACCGAATTACTGAGCCGTCTGCCCTTCAACCTGCCTGCTCCCGCCGACCTGCACCTTGATCTGCTTCGGCTGAGCCTCGGCCTTCTTGGCAAGCGAGATCGTCAGGACACCAGCATCCGAGGAAGCTGTCACGCTATCGGTATCCACAGTCTGCGGCAGGGTAAAGCTGCGGACGAAGCTGCCGAACCGGCGCTCGATCCGGTGAAAGTTCTCCGCCTTCTCCGTGGATTCGAACTTACGCTCGCCCTTGATCACCAGCGACTGGTTCTCAAGCTTGATATCCAGATCCTCAGCCTTCACGCCAGGAATCTCCAGCTTCAACACCAGCTTGTCTGCATCTTCATAAACATCTACCGCCGGCACAAAGCTCGCGCTCGAGGTATCCGGTCCAACAAAGTCATTGAAGATCGAGTTCAAACGCTTCTGCAACCCGGCAACATCCTCAAAGGGCGTACGCAACGGAACAAACCGAGTCATCGTCGTCATAAGTGCACTCTCCTAGATCAAAATCCTGAAATTCAGGGGTTTCTCACCACCTGCACTTGTTAAGACGCATCATGGCTCCAAAGGTTGCATAAAATATGCGTGTATTACACTCATATTTTCTGATCACCCAACAAACCATTGTAATTACATGGTTTATCTCAGAAAAATGGGTTTATATCCTTGACTCACATTTCGCGCCTTCTTGTAGGCGAATCTAGAAAGAATGGCAAACAAAATTCATCAGCCCAAGAGACATCGCGGCATCTATCAGCCTCGTTCTAATGTCATGATCTCTAGAAGGTCTGTGGCTCTGGGGGATAAAGAACCAAAGAATAAAGAGGTAATAGCCTAACTGTTAGCGTAGCGAGCGTCAGAAGGTAAGAGCACAGCAGGAAGCACAATCTTCGGAGCATCCCTATGCCAGCCATACTCTCAGGCTGAAGGCAAAGCTGCAACACTCGCTAGAGCTACCTTCCGATGATTGTGACTGCCAACCGCTTAGACCACTGGTCCCTCGGTTGGGTGATTGCTTATGCTATTCCAGCAGACATAGGCTTCGGGCTATGTCAAAGAATGAACCCGTCCCGGCAACACTTCCGACCAGCCCAGAGTCTCTACGTTGCCCTTTTTGTGGAGCGAACCCCGGTCGTGACTGTGTCACCAATTCTGGAGGATTTCGAGTCGTTGGAGGATTCCGAGTCGTTCACATTGCTAGAATTAAGGCCGCTGCTGCAATGGATCTAGCAAATAAACGTTAGTAATTCTGGCCCATTCTTGGGCGGATACCATCGCCGGCAATTGTGTCTACCCGCCACCGCGATTTGTCCATTTTCTCGATTACCATCTGCAAAAAAAGAAGCCCTCCGAAGAGGGCGATTGGAAAATGGTAAAACTATGCCGTAATTCAGGCTAAAGCACTGCTACGCTAATGTCGTTGCTCCAGAGCAACCTGTCCTTTGTCATGGCAAAATCGAAGGGTCACTGGAATTCCCAGCAGGGAGTCAAGTATGTAAGTCCCTCAAAGGGGTTTTTACTCGAGTCCCTCTCCCTGACCCTGCCCGGATTGTCACATACCTACACTAAGCAAAAAAGAAGCCCTCCGAAGAGGGCCAATCTGCCTTGGTAACTTCAGGCTAAAGCACTGAGACGCTCATGTCGTTGCTCTAGAGCAAGAGCCCCGGATTTTCAGGTCGCGAAAAGTCTGCCAAGGCCGATAAATCTAAAGCATGGCCCGGGTCGAATAGACATTAAGTCATTGAGTTTACTGGCTGGACAACTTCAAAAGAGAATTGGCCCCAGAACGGGAGCTTATTTTCGTCTAAGTTCGTTGCAGTCATTGCGGGAATCGAGGTGTCTTCGGGAAGAAGGAGACTTGTTCGGCCAGCCTCGGAGGGTTCCATGAGTCGGCTGTCTGCGGTTTCACAGGTATCTGCCGAATTCTCCGCGTCTTTCTATACCTCATTGCAATCCGCACACTTGCTGTCGTGCTCATGGCCGAATAGCTGGCCGTGATTCATTTGATGCGATCCAGACAATCACAGAGACCTGGAACGCTCAGTCTTCTTTTGTTGTTTGATCGGCTTCTTAGAATAAAGGAGATCCAACCTAAGCACGTCAATATCTCCCCGCTCATCTGGATCTGGATTGCAAACGAGGCAATAGCCGACGTGATCCAGAAAGGCATCGCACGCCTCTGGGGGAGCGGAAGCCTCGGCAGCAGCCTCTAGTAATCGCTCGCCCTCCGCGCAGTCGAACACGCACATATCAATGCACTCGCTTTTGGGGAGGTAGACAGCATAGTACTTTTTTTCATTTTTGAACAATTTGTTCCGGCACGTTTATCGGAGGTAGGGACTCCCGCAGGAACGCACCCCCACTGTAATGAAGCTTACCCAAAAAGAACAGGCCTTCCGAAGGCGGCCCTGAGCTACCGGAAACTTTCTTACTTCCCGTTCTCGGTCCCCTTAATAAACGTCGCAACATCCGCGTGGAACTGCTTTAGTACATCCTCATTCACATACACCATGTGCCCGCTCTGGTAGTAGTGGTAGCTGATGTTCGCCTGCAGCTTCTGCGGAATCGGCAGATGATGCATCTCATACATCCCCTCGAAGAACGGCGTCGCCAGATCGAAGTACCCTCCCGCCAGCATCACCTTCATCTTCGGATTCGACTTCATCGTGAACGCCAGGTCCGGCATCACATTCGTGCCACCTTCCTGCTGGGTCGCCGGCGGCCCCCCCGGAGGCTGATGCTGCAGGTCCCAGGTAAAGTCCGAGTCCCCATACGCCCCTGGCTTATAGGTCTGATCGGCCCCATACTTCAGTTCTTTCCGCATGTAGTCGTTCAGCGCCGCGGTATACGCCGACGAGATTGCGTTGCTCTGCGGGTCATACTCGGCATCCGCGCTCAGGGGATCGAGATCCGGCCCCTTGTACCGGGCATCCAGCCGCCCCGTCGTCGTCTCATCCTCGAGCTGGAGTTGCTTGCTGAACGCCGCGCCCGACACCCGCAGATTGGCCCGCAGCAGATACGCCACCGGCAGTCCGGTAAAGCCATGCAGCTTCTCGGCCACCGCTTGCTTCTTCGCCTCGGGGAGCTGGCTACCCTGCAGCAGCGCGCTCATGTAATCCCCAAGCGCATACTCCTCCACCTCGGCAAGAAACGGCTCCAACGCCGCCGGAGGCGTTGACAGTTTGTGATGGTAAAAAGCCGTCGCGGCAAATGTCGGCAGCGCCAGCGCGTACGCCTGGTCCACCCCCGGATTCCACTTAGGCCCATCGATACTGTTATCGAAGCTCAAGATCTGTGACAGCAGAACAATCCCGTTCAGATCCACATTCTCCAGCACCGCCGACAGCACCGCACTCCGCGGAGTTCCATAGCTCTCCCCAAACAGATACTTCGGCGAGTTCCAGCGATCGAACTTCGTCAGAAACCTCCGGATAAACCGGTCGAACGCATGGGCATCCTGGTCCACGCCCCAGAACGCCTTCTCCTTGTCCTTCCCCATAATCCGGCTGAACCCGGTTCCCGGCGCGTCAATGAACACCACATCGCTCACGTCCAGCAGGCTGTACTCGTTATTGACGATCTTGTACGGCGCGCCCTCATCATGCTGCCCATCCGTGGTTACCACTCGCTTCGGCCCAAACGATCCCATATGCAGCCACATCGTCGAGCTGCCCGGTCCGCCGTTATACAAAAAGGTCACCGGCCGCACCGTGTCTGCATTCTTCTTGAAGTACGCAACATAAAACATCCGCGCCGTCGCCTGAGCCTCATCCGGCTTATCCGGATCAGGCGGCTTCTCGCCCGTCCCAGGCAGCATCTTCCCATCGAGCCCCAGCATCGCATCCTGCGAATCCGTCGACCCCACCGTCAACGTTCCCGCCACCGCCTTATACGCAATCGCCTGCCCACCTACGGTTACCGAACCCTCAGTCGTCGAATCCCCCGGCAGCTCCGCCTCCGGAGTCACCGCCGACCCCTTCACGATCACCTTCTCGTCCTTCTTCTTCTCATCACCCTTCTTATCCTGCTTATCTTGTTTGTCTTGCTTATCCTGTTTATCCTGGGCACCCCAGGCACCCTGGGCACCCAGCGTCGAGACAGCGACCAGCATCAACCCACCGGCCAGCGCACCCTTCCAACCCCGTCCTAAACCCATTCGGCAGGCTCCCTTTTCAGCAATTCCCATACGAACAACTATATCCCCGTCATATTCCCGCAAAACTCAATGGAAGGGCCATTTACCGACTTCCTATCCGCAAAAATCTGCGGACAAACAAAATTAATGCATCCGGGGGACAACGCGTGCTACAACAGATTACTTCTCAATCGAATGACCGGAAGTCAGAAGACAAAAGACAAGGAGACCATCGGTCAGAGACAAGAAGTCAGCGGCAACCAGGAACACCCTCGAGCCTAATAGGGCCGATCGTTCATCTGTTCCTTTTCCCGCGGTAGTCAGTATCAGTTTCTTACGTTTCAAACGAGGCCCTGGAAAATGTCAGTCTTTTTGCTCCGCATTCTGTCTGCCTTCTCTCTCCTCCTCTTCAGCACGTTCTCCGCACTCGGCGGAACCCGCCTCGTCATCTCGCAGATGTACGGCGGCGGCGGCAACACGGGCGCTCCCTTCACCTACGACTTCCTGGAGCTCTACAATCCCACCAGCTCAGCCATTGACATTACTGGCTACTCGATCCAGTACGTCAGCGCTACTGGCACTGCGTGGAATGCAGTCGCTCTCCCGAGTGCCTCCATCGCCCCGGGGCACTACTATCTGATTCAGGCCGCGGCCGGCACCACCGTTACCGGCATCAATCTTCCGGTCACTCCAGACTTCATCACCGGAAACGGCTCCACCGGCAACGCGCTCAACTTCTCCGCCACCGCCGGCAAGATCGCCATCGTCAACAACACGACCCCTCTGTCGACGGCTTGCCCCACCGGATCCACAATCGTCGACCTGATCGGCTTCGGCCCCACCGCCAACTGCTTTGAAGGTACCGGCCCCGCACCGGCACCAACCAACACCACCGCCGACATCCGCACCGACCCCACCGTCGACAATGTCAACAACGCCACTGACTTCGTCACCGGAGCTCCCAACCCGCACAACTCCTCCGGCTCCAGCGCCGCTGGCCCCGTCTCCGTGGCAATCCACGACATCCAGGGCGTTAAGTCAACGACCGCCGCCACCGTCTCCCCATACGTTGGTCAACAGGTCACTACGACAGGCATCGTCACCGCGATACTCTCCAATGCCTTCTTCATCCAGTCTCAAAATCCCGACGCCAACCCCCTAACACCCGAAGGCATTGACGTCTTCACCAGCTCCAAACCTCCAACCGCCAGCGTCGCCATCGGCAACCTCGTTTCCGTCACCGGCACCGTGGCGACCTTCCCCGCCACCAGCGCGAGCCACACTCCAGCCACTGAGATCACGTCGCCAACCATCACGCTCATCAGCACCGGCAACGCTCTTCCCGCTCCAATCGCTCTCACCGCGTCGATGCTCACTCCCTCCGGCGGCCTCTACCAGCTCACCCCATATGAGGGTATGCGGGTCTCCGTCACATCCATGACCGCAATCTCGGGCACCAACGGCTCCATCACCGCCGCCAACGAGCCCACCGAAACCGCAACCTCCACCGGCTACTTTTACGCAGTCATCAGCGGCACAGCGCGGCCCTTCCGCGAGCCCGGCATCGACATCCGCGACGTCCCTATCCCCGGCGCACCCACAGGCATCGCCGCCTTTGACGACAATCCCGAACGCATCCTCGTCGACTCCACCATCGCCGGAGGAACCTCCCTCGAAATCTCCACGGGAGCCGTCCTCCCCAACGTCACCGGCGTTCTCGACTTCACCTTCTCGAACGACAGCTTCTACGATCCCAGCCGACTCATCCTCGACGCAACCTACGATCGCACCCAGGTCACCCCGGGCATGACCGTCCAGCCCCTTCCGCCGCCGGCTGCCAATCAATTCACCGTCGCCTCCTTCAACATCGAACGCTTCTACAACACCAGCAGCACCGACGACCTCTACTACGTCCCTGCCGGCGTCACCGGCTTCAACGGCAACTCCAGCACAGGTACGGTCTCCACCGGCCAGACCTTCATCTCCGCCGCCGTCGATGTAACCCAGGCTGCATACACGCGCCGTCTCCAGAAGGTCTCCCTCGCCATCCGCACCGTTCTCAACACGCCCGACATCGTTACCCTCGAGGAAGTCGAAAATCAATCCGTCGCCAACGACATAGCCGCGCAGATCAACTCCGACGCCGGTGTCCCGAACCTCTACACCGCCTACAGCACCGACAACTCCAACTTCTACACCCAGGACGGCACCGGCATCTCCGTAGGCTTCCTCGTCAAGAACAGCACAGTCGACGCCGTCAGTCTCACCCAGGTCGGTCAGAAAGAATCCTTCACTCCCACCACCTCCACCAACCCCATCACGCTCAACGACCGCCCCTGGCTCGCCCTCGGCGCCGGCATCAAACGCGGCACCGCTGCGGACTATCCCGTCACCATCGTCGTCAACCACATGAAGGCCCTCAGCGGCGTCAACAGCACCACCTCCACCTCCACGCGCCAGAAAAAAGAACTCCAGGCCGAAGAGGTCGCCAAGTTCATCCAGACCCTCCAGGCCGCCGGCAAGCACGTCATCTCCGGCGGAGACTACAACGCGTTTGAATTCTCTGACGGCTACACAGACACCCTCGCCACCTACACCAATACGAATGTCCTGCCCGCCACGCAGGTCGTTCAACCCGGCGTCTCCGGCCTTGTCACCCCGCCGCTCAAGGACCTCGCGCTTTCGATCCCCGCCAATCAGCGCTGGTCCTACGTGGAAGACGGCAACGCCCAGATCCTCGACCATATCGTTATCACGCCCGAGCTCGCCGCCGGCGCTCAGATGGCCTACGCCCACCTCAACGCCGACTTTCCCGTCACCGCTTACAACGACGCCACCACCGCAGCCCGCTCGTCCGACCACGACGTTCCCGTCGGCTACTTCAACATTCCTGCGCCAGTCAATGGCGCGGCCCTGAATCCCTCATCCGCGACCTTCCCCGGCACTTTGGTCGGCGTCCACTCCAGCGGGCAAAACTTTGCCCTCATCAACGTGGGCGAGACGATCCTGACCATCACAAGCATCACCGCCACCGGACCCTTCGCCGCCAGCAACGCCTGCGGAAGCACGCTCGCCATCGGCGCCACCTGCAATATCAGCGTAGTCTTTACCCCCACCGCGATAGGCGCCGCCACGGGACAGCTCCAGGTCCTCACCTCTGCCGGTGCCAACCCTCTCACCGCATCCCTCACCGGCACCGGAGTCCCTGCCCCGGACTTCACCCTTACTGACTCCGCGGGTAAGACCTCCACCACTATCACCCTCAACGGCGGCACCTCCGGCAACGTCGCCCTGGTGCTCACGCCCACCAGCACCTTCACTGGAACCGTAACGCTCACCTGCGCATCCACCGGCACGGCTCCCGTCGGCGTCACCTGCACCCCGCCTGCAGCCTTCGCGCTCGCGGGCTCCGCGGTCACACAGAACGTCGCCTTCACCACCACATCCCGCCTGGTCGGTACCACCAGCGGCCTGAGTCTCGCCAGCGGCAACCGCTGGCGAACCGAATCACCTCCTTCACCCTCGCCATGGCCGCTCTCCTGATGCTCTTCGCCTCACGCAGCCGCCGCCTCGGCAAACTCACCCTCAGCAAATTCACGCTACGAGGGACAGGCCTGTTCGCTCTTCTCCTCGCCATCTGCATCCCCACAACGGGCTGCATCAAGAAGAGCCCCGCTATCAACCCCAGCGGCACCCAGCCCGGAATCTACAACTACACCGTAACCGCCACCAGTGGCACCATCACCCACATCGAAACTGTCGCTCTGACCGTCAACTAATGCAAGGCGGGGTAGAGAAATGTCCTCTACCCCTGACCTTCAGGCAATCTAACGATCGCTGTTGCCCTTGCGGTCTCTTTTACTTTTGCAGTTGCAGTCGCCTTCGCTGCCGCGGTTCTTTTGGTTTGTCATTCCGCATTTTGAGCGAAGTCGAATGGGGAGAGGCATCTGCTGTTGCCGTCGCTCTTTCTTGTTGTTACCCCACCCGACAAATCAGACACTTCAAATAACTAGTCTCCGGGAGCGTCAGCACAGCCGGATGATCCGGCGCCGCCCCCCGAATCTCCAGCACCTGCACCCGTCGTCCCGCATCAGAAGCCGCTGCCGCGACCACCTCGGTAAACTCCGCCAGCCCCACATGGTGCGAACACGAACAGGTCACCAGCGTCCCACCCGGCGCAAGCATCTTCATCGCACGCAAATTCAGCTCCTTGTACCCACGCATCGCGCCCTCTGCCGCTCGTTTCGACTTCGCAAACGCCGGCGGATCGAGCACGATCGTGTCGTACCGCTCGCCATTCGCCTCATACTCGCGCAGCAACTCGAACGCATCCGCCTCAATCCACTCCACCTTCGCCGCAACCCCGCCGTTCAATTTCCAGTTCAACTCCAGATTCCGATCTGCCACCTCCAGTGCTCCACGACTGGCATCCACCCCGGTCACCCGCTCGCACCGCTGCGCCAGATGAATCGCAAACCCACCCTGGTACGTACAAACATCCAGCGCCGAACCACGCCCATACCGCGCCGCCGCCGCATAATTCAATCGCTGATCGAGAAACGCCCCCGTCTTCTGCCCCGAGCCAGCGTCGTAGTGAAACCGCAGCCCATTGATCGTGAACACCGTAGTAAGCTGCGGCGAGTCCCCAATCGAATACAGCGGCCCAGCCGATGGCGCAGCCAACTGCTCCAGCTCCCGAATCTTCGGATCAGGCCGCTCAACAATAGCCTTCGGCTCCAACCTCTCCCGAATCACCTCCGTCAGCACCGCACGCACATCATCCTGCGCGGTCCCCTGCGTCAGCAACTGCACAATCACCAGATCGTGATACCGATCCGCGACGATCGCCCGGCAAACCATCCGCCTCCGAGAACACCAACCGGCAGGCATCGTTCTCCGCCGACACCGGCGCAACCTCTTCCCGAAGATCCAGCGCCGCCACAACCCGCTCCCTCACCTGCGCAAGATACGCACCCCGCGACAGCGCAGCCTCCGCCGACACCATCCGCACCGCAATCTGCGACGCCGCACTATAAAGCCCCGTCCCCAGCGGAATCCCCCGGCTATCCATCACCGTAACCAGCGCCCCACCCGTCAATCTCCGTCGTCCCCATCGCCGGCACCAAGCGACTCCACATCCGACCGATACACCCAAAGATGCCCCGCCCGCAGCCGATCCGCCGCCCGCCGTGTCACCCCGGCCGCCGGTCCAAACGGCTGAGCCGCAACCACCCGCGGTCCGCGCTCTTCCACTCTTTTGAACATGAATCCATGGTCGCACAACCACCCGGAACCAGCGATCATGCCATCATGAATCAAGAGACCGCAAAGGTGAGAACGAGTGAGGATGAGTGCAGAAAGTTGATGTCGTAGTTCTTGGCGCCGGCGCGGCCGGCATGATGTGCGCGCTGGAGGCAGGCCGCCGCGGCCGGCGCGTAGTGTTACTCGACCACGCAGAACGCGTCGGCAAGAAGATCCTCATCTCCGGAGGCGGCCGCTGCAACTTCACCAACATCCACACCCGCCCGGAAAATTTTCTCTCCGAAAATCCTCACTTCGCAAAATCCGCCCTGGCCCGCTTCACTCCGGCAGACATCATCGCCATGGTCGAGCAGCACGGAATTCCGTATCACGAAAAGACGCTCGGACAGCTCTTCTGCGACCGCTCCGCCCACGACTTCGTCACCATGCTCGAACGTGAGTGTACAGACGCAGGAGTCGCGCATCATCGTCGGCGCACGCATCCTCTCGGTCGTGCGAGACGGACACTTTCGCGTGCAGACAACCGAGACCACATTTGAATCTGAGGCAGTCGTCGTAGCCACAGGCGGCCTGTCGATCCCGAAGATGGGCGCCACAGCCTTCGGCTACACTCTCGCCGAACAGTTCGGCCTCCGCATCGTCGACTGCAGACCAGCACTAGTTCCACTCGTCTTCAGCGCGGAGGATCGCGAACGAATGGTGCGACCTCACAGGAGTCTCAGCCCGAGGTCGTCGCAACCGCCGGAGTACGCCAGCAGACGCGGCAGCTTCCGAGGAGAAGATGCTGGTGACGCATCGCGGACTGAGTGGTCCCGCAATCCTGCAGGCCTCGTCCTACTGGCGGCCCGGCGAGGCCGTCACGCTTGACCTCGCACCAGGTATTGAAGTGATGGCGCCGCTGCTGGTCCGCAATGCACGGCGCGATGCAGCAGCGGCAGTGCTCGCAATACGCGCAGTGCTACCGGCCCGGATGGCCGAGCGATGGGTCGCGCTCCATGAGCCGGCGGATTGGACCAATGCCTCGTCTGACTGCCATGGAGCAGCAACTGCATGCATGGCGCATCACCCCTGCCGGAACCGAGGGCTACGCAAAGGCAGAGGTGACTGCCGGCGGCGTCGACACCGCCGAGCTGGATGCAAAGACCATGCAGAGCCGCAAGGTGCCCGGACTCTACTTCATCGGCGAAGTGGTGGACGTAACCGGATGGCTCGGCGGATACAACTTCCAGTGGGCCTGGGCATCGGGAGCCAGCGCAGGCCGAGCTGTCTGAATCGCGATCGCTTGCAGCATCAGAATCAAAATCCTAATGAACGATCAGGGTAAGATTGACCGACCGCGTCAGGCCACCGCTGCTCGCCGACGCAACAATCGTATAGGTTCCAGCAGGTGTAATGGGACCAGACGGAGGGTTTGGATTCGAACCACCCTGCAAAGGAATTGCCCGCCCGGCGCCGCATCCGGTCGCAGCAACGAGACAACCCAGCAGAACAAAACTGGCCGGCCAGGGATCGTCGAGTTCTACGTAGCGGCACAAGAGTCAACGGCAACAGCGTCGCAAGCCAGAACATACCTCGTCGACTTCGTCAGCGGCCGCAAGGACTGCGCCGTCGAAGAAACACCCGTAAGAACAGTCACCGAAACCGTCGTCGTATTGCCAAGCGCCACAGTTGAAGGCGTGATGTTGCAGGTCGAGTTCGCCGGAGCTCCCGTACAGGTGAAGGTTGCCGTCCCAGGAATGTTCGCTGCAGAACTCAGCAGCAACGGGTAGACGGCATTCTGTCCATTGACGATGGTAAGACTCGTCCCGCCGTTCGGATCAAGGGCGTAAAGTCAACGCCGCTCCCGGTGAGCGAGAGCGTCTGCGGCGAGTTGGGAGCATTGTCCGTTACGGTAAGCGGGCCGGCACGCGGTCCCCCCACGGTCGGCGCAAACGCAACCTGCATCGTGCACGCCGTACTCACTGCAACCGTGCTGCCGCAGGTATTGCTGCCCGGCACGATCACAAAATCTCCCGCGATCCCAATGCTCTGCACAAGCAGCGGAACACCGCCATTGTTGGTCAAAGTGACTGTCTGCGCAGCAGCTTGTATCCCGACTCCTGTAGCAGGGAAGGTGACGGTCGCAAATGGAGAAAGAGAAACGCCAGGTGGAGCAAGGCCGATACCCGTTCAGAGTAACGGTCTGTGCGCGATATTGGTCCGAGACGGTTAATTGACCACTGAGTGTCCCGACGTTCTTCGGCGCGAAGCCGACATTGATCGAGCAGGTGGAGTGCGGATTGAGAGAGTTGCCGCACGCATTAACAACCGTAAAGTCACCACTGCAGTGATCTGCGCTGCAATCAAGGTCAACGGCAGATCGCCGGAGTTGGTCAACGTAATCTGCTGAGCGACGCTCGCCGTTGTAATTTGCTGAGGCGCAAACGTAAGCGCCAGCGGCGAGAGAGCGTCGGTAGCAGGCGACGTTCCGATTCCGCTCAGCGACGCGGTCTGCGTGCCAACGTCATCGCTAATGGAGAAGGTCCCGCTGCGCGTTCCGGACGCAGTTGGAGTGAAAGCGATCGCAACCGTACAGCCTGTACTGGCGGCCGAGACTCGCCCCGCAGGTGTTCGCAGTGATCTTGAAATCCACACCGACGACCGACGGCGTTTGAAGACGCAATAGGTGTTCGCGCCAGTATTTGAAATCGTAATGTTCTGTACCGGGCTGGTAGCGTTGATCGTCGTAGAAGGAAACGTGAGAAGTATCGGATTGAGAACAATCGGCGCCGCAGCACTGCCAGTGCCGGAGAGCGCCGCTGTGGCCTGTCCGCCGGCAACATTCCCGTAAACGGTGAGCAAGCCCGCTACGGTTTCCTGTCGCCGTTGGCAGAAACCGAACCTGAATCGTGCAGGTCAAGCCCACTGCGATCAGTAGTTCCGGCGCAGGTATCTGTCTCGTTGAAGTCTCCCGTCGTCGCCAATGTGGTCAGCATCAGCGGAGCATTGCCGCTATTTGTAACTGTAATGGTCTGCGTCGCACTCGCCGTCGCGACTGCCTGCGTTGCATAGGTAAGCGCCGTAGGGCTCAAGCTGATCGAAGCTTGCACAGCGGTCGATGCCGTGAGTAAGTGGAATCTGCCACAGTCCGCGGCCATAGGTTGCAGCGCGAAGTTCACCCGTGCGGCCATCGCCAGTAGGTATGGATGCCGCCGCAGCCAATTCCACCACGGGCGCATTCGGCAGACTCGTGCCATAGACGCTCCAGCAGTTTGCCGTGGCACAGGTCGTAATCTGCGTGGTGACATAGACACCCGTGTCCAGCGCGACATACACCGTATTCGCGTCGTTCGGATCGACGACGACGCTATTGGCAGGAGCGTTGGGCAGGTTGCTGCTGATGTTGGTCCAGTTGGCGCCGCGCATCGGTGGAACGATACAGGTGCGCCGCGTTGATGCCATTCCCTGCAAAGCCCATCACGGTAGCGTAGATCGTCTTACCGGTAGCGTCATGCGGGTCCGCAGCAAGAGACGAGACATCGAAGCCCCCAGCGTTGAAGCCAGCACCTGGCCATTCGTCACCGGCGATGTCGCAAGATCGTTCCACGCTGTCGCACTGCTCGCGGTGTTGGCTGTCGTGATGGAAAAAAGATGGCCGCCAAAGCTGCCCCCGCCATCGAGCGCACCTGCCATCCCCGCGTAGAGAACCTCTGAGCCTGCGTTCTGCGCAGCCGCCGCATTACTCGCGGGCCCGCCGCCGCGAGAGAGCGAATGACGGGATTCGTACTCGCGCAGGACGCGTTCTGCGGCCCCCCGAGAAGCTTGCTGATCGAGTTCGCCGAAGACCACAGAAGCTCCACTGCCTGCAGAGCCTCGCCACACACGGCACGTGCCGATGAGGACGTCGGAAGAGAGAGCCGGATCCAACAGCCAGGGAGCGTCGATCAGGGAATCGTCATTGGCGACCTGCGCGGGTCCTATCGTGGGCGCGCCGCTAAAGTTCGTAGCACTACAGGCCGCACCGTTGCTGCACTGGCGGATGCTGACCCCGGCAGCAGTCGAAACGTACCAAAGCAGAGGATTGGTCTGATCGATAGCCACTGTGCCGCCTTCGCCAGTCGAGAGCTGCGTCCACGAAGTTGCAGTAGAAGCAGCCGCCGTCGCAGCCGTCCCGTTCGCGCCCAGACCCACGAGCAGCGTGCCTGCATCCGTCGGATGCTGCGCAAAGCTGATGACCTCCGCCAGCGATCCAAGCCCGCCATTGAGATTTTGAAAATGAGTCGCGTCATCAGCAGAGCAGGGAGTCGCCTGCTGGTTGACGCCGTCGGTCGACCGCCAGAGACCGCCATCGTTGCCAAAATAAACGAGCGGCTGCGCCGAGGTCGCCAGCGTGGCGATCGCATGCTGCGCAGGCGCAACCTGTGCGGGCGCAGCACATCCATTCGCCGCGTTCGTTGTGTTGCGCAGCGACACATCCCGCAGCAAGCGAACAGCGATAAAGATCGAGCGTGCCCGCATACAGCAGAGTGTCCTGCGTCGAGCCATCCGGCACCGCTGCCAGTGCAAGATTGTAGTCAGCTTGCGCAATCGCAGTATTGCCACTGCCGATCTCCAGCGGAGACGATGGCAGTTGCTTGCTGAATGTGACTGTCGTATTGCTACAACTCGTACCCGACAGTGCACAAGCATCCTGCCACAGACCCTGATCGAGATTGTTCCGTCCACCGTCAGCGCGAATGTATCGCCCGTCGTCGCCTGAACCGCAAGCGCTCCGCGAAAGATCGGGCACGCCACGCTGCCCGTGTGCCTGGCGCAGTGGGACAGGCGGTCGTAGTCAATCCAGTCCCCGGCTGATGCGCCAGGCGTGTCCACGTCACGCCATCCGCCGACTCATAGTAGCCGTGATATCGAATCGCCGCGTAGAAACGCTGGCGAACAGGATTCCAGACGACCGCGGTCGCCGCCCTGCCGCCAAGATCGCCTCCAGACGGTAGCGGCGTCTGCACGATCTGGCTGCCGTCCATGATCGTGGACATGTGCCACGTAACGCCCGCGTCCGTCGAATAATAGAGCCCCATCACGCTGTTGGTCGTATCCGGAGCGTTGACGAGAACTCCCTCCGCGGCCTGCGAAACCGCGGCAACCACCGTACCCGCCGTCGTGCTGCTCCAGGCAAAGCCGGCAAAGCCCAGTCCGCTGAAAAGATGATTGCCCGCCACGCCATCCTGCGAATTTTGAATGAGCGTCCAGGTGAGGCCGCCATCCGCAGATCGCAGCAGCCCGCTGCCATAGAAGGAGTCAGAGGCGTCATTCGGATCGCCCGTCCCCGCCAGCACAACGCCGGATTGAACGCTGATGCGCCCCAATGCTGAGCGACGGAATAGCAGCCGTTCCAGCATTTGCGCTAAAGACCGGCAACGTATCGGTAAGCGGAACGAAGGTCACGCTCGCCGCTGGTCCGGCCGCATTCGTCGACTTCCATACTCCGCCCCCGTCGTTCCGAGATACACCGTGTTGCCGGTCGTATCCGCCGGATCAATCGCAATCGCCGTAACGCGACCCGTGACATTGCCATAGGCAGATGCTGGCGACCTGGTTCGGACCGATCGGCTGCCACGGTGCACTCAAGCTCGAAGCTTGAGAGCGACGCAGCCTGCTGCGCCAGCATCGCAGCGTGTTGCTGACGCGCCGCGTCCATCGCATCGTGCGGCGGCGACATTCCCGACAAGAGTGCGACCACCAAGAAAACGGCGCGTCCGTCCGGTATGCAATAGCATTAACAGCGCCCGACTGAGCATCCTTTGCACGGCCTGAAACCTCAGGCATCGCAGTTCGATTGACCCAGAGCAGAAATGCGACGTCCCGAATACAAGACAAAGACTAATCGCAACGAGGCAGGCCGCAGGCGCCGCTGCGGAGCAGTGGCCGTGCAGCGCGCGCGAGTTGAGAAGATACGATCAGGCCCATAGCGTGAATCCGAATACTGCAGACAGCCAACCTTGATGCTGCAAGCTGCCATCGGACGAGTCAACGCTAGAGCGGGGAGAAGAACGACGGATAATTCCAGAACGGGATGAGAAAACTCTCATACTCGTCGAGGAACTGATCGTTGAGTGTTACTCTGCGGCCTCTCTCAGCGTGTTCAACAACGGACGACCTTCGTCAAGCGACAGGCCGTACGGACGTCCTCAATCTAACATCTCGCTGGACCACGCCACAATCACCCAAAGTTGTATAGAGAGTTACGTCCTCGAAGGCGTCGATCAAATCACCAAATTCAAAATCAAGGCCTGCCTCAACTCTCGAAAAAGAGCGAGCTCCTGTTGCGGCAGAAGCCCCATCTGCTCAATGTATTTTTTCGAGTTGAACTTCTTGCCCGTGGACGCGCCCGACATATAACGAATCTTCCCGAACACAGGACGCTCTCCCCACGCCCGGTCGAACTTGCCCAGGATCGCCCACGCAATCCCCGCATATCCGTTCGGATCGCGGCCATCGAGAAAATACTTGTCGTTCAGATAAATCGCATACTTCATCGCTGTCGCGAACATCGGGAGTCCACTCCAGAATCTTCTTCGCCCAGTACATACGCACGTAGTTGTGCATCCATCCGTAACGAACCATCTGGATCTGACCGGCATTCCAAAGATCGTCATACGTCTGCGCATTCTCAAGTTGGTGCAGCGTGTACAAGATGTTCCCGTTCGTCACGGGCATGCTCGTGCAATCGTCGCCTTCGCCCACGCATCGGCACACTCCGGCGAATCATACTTCGGCGTATAGCGAACAAAGTTGATAGCGAGTTCACGCCAGACGATCAACTCATTGAAGTAGCTATCGCGCGCCGCTTTGAGCTTTGGATTTGCCTTCACCGCTGCATCCACAGCAAGCGCAATCGTAATCGGACCCACATGTCCGAAGTGAAGATAGGGCGACATGCCGGACGTCCCATCCGTCTCCGGGTGATTGCGCTGCTCATCATAGTTTTCGAGCAGCCGCTCCGTAAACTAGCTTCAGCCGTTTGACAGCCCGCATGCGTACCTCCCTTCCACGCTTCAACAGGAGCGACGCTGCGATCAAGATCCTTCCAGCCCCGCGTCATATCCTCATGCACCGAGTCCGCATAAAATCCCCGCGGTCTTTTCCATGCATGCTCGGCATGAAGATTCTCGTACGGATGCAGATACTCTGGCAGATAGACGATAAAGCCGCGGGCGAATCGTGTACGCACCATACTGCGCCTTTTCCATCAGCTTCGACGGAACGACAACATCGGTGTCGACCGTCCAGAACGGAATCTTGATCCGCGAGGCAAGATCCTTGCGCCAGCGCTCCGGCTCACGCATAGGGTTTTCATCCCCAATCAGAAACGCAGCCTGCACGTCCGCCAGCAATCGTTCATGCGACTCATGCGGAGCCCGCCGCATGACAAAAGAGATATTGCGAGCCGCCAGATCGGCCTCGATATCCGGCAAACCCTGATTGAGAAAGACATAGTGCCGAAGATTGGCGTGAGGAAAATTCGGATATCGCCGCAAAGTAAACCACCAGTGGCAGTCCCAACAGATTTGCAATCTTCACCGCCAGATCGACCGCGTGATTGTCGACACCCCGTTGCGCGCGCTGCATCCAGTAGACGACGCATCGTCCGTTGGGATCGGGAACTCCCGCTCGCCGCACCGTCACCCGCGAGTCGCTGGACCATTCTGAAGCTGTTCGGAAAAGTCAGACTGCGCCCGAGCCATGAGCTCAGTGTACGAGGCGCAATTCGAAGAAGTTTTGATGGCAGCAAAAATGCGGCCCGAAGGCCGCATCCCTGTCAAAACCGATCTGACGATTTCGTTACGCCACAGCCCCCACGCCCGGCTGATGTAGTCGGTCAGCGTCATCGTAATCAACACCAGAAACGTAAAGAACCCGGCGCCTACTGTCAGCTTAACCAGCTTCGACTGATACTTGACGTGCATAAAAAACAAAATAACAATCACCGCCTTTGGTGCAGGCAATCGCCAGGGCCACCATCGGATTGAAGATTCCGAGATTCGAATACGCAGCCCCTACCGTGATTGCCGGTCACTACCAGCAGCGTAACAAGACAATCGCGTAGGTAACCGGCGTCACGATATGATGATCGGCATGCTCCGGATTCACTACATTCGACGGATCATGAAATTCGGACATAACTCTTTTCCTTCCAACCGGATGACCAGTGCGGTCCTACCTAAACGGGGTGACGGTTGATGAGGTAGAGCAACGGAAACAGGAACAGCCACACAATATCGACAAAGTGCCAGTACAGTCCGAAGTTTTCAATCGGCGCGACGTAACCGGCACTGAACTCGCCTCGATTGGCCCTCCAGGTAAGCCAGAACAGCAGAACGATACCGATGATCATGTGAAGCGCGTGCATGCCCGGTCATCGCAAAGTAAAGGAAGAAAAACACCTGTGTCTTCTGCGCCATGTCCGGGGCCAGCGGCTCTTCCTTCAAGCCGTACGCGTGAGGATTGACGAACTGCGAGACATCGAAACTCGCACCAGGAACATGGTGCAACTCAAATTTTTCCTTGTACTCAACGTACTTGACGCCAAGAAAGGCGAGCCGAACACCGTGGTCAAGCACCAGAAAGATGACCAGCAGGCTTCTTCTTCCTGACCTCTGCCGCCCATACGCCCAGCGCCATGAAGAATCCGGAGCTGATCAGGATAGCCGTGTTCGCTGTGCCTAGCGGAATGCTCAACTGGTTCGACGCCGCCACAAAGGCCGGGTTGTACCAATTTCGATAAAGCAGATAGGCAAAGAACAGCCCGCCGAAGAACATGATTTCGGTCAGCAGGAAGAGCCACATCCCAAACGTTCCCGCCTCGCGCTGCTGCTCCTGCGTCTCGAAGTGGTGGCGGTGCTGCGGGAGCATCACGTGCTCATGCTCCGCCGCAACCGCGGTCTCATGCGTATGTGGATGCGTTGCTACGGTCGCATTATCCAACGGTCGTCACCTCGTGTGCGGTCTTGTGTTCGAGCCACTCGTAGTCATAGGCCTCATGGTCCACGATCGGGATCTCGATAAAGTTTTCGGTCATCGGTGGCGATTGAATCTGCCACTCGAGGCCCGTCGCCTGCCACGGATTATTGCCGGCAATCGCGCCATACTTCAGCGACCACGCCAGGTAGAGCAACGGCAAGCATATACCCAACGCCAAGCACCGTAGCTCCCGCAGTCGACAGCACATTCAGCACCTGGAACTCAGGCGGATACGCATGATAGCGTCGCGGCATCCCCAGATACCCCAGAATGAACTGCGGCAGGAACGTCAGGTTGAATCCGATAAAGGTAGTAACGGCGGCGAGCTTCGACAGCGACTCCGGATACATCCGACCCGTCATCTTCGGCCACCAGAAGTGGATACCCGCGAGGAACGCCATCAGCATCCCGCCCACCATCACAAAGTGGAAGTGAGCGACGATGAAATACGTCTCCGTCAAATGAATGTCCATCCCAAGCGCACCCAGGAAAACGCCCGTCATGCCGCCGATCGTAAACAGCCCGAGAAATCCGAACGCGTAGAGCATCGGCGTCTCAAAGGTGATCGAGCCTTTTTGCATCGTAAACGCCCAGTTGAAGATCTTAATCGCCGAAGGCACCGCGACCAGCATCGTCAACAGCGAGAAGACCAGCGCGGAATAATTCGAGACGCCCATGATGAACATGTGGTGCGCCCAGACGAAAAAGCCGAATAGTGCAATCGCCACCGACGAAAAGGCAACCGCCGTATAGCCGAAGACGCGTTTGCGACTAAACGTGCTGATCACCTCAGAGATCACACCCATACCCGGAAGAATCATGATGTACACAGCCGGATGCGAGTAGAACCAGAAGAGATGCTGGAACAGCAGCGGATCTCCACCCTTGGTCGGATCGAAGACGCCGATGCCCACCAGCCGCTCCAGGGCGACCAGAACCAGCGTGATAGCCAGAACCGGCGTGCCGAGCACCATCAGGATCGAGGCGGCATAGTGCGACCAGACAAACAGCGGCATCCGGAACCATGTCATGCCCGGCGCGCGCATGCGATGGATCGTCACGATAAAGTTCAAACCTGTAAAGATCGAGGAGAAGCCAAGAATGAAGACTCCCGTGGCCGCGGTCACTACGTGAGTATTCAGGTAGTGCGTTGAGAGCGGGGTCGTGAAGGTCCAGCCGGTATCCACGCCACCCAGCACAAGGGCCGCAAGAACAACGATACCGCCAAACCAATAGAGGTACCAGCTCAGCAGATTGATCTTCGGAAACGCCAGGTCCTTGGCGCCCAGCATGATCGGCATCAGGAAGTTCCCCAGCGTGGCCGGAACCGATGGCACCAGGAAAAGAAAGACCATGATGATTCCGTGCATGGAAAAGAACTTGTTGTAGGTATCCGAAGCCGTCAGATCGCCCTGCGGCGTCAGAAGTTCAAGCCGGATGAGACCTGCGAACGCACCGCCAATAAAGAAGAAAAACGTGATCGAGATCAGATAGAGAATCGCAATTCGCTTGTGGTCCCCGGTAAACAGCCAGCTGAGCAACCCGTCCTCGTTGTTGATATAGTTCCGCTTTGGCAGCGTTGCCGTCCGCTGATCGGGCAAATTGAGAATTGTGGAACTGTGTTGCACTCATGGCTTCACCACCCCTGGCGTTGTCGGCGCCGCTTGGTTCGACTCTGACGTGGTCAGCGTCTGCTGTACACGATAGTTGCTTTGGATAGATTTGATGTATTCCACCAGGTCAATCAGGCCGTCTTCACTGATCTGTCCCTGATAGGTAGGCATAATCGGCGCGTAACCCGCCGTGATGTGCTGCGACGGATTGAGGATGGAATCGCGCAGATATGCGTCATTGACCAGAACCTGCGATCCATTCGTAAGCTGCAGCTTCGATCCATACACACCCGCAAGGCTCGGCCCGCGAGCCGCCGCACTCCCTGAATGGCACGCGTTGCAGCCCATGCTGGCGAAGAGCCTCTCTCCATTTTGCGCGAGCGACATGCCGCTCGTGGACTGCTGTGTCCACTTCTGGTAATCATCCGGACTCATCGCCGTTACTTCGCCGATCATCACCGAGTGATTCGTCCCGCAGTACTGCGTGCAGAAGATGTGATACGTCCCCGGAGTCGTCGCGTTGAACCACACCGTCGAGTAGCGGCCCGGAATCACCTCACGCTTCACCCGAAAGTCCGGTATCGAGAAGCTGTGAAAGACATCCTGAGAGATCATTGTCAGCTGGACATTGCGGCCCGTCGGCACATGAAGCGCGTTGATCTCGTGCTGTCCGCCCGGATGCTCCGCCTTCCACATCCATTGCTTCCCGACGATATAGATGTTCATCGCGTTGGTCGGAGGGTTATAGATCCGGAAGTACAGCAGCGCGCCCCAGACAAACACAATCAAAAAGAGCGCCAGCGGAATAATCGTCCACGTCGCCTCGAGCAGAGTAGAACCTTCTACCTGGATCGCAACCGGGTGCTTCTCCTTGCGATAGCGGATCGCGAAACCGAAGATGAGAATTCCAACAAACGTCAGGCCGACCAGTGTGATCAACACCAGAAAGAAGTAGAGCGCGTCAGCGTAGGGCGCAATGGTCGACGCCTCGCGCGGAAAGAGCGCCGAAGCGTTGAGCCACTTCACCAAAAATTGCCACAGGACTGGACTGATATGCATCGTTACCCTTTATCCGTTTCTTTCTTAGTCAGGTCGTGTTCGCGCGCAAGGTTGACGTCTCTCCGAAACATCAGAAACATGAATCCACCAAGTCCTGCTACCGTAATCATCCCGCCAAGCTGCACCACACGCGCAATGATCAGCGAGTGTCTATTCGTCTGCGGATCGTAGTGATAGCAATACGTCAGGATATTCGCAACAGGGGAACCAATCTTATTGCCGGACGCATCAATCAAGCCCAGCAGCATGTCCTTCGGCGAGTACTCCACCCCAAGGTAGTACTGCGCCAGCTTGCCCTCCGGCGTGACGATCTCGATCGAACTCGCATGCGCAAACTGCGACAGCTTGCCGTCCGGCCCTGGAACCCGGACATATCCAAAGCCAACCGCATTCGTCACCGCGTCGATCGCCGGCCGCTGTCCCGTCAGGAAGTGCCATCCGGCCGCCGTCTCAGGACGCCCGTAGCGCTTCACATACAAAGCCTTCGACTTCGCAGCCTGCTCCGGCGAGTCGCTGGGATCGATGCTGAGGATCACCACATCGAAATCCTTACCCGGCGTCAGCTTCACCATCTCGAGCGAACTCGTCAGCCCGTCCATCTCCTCCGAGCACAGCATCGGGCAGGTGTAGTAAACCAGCGCAAGAATCGCAGGCTTCTTCCCGAAGTAATCTCCCAGCTTCACCGGCTTGCCGCTCTCATCCACGAAGGACGCATCCAGCGGCAACTGCTGGTTCAGATGCTGCGTCACCCCGACCTTCTGCAACACCTGCGGCAACTGGTCCCCGGCATTCTCACCGTTCTGCTTGTCGCCATAGCTTGAGACCTGCGCGAACACAGGCGCACTCAGCAGCGCGCAGCAAAGAATCGCCGCCTGCCAACCGCCTCGTATTGTCCGCCCGTTCTTCATGCCGTCTCTTCTCTATCTTAATTCCATTTCAACCTGCAGTTACTTCACTGGAGCGAGCTCTGCCTTGTTCTCGCCCGCAGCCTTGCCGTAGTTCAGCTTTTGCTCCCGTGCCTCAATCGTCTCAAGCTCATATCCGGTGCGAGCAAAGCCTGTCGTCAGCGGAGCCTGAACCGTGGGCTTTTCATCCCCTACCATCTCGACGGTCGTCGCTGTTCCAGCCTGCGGATTCACCGGCAATCCGCGCTGCGCAATGATCTCCATGGCGCGCGAGATCGGAATACGAATCTCTCCGCCCGCCAACACTGTAGTTGTTCAGCAGAAGGTCTTCGCGAGCATGCAGGTCCGCCGTAGCCTGGTTGCCGTCGTCGATGTCCAGACGAGGCTCCGGGAATGTCGACGTCATCTGCTGAAACTCCCTCTGCTGCATCTCGGGATTGCTGGCCAGATCCTGCCGCTTGCCATTGGTCGTCTCCGCCCCGGCAAACGCACTCAGCGGTATTCCACTTCGTCGTCGGCCCATCCTCTTTCTTGATCCCGCCATTGATGAGCACGCCCAGGCCATAGCAGAGCAGGAAGAAGATAAACACCGAGCCAAACAGCCCCGCCAGAAACACAGCGACTCCGCCGGCGTTGACGTCCGTTACCTCATACCCCGGATGATCGGCGTCGCGCACATGAGGGTCGTGCGTTCCGGGCTGATTCACATCATGGTCGTTAGTGGGCATGTTCAGGCTCCAGCATCTCTTCAACGTGAGGATCGTTCACGTTGATCAACGGACGCGCTTGCAGTTGCGTCATGTAGTAGGCGGCCCACAGCGAGATCACGGCCACCGGAACGGTAATGTAAGCAAGAATTCCAACATTGCCCGCGATATGCAGATTCGCCGCGGCATCCGCGAAGTTCGGCTCGATCAGCCAGAACATATCGAGGCAGCGCGCAAAGATCATGAAGCACGTCAGCCAGATCATCTTCTGCTTATTCCGCTTCAGATCCCGCGACAGCAGCAGGACAAAGGGAATCAGCCAGTGGCAGATAAAGTCCAGCGAGCAGATCACCCACCAGCCGCCATGAATCCGGTTCAGATACCAGGGAATCTCGTCCGGAACATTGCCCGACCAGATGATCAGGAACTCCGCGAAAGTGAGATAGATGTTCAGCATCACGAACGCAAATGCCAGCTTGCCCAGATCGTGCTGCTCGGTCTTGCGCAGCATCGTCTTCATCGGCTCATATCGCGACAGCAGAATCACCGTCAAGATGCCCAGCGCCAGAACCGCATATCCCTGGCCCACCAGGAACTGCAGTCCCCAAATCGACGAGTACCACGTGATATCGAGCGACTTGATCCAGTCGATCGCGCCAAGCGTCAGCAGGAAAACGTAGATAAGAATGCCGATACCGCTCAGATTCTCAAACTTGATCCGCCAGCGATCGTAACTCGGCTCCGTCCCTCTCTCCGGGTCAGCGTCGCGCTCAAGCGACCACTTATTCAGGAAGTACTGGAACATCCACAGAATCCCGAAGATGATCGCGGTCTCAATAATCACAGCCGTCGGATTCAACATCGCCCGCTTCGCATTCAGCGTCATCGCCTGTTCGAGCGTCACCCATGATTCGACAACGCCTCGAGCCACCGCTCCGGCAGTCGGATAGGCCGCCCACTGATAAAGGTGCTTCCAGAAAAAGATAATCGGCACGAACAGCGCCCCGACCAGCCAGATCGTCCGCGTCATCGCCTCCAGCGGACGTCGCAGCAACAACCCCCACTTACCGCCGCTGACATACTGCAGCATCAGCACCACCAGCCCGCCGCCGGCAAAGCTGAAGCAGATCATGTAGCCCAGCAGGTAAGCCCGAAGGAGATGATTCCTTCCCTCATGGCTCCAGGAGAAGGCCAGCAGCGAGATAAGAGTGGCAACCGCGAAGACGATCAGCGCACGCGTCCGCCATGCAGAGAGGATCCCCGGTGCAGCCAGCGATGCAGGCAGCGGACGCGGCCCATAGTGGTCGTCGTGGCCGCCTGCTGCTCCGTTATGTTCGTGTCCAGATGACATTCGTTTCAAGCCTTCATTCGGAAGCTTCCGAGGTTACTGCTTCGGTACACCTGTTTGCTGCGGTGCTTTTGGTCCAGCGGGCGTTCCAGCCGGCGGGTTTGCGTTGGAGCGTGAAGTCGAGCCCTCCCCGTTGGCCGTTGGTGCCGCGCCTGGCACAGGAAGAACGTACAGTCCATTGTCGGGTGTTCCCGTTACCGCCGTCGGCGGCAGCGTCCACTCGTCGGCAAACGAGGCGGAGAAACCTTCGCGCTCGGCGATGTTCGGCAGCGGCTCCACATGCACACCCGCCGGAACATCGGCCTGCGTCGCCTTCTGGCTCAACTGCAGCGCCTTGATGTAGGCAACAATGGCCCAGCGATCCTCGGGCACAATCTGCGACGCATAGTCCGGCATCGCACCATAGCCGTTCGAGATCACATGGAAGAAGTGGCCCAGCGGAGCCGTCTCCAGCCGCGCCGAATGGAAGCTGCCCGCCTTCATATAGCCGCGCTGAACGATCATGCCAATGCCATTGCCCACCCGCGAGTGACACGGCGTGCAGTAGACGTTATAACGCTCCTGCCCGCGCTCCAGCACCTCGAGCGTAGCCGGAAACGGCATGCCATCGCCTTCTTTGCCGTTGATCAGCCCGGTATAAAAATATGCGTTCTCATGCAGCTGGTTGCGCGCCACCGTATTCTCCACCTGCGGGCGCACCGAGCGGCCATCCGCATAAAAATCCGTCCCGCGCTGCGGAAAGAACTTCGGCTGGTCCTGCATGTCCTGGCGGCAGCCGGCCAGAACCAGCGTCGCCGCCATCGCACCAAACGCCGCGAATTGATTGAGTTTCAGCACTCTGCGTCTCTACTCCCTCTTCCCTATTCCCTGCGCCCTGCTTTAATGGTCCACCTCCACCACGGAGACCGCGGTGAACTGCTCGAGGAAGGCCCGTGTCTCGCCAGGCGAAAACAGCGGATCAGTCGCCTCAAGGCACAGAAAAAATTTGTCCGTCGTCGCGCCGTTTCTGAAGTTAGCCGCGTTGAACAACGGATGATAAGGCTGCGGCAAACCGTTCAGCGCCAGCATCCCGAAGCACGCCGAAAATCCAGCAAACAAAATCGTCCATTCATACGCCGGAATGATGAACGCAGGCCAGGAGAACAGCGGCCGCCCGGCAATGTTCAGCGGATAGGCCCACACATTAATCCACGTCTCCATCAGAAACGCCGTCGTCACACCCATCAATCCGCCCAGCAGACACACCAGCGGCACCCGTGTCTTGTGGAAGTCGAGCGCCTCCGCAGCCTCTTCCACCGGATACGGCGTGTAGCACTCCATCCGGCGGTACCCGGCACGGCGCGCCTCTTGGTCGCATACACCAACTCACTGGGAGTGTTGAACTCGGCCAGCAATCCGTAAATTCCTTCGCGCGGCGGCATCAGGCTCTCTCCTCCGTGACTGTCTCTGCTTTGGCTCCGCCCGGCGTCACCTTCGTCTGCGGCAGCATCATTCGTATCTCCGACATCGGAATCATGGGCAGGAAGCGGACGAACAGGAAGAACAGGAACGTAAACATTCCCAGCGTTCCCACATAAATCATGTAGTCCCACTTCGTCGCCCGGTACGTTCCCCAGCTCGACGGCAGATACTCGCGATAGAGACTCGTCACAACGATCACAAAGCGCTCAAACCACATTCCCGTATTGATGATGAACGAGAGCACGAACAGAAAAGCCACATTCACCCGCAGCTTGCGCGACCACAGCGTCGTCAGCGGAATCGCAAGGTTCGTCAGGATCAGAATCCAGTACGCCCAGCCCATCGGCCCGAACATACGGTTCCACATCATGAAGAACTCCCAGTGGCTCGCCGAGTACCACGACATGAAGACCTCCATGCCGTAGCCATAGCCCACGATCGATCCCGTCGCCAGCATCACCTTGGCCATGTTGTCCAGGTGGCGCAGCGTCACCAGGTCTTCCAGGTGATAGAACTTCCGCAGCGGTATCGCCAGCGTAATCACCATGGCAAATCCCGAATACACCGCGCCCGCAACGAAGTAAGGCGGGAAGATTGTCGTGTGCCACCCAGCCAAAGCCGCCACCGCGAAGTCGAAGCTGATGACCGTGTGCACCGAGAGCACCAGCGGCGTCGAAAGTCCCGCCAGCAGCAGGGAAGCCGACTCATACCGTATCCAGTGCCGCGTCGATCCGCGCCATCCGAGGCTCAAGCATTCCGTAGAAGTACTTCGCCAGCGGCATCGTCGCCCGGTCGCGCAGCGTCCCGAAGTCGGGAATCATCCCCATGTACCAGAAGATCACCGAGATCGACGCATACGTCGAAACCGCAAACACGTCCCACGCCAGCGGGCTTCGGAACTGCGGCCACACGTTCATCGTGTTCGGGTAAGGGAAGAGCCAGTAGCTCAGCCACGGCCGCCCGACGTGGATCAGCGGGAACATACCGGCGCAGACCACGGCGAAGATCGTCATCGCCTCGGCAAATCGGTTGATCGAGTTGCGCCACGTCTGCTTGAACAGCAACAGAATCGCCGAGATCAGCGTCCCGGCGTGGCCGATACCGATCCACCACACAAAGTTGATGATCGCGAATCCCCAGGCCCCCGGGATCGTCACACCCCAGATGCCCACGCCCTTCAGGAACAGCCACGTGAAGCCGACCACCAAGCCCGGTGGCAACGCCAGCCGCGACGATCAGGCCGAAGAACCATCCCAGCGGCGTGTTCGACGTCAGCACGATCCCGGCGATCTTCTGCGTGACCGACTTGAAAGTATGACCCGGCGCAATCACCGCATACTCGCCTGTACGCGGGTCGATCATGGGATCGACAATCGGGTCTAGGGGTCCTTTGGTCGCCATTATGCCAGCTCCGGATGCGGGTTGATGACTCCGGCCGTGTAGGTCGTGCGCGGACGGAAGTTGAGGTCGGCGAGCACCTGGTAATCGCGCTCCTCAGCCTTGAGCTTTGCCACCTTGCTTGCCTTGTCGTTGATATTGCCAAACGTGATCGCGCTGGTCGGGCACGCCTGCTGGCACGCCGTCACAATCTCGCCATCGCGAATCTCACGGTTTTCCTTATCCGCGGTGATCTTCGCCGCTTCGATGCGCTGCACGCAGTAGCTGCACTTCTCCATCACGCCGCGCGAACGCACCGAAACATCCGGATTGCGCGAGAACTTCAGGCTCTCCGTGTCGTAGTCCGAGTACAGCAGGAAGTTGAACCGCCGCACCTTGTACGGGCAGTTGTTCGAGCAGTACCGCGTCCCCACGCAGCGGTTGTAGACCATCGTATTCAGGCCCTCCGGCGTATGCACCGTCGCACCCACCGGGCAGACCTGCTCGCAGCCGGCATTCTCGCAGTGCTGGCACGCCATCGGCTGGAAGTGCGCCTTGGGCGCATGCAGATCGCCCTCAAAGTAAGTATCGATCCGCAGCCACTGCATGATGCGTCCGACCTTCACCTGCTCGCGGCCCACCACCGGAATATTGTTCTCCGCATAGCAGCTCACAATGCAGGCATTGCAGCCGATGCAGCTGTTCAGGTCGATCGCCATCCCCCACGCATTCTGAATCTTCAGCGTCGAAGGATCCTTCTGGTCGTACTTCCAGTTATCCGGGAAGAACGAGTTGTCATGCGGAACCTTCTCACCCTGCGGCGAGTACCCAACCTTGTCGATCAGCGTCCCGCTCGCTCCACCCTCATGCGCGAAGTTCGGATTCTTCTTCGCCTCCTCCACCGTGGCATAGCGAATGATCGACCGCTCCATCGCCTCATGCCCGGCCAGCGAATAGACGCCCTCTTTATCCGACAGCGGCTTCTCAAGATCATGCTGCGCAAAGCTGCCGCGATGCTCGATGTTGTGCACCTTCGTGATGCACAGCTCATAGGTCCCCGGCACCTTCACCGCCGTCACGCCTGCAACAAACAGCGGCGCATCCGACCTGCGAATCTGGTACGCATCGAAGCCAACGCCCTGGGCCACGCGCCCTGCCTGCACGCCGCGGCCAAAGCCAAGATGGGCCGTAATCACGCCGTCCGGATGGCCCGGCACCATCAGCGCCGGCGCAATAAACTCACGGCCATCGAACGAGACCTTCACCGGGTCCGACTCCTCCAGCTTCAAATCGGCCATCGTGTTGATGCTCATGATCGCCGCATTGTCCCAGCTCAGGTTCGTCACCTGCTTGGGCAACTCCTGCATCCAGCCCACATTGGCGAACCGGCCATCATATATAGAAGGATCAGGCCGGAACGAAACCTCAAGCCCACTCGAAGCGCGCAACCGGGAACGAAGCCACTGCACTCTTGCCCGCGCCACCCGCCTTCGCCGTAAACGCCGTCCCCTCAACCCATCCATCGTGCAGCGCCTTGCGCCATCCAGCCGCAAAGTCGCCCTTGATATAAGTCTTCGCATTCGCAGCAACCACGCCATACGCCGAAATCTGCGTATTCTCCAGCAGCGTCTGGAACACATCATACGCGCTCTTGCCGCCATACATCGGATCGATCATCGGCTGAATAATCGAGATCGTCCCGTCATACGCCCGCGCATCCGACCAGCTCTCCAGATAGTGCGCCTTGTTGACATGCCAGGTCGCAATCGAGCCCGTCTCATCCACATGCGAGCCCAGGTGCACCGTCACCGGGATCTTCGCAAACGCATCCTGAAAGTGCAGATCGCTCGGCGCCGTGTAGATCGGATTCACACCCAGAATCACCAGCCACTGCACCTTGCCCGCGTTCATGTCCGCAACCAGCGACTTCAGGTCCGCAACCTGCTCGCTCGGCATCGGATTCACCGTCTCGGTATAGATCACCGTCTTGCCCACCGCACCCAGCGCAGAGTTCAGCGCATAAGCCGCAGCATGAACCGCCGGCGAAGCCTGCTCACCCGGAATCACCACACACTTGCCGCCCGCAGCCTTCAAATCGGCCGACAACGCAGCGAAGAACTTCTGCGCATCCGCACTCGCACCCTGCGGAGCCGAACCATTCGCCAGCGCCGTCGCAAAACCTGCAATCTCACTCGGCTTCAACGCCAGCCGATGATCCGCCTTGAACCCCGTCACCGTCGGCATCGTCTCGACGACGTACATCCGGTTCATCGTCTTGCCTTCTTCGTACCGATGCCGCTCCGCATACCCCGCCGCCAGCGGCAGGAACCCCGGATGCGCAATCCCACCCAGGAAATCCGCATCGAGCGACAGAATGACATCCGCCTCTTCCAGCTTGTACTGCGCATCGGTATAGCTGCCGAACGCCGCCTTCGACGCCGCGCGCGAAGAGTCCTGATTCACCGGCTCCCACTGCACCAACTTCGCCGCGGATAAGCCGCCTGCACCTGCTTCCACTGCGCCGCCAGCGACGGCGACGTAATCGTCTCGCTCAGGAAGTAAAGCCCCTGGCCGCCATTCGTCTTCTTCGCCGCAGTCGCAAACGCCTCCTGGAACTCACCCCACCCCGAAACCTCACCGCGATGCAGCACATGCTGCGAGCGGTCAGGATCGTACAAATCCAGCAGCGTAGCCTGCGTAAACGCATCCGACTTGCCCTTCGACATCGGATGCTCCGGATTCCCATCCACCTTGATCGGCCGGAACGAATCCGACTTCACCAGCACCGGAATCGCCCCCGTCGGGAACGGATACGCCGTGGCAAAGTACATCGGCTTGCCCAGCACCAGATCCTCAGGCTGCTTCACATACGGAAAGATCGGCTCATCCGGCTGCTTCGTGCAACCCGCCAGGCCGGCCAGCGTCAGCGAAGCGCCCATCACCTTCAAAAAGCCGCGTCGGCTAACCGAATCGACCCACTCGCCCGCGCCCGACTGCCGAGGAAACTCCTCCCGCATCAGATCCTGAAACGCAGGCGTATCGGCCAGCTCATCCAGATTCTTCCAGAAGCGCCGCCCCGTCTTGCCGTCCAGCTTCGCCCGAACCTCCGCCAGCGTCATCTTCGCCGGAGCAATCTGCGTCACCACTACGGGTTGTCCTGCCGGTGCTTTCGTCTCAGCCATCGTCTCGTCTGTTCCAATCCCGTCGTTGAGTCCCGCTGTCTTGATTCCCAGTCGTCTTCATCATCGGTGGCACGTCTCGCAGCTCGACAGCTGCTCCGGATTGCGAATGTGATACTGCGCGGTCAGATACTTGCCCAGCTCCATCTGATTCGTGAACTTCGTCATAGCTCGCCGGCATCGTGATCCCCAGCGGCGGAACATCGCTCGATCGTCGTACCGTGCGACTCAGCCGGGCTCTGCATCATCGCCACCTCAGGGCCCTTGCCAGAAGGATCGGTCGTCGTGCAGCTCACGTTCTGCGCAGTCAGCCCCGCCCTTCACCGTGCTCGTACACCACACCGGCTTATCGCTCGAAGGCCCAGCCCACGCCATGTTGTAAATCTCGCTCGTCGGCCGCAGATTCACCGCCGGATTGCGATGGCAGTTCAAACACCACTCCATCTGCAGCGTGTTCTGCTGATACATCAACGGCATCTCATCCACGCGCCCATGACAGCTCGCGCACCCGATGCCCTTGTTCACATGAATCTCATGGTTGAAATAAACGTAGTCCGGAAGATCATGCACCCGGATCCACTGGATCGAAGCTCCCGTCGCCCAGCTCTGCCGCACCGGCTCCAGCAGATCGGCGTTCGTCCAGATCTGCGCATGGCAGTTGATACAAGTCTTCGTCGGAGGAATGCCCGCGTACGCCGCCTTCTCCACCTGCGTGTGGCAGTACTGGCACTGCAGTCCGAGCCCTTCAACGTGGTGCTTGTGGCTGAACGGTACCGGCTGGTCTGGCCGCTGGCCCTGCCGCGTCACCCACGGTGATCGCTGTAGCTGGTCCAGGGTTACGCCGAGCGCGATGACGATTACGCCTGTCAATACCAGGCTGAATCGAGCCAGCGCGTTCGAACTGCGGTCAAAAACTTGCGCCATGAGTGCGTTCCTGCTTCCTCTGCATTACCTTCGGCTAGGGGTTGAGAAGTTGCCTGCGATGGTTGTTTCTTTCCGGTTACTTTGGCCCGGCGTTGGTGGCCGGCGGTTGGGGAGTCCGCGTTGGTCTGCCCGTAATTTTCGTCTCTAATAAACTTCGAGTATAGCAGCGGAAAACTGCGAACTAAACCGCACGCGCCCCTCGCAACTGTTTTTTTACCTGCAACATCCGATTATCGAACTCATTGGTCCGTCGACCTGCACAACATCTCGTGCACCGTGCTCTTCGCTCGCCCGAATCACCACTACATCTACCCTGCCGCATAGGTATCGCACTTGTAAATGGAAACCAATCTAGTCCGAATTCTTCACAACTCGCAAGACATTCTTTCTCTCCTGCGAACCGTCAAAATGCGATACCGTCAAAAGATGCCGCGTCCACTCAACAGTCCACGTCCTCCCCGCTATGATGCCGCACAAGCCATCGCGGATCTCTCCGCCGCCGATCCCAAACTCGGCAAGCTCATCGAACGCGCCGGCCCCTTCACCATGCGCGTAGCCAGCGCCCAATCACCCTTTGAAGCCCTCGTCGAATCCATCATCTATCAACAACTCCACGGCAAAGCCGCCGCCACCATCCATCGCCGCATGATTGAATCCTTCGCGCCCGCCATGACGCTCGAAGCCGCAGGCACCGGAGCCCATCCCTCCCCGCAGCATCTCCTCGACTGCCCCAACGAGCAGCTCCGCGCCGCCGGCCTCTCCAAAAACAAGATGCTCGCCCTCCGCGACCTCGCCGCCAAAACCATCGACGGCACCGTCCCCACCCTCGCACAGATCCGTCGGATGTCCGACGAAGCCATCATCGAGCACCTCACCCAGGTCCGAGGCATCGGCCGCTGGACCGTAGAAATGTTACTGATCTTCCGCCTCGGCCGCCCCAACGTCCTCCCCGTCGACGACTACGGCGTCCGCAAAGGCTTCGCCCTCACCTTCGGCAAACTCAAACCCACCGACAAAGTCACCCCCATGGACCTCCCCAAACCCGACGTCATGATCCGCCGCGCAAAAAAATGGCAACCCTGGTGCTCCGTAGCCAGCTGGTACCTCTGGCGAGCCTGCGACCTCGCCAACACCAAAATCCCGACCCGCCACCGCCGAATCGCACCGCCGTAACCGATGCAACTGGTTGCAATCGATCAACTGAAGTTCCAGTCGTCAATAACTTGCAAATGCCGAAAAACTGCATCGAAATAGTCTTCAAAAGTCCCAATGAGACCAAAAAATGCCGGGTGCCCCATCCTTCGCAGTCTCATCGCGAAGGGTGGGATGTAGGCTGTTCGTACAGCGATTCCAACTTGGCCTCAGTACTACTAGCCGCAAAAGAACAAAATGCCCCGTTCCATCACCACTCTCCTCCTCCTCCTCATCACCATCCCCATCGGCCTCGCCGTGCGCCTTCTCCCCCTCCACCTCCCCTGGTTCCTCTACAAATACCTCGGCTCCACCCTCTGGGCCATCGCCCTCTACTGGCTCCTCGCCACACTCCTCCCCAAGCTCCAGCCACGTGCCGTCGCAACCCTCGCCATCGTCATCGCCACGCTGCTAGAACTAAGCCGCCTCATTCCCATTGCCCCCATCGACGTCTTCCGCCTTACCTTCGCCGGAAAAATCCTCCTCGGCCGCTACTTCTCCATCAAAAACATCGCCGCCTACATCCTCGCCATCGCGCGTCACCGCCGCGCTCGATTCCTCCTCGCACTTCGGCAGACAAAATCCCGACATCCCTTCCGTATAGTCCTACCTATGAGCGAAGCCGGCCGTCGAACTCTGCTTATCCTTGGCATCTGCGTGGCCTGGACGCTCACCTCGGTCACTCCTCTCTTGAAATATCTCTCTCCAGCCAAAGCAATAGCCGCCCTCGCGGCCTGCCTTCTCTCCATCGTCATCGGCATGTCCTGCCTCATTCGTCTCAACCGAAGACCCCGCCAGATCGGCATCGGCTGGTTTCTGCTTCTCTTTCTCGCTCTGACGACAGCCTTCGCAATCCTCTATCCCATCTCTCTGAAACACACCCTCAACATAGGTTCTGACCGCGAAGATGCCCTCCGCGTCGAACTCCTCGCCGTGCAGCACCATCAATACCCTTATGACGCCCGCACCTTCCTGGGAAATCCCCCGACACCTCTGCCCGGAGCGATCCTGCTGGCCGCACCCTTCTTCGTACTTGGACACATCGCCTGGCAAAACTTCCTCTGGCTCGCGCTCTTTTTCGTCTTCGCCATTCGTTTCTTCCGCTATCGCGCCACCGCACTCTTTTATCTAGCGGTATTTCTCCTGTTTGCGCCGGGACATCTCAGTGACTTCACATCAGGCGGCGACTACCTCATCAACTTCTTCTACATCGCCATCGCCAGTACCCTCTTCTACCGGTCTCTCGGCCATTCCCTCAACGCCTCCATCCCCGCTGCGCTTTTTCTCGGTGTCGCTCTCTCGTCGCGCATCCTCTATGCAGTCATCCTGATCCCTCTGCTCGCGCTCACGCTCCAACGCACCTCCCGCCTCCGCGCCGCCGGTCTGTTCTTCCTCGTTCTCCTCGCGGCCTGCGCCGTCACTCTGCCGGTTCTTTCGCCGCATCCTCTTCCGCGACTCCTGCTGCAACTCCAGCAGAATGCAATCAAGCTCCGCTACATTCCCAGCGCGATCCATCCACAGTGGACCCTCCCCTTGCTGGCAATTGTTGTGGCGTGCACCGCCTTTTTTGTTCGCATGGATCTTCCCCGTCTCTTCCTCATCTTCAGCGCTGCAACCTTTGTGATGCTTGCGCCTTTCGTCATAACCTTCACACTTCACTCGGACAAGCTGCGGTACGCCTTCTTTTATCTCTCTGTGACCACGCTTTCGTTCTCCCTTTGGGCCCTCTCACGCTACGAGCAAAGTCGCCGCTGCTTTTTTGACCCGATGAAGCGTTAAACCCACTTGGACCGCATGATTCCGGCCCTCAGGATTCGCTACAGCCATAAATATGGTAGCCTCACCATATGCGGACAACCGTCGACATTCCCGACGCAAAGTATCGCCTCCTGAAGAGCAGAGCCGCATCAGAAGGAACCACCGTCAAGGCGATGGTCATGCGTGGCGTCGACGTCGTGCTCTCCGAAGAGAAAACTCCCCGACGGCGCAGGCTCAAGCTGCCCATCATCAAGTCGAAGCATCCCGCAACCCTGCAGATCGATAACGAGCGCATCTATGACCTCATTGGTTTTCCCTGATATCAACGTCTGGCTCGCGCTCGCCTCTTCCCTCCATGTACACCATCAACAGGCAAAACAGTGGTACGACTCGCTGGAAGACGACGAAGATCTAATCTTCTGCCGATTCACGCAACTCGGACTGCTGCGGCTTCTCACCACACAAGCCATCATGGGAACCGGCACTCTGACCCAGCGGCAAGCCTGGCACGTCTACGACGCCTTTCTAAAGGATGGAGGCAGTCGATTTCTACATGAGCCGCGAACACTTGAAGCCTCCTTTCGCACCTTATCCCAGCGTTCCTCCGCTTCACCAAAAGAATGGGCGGACTCCTACCTCGCAGCATTCGCCCATGAGATCGGCGCAAAACTGATCACGTTCGACAGAGCGCTCGCGGACAGGTCAAAAGCAGCCATTCTGCTCTAAACCTCGGGTTTCCCGGTTGTTTGTACGCCTGGTCCAGCCTCCAAGGGCCCCCATATCGTCTTCGATTCCACAAAATCCCACAGAGCCCGCTGACCCAACCCCGCCAATCGCGATACCCTCTAACTCAAGAGTTATGGCAAAGTCTCGCGCCGCGAAATCCCCCAAGCCGCAACCCGCCGCCGAAGCCCTCCGCTTCGTCTGCATTCACGGCCACTTCTACCAGCCCCCGCGCGAAAACCCCTGGCTCGAAACCGTAGAGGTCCAGGACTCCGCCGCCCCCTACCACGACTGGAACGACCGCATCACCGCCGAGTGTTACGCCCCCAACGGCGCCTCCCGCATCACCAACAAGCAGGACGAAATCATCCGCATCATGAACAACTACGCGCGGATCAGCTACAACTTCGGCCCCACCCTCCTCAGCTGGCTCCACGACAAAGCCCCCCGCACCTACCGCATGATCCTCGACGCCGACAAGTTCAGCGCCCAGCGTTACAGCGGACACGGCTCCGCCATGGCCCAGGTCTACAACCACCTCATCATGCCTCTCGCCAACAAGCGCGACGCCCTCACTCAGATCCGCTGGGGCATCGCCGACTTCGAATTCCGCTACGGCCGCAAACCCGAAGGCATGTGGCTCGCCGAAACCGCCGTCAACCGCACCGTCCTCGACCTCATGGCGCAGGAAGGCATCAAGTTCACCGTCCTCGCTCCTGCCCAGTGCGCCCGCGTCCGAAAGATCCCCGCAGATTCGGCGAACGCAGCCGAAACCCCCTGGATCGAAACCCCTAACGCCACCGTCGATCCCACTCACCCCTACCTCGTCCGCCTCGACGAAGGCCGCTCCATCAACGTCTTCTTCTACGACGGCCCCGCCTCCCGCGCCATCGCCTTCGAAGGCCTCCTCAACAGCGGCGAAGACTTTGGCAAACGCCTCCTCGACGGCTTTCATCCTGCCTCTCCCGGCGATCCCGAAGCCGCACAAATCTCCCACGTCGCCACCGACGGCGAAAGCTACGGCCACCATCACAAGCACGGCGAAATGGCCCTCTCCTACGCCATGCACACCATCGAAAACGGGCAGCAGGCCAGCCTCACCAACTACGGCGAATTCCTCGAAAAATTTCCTCCCCGATGGGAGGCCGAAGTCGCCGAAGACACCTCCTGGTCCTGCGTCCACGGCGTCGAACGCTGGCGCTCCAACTGCGGCTGCAACGGCGGCAAGCCCGGCTGGAACCAGGAGTGGCGCACTCCCCTCCGCGAAGCCCTCGACTACCTCCGCGACGCCACCGCCCCGCTCGCCGAGCAACTCGCCCAGCCTCTGCTCAAAGATCTCTGGGCCGCCCGCGACGCCTACATCCAGGTCATCCTCGACCGTTCTCCCGCCTCCATCATCAAGTTCTTCCAACAGCAAGCCACCCGCGAACTCACCGAAAACGAACGCATCACCTGCCTCGAACTCCTCGAGCTCGAACGCCACACCCAGCTCATGTACACCTCCTGCGGCTGGTTCTTCGACGAGATCTCCGGCATCGAAACCGTCCAGATCATCGCCTACGCCGGCCGCGTCCTCCAGCTCGCCGCCAAACTCTTCGGCGATCCCGGCGTCGCCCTCGAAGACAGCTTCCTCGACATCCTCGCCAAAGGCAAAAGCAACATCCCCGAAATCGGCGACGGCGCCGAGGTCTATCGCCGCTACGTCAACAGCATGCAGATCGGCCTCGAACAGGTCGGCGCCCACTACGCCATCAGCTCCATCTTCCGCAACTACCCCGAACACGGCGAGCTCTTCTGCTTCGACGTCCACCGCGAAAGCCAGGAGACCTTCAACTCCGGCCGCGGCCGCGTCGCCGTCGGACGCGCCCTCATCTACTCCCGCATCACCGAAGAGAACGAAGACATCTGCTTCGCCGTCCTTCATCTCGGCGACCAGAACCTCTCCGCCGCCGTCAAACGCTACAACTCCGAGGACCCCGCCGAAGTCGAAGCCTTCCACACCTTCTCCACCGAGATCGGCACCGCCATCCGCCGCGCCAACCTCCCCGAAGTCATCCGCCTCATCGATCGCTTCTTCGGCGAGACCGCCTACTCCCTCACCTCACTCTTCGCCGACGAGCAGCACCGCATCCTCAACACCATCCTCAACCAGACCATCTCCGAGATGGAGGACTCCCTCCGCAAGATCTACGAAGACCACGCCTCCCTCCTCCACTTCCTCACCGAAACCGGCATGTCCGCGCCCCCCGCCCTCGCCTCCGCCGCCCGCTTCGCCATCAACGCCAGCCTCCGCCGCGCCATCGAGGCCGAAAACTTCGACCCCGCCGACATCGAAACCCTCCTCGCGCGCGCCGAAGCCGACCAGATTCCCCTCGACACCCAACTCCTCGGCTTCACCGCCGGCCAGCGCATGAAGCGAGCCATGGTCCGCCTCGAAGCCTCCGCCTCAGGCGACCCCTCAGCCGCACGGCGCCCTCGCCACCGCGCTCCTCATCGCCGAAACCATCCACAAGATGCCCTTCGAAGTAAACCTCTGGCAGGCCCAGAACATCTGGAACGACCTCCTCCGCCGCAGCGACACCAACTACTGGACCGCCGAGTGGAAAGATGACTTCAAGAAACTGGGCAAAGCCATGAACATCTCCGTCGACCAGCTGGTCATCGAAGAAGGCGTCAGCGCCTTCTAACCGCCCCTCTGACACCCGCGCCAACTATCATTCATATCGCAACGCAACCATCGGGTCGACCCGCGAAGCACGTTTCGCCGGAAGATATCCCGCTATCAGAGCGACAAACAAAAGACCCGCCACAGATCCTGCAAGACTCCACCAACTAGTGCCGTACATGCCGAACAGCATGTTGGCGACGACGCGGCTTCCTGCCAGCGTGGCGGGGATACCAACGGCTATGCCTATGGCGACCAGGAGCACGATCTCGCGCATCACCAGCCAGCGAACGTTGGCGCGTGTAGCCCCGATGGCGATCCTGATTCCGATTTCGTTGGTTCGCCTGCTCACGATATACGACATCAACCCATAGATTCCGATGCACGAAAGAAAGACCGCGAGCAGCCCGAAGAAGGCCGAAAGTTGCGCAACGAGTCGCTGGTTCGTGACCGACCGGGCCACCTGTTGATCCAACGTCGTGATGCGGGAGATCGGCAACGTCCGATTGATGCTGTGTATCGCCTGCTGTACGTCATTCGAGATTGTGTTGAAGTCTCCGCTGTAGCGCACGGCCAGGCTGCCATAGCCCCACGGATGCTGTGGATTGGGGATGTAGTCGATATATTGCGGCCGCTCCTGAAGGCTGCCGAACTTGACGTCTTTCACGACGCCGACGACTTCGACATCAGCGTCGGGCTGTGGATCGAAGTTTGTGTAGTAGTGATGTCCGATCGGATTGACGCCAGGGGGAAAGAGATCCTTCGCCATACTCTCGCTGATGATCGCAACCCGGTGCGAGGTTGAGGTGTCCTGTGGGCCGAACGTGCAGCCGGCAAGAAGCGCTATCTGCAAGGCGGCAAAATAGTCATTGCCAATTACGTTGTGCTTGACGTTGATGTCTTCCCTCGGTTCCGTACCTGGAACGCGAATTTCGGTGTTCCAACTGCCTTGACCGAAGACGAACGAAGCAAAGCTCGCAGCCTTCACACCGGGCAGTGCACTCACGCGCTGCTCGATCTGCTGAAACATCGCGATCATGCGCGGATCGTTACCCTTCAGCCCGATGACGTTTGAGTCCACCTCGAGACGCAGCACGCTTTCGCGATTGAAGCCGGTGTCGACGTTGGTGAGATTCACGAGGCTGCGGATAAACAGGATTGCTCCCACGGTCAGCACAAGGGAGATCGCGACCTGAGCGATGATGAGGACTTTACCGATTGGGCTTCGGGAGGTGCCGCTTGAGGGTCCGCGACCATCTTTCAGAGCGTCAGTAACCTCAATCCGCGTGCTACGCAGTGCAGGAACAATGCCAAAGAGGAGGGCCGTTGCGACCGTGACCGCGAGATTGAAGAGGAGAAGGCGGAGATTGATCGAAACATCAAGCGGAATCATGTCTGCTCCGCCCGAGATCATACGAAGCAGCAGACGATCCGCGAAAGCTGCGAGACCCACGCCAAGCAGGCCTCCGATGACGGCGAGTAAAAGACTTTCGGTGAGTAGCTGCCGTACGAGACGCATGCGCCCAGCACCTAACGCCTGGCGCACCGCAAACTCTCGAGCCCGGGTCGTTGACCGGGCGAGCAAGAGATTTGCGATGTTAGCACAGGCGATCAGCAGAACCAGAGCGGTAACGCCCATCAGGATCTTCAGAGGATCGGAGAACCTGTGGCGCAAAGAAGAGAGCCCGGTCGTCATCGGCGTGAGCACGACGTGAGCTTTGCTGAGGTCGGCGACATTTCGAGGATTCAGGTTTGCGTCAGGAAAGGCACGAATGATCTGTTGGTACAGAACATTGACATTGGAGACCGCCTGCTCTCTGGAGACGCCGGGCTTCACGCGTCCTATGATGTGCATGGACTGGTAGAAGTCATCCTTGTATCCGTTAAAGCCAGGGGGCACGGACTTCATCATCGAGAGGGGAACCCAGATGTCGGGCGCCTCACCCACCTTGGTGCCGAAGAACTCCGGCGGAGCGACGCCGACGATGTTAAAGATGGTCGTGCCCAGCTTGATCTTTCTGTTGAGCACGGCAGGATCGCCGGCGAGGGCACGCTTCCACCACGCGTAGCTGACGACTACGACAGGATGATCGCCTTCGGTGTTGTCATCCTCATCGGTGAGCGCTCTGCCGAGGGCAGGTTGAACACCGAGGGCAGGAAAATATGTGCCGGAGACAAGGTGCACGTGCATCTCCTCAACGTCATCACGACCGTCGATTGTGCCGTGGACACGGTGCTCCGTGCTGTAGATGGCTGCAACATCAGAGAAGACGGCGTTTTTCTGCTGGATCTGTCGATAGAAGGGATAGGAATACAAGGTGGTCGAACCGTAACTGTCGGTTACACCGTAGTCGTCTCCTTCGCCGAGAAGAACGAGCTGCGATGGATCTTTCACAGGCAGCGAGCGAAGCATGACTGCATCGAGAAAGCTGAAGATCGCGGTGTTCGCACCGATACCGAGCGCCAGCGAGAGCAGCGCCACCGCGGTGAGAGCAGGGCTGCGAAACATCGAACGGAAGCCGTAGCGAATGTCCTCCAAGAAATCTTCCAGCCAGTTCCAACCCCATGTCATGTGGCTCTTCTCTTTGATTGTTGTTGGATTACCGAATCTGAGATATGCGGCCTGGTGAGCCGCCTGACGTGACAGCCCTGCCTCAGACTGCTCCTGCTCGCGCAGATCGAGGTGGAGGCGCATCTCCTCTTCGAGGTCAGATTGAAATTGCCCGCGATGAAGCAACATCCGGATGCGGCGTAAGAGTTCGAGAGGCTTCTGCATGAGTTACCTCCATCACACGGTTTGAATAACGCGGGTGATCGCCCCGATGACTCGCTCGAACTGGGATATCTCCATTGCCAGTTGTTTACGGCCGGATGCCGTCAGCTTGTAGTAGCGAGCTCGACGATTCCCGGCAGTCGTGCCCCACTCAGCCGTGACCCATCCCTTGATGAGCATTCGCTGAAGTGCCGGGTAGAGCGAACCCTCCTCAACCTGAAGCACGTCGTCGGAGGTCCGCTGGATGGAGTTGGCGATCTCATACCCATGCAATTCGCCCTGCAGGGCAAGAGTTTTGAGAATCAGCAGATACAGGGTTCCCGGCGGAATTTCATCTTTGTTCAAGTCAACCTCGGTCTCTAACGCACTGGCATAGTCAGCCTATGCCAGCCAACAATAGTGGCATAGAGAGACTATGTCAAGAGTCCGAACCCGCTGACGCCTTCACAATCTCGATTCTGATCCCCTCGGAGAGAACCCAATTTTGATCCTGTCCTCTGCACAACTCTCAGTGCATTCGATGACCCAAATCCAAGCCTAAGTTTTATCTTTCGAAGACTTTGCGCAAATTCGACGGCAGGGGACACCCACCCTCAACTCCGCCAGTGCAGGGTTACCGGCCCGGTCAAAGGGTGCTCCCCCGTCCCTTTCAGCCGAGCCTGTTTCAAAGCGAAATACCACTTCGCCGGCTTATCCGCATCATCAATCAGCATCAGCCCAGGATTGAACTTCAATCCCTCCGCCTGCTCCACCATCGTCTGCTGATCCTGCCTCACAAACCGCGCCCCAAAAAAAGTAGCAATCGAAGTTACAAATGGCACCCAATAAAAAACATTCCAAGCCGAATAGACATCAATCCTGCAAGTCGAAGCCGTCGCCGGAGTCACCGTAGTCAAACTCGCAAACCACTTCTCTCCCGCGCGGATCGTCTCGTACCGCCGATTCGGCAGAATAAAATCAATCGTCGTCGTAATCGGCTCCCCATAAACCCCCAGCAATTTATAAGGCGCCGAGTTCGTGCTGGGCGCATGCGACGACATCCGAAACCCCGCATTCCGTCCGTTGTTCTCGTCATCGCTAAGCGGCTCAAAGTGCTTCGTCTTCTCATGGATGCTCGCCCGGCTCCGCCACCACCACGCCTGATGCACAAACGGCCCATGCGCCGGATCCATCAACCCGATAATTCCATGGTCCACATTGCAGGGCAGCTCCGCCGTCAGATGCGCCGTGCGAAACCGCGCCGAGAACTTCGGCACCTCCGGCACCGCAGGCAACTCCCCCGCCACTCGTCCCGTCCCCGCCTCCGGCATATAGACCCACGCATACCCATCGCGCTCTTCACAAGGAAACGCGCCAGCAAAAATTTTCGTCGGGTCCAGCGTCTCATGGCTCGTCAGCGAAGGAATCTCCTTGCACTGCCCCGAACAGGGCTCAAACCGCCACCCATGGTACTTGCAGGTCACGGTCTCCCCATCGAACCACCCCGCCGACAGCGGAATTCCCCGATGCGGACAAAGATCCCGCATCGCAAACACCTTCCCATCATTCTTGCGTCCCACCAGCAAAGGTACGCCCAGCAGCATCGCCTTCGCCGTCTTCCCCGCGCGCAGCTCCCCCACCCGCATCGCCGGATACCAATCCCCAAAGATCAGCTCCGTCGGCGGCCCTGCAACCTGCGCAACTCGCAACATCTCACCCAAGTCAACTCCCTCGCCGCGCAAAGCAACACCGCGCCCTCCCATCATAGCCGTGCGCTCTCTCCGTCTGAGCTTTCGTTGATAGCACTCGCCCGCTCACGTAAACTCTGCTGATAGTCCCTGCATGCTGAACCTCGCCTCTCCCGCGATGCCGAACGACATCTCCCTCGCCAAATCGGCCATCAAGAGAAATCGCCTCATCCTCATCGCCCTCTGGTTCTTCTTCTACTGCAGCCTCGCCCTCTTCACCCCACCGCTGCTCGATGACGCCGACTCCGTCCACGCCGAGGTAGCCCGCGAGATCCTCCTCCGCCACGATTGGGTCACCCTCTACGCCAACGGCATCCGCTATCTCGAAAAGGCCCCGCTCCTCTACTGGTCCATCGCCGCCAGCTTCAAACTCCTCGGCGTCCACACCGCCACCGCACGCCTGCCCCTCGCCTTCACCGTCCTCGCCCTCACCCTCATCGTAGAAGTCTTCGCTCGCCGAGCCTTCAGCAGCCCTGAGCCATCGAGATCAAGCCCTGAGCGACCAGAATCCGCTATCCGCGCCGGTCTCTACGCCGGCCTCCTCCTGCTCTCCAGCTTCGGCGTCTTCATCTTCACCCGCATCCTCATCCCCGACGCAATCGTCTGCCTCTGGCTCACTCTAGCGCTCTACTTTTATTGGCTCACCGAGCAATCCACCGAACCACAAAACCGGGTGCCCCATGATCGGCGCAGCTTCACCGCGCCTATCGTGGGGTCGTTCACTCCGCAACCTCTTCCCTCCAACCCAAACCCGCTCCTCTGCTGGGCTTTCGCTACCTGCTGCGCTCTCAACGTCCTAACCAAAGGGCTAATCGGCATAGTCTTCCCGATCCTCATAGTCCTCGCCCACCTGGCACTCACCCGTCGCGACCTCCGCGGCATCCTCGCCCGCATAAAGCAGCTCGCCCCCATCTCCAGCACCATCGTCTTCCTCGCGATTGCCGCCCCCTGGCACATCTTTATCGCCATCGCCAACCCCACCGAAGGCCATCCCGGCAACCTCGCCTTCACCCACAGCCACTGGTTCGTCCCCCTCCCCACTGACGGCAATGTCCACGGTTGGCTTTGGTTCTACTTCATCAACGAGCATCTCCTCCGCTACCTCAACCTCCGCGTCCCTCGCGACTACGACACCGTCCCCCTTTACCTCTTCTGGGGTCTCCTCCTCCTCTGGCTCATGCCCTGGAGCGCTTACTTACTCCGCGCTCTCCGCACCGTCCCCTGGCGCAAATCCCTTCGCCCCCTCGTCTCCATCCGCACCCTCACGCCGCAGGAAAGCACCCGCCTCCTCCTCGGCATCTGGGCCGCCGTCCCCCTCCTCTTCTTCTCCCTCTCCACCCGCCAGGAGTACTACGTCCTCCCATCCCTCCCACCATTAATCCTTCTCATCGCCGCCTGGCTGAACGACGAAGCCGCCGAAGCCGAATCCTTCGCCATCCCCAACCCCCTCACCCGCGCCGGCCAGCGCATCTCCGTCGTCCTCTTTATCCCCGGAGCCATCGGCGCGCTCATCGCAGGCTTCCTCGCCCTTCGCCCCCGTCCCATCCCCGGCGCTGACCTCGCCACCCTCCTCAAACAAAACCCCGCCGACTACGCCCTCTCCTTCGGTCACTTCCTCGACCTCAATCTCAAAGCCATATCCGCCTTCCACGACCCCCTCCTCCTCACCGCCATCGCATTCTTCGTGGGCACCTTCGCCAACTGGCTCCTCCGCACCAACTACAAGCCACACGCCGCCAACCTCTGGCTCGCCGGCGCCACCTTCGCCTTCCTGCTCGCCGCCCACATCGGCCTGCAGATCTTCTCCCCGATCCTCACATCGCGCCAGCTCGCCGCCGCCATCGCACCTGTACTCAAACCCGACGACCTCATCGTCATCGACGGCGAATACGAAAGCGCCAGCACCCTCGGCTTCTATCTCCATCGCCCCGGCGTCAACACCCAACCCATCCACATCCTCAACGGCCGCAGTTCCAATCTCTGGTACGGCAGCTTCTTCCCCGACGCCCCACCGATCTTCGAAGACAACATCTCCCTCAGCCTCAAGTGGAACGAAACCCGTCGCGTCTTCCTATGGCAGGACCTCAGCACTCCCATCCCCACCCTGCCCGGCAAAACCTACTTCATCGCCCAAAGCGGCGGCAAAGAGATCCTCAGCAACCAACCCAGCCCCTACTAGCAGTCGATTCCCCTCACATCCAGACATACCATTGCGTCCGAACGATATAGTCGTACCAATATTCTTCAGGAGCCATTGCCCTTGTCCATACGGCATCGCATCTCGATCGCAATCCTGACCCTGGCGGGTGTGTTTTCCGTTCCGCTCTTAACGGCAGACGCCCAGCAGAAACCGCCCCTCTCGGAAACCACTCAAATCGTCGACACGATCAAGGCCCTGTTCACAGCAATCAGCAACGATGACCTCGCGAAATTCAATTCCCTCATCACACCGGACTTCTATATGTACGACGGAGGCGAACGATTCAAGCCCGACTCCATCATCGCCCTCATTGATGCCGACCGCGCCGCCGGCAGACACTACGAGTGGAACGTCACTCAAACCGACGTCCACGTAAGCGGCGACACCGCATGGATCGCTTACGTGAATGACGGCAGCGTCACCGATGCCTCTGGCACCCTGCATCGAAAATGGTTGGAATCGGCGTTCCTCAAGAAAAATGCCGGGACATGGAAGATCGCCTTCTTCCATAGCACTCGCGTCCCTCCGCCGCCACAGAACCACCCCCAGTGATGGCGAAAGTCGTTTAAGGAGGTGGGAGTCGGCCCCCTACCGAACCAGCCAACTCCTCCCCAGCGAAGTCCACCTACTTCTCCGCCTTCCACACATAAAGAAACTCATGATTGCTCGACGTCGCGAGGTTGATATTCGCCTGCCGCGCAGCCCGGCTCAGCGCCGAACGAATGTTCTCCTTCGTATCCGGAAGCTGGGACAGAGGAATCTTCAACGCCGCTCCGTCGTCCAGCTTGGCGATATCGCCCAGCAAGCGAGTAATGATGTCTTTGTGCTTGCCGTCCCGTCCCTTCGGAACGTCAACCTGAGGCACCGATTCAAACTTCGTCTGTCCATCTGCGAAATTTCCGTCGTTGCTCACGTTCTCCTCCTTAATTTTCGAATGACTTCTCCTAACCACAGTTTGATGGAAACAAAACGTAAACATAACGTACACGTAAAAATAATTTGACGAAATCTTCTCGGAGTCAAGAAGAATTCACGGAAAAAAGAATGCGACGTGTTCGGCAAAAGCTAAACTTCACTTCAACTCACGGATTTAAAAGAGTTAACCCGTATCCCTCAAAGTGGACTACGGTCAATCCTGAGGTATCTCCCATGTCGCCTAAATTCAGCTTTCCTGTGGTTTCGCTCAAAGAAGTGGCCAAGGAAGACATAGTCGTTCTCCCAATTAAAGATGCTCCAGTCATCCTCATCGTCGACGACGAAAAGGTTATCGCGGACACCCTGTCGATCATCCTCACCCACGCCGGCTTCGTCACCATGACCGCGTACGACGGAGTGACCGCCTTCCGCATGGCGAATGCAATCACCCCCGCGCTTCTGCTCACCGACGTTGTCATGCCCGGACTGACCGGTGTCGAACTGGCGATCATGCTCAGCCAATCCATCCCCGACCTCAAGGTCCTCTTATTCTCCGGACAAGCCTCCACCGTCGATCTGCTCGAGAAAGCACGCCACAGCGGCCATCACTTCACCGCCCTGACCAAGCCAGTCCACCCCACTGACATGCTGAAGCGCATCTCGGAATGCCTGGCCATCCATAGGCCCATCCCGGCCACAAATCAACGCACCCAGGCTGCATCGACCGCAACGAACTAGCTGCCATAGGCAGGCACTGTGCAATCAATTCCACCAACCTGGTGCAGTATTGTGCCACCACCGTGCAACGCTATGTCCTGGTCGATTTGATCGAACGCCGAAGCTGAAAGAGTCTCGTCCGTGCCGCTGGCGTGACGAGAAATTCGACATTCCTCAGTAACCCCGTTTTGAGCAATGTCGGCAATCAATTGTGGGAGCTCTTCCCGTAAAGCGACGATCTAAGTATGAGCGCGTACAAGAGCAGGTCCCACGAAGGGTTCTGAGACGGCTTTCTGATACGTGATTCCCAGGCGATTCTTCCTCAGGACGGATCGGCAATGAGGCGTTTACCCTAGGACGATGACGTTCAAAGAATCGGATCAGGCCAAGTCGGGAGAGACGTCGAGAGATGGTTACGTCTCATTCGGTCACCCATCGGTCATGCTGAAACTGGGTTCGGGCGAATCAGTCGAGATTGACAAAGGTGTCATCGATCTCATCAAGTTGATGAACAGTATCCCAGGTATCGAAACCAAGGGCTCCTGTCAGGGGCAGGATCCAAATTACGGCTATGTGCAGTTCATGCCGGACGATACCGAAGGCAAAGCTCACGCCTCCATCTATTTCATGTATCACATTTTGAAAAACATGCACACCGCGTGGGTGAAGCATAGGCACGTGATGTGGGAGTATGAGCAATCGACCGGCTCAGAACATCCAGATGCCTACAAGTTCAAGTTCACCACTGAGCTTGGCAATGGATACGTATTGAAATGGTCTCCGTACACCTATCCTGCGGTCTTGGCTGCTGCACGGAAGGCAGCTGAGGAAACCAGCCTAGACACATAAGGCTGGATGCTCTACGCGCCACGCCTCATCCCGACTGCAGAGTCGTCCATGTCCTTCGCGGTGCGCTCGAGGTTAACACCTATGACCGGAATTCACTTCAGCAAGGAGGTTGCCGAAAACCCCGTTTTTGGGGGCGCATCACCCCGACCTTGGCTGGCGGGCACGCTCAAGATAGATCAAGGCCGTTTAGGCTGTTCGTCGCTGGGACTTCTGAATACTGCTTTGAGAGGCCCAACCAGATCCAGAGCCAAGCGCAGAAGGCACCCACCAACAAGAGACGGTACCAACCTTGCATGGCTGCAGACAGAGTCATAAACGAGCAGAAAACTACAGAACTAAGGAGCCATTGCCAACCGCCCCGCTTCTGCTGGCTATCCTGCGGGCGGGCGGGGAGCAAGCGCCGGCCAACCCTGTAGTGACTCAATGCCTCGTTCTGCTGGTCAGGTGACGCCTCTTCAAAGGGGACGTTGTATTGGTATAGGGTCCACTCGTCGAGGCTTCGGACTTGAACTTTGGCCTTGCCAAATAAAGCTAACCTACCCGGCTGGGGTCGCACATCAAGCGCGGACGCAGTCCCTGCCACAAGTGCGGCCAAGCCAGCCAGAAGAACTCGAAAAGCCATTGACGCAGCGGAGACGTTGCAGCACCAAGCGGCAATTAGGAGCGTCAGAGCGATACAAGCAGACAGACACATCATTTTCGGAAACCACGCCGGTCTAGATTTGGAGGGGATCGGGTTTGAAGCAGACATGCCAGCCTCATCTAATAAGACGGCGCACCTAGAGGAATGGCCGCAGTTGATGTTGCCAGTATCCCGAAAAGTCGTCTTTGGAGCAAGTTCCAAAAAACCAAGTCCACTTTCGTGGACTCGATCTGCATTCGCAGTCCAGATCACGCCGATATACATGGCGAGATGGGGTGTGGTGGGTGGCGGGCTAATTGCTATGCCGCTAGTGCGGGGTTAACGTTGCAATGGGCGGCGACATATCGTTGCAGCCTGCATCGGGGACCTACGCGTCAGGCTCGGAATCCCCGGCGCGGAACGGCGCCTCGATCCATCATCGCACTGATCAAAGTTGCCAGTTTTCCATCTATGATCTCGTGTGTCTAACTGGACCATCACTCTCCCTTGGAAGCCCCGGGGAGACTGTCGGCGCAAATTACTCATTCCGCTATAGTTAATATCGCCTGCAATTTTCTTTCTCCATTTTCCGCCCAAAAACCGCATGTCAAGCCCCAAAACCACCTAACTCATTTATTTACAGAAACATCCGATTGGCATGTTAGTTCCAACCAATCCTCTATAATTAAATTAGAAATCAAGAAAAGCCCCGGCCAAAGCCGGGGTTTTCCCGTTAAGAAAGGAAAATCGACCATAACTCCTTTGCCTGGATGAATTTAGCTGTAAACCTTTTGTTATGACGATTTTGCGAGCCACGGCCAGCCGTAAACCATTGAATACAGGGAACCTACGCCTGGGATATAGGGGGGGGTACCCCTCCACCGGCAGGCGATATTCGCCCATCCCGCAAGTGGAACAGCTCACCCCGCCACACCACCGTATCGCCGGCAAAGCTCCATGCCCAGAAGCCCAGCCCGAAGAAATCTCGCAGAGGCAGCAGCCACAGATCGCGCAGCACCTGCCCATCCCGCAGCACACCCACCCCAACCGACAGAGCCACAGACACCCGAGCCAGCGCCACTATGCTCAGCAACGAAAAGCTCCACAACGCAAACCCGCTCGCGACGCAAGTCATCATCGCCCAGGGCAAAGCATACGTAATCCCCAATCCCAAATACCCCAGCTTGCGCGAGTCCCGCGTCGATCGCGCCCATCGCAGCTGATGATCACGGAACCCGCGAAACCCGTAAGCAGGCACCGTAGTCTCCACCACCTCGCCGCACAACTCAACGCGATAACCAGCCTTCGCGATGCGCGCGCCCATCTCGTAGTCATCCGCCAGATACTCGACCAGCGGCTCCAGGCCGCCAGCCTCTGCCAGCGCAGCCTTAGACATCGCCAGCGTGGACCCAAGGCCAAATCGAATGCCGCCCTCGAGCCTTCGCGCCGCCAGCACTCCAGGCAAAAAGTCGGTCGAGATTCCCAGCGCCTCCAGCCGAGACCAGATCGTCATCGCCGGCCCGTCCTCAGCCGTACGGCCAATGTAAGGAGCCGTCACCATCCCCACCCGCGCATCCACAAAACACTCCATCACCCGCAACAGATAGAACGGAGACACACAAATATCACTGTCATTGATCAACACATAGTCATACTGCGCCTCGCGCAGCATCTGCACCAGGTTGCTCACCTTGCCCGACGTCCCCAATCGCTCGCGACACTCTACCAGCCGAATCGCGCACTCAGGAAACTCCGCCCGTAGCCGCTCGATCTCCCCCACCGCGGGATCGTCAAGGCTGCTCACACCGAAGATGATCTCGAAGTTGCCTGCATACAGCTGCCTGCAATGGCTCACCAGCCCGGCATGCATCTGCGGGTCCACACCCTTCACCGGCTTCAGAATGCTGACATCAGGAGTAAACTCGCGCTCGGGCTTTCTTCCTCGCCAGTAGTGCACGAAATCCCGGGCTCCCCACAGCGCAAGCAACAGATAAGCCAGCCCGGCAAGCGTCAACAGCGCCGTCACCACCTCAACAACCGTAGCCAGCATCGATCCAGTCTACAAGGATATATCGCGCCAAAGGATAGGCAAACAAGGCAAGCGTCTTGTCTGCTATTCCCTAATTCCCTGCTTCATTCATAACGCAGCGCATCGATCGGATTCAGATTCGCCGCCTTCCACGCCGGATAGATGCCGAAGATCAAGCCAATCGCGCAGGAGCTCAAAAATGCCACCGTGACCCAAAGCGTGGACAGAGCCGACGGGAACAAAAGGCTGATGCCCAGCGCAATCGCACTGCCGATACAAAGGCCGATCACTCCGCCGACAGCACACAGCGTGATCGCCTCCAGCGTGAACTGGACCAGAATCGTCTGCTTCGACGCTCCAATCGCTTTTCGCACACCGATCTCTCGCGTTCGCTCCGTCACGCTGACCAGCATGATGTTCATCACGCCCACTCCGCCGACCAGCAGCGCCACGCTGGAAAGCGCAAACAACAACAGGAACAAGCCGCTGGTGATGTTGTTCCAAAGACGAGTGAGCGAGTCGGTCCCGAAGATCGCAAAGTTGTCCGGCGCCGCGTTAGGCACCTTTCGCCGCCGCCGCAGCAACTCCGTGAGTTCATCCTGCACCAGCGCCTTGTTCTTCTGATCGTCGAACTTCAGGCTGATCCAGTAATCCAATACCTCCGGATGAATCTTATGGAACGTAGTCACCGGAAAATACGCCTTGTTATCCTCTGGATTCTTCCCTCCGCCAAACGCCTGCTTCCGCTTGTCCATCACCCCCACCACGGTAAACACCATGCCCGCGATGGTCACGTCTTTGCCGATCGAACTCTCCGTGCCGAACAACGTATCGGCAGTATCGTTTCCCAGCACCACCACATTCGCCGCGCGCTCCACGTCGCCATCGGTAAAAAATCGGCCATCCTTCAGGTCAAGCTGATACACATCCTTCACGCTTGCCGTATCTCCCTCGAGAACCGTTCCCTCCATCTTCTTCGTTTCAAACTTCACCGCCACGGTGCCCGGCCGCCCGCTATTGTCCCGCCATTGCAATCCCGGCGACACCGCCAGCACATGCGGCAGATCCTTCATCGCCATCGCATCGTCGTAGGTCATCTGCTTGCGCGTCAGCATCTCCGTCGTAGGACGCACACCGATCACCGGAAACCGGAACACCCAGATCACATTGGTCCCCAGCGACTCAACCAGCCCCGACACACTCGAGTTCAACCCATTAATCACCGACGAGATGACGATCACCGTCATCACGCCAATCACAATACCCAGAATCGTCAGCCCGCTCCGCAGCTTGTTAGCCCGCAGCGTATCCAGCGCCATCTTTATCGTGTCTTTTGTATCGGCAATCTGCATCAACGGCCTCCCTTGCCTTTCAATCCGCTCTCAGCGCCACAATCGGATCCAGCAGCGCCGCCTTCCGCGCCGGATAGACACCGAAGAAGATTCCTGTGCCGGTGGCCATCACCAACCCGGCAAGCACGCTCCACACCGCAACCGTCGATGGAAATCCTGCGAGAATCGTGATCGCCTGCGCCACCAAGATTCCCCCCACAACGCCGAACACTCCACCTACCAGCGCCATCGTCCCTGACTCGATCAGAAACTGCATCAGAATGTCCTTCGGCCGCGCGCCCAACGCCTTCCGTATTCCGATCTCACGTGTCCGCTCGGTCACGCTCACCAGCATGATGTTCATGATCACGATGCCGCCCACCACCAGAGAGATCAGCGCCACCGCGCCGGCCACCGCGCCAAACGACTTCGTCACTGTGCTGAAAAATCCCACCAGCGTATTGTTCGTATCCAGTTCAAACGAATCCGGCACACCCGGAGCATCATGCCGTCGCGACCGCACCAGCACCCTTACCTCGTCTGCCGCCGTTTCGAGGATCGGTCCAGCCTCGCCCGCCTTGATATAAATCGTCAGCGTCTTCGCCGTCCCATAGCTCTTCTGAAACGCCGTCAGCGGCACTGCAACCCAGTTGTCCTGGCTCGCACCAAACGTGCTCCCCTGCTTCTCGCTGATCCCGATCACCGTGTAAGGAGTGCCGTCGACTCGCAACTCCTGTCCCAGCGGATCCACTCCCTCAAAAAGATGGTCCTGAATATCCGTACCGATGATCGCGACATGCGAGGCATGTTCTTCGTCGGCCTCCGTAAACCCGCGCCCCTGCACGATGTCCAGGTTCTGCAGCGCAGGCATCTGCCACGTATAGCCTCGTATGCTGGTATCGGTCGTGGACTGTGTCCCGCGCACAATCTTTCCCGTCACCGCCTGCTGCGCGCCAATCCCTACGCAGTGCTTGCAGTTCTCCTCCACATACTTGAAGTCCGGGAACAGGATGTCCTTCCGCTTCTGGTACCGCTGATACTCCTCAGGGCTTGTGATGATCTGCGGCATCTTTGAAACAGTGAACACGTCCGCGCCATAACGCGCGAACTTGGTCGTAACGTAGGTATTGGCGCCGTTCACCAGCGTCACGACCGCAATCACGCTGGCCACGCCGATAACGACGCCGAGCAGCGTCAACACCGAACGCAGCTTATTCGCCCACAGCGACTGCAGCGCGATCTTTACCGCCTCTTTGAATTCCATGCTCTGTCTTCCCTGGGGAGTCTTTTGAGACTACCAGCCGATGCCCTCGAAAGCGAGGCTTAACCTGCTCTCTTCTACGCAATTAGACGGGGTTTAGTTCGCTTCGTGGGATACACTTGTACTTGCAGGCGGCTGGATGATCGCCGCCGTCGTCACCATGGGGCTTCGGCTGCAGGGTGTTAGGCGGGGGAGGAAAGTCCGAACTCCGCAGGGCAGTGTGCCGGATAACGTCCGGGACGGTCGCGTCAAGGCGGCTGGACGGCCAGTGCAACAGAGAATATACCGCCCTAAGTTGGTGATTTGCTTCGGCAAATCCGTACGCGGCCAAGGGTAAGGGTGAAAAGGTGCGGTAAGAGCGCACCGCGCGGGCAGTAATGACCGCGGCACGGTAAACCCCACACGGAGCAAGACCAAATAGGCAGGGATCTCGCCGCTCCTCTCCAGGCGGCGATGAGCGTATCGGCCCGATGCGCCCAGGCGGAGAGACCCTTCGGGGAGCCAAAACCTGCGGGTAGGTTGCTAAAGCGCCGCAGTAATGCGTCGCGTAGAGGAATGATCGTCTAAAACAGAATTCGGCTTACGGGCCGTCTGCAGACCGATGACCCCGAGACCGCAAAACGGTTTCGGGGTCTTCTTTTTTATTTTTTTTTAGAGAGGTCGAAAAGGGCGTTTTTGCAGGGGGTTTTGGCAAAATCGGCGTGCAGAACGTGGTTTTTTGTATGGTAAATCGTGGTGGAGTTGTGGTGAAACCGTGGCTGGAAACGACCGCAAATCGGCCGTCGAAAAACGTGCCAACTTCTTGAGATTTATTTTTCAGCGAATGGCGGCCATGGCGGCACGGAAGAGGAGTTCGAAGTCGTGGGCTGCTTCCGGGTTCTTCTCGATCGCGGTTTCAATGGCCTTCTGGGCGACGGGTCGGGCGTAGCCGAGGTTGACCAGGGCGGAGAGAGCGTCGTCGCCGGCGGGGCCGTGATGCGGGCCTCCGGATGTGGTGGGAATGGCTACGGCGAGGTCGTCGAGTTTGTCTTTGAGTTCAAGGACTACCCGCTCGGAGGTCTTCTTGCCGATGCCGGGGATGCGGGTGAGGGTGGCGTGGTCGCCGGAACGGATGGCGGTGACGAGGCGATCAGAGCTGATGCCGCTCAGGACCGTGATGGCGAGCTTGGGGCCGATGCCGCTGATGGTGAGCAGCTTTTCGAAGAGGCGCTTTTCCTGAGTTTCGGAGAAGCCGAAGAGCGCGAGCTGGTCTTCGCGAACGTGGGTGTGGATGTGAAGGGTTGCTTCGGCGCCTTCGCTGGGCAGCGCGGAGAAGGTCGTGACGCTGATGGTAACGTCGTAGCCAACGCCGGAACATTCGACGATAGCCTGGTTGGGGGTCTTCGAGAGGAGGCGTCCGCGGAGGTGGGCGATCATGCTTTGGCTGATTGTATCGTGTGGGGATCCAGGCCCACAGAGTTGCATCACCCCAACTGCTTGACCGGTTCCTGCATGTGGGGAGCAACGCCGGGCCGGGAACGGCAATTTATGGCAACATGCGTGTCTTTCCGGATCAATCTGGAGGCATTACTTCCGAATAGCCCGTCACTGACCCAGAGCCCAGAGATTTAGAAGGTCTTGTTTCCGTACTGTTCGGTGAGTGAGCTGGCGATTTAGCGCCGTCCGACGCGATCGACTCGGCATAACTCCCCCGACTTCTTGGGAAGGGGAAGTTGCGGTTGCAAAATAACTGGAGCAGGCTGTGAGCGCTACCCCTTCGGCTTGTTTGCTGCTACTGCGCGTCAGCGGCGCTGGCAGCAGCCTGTTTCAGCTTCTGCAGGTCTTCAGGGGTGAGTTGCGGGTGCCGAACGGCGATGGTCAGCTTGTCGATGGTGCCGGTGAACGTGAATGGGACTTTGTAGTCCTGATCATCTACCGACGATCCGGTGTCAGACCCTATGTCAAAGGTTTCGTCGACCGCAAAGATCAGTGGAATTGTCTTTTCCATCGTCTGAGTCGCAACGACATTGCCGTCCACCTTCAGGACGCCAGTTCCAGACCGTCCGATTCCGCTCATGTTGTTGAACGCCAGCGTTGCGAAACCCAGTCCGTCGTACTTGAAGTCATATTCGATGGTGTGTTTACCGGGGGCTAGCGCCTCCGGGGCCGTCCATTTCACACGCTTCAGGTCGAGAAGGTTCCAGTTGAATACGGGCTTGCCTTTCAGCACATAAAAGGCCCAGCCGCCAAAACGACCGCCTGCGGTAGCAATCATGCCATCCGCTCCGGCCTGTGGTACATCGACGACGGCGGTCATGGTGAATGACGTACCCAGCAAATTTGGCGCCGTAGCAATCGGCATTCCGATCGTGGGCTTACCGGAGTATGTGAAGACATCGCGGCCGGCCGCCATGCTCGGACGCGGCGCCACCAGGCGAGTTGCCACGGAAGCGTCGAGCGGCAACACCTGATATTTCGCAAACTCAGCAAACATCAGGTCCCTCATCTGTTGCACCTTCGCCGGATTTTTGGCGGAGAGGTCGGTGTTTTGTGTCCAGTCATGGTTCACGTCGTACAGTTCAAACTTGAATCCGCTCGCCGGATCAGGCATGGCAGCACTGGCGAGGTCCCACGGCGGACGAACCGGCACAGCGCTCAGCATCCAGCCATCGTCGTAGAGGCCTTGCACGCCCATCATTTCAAAGTACTGCTTGCGATGTGGAGACGGCGCATTCGCGTTGGCCTTGTCGAATGTGTAAGCCAGGCTCACTCCTTCGATCGGCTTCTGTGCGATCCCGTCCACCATAACCGGGGCGGGAATGCCGGTGACCTCGAGGATGGTAGGAACAATGTCGATCACGGAATGGAACTGATTCCGGATTCCGCCAGCATCTTTAATGTGGCCTGGCCAGGCGATGGCCATGCCGTTGGCAGTTCCGCCGAAGAAGGATGGAATCTGCTTGGTCCACTTGAAGGGTGTGTCCAGCGCCCATGCCCACGGCACAGCGTAGTGGTTATAGGTTTTGTCGGTGCCCCACACGTCGTAGAAGTATTTCAGTTGGTCTGCCACCGGCACGTCCACACCGTTGAAAGCCATGAGTTCGCTGGGAGTGCCGTGTAGCGTTCCTTCCGCGCTCGCGCCGTTGTCGCCGCTGATATAAATGATGAGCGTGTTGTCCAGCTTGCCTTCGCGTTCGACTTCCTGAATTACTCTCCCAATCTCATAATCCGTGTACATCAGGTAGGCGGCGTATATCTCTATCTGACGTGTGTAGAGCTTCTTCTCGTCCGCACTAAGAGTTTCCCAGCGAGGCAAAAGCTTGTCCGGCCAAGGCGTAAGTTGCGCGTCCTGCGGAATCACGCCGAGCTTTTTCTGGTTGGCAAAGATCTCGTCTCTCATTGCGTTCCAGCCCTTGTCGAACAGGTGCAGATTGTGAGCCTTCTCTACCCACTCCGGCGTGGGATGATGCGGCGCATGGGTTCCGCCTGGAACGTAATGAAGGAAGAATGGCAACGCAGGATCGAGGTCGTTCAGCTGGTTGAGCCAGCCGACCGCATCGTCCGCCATCGCCGTGGTCAAGTTCCAGCCCGGGTGGCCGACATAGGGATAGATTGCCGTGGTATTGCGGAAAAGCATTCCGGGCTCCCACTGATTGGTGTCGCCGCCGATGAAGCCATAGAAGTACTCGAACCCCATTCCCGTAGGCCACTGATCAAACGGTCCCGCCTGGCTTGACGTATAAGTCGGCGTGTTGTGGTCCTTGCCGAACCACGACGTGCGATAGCCGTTCTCAAGAAGAATACGGCCGATGGTTGAGCTGTTTTTTTCGATGATGCTGTTATAGCCGGGGAATCCGGTGGACTGTTCCGAGATCACGCCAAACCCCACAGAGTGGTGGTTGCGGCCAGTGATCAGGGCCGCTCGCGTCGGCGAACAAAGCGAGGTGGTGTGGAAGTTGGTATAACGCAGACCCATATCAGCAACGCGTTGCAAAGCCGGCGTCGGGATAACGCCGCCGAATGTGCTTGGCGCGGCAAAGCCCACGTCGTCTGTCATAATCAGCAAAACGTTGGGTGCACCCTTCGGCGGTACGATTCGTGCCGGCCAGGCCGCCTTTGACTGCAAAGCATTGAGTTCAATTCCGCCGCTAAACGGCTGCGGCGGTGCGGGTATATATCTGCCGTCGATCGATGTGGTGGCGCTCGGCGACCCCGGCGTTCCGGTTGTCTGCTGCGCCGAGCCGCTCGCTGCTGATAGTAGTATCGAAAGGCCCGCGAGGGCAGTAACACGATAGCAGCTGTTCCACTTGCTTGAAATTGTGATGAAGTTCATCGGCATGCCCTTTCTCGTGCGTAAAGGCTGGTAGAACTCGACGCGGGGCAGACGGCCCCTGAGTACATTCCCTGGTGAAATTTCTGTCTGGGATTTAGCAGTCTATTTTGCGCTGTGCTCGAGCTCTCTCGCTACTAGCAAAACTCATAGCGAGAAATTCGGCATGTACGAGTCATAAATGGAGCGCTCAACAGGCGTAGTTGAAGTGGGCGAATCCGGCGCTCTGGTGGCTTAATGAGCCGTTCTGGAATTTGACTGCCTTAGGTGGCGGCGGCTCCAGGGCGAACCACAAATCCAGATGAGCTGAAGGTAATCCGCGTGCTCGTCCGCAACACGGAAGTAATCGAAACGCCGGTAGCTCCTGAACCGGAGCCACCGGGAATTAACACATCCTTAGAATGCCGGGACCCTGGTGCATTGGAGTTTTGGCGAGGAGACGTCCGCGTACCGCCTGCACACACGGGAGGATCAAGCCGCGCTGGTGAGGAGGTAAGCCCCAGTCACTCCGAGGACTACCATCCAGGGCTGCATCCTCCACACAACCAGAAGCGCAAAGGCCACCAGCGCGAAACAGAAGTCGAGTCCGGATCGCACGCTCGATGTCCAAAGCGGCGTGATTAGTGCAGCAATGAGAATTCCGACTACAGCTGCATTTACTCCGCGAAGTGCAGCCTGAATCGGGCGGTTCCTGCGCAACTCGCCCCAGAACGGCAGTACCGCAGCCATTGCCAGGAGTCCAGGTGCAAAGATACCTATCAATGCTGCCAGCCCGAACAGGAGAGGATTCGACGACCCGCGAACGGCAGCGCCCAGGAAGGCGGCGAACGTGAAGAGAGGGCCTGGCAAGGCTTGCGCAGCACCATATCCGGCGAGGAATGTCTGCTGTGTGACCCAACCGCGTGCGACGACGGCGTTTTCAAGCATTGGGAGCACGACGTGACCTCCTCCGAAGACAAGAGCTCCGCTCCGATAAAAAGCAGCTAAGACCTCCGCGATCGGGCTTGATGTGAAATGGGCAGCTGCGGGAAGCAGCAGAAGAAACCCGAAGAAGATGACAGCGCAAACGACTCCGCTTGCCTTGGGCCATTGGAGGAATGTGTAACGTGGGGCAGCCAGATCCAGGGAACGGAACATCACGAGGCCTGCAATACCTCCTCCGAGAATGGCGATCAACGTTGAGAGTTGCGAGGGAGCGAACAACGTGACAACGACGGCAGCAATTGCCAGTGCGATCCGCTGCCGGTCTGGGGCCAGAGAACGTTGCATCGTCATTACCGCCTGCGCCACGACTGCGACCGCGACAAGTTGCAGACCGTGAGTGAGCCGGCCGGCAAAAGCTCCGGACGCTAACGTGCCTCCGTATGCGAGACCCAGCATGAGAAGAGCCGACGGGAGCGTGAACCCGAGCCAGGCCGCCAGACCTCCGGGCCATCCTGCACGCAGAATCCCTAACGCAAAGCCAACCTGACTGCTTGCAGGCCCAGGCAGCGACTGCGCCAGAGCGATGATCTCGGCGAAGGTGTCTTGGTCGCACCATCTTCGCCGCTCGATGAGCTCCCGCTGAAAGTAGCCGAGGTGGGCAATCGGGCCACCGAAAGAAACGCAGCCGAGGCGCAGAAGAACAAAGAACACCTCAAGCGCAGATCCTTGTACCGCAGATCCTGGTACCGCAGATCCTGGGATGTGTTCGCTGTTGGGGAGCGCGTCTTCCGGCATCTCTTCTCCGCTCGTCGAGCGAGAGTGATCCGGTACAGACATAGAATCGCTCATCGGATCCTCACCGAATAAGATCACCGTTACACGTAGTCAAATAAGGCCATGAAGCCGAAGTCCATGTGCAGCTGCTGGTGGCAATGGAACAACGTCGCGCCGGGATTGTTGGCAACGAAGTCGATTTCGACTTCCTGGTAACCACCAACCATCACGACATCCTTCATCAGTCCTGCGGTAGGCTGACCTGCGATCCGCGTGACCTCAAAACTGTGCCGGTGCAGGTGTATCGGGTGAATATCGTCACTGGCGTTCTTCATGCGAATGCGATAACGCTTCCCCTCGCGGAGATGGAAGAGCGGCTTAGCCATCATTTGTTCCATCGGGTACGATACGCCGTTGATGGTCCACTGATTAAAGCCGTCGATCGCGGCATTTTGTTTCTCGAAGATCATCTCAAAGACTTCGTCGGGTGGGGCAGCAGCAGCGGTGGAGTTGCCAAAGTGTGCATAGTTCCACTTGAAAGGTTTTGGCGCGATCCACTGCGGCTTTCCTTTATACCCTGCATATTCGACGACAATACCCATGCCGTGTTTTCGGTCGTCATCGGAGAGATCGCCCATGATCCAGACTCCGGGATGATTCATCTCTACGATTGCAGAGATTCGCTCCGCCGTGCCCAGCCAGAGGCCCGGCACGCGAACGGGTCTTGGGAGCGGATTACCGTCCATCGCAACGACGATGAAGATATGTCCCGGTAGAGCAAGGCTCCGAATCTCACCCGCGCTTCCATTCAGAACATGCAACAGAACACGCTCGCCCTGCTTTACGCGCACAGGTTCGCCATGGCCAAGCATCCGTCCATTGATCGTGAAGGAGTCGTAGCCGACTTCGTAGCCGTGGGGCGCTCCTTTGGCGAGTGAAGCGTTCATCGTAGTTTCGCCGGCGCGTTTGAGCGCTGGAACTGTCTGGGCTGGCGAAAGAAAGTCCATCGCCATGTCGCCGCCGCGACTGAGTGTTGGCTGAAACTCCTTCATGGTGAGGAATACTTCGCGGTCGTAGCGCCCGGGATTGACTTTGGGCTCGATATAAACAGGACCTACCAGGCCGCTGTACTGACCCGCTGCGAGGTTCGCTCCAGCACGGACATGCGTGTGATAGAAGCGGAATCCCGAAGGCTTTGGCACAAAGGAGATGCGGCGACTGCCATGCGGCGGAATAAAGGGTGTCCCTTCCTCTGCAGCTCCGTCTACATCGGTCGAGACAAACTGGCCGTGCCAATGCAGCTGTTCGGGGGTATCGGTCTCGTTGTGAACATCGACCGTTACCTGCTGTCCTTCTTTGAAGCGAAGCAAGGGGCCGGGGAATTGTCCGTTGTAAGCAGTAGCCGAGATGATACGGTTGGGCGCCAATTCCAGCGGTGAAGTGGCAATCGTCAGGGTGTAATCCGCTTTCGCGGCGCCCGCGCCATTGGCGGCTGACTGGCCCGGCAGATACTTCGACGGCAACAGCGAGACACCCGCCACCGCACCAGCGGTTCTCAGGAAATCTCGACGCGACGGTTGAGATAGAGCCATGCCTGGCTGATTGTAGCGTGCGGAGATTCAGGCTGCACAGGGTAGCGTTGGTCTGAGGTTATCGCCTCCAGGATACAAACCTACGTAATTTTTGCGGTTCATTTGGATTCCTTCGAGCGGGCCGAGCCCCGCACCTAATCCGTAGTCGAAATGCTCGAAAACTGGTGCATGTGAGACCATTCCATTGGACTGAGAATAGTCTTTTGGGGAATAGGCTTGGGGACGGCTAATGAGTAACGGACGCGTGAAGGTTACGGTCGGGGTTTGCGGCGGGATTGCGACTTATAAATCCGTCGAGTTGGTGCGCCTGCTGCAGGATGCCGGATACGATCCCCATGTCGTGATGACGAAGGCGGCGGAGGAGTTTGTGCGGCCGCTGACGTTTGCTGCGATCTCCGGACATAAGGTGATCACGAGTTTGTGGGGTGAGGATGCCGGGGCTGTCTCGCAGGATGACGAATCGGCGATTGAACATATATATGAGGCGCAGACGACGAAGCTGCTGATTGTCGCTCCGGCGACGGCGGATACGCTGGCGAAGTTCGCTCATGGGCTGGCGGACGATTTTCTCTCAACGATGTTTCTTGCGACGACGGCGCCGGTGATTGTGGCTCCTGCCATGAATGTGAATATGTGGGAACATCCGGCGACGAAGGCGAACGTGGAGACGTTGCGGGCTCGTGGAGTCAAGGTGATTGAGCCAGGTAGCGGCTATCTGGCGTGTGGGATGGTTGGGGGTGGCAGGCTGGCGGAGCCGGCGACGATCGCAGCGGTGGTTGCGGAGACACTGGCAGACGGGACTGCGAACAACTATCTAAGCCTTGCGGAAACTGGAGTTGCTTCGAGTCCGGCACAACTATCTGACTTTGCCGGCGAGACGGTGCTGGTGACGGCCGGAGGAACGCGGGAGGCGATCGATCCGGTACGGTTTATTGGGAATCGCTCGAGCGGGCGAATGGGGTACGCCGTTGCGGAGGCGGCACGGCGGCGTGGTGCGCGCGTAATTCTGATCAGTGCTCCTACGGGCCTGCAGGAGCCGGGCGGGGTTGAGATCGTGCGTGTTGTGACTGCCGATGAGATGCGATCCGCGGTGATGAGGCATCTGCGCGAGGCCACGATCGTCGTGATGGCGGCGGCGGTGAGTGACTACCGTGTGAGGAGCGTTGCGGCACAGAAGATCAAACGCGAGGCGGCCAGGGCCGTGATCCTCGAGCTTGAGGCGACGGAAGATATTCTGCGCGAGGTGGTGGCACAGCGCGTTGTGGGAACCATTGTTGTAGGGTTTGCGGCGGAGACTGAGGCTGCGATGGCGAACGGGCGCGCAAAGCTTGCGGCCAAGGGCGTCGATGCAGTTGTTGTGAACGATGTCTCGGTACAAGGGATTGGATTCGACGCGGAGCAGAATGCGGGAAGCTTTTTGACGCCGGGCGGCGCGGTGGAGCTGCCGGTGATGAGCAAAGCGAAGATGGCTGACCGGATTCTGGATGAAGTGGCTAAACTTCGGGGTTGACCCCGTCAGTCCGTTCAAGGTTTAGTTCGAAGGTTTCGCTCTGCATCAAATTGCTTGCGTCGTTCGCCCTGTGAGGGCTGGGAGGGAACGCCCAACTGCCTGCGCATTGGGTCTGAGATCAGCGTTCGGTCGTAGGGTTCCTGCGTGGTTGGCTCGTTGGGCCTGGTGAAGAATTGCGTGCCATAGATCTGCGGTTGATGAATCGCCTGCAAATACCGATCGAGGGTCGCTGATGCAATCCATAGGGCGTTGCCTCTGCCCTTTTTCGCGGCAATCATAGCGAGCGTGTGAGCCAGAAGATAGTCGTTCGGCGTTGAACCGTGCTGAAAGACAAACGCCGCACGTTCGAAATCCTCGCCGGTGTTAAGTTTGCCGTCGCTGAGCAGTCTTCGGGTTGCTTCTCGACGCTCTGCGTCCGATTTCGAGACGGCAGTCCAATCGATCTTGCCTCCCGGCTGGCGTACGTTCTGATCTTCTTCAAAGATACGTTGCATCTCGGGGCTGGAGACCGCGGAATCGTCATTGGGGTAGGTCTTCGAGACGTCCCAGTCCGTCGCCGGGGTAGAAGGGGTCTGGGCTTTTGTCAGAATGGCGGGCTCGTAATGAGAATCTCCCATCTTCAGTTTCAAGTGAGAGCTGTCGGCCAGCGATATCTGGTACGTGTCTTGATCGGAGGGATCCATTGGATTCTGAACCGTAATAGTGATCTGGGCATCCTTCCTCTCCGAGTGGGTGATCGTCTCCTGCACAGTTTTGGTGTCGATCCCGTAAAAGGAGAGTCCGTCGTTGGTTCCGAAATGCTGTGGTCGAATAATGAATCCGCTGATGGAAGACTCTCCTTCCTTTTGAGGAGCGATGGTGAGGACAAGAAAGGTTTTCTGGCCCAACGTCATGACCCACTGGCCGACAAAATCGTTTGCGGTCTGTGCGCGCCCTGTCAGCGTCAACATGAAAAGGAGGATCGGCAGAATCAAAACCCAGTATCTGGAGAAGGGACGCTTCGACATGGGCCGATTGTATGCCAGTCTATTGGCCGCGAATCCTCCTACAATTCAGGCCATCCCACTGCACTCCAGCCGTCCAAACTAGTAAACTAAACCCACATGATTCTCCGCAAAGCAGTTCTCCTTCTTGCCGCCGTTGCCGTCGCCACTACTGTCTCTTCTCAAGCGCAAGTTGGCGTTTATGGGATGTTCACGGTCGATCGTCTCAGCAGAATCGCGTCCTCGCCCCTGCCGCCGCCCCCGAACTCGAGCGACCCCGCATTTGCGCGGAACGATACGGTCGATCCTCTGGGCGGAACGGGCGGCGTGTACTACGACTTTATGAAGCTTGGGCCGGTCAAACTGGGAGCCGACGTGCGCGGCAGCATTCTGACAACCAAGCGTGGAGCCTATCTCAATTTCAACGGCCCCGGCGCTCATATTTACTCTGTGCTGGGCGGTGTGCGCGGCGTGTTTCAGCCCACCAAGTCTCTGAAGCCCTACCTGCAGATCTCGGTCGGCCTCGGTCGCAGCGACTACGGCCTGTATACGGGGCGCCCAGCCTCCACTCAACCTCTGCCTAACGTCATCTACAACAATTTCCAGTACGAGGGACTTGCCGGTCTCGATATCAAGTTGCTCCCCATTTTGGACTGGCGGGTTGCCGAGTTCGGCTACGGCGGACTGGATCCTTTCGGCACCTACAGCCACAATTACCCGATCAAACAAGTCAGCATGGGTTTCGTTGTCCACCTTCCGTAGTGTTACAGGCGCAGTCTGCGGGGAGAAATTGCCATGCGCGTAGCCCTCTTCGGCGGCAGCTTCGATCCACCGCACCATGGCCATATCGCCATCGCCACTGCTGCCGCGGATGTCTTCGATCTGGACAAAGTTCTTTTTGCCCCCGTAGGACGGCAGCCTCTGAAGCCTGAAGGCGTTCCGGCAGGCTTTGCCGACAGGCTCGCCATGGTGGAGCTTGCGTGCAGGGTGGACCCGCGCTTTGACGTGTCGGACCTCGACGCGCCCAGGAGTGACGGCACTCCGAATTACACGGTTCAGACGCTAGCTGCGTTGTATGACGTGATGCCCGATGCGCGGCTCTTCAACCTCGTCGGCGCGGACAGCTTCCTCGATCTGCCGCGCTGGCACGAGCCGGAACGGCTGCTTGAACTTGCGGAGTGGATCGTGGTGAGCCGCCCGGGCTTTCCGCTGGCGAACCTCTCTGGCCTTGGCTTGACGCCGTACCAGCGAGGCCGCGTTCATTTGCTCCAGACCGTCCATGAAGATGTCGCCGCCACCAATCTTCGAGAGCGCCTTGAAGCGGGCGATCCATGCGCAGACGTGCTCGACCCGGCGGTCTCCGGGTATATCCAGGACCATCGTCTCTATCGTTAGCTCGTCGTGGTCTCAGAATGATTGCTGCCACAATTTTTTCGCCCTTATCGCGAAACTTTTGAGGCCATTAGATGTCTTTAAACTGACGGTATTTATTACCACCTCCCTCTCGCTGAATCGACGACACGGCGGCTGATCCGTCCGGCCTTGAGCAACATCGCAATTCCTATGGCAGAACTGTTGACATTTCCCGCGCTCCCTACCTTTCGCGATCCGGCAGGCAGCGTTGAGGTTCGCCCGGACGGCGCGTATCGCAGCATCCGCGCGCCGTTCGATGCTGAAATTCTTGCCTTCCTCGCCTTGCCCATTGCAACGGAATTGGTCGAACAGGGACGACTTGTCGCCAGCGAGGTAGCGTCTCCACCAAACGCCGAGACACTTGTGCTGCGTCATCCTCGTGTCTCCTTCCAGAGCTTTCCCTGGGAGTGGGCGCCTGGGCTGTGGCTGGCGGCCGCCGAACTCACGCTGAATCTTTGCAGCGATCTCGTCCATCAGGGCTGGCTGCTGAAGGACGCTACGCCGCTCAACGTTCTGTTCCAAGGCACAGAGCCCATCTTCGTAGATTTGCTGTCGATCGAACGGCTGGACACACACCAGCCGATCTGGCTTGCCTATGGGCAGTTCGTGCGGACGTTTCTGCTTCCCATGCTCGCTTACTCGAGAATGGGGTGGCCGCTGCAGACATCGCTTACGCGGCGAGATGGCTACGAGCCCGAAGATATCTACGCCGCGCTCGCCTGGCCGGCGCGACTGCGGCAGCCTGCGCTGTCGGCGGTGACCCTGCCGTCGCTGCTGGCAAATAACAAAAAGATGCAGGCTGGGAGCCTTGCATCACATTCCGTAAAAGACCCTGATCTCGCCAGGGAGATCCTGCTGAAGACCCTTAAGGGGCTGCTGTCGCAGATGCGCAGCGTTACGCCGGCCCACCGTTCGTCTACCTGGTCGGACTATGCGGAGACTGCTACCCACTACAGCGACGAGGACCATGCGCGAAAGCGCAGCTTTGTCACCGAGGCTCTGGTCGCCGCACAACCAGCGCGTGTCCTCGATGTGGGATGCAATACCGGCGTGTACTCCAATCTGGCCGCCGACGCAGGCGCCGAGGTGGTCTCGATCGACACCGACCTGCAGGCCGTCGATCGCCTCTGCGCTAATCTGAAGGGAAGCGGCAAGAGCATTCTCCCGCTGTGCGTCGATCTCGCTCATCCGACGCCGGCTGCCGGATGGGAGAACCGCGAATACGCCTCTTTCCTGAGCCGTTGCACCGGTCACTTCGACACCGTGATGATGCTCGCGGTGCTGCACCATCTTCTGCTCCGCAACCAGATCCCGATGGATCGCATCGCTGCTCTCTGCAGCAGCCTGACGACACGGCACCTCATCCTCGAATGGGTACCGCCAACGGACCCGAAGTTTCAGGAGCTCCTGCGGGGACGCGGCACCATCTATACGCACATCACTGAAGCCGCATTCCGTGATGCCTTCGGCGAGCACTTTACGACTGTCGACGAGCTGGCTCTGGTGAACGGACGCACTATGCTTCATCTGCGAAAGAAGTAGCGGCGAAGATGTACGCTGCACTGGCGGGTGCGCCCGGAATCGGCATTACCTGTGGCGCCATGACTCGTTGCCATCTGGTGCGAGGATCCCCACAGCGGAGACACTGGCTTCCGAGCGCACAACCCGCTACCATGAAGCTTCAAGGAGTCTCATGCCATCGATTGAAAGCAACCAGCTACTGCTCGCTGCGGCTGCCGCGTGCGAGGACAAAAAAGCTGAAGACATTCGTATTCTCGCGCTCGACCCGGCCGAGAGCGGCCTCACCGACTATTTTCTTATATGCAACGGCACCAATGAGCGGCAGAATGTCGCGATCACCGACGAGGTGGAGCTTCGCTTGAAACGCGAGTTCGGCGTGTATCCCAACTCAGTCGAGGGCCGCCGTCAGGGCGAATGGATCCTGATGGACTATGTGGACTTCATCGTCCACGTTTTTTCGGCGGAGAAGCGGGCCTTTTATGGCCTGGAGAGGCTGCGAAAATCCGCAACGACTATCAGTGTGGCGGATCTCAACTCTGAGGTGAGTGCACGGATCGCGGAGACGCGCGCGAAGAAGAAGGCACCTGCAAACAAAACGACCGCAAGGCAGGAGACGAAAGGGATAGCGACAAAGAAGATCGCAACGAAGACGCCATCTTCGAAAAAGGCCGCAGCGAAGAAGAGCGTCGCCAGGAAATCAGCAGCCAAATCGCCAACGCGCAAGGCCGATAAGAAGACCGCAAAGAAGTAGGAATAGGCGCGTCGATCCTACGAAGAAACGGAGAGCCAAGGCTCTCCGTTTTCGTGCCGTTCCGCCTTCGCAGGCGAAATGTGGTTAGAAGTAGATTTTTGCGGCTAGCTGTGTCTGACGAGCGTTTGCGGCCGTAGAGATTTGGCCGAAGGAGGCCGAGAGTCCCTGATCAGCCCACGTGCTTGCAGGGTTGTTGAATTGTGTGTGATTGAAGACGTTATCGCTCTCCATACGGAGCTGGAGTTTACGAGCACCGTCAGCGGAGAGATTGAAGTTCTTCGCGAGGATCATGTTGGTGTTGTTAATGCCAGGACCGTGATACGGGTTACGGTGCGTGTTACCGAACGTACCGAGCGTCTCAGGCGCCCAGCTTGTTGGTGCAAAATACACCGTTCGATTCGCCGCATTCTTGGCGCGGATATTAAAGTTTCTGTTGATAGGAGCGATCTGGTTTGGCGCATCCGGGCAGGCGTAGAAGCTGGAGTTGTCTGCGCACCAGAGAGAGTTCGAGGTGCCGAAACCGCCGTAAGAGATATCGAACGGCAGTCCGGTCGCCAGCGTCATGATGCCGCTAACTTGCCAACCAGATACAAGGAGGTTGAGTGGAGAGTACCAGTTACCGCTCTTGAGACTGGGAACGACGTAGATCGGAGAGAAGACGAAACGGTGACGAGCATCAAACAGCGAGTCGCCCCAGTTGCGCGAGGTGTCGTACTGGTTGTATCCACGGGAACCGTTTTGACCGAAGCCGGAGTTCTCGAAGCTCGAGGCAGTGTCCTGCGAATGTGCATAGGTGTAACTCATCTGGAAAGAAAGGCCATGGGTTTGTGCCTTCTGCACGCTCGCCTGAAGCGAGTGGTAGCTCGACGTAGCATCCGATCCAACTAATCCCATTTCGGCAAAGTTCGGGTCAAGAGTAGTCGTGTGGGTGCCGGCGTAGGTGAGAGCCTGATTATCGGGATCGTTGTAGCAGGCTGGGCTTGCCAGACAAGCCGCATGGCCTGCCGGCGTAATTGGAACACCTTCGTAGCCCTCCTGGTTATGACGACCCAGTGCACCTACATAACTCAGGCGCGCCACGATTTGGGACGGCATCTCGCGCTCTACAGAGAGCTGGAAATTCTCTGAATAGGGAGCGCGGAACCCTGGGCCCCAGCCACTAATGTTGACGATTTGACCGTATTGCGAAAAATCTACTGCCTGGCCAGCCGTAGGAGGTATGTAGGGGAACCGGTTCGACTCAGACGCCTTTGGAAGAGGCGCACCTGCATTCCCGCCGCTAGATTGCTTTTTGCCGTTATTGATATCCGCGTAGGGGTTAGCAAACTGTGGTCTGCCGGTAAAGTCACCGGCGCCGAGGGCGGTGAAGCCGAACGGAGGCGTGCCAAGTGTTTGGAGCGCGGTCTCTTCTTCGGTGCGGTTATAGTAGATGCCGAATCCGCCACGGATAGAGAGCTTGCCCTGGCTGCCGGAGATGGCGCCCAGGTCGGGGGCCCATGCAAAGCCAAAGCGAGGTCCGAGCTCGGTATAGCGCGTGTAGGCCGCACCGCTCTTGGTGCAACCAGGATCGCCAGGATAGTTCAAACCCTTGGGTGCGCCCGGGAATACCTTCGACTGCTGCGACGTTATCGCGCAGCCCACAGCTATGCCGCCGTACTGGTGGTTCTGCAGCGGCGTGTCGATTGAGTAACCGAGTCCGTAGTTAAGGGTGAAGGTGGGAAAGATCTTCCACGAATCCTGCGCGAACATATAGTTCAGGAACGCCGTCGCCTGGATGATGTTGCCAGTGCCCTGGGAATAACTAGAGGGGTTGCCGAAGACGAAGTCGAGGGATTGGTCGCCAGAACTGAAGGGATTGCTGGTGGCAAATGTGTAATTACCGCTGTTGGATGCGAGGAACGAATTGACGACACTGAACTTGCGGAAATCGTACCCGAACTTCAGACTATGGTGTCCGTAGGTCTTACTGAAGATGTCGTCGAACTGCATGTTCCCATCGACTCGTGGCTGCGGTCCATTGTTCGTGCCGCCCAGAGTAAAGTATGGAGCGCCAAGAGCGATCCTCGGGATCGTCTGGGCACCGGTCGTAACCTGCGGGGTGATCGCAAAGCCGACGCTGCTGGGGGCGACGGACTTCTGTGGTGCACCGGAGTTGAAGTCGAGACGGGTGTAGTGACCGGCGAGATCGTTCACTGCGGTAGCACTGAACTGGTGCACCCAGTCCCCAGTCCACACCTGAGAGTGAGTCAAACTGCCATCCCCGAAGCCGGGAAGGTTGGAACCGCTGAAGGGTAGACCATTGCTAACAGTCGACTGGTTATACAGGCCGACAACCGAAAACTGATTCCTGGTGTTGAGGGCATAGTCGAAGCGTCCGATGTACTGGTTGCCACTGGTAACAGAGGTCGAGTTGTAAACAAAGTTCGTACCGCTGTTCGCCGCCGGAACATACTGCTTGATCAACGTGCTTGAAATGGAATTGAACGCTGTAGTTGGGAATTTACCGCCCCTGTCATAGGCGCATTGAGCCCATGTCTCCAGAGGAGTTGTGCAACCGGGGACACTGATCGAGCTGGGAATGGAATTGCCCGAGAATTTTCCATAGGAGGCCGCTGCAATAGTCTTGGTAGTGCCGTCGGGGTTCGTTACGGTTGTCGCACTTGCCGGGCGAGTCGTCGCCGTTCCATTGAAGGAAGAGAAGTCGCCGCCGAGTTGAGCAGGCGTGTAGACCGTCACGTTCGTGGTGGGGGTTTGGGGAACGGCCTGACGAGTTCCCTGGTAAGCGCCGAAGAAGAAAAGCTTGTCCTTAAAGATCGGACCGCCGATAGTGCCACCGAAGATATTCTGGTGGAAGGTTGCTGGACGATTGGTCACCTGGCCGGCAGAGTTGAATGTCTTCTGGAAGAAGTTGTTCGTGTTCAGGAACGTATCGCGGTAGAACTCGAACACGTTACCGTGAAAGTGATTCGTGCCCTGCTTGATGGTTGCACTGATGATGCCGCCGGAGTTACGGTCATACTCTGCATTGAGAGGGCCATCGATGAGGTTGAACTGGTCAATCGCATCAAGGTTTGGGGAAACCACAAGGGTGTTCAGCGCGAAGTCGTTGTCGTCAGCTCCGTTGACCAAGTAACTCGTCTGCTGCCCCTGACCGCCGCTGACCGAGGGAGTATTGAAGCGGTCACTGCCGGCTTGTACGCCGGGGAGGGTCAGTGCGAGACCCGCGAAGGCTCGATTGATAAGAGGAAGCTCTACCATCTGGGTCGAGTTCACCACGTTGCTGAGCTGCATGTCCGTTGTGTTGACCTGGACAGCGTCGGCATGGATTTCGACCATATCCGAGGTTGAACCGACCGTGAGCACGGCGGGCTCGACATACTCCTGCGCGATGTTCAATACGATGCCCGTAGCCTGAAACTCTTTGAAGCCGGGCGCGGAGACCTTGATTGTGTAGGTGCCGATGGGGAGTTGCGGGAAGAGATACTCGCCTGTCGCCGAAGATTCCGTCGTATATTTGACGCCGGTATTCTCATTGGTGGCGACGACGCTGGCCTTGGCGATGACGGCTCCGGCCGGATCAGTCACAGTACCTTTGATATGCGCATTAACGTCTGCTGCATGGGCGTAGCCGAACGATACTGCCAGCAAAACTCCGAGAATCACACAACGCAAAACCGAAAGCTGTCTCATCAAACGATCCCCTCAATTGTCACTGTCTTACCCGATGCGGTGCACGTCGAGGGCCAATTCACGAAACAGCAGATTTTTGAGAATTTCGGCTTTTTCCCGCGAACCCGGAAATTTACTTCTATGAAATATTGGATAATCCGGAAATGGAATATACGAAACTTAACTTCGTGGTGTGAATGAAGATCACCCTTGCAGCCATCGCGCCACATCGCACCCGCTCGAAATCGGAGGCAAGCGACCGCCTGATCGCCGACTACATTGAACGCGCCGCACGCTACGCCCCTTGCGATTCTGAGCTGTTCGATTCGGAGAGGGCCGTCCTCAATTGGCTGGATCGGCAGTCCGGTCGCACTCCGGCGTACGCCGTTCTGCTGGATAGTCGCGGCCAGCAGTTCAGCTCGGATGAGTTCGCCGCGCAACTCGGCCGCGTCCGCGACGAGGGCATCCAACGCCTGATGTTCGCCATCGGACCTGCGGATGGGTGGTCGCCGGCCGCGCGCCAACGTGCCAATCTGCTCTTTTCCCTTGGCCGCATAACCCTGCCGCATCAGCTCGCCCGCGTCGTCCTGGCCGAACAGGTATACCGCGCCCTGACCATTCTCGCCGGCCACCCGTATCACACCTGCCACTAGATTCGCGGCTCCGAGCCCATAGCCGAACGCGAATCTCAACAGGCGGTTCCATGAAAAAAACCTATCTATATAGAGGAGTGTCGGAAAAACATTTGGGAAAAGGGATCCGGCAGGAAAACTGCTTGCAGGGCCGGTCGCGACTCTATATCGTTTCATTCGTCATCGGAGAACGTTTACTCAATGTCACAACCTGCAACCACCCGACGCTCCTTCCTGAAGGCGACCACCCTTGCCGCCTCCGCCGTTGCTCTCCGCGGCTCGACGATTCTGGCTCAGTCCACTCAGGCAGACGCGCGTATCGACATCCTCCCTGCTGAGCCTATCGGCACCATCTCTCCGGAGATTTACGGCCACTTTATCGAGCATCTTGGCGGCGTCATTTATGACGGCGTCTGGGTCGGCGAAGGCTCCAAAATCCCCAATGAGAATGGCATTCGCAAGGCCTTCCTCGACACGATGCGGGTTATCAAAGCTCCCCTGCTGCGCTGGCCTGGCGGCTGCTTCGCTGACAGCTACGACTGGAAAGATGGCATCGGCCCCGCGGCCAAGCGTCCCGCGCGCACCGCTTTCTGGAACCAGCAGGACCCGAACACGTACGGCCTTCACGAGTTCATGCACACCTGCCGTGCGATCGGCTGCAAACCCTACCTGGCTGCCGATCTTCGATCGCTTCCGGCACGGGACTTCTACCAGGAGATCGAATACTGCAACGCCCCTGCCGGCGATGTCCCTTCGAACTCAGCCGCGAAGGCACAACCGAATGCCCTTGCTTCACAGCGTGGCGTCAACGGTGACGTTGCACCCTTCAGCGTGGATCTGTGGGGCGTTGGGAATGAGAGCTGGGGCTGTGGCGGCAATCTGAACCCGGAGGAGTATGCCGCCGAGTTTCGCCGCTACACCGCCTGGACCCCGAGTTACAGCGAGACGCCTCTACGCTTCGTCGCTGTCGGTCCCAATGGCGACGATGTCGATTGGACTACGCGGCTCTTCAAAGCGCTCTATGCCAACCCGGAGCGCCGCCATCTCTGGGGACTTTCGGTCCACTACTACACCTCCGGCAGCCCAACCAAGTTCGCCGCCGGCGACGCTCTGAACTTCAACAGCGACGACTTCTACGATCTGCTCACTCGGGGAAGCATCATGGAGCGCGTCGTCACCGACCACTGGCACGCCATGGGCACCACCGAAGGCCAGCCAAAGGTGAAGCTCGTCGTCGATGAGTGGGGAGCATGGTATGGCAAGGGCACAGAACTCGCCCCCGAGTACAACCTCTCCCAGCAGTCCACCATGCGCGATGCGCTGCTGACGGGAATCACCCTCGACATCTTTCAGCGCCATGCCGACAAGGTCGCCGTCGCTGCGGTTGCCCAATCCATCAACTGTATTCACTCACTGATGCTCGCCGAGGGAGACAGGTTCACCGTCACTCCTACCTTCCACGTCTTCCAGATGTATCTGCCGCACAGTGGAGCGCAGGCCGTTCGTGCCGAGTTCACGGCACCGAGCATCAGCAACCCGCTAGGGAATGCACCGATTCCGGCAGGCGGAAACAGCTATCGCGGATCGCTCGATGCCAGCAAAACTCTCGCCGGCCTCAGCGGGTCAGCTTCCGTCGCATCCGGCAATGGTAAGCAGATCACGCTCACCGTAGTGAATCCGCATCTTGACCAGTCTTTGACTACGGAAGTCGTTGTTCATGGAGCCAGCATTGCGAGCGCAACCGGCACCGTACTCAATGAGTCCGATGTTCATGCGCACAACGATTTCGACCATCGCAACGCCGTTCATCCGCACGCTGCAACGATCGGTCAGCCGACCGCCGGCCGGCTGATGCATACTTTTCCGGCTGCGAGCGTCACTACGCTGAATATCACCCTGACCTGACCTCATCTTTACTGTCGCTTGGGCGAATCAGGGTCGGATATAGTCGCCCAGAGGGGCGATAGGCCTTCCTGAGTTCATGAACCCTACGCCTGTGAACTTATTCTGTTTGCTCCTTACCCGAAGACCCCACGCTCCTGACTTGTCCTCGATGTCTTTGCTCCGGGACTGTGTTCCATCATCGACGTTTTGAAGGTGACCGAGAACCAGGGCCCCTCCGTTCCAATAGTCGTTGGGAAATGCCAATTCGCCATCGCCTCTCGAATCGAGGCCCATGTAGATCGAATCACGTCCATCGGCATCCCGCATTATCAGACGCGGCCCGACATCATCGCGCCCAATTTTCTCAAGCTCGAAGGTTCCTCGAATGCGTCCCTGTGCATCGATCAATTCCACTCGTTTCGCGCGAACGACGTCAGGCAGCACTGGCTCCCGCTGCCGATCAAAGGCCAGGTTGACTGCTGTCGAGACAATAACACTCAGGACGATACTCAACGCTACGGTGTATAGACTTTGCTTAGTCATGTGCGCTATTGTGCATTATTTGCAACTTTCGCGGTCCTATTTCCGTCGAAATTGCGGGCGTAGAGTTTTTCTGACATACGACAGGTGAACCGATGTCCTTCCCAATGTTCTCAGCTGTCTTTGTTCTTTTTTCTTTGGTCTCTGCCTTTGCAGTTCCCTCTATTGCGCAGTCAAGCGCCGGTTCACCCTCTACACAGCAACCCGTGTATACGCTACACACCGACAAGCGCGTCGTTCTGACCGACGTGACGGTGACCGACCGCCTTGGAAATCCTATCCATGGCCTGAACGCCTCTGCCTTTCAAATCTTAGATAACGGGAAGCCCCAGAATCTGGCCTCCTTTGAGGAACATTCCGGACTCCCTGTCGAATCTGTTCCGTCAGCTGCTACAAAACCAGGCGTCTACAGTAACGACTTTCTGCAGCACCCTCCGCCGGTCTTCAACGTTTTGCTTATCGATCTCGTCACTCTCAGCCTGCCAGTCCAGATGTCTCTCCACTACGAGCTAACCCAATTCCTGAAGCATCTGCAAGCTGGCGAACCTCTGGCAATCTATATGCGTTGGGGGACGAACGTAATACTCCTACAGAACTTTACGTCGGACCATACGCTTCTTCTCGACGCCGTTCGCAGGGCCCTTCCTCGGTTTGGGTCGCGAGAGCAAGAAAGAGTGACCGAAGTCGAATTGCTACACCAGGTCGCCCTTAAGCTGGGCCCGCTGCCAGGCCGTAAGAATATTTACTGGTTTTGCGGCGACATTGGTGGAAACATCTTCGGACCGAACCCCACCGATCTGAGCGACTTCGGTGATTTGCGTCCGAATTTTGATGAACTCGAAGCGGGCCGCATAGCCATGTATCCCATCGATGCCCGTGGTCTCTTTGACCCAGGATGGGCGGCCGACATGTTGTGGTCGCAACACGTGCAGATGAACAACGTAGCCGAGGCCACCGGTGGGCGTGCAGTCTACAACAGAAATTTTGCTGCGCAGACTACTCAACACCTGATCGACGCCTCGAACGACTTTTATACTCTGTCCTACTCGCCCCGCGATTTTCGTTACGACAACTCGTGGCACAAGGTCAAAGTCATTCTCAACGGAAACCCATACAATCTCAGTTACCGTCGCGGCTATTTTGCTGATGGCAACGATCCCCGGAATAAAGCCGAGGATACCCACACTGACGGATCGAGGGCCAAACTTCTTCCGAATGGGGAGACCAAGGAGATGAAAGAGGTTCGGGGTCCTTCCATCGTCTTCCAAGCCCGGATCTTGCCCGCGTCCAAGTTTCTTCCGACCTCCGGGAAAAAAGGGAGCATCCCTTACACCATCCGATACACCCTGCCCCTGGATAAGTTTGTTATGCGGAATGTGGACGGGAAACGACAGGCCACAATGGGATTCGCCACCATGGCGTTTGATGCCAACGGCAATTCAACTGCAAAGCTTACCCAGCAAGTTACGGCAACGTTCAGCCAGGAGAACCTTAGTGTGAGCGGTCAGCCCGTCTACACCTTTGAGCAATCAATCAATCTCAAAGACGGGGAGAACTATCTCTACCTCGGCGTTTGGGACGTAAACACCGGTCAGTTCGGCACAATTCAGCTTTCACTGGACGCACCACGTCCTAACCCCGCAAATACGGCTACCAAGGATTGATAGATTCTCTCGACCGCGAGTGATTGTTACCGACGATCGAGGTTGAAATTTACCGTAACGGTTGTCGCTACTTCCACCGGCCGGCCATGGAGCACATAGGGTCTGTACCGCCATTTGTAAACAGCTTCCTCTGCCGCACTGCGGAGACGCGAATCACCCTCCATCACGTGGACGCGCTTCACCGTACCTTCTTTCGAGATCAGAGCGTCCATTACCACGTCCCCTTCGACCCCGCTGATTTTTGCACTCTCCGGATAGGCGGGAACCCGCTGCACAATGAGATTCTCATCCATCACAGATGGGTTCACCCTGATTGCTCCAGCAGACTCGATGCTCGATACACCGGCTGCGATTGCCTGTTCGGTTTGTGCTACCGCGCGTTCGGTCATCGTCTGTCGGCTGTTGTCTGAGTCCGAGGCATTTGAAGCTGGCTGCGATCCCGCGGAAGAAGTTGTCTGCTCCTGCGGATTCGCCGGGGGTGGAGTTGAAGTGCCTTCGAGCGCTGAGTCCGCCCGAGAAGGTTGGCTCTCTTCAGTCTTCACCGGCGTCTCTGCCGTAGAGGGCGGAGATTGTGTGGCGTTCCGATCAGAAGCTGCCGCGCCGCGGCGATCAATGTGAAACTGGCGGACCGCCAGGGAAAACCCCTTCCGCACCAGCGTGGGGTCTCGATAGATCGCGAAGCCTGCTCCAATCAATACGAGCACGAGCAGCAGCGGAGCTTTGCCATATCTCTCCGGCGGAGAATAGTGCTCCAGCGGAACGCGCATCGGAATATCATCATCGTCCTTTGGGTCCAGTGCCGGCAGTGAGGCTTCAACGGGTGATGGAGCGGGCTCCAGAACAAGCCTAGTCCTGCCCATGCGTCTGAGACGCAACTCTTCCATCTCTTCCAGCGAAATCGGTTCTTCTAACGATCGACGAGTCACTGAGGGCGCAATCGTTCCCGTCGCTTCCCCGCTCGGGGGTTCGAGTTTGCTGATTCTCTTGTCGATGTTGTCGAAGTACTGTTGGACGAGCCTGGTGAGCTCGAGTCGCAGAAGCGCCTCGTCAAGTTGTGGGGCTGGGGTTGCCCCCAACGTGGCTCCATGATGCGATTCTCCTCCGAGCGTTTCGGGCGCGGAAGGTGCTTGCTTTTCGGATGTTGCTAATTCCTCAGCATGTGTCCACAGCTGTTTTTCGAGCTGTCCAGCGTCCGCCTGGGAGGCCGCTGCGCTTGGCGGAAACGGCGCCATCTCCACCTGACTCTGTTCAGGACCCTGAATGTCCACGCCGGATAACATGGCGCGCAGATCACTGATGGTTCCTTGCGTTCCCCCATCCTGCTCCGAAATATCAGATTCCGTGATGCCTTCGACGATCACGCCAAGCACCTGATCGTCAGAAAGTTCCCCACCCTCTCGATTGCTTGTTTTGCCGATGAACCCCCAGAAGTCCATGGCGAGGTGCCTGTCGTCAATCAGCTTCCGCAGAAAGGCGGGAAGCTCCTTCCGCGATCCGATCTGGACCTCGTGCATCATGCAGATCGATCGAAATTTTCTGACGTACATATCGAAGCGCTCGGGCTTCTGCACGCTGTTCGCATAAGCAGACATCATGTCACCTTGGATGCCGGAAATGGCTCGTCGTTAGCGCATCAACCCTGCCCCGATACCCAGCTCCGCGTGTTTGCAAATCTCGCTAAGCTGTGTATTTTCAAGGGAAAAGGTTCAGCCGGTCATCGAAATTGTACTGACTCAAGGCAGATCAACCCCAAAAAAAAATGCGGTCGGGCCGCCTCCAGGCCCGGAGGCAAACCAGACTTTGTGTGTAAACCCCTTATATCCAGAACCTTGTCCGCCTCTCCCGCGTCATCTCGCTAAAAATGAGCGACTTACCCAAAAACGTGGGGTAGAGACCGGATTTTGTCTGTCACCGATACAATAGTCGAGGCACTCCGGGAAGGCAAGCAGGCATGAGCTGGTTCAAACGCGAAGATCATGAGATCGTCAACGACTCGGAGAAGACAGTCCGCACCGAGGGCCTGTGGATCCGCTGTCCTGACTGCGGCAAGATCCTCTTCAAGGCAGAACTCGAAGCCAACCAGCAGGTCTGTCCGCACTGCGGCCATCACTTCCGCATCGATGCCCGGACCCGCATCGAGAATCTCCTTGAACCCGGCTACGAGCTGGTCGACCTCGGGCTCCGCTCGACCGACCCGTTGAACTTCACTGACCTGAAACCTTACAAGAAACGGCTCGCGGAAGCCCAGAGGAAGACGGGCCTCAACGACGCCATCATCAACGCCATCGGCCAGCTAGGCCCACATAACGTAGTTCTAAGTGCGATGGAGTACAGCTTCATCGGCGGCAGCATGGGTTCGGTAGTCGGCGAAACCATCGCCCGCGCCATCGACCGCTCGCTCTCCACCCGCCATCCGCTGATCATCGTCTCAGCCTCTGGAGGTGCCCGCATGATGGAGGGCATCGCCTCGTTGATGCAGCTCGCCAAGATCTCCGCTGGTCTCGCCCGAATAGACGACGCAAAGATTCCCTACATCTCCGTGATGACCGATCCCACCACCGGCGGCGTCACCGCCAGCTTCGCGATGCTCGGCGACCTGAACATCGCCGAACCGAACGCGCTCATCGGTTTCGCCGGCCCCCGCGTCATTGAGCAGACGATCCGACAAAAACTCCCCGAGGGTTTCCAACGTTCCGAATTCCTACTCGAGCATGGTTTTCTCGATGCTGTCGTCCCCCGCAAAGAGATGAAGCAGTATCTCTCCCAGGCTTTGAGTTGGATGACAACCTAACCCGCCAACACAAAACAGGAGCCACTGATGATTAAGCGGTTATTGCTGATCTGCGCATTAGCAGGGACGGCTTTCGGCCAAAGTGTCGTCACCGCTCCGACCGGGAATCAGATCATCCAACCTGTAGCACCGAACATCACCCCAACCTTCAATGTCCGCTCAATTCCGTAGAGACCAATCGGCTTAAGACTACTCGGTTGCTGCACCTCTCTTTGCAGGGTCTTCCGCAGGATGCCGCTAAACTTGAAGCGGATGCAATCTGCTACTCCGTCTCGAACCGCCCTTCGTGTAGCCCTGCGTCGCGCTGCGCACCAACTCTACGATGCGCCACCGCTCGTTCTCAACGATCCCATCGCCGTGCCCATTCTCGGAAACACCTACTCCGAAGAGCTTCGCCGCACCCCCACCCGTCCTGACCGTCCGTTCTCCGTGGGCCTTCGCGCCTTCCTCGTCGCGCGCAGCCGCTATGCCGAAGACAACCTCGCTCGCGCAGTTAAACACGGCATCACGCAATATGTTCTTCTCGGAGCAGGCCTCGACACCTTCGCTCATCGCAACCCTTATACGCACCTCCGCGTCTTCGAGGTCGACCACCCCGCAACGCAACAGTGGAAGCGCGAGCTCCTCGAAACCAGCAACCTTCCCGCTCCAGCAAATCTCAACTATGTCCCGGTCGACTTCGAACGTGAGTCGCTCCCCGAACAGCTTCACTCCGCCGGTTTCGACCCGCAGGCCCCGGCCTTCTTCGCCTGGCTCGGTGTCGTTCCTTACCTCACCATCGAAACCTTCCGCTCCACCATTGGCTTCATCAGCGCACGACCCGCAGGCAGCGGAGTGGTCTTCGACTACGGCCAGCCCCGGTCCGCGTTGCCCTTTCTTGAAAAACTCGCCCACGACTCTCTAGCGGCTCGCGTCCAGCTTGCAGGAGAGCCCTTCCAGCTTTTCTTCACCCCGATAGAAGTCGCCGCCGAACTAACCGCCTTCCACAACATCGAAAACATCGGCTCAACAGAGATCAACACCCGCTACTTCGCCAACCGGGCCGACAACTTAAGACTCCTTGGCTCCGCCGGCCGTCTCTTGAGCGCGTGGCTTTAGAATTCTTGCGACCACTTTCTTTACGACGCTGGACGCGCTGAGACATTGGTGTAGTGTGTTGTCATCCTGCAGCGTCGCTCCTGTACGTATCTCTATCTCTCGTCTTTCACCTTCGAGGTTTCAATGTCCCGCTCTTGTAACGTCTCCCTCGTGTTCTTCCTCGCCTGCACCTCCACGGCAATCGCTTCCGGACCTGGAGACCGCGTTCCAACTGATCCAAAGAGCGTCGTCTCGGCGACCCACACAGGGGCCGCGCCGGTCAATGTGGCAGACCTGCTGCAGACCACCAGAATCAGCGGCACTACACTCTCCCCCGACGGCACTCACATCGCATACATCGGCAACGCCTCAGGCCGTCTCAACCTTTGGGTCATGAACGCCGACGGCACCGGCGCAAAGCAGCTTCTGAAATCCAACGATCGGCAAGCCTCACCCACCTTCACCCACGACGGCAAGGAAATTCTCTATATACAAGACAAGGGCGGTGACGAACTCTACGACATCTACGCCGTTCCGACCGCCGGCGGCGAGTCCCGCAACGTCACCAACACCGACCACAACAGCGAGACGGATCCGCTCTTTTCGCCCGACGGGGCCACGCTCGCCCTCGGCAGCAAGGACAAGAGCACGGCCTATACCAACGTCGCTGTGATCGCGTGGCCTTCAGGAGCAATTCGACTCCTCACCCATGAAACCGACCCGCAGGCGAGCTGGAATATAGCCTGCTGGAGTCCCGACGGACACTCCATCTTCGCAGTGCGCGAGGTCGGACTCGAAGACTCTGACGTGTACCGCATCGATGTCGGCAGCGGAAAGGCGGAAAACCTGACGGCGCACCAGGGCAAGGAACTAGTCTCAGTCAGCGACGTCTCGCCCGACGGCAAGACTCTTCTTCTCAGTTCGAACCGCAAGGCGGGCTACGACAATGTCGCCCTGTTCGACCTCAAATCGAAGCAATGGCGCTGGGTTACCGACACCCAATGGATCGCCCGTCCCGGCGACTTTTCGCCCGACGGCAAGACCTTCACCTACGGCATCAACGCCGATGGGCGAACCACTATCTTCTTTGCAGATACAACGACATTCAAAGCCAGCGACCGTAACGTGCCTCCCGGTCTCAACAACGTCGGAGCCAGCCCGACCCCGTTCACCGCAGACGGAGGTTATCTCCTCAGCCACGAAGACTCTACCCATCCCGCGAACCTGTATATGCTGCACCCAAACGGCGAGTTGAAGCAGATTACCCACAACGAAAGCCCCGCACTCGCCTCCGCGGCCCTGCCCGGATCGCAACTCGTCGTCTGCAAAAGCTTCGACGGCCGGCTCATCTCCGCCTTCGTCTGGACTCCCTTCAACCTCAAGCGCGACGGCACCGCCGCTGCAGTGGTGATGCCGCACGGCGGCCCAACCGGCCAGACAGTTGACTCGTTTAACGGCCGGGCCATGCTCCTGGCCTCGCGCGGCTTCGTCGTCATCGCACCTAACGTGCGCGGCTCGACCGGCTATGGCATGGAGTTCCAGAAGGCCAACTATAAAGACCTGGGCGGCGCGGACCTCAAGGACGAAATCGCAGGAGTCAACTTCCTCAAGGCGAGCGGCTTCGTCGACACAAAGAAAATCGGCATCTGGGGCGGCTCCTACGGCGGCTTCATGACCTTGATGGCCATCGGCAAAACACCCGGCGTCTGGGCCGCTGCAGTCGACGAGTACGGCATCTTGAACTGGTACACCATGCTTCAGCATGAAGATCCCCGCCTGCAGGAGTACGAGAAGAGCCTGCTCGGCGATCCCGAGAAGGACCGCGCTGTCTATGAGGCCACCTCTCCGTTGAAGTACATCCGCGACGAGCGCGCCCCGTTACTCGTTCTCCAAGGTGAGCGCGACATTCGCGTTCCCCTCGAAGAAGCCCAACAGGTCGTCGCCATCCTCAAAAAGGAAGGCCGCACGGTTGATGCTGTCTACTACCCTGAGGAGGGCCACGGTTTCATCAAACGCGAGCACCAGATCGACGAACTGACTCGTTCGGTTGGATGGTTCGAGCGATATCTCCACAACGCGCCTGCTGCCAGCGCCTCCAAATAGTCTGTTCCCATCAAACGGAGATAGCATGATGAAAAAGACGACCGCGATCCGTCGTTGTTCCTGGGCGGAAAACGATCCGCTCATGCGCGACTATCACGATAAGGAATGGGGCGTTCCGGAACGCGACAGCCGTGCGCTTTGGGAGTCCCTCATGCTCGACGGCTTCCAGGCCGGCCTCTCCTGGCTCACCATCCTCCGCAAGCGCGAAGCCTTCCGCAAAGCCTTTCGCAACTTTGACCCAAAGAAAGTCGCGCGCATGGGTGAAGTTGATATAGCACGGCTTCTTCAGAACGAAAACATCATTCGTTCGCGCGCCAAGATCGAAGCGACGATCAACGGAGCACGCATCTATGTCGCCATGGCCGACGCCGGTGAAGACTTCTCCACCTGGGTCTGGAAGATGGCAGGCAACAAGCAGATTCAAAACCACGGTCCCATTCTGGCAAAAACTCCGCTCTCTGAAGAGATCTCAGCAGCACTCAACAAACGCGGCTTCAAGTTCGTCGGTCCCGTCATCGTCTACGCCTGGATGCAAGCCTGCGGCATCGTGAACGACCACAGCCCCGACTGCTTTCGCCGCAAGACATAGGGTGCCCATGATCCCCGAAGGACGAAGTCCGCAGGGTACCATGGGGTCGGTCAAGCGCAACACGCCGGGACGACTATGCAGTGTCAACCGGCCCGTCCTATCAATGACCGAAAAGCCGACGGATTCGAGCGAATCGTTTCGCCTCGCCGACCTCCAAGAAATTATTTTTCGCGTTTTCAGCCCAAAAAACACATGTCAAGTCCAAAATCCACCTAAACCTCTGGCAATGAGGAACTTCCGAGTGGCAGGTTAGCTACCCTCAACACGCTATAATAAAGATATAGATCGAAAACGAAGCAGCCCCGGATACCCTCCGGGGCTTTTCTCGTTTAGAAAGAACACTTTGAAGGGGTCACCATGAGTTATCAAGACTTTGGAAGACGTTCCAGAGAGCAAGTCCAAGAAGAACTTATCTGTTATGAAGACTTTGCGCAAATTCGGCAGGTGGGGGGGACCCGCCGGAAGCAGCTGGCAAAAGCAAAACCCCTCCGTCAGGAGGGGTTTCCTTTTTCAGCCGAAAGACGGCCTACTTCGCCGGAGGAACCGCGTTCGGGTAGATTCCCGGAATGGGGGCTGTCTGCTGTTTCTCCAACTCAGGATGCGGGAACGGTTTGCGCGGCATCATCGCCTCCCGCTCGCTGGTGTTGTAGAGGAAGATCGCCTCGAGCACTGCTCCCTGCTCCAGATCGAGCGCGTGAAGGCGATCATAGGTGTCCATATCGGAGTGGTGCGTCCGCGTCTCATAGTCCATCGGGTCCTGAATGTACTGGAAGCCCGGCAGACCAACCGCATCGAACGACAGGTGATCTGTGCCGCCAGTGTTCCGGTACGAGATCGCTGTCACCCCAAGATCGGCCAGCGGCGCAATCCACTGCCGGAAGATCGGAGCGACCGCAAAGTTCTCCTGCGTGTACACGCCGCGCACCTTGCCCGTTCCGTTGTCGAGGTTGTAGTAGGCATCCAGCGTCTCCCACTCCTTGGTTGTCGTCAGTTTGCCGCGTTGGCGCATGAAGGCGGGCACGTTTGGATCAGGATGCTCCGGCTCTGCAAATGCGCCGAAGTGATTCTTCACGTATCCCTGCGAGCCGAAGAGCCCCTGCTCTTCACCCGACCACAACGCGATCCGGATCGTGCGCTTCGGCTTGATGTTCAGGGCCTTCAGGATTCGCACCGCCTCCATGGCCATGATCGAGCCCGCGCCGTTGTCGGTCGCGCCTGTACCGGAGATCCAGCTATCCAGATGCCCGCCGACCATCACCACCTGATCCTTCAACTTCGGATCGGTCCCTGGGATCTCGGCGACGGTGTCGAAGCCATGCTCGTGATCGCCGGTGAACTTCGTCTCGATGTTCACCTCAAGTGTTACCGGCACATGGTTCTGCAGCAGCCGGCCGAGACGGTTGTAGTGCTCGATCATCATTACGGCATTCGGAATTGTGACAGCGTTCGCCTTCAGCTGTGCGTTCCTGGCGATGTTTGCGCCGTTATCGTCGAAGATGATGCCGGTCCCCCCGCCATTACTGCTGTCGCGACTCGGCGTAATAATCGCGGCCACATGTTCCTCGGTCATCATCTTCACGGCAGCCGTGCGAAGCGCGGTCAGGCGCGCGCGTTCCGCCAGCAACTGTTGAATATTCGGCGTTCCCCGGCGTCCTTCTCCAGTCGGATACGTCTCCATCTCCTCCAACTCCGCCGTGGTGTACCGATGAAACAGCGGTTCGGTGATGTCCGGAGTCGGCCGCATCGCACCCAGCAGAACGATCTTGCCGGCCAACTTGCCCTTGAATTTGTCGAGGTCCTTTTCGCTTTGCAGGTCGACATACACGGCCTCGCCGGTCACCGGTCCGTTCGTCGACGGCGACCACGGCGCGGCCTGCATCCACAGCGGCTCGGGATCCGGAGACACCATCCGCGCCCAGGTGTTGATCTGCTGCCAGCCCATGCCGAACTCGCCCCAGTCCTCCAGGTGCGCGTTCTCCAACCCGATCTTCGTCAACGTATCGCACGTCCACTGATTGGCCTTCGCCATATTCGGAGAGCCCGTCAGCCGCGGCCCGATGCCGTCCGACAGCGCGCTGCCAAACTCCATCACATGCGAGTGCTTGAAGCCCTCGTCGCGGATCCGCGAATACATCGTCAGATCGATGTTCTCGGTCGCAGGTTGCGGCCCGTAGTAGGAGGGCGTCGCCTCAGGAGCTACCGCTTTCTCCATAGGTTTCTTGTCAGCAGAATAAGCGGGAATGGCGAGGCTTGCGATTGTGGCCGTGCAACAGGCCCCAACGCACAAAAGCGCGAACGAATGACATACCGGGTGGTCCTCCAGAAAATTTAGCTAGGAACGCAGAATAGCAGAACTCTTGAGAGACGAGAGGGCTTCCGCTATTGTTTCGGCTATTGTTGCTCCAGGGCAAACTCCTGTGATTTCAGGAGTGGCGAAGCTGCCGTCGCACCCACAGTGTTCCCAGATACCCGAGCGCCACCACCAGCACCAGCAAACCCACCGGTAGCCCTACCCACTTGTATGTCAACGCAAAATCCACGGCGTGGTGCGTTGCCGTGTTGTAGATCAGAACTCCAAAGATGGCAAAGAAGGTCGCTGCAAAGAAAGCGGCAAATCCCAACGCGAAGCTCATCAGCAGGCTGGCGAACCATCCCAGATCGCCTAAAGGAACGCCAAACAGATAGCCCGCGCCCGACGTCCGGGCAGAGATCGAGTTTCCATGCTGCGATGCATGCGCCATACAAGTAGAATACTGCTTTATGGCAGAAGGTGTTCAAAGCGACTTAGTTCAGGCAGCCCAGGTCATCCAAGAGGCGACGGTGCGTCATGCAGCGAACGGCTTACGCTGGGCCGCGTTCGGAGACAACAACCTCGGCGGCAATGACCTCGAGCGCATGGTCCAGGCGGTGCCCATCGCCATTGCCGGCGCGCTTACACGCAAAACGTACTACTTCGTTCCACTCGCTCTCAGCGACCGCCGCGGCGGCGAAGCCACCCTGATCGCCCCGGCCTACACCCCCGAGCTCGGCGACCAGGCCATCTGCCACCGCAACGTCACGCACGATGGCACTGAAGCCGTCTTCATCTCCACCCGCCTGCTCGGCGACCGCTTCGCTCTGGCCTTTGAGTTCTTCATTAACGTCGGCCATGCTTTCGTCGACGTCATCGGAGTTCCGGAGGCGTTCGATCAACTCGTCTGGGGGCAGGCTCTCGCCGACGTGCGCGGCGAAACCAGCCAGGATGCCTGGGAGAGCCGCGGCCTCTCTCTCGCTAACAGCGGAAAGACAGACAAGATCGACGGAAAACCGGTCGTCGATGAGAAGGCCAGGAACAGCTTTCTCGAATCTGCCTTCTCCGACGCGGTCGCGATCTACCAGCTTTCGCTCTCAGTCGATTTTGACTACTCCGAGCTCCGCGAACGCGAGTATCCTCTTCTCGCACCGCAGGCCCTCGCCGATCGGCTCCGCCTAGTCGCGCGCCTGTTCCCGCCCAATCCCACGTACGAGTTCGCCATCCGTTATCGCCGCCGTGCGTAGCGTTTTTGATGGGACCTGGCCAACTTCAGGACGAAGGAAAATTCGTGGATCGCATAGAAGCACATAGATTGTTCTTCGCCAATCTAGTAACAGCTCAGGCTGGTATCGCTCCGGGTAGCGAGTTGGCAACCGCGTTCGCATCTACTCCGCGGGAGAAGTTTGTCGGGCCGCCACCCTGGAAGGTGTTCACCCGCTCAGGATATGTCGAGACGCTGACGGATGATCCGGCGGTTCTGTATCAGGATGTTGTCGTCTCCCTGGGCACCGAGGGCACCTCTCAACAACGGGCAGCCGACCCTGCACGCCATCTGTCTCGCAGCTTTGTCCCCAAAGAAGGGGGACCGGGTCGTCCATGTTGGTGCAGGCACCGGCTACTACACCACTCTCCTGGCCAAACTAGTGGGGGAGAGCGGGGTGGTGGATGCATACGAAATTGAGCCAGCGCTTGCGAAGCGTGCCACTGACAATCTCGCTGCGTTTCCCAATGTCACCGTGCATGCCCGATCTGGAACAGAGGGAACCCTTCCCCCGTGCGACATTCTGTACGTCAATGCCGGTGCAACTGAGCCGTTAGACATCTGGCTTGATGCTTTACGTCCCTTCGGACGGCTACTCTTTCCCATGACGCCCGACGCGGGAGTTGGAGCTATGCTGCTTGTTACGAAGCAAGAAGATGGAAGCTTCGCGGCTCGTTTTCTATTACAGGCACAGTTTGTTCCCTGCATCGGGGCGAGAAACCGGACGACGGAGCAAAAACTCGCCGAAGCGTTTCGTAATAGCAATTGGACCAAAGTCAAGTTACTGCATCGAAACGATGAGCCGGACGACAGTCGCTGGTGCTCTGGGCCCGGCTGGTGGCTATCGACCAGCTGAACAACAGGGCGAACTGGCTCAGCGTGACGAACCTGTTGACGCAGCGACCGAAGCAATGCAACCGAAGCCTGCAGGTTGAATCCAATTCGAGAGGAGAGAACAGATGCCGGCGATAAGAACCTGCAAAGCCTGTGGCCAGAAAAATCGCGTCGCCGCCAACCACCTGACGGACACCGGCCGTTGCGGTGCATGCAAAACGCCGTTGCCTCCGCTCGACGAACCTCTACAGGTCGACCCTCCGCTCTTCGACGAAATCATCCAGAATTCGCGCGTCCCTGTCCTTGTCGATTTCTGGGCTGACTGGTGCGGTCCATGTCGCGCCGCCGCTCCAGAGGTTGCGCGCACTGCGAAGGACATGGCGGGTCAGGCCGTTGTGCTGAAAGTCGACACCGACAAGAACCCGCAACTCGCTGCACGTTACGCTGTACGTGGCATCCCGAACTTCGCCGTCTTCTCCGGTGGCAAGCTCATCAGGCAGCAGGCCGGGGTTGTTGGTCATGAGGTCATGGAATCCTGGCTTCGTTCCGACGCGTCAATGACATCTGTTTGAATGAGCATTCGCTGACGTTATTGCAGCGCCCGATAACGCCAGCGCGCCTTTGAAGTCAGCTCTAACTCACCAGTCCCGCCCGTGGTGAGGAATGCGCGCGCAGTCACCTTCGGTGAGGTAGCAGCGGAGTAGTCCGCAAACGACAGTACACGCGGCGCCAAGGATCATGAAGGGGATCCCCGCGGTTATCCGGCCAGTGAAATAGGGGAAGAGGAAGACAGCCACTCCTGCGTACATCAGAATCGTCAGGACAATTCGTAAGATGCTCTTGGACATGGTCACCCTCCTTGCGCTTACGCAGTTGCCAAGTCTCAAACACTTTCGCTGTGGACCCGCCTTAACCTCTCACGTTGATGCGGAATAACCTCGGCGGAGCTTACAGTACCGGAAATCCTACTCCAATCGAAGCTGTTTAGGCCCACATTTCGCACGCTTGGTTTGTGGTAACGAAGAGACTTTGCTATGCCAACCTACTCCGGTTTCGAATAAATTGCCGTCCGGAAGCGAACAGGAATTCATGAATCTGGACAACCGATAGGCGATCCAGAATGGATGACCTCGGGCTATTTCCTTGGTGGTGGGCCACTTGGCGGCTTCTAGGTGAAACCGACATTTGGCCGCTGAATTGCCAATGTTCCATGTCATAGAACGCTGCATGGAGGCTTACTATGGCGCACTTTGAACGGATTCGCGATGTGATTTCCGGGCCGTTTAGTTCTGAGATCATCGGGCAGCGTACAGCGGCGGGATGGCAGTTGGTCTCGATTGAATGGCGGCGAGAGCTGCCTGATTCTGAAGTTCCAACCGAAGGCGCGTTCAGCGAGGACATTCCTTATGGTCTTCGCATCTCGGATGACTGCCAACGCCTGGAGATCGAGCCGACCGAAAACCAGGCGCTGATGCTAATGATGGATTTGCTTGGGCAGGACTTTTCCTATTCGCACATCGTCAGCGACCTTAATGAAAAGGGCTTCCGGACACGGGAGGGTAAGCCATGGAGCAGGGTAGCGGTTTTCAATATGATGCCGCGGCTCATCGAGGTGGGGCCGCGCCTTTTCCACGGTGAGAAGTGGAAGACGCGGCAGCAGAGGGTTTGAGAGACTGCGCCGCTGAGTCGCTACCCTGTCACGATACCCATCGCCAGCACTGCGAAGATGATCGCGCTTGCATCCTCTACCAGAGCTACGGGCCAGTCCTTGCCGCCAACCCGCAGCACGAGTTCGCGCCGAACCAGGAATCCGCCGAAGGTGCCTATCAAAGCGCCTCCGACACCTAGAATGACTCCCTCGAACTCCGACCCATTCAGGCCCGCCGCGACAATCGCGCCGACAAGACCGCCAACCACCACCCTCACAAGCAGCGGGCCAATGGCGGTGCGGTTGGCTGCCTTCGGCAACTTGTCCGCGGCGAACTCACCTAGCGCCAACACACTAAATATGAGGGCAGTCACCAGCTTCGCCGCCCATGAGGCCCAAGTTCCATCCAGCGACAGATCGCCCCGATAGGCAAACCAGCAGAGCACAGCCATGGCGGTCATCGATCGCATCCCCGTCACGACGCCAAGCAGGGGAACGGCAATCAGCCACGTCAATATTGCCATCGCCATACAGCTCTCCTTTCGCCGGGGGATGCGCCGTGGCCTACTACAAACTTAATGGCGCAGCCTTCAAACCAGAACTATACTCGCAGATTGTTCGCTGGCAATCACCGATGCATCAACATCGTCATGGCAAAATGACGCAGCCGAACCACCTATCTCGGTTCCAAATGCGATCTCGCGGAAGTTTATTCCTTGCGCAACCAGCCGTACAGCGGGAACTTTTCGGCCATCTCGAGCACTTGACCACGAATCTGCCGCAGCTTTACAGCATCCGCCCTATGCTCAAGCGCCTGCGCGATCCATCCGGCAATGACGCGCATTTCCGGCTCTTTCATCCCGCGCGTTGTCAAGGCCGGAGTGCCGATTCGAATGCCGCTGGGCTTCATTGGCGGATTCGTGTCATAGGGAATCGCGTTCTTGTTGACGGTGATGCCCGCTTCTCCTAATGCGTGTTCTGCTTCGGAGCCCAACATTCCCTTCTGAAATACGTCAATCAACATCACGTGCGTGTCCGTTCCACCGGAGACGATGCGGTAGCCCTCTGCGGCAATCGCCTCTGCGAGAATCTTTGCATTGATGACGACCTGCTGAGCATAGCTGGCAAACTCGGGCGCCAGCGCTTCTTTGAAGGCTACGGCCTTTGCCGCAATGATGTGCATCAGAGGACCACCCTGCTGGCCAGGGAAGACGCTGCGATCGATGCCTGCGGCGAACTCCGGTTGGCAGAGGATCAATCCGCTGCGTGGCCCACGCAGTGTTTTGTGGGTTGTTGTTGTTACAACGTGCGCATGAGGAACTGGGGATGGATGAACGCCGCCTGCAACGAGGCCGGCGAAGTGTGCCATATCGACCATCAGGTAGGCGCCGACTTTATCGGCAATGGCGCGCATGCGAGGGAAGTCGAACTGGCGTGGATAGGCGCTTCCGCCACCAACGATGACCTTTGGCTTCTCGCGTTGCGCGGTCTCTTCGAGTTCGTCGTAGTCAATGGTTTCGGTGTCTTTGCGAACCTTGTAGCCGACGATGCGGTAGAGTTTGCCCGAGAAGTTGAGCTTGTGGCCGTGTGTGAGATGGCCGCCATGGGCCAGGTCGAGGCCTAGAATGCAGTCGCCGGGATTGAGCAGCGTCATGTAGGCGGCGGCGTTGGCCTGCGAGCCGGAGTGGGGCTGGACGTTAACGTGATCGGCGTTAAACAGGCGTTTGGCGCGGGTTCTAGCGAGGTCTTCTACGATGTCGGCGTACTCGCAGCCGCCGTAGTAGCGCTTGCCGGGGTAGCCTTCGGCGTATTTGTTAGTGAAGACGGTGCCTGCGGCTTCTAAGACTGCTCGGCTGACGAAGTTTTCCGAGGCGATCATCTCGAGGCCTTCGTGCTGGCGTTTTACTTCGTTTTCAATCTGTTGGGCGATCTCGGGGTCGGAGGCGGCCAACGGGGCATTGAGGTCGATGGGCATGGAGTTATTTTATGTCACTGTTTTTGGGTTTTTTTTCTGAGGTGGCGATGGGGCGGCGATTGGGCGTTTTGGCTGGTGTTTTTGAAGGGGGTTCTGAGAAATGTTGCGTTTTAATGTGGCGTTTTTGTGGTGAATTTATGGTGGATTGCGTGGTGGTTGTGGAGAGAAGACACCAGGTTCTAGTGGAGGGCAAAACCTGCCACGAAATTGAAGTTTATTTTCGCGGTTGCTGTGGAAAAGCAGCGAAGGCGATTCCGTTTTGGGAACGGCGCACCAAAGGACTCAAAGGACCTCTCTTCTTTGCAGTGATCCCAGGGCCGTTCTCGCTATAGTCGGAGGTGGTTTTGAAGAAAGGGTGATTGTCGTGCATGTGTGGATGATGGGCGTTGGTTTCATCGTACTTTTCATGACACCGTTTTTTATCGCGGTGCATACGGGGAAGGAGGATGGGGAGGAGTAGGCGAAATTGAAAACCGGGGCGGAAAGGTTCTGGGGGTATGGGGTAGGTGAGGGCTTCGGGAAAGTCCTTCGCTCCGCTCAGGATGACTCGAAGAACAGACAACAACAACCGCAACTGCTTTGTGGCTGGCTGAAACCTTGCTATCCCACCCATCGCGCCCCACCAGTGAAGCTGGCGGGGACCCCGATTCGCAAACTACGCGATGGATGGGGCACCCGGGTCTTTGTGGGGCACGCGGCGAACGACGCTTTCAATGGGACACCCGCTTTGGATCGGTCAGGGGGTTGAGTTGGCGAGGCGTTTGAAGGAGTTATAGATGAAGGAGCCGAGATACCAGCCGTCGAGGTATTTGTAGGGGAATTCGCCGGTGGTGTAGTGACCGCAAGGGAGGATCCTGGAGACGTAGTCGATCTTGAGTGCGTCGAAGTTTTTGTGGACGTCGAAGGAGTAGTCGAGGGGGAAGGTGAGGTCGTAGGTGGCGTGGACAACGAGCGAGCGGCGGGGTTTCCCCGGGTGTTTCGCGGCGAAGCGGTCCATGTAGGACATGGGGCTGACGATGGAAAAGATCTCGCGAACCTGATCCTGGTTTAGGCCGGCGTCTTCAAAGGCGGCGCGGATGTGGCGGGTGCTCTGGCCGGCCCACACGACGTCGCCGAACCAGGTGGATGCGTGGTTGAAAGCGCAGACCTGGAGGCGCGGGTCGAAGGCGGCGGCGATGAAGGCGTAGCAGCTTCCGAGACTGGTGCCGAGGACGCCGAAGTGTTCGTAGCCCTGGAGTTCGAGCCAGTCGATGCAACTGCGAATGTCGACGACAGCCTGACGGCAGGCTTCGGTGGTACGGCCTACGTTGGCGCTGACGGCGTAGTCGGAGCGCTCGAGTTCGGCTGGGCGGCGGATGTCGTGGTAGGGCTTGGAGAGACGGAGGCAGGAGATGCCGAATTTGTTGAAGAGTGTGCAGAGGGCGTTATGGGAGAAGGCGTCGGCGTTCCATTGGGGCATGACGATCATTGCCTGCTTGGGGGCCTGTTTGGGCTTGCCGTTAGGACTGGTTTGAGTTCGGAGTTGAGAAGCGGATTTCTCCACTCCGCCCGTTCGACTCGCCGCCGGCTCGCTCGGGGCTCCGGTCGAAATGACGGATTTTGGGCGAGGGAACCGGTGTTCGGGTGCGGGAAACCAGCGAGCGTTGACGGTGTCGTTCTCGGGGTAGCGGGTGCGGACGGGTGAGGTGAAGCGGAGGAACTCGGCTTCTTCGAGTTCGCCGGTCTCGGCCTGGCGCTTGATTTCCGCGTCTTCCTGGAGGGTCTCGGGACGGACGTTAGTGGGGAAGAGCTGGGGATGGCGGGCTTCGAGGCGGAAGTCGGTGGGAGTTTTGTAGCCGAAAAATTCTTCGGCTCGGGCGACGATGTCGGCGTTGACGGCGATCATGCGTGCAAATTCATCGGCCGCAGGCCCGTCGCCGGCCGCAGGGGCGTGGGACGCGGCGGCGAGGGGGCTGAAGTCCTGGAGCCAGTCGAAGCCCCACTCGAGGGGCCGGACGATGCGGTTGGTGTCGCGAGTGGTGAGCGCGGTTTCCCAGGCGTACATCCACTTCGCGTAGAGCTTGGAGAGCATTATCTACAAGTTTAGCAAGGTGGACCGATTTCTCGCCTCCCACAAGCCGGCTTAGCGATACTCATCCGTCCGCCGAGGAGTGACTCGGCAATAATGTATCGACTGACCTTCCAGCCGCAATAGGCGGCATCGACTGGATTGCTCCTTTACCCGCTGCACGCGGGCTCACAACCGGCAATGGGTCAGTTTGAATTCATCGATTGAACTGCGCTGAAGGTGAGGTGTCAGCTGGCGCCATCGCTGATCGGGCTTGCGTGCGATTGCCGACTCATCGCGGTGAGGCTGCCGAGAGTGTGGGAGCTCCCGCGGTGGCGTCCTTGCGGAGTGGCGGAACGGCGCGGAGGCTGAAGCTCGCGATGGCGGCGGGGCTGGAGTCCAGACGCACCTGGAGGGTGCCGAGAACCTCATTCGCCGAGGGGGTCTGGTCGCGGAGCCGGAAGACGAGGACGCCGGGCTGGACCTCTTTGGCAGAGAGCAGGTTGAAGCCGCCGGTCTGCTGCCGGAGCCCGATCTGTGCAGCGGCCGCAGAGGCGAGCGCGACATTGGGCAGAGCGTTGCCAAGCGCAGGGTAGCTTGCCTGGTTGAAGGCGGCGAGCCAGCCGTAGAGGAGGCGGCCAGCGGGGGTGTCAGGGATGAGGCCCACCTGGTCGCCGAAGCGAGGCAAACGAACGAGGATGGTGGCGTGAACGGGGCTGACGTGGTTTCCCCGGCGGGCGGGCACGGGAGCGTCGGCGGGATCACCTAGGACGATGGTGTCGATCTGGGATGGATCGTCTTTCTCGTCGGCATCCGGGTCGGTTCCGGTTGTGGCGCTGGCGGAACGGGCGGCGCCGGAGCTGCCGGAGGTGAGATGTGCATGTTCGTTGTGACCCAGAGCATAGAGGACGGAGGAGAGCGCAGCGACGGCGGCTACGGTAGCGAGCAGGACGGCTCCGGGGCGGAGCGGCTGGCGGGCGGTGATATAGAAGCGGGGAGCGGGGAGAGTGGGGACGCCGGTGGAGAGGGGCTGCGGCATGGGTGGTCCTTGGGTGTTCCGGGGGCGAGCCGGGTCGAAGGAGGTCCGGCGGGGTTGGCCTCCACTGATATTGTAGACGCGCTGCCTGAGGGTGCGTGAGCTGATGGTGGGATTGGCAACGGAAGGGAGACAGGTTATTGGTCTGCCAGGAGTGACAGCGATTCGCCTTGTGCGATCAGTCCCAACAAACACCGTTCTCGCTAACTGATCCGGCCGAGCATGGGCAGTGTCCGCGCCCTTATTGCGGCGCGGGGACTGTAGCGATTGCGTCTAGTTGAGCTTTTGTCTCGGCAGGGATTTTTAGCGTTGCAGCCTTGAGATTCTCACGTAGATGTCCGACAGAGGATGTGCCGGGGATCAACAGGATGTTGGGGGAGCGCTGTACCAGCCATGCGAGGGCAACCTGCATTGGGGTGGAGCGAAGCGAGGCGGCGGCTGCGTCGAGTGCGGAGGACTGGAGCGGCGTGAATCCTCCGAGGGGAAAGAATGGGACGTAGGCTATGCCTTGTGCTGCGAGGTTGTCGATGAGGGCGTCATCGCTGCGCTGAGCTACGTTGTAGAGGTTTTGGATGCAGACGATGTCTGTGATCTTTTGCGCCTGGGCTAACTGTCCGGGGGTGACGTTGCTTAGACCGAGATGGCGGATGAGTCCCTTTTGCTTGAGTTCGGCGAGCACGCTCAGGGGTTCTTCGATGGATCCTTCGGTTGGCCCCATGACTCCGCCGACACGGAGATTGACGACGTCGAGGGCGTCGACGGCCAGATTGCGGAGATTATCGTGAACGCCGTCGATCAGCTGCTGGCGCGCGAGGGCGTGGATCCAGGACTTATCTTCGCCGCGGCGGGCGCCGACTTTGGTGACGATCACGAGGCCGTCCGGATAGGGATGGAGCGCCTGCTTGATGATCTGATTGGTTACGTGCGGACCGTAGAAATCGCTGGTGTCGATGTGGTTGACGCCGGCGGCAATCGCCTCTTGCAGGACTGCAATCGCTGCGTCTACATCGCGGGGCGGTCCCCAGACCTGCGGACCGGCGAGTTGCATGGCCCCGTAGCCCATGCGGTTCAGTGTCATCGAGGTGCCGGGGAGGGCGTAGGTGTCGCCTAGATTTTCGTTCGGCGTGATGTGTTTCGTCATTCTGTCTCTCCTCTGGTCCGGTCACTGCTTGACGTACCTGTGGTTAGATGAAGAAAGCTTCAGGTTAGGAGTTCGCATTTGCCGCAGCGTTCCCAGGTCGTCTTAGAGCCCCGTAAATCGCCGGTTCAAGCGCGTTCGGCGGCGAGCGTGGATGCGATTCTCGATGCGACTATTCAGGTTTTGCTCCGCATAGGGAAAGAGCGGCTGACGACGACAAGGGTGGCGTTGCGAGCGGGCGTGTCGGTGGGGACGCTATATCAGTACTTCCCAAATAAGAGCGCGCTTTTACAGGCTGCGTTGAAACGTCATCTCGCCGAGGTCACCGAAGCAATCGAGCTAGTGTGTAAGGAGCAGAGGGGCGGAACGCTGCGGCAGACGGCGACTGCTCTCATCACTGCATTTCTTGAAGCCAAGATGAGGGATGGGGAGAGGAGTGTCGCTTTGTATTCGGTGAGTTCCGATGTGGATGGAGCAAGGATTGCACAACAGATGGGAGTTCGATCCAATAAGGCGATTGTGCGGATGCTGGAGTCTGCGTCGGAGCCGATTACGACCGATCCACAACTTGTGGCTTCGATGCTGCAAGGGGCGATGGTCGGAGTCAGCCGAAGGATGCTGGAGTCGGGTGCTGCGGAGAAGCAATTCGACGGCTTGCGCCGGGAGTTGATCTCGATGGCGTGCGCCTACCTGGATGCCTGTTCTGAAGGTGTTTCGGTTGATGGTGCGGGTCTTAGATCGTCGGTGCGAATGTGACGAGGACCGTGACGAAGAGTACACCGTAAAGGATTACCAGCAGGGGCCACCACCGATCCAACCAACGTTCACTCGAAGCGCTCATTGCAAACATTCTCCCTGTTTCCTTTCGATCCTACCCGAGATGCCAGGAAGTGCTCAAATCTGTGAGTTGGCTGGGGGACCTTCATCGGAAGGAACGTGGGGGTCAATTTGCGCGTTGCCCAAGTGTGAAAAAGTTTTCACATTTGTGGGGTTATTCGTGTGACGAACTGGTTTCGCTGGGGATCCTGTCCGGGGGATTTGTGTTGAAAACACTGGAAAATTGCGGATTGGAAGGGGAGTGGCACCTCACTTGCAACTATGCAAGATGTAGCACATGCACTCCGGAAAGCGCCGGAGGGAGAGAGGAGATTTGATATGGCAGCAACAACTTTATTTACATGCCTTTGCGGACGTCAGAAGCAAACAAGCAATCATTGGGTTCTGGCCAGGATTACATCGCACGGGATTACCTTTATGCCTTGGGACTGGGATATGGCTCTGAACAGCGACATCATCGTTCTTTGTGGTGAGGGCTGCGCTTCGGCGTTGTTTAGCCGTTCTCTTGGAGAGTGGAAGCGGCCGGTTCAGAAGGTTGCTGTAGTTGAGCCGGAGTTGGCTGTGGCATAACGGTTTTTCTGTGAGGGGTTGTCCCGCCGATGACCGCGGGGGATCCCTCTGTTGGTGCAGAGGAGAAGCAGGGCCGTAAGGTGCTTGTGCATAGCTACCCGAAGGTAAACGAAGAGTTTGAGGGACGGAAGAGAAATTAGCGGACCACTGCGTAACGGTTTAGAGTTCGGAGAAGACTAGGCAGACGCGGCCTACGATGTAGTCGGCTGGGGTTTCGTGGGTGGCGAGCGGGAGAAGTTGGACGGGGAAGTCGCGGGAGTAGGGGCGGAGGATGAGACGGCCTTCGTCGTAGTCGACGAAGCGGAGGAGGAGGGCGGCGCCACAGCGAACGGCGTAGAGGGTTGGTTGATGGGCTCGATAGGGGGCGAGCGAGTTGTAGTGGCGGTCGAGGACGGCAATAGCTCCCGGAGAGACGAGCGGGTGCATGGCGGCGGACTGCTGTGAGTCGGCGCGGATAGCGAGGAAGCGCTGCCAGTGGGCGTGTTTGGTGGACGGGCGAGCGCGGTTGTCGTTGAGGCGGGAGGCGGAGACCTGGATGGTTTCGATGACGGCTGCGGGGGAGATGCGGGCTTCGTCCATGGCGGCGGAGGGGGAGACGACGGGGACGATCTCGATGGGATCGCTGCTCTGGGTGGGGGGCTGTGAGGCGGTGAGATCGAGGGGGAGGATCTGGTCGATGGTGAGGTTCTGGGAGGCGAGGACGCGGTCGAGTCCTTCGAGAGAGAGGGACCGTTTTCGGTTGAGGAAATTAGAGATGTGGGCTTGAACGGAGTGTGCAGCGGATCAAAGGGCTGGTGGGTGCAGTGGGTGGTGTGCTGACAGCCCTTCACGTGGCGATTGATTATTTCCGACGATAGGTGGGATGGAAGCAAGGAGAGATGGGGATGAATTTTTTGAAGCTGTTTTTGAGAGCGATTGCTTTGATTCCTGGAGTGGTTCAGGGAACAGAGGCTCTGTTCGGAGCCAAGACGGGGGAGCAGAAGAAAAAGGCCGCTGTTGAGATCGTCGGCGCGGCGATTAATGTTGCGGATGCGGTGACCATGAAACACATTGCGGATGCAGACAAATTTACCGAGGGGTTGAGCACATTGATCGATGGCGTGGTGATGTGCCTGAACGCGAGTCTGTGGGCGAAGCAGTAGGCGGGGGTGAGGCGGCGTCCGTGAAGGAGACCGTATAATCGGGCCATGGACGCCGAGCCGCAGGGTAGTGTTTTGGTTGGGGTGGTGATGGGGAGCCGCAATGATTATGCGGTGATGCGCCGTGCCGTTGAGGTGCTGAGTGAGTTCGGTGTTGCGCATGAGGTTAGGGTGGTCTCCGCGCACCGAACGCCGGATCTGATGTTTGAGTATGCGGATACTGCTGCAGGGCGCGGCTTGCGGGTGATCATTGCGGGAGCGGGCGGTGCGGCGCATTTGCCGGGAATGATTGCGGCAAAGACTGTGCTCCCGGTGCTCGGCGTGCCGATACCTGCGACTGCGATCCAGGGACTGGATTCGTTGCTGAGTATTGTGCAAATGCCGAAGGGAGTTCCAGTTGGGACGTTGGCGATTGGCGCAGCTGGCGCAATGAACGCTGGGTTGCTGGCGGTTGCGATGCTCGCGACTACAGATGCGGCGTTGCAGGGAAGACTAATCACCTGGCGTGCAGCGCGGCGGGACGAGGTCCTGGCGCAGACGGTTGGCGAAGATGAGGTTGGCGCGTGAGCTCTGGTTCTTCGACCGCGAAACCGATTTTGCCGGGTGCGACAATTGGGATTTTTGGGGGAGGCCAGCTAGGCCGCATGACTGCGATGGCGGCTCGTGGCATGGGATATCGAATCCTTGTGCTCGATCCCGATCCGGCTTGTCCGGCACGCTTTGTGGTGGATGGATGTATTGAGGCTGGGTGGGATGATTCGCGGGAGGCGGCGAATCTTGCGCGCGGATGTGATGTAGTGACGCTGGAGATTGAACAGATCTCTCCAGCGAGCATGGAGGCGGCGGCGAGCTATGCACCCGTGCGGCCGGGTGGGGCGATGCTGGCTGTGATTCAGGACAGGATTGAACAGAAAGACTGGCTGCGGCGAAACGGGTTTCCAGTTGGCGAGTATCGCGCGGTACGGTCGCTCGATCAGCTACATGAGGCTGTGGCTGCTTTGGGTGGAAAGTGTTTTTGCAAGAGCGCGACGGGTGGTTATGACGGACGAGGACAGGGTAAGGTGGGGTTTGTTCCCGGCGCTGTCGTTGAGGATGAGATAAGGGGAGCGTGGGAGGCGCTAGGCGAGCGAGCCGGCGTGGCCGAAAAGGCTGTGGAGTTGGAACGCGAGATCTCTGTGCTCGTGGCACGTGCTCCCAACGGCGAGGTGAAGGTGTATCCGCCGGCGTGGAATCTTCATGAGAACCAGATATTGGCATGGAGCGTGATTCCGGCGCCTATTGCGAGTGCGATGCAGATTGAAGCAAGGAAGATCGCGGAGGAGATTGCGGACACGTTTCAATTGGAGGGTGTGGTGGCGGTCGAGATGTTTTGCACGACGGACGGAAGGCTGCTGGTCAATGAACTTGCTCCGCGACCGCATAATAGCTACCACGCGAGTGTGCGGGCGTGCGTGACGGGACAATTCGAACAACTGGTGCGAGCGGTCTGCGATCTTCCTCTGGGCGAAGTGGAGGTTGTTCGACCGGCAGCTATCGCGAATCTGCTTGGCGATCTGTGGCTGGAACCGGATGGCTTAGCAAGGGAGCCGCGGTTCGATAAGGCTCTGGCGGTGCCTGGAGTCAGATTGCATCTGTACGAGAAGCATAAGCCGCGAAGGGGCAGAAAGATGGGGCATCTTTCTGCAGTTGGCTCGACGCCGGATGAGGCTGTGGAGCTGGTATTACAGGCTAAGGCTCTACTGTAGCCCCTCGAGATACGAAAAATGTTGAATGGTGACTTCGACTCCTTGCCTCTTCTTACAGAAGATCAGTTGCGCGCACATGAGCAGTTTGCCTGGATGGAGACCTCTATTGAACAACTATGCCATCTTTGTCGATCGGTGATGAAATTCAAATTTGACGCGACGGAGCGTAGGTTCAGGAGCCATTTTCAGATACCTGAGCCGGGAATTCTAATTTCGAAGCGGCGTATTGAAAATGCGCTCATGCGTAAGCGGCTTGGCATCGTAAGTGAGCGTGAACTCGTCCTGTGGGGAACGATGATCCTTCTTAATGACGCGTATGAAATTGGTTCAACTGACGAAGACTTGATTGCGGAATGGTTGAACGATTTCAGCTTTGAGCTTGATTCGACCGACGATGAAAAGAGATGAGACCCTTCACCGACAATACAAGAGCGAATGGACTCCAAATGGAAACGGCGAACTCGATGAGTTCGCCGTTGATTCGAATTCGGTTCTCTGAATCCATTATCCGATATCTTCGGACCAGTTCTCGAGATAGGCCTTGAAGTCGGACATGAATTTGCCTGCGTCTGCTCCGTCGACGATGCGGTGATCGAAGCCAAGAGTGAAGCGCTGAATGGAACGGATCGCGATGGAGTCGTTGCCGTCCTTGTCGGTTAGGACTTCGGCTTCTTTGTTCAGGCCGCCAATGCCGAGGATCGCGCTTTGCGGCTGGTTGATGATCGGCGTACCAAACTGCTCGCCGAAGATACCAGAGTTGGTAAGGGTGAAGGTGCCGCCGGAGATCTCGTCGGGCGACAGCTTCTTACCGCGGGCACGTTCGGCAACGTCAACGATGGCGCGAGCGATGCCAAGGAAGTTCTTTTCTTCCGCCTGCTTGATGACAGGAACGATGAGGCCCCAGTCGAGTGCGACGGCGATGCCGATATTGATGTTCTTGTTGTAACGAACCGCATCGCCTTCGACCGAGCCATTGACGATGGGATGCTTACGCAGCGCAGCGATGGCAGCACGGGTAATGAAGGGCATGTACGTCAGCTTGACGCCGTTGCGCTGCTCGTACTTCGCCTTCTCTTTTTCGCGGATCTTGACGATGCGCGTCATATCCACCTTGAAGACGGTGTGGACATGCGGGCTGGTGCGCTTCGATTCGACCATGCGTTGCGCAATGATGGAGCGCATCTTTGACATTGGGACCAACTCGCCTGGCTGCGGCTGTGGTGCCGCCGGCTTTGCGGCGGCAGGTGCGGGAGTGGGGGCGGAGACTGGTGGCGCAGCAACAGCGGCGGCTGGCTTCTGCCCCTGCTCGAGGTGGCTGACAATATCAGTCTTGGTGATGCGACCGGAGGCTCCGGTACCGGGAACCTGGGCCAGGTCTACGTTGTTTTCCTTCGCAATCTTGCGGACGAGTGGTGAGGAGCGGACGCGTTCGCCTTCCGTTGCCGCGGATGCGGGAGTGGGTGCGACGGCAGGTGTAGCCGCTACGGCTGCAGGGGCCATGGGGGCTGCGGAGGCAGGGCCAGCGGCCTTTCCCGCGGTGCCGCCGATCACCGCGACGACGGTGTTGATGGTAACGGTTGAACCCTCGGGAACCTTGATCTCGGAGAGGACGCCCGCAACGGGCGATGGAATTTCAGCATCGACCTTGTCGGTAGAGATCTCGAAGATCGGTTCGTCCCGTTGGACCGAGTCGCCGACTTTCTTGAGCCACTTGGTGATGGTGCCCTCGGTGATGGACTCGCCCATCTGCGGCATGAGAACTTCGGTGCCGGGGCCGCCGGTTGTGGGAGGGTTATCCTGCGCGGCAGCGGGTGTGTCGACGGCGGCTGGTGTGGCACTGTCAGCGGCGGGAGCCGCAGCGGTCTCAGCCTTCGTGGCTGAAGAAGTAGGAGATGCAGATGCCGAGCCAGCCTCATCGATGGTCGCGACGACTGTGTTGATCTGAACGGTCGCGCCTTCGGCGATCTTGATCTCTTTCAAGGTGCCAGCGGAGGGCGAGGGGATTTCGGCGTCGACCTTGTCGGTGGAGATCTCGAAGAGCGGCTCGTCGCGTTGAATCGTGTCGCCCGGCTTTTTGAGCCACTTCGTGATAGTGCCTTCGGTGATGGATTCGCCCATCTGGGGCATGACTACGTCGGTCGGCATGAACTTTTTCTCCCTCAAACTACGGATACGGGCGGCCAAAACCAGCGAATTTCAGCTGGATGCACCGTGAAGCGTACCTTTTGGATTATACGGCGGTCGTGCGATTGCTGACCCGGACGGTGCGGTAAGCGAACGGCTTGCCTATTGGGGTAGTTAGACGCGAGCGACCAGCAATTGATCGATGGATTCGCACCAAAGCATCTGGCGCTGAAAGATTCGTCCAAAGTTGCGGGCAGTGGCGTGTAGGGCCTGCTCCATCGTTGGCTGGCGGTCAGTGTCGGATTCGAGCTCGAGGCTGGTGACCTGGCGATCGCTGATGCCGCAGGGCACGATCCATTCAAAGTCGCGTAGGTCGGTCGTGACGTTAAGCGCGAAGCCATGAGAGGTGATGCCCTGCGAGACGTGAACCCCGATGGCGGCGATCTTTTTTTCGCGGATGCTGCCTCCTGCCTGGGTCCAGACGCCAGTGAGTTTGCAGATCCGTTGGGTCATTACGCCGAAGTCGCCGCAGGTTCGGATCAGCGCCTCTTCCAGCAGGCGAACATAGTCCACGGGGCCGAGATACGGGCCTTTTTTTCCGGGAAGGTCGCCGCGCAGGTCGAGAAGGGGATATCCGACGAGTTGACCTGGGCCGTGGTACGTAACGTCTCCACCGCGATTGACCTCGTGCAATTCCACTCCGCGCCGCGCGAGCAGCTCGTCGCTGGCAAGGACGTTGGAGCGATGGGCGTTGCGGCCAAGGGTTACCACTGGCGGATGCTCGAGGAGGAGGAGCGTGTCGCCGATCAGCCCTTGTTTCCTGGCGGCGATGACCTGCTGCTGAATCGCCATGGCTTCCGCGTAGGGGACGCGACCGAGATGGAGAAGGTTGATGTGCATGACAAGCTTGTTCGTTCTCATTGACAGAAGAAGCAGCCAAGCAGGTGCCCGGCTGCTTCTTCTGTGACCTATTTTTAGCTAAACATTAATCGGCATACCTTCGACACTCGAGAAGGCATCGAGTAATGACTCGGCCACGGTCGGGTGCGCATGGATCGTAAACATCATCTCCTCGATCGTTGCCTCGAGCTCGATTGCGGTAACCGCCTCAGCAATAATCTCAGTGGCATACGGGCCGATGATGTGCACGCCAAGAATCTCCCCGTGCTTTGCATCCGCGACTACTTTGACGAAGCCGTCATGCGCATCAACGATTGTCGCCTTTGAGTTGCCGACAAACGGAAACTTGCCGATCTTCACCTGGAAGCCCTTCTCTTTGGCCTGCGCCTCCGTTAGGCCGACGCTGGCGATCTGCGGATCGGTGTAGGTGCAACCGGGAATGCGGGTGCGGTTGACGGCCTTGGCATATTTGCCGGCCATGCGTGCCGCCACGACGAGCCCAGCCATACTGCCGACGTGCGCAAGCTGCGGCAAACCAGCGACGATGTCGCCGATTGCGTAGATGCCCGGCTCAGTCGTCTCCATCCATTCATTGGTCAGGATGAATCCGCGGTCAGGGGTGATCTTGACCTTGTCCAAACCTACATCGTAGGTTCGGGGCGCGCGACCGACCGCCACCAACACCTTTTCCGCCTGCTTGGTCTGGGCCTTACCGTTTGAATCGATGAAAGAAACGAGTACGCCATCCTTGTTCTTCTCGATCTTAGTGTCCTTCACGGACAAATTGACGTCGATCCCGCGCTTCTTGAAGAGGCGCAGGAGCTCCTTGCTGATGTCCTCATCCTCTGCTGGAACCATGCGCGGCAGCATCTCGAGAATGGTCACCTCGGCACCGAAGCTCTTGAAGATCGAGGCAAATTCGACCCCCACTGCTCCCGAACCGATCACCACCAGCGATTTCGGCGCCTGGTCGATCTTCAGAATCTCGTAGTTGGTCAGAATCGTATCGTCGGGTTTATAACCCGGCAGCATGCGAGCGTCGGAGCCCGTTGCCAGAACCACGTTCTTCGCCTTGACGGTGTCGGTCTTGCCGTCAGCAAGCTTCACCTCGATGGTGTGAATGCCATCCTTTGCAGGACCAGTGAGACGGCCGTAACCCTTGATGGCATTGATCTTATTCTTCTTCATCAAGAAATCGAGACCCTTGGTATGGCGCGTAATTACGTCGTCCTTGCGGGCCAGCAGACCCTTCCAGTTCAGCGTCGGCGTCACGCCGTCAATGCCATATCGGTCGGCATGCTTCAGGTGATCCCACAGCTCCGCCGAAAACAGCATTGCTTTGGTCGGAATGCAGCCCCAGAGGAGACAAGTTCCACCCAGCCGGTCGTTCGCGTCGATCAAAGCGGCCTTTAAGCCATACTGCGAGGCGCGGATCGCGCAGGTATATCCGGCGGGGCCGCCGCCGAGTACTACTACATCAAAAATTGTATCTGCCAAGGGAACACTCCATGTAGGTGGTACGACACACACCATCTTATTCGATTCTCCAGCTACTTTTTCGATTCCTGACCGCAAGAATCGCTGTTTGGACTTGACAATTGCGTCATAATGAATCTGTGGGAATGATGTGGAGAACCGATGGTTAGCGACGTAGCAGAACTTACTCGGACACTTCGAAAGTCGGCTACCTCTGCGAACGCCCAGGGGGTTGGCGCTGAGTTGAAGGTGGGTCTGCGCGCCCGGCTGCGGCAGGTTAGCGAGCAGATTCGGGCAGATCTCGACAAGACCGGGCAGTCTATCTTCACCGATGAGAATGGCAACCGCTATCTCATCCAGCGCGAGCCGAGCACGCCTTGATTGCTCTCGTTGCCGGATTTCTTCTGGTAGCGTATCTTCTGGCTCCGGGTGCGATCTACCGGCTTACCTTTTCGTTCTATATCTCCAGCAAGCGCTTCCAGCGTACTCGCACCGAAGAGGTCGTCTTCTCGGTTCTCGTCACGGTCATCCCGTTCCTCCTGACGTGGATTCTTCTGGACCATACTCCCCTTGGCGTCTACCCGGCGATCCACAGCTCGATCGGCAAGAACGACGCCTACCGATCGGTTCTTTCGTCAATGCTCTCCGATAAGACCAGTGACTCAGCCACTCTTATCGCGGCGTATCTCCGCGCTGCGGCGGAACAGAGCCGTTTTATCGGGATTCTTTGGCTTCTCTGCGCTATCGAAGGCTGGGTGACTGGCCGTGTCATTCGCCGCTATGGGGACTATCCAGACGGCTCCTTCCTCCGCGCCTTCTGCGACCGCTTTCTTTTGAAAAATGTCTCCGAGTGGCAGATTCTCTTCACCACACTGTCCTTGAGCTCCGACGATCCCAGGACGGTAGTGGAAATCGACGCTCTTTCGACACTCAATGTGCTCTACCGCGGCCGCCTGGTGAACTGGTTTACCGATCAGGACGGCAAACTCGCTGGCATCTTCCTGATCAACGCCCAGCGCTTCCGCCGCGACCAAATCGCCCGTGACCGAGCAAGCAATATTTTCAAGGAGAGCGAAAAATATTGGACGCCGGTTCCCGGTTCGAATCTTTATCTCGCCGCCGCTAACCTTGCCAATTACAACATTCGCTACGTCGAACCCAGCGACATCGAGTTCGTCGAGCAGGAGTTGGGCAGTGGGGTCGTCATCACGCCTTTGCCACCGGGACCCGCCGAAGACAATCTACCTCCATCGAATGGCGCCTAAACTTTCGCCACCATCGCTTCCACCAAAGCAACAGCCATACTATTGGCAGGTGTGGCGATTCCATGCTTTCGCCCCAGCCGGACGATCACACCGTTGCGTGCATCAATCTCCACCAGACGACCCGCCTGGCGATCGGCCAGCATGGAGTTGACCGAATCGGCGGGAGCGGCACGCTGGGCGGCCAGAACCACTTCGGGTAAATCGTCTTCCAGGTTTGCTCCTTCGGCTCGCGCGACTGCGGCACACTCACGAATGATTTGCAGCGCCACATCGCCCATCGCGTCCCCGCGTACAACCCCAGCGGGCTGCAGCACCAGCGCCGACAGCACACCCGCAGAGTTGAAACATAACTTTCGCCAGACAACGGTTAGAAAATCCGGCACCGTCGTAGCGTCCGCCGCGGTCCCGGCAAACAGCGTCACGAAGTTGCGGCCCAAAGCGTTGTCCGGCACCTTCAGATGCATCGCTCCACGCTGCCGGATCCTGTCAGGAGCCTGACGCTCAGCCGGACAATCCACCATCACCGGCAAAATCTTCTCCGTCGGTACATAGGTGGCGAAACGTTCTCGATGCTCGACTCCGTTTTGCAGCACCGCGACTGGCGCACCATTCGAGCAAAGTTGCTCCAGCCACTTCGCCGTGCCTGCGACGTCATAGGCTTTCGTGGACACAATGATCCAATCCACCTCAACCGCTTCGCTGGGCGACGTCACGAAGGTGCCCTGTACCTTAACGAGTCCATCCGGTGTTTCCACCGAAAGCCCGGACATCGGGCGGCGCGTGCACAACAGCAGCTCATGGCAGCCCGTCTGCTGCAGTAAGGCGGCTGTCACGCCTCCGATTGCTCCAACTCCAACGATTGCGATTCGCGCCATGGGGCAATTTATCCTTCGATTTGTTTAGCCCAACACCTTCGCCGCATCCTTCGCGAAGTAGGTCACGATAAAATCCGCGCCAGCCCGTCGGATCGAGAGCAATGACTCCATCATGGCTCGCTCCGGCTCCAACCAGCCGCGTTCGAACGCTGCGTGCAACATGGAGTACTCCCCGGAAACCTGGTACGCGCCCATGGGCAGGTCGTATCGCTCCCGCGCTGCCCGAATCACATCGAGATAAGGCATCGCAGGTTTCATCAGCAGCATGTCCGCGCCCTCCGCAACATCCTGGTCGATCTCTCGCATCGCCTCGCGGAGGTTGGCCCCGTCCATCTGATAGCTGCGGCGGTCGCCAAACTGTGGCGCAGAATCCGCTGCTTCGCGAAATGGTCCATAAAACGCCGAAGCGAATTTCGAGGCGTAGCTCATCACAGGAATCTGCTCATGTCCATCGCCGTCCAAAGCATCGCGTATCGCCTCCACACGGCCATCCATCATGTCGGACGGCGCCACGATATCTGCGCCTGCCTTGGCCAGCGAGGCCGCGGTCTTGGCTATCAGCGATACGCTCGAGTCGTTCTCGATTTCATAATGATCGCCATCCCGCGCAACCACACCGCAGTGACCATGGGAGGTGTACTCACACAGACAAACATCTGCAATCATCACAAGTCGATCCAAAGCACGATTCTTCTTAAAAGCCCGCAGAGCCTGCTGCACGATCCCGTCTTCGGCCCAGGCACCGCTCGCCTGTTCATCTTTCTCAGCAGGCAACCCGAACAACAACAGGCCGCCAATGCCAAGCGCAGCGCACGCCTCTGCCTCCTTCACTGCCGCATCGATGGACAGATTAAAGACTCCGGGCATCGAGCCAATTTCTTTCCGGACATTTTCTCCAGGACAGATAAAGAGCGGGTAGATCAGCGCTCCGGGATGCAGATGGGTCTCACGGACCAGCGACCGCATCGCCTCGGTACGGCGCAGACGGCGCAGACGCGTGACAGGAAAGTTCATATCTCTATGATACGGCCCCAGATGTCAAAACTCGCGATTTGAGGCACCTCGTGTCTCCACCATGCGCATCAGACCTAGAGGTGTTGACATTGATTCTGCAGAAAGGTGAAAAGATGACGAAACTCAAAGGGATTGCGACTCACGCTATGCTCGCAACGATTCTCTCCCAGCCCATCATTGCGCTGGCGCAGACTCAGGAGCAGCATCGCGAGGCGCAACGCGAGCAGGATGCTCATGATAAGCGCCATCACAATACGGCAAAGGTCGTTGGCGGTTCAGCAGCAGGAGGGGCTGTCGTAGGTGGACTGATGGGTGGCGGTAAGGGCGCGCTCATTGGAGGCGCTGTAGGCGCCGGCGGCGGAGTCGCGGCAGACAAGATTCGAAAACATAACGGTGTGAAGAAACGCGAACGGGAGGAAACCCATCACTACCGGGAGAACCCCAACTAACCTATCGAATTCATTCTGCCCGGATCAGGTGAATCTTGCGGTAGATTTGTCCGCGATAATTCATCTCTCCATCGATGGCATTGTTGTTCAAGTGCCATGTCCACGTTGAAAGGGAGTTGAGACGACAGACAAGCGAGCCGGTGTTCGAGTCACTTGTGCAGCTCACCGTGCCCATCGTCTCTTCTTTACCCTGGACGATCTTGTTCATCTTCATCAGGAACGAATTTGGTTCTGCGCCCTTTGACACGTAATAGACGGACGCCTCATCGTGGCATGGTGAATCCTTTATCTGGCACAGGGAATCGCCTTTCCAGACGCCGGTAAACAATGGCTCTTCGCCTATAGTCGACGAAGAGTGAGCGGCATTCGGCGAAAGCGTCAGAATCGAGGACATCAGCAGGAGTAAGGCCATCATGGGATCCTCCTAATTGGTGAGATCAGAACATAGTCCGGGGGTCGGAACTGGACCGCCAGGACTTAGCTTCGATCGGCAATCGCGTCGTACTCGAGCCCCGAGGCTCCCGGTGCCAGAACCCACAACGTATAAATTCCCAGGGCCGTGCCGAGGGGAAATTTAAGAAGAGCAAAAATCGCCGCGATGATCGCCAGCGTTCTTCCCCATGGTGCTCGATTCAGCAGGCCATAACCTGCTATCAGCGCCAGTGCAGCCGTAAAGATTGTCGCTACAGCAATCAAGGGCCATAAGCCAGCCATCCACATCGGCGGAAAAGGCCCATGGAAGCGTCCCCCAAACATCCATGCATCATTGCCAAAGTTATGCGTCGTAAAGGCCCGGAGAAAGATCATGCCGATCAAGCCGGAGACAACGCGATACACCCCCAACACACACCACAGAATCCCCAGAGTCTGCAGGTGTCGCTGTACCCGCGGCAGGTATATCGGCATGCGCGGCTGCGCATATATCGGCTGGGGCGTAACGACTACCTGTGCCCCGCATTTCGAACAAAAATGAACACCTTCCGCGATTGGAGTTCCACAAGCCTGACAGACCATCTCAAACCTCCAAATACCTTCGGCGCCGGCCCTGCGCTCTATCTGCTACGCACCAGTTCAACTGGCAGTTCCCTGCGAGGGTACGATAAATGAAGTGAACAAGCCAGAGCTACTGCCGGTCATCCCTTCGCCGCTGCGCGAATCAAGCGCGACAGCCCTGGAATGGCCGCGCCTCCGCGAACACATCGCCGGCCGCACCTCTTCCCCTTTGGGCCACGCCTGGATACTCTCACTCGAACCCAGCTCCGACCTTGCCTGGATCGACCAGCAGCAGCAGCGCACGGCGGAGGTGGGCACGATGCTGACCAATGGCGGCACCTTCGAGTTCCGCGGTCTCTTTGACCCCACCATTCTCCTCGACAAGGCCCGCATCGATGGAGCCGCTCTCGAGTCCACCGAGATCCGCGACTTGCTCACTGTTGTCGAACGCGTCGCCGCATGGCGCACTCTCATCCACCCGCCGCCCAACGGCACTCGCTATGAGTGGCCCAGCATCGTGGATCTCTCCCACCCACTTCTTGACTACGACCTAGGACCCCTCCTGCACTTTCTTCGGGGCAAAATCGAACCCGACGGCAGCCTCAGCGACGACGCGTCTCCCGAACTCCGGCGCATTCGCAGGGCGATGGAACGTCAGCACCGTGTCATCGAAGAGAGCTTGCGCAAATCCCTGCGTGGCCTGAGCGAAGGCGGCAGTACCCAGGAAGACCTCATCACAATCCGCGGCGACCGCTTCGTCATCCCAGTCAAAGCCGAGTTCAAACGGAAAGTCCCTGGCGTCATCCACGGTTCGTCTTCTTCAGGACAAACCGTATTCGTCGAACCTCTCGAAACCATCGAGCAGAATAACGAACTGGTCCGCCTTCTCGATGAAGAACAGTCAGAGATTCATCGCATTCTCGTCGCCATGACCCATGCGCTAGGCGAGAACGCCACGGCGATCCATCTGGGTACCTGCATTCTCGCGGAAGTCGAATCCCATTTTGCCCGCGCCCGCTTCGCCGGCACTTTAAATTGCATCCGCCCAGCATTTACGGGGGAGCTGTCTCTCACCGCCGCCCGTCATCCGCTATTGGAACTACGCATGAGAGCGGCAGCCCTCGCAGAGAACGAAGAACCAAAGACCCCTGTCCCGCTAACCGTCATCCTTCCGCCCGGGACAAAGCAGCTCGTCATCAGTGGTCCGAACACGGGCGGCAAGACTGTCTCCCTCAAGACTCTAGGCTTGCTCTCGCTGATGGCCCAGTCCGGCGTTCCTGTTCCCGCTGAAGAAGCAAAGCTTCCTCTCTTCCAAAGCATCTACGCCGACATCGGGGACGCCCAATCGATCGAGCGCAATCTTTCGAGCTTCTCCGCTCATGTAGTCAACCTCGACCGTATCTCCCGCGAAGCCACTGCAGACTCCCTCGTGCTTCTCGATGAGCTGGGCTCCGCCACAGACCCGGAAGAGGGCGCGGCTCTCGCCGTTGCTATGGCAACCCACTTCCTCACCCTGAATGCCTGGTGCTGCATCACCACCCACCTCACCTCGCTTAAGGTCTACGCCGCTAACCACCCTGGCGTCCTCAACGCGGCAGTCGGTTTTGATCAACACACCCTTACTCCCACCTACGAGCTGCGTCTCGGGATCCCGGGAGCCTCCGCCGGCCTCAACATCGCAGCCCGACTCGGCCTCCAACCTGAAATCATCGCCGCGGCTCGCACCCAGATGACCACGCAGACCGCGGACATCGGAGCCTTCCTCGACCAGCTCCACGACCAACTCACCGCCGCCACCGTCGAGCGTGAAACACTGCAGCAACGCGAGCGCGAGCTCTCTCGGGAAAGAGCCCGGCTCGAAGTGGAAGGCCGCGTCGAACAAAAGGCCCGAACCAAAGAGCTTGAAGGCAAACTGAACTCCCTGATCGAAGATTTCGCCTATCAGCTCCGCGAGACGGTCAAAGCCATCGACGACAAAGCGCTCGCGCAGAAGATCGCTCGCGACTCCGACCGCCGCATGGCGACTCTTCGCCGGGAATTTTCTGAACAGTTCAACTCCACAGTCGTCGCCCACACTACACGTGCCGACAAGAACGATCCCGCCGCCCAGCCCCACATCCCCAAGGGCATTAAGGTCGGCGACCTCGTCAAACTCAAATCCCTCGGCCGCCAAGCGCGAGTGGACCGCATCGTCGACGCAAAGACCTTTGAGGTCTCGATGGGCCAGCTGAAGATGCGCGCCGCCATCGATGATATCGCCGGAGTCGAGTCCGTCAAAGTCATCACACCGCTCGAAGCCGCCCGCAAGCGCGGCGGAATCACCGTTGCCACCGTCAACGACGACACCGATTACATGACTTCCGAGATCAACGTCATCGGACGCACCGCTGATGAGGCTCAAACCGAAGTCGAACGGTTCATCGACCGCGCCTTCCTGGCCGGTCTCCCGCGCATCCGCATCGTCCACGGCACCGGTATGGGCGTCCTCCGACGCACCCTCCGCGAATACCTCCGCAACCACCCGAACGTGGCGACCATCACCGAACCACCGCAAAATCAGGGTGGCCAGGGCGCTACTGAAGTTGAACTCCGGCAATAGCGCTCTCACTTTTTTGGAATTCAGGAGAAAAGCGCCCATGTCTTCACCTCACACACGCATCTCTATCATCGGCTGCGGCCACGTCGGAACCGCTTGCGCCTTCGCCATCCTCCATAACCACCTCGCCCGCGAAATCGTCCTCATTGGCGACACCGAAGCCCACGTCCAAGGGGAAGCACTCGACCTCCAACAGGCCGTCCCCCTAGGCACACCCATCACGATCTTCGCCGGAACCTACAAGGACGCAGCGGCCAGTGCGATAGTCATCATCACCGTCGGCACTCCCGGCAAGTTCCAGGGATCGCGGCTCGACATGCTCGCCGGCAACGTCGTCATTGTGCGCGCCTGCATCACAAAGCTCATGGCCGAAGGCTTCGACGGCATCGTCCTCATCGCGACCAACCCAGTCGACGTCCTCACCTACATCGTCCAAGAGGAGACGGGCCTGGGCCCCGGCCACGTCATCGGCTCCGGGACACTCCTCGACTCCGAGCGCCTGCGCCACATTCTCGGCGAACACCTCGACGTCGACCCCCGCTCCGTCCACGCAGCCATCATCGGCGAACACGGCGACTCCTCCGTAGCAGTCTGGAGCGCAGCCCAGGTCGCCGGCCTCCCTCTCGCTCATTACCCCGGAGCCAACACCCTCCCCACACACGAGGAGTTGCTCATCGCCGTACGCTACGCCGGCCCAGTCGTCGCCACTCTCAAAGGCAACACCTGTTTCGCCATCGCCTCCTGCGTCACCCGCATCTGCGAGGCGATCCTCCGCGACGAGCGCTCCGTCCTCATCGTCTCAACGCTCATGACTGGCCAGTACGGACTCCACGACGTCGCTCTCAGCACTCCCTGCATCGTAGGCTGCGGCGGAGTCGAATCTGTCATCGAACTCCGCCTCAATATGGCAGAACAGAAAGCCCTCGAGGTGTCTGCTGCTGTGCTCCAACGTGCCCACGCAAGCTTGAGATCCACTACAGCACCGTAACGAAGCTCTTCTGTCCCGCACGAGAGCTGACGACCATCTTCCAGATATCCCACAGCAGCTTCACCACACTCAGCACCAGCGCAACCTTGAACCCGAAATTAATCGCTGTGTTCAACGTCGTCAGGTCTTTCATCGACATCGCTCCGACACTCGTTCCAGGTACCATGTACGTCCGCGCCTGGACCATCACCGCAATGATGAGGATCCCAATCACCTGTACGACCATGTCAAAACCCTTACGCCACTGCTCAGCTCCATGCAGAAACACCATCACCGTCTTCAACACCAGCTGCACCGCCAGCAGAGAGATAATCTGCCAGTAAAAGATGTGCCACTCCGGAGTGAGTCCAAACGGCATCTCCCGCAGATGCCCAACAAGTGGCCCAAGGATCAGATACGGCTTATAAGGAATGGCTAACAGCCACACCATCCCCACCGCACTCACAATCACCTCGGCTACTCCACCAGCAAGGGAAGGACGTTTGCCCTGCGCCGGCTCTACCTTGGGCAGATCGTTCGGATTCCATCCCTTCGACAGATCCACCTGGTGGAAGTACCGTCCCTGCGCATACTCGAAACACGCAAAGCCCAGCGTAATCACCGCCCAGAACGTCAACGCGACACTCGGAAAGTGGCCGATGGCAGCGCCCACGTCCATGCCCTTCCCCCCTTGAAAGAGCCACGCCACAACCTGCGTCACCACGTACGCCAGCACGACAAAGGGGAAGCTCCTCTTCAGCGTGAACCAGTAAATCGGATACCACGCAGGCCCGATCAGATGCTGCTGCGGCAGGTATCGCGCTGCCACTAGCACGGGACGTCCGTGCTTCTCCAACACATCAGCCACTTCGCCCTGAGTCAGCGATCGCCCCAGCTCCTCTTCGCGGCCCTCCATCTCCGCGAGCAGATTCTCCCGCAGCTCCGCCAGCGTGTCTGCCTTCGTCCTGGCCGGCAGATACTCTCCTACAGCCTGCAAATACCGTTCGAGTAGGTCCATAACCTTACCTCTCCTTCTTTTGTTGCTTTTCTTCAAGAATCTTGTGCAGCGAGTCGTTGATCCCGTTCCACTCCGCCAACAGCTGATCCAGAATCACTGCTCCTGCAGCTGATAACCGATAGAAGCGCTTGTTCCGCTTCTCCTCCTCACGCCACTCGCTGGTTAGCAGGCCCTGCGTCTCCAGCCGGCGTAGCAACGGGTACAGCGTGCTCTCTTCAATCGCGAGTCCCTCGTCCGCCAACGCCTTCCGCAGCGTGTAACCGTAGTGCTCAACGCGAAGCTGGGCCAACACCGCCAGGATCAGGCACCCCCTCCGAAGCTCCAGTCGCAGCGAGTCGAACAATTCGTTTTGGATCATTGATTTCATACTGTATTAAACACACTGTATAGCAAACAGTGTATGATGTCAAGTATTCTTTGAAAACGGCTTCGCAAAAGTAAAAGGCCCGGCATAGAGCCAGGCCTAAATCTTTTAGTTTCTGCGGCGAAGGGCTTTCGTCGTCGTCGTCGTGTGCGCGCGCAGCGCTCAGATCCGCATCGGCATCAGGATATATCGGTACTTCACATCTTCATTCGCATCCTCTGGCCGCATCTGTCCGGCGCTCTGGGCGTCCTTGAACTCCAGGCGTACTTCGCCGGTGTTCCCAATCGCCTTCAGGAAATCGATCAGGTACTGGCTGTTGAAACCCACTACCAACGGATCGTAGTTATAGGGCGTCTCGATCGTGTCCTCGGACTCACCGGCATCGGTCGAAGAGGAAGAGAGCTTCAGCTCATTCTGTTCCAGGCGAATCTTAATTGCCCCACTTCGTTCGTCGGCAAACTGCGCCACGCGTTGAATTGAACCCATCAGGTCCTCAGAACGCACAATCACAAACTTGTTGTTGTCCCTGGGCAGCACAGCTTCATAGTTTGGAAACTGTCCCGTCAGTTTGCGGCTGGTCAGCACACGCCCACCAACTTTGAAGTACAGTGTTTGGTCGTCATCAGCAAACTCCAGCGTTTCGGCCTCAGTCGCGCCAAGCAGGGAAGAGAGCTCGCTCAACGCTTTGCGAGGAATCAGGGTCTTCTTCTCACCCGATACCCCGCCCAGCGTCTCGCCCAACTTCTCAATGTGAGCCAGCCGATGCCCATCGGTCGCGACCATCGCCATGCTCTCGGCCTTTAGCACCATCAGAGCACCGTTCAACGTATAACGGCTCTCCTCATTCGAAATGGCAAAGATCGTCTTCGACACCATGTTCCTCAGCGAACCGACTGAGATCTTCACTGCACCGCTTGCTGGAAAATCCGGCACTTGCGGAAAGTTTGCCCGCGCCATTCCCACCATCTTGGTATTCGACCGCCCCGCGCGGATCTGCACCCAGTGGTTATCCATCAGCTTGATCGAGATGTCACCCTCAGGCAGCAGCTTGATGTAGTCATACAGTTTGCGAGCCGGAATGGTGCACGCACCGGCCTTCTTGACCTTGGCTGCGCAGCTCGTTCGCAGGCTCTGGTCCAGATCGGTTGCGGTGATGGTCAACTTGTCGTCACTGGCCTCAAACAAAAAGTTCGATAGGATCGGAATCGTTGTCTTCCGCTCAACGACGCCCTGCGCGGCGGTCAATTCCCGCAGCAGCTCCGCTCGCGAAACGGTGATCTCGAGGTTGCCGGTTGGGGCTGCTACTGCGGTCGTCTCGGTCATCTGGGGCTCCTGGGTTGCACTCGTCACGGTCGTTTCTCCGGAAAAATCAGTTCGTTTGTCGCTGGCCAAACTGTACACCGAATTCAACCCTTCGTGCACATCGGACAGGACATCGTCTGCTTGATTCTAGGGTCGAACCGCCTCCGAGCGCGATAGATTTCTTTGTGGAAACCTCGGTCACTTCTGTGCGGCCAGTGTGGAGGCCCATACTTCAGATCAAACCCCTACTGCTTCTAACAAAGAAGATTAAAGGAAGTAAATACTAGTAGCAGTAACCGTTGTCGCTTGAAAAGTGGATATCTGTTCCATTCAGTTCACCATCTTCGACTTGAGACCCTCCCCCGTTTTAGAAAACCAGGCGCACCAGAACGCAAAGCTTGGAAGACTCTCTTTGTCCAATCGCCAACAAGCTGGTTATCCCACTTCTTCACACCCTAACTTTATCCATATCGAGAAGACCCGGTACAAACCGTGGGAATATTCATCAAATGAAACAAAATGAGATAGTTAGATCAACCATAATATTCACAAACGACTCATACATCAGAGGATAATCAGTCCCAAAACAAGAGGAGTCTCCTATGAACATTGCGATCTTCGGCGCCAGCGGGGCGACTGGAACTCTCGTCACACAGCGTTGCTTAGCTGCCGGTCACACCGTTCGGGCGCTCCTCCGCACACCTGTGAAATTCCCTCTGCGGGACCAGGTCTACATCGTTCAAGGCAGCCCCTTCGACCTCACCTCGGTCCGCCAAACCATCGAGGGCGCAGACGTGGTGTTCTCTGCGCTTGGCGCAAAGTCGCTCAAGAAGGAGGATGTCCTCGAGCGTGCCGTTCCTCAAATTGTGGCGGTCATGCAGGAGACCCTCTCTCAAGCGAAACCTGTCCGTCGGATCATCGTACTCGGCTCAGCCGGCGCCCTGCCTACCTCGCTGGACAAACAACCTGTCTGGCGCCGCTGGATCGTGCAGAACATTGTCTACAACACATTTCTCAAGTGGCCTGTGGCGTCTCAGATCTCCCAATGGAACCACATCTCCCGCAGCAACCTTGACTGGACGATGGTGATGCCGCCGATGCTCACCAATGGCGCGGCCCGCGGCACTTACCGTGTCGATGGCGATGCTCTTCCACCCAATGGCAGTCGCATCTCTCGCGCAGATGTAGCCGATTTCATGATGCAACAGATCGGCAGTCCGCAATGGATCGGGAAAGGCGTGTATATCTCCTGGTAGTTCACGGAACCTCCCTTGGGGCAGTAGAGTATCTGTGTCCCTAAGGAGTCTGAATGAAGCAAGTCTGTCGTATCGCCGCTCTCGTTGTTCTCGCACTCTCCACTAATGTGTTGTTGGCGCAAGCTGCCGCTCCAGCGCGGCCTGTAGGCTCTATTGCTGGCCATCCTGGGTGGCCTGTTGCGAAGCCTGAGGATGTGAAATCGCCTGAGGCTATTTTGAGTGCTGTTTACAGTGTTATCTCGGGTGGTAAGGGACAGGCACGCGATTGGGATCGAATGCGGTCGCTCTTTGTTCCTGATGCTCGGTTGATTCCCGCTGTTGCTGCCTCTGCGGCCAATGGTGGCGCGGCTCATAGCGATGCACTTTTTCTAACGGTTGATGGATACATTGAGCGGAGTGGCGCTCGCTTGACCAGCGATGGGTTTTTCGAACGCTCTATTCACAACGAAATTGAGGAGTTTGGCAACATTGTGCAGGTCTGGAGCACTTATGAGTCGCGGCATAGTCCGGATGACGCCAAACCGTTTGCGCGAGGGATCAATAGCTTCCAGCTTCTCAAGGATGGGGACCGCTATTGGGTGGTGAACATTTTCTGGGACTCGGAGACGCCGACTAAGCCGATTCCGGCGAAGTATCTGCCTTGATTTTTTTGGGGATGGTGGAGTGGCGTTTTTGCAGGGGTTTTCGGGAAAAACGGGGTGCAGACTGTGGTGTTTTTGTGGTGAAGTTGTGGTGAATTGCGTGGTAAACGTGGTGTTTTGGCACCATGTTTTTGCGCTGGGAAAAACACGCCACTTTTTCAAACTTTATTTTCAGCTCCCGGTTTTCGGTTACTGGTTCCGCTCACGATGAGAACCTGAGCCGGGAAGCTCATTCCGGAGTCTGTGGAGTACTCCTGAAGAACTTCGAGTGCCTGATGCCTCACTTCTTTCAACTGATCGCTTGAAAGAAGGGCGATCTTTTCACGAAGCTTCTCCGAGATCTCGGTACGGAGTGTCCAAAATTCCTCCGACGAGATCGGCGCTTCGATTGTGAATTGCAGCAGGCGCTCGGACGGAGTCATCGCGCCAGCCTCGGTAAGAACGTCACGTAACTTGCCTGGGCTGGCAAAGCGGAAGGGGTCCGGAGCGTCTGGGGCGAGCGGAGGCGAATCAACATACCGCTCGATGACTCGCGAGATCGTGTGGAAGAAGGGATTTGTTTCGGCGGAGTGCCAGACGGCCAGAGCCAGTTTTCGTTCTGGCTTGAGGACTCTCAAGATTTCGCGAACTGCATCAACAGGAGATGGAAAGAACATCACTCCGAAGCGACTGACCACGCTATCGAAGGTATTGTCTGGGAACCGCAGATGGTCTGCGGAGGCGACGTCGAATTGTGTATTCGCGAGTCCAAGATGGTTTGCCGCTCGACGAGCGGCTGCGATCATCTCCGGAACCGGATCGACGCCGAAGACCTTGCCTCCGGGCAGGACCATGGGAGCCAGGCTTAGGGCTGGATCTCCGGGGCCGGTTGCGATATCCAGAACCGCGTGTCCGCTCCTGATCTGCGCGTCCTCGGCAAGGGCTTGCGTTACCGGCGCAAACATCTGCCGGATGACTTCGCGGTACTTCTCCCAGAACGGAGCGGCTACGCTGCATTGATTCATGACCGCCTGGTCGGGTTCCATCCACGCAGTATAGCTACAGGTCAATTCCGGAACTGCAGATTCCTCCGCTTCGCTGCCGAATGACAAGAAAAGCGAATGCGGAATCCACAGCAACGCCAAAAGCAAAAGAGGCTCACTTTCGCGAGCCCCTTTATGGACTTGCGGTGCGGTTTAGCTGAGAGTTTCCATGAGCTTGTTGATGGTGCGGTTGAGGTCTTTGTCGGCGCGGCGCTGCTCGTCGATCTTTGCGATCGAGTGCATGACCGTGGTGTGGTGCTTGCCTCCGAACTGACGGCCTATCTCGGGTAGCGAGGCTTCGGTGAGCTGCTTGGCGAGGTACATGGCGATCTGGCGCGGGACGACGATCTGGCGGGAGTTGTTCTTCTGCTTGAGTTCGGCGACGCGCATGCCGAACTGTTCGGCGACCGAGCGCTGGATGGTCTCGATGGTGATCTTGCGGACCTGGGTGTCGATGAACTGCTTGAGGCACTGCTGGGTTACTGGCAGCGTGATCTCGACGCCGTGCATGCTGCACCAGGCGATGAGGCGGACGAGCGCGCCTTCGAGCTCGCGCACATTGGTGCGTACGTTCGACGCGATGAACATTGCGACGTCGACCGGAAGCGAGGTCTGCTCGCTCTCGGCTTTCTTCTGCAGGATCGCGACCTTGGTCTCAAGGTCCGGTGGTTGAATGTCGGCGATCAACCCCCACTCGAAACGCGAGCGCAGGCGATCTTCGAAGTCGGCGAGCTCTTTCGGCGGCCGGTCGCTGGCGATGACGATCTGCTTCATGCTCTCGTGCAGCGTGTTGAAGGTATGGAAGAACTCCTCCTGGGTGCGCTCCTTGCCGGCGAGAAACTGAATGTCGTCGATCAGCAGCACGTCAACGTTGCGGAACTTGTCGCGGAAGCCGGTCATCTTGTCGTAGCGGACCGAGTTGATCATCTCGTTGGTGAACTTTTCGCCGCTGACGTAGCTGATGGAGGCGTGGGGCTGGCGGCGCTTCACGTCGTGGCCGATGGCGTGCATCAGATGAGTCTTGCCCATGCCGACGCCGCCGTACAGGAAGAGCGGGTTGTAGGCCTTCGAGGGACGTTCGGCGACAGCCTGCGCGGCGGCCATGGCAAATTGATTGCCGCTGCCGATGACGAAGGCGTCGAACTGGTAGCGGGGGTTCAGTTGCGAGGCGGCGCTCCAGTCGAAGCGGGCCTGCTCGGGCATTGGGCCGGTGAGCGGGGTCTGAATCTGATTGCCCATGCGTCCCTGGCGAGGCGCGTTCTGGCTGTGGCTGGGCACGGGCGCGAAGCCGCCGTCTTCGCGCACTTTCGGTGTGCGCGGATCCTGCTCGGGGGTGGTGAAGGTTACGGTCTCGACGTCGAGGCCGAGGTTGTCGATCGCCTCCTGGATGAGGTCGGCGTAACGGTCTCCGATGTGCTGGAAGTCGTTCGAAGGGATTCGGACAAAAAGCTTCTTTCCTTCGATGTGGGAGAAGCGCGTCGGCTTCAACCACGTCTCGTACGACTGACGATTGATCTTCTTCTCGAGAGCCGCGAGGATGCGAACCCAGTAATTCAATACGGCAGTAGCCGTCGGAACGAATGACATTCTTTAGTTTCCTTGTCTCGTTTCCTGTTCCAACCCAGACAGTAGCACTTCGTAAACCTCACGTGAATTCAGCAATCGGCAAATAGGAGTCTATTCCTGCCCTTCCGGGGCAAGTGGTGATCTACCGTATTGCCAGAAGTCTCCCCGTAGGGGCCTATCGAGGATAAGCTGCGGGAAAGAGTTGTTCAACCAAAGCAGAGTGCGGAACTGCTGGACCTGCAGAAAAACGTCTTACTAAACGGGTTCGATGTTAGCACGGAAAACGAGACGATTTTCAATGGGTTCTTTCAAAAAAATTAAGTTGCACCATAAGCAGTGAAGAAGAGAAATTATCGCGCTGTATGGCGAAAGAATTTGCCTCGAGTGGATCATTTCTCTCTAGTGCTGCGGTTCGTCTTGTGGTATCGGCGATGTTGCGCGGGAACAACTTCGCGGTTTGATTCGACGTTGACTTTAGCGACAGCGAACAGGAAGATGACGAGTTCGCTGTTGCCGAGCTTTTTTCTGAGGCGCTGTCGTGGCGTTCGTTCTTCTCGATTTCTTTCCTGAATTCTTTCGTGGAAATTCTTGACTGAGAATGAAGTGGCCGTCTACAACGACATCCATGCGGAACGTTGTCCTCGGTGTCGGCATCAGCCTGGATGGGTATATCGCTCGTCCTGACGGCGCGGTCGACTTCCTGTTTATGCCCAAGGATTACTCGATGGCTCCGTTCTTCGCCACGGTTGATACTGCGATCATGGGACGCAAGACTCTGGAGGCCGGCCTGAAGATGAGCGGCGGCTCTATGCCTCGTTACAACATGCCGATGTATGTCTTCTCCAAATCCAGCCCGCCGGGCGCGCGTGACGGCGTCGTCTTCGTCAATGAATCGCCGGTCCGTTTCGTCACGCGCCTTCGCAAGCGTCGCAGCAAAGATATCTGGCTGATGGGTGGCGGAGAGCTGGCTCGCGTCTTTCTCACAGCAGATCTGGTCGATCGACTCTATCTTGGCGTCGTTCCTGTTCTGCTTGGTGAGGGCATCCCGCTTTTTCCGAGTGGGTTTCCTCAGCGCAACTTTGCTCTGCTGGAAAACAAAAGCTACTCGAAGGGACTGATTGCTCTGACTTACGAGCGATCCCGCGGCAAGACGAAACGAAAATCCTGAGGGCGGTGGAGCAGGCAAATGGTTGACGCACCAGCAGGTGCCGATCATTTCGCTGTGAAAATCCCGTCCCATCGGGTATACTCAGAGATTGCTGCTATAGCTAAAAGTTTGAGCGGGAGTTGTCTCCTGCCGCAGGAGTTTTTGTCATGCCGAAGCGTACCTTTCAACCTAACCGCCGCCACCGGGCCAAGACCCACGGCTTCCTTTCCCGCATGAAGACAAAGGCGGGCGCCGCAGTGCTCAGCCGCCGTCGCGCCAAGGGCCGTCACAAGATTGCCGTCAGCGCCGGGTTCCGCGACTAGTCGCTGCTGCTATGCCTTCGAAGTCAAAGTTCGAAGAGCAAGAAGTCCAACAGGACCCGATCTCGCTGGAAATGGCGTGCTCCGCTCTTGAGGAGCTTTGGTCGCCGCGGGTCGTGGGTCGGGTCAACAATCAATACATCAAAGTGGCGAAGGTGAAGGGGGAGTTCCCCTGGCACAGCCATGAACACGAGGACGAGATGTTTCTTGTGCTGCGTGGTGTGCTTTGCATTGGCCGCGCCGAGGCAGATGGCGGTGCTGTGTCGGTGCATCCTGGCGAGTTCTTCGTCATTCCTCGTGGGGTTCGCCACAACACGTCTGCCGCCGAAGAGACGTGGATCGCGCTAGTTGAGACTACGACGACGCAGCACACTGGCTCGGAGCAGACTCCGCTGACGCGATCGATTTCGGATCAGCTTGGTTCAGCTTCGTGAAACTTGTGACACGCTGAACTTCACGAGGCAAAAATACTGCGCTCAGGCTTGGCACCTTAATTGTGTAAGCTTTTTGCTTTGTGTGGGGTAGTGAAATCGCTGCGTGTTTTCGGTGTTTTTTGGCGTGTACTTCGAGGGCAACCCTGGCACCCTCTTCGTGAGTCTTATGTCTATCAGCACACGTTGCACGCGCACGAAGAAGCGCCTGCTGATCAATCAGGAGAACTGTTATGGCACAGCAAAATCAACCGAATCAGCCGCAGCAGGGCAACAAGCCCGGCCAGCCCAATCCGATGCCGAACAAACCAGGTCAAGGGCAGCAGACGAGCACAGGCGGGCAGCAGGATCAGTCCGCGAATAAGAAATAAAGCATCCAGACAGAACAGTTTCGACTACAGAGAGCCCGCTGACGTCCGCGGGCTCTCTGCCGTTTTTCTGGTTCGCTTGCCGCGGTGATGGTCCGTAAAAGGACTAAAATTGGGTTATGCGCGACTCCACCGGCTATCCGGTCGAGCGCAGCCCCCATGACTACCAGCGCCATCATCTTTCGTCTTCGCAAGCACTCCGACTATCAGCGGGTGTACAAGGCTGGCCGGAAACAGTTTGCCAAGCAGATGACGTACTTTTTTACGCTGCGTCCGGAGCTTGGGCCTGACGGGACTGCTTTGCGGGATGTGGATGCGGGATGTCCTCGGGTGGGGCTCACCGTGGGTAAAGTGATGGGGAAGGCTGTTGATCGCAACCGCATCAAACGGCGGATGCGTGAGGCTGTGCGTAAGAATCTCACTTCGCTGCGGACGCCGGTTGATGTGATTCTTCATCCGCGGCGGAGCGTCATCGATCTGGAATTCGCCGCGTTGGAGCGCGAGGTGGGGAATGTCTTCCGCGCCATCCAAAGCGCGGCAGAGAAACAGAAGCAGGCTGACAGGCAGCCTCCGGCCTCGTAACGCGATGCCAGACACGGAACCCAGCCTCGCCGTCCGCAGCGTCTATCGCTTGTATACGTCTGTCCTGTCGCCGGTGCTTCACGCGTTCAGTCCTGCGCAGTGTGTCTACCTGCCTACCTGCTCGGAGTATGCCTACGTTGCGCTGGTTCGATTCGGCGTGTTCAAGGGCTCGTGGCTGGCGCTGCGGCGGCTGGCGCGCTGCCATCCGTTCGCCAAGGGAGGGCTTGATCCGGTCCCGCTGCGAAACTCCGGAATAGCCCCGTCCGTCACCATTCCGACAGACCATTTACCATAGAGATTGCGCTGAAAATCCGCGCGGTATCAGCCTGACCCTCAGCAGTACAGAATAGGAAGTCCCTTTTGGCAGAGTTTAAAAACCCCAATCAGCAAGGCGGCGGCGACAACCGTTCGCTGCTCGTTATGATGCTCGTCCTGGTCACTGTCTTCTTCGGCCTGCAGTACTTTCGCGCGAAGAACAACCCCCAGACTGTCTCGCCTAACGCTTCCGCGAACGCCCCACAGAGCGCCGCGGCGTCGGGGGCCCAGACGACTGCTCCACAAAAGGGCTCCAACCCCGGTCCGGTGAGCACACCCACCGCGGCTGCCGCTGGTTCCGCTGCCGGCCCGATTGTTCAGGCGCCCGCAGAGGCCACTACGACGGTTGAGAACGAGCTGTACCGCATCACTTTCACGAACCGCGGCGGGCAGGTCACCAGCTGGATCCTGAAGAAATATAAGGACGCGGAGGGCAAGCCGCTGAACCTGGTTCACACTCAGGCGGCGGAGAGGTTCGGCTATCCGCTGTCTCTTTACACCTACGACACTGCTCTTACTGCCAGCCTTAACAACGCTCTCTACGTCCCTTCGACCACAGGCACCCTGAGGGCTCCCGGGACTCTCACGTTCACCTACTCGGACGGCACAACCCAGGTTCGCAAGACCTTCTCCTTCGACGAGACGTACGTTTTGCACGCGGATGTTGAAGTCAAGCGTAATGGCGCGCCGATTCGTGCGCTGATTAGCTGGCCAGGCGGCTTTGGCGACCAGGACAATGCCAATGCGTACAACGGCGTCCAGTTCGACACTTCGATCAATGGAAAAGACGAACATCTGGCCCCCAAGAAGGTCTCGGGCGGCGCCACTGTCAACGGACCCTTCGATTGGGTGGCGGTTAGCGATCCATTCTTTGCCGCGGCGTTTCTACCCGATTCTCCTGCCACCGCGACGGCGGCCACGCTTCACAACGAGCTTGATGTCGCCAAGACGATTCGTCGTACGGGGATCGGCAGCGGCTCTCCCTCGAAGGACGCTATCAACGTTCCTATTCTTGGGACGGCGGTTGGCGATATCAATGGCCACAGTAGTGTGCGAATCTATGCTGGCCCGAAAGCGATCAGCGTTCTTAAGACCGTCCGCGCCGCGAACCCGAGCGTGACGTTGGAGCCACTGCTGGAGTTTGGCTTCTGGGGGGCGATCGGCAAATATCTGTTCCTGTCCCTTCAGTTCATCCATTCTCATATCGCCTCGAACTGGGGATGGGCCATCGTTATCCTAACCATCCTGATCAACATCCTGATGCTTCCGTTCCGCATCAAGACCATGCAGAACGGCCTCAAGATGCAGCGCATCCAGCCCCAGATGGACGCGATCAAGGAGAAATACAAGAAGTACAAGGCGACCGATCCCAAGCGTAACGAGATGAACGCCGAGATCATGAAGCTCCAGAAGGACAATGGAGTGAATATGTTCGGCGGTTGCATCCCGACGCTGATCACTCTGCCGCTGCTCTACGCCTTCTTCACGATGCTTCCGCGGGTGGTCGAGCTGCGACAGGCACACTGGCTCTGGCTGCCCGATCTTCAATCTCCGGACCCCTGGCACATCCTGCCTATTATCATGGTGGTGAGCCAGTTCCTGGTGCAGTTTTACACTCCATCGCCGGGCGTCGATCCCCAACAACAGAAGATGATGGCCTTCATGATGCCTGCCATTTCGGGCTACTTCACATGGAATTATGGTTCTGGACTGGCGCTTTATTGGGCTATCGGCAACCTTATCAGCATCCTGCAGCAGTCGATCATGAACAAAACAAGCATTGGACGCGAGATGCGTGAGATTGCCGCCAAACGCGCCCGGCGCAAGGCAGGTGTGGGCACTACGATCCAGGGGAAACGATAATTCTCGACGTGGAATCTTTAGCTTCCCGAAAATCGTCTATTCTACTGATATATGGAACTTGAAATGAAATTTGTTCATGCAATGAAACAGAACCAAGAGTCGTTCCCGTGCAGATGACGAACAACCCGAACACCCCGGGCCAGGCAGCAAGAAAGATCGAAGACTTCCTCAAGGTACTAAGCAGCACCGGCGGTCTGAACCTTAAGCCCAACATCCTTGCCTGCAACGGCCAAGTGCAACCCAACTCCAGCGACGCCGCCGGTGCGACCGGCGCAGGCTCAGATCAATCCACCACCACCACCACCTCCTCTTCCTCCTCCGATACCAATCCTGAAATCACTGTCGAGTTTAGCGGCCCGGATACCCCACTCCTTCTAGCCCGCAACGGCGAACTGCTGCTCGCCATCGAGCACATCGCTGCCAAGATCCTCCGTCTTGAACCGGAGGAGCATGACCGCATCTCCTTTGACGCTGAAGGCTTCAAAGCCACCCGCAATCGTGAACTGAACCTTATGGCCGAGATGGCGATTCAGAAGGTTCGCGCTACCGGCGAGCCATTCTCTTTTTCCCCGATGACCTCGCGCGAGCGCCGGATCCTTCACCTGGCGCTGGCGAAATCCGGTCTTCCCACGGCGTCGTCCGGCGCAGGCCCGGGGCGTTTTGTGGTTCTCTATCCTGAAGGCCTTGAGCCTGCTCCGCCCGCCACACCATCCGCAGAAGATCGCACGAGAGCTATACGGAACAGCTTCCGCCGTCGCTAACCAGCAGGCGGCCGCGTTGCGACGATCGGTTGCGAGGCGCGCAGCAACGGATTTCCCTCACGGTGCCTTGCCGCGTCCCTCTTTGCGGGTGCAGCGGAACGGCCGTCAATCCGTTGCTCCAGATATTTGTGCCAATCCTCGGACTCGGCCAGGCGTTTGATCATGGCGTTTCGTTCCCGCAAAAATGCTTTCAGCTGCTTCCGCAGAAACATTCTGGATGTCAGCCGTCCCAGGAATCCGCCGCTGGCTGAAAATCGAACTTCGTCGCGCATGCGGGTTCCATCGTCCATCGGCGCGAAGTAGTGGTCGTGCTCGAAGTGGTGGAAGGGGCCGGCAATCATCACGTCACGGTAGTAGCTATGGGGCCGGAGCTTCTCGATCAGGCTGGTGTGACGCCAGCGTACGCCAAAATGGCTCCCCTTAAACGTCAACTTATCTCCCTCGCCGATCGTTCCTTCCGCCATCCCGGCAACCGCGTTGTCTTGCGTTGAACGGGCTGTTGCCACATGCAGATCGACACTCAGGGATAAGAGAAAACACCGCTCCACCGGTGCGTCAATCCATGTTCCCAATCGAATAGTTTCCATAGCTCCGTTATTCGTCCTGACCACTCAATCTAACGTTGTTTGAATTACGCAAGGAGCAGTATCTTTCCGATTCCGCCCTTTTCGGCAGCTACGTGAGCCGCGGCCGCGTCAGCCAGAGGAACCATCCGGTCAATTGGGATTACCAATCGCCCGGCAGCCACGTCCTCGGCAAGAATTCGCAAGGTTGCCGCATCCGGCTTCGATTGGATGGGCTCGATCCTAATTGTTGGATGCATTTTGGCGTTCGCCGGGGGACCCACGACGCTGGCGAAGACCCCGCCCTGTTTAACCTTTCCCAGCAGCTTTTGGGCGGTCTCGCCATCGACGGTATCGGCCACGGCGTCGATAAACCCAAGCTTATCAACGGCGCCGGCGTCGTCCAGGGCCAAAACCTGATCCGCGCCCAGCGTCGCCGCCTCTTTCAGCTGCGATTTTTTGACTCCGGCAATAACCTTCGCGCCAGCTTTCTTCGCGGTCCACACTGCCGATCGGCCTACGCTTCCAACCGCTCCAGTCACTAATATCGTCTGGCCTGCCTGAATTTTTGTGCCCCGCGTGATCAACTGTTCCCCGGTGAGCGTGACCAAGGGCAGCGCCGCCGCCTTCACGAGATCCAGTTTGTCGGGAACGAGCGCCAGATCCTTTGCCGCCACCACGGTGAGTTCCGCATAGGTCCTCGAGCCCAACGCCATGACCTTGTCACCGGGCTTGAATCCACTGACACCCGGGGCCAGCTCGCGCACAATTCCCGAGATGTCGCGTCCCAGAATCGCAGGCAGCTCCAGCGGGAAAAAGTTCTTCACCGCCCCGCTTCGCATCTTGTAATCAATGGGATTTACGCTGGTGGCGGCCACTCGCACGAGCACCTCACCTTCCTTTGGCACGGGATCGGGAACGTCCTCATACTTCAACTTGTCCGGTGCGCCATACTCGTGCAAAACGACAGCCTTCATTCGACACCTCAATATCAAATGAGATGCATGCCTCGCGCTGGGGACTTGCCGCTTTGATTAGACGAATGCAAATAAGTGTTGGGTGTGTGCAGACAGTTGGCGATAGCTGTGATCTTGTTTTATCGCGCTTGCTCTTGCTGTGGAAGGTACTTGGGCCACTCCTTGTCATTCTCCGCCACTCGCTTGAGCAGAGACAATCGCCGGCGCAGGCGTTTTGAGAGGTACGGCACCAGCACAAATTTTCCAACAACATGTCCCGCAAAACCGAGCGGCATGGTGAAGCGGATCTTGTCGTTCAGGACGGTCCGGTCATTCATCTCGTAGAAATAATGGTCGTGCTGGTATCGCTTGAAGCGGCCCCGTCCCATCGTGTCCTGAAAAAAAGATGGAGGTTCATATCGAGTGACGTAGCTCTCATGCATCTGCGGAAATCCGAACTTCCACCCGGCCCAAAGCAGCCTGTCCTCGGCCACAAACATTCCACTGAGCTTGCCCTCAATGGGCTTCATCCCGTATGTTCGACCGACCAGTTCAATGTTGGTCGAGAGCAGAAAACATCGCTCGATCGGAGCATTGATAAAGATGCTGTCGCTAATCGTAAACATCGGGGGAGGACCTCTGTAGAAAATTGTACTGGTCTTCGGGCTGTTGACCCAATTGAAGACGCACACTCACCTCAGTCAGTGGTCCTTAGAAGCTATCGGGAGATTTGAGAGCGACTCAGGTTTCGACAAATATTCGCGCCACATTTCTGACTCAGCCACCTGCTTGAGGAACTGATTCCGCTCGAATAAGAAACGAGTCAGATAATTTCGAAGCACCAGCCTCTCTACCATGAAGCCCAAGACTCCGAATGGTGCAGAGAATCTTAACTCATCTTTCATTACGGTCTCGCCGTCTTGTTCCTGAAATCGATGGTCGTGTTCGAAGCTCTTGAATGCACCTGCTGTCATTATGTCCTGAAAGAATGTCGGCGGCTCATATCGCGTGATTCTGCTTGTATGTTGCAGCATTAATCCGAAATGTCGACCACGCCAGGTAACCGACTCGCCATCTCCAATCAGCTTCGTTGTTACCCCCGCAACCGCGCGTTCTCTTGTCGATGCGGTGCTGTCCATATGCAGATCGATACTGAGCGCGAGAAGAAAACACCGCTTCGCAGGGGCAGCGATTCGCGTCTCGAGCTGAATCTTCTGCACGCTACAGCCCGGGACTTTTCTGTTCTACCAATCCGTTTGCTCGTTGGATAAAGTCTGCGAGCGCGACACTACCTTCATCGCCTTTGCCGCGAGTGCGTACACTGACTGCTTCCGAAGCCGCTTCCTTGTCCCCCATCACCAGAACAAACGGAACCTTTTGCAGCGTGAACTCGCGGATCTTCGCATTCATCTTTTCATTGCGCGCGTCCAACTTGACGCGCAGGCCTGCGGCTTCGAGCTTCGCCTTCACTGTGTTTGCATATTCGAGGTGCTTCTCCGAAATCGGCACGAGTCCTACCTGAACCGGAGCAAGCCACAGCGGGAACGCTCCCGCGTAGTGCTCGATCAGCACGCCGAAGAATCGCTCGACGCTCCCGAACAGTGCTCTATGAACCATTACGGGCTGGTGGAGCTCGCCATCTTCGCCCTTGTACTCCAGCTCGAAGCGGGCAGGCAGGTTCCAGTCGAACTGCACTGTCGAGAGCTGCCACATGCGGCCGAGCACATCGACTAACTTGATATCGATCTTCGGCCCATAGAACGCAGCTTCGCCGGGCATGGTCTTGTACGGGATGCCCTTGCGGTCGAGGACCTTGGTCAGCGAACCAACCGCGCCGTTCCACTTCTCCGCGCTGCCGATGAACTTTTTGTCCCCGGGGTCCCACGTCGAGAGCTCCACCTTGAACTCTTCGAAGCCGAAGGTCTTGAGCACAGACTCGGCGAAATCGATGCAACCGGCGATCTCGTCCTCGATCTGCGCGGGGGTGCAGAAGATGTGCGCATCATCCTGCGTAAAGCCGCGTACGCGCAGCAGGCCATGCATCGTGCCGGAACGTTCGTAGCGATAGACGTTTCCGAGTTCCGCGTAGCGCTGCGGCAGGTCGCGGTAACTGCGCGGCGAGTTCTTGTAGATCAAAATGTGCCCCGGGCAATTCATGGGCTTCAAGCGATACTCCGCGTCGTCGAGCTCCATTGCGGGGTACATATTTTCGCTGTAGTTTTCCTCGTGTCCAGAGATCTTCCACAGCTCGCGCCGCATGATGTGCGGCGTGAAAACCATTTCGTAACCGCGACGGATACATTCTTCACGCATCCAGTCTTCCATCGCCTTGCGAATCAAGCCGCCCTTTGGATGCCAGAAGATGAGCCCCGCACCAGCGACCTCCTGAATGGAAAACAGGTCGAGCTGCTTGCCGAGCACACGATGGTCACGCGCTTTGATTTCTTCCAGGCGCTTGAAGTGCGCGTCCAGATCTTTGCTGTTGAAGAACGCCGTTCCATAGATTCGTTGCAGTTGCTGATTCTTCTCGTCTCCGAGCCAGTACGCACCTGCGACCGAAGTTACCTTGAACGCCTTGACGCGTCCGGTTGAAGGCACGTGCGGTCCGCGGCAGAAGTCTACAAATTTGCCGTTGCGGTACAGCGAAATCTCGTCGCCCGGCTGTGTGAACCTTTCGATGAAGTGGACCTTCATGAAATCGCCGTGCTCCGTATAGTCCTTCAGGCCCATCTCCCGCGACTCCACCTCGCGCAGGAATTTTTCGTCTCGCGCGACCACTTCTGCCATCCTTTTCTCGATCGCGGCGAGGTCTTCTTCAGTGAACGGTGTCTCACGGTAGACGTCGTAGAAAAATCCGGAGTCCGTTGCGGGTCCATGCCCCAGCTTCGTCTCGGGAAACAGCTCCAGGATCGCGGTCGCCATCACATGCGCGGCAGAATGGCGCACCACCTTCAACGCGGCTTCGTCATTCTCCTTCAACAACTCCAGAGCTACATCCTCGTTCAGCGGCGCAGCGAGATCCACTAGCCGCTCCCCACCTTCGGTGCCGCCATACATCGCAGCTTCGGACGTGTCTTCGCCGGCTACTGCTCCGTTCGCCGGGACTGCGGCGAGTGGACGAATTCGCGCCACCACGACCGCCGCTGCCAGGCGCGGCGAGATGCTCATCGCCACATCGTTCGCTGTCGTACCGCGCGGAACCTCGCGCACTGAACCATCGGGAAGCTGAATCTTGATTGTCTGTTCGCTCACACTCCTAAGAATAGATGGTTGCCGCAAACCGCGTCGAGACGAGCTCAATTACCCGCAAGGCGACCGGCGATCGAAACTCCAGGTTTTAGGTGAGCTGCGGGAATCGTTACCCGTCCGTGCTATAGCTCCGGACTTTGTGGCGATCTACGCTACAGGTGTTTGAGTGTCTAGGGCGCGGGTTGGAAGCCCAGGTCAGGACGGCGATACATGCAGGTTCTACTCAGAAGGTCGGAGTTCCGCCAGGACATTCGCTGTAGCGTCTGCGATCAAGGCTTTCGTCTCTATTGGGAGCAGAATTCTCCTTCCGAGCGCGCTACCATGCGATCCATCGTCCTGGGCGAACTTCGAGATCACCATTCGAGGGAACAAGGCGGAGACCAGACCGCCGCCGCACATCCGGCTGATCTCTTTCGGTTGCCGAGCTGGACGGGGTCTCCAAAGTTCTCCCGGAAAACTCTTCTTGCAGGTCCTTCCAGGCCGCCGAGTGACATCTCGAAAGTCGTCATGATCTCCCAACGGCCGAAACGGCAGTCCCAAGGCTGAGCTCGTTGTTCGCCGCCGTTTCCTGTCGCTGTAGAGGGAAAAATATGAAAGCCAGGTCACCTATGCACGTATGCCAGCCAGCAAAGCTCTCCTCGAAGGTTAGCTGCCCCCTATGCGGGCAGGCTTTTCTCATCTATGCAGAAAGCGGTATATCTGCCGTCGATACCATGAGCCGGCGCGTGATCGAACACGCTCTCCGCAGCCACCACACTCCAGCTGCGACCTCCGCCAGCGCTCACCCTGAATCAACCTTCCACATTCCAAACTGGTCGGGCGCCCAGCCCTTCCTCGCCTCCGCTGCCCTGAGCGACCTTCTCGACGGCGCTCTATAGCTCCCGAAGTATTACTAAACCATAAATCTCGACATCGAGTGAATCAATCCTCCCTCGGCGGACATCTACCTGTTGTGCCCGTTCTTATCGCGGCGCTTACAGGAGACGCAAATGTCCACACTATTGAAAATCGATGTTAGCCCGCGCGGCGAGCATTCCATTTCGCGCAAACTGGGCAACCATTTCGCTACCGAGTGGCAGTCCAACCATGTGGGAGGCGAGATCGTCACCCGCGATCTGGCCACCACCAAGATCCCTTATGTCGATCTGCCCTGGATCGGCGGTGCCTTCTCCGCTCCCGAGACCCACACCCCCGAGCATAAGGCTGCGCTGAAGATCTCGGACGAACTGATCGCGGAACTTCTGGCCGCGGACGAGATCGTTATCTCCACGCCGATGTACAACTTCAACGTACCGGCGGTGCTCAAGGCCTGGATTGATCACATTGTCCGGCTGAACAAGACCTTTTCTTTCGACGCCAATGGGCTGAAGGGCCTTGCTGCGGGCAAAAAGGTCACTGTTATCATCGCCAGCGGTAGCGAGTACACCTCAGGCTCGCCGCTCGAGTCCTACAACGTCGAGGGGCCTTACTTCCGCGTCATCCTCGGCTTTATCGGTATTACCGACATCACCATCGTCCATGCGGGCGGCACCAACAAGGTCGCCCAGGGCCAGGTTCCGGAGCCGGTCTTTCTGGAGCAGTTCGTCCATGAGGTCGATCTCGCAGCTTCGAAATAACGCAGGGGCTTCCACCACATGACAGGCAAATGGCGGGGAGTCGTTTGACCCTCCGCCATTGCTTTGCCCTGAATGTGCCTCCACCACTCCTGCACAAAAAAAGAAGGACCGCGCCATCCCGGCAGCGGTCCTGTGCTTGTGGCACGCACGGTAAACCCTTATGCAATCTCAGGAATACTCTTTACCGATCGTTCTGCGGTCATATGCTTTTTCAACCACACATTTGCCCTCCACCGTCCAACGAACGGCGCAGCGGCGATCATTCCAAACGAAATACCTAATGCGATCTGCATTCAACTTCTCCTTTCTCCCCGGGGTCTTGATTGATCCTTCAGGGTTGAACCGGCAGGTCAGTCTGCAAAATGTTGCATGTTGCTACAGTTGATTCCTTACTATCCGCCGCCCGAACCACCCTCGATATCCCACCTTTGGGGGATGCCACGAACTGACGTGTCATGCAGGTCCAATCCGCGTCCCACTTCGGTACCTATCCGCCATGAAACAGGCGCCATCGCCTAAAATAGCCGCATGTCTTACGCTGCAGCGGTCTACCATCTATACGCCCTGGGCCATGAGCTTGCCCCCACCCCGCCCAGTGCACCCCGCCGCAAGTTTGACCTCGCCCACATGCGTATTCTGGCTGCTGCCCTTGGCGATCCGCAGGCCACCTTCCCCTCGGTTCTGATAGCAGGAACCAACGGCAAGGGTTCTACGGCCGCCACCCTGGCCAGCATCCTTACGACCGCCGGCTACCGCACTGGCCTATACACCTCGCCCCACCTGAGCCGCGTCAACGAACGCATCCAGATCGACGGCGCACAGATCCCCGACGAAGACTTCGCCCGACTCTATTTTCAGGTCGACGAGACCGCCCGGCATCTTGTCGAGGCCGGCGATCTCCCCCATCCCCCAAGCTTCTTCGAGGTCCTGACTGCCCTTGCCTTTCTCTATTTCGCGGGAAAGGGGCCAAGCGAGGCGAAACCGGTCGAAATCGCCGTCCTGGAAGTCGGCCTCGGCGGCCGCCTGGATGCGACCAATATCGTCGATCCCCTGCTCTCCGTGATAACCGACATCGCGCTGGACCACCAGGACTACCTCGGCGACACCATCGCAGAGATCACCCGCGAAAAGGCCGGTATCCTCCGTTCTAACGGCACTCTAATCACCCTGCCCCAGCACCCCGAAGCCAATCAGGCCATCGGGGAAGCTGCTGCGGAGCTCAACCTCCGCGCCATCAGCGCGGCCGGTTTCATCCCCCACCTGCCGCCTCGCCCACCCGAACCGCCCGCCTCAGATACAGTAATTTCGACTGAAGCGCAGGTGCACGGAGAGTTGTCTCTTCCCTCGAATCACTACCTCGTCACTCTCGAAGGCGAACCCCTGGAGATCGAATCTCCCCTCGCAGGACACCATCAACAGCGCAATATCGCTTTAGCTATTGCGGCTGCTAGCGAATTACGTAACCAAAAAAGTTACAATAATCCACAAAACGGGCCAACAAGTAACAGAAAAAGTTACAATATCAGCAACGCCGCGATGGAACAGGGTATTCGCAACACAACGTGGCCCGGCCGACTCGAGCTTATTACGTTCGCTGAAGGTCCAAGTCTCCTTCTTGATGTGGCTCACAACCCCGCCGGTGCGTGGGCACTCCGCGCCGCGATCGCTCAACTGCCCGAAGGCCGGCCCCGTACTCTGATCTTCAGCTGTCTTCGCGACAAGAACCTTACGGAGATGTCGCAGATCCTCTTCCCTCTTTTCGACTCGAGCACGCCCGAACGGAATAAGGATCACATCCTATTCGCCCCCATCGACAACCCGCGCGCCGCGGGAATTGAAGAGCTTCTTGCCGCGGCTCAAGCACTCGATATCCCCGCGCATGCTGCACCTCATCTCGCCGCAGCCCTTGCGCGGGCCCGCATCGTCACTCCTCCTGAGGGCCTCATCATCGCAACCGGTTCCGTCTATCTGGTCGGAGAGATCCGCCACATCGCGGTGTCAGGATGACCCCGGAGAGTACCCCGGGTCCCTCCGACATGATTTCGAGGACAGGTCCCGCGTCTGGCGACCCCGTTGAATCCACAGTTAAATTTCCCTCGAAACAACCCCCATTCGCGCTTCGCTGGCTTTCGTACCTGCTTCTGGTCCCGCTGGTGGGTCTCGCCACGGCCGCATTCGGCTGCGTCTCCCTGGTCTGCGGGCTGTGGGACAAGTCTGGCCGCCAGCAACACGCTATCGCGCGCGTCTGGGCCCGCACGCTCCTGCTCATCAGCTTTTCCCCGGTCCAGATCATCGGCCGCGAGAAGCTTCATGTGCACGAGACCGCCGTCTACGCCTCAAATCACCTAAGTTACATGGACACCCCGGTCCTCTTCGCCTATCTGCCGTTCCAGTTTCGCATCCTGGCTAAGCAATCCCTCTGGAAGACTCCGTTCATCGGCTGGTATCTCAACCATTCCGGCCAGGTGCCCGTTGATATGAAGAGTCCGCGCTCCCTGATCGCCAGCCTCAACCGCGGCGTCACGACGCTGAAGCACGGCCTACCCCTGGTTTTGTTCCCGGAAGGAGGGCGCGCCGCCACCGGTCAACTCCAGACGATGATGTCCGGCTGTGCTTATATGGCGATCAAGGCCCAGGTTCCGCTCGTTCCTCTTACTCTGGTCGGAACCTACGAGCTCCTCCCGATTCACGTCTATGCGCTGCATCCCCGGCCGCTGCTTGTTGTTGTGGGCGAACCGATCTCTACGGCCGCTCTCACCACCCGGGATGCCGACGCCCTCACCCAGCGCCTCTACGAATCCATCTCTGCCACGTACGCCGAGTATCAGGGAGTAGGGAGTAGGGAGTAGAAAGCAAGTTCAACAGCGGCGCCGCAACAATGTACCATCAATCAAAATCCGGATCCGACGGACTGAGCACAAACTAAAATCTTCTCCTCCCCATTCCCCACTGCCTACTCCCTGCCTTTCCGGAGCCGCTATGCGCCACCTTAATGCGAATTGTTCCGTCTACCTCCGCGTTGCCATCCTCTGTGCTCTGCTCCTCGCGGTGGGCCGCGCCTCCGCGCAGACTCCAACCCCTCCGGTCGATAGCCCAGTCGGACACTGGGTTGCCGAACGCCCTTCCAACGGCGGCGTCGGCTCCTGGTGGGACTTTCGCCCCGATGGCACCCTGACGATGCACATTGGCGCGATCGTCACGTCACCCCTCACTCGTTCCGGCGATACCATTACCTCGCCCTCTGTGACTATTAACGGCCCTCCGATCAAGGTGACCTTCCGGGTCGACGGCGACACCCTTCATCTCCAGTCGCCCGACATTCCAGAGCAGATTCTGACGCGCATCGGCCCCGCGCCATCCGCGACCGATCCGCTCCTTGGTAAATGGAAGCCGCTGCCACCCGCCACGCCCAGCACCGATCCCAACATTGCCGCTCAACAAAAGCTGATGACCAATGCCACCCTGGTCTTTTCCGCTGATAATACGGAGAGTCTCCGCGTCCCCTTCACCTCGTTAGAGGGAACCTGGGATGCGACCGCCCACACCTTTCACCTCGCGGATCGCGGCACCTTCAGCTTCCAACGCACCGGCACGAAGCTCACTCTCGGCCAGCCGCCCGACGGCCACAAGACCGACACCTATATCCCTGACCCCATCCTCTAGCGACTGACTTAGGAGACTGAGGCGGAAGACTATACTTAGGCTTGATGAACTCCACGCCTCATCCCCGTCCCCGCATCGCGATTCCGCAACCCACCAGCACCGACACTGCCTACAACCAACGCTCCTGGCCGCAATATGCTTCATGTGTCGAGCGCAGCTGGCGGAGAGGCCGTCGAGATTCCGCTCACCGCCACGCCAGTCGCGATCGCCAATCTGATCAACACCTGCCAGGCCATTCTCCTGCCCGGTAGTCCCGCCGACGTCAACCCTCACAAGTACGGCCAGGACCCAATCCCCGAGTGCGCCCCCGCCGACGCCCCGCGCGAAAACGTCGATGAGCTTCTGCTGCAGGACGCGCACAATCTTTACAAACCAATCTTCGCGATATGCTTCGGCATCCAGATACTCAATGTCTGGCGCGGCGGAACGCTGGTTCAGGATCTCACCGTTCTTCCGGTCAACCACGCCGCAGGCAGCAAAGTCGCCATCGCTCACACTGCGGCCACAGCGCCCGAATCCCTTCTTGGCACACTCCTCACCGCCGACGAAGCTCCCGAACAGGACGGCTTCCTGCGCCTGCCCATCAACTCCAGTCACCATCAAGCCATCGGCATCCCGGGAGACGGCCTCCGCGTCTCCGCCCGCTGTCCGCAGGACGCCGTGATTGAAGCCGTTGAAGGCGGTCAGGCCACAGAAGGCGCTACCGCTCACTTCGTCCTCGGCGTCCAGTGGCATCCAGAGCGCAGCTACGACATCAGCGCCGCCTCGCGCACCCTCTTCGACCGCTTCATCGCGGAAGCCACCGCGTGGGTTCCGCGGCCAGTCCACACCTCTGTCGCAGAGACCGTTAGATGACGATCTAATCAACAAAATCTGAGTAGATGCTCTGCGGGAGGTCGGGTCATCTTTGCGCCGATCTGTCTGAGATACTGAGTTCCCGATGCCCACCCTCTCCGAATCCGCGATCGCAGACCTACTCGCCCCTTATCTGCCGGATTCCCCTGCGACCCTGTTCACCCAGCTCTCCACATACCTCGACTTGCTGATCAAGTGGAACGCCCGGACGAACCTCACCGCGATCCGTGATCCGGAAGAGATCGTCCGCCGCCACTTTGGCGAGAGCCTCTTCGCAGCCCGTCATTTGGACGACATCACACTGGATTCCAGCGTCGCAACGCTCCTTGACTTCGGCTCGGGAGCTGGCTTTCCCGGCCTGCCCATCGCCCTCCTCCGTCCCGACATTCAAGTCACCCTCGCGGAATCTCAGAACAAAAAGGCTACCTTCCTCCGCGAGGCGATACGCACCTTGAACCTTCCGAATGTCGAGGTCTGGGCCGCCCGCGTGGAGAGTCTGCCCGCCAACCGCCAGTTTGGGGTCGTTACTCTCCGCGCGGTGGACAACATGGAAGCCGCTCTTTCCGCAGCAAAGCTTCGCGTTGCCGCTGGCGGGCGGTTAGTCCTCCTGACCACCGTGGATCACGCACCTTCCGGCGGACACGCCCAGCCGTTGCCGAACTCACAGTCCGGGATTCTGTACCTCCAGGCATTGTGAAGGCCACGATCCCGCGTCGCTATTAACTGCCAGGGAACCCAGCCGTGTGATTCCCCCCCAAATGCTTTGTCTGTCCTTGTAACTGGATCTGCAAAATTTTGCAAAAAAACAGTTGTGGTAAGGGGGAACCTTTGCTATAAACATCAAATCCTTAGAGATGAGGACACTCCCCGTGAACAATTTGCGCGCAAGACTCAAGGAAATCCTTGTGTCTACTGGTAAGGGGAGTCATGAACGTCTACATAGAGAAGAACCCATCTGGCAACATCGATCCGACCATTCCACATCAAACACCCGGACAGGAAGAATCAAATATTTCCTACACGTCTGACTCCTACCAGAAAATCCTCGACTATCACGTCGTAGAGATATTTCTCACTACGGTCGTCTTCGGCGTCATCGTCCTGCTTCGCCTCCACCGCTAGAGCAGCGACGGAATGTGGACTCTTACCGCCGAAGGGAATCGGACGGCAGAAATGTTCCACGTGGAACATCAAGACCAGAAACATCAGGACAAGGTACCCGGACTTGGTTCTGACCGGTCGGCTTATCATCGCCCAGCTCTAGCAAATGTTCCACGTGGAACAAAAGATTTCCACATTGACTAGCTTCCAAATCCCTAAAGACGCCAAGCGAAAACGAGAGTTCCACACGTTCTCCACAGCTGCTGCTACTTCTGCACAGGGTCATCCGCATTGCCACCATCGCCGCCGCCCGATACCCTTCTTCTACGTCGATGATCACCATTCACCCCGCCAATAAACCCCAAGCCGCCGCCCCCGCATCAGCTGCAGCTCCGTCAAAGGTTATCGCCGTCGTCAATCAGAAGGGCGGCGTCGGCAAAACCACCACCGCCATCAACTTGGCGGCTGCCATCGCCCTCGAAGGCCTTCAGACCCTTCTGATTGACTGCGATCCTCAGGCAAATTCCACGGGCGGCCTCGGCTTTGCCCGGGCGCGGGATGGGGAAGAGGCCAGGCTCAGCATCTACGACATCCTCCTCGGCCACACCTCCATCGCAGAAGCCCTTCTCTCAACCGAGATCGATACCCTCAAGCTCGTTCCCAGCAGTAAAAACCTCATCGGCGCCACGATCGAGCTCATCTCCCTCGAAGGCCGCGAGTACAAGCTCCGCGAGGCGCTCGCCCCCATCCGCGCCGATTACCCCTTCATCCTTCTCGACTGCCCCCCGGCTCTGGATCTCCTGACGCTCAATGCCCTGGTGGCCTCCGACGGCCTCCTCGTTCCCATGCAGGCGGAATACTTCGCCCTCGAAGGTATCTCCGAGCTGATGTCCACGCTCGACCGCGTCACCCAGGCCTTCAACCCATCGCTTGCCCTCGAGGGCGTTCTCCTCACCATGTACGACGACCGCACGAACCTCTCGCAACAGGTCAATGAAAATCTCAAATCGTTCTTCAACGACAAGCTCCTCAAGACGAGTATCCCTCGCAACATCCGGTTAGCCGAAGCCCCCAGCCACGGCAAGCCCGTCGCGCTCTATGACCCAAAATCCCGAGGAGCCGAGGCTTACCGCGAACTAGCCCTCGAACTGTTAGCTCGAAATAACATCGCAAGCCCCGAAGAAAAGCGTCGCAAAGCCGCCGCCGCGGCCGCCGCCAGTTCGTTGAAATCCTTCACCGCGCCCGAGAAGAAGCGCTTCTGGAAGTCCAGCAAAGAAAAATAACAAAGCCGGCCAACGGCCGAACCCAGGAATTCCGAACCCGAACGACCGGTATACCCGCCACGAAGTGGCCGCCCCACGCGTAGTGGGCCCGTCCGGCAGGACACAAGCTTCTAAACGAAAAGAGAAAACATGTCCGCACTAACCGACCCGAAACGCCGAGCCCTGGGAAAGGGTCTTGAATCTCTCCTCCCATCACGTCCCGCGCCCGCGACCGTGCCCGCAATTACCGCCGTAGCCGAACCAACAGGAAAGGCTCTGGAGATTCCCCTCGACCAAATTGAGCGCAATCCTTTCCAGACCCGCACCCGCTTCGACGAAGCCCAGCTCACCGAGCTTACTCAGTCGATCGCCGCCTCAGGTGTCGTCCAGCCGATTGTAGTTAGGCCGTTTAGCTCTCCCACCGGCCCGATCAAATACCAGCTCATCACCGGCGAACGTCGCTGGCTGGCCAGCCGCAAAGCCGGCAAAGCCACCATCCCTGCCATCGTTCGCCAGGCTTCCGACGAGCAGACGCTGGAGATGACCATCGTCGAGAACCTTCAGCGTGCTGACCTGAACCCCATGGAGCAGGCTCGCGCCTACCAGCGCCTCAGTCAGGACTTCAAGATGACTCAGGAGCAGATGGCCACACGCACCGGTAAAGAGCGTGCGAGTGTAGCTAACTTCCTTCGTTTGTTACGCTTACCGGAACCGATCCAGCACAAAGTCGAGTCCGGCGACCTCTCGTTCGGCCACGCCCGCACCCTCCTGGCCCTCGACTCCGCCGAATCCATCACAGCAGCCGCCCAAAAGGTCATGGCCCTCAGCCTCTCGGTTCGCCAGACCGAAAGCTACGTTCAGGGCCTCATCAACCCGGAAACCAAACCGAAGAAAGACGTGAAACCCACCCAACCCGAAGATCCGAACGTGCGCGAAGCTCAGGACCGCCTGCAGCGCACCCTCGGTCTCAAGGTCCACATCGAGGACAAGAGGGGAAAAGGCCGCGTCATCATCGAGTACTCCGGCCTTGAAGACTTCGACTCCATCCTCACCGCGCTCGGCGGCCAATAAACTTTCTCAAATACACGCAACGCACCCAGACACGACCAGGAGACCCCATGCACCTTACGAAACAAGTCAAAACTTATATGTGCCTAATTCTGTTACAAATTGCAGCCCTCGCCGCGTCTGCCCAGCAATCAACACGCACGCTCATTCGCACGGGCCATCTCCTCGACGTCAAAACCGGCGCCGAACCGGCTGCCCAAACCATCATCGTAACCGGCGATCGCATCACCGCGATCGCCCCCACCGCATCTACGCCAAAACAGTCAGGCGACACCGAGATCGACCTCACCAGATACACCGTCATGCCCGGCCTGATCGACGTCCACACTCATCTCACTATGACCACCAACTTCGACCCGTACTTCGAGCTCTCGATGACTCCCGCCAAAGAGGCCATCATCGGCGTCGAAAACGCCAAGGTCACGCTTGAGGCCGGCTTCACCACCGTCCGCAACGTCGGCGCCAACGACTACACCGACGTCGCCCTCCGCGACGAGATCAACGCCGGTCACATTCCCGGCCCGCACATGCAGGCCAGCGGCCCCGCGCTCGGAATCACCGGCGGCCACATGGACGAGAACCTTCTCCCCTACGAGTTCCACGTTCATGGCCAGGGCGTAGCCGACGGCATCCCCGCCGTCCAGCATCAGGTGCGCGAAAACATCAAGTACGGCGCCGACCTCATCAAGATCGGAGCGACCGGCGGCGTCCTCTCCAAGGGAGACGACCCGCAAGCCAGCCAATACACCCTCGAAGAGATGCAGGCCATCGTCGCCGACGCCCACCGCTTAGGACGCAAGGTCGCGGCCCACGCTCACGGCGGTCAGGGCATCCTCTGGGCCAGCGAGGCCGGTGTCGATTCCATCGAGCACGGCTCCTACCTCAACGACGAGGGCATCGCCATGATGAAGAAGCACGGCACCTACTTCGTCCCCACCGCATACCTCATCGACTGGATGCAGGAGTACGGAAAGCTACCGCCCATCTACCAGCAGAAGATGAAGGATGTCAGCGCCGTCGAAAAACAGAACGCCATCAAGGCCATCAAGGCCGGCGTCAAAGTTGCTCTCGGCACCGACGCAGCCGTCTATCCGCATGGCCTCAACGCGCACGAGGTCGACGTCTACGTCAATCAGTTCGGCATGTCTCCGCTGCAAGGCATTCAGACCGGCACCATCAACGCCGCCGATCTGATGGGCTGGACTGACAAGATCGGCACCATCGAACCCGGCAAGTGGGCCGACATCATCGCCATCGACGGCGATCCCCTCAAAGACGTCAAGCTCCTGCAGCACGTCCCGTTCGTCATGAAGTCGGGCGTAGTCTACAAAGACGAGACTCACAAACAATAAAGAAAACTAATCGAACGCACCAAAGGAGCTTACCCCGCGCCGGAATGAAAGCCACGCCCTTCGAATTTCGCTTCCGTTTCCTCATCATCGCCGTCATCTACTTCCTCGGCTTTGCCGCCCCGTGGAACTACTGGCTGCATCTGGACTCGATCCGCAGCTGGCAACTCCTCGCCGCGTGGCCGGCGCGCAGCGGCTGGATCAGCTTCAGCACCGCAACCATTGTCGTGCTCCTCCTCGGGATTTCTATCCGCCTTCATCGGCGCATTCCTTCGTACCTGGGCCACCGCTTATATTGGTCCCTCCGTCGTTCACGATGCATCCATGCATGGCGAAGTCGTCGTCGCAGCCGGTCCGTATCGCCGCCTGCGCAATCCGCTCTACCTTGGCACTTTCATCCACACCTTCGCACTCGCGCTTCTCATGCCACCCACTGGAGCCATCTTCTGTATCATCGCCGTCTTTCTCTTTCAGCTCCGTCTCATTGCCGGCGAAGAATACTTCCTTACGTCCAAAGCTAGGCGAACCCTACATAGCCTACCGAGCCAAAGTCCCTAGCCTTGTTCCCGCCCTCGCACCGCGAGTCCTAGCATCAACTCTCCAACCCAAATGGCCCCTCGGCTTCCTCGGCGAAATTTACATGTGGGGAGTCGTCGTCTGCTTCGCCGTCCTCGGGTGGCGCTACAACTCTCTCCTTCTCATCAAAGGCGTCGTCGTCTCTCTCGGTATCTCTCTCATCGTCCGCGCCTTCCTCCCCAAACGCTAGCTTACCGAAAGCTCTTCCACTGTCCTCCCGACGCATCCCAAAACAACAAGCCCGCCGCACCCAAACGAAACAGGGCGCAACGGGCTCATCGTTACTCTCATGCCTGAAACGAAAGGCTGCTCAGGCGTTGTGATGCGGGAGGGCTTTTGCAGCGTGCGACACGTTCGCGCCACCTGCCGCAGTCCGTGTCGCTGTCGAACTACTTCTTTGCAGGTGCGATCGTGTCCTTCGCAACCTTGGCCACGCGGAACTTCACCACGGTCTTGGCCTTGATCTTGATCGTCTCGCCGGTCTGCGGATTGCGACCCAGCCGCGCCTTGCGCTCTGCCTTCACCAGCTTGCCGATTCCAGGAATGGTGAACTCGCCATTCTTCTTGGTCTCTTTTACTGCGGTGTCGGCCAGCAACTCGAGGCCCGCTGCAGCCTGCTTGTTGGTGATTTCGAGCTTTTCCGCCATGTGGCGAACCAGCGCTGTCTTTGTCATTCCCTTTGCCATGTGTGTTGCTCCTTCTTACTTTCGTAATGGATTCTCGGGTCTGTTCGCCTTGCCCGCATAAAGACTTCGTAAAACCGCATCCAGTTTCCAATGCGAAATCATCAATGTTCATGCGGGTGCGGAGAACCGTACCGCAATTCACCTTCATCCTTTCCGAGCGCTTTGTCAATCGGAATTCTTCGGTTTCCACAGGTTTTTTCCGGTTTTTTCCGGTTTTGTTCGAATTCGGGTACATTTTGCCTCAAAAATCCCAGCAAAATGGCTAATTTTGGGGGAACCACCCACTCGTAAAACCAGACCGCTTTGGCCGTCGAAAAAAACATTTTCAAAGCAAAATGACAACGACAGAAATTTCGATGTTTCATTTGCAATCGTGAATTTCACATCCGTTCGGCGGGCTCTGGCATCCATCCTCCAGCAAAGAGAAACGAAACGCACGATCGATCCCACCGGCCCTCAGCTTCACACTGCAGCAAATAATTAAGGAGAACTGCATATGCCTACCTTCACGACAAAAGACGGCACATCGATCTACTACAAGGACTGGGGCACCGGACAGCCCATCACCTTCTCGCACGGCTGGCCACTCACCGCCGATGCCTGGGACGCGCAGATGCTCTTCCTCGGCCAGCAAGGCTATCGCGTCATCGCGCATGATCGCCGCGGCAACGGCCGCTCCAGCCAGCCATGGGACGGCAACGACATGGACCACTACGCCGACGATCTTGCCGAGCTCTACAACTTCCTCGATCTCAAGAACGCAATCGCCGTCGGCCACTCCACCGGCGGCGGTGAAGTCGCGCGTTTCCTCGGCCGCCATGGCACAGGCCGCGTTAGCAAGGCAGTCCTCATCGGGGCCGTCCCGCCGCTCATGCTCAAGACTGACAAGAATCCCGAGGGTCTGCCCATATCCGCCTTCGATACTCTTCGTGCCAGCCTCGTCGCCGACCGCTCGCAGTTCTACCAGGAGTTGACTCTGCCCTTCTACAGCTACAACCGCCCCGGCGCCAAAATCTCCAAGGGCGTACAGGACAACTTCTGGCTCGCGGGCATGCTCGGTGGGCACAAGAGCCAGTACGACACCATCAAGGCCTTCTCCGAAACCGACTTCACCGAAGACCTGAGGAAGATCGACATTCCCGTGCTGGTCATGCATGGCGACGACGACCAGATCGTTCCCATCGTCGCGGCTGGCCTGAAGTCCGCCAAGATCCTCAAGAACGCCACCCTAAAGGTCTATCCGAAATTCCCCCACGGCATGTGCCAGATACACGCCGACGTGATTAATTCAGAACTGCTCGCCTTCTTCAAGTCCTGAGAGCGATTGCCGGGGTGGGCCTCTCTTTCTGAGGCTTACCCCACGCTGGCGAGGCATTCTTCAACGAGTTGCTGGCGTCCACCGTTCTTCAGTGCGCTCGTATCCAGCCGACCTCCCGTATCTACCCATCCTCCGAGATGAAGCGCGATCGACATGCACGCAGCGCGTAGCTCATCGGCTGCGCCGCGATTCTCAATGGCGCGCGCCACCACCATGCCTCCGACACACAGCGCGGCCACCGCCTGTGCCTTTGCATGCCGCTGTTGCTTCTCATCCGCAACACTCCGCTCCAGCAATTTAACCATCGCCGCAAACACCTCCTCGAAGGCGCGCTTCGTCTCCTCGCCTGAGCGCATCACATCGGTCGGCAACGCAACCATCGAGCACGAATTTTCAACGTCCTCAAAGTGCTGTCGAGAGAGATAAGCTTTCACCACCTGCGCCGCAGCCTGCGACGAACACAGATCCAACTCCACGCCCTCCCAGTGGTTGTTCCGTTCCGGATCTGTGAAGGAGCATGCCAGGACCTTGGCATACAGAGCGCTCTTGCTGCGGAAGTAGCTATAAAAACCGCCGTGCGTCAGGCCGGCACCCGACATGATCTGTTGCACCGAAACGTTGTCAAAGCCATGCCGATGGAATAATCGCCGTGCACTTTCAATAATCTTTCCCTTCACAATGGCCCGATGACCTGCTGGATAAGGCATGCGTTCCCCTGAGTTTTGTCTGAAAGAGATTGGGCCCGGTACTGATATATGAAGTATTAGCGCAAACCTCCCGCTGTGTCCATACCAAAGTATGATCTTGAACATAATTCCGCGGCGCGCTCCATTCGCGGCCAGATTGTATCCAGTCGCATCCAGATCCCAGGGAAAACCGGAGGAATATCATGAGCGAGAGCACGAAACTACCAGTAGCGGCCTCCATGCAAACCCGGCGCCGGGCCATCGCAGGGATTGCGGTAGGTCTGGTCTCGTGCGCCAGAGCTCTGGCCCAGGGACAACCTTCATCCACAACCCCCAACAGCAAGCGCACCTCACTTCATCAGGAGGTCGACTTCAATACCACCCCGCAGCGCATCTACGCGGCTCTCCTGAGTTCGAAAGATTTCGCCGCATTCACCGGTGCCCCAGCCGAGATCGACCCCAAACCCGGCGGCGCATTCTCCCTGTTCGGCGGCATGGTCGTAGGACGAAACGTCGAACTGGTTCCCAACCAGCGAATCGTGCAGGCCTGGCGCGTCGTCGCCGACTTCCCCGACGGCGTCTACACCATGGTCAAGTTCGAACTGAAACCGCGAGACTCCGAAACCAGCCTTGTGCTCGATCAGACCGGATTCGCCGAAGGCGATTTCGACCACCTCAGCGCAGGATGGCACTCACACTACTGGGAGCCGCTCAAAGTATTTCTCGCCAAGCCATGATGTTCGAGGACACCAGAGCGCTCGCAGGCAGGTTGAATCGATTCCCTGCTCCCTCGCATCAACCTCTATGCCGTCATGAATAGAGGCAGAAGCAGAGGGAGCCCCACAGATGCAGATCGGCATCGACAGCTTTGCAGCACTGGTTCCAGACCCCATCACGGGTCACACAATCACCGCGCAGGAGCGCATCACACAACTCCTCCAGGAGATCGAGCTAGCCGATAAAGTCGGACTCGACAGCTTCGGCCTCGGCGAGCATCACCGCGTCGAATACCTCGACTCCGCCCCCGCCATCATCCTCGCCGCAGCCGCCGCTCGCACCGCAAACATCCGCCTCACCTCAGCCGTCACCGTCCTCAGCGCCGCCGACCCCGTCCGCGTCTTCCAGAACTTCGCCACCCTCGACCTCATCTCCGGCGGCCGCGCCGAGATCGTCGCCGGTCGCGGCTCCTTCATCGAAGCCTTCCCTCTCTTCGGCCTCAAGCTCGAAGACTACGACGAGCTCTTCGAAGAAAAGCTCGACCTCCTCCTCGCCCTCCGCGAATCCACCAACGTCCACTGGTCCGGCAAACATCGCGCCGCGCTTACCGGACAGGGCGTCTACCCGCGCCCGCTGCAAAACCCGCTCCCCATCTGGCTCGGAGTCGGTGGCACTCCCCAATCCTTCGTCCGCGCCGGTGCACTCGGCCTTCCTCTCATGGTCGCCATCATCGGCGGCGAGCCTCACCGCTTCCGCCCCCTCATCGACCTCTACCGCGAAGCCGGCAAGCGCGCCGGCCATGCCCCCGAGCAACTCAAGGTCGGCGTCCACGCCCTCGGCTACGTCGCGGACACCGACCAGCAAGCCGCGGACGACTTCTTCCCCGGCTACGCCGAGGCCTTCACCAAAATCGGCAAGGAGCGCGGCTGGCCTCCCGTCACCCGCGGCCAGTTCGAAGCCCTCCGTCGCCCCACCGGAGCGCTCATGGTAAGCGACCCCGAAACCGTAGCCGCCAAGCTCCTCCAGATGAACGAAGCCCTCGGCGGCATCTCCCGCATCAGCTTCCAGATGAGCGTCGCCGCCCTCGACCACGACAAACTCACCCACGCCATCGAACTCCTCGGCACCCGCGTAGCTCCCATCATCCGCAAAGCGCTCGCCTGAAGAATCAGAAAAATGATCGGGTGCCCCATCCTTTCGCGGTCTTTGCGAAAGGGTGGGATGTAAACCCTCAACCAGCCACAAATCAGTGCTGCCTGGTCTCTTCACTCATCCAAAAAATGTCATTTCGACCGAAGCCGCTCACGCTCAAAACATCGGCCGCTTCGCCTTGCCCACCAGTGGCGCATTCAGCATCGCAATCATCGGCGCCGCCGCCTTGAACCGCTCCACCACATCCTTCACCAGCGTGGCCTTGGTTGCCCGCTCTCCCGGCAATCTCGACCACACCGCCCACTGTTTCTTCTTCAACAAATCAATCGCCGGATGCTCCTCCGGAAACCCCTTCGGCGCCCGCGTCAACGCATGCCCATCGTCCTCTGTCATCAACGACCGCATCTTCTTCCCCTTCATCACCGCTCGAAACTCCTCATGATGCTCCGCCAGATACCGCCGTATCGCCAGCAACTGCTCTCGTTCCGGCATATAGGCTCCAGCGGCGATCACGACCTCCTCAGGATTCACACTGAAATAAAACCCCGCCCCCGAAGTCTTCTGCAGCCCATCCCGCACCCACCAAGCCGACACGTGCGTCTTATAAGGCCGTTTGTCCTTACTGAAGCGAATATCCCGATAGATCCGCATGATGATGTTCTGCGGCGGCCTTACATGCATCGGCGCAAACTCCGCCATCGCCTCATTCACCTCGCCGATCAATCTCAGCATCGGCTCCTTCAGCTCCTTTTCGAAACACACCACGCCGCGCCTCAAACCAAACCCGGTCATTATTCCGCTTCAACCCCCGCAAAAACTTCAACGCCTCGCCAGAAAAATAAGTCGCCATGCCCCAATCGTAAATTGGTCCATAAAGAAAATGCTCCTCCCATCACAAATGCGTCATTTCGACCGGAGCGCAGCGGAGTGGAGAAATCTGCTTTTCAACATCCGGCATCGTCCCGAATCCTCTGTCTCCCTCATCACTTCTCATGTATCCTCGCTTGCAAAGTTACCCATACCTTGCAAAGGCACCCACACCTATGGATCCGCTGAATACTGCTCTACTCGTCTTCCTGGTCTTCGTCGGCATCATCATTCTCATCACCATCCTCAAAACCCTCTTCACCGTCCGCACCTACACCGCGGGCGTCGTCGAGCGCTTCGGCAAATTCAACCGCATCGTCCGCCCCGGCCTCCACGTCCTCATCCCCTTCGCCGAGAGCGTCTACTTCGTCGACCTCCAGGTCAAGCAGGCCCAGTTCTCCGTCGAAACCAAGACCCACGACAACGTCTTCGTCCAGATCCCCGTCTCCGTCCAGTACCAGATCCTCGACGACAAGATCTACGACGCCTTCTACAAACTCAGCGCCCCGCAAAAGCAGATCGAGTCCTTCGTCTTCAACTCCATCCTCGGCCACGTCCCCAAGCTCACCCTCGACGAGACCTTCGAGCAGCAGTCCGGCATCTCCATCGCCGTCAAAACCGAGCTCGACACCACCATGTCCAGCTTCGGCTTCAACATCCTCAACGCGCTCGTCACCGACATCATCCCCGACGTCAAAGTCAAAGCCGCGATGAACGACATCAACGCCGCCCAGCGCGCGCAAGTCGCAGCCCAAGCCCGCGGCGAAGCCGACAAGATCCTCAAAGTCAAACAAGCCGAAGCCGAAGCCCAGTCCAAAGCCCTTCAGGGCCAGGGCATTGCCGCCGAGCGTCAAGCCATCATCGACGGCCTCCGCTCCTCCATCGAGCACTTCCGCGAATCCGTCCCCGGAGCCACCGCCGAAGACGTCATGGCTCTCGTCCTTCTCACCCAATACTTTGACACCCTCAAAGACATCGGCACCAAAGGCGGCACCAACACCATCTTCCTCCCCAACAATCCCGGCGCCGCCAACGACTTCCTGGTCCAGATCCTCGCCGGCCTCCGCGGCACGACAGCCAGCAACATCAACTCACCCACAACGCCCCGGCCCACCCCGCCCCCACCACTAGGCACCGCCTAGTCTAGTACTCCATCTGCGACTCGCCCTTCGTCATCGGCTTACAGTGACGGGGACAGTCAGGCGATCGGCATCTGCACTGGGAGATTCCATTCGGGGTCCCGGTCTAACCCTGCTCTTTACATCCTGGATTACATCCGAAAGGGTCACCCGAACAGAATGACCATCAATAACCTTGAGTCGGCGACGAACTTTATCCAGATCACCTCCGAAGTTCCACAAGCAAATAACAATATGCAGCTCAGGAAATTGCGCCCGGACCTTTAGATAGAGATTCCTTGCATATTCAATCGCGAACGGTGGCAGCGCCGAGATGCACACAACATCGGGACGAAGTTCGGTGATGGCGGACATCATCTCCGAGGACGTGCCCACCGGCACGCAATGACATTCAAATCGATCGTCCTGCAGCACCTGAGAAAGCAGTTGGCCAACGACCTCATCCGCCTCATCTCTGGCCGGGAGACAAACAACCCTGCCTTCCGGAACATGGTCTACAGACGCGACATTTAGGTCACCCAGTTCTTCAATAAACTCTCGCGTGCTCTGCATAATGAAGTTCAGAGTCGCCTCATCCAATTCATTGCGATGACGGTCCTGTTCGACGAGACCCAGAGCCGGAAGCAGGACGTCACTATAGAGTTCGCCAAGAGACTTTCCTTGAAGATATTGCTCAAGGACCTGTCTTGCCTCGTTCTGATCCGAAGCCAGCAGCCGCTGATAGTACAGATCCGATCGTGAGATCTCCGGCTCATCTCCTAACAGAACCTTGAGAAAATTCAGACTGGGAATATACCGACCCATGACAACCAAAGAAACCGTCAGCGGGGTCGCCAGAATCAGCCCGGGAAATCCCCAGATCAGCGTCCAGAAAACTGCCGCAACCAGAATGGCCATCGTGGACAGGCCAACCTGGGTTCCATAGAGAAACGGCTCGGCAAAATTCGAAACGACGACCTCCAGAAAAAAGAAGAACGCCACCGTTCCCCACGTGTGCCCCCATCCAGGAAATATTGCAAGTGATAACAAGATCGGCACCGCCGCAGCTGCCGGAGCGCCCACATAAGGCAGAAAGCGAAGAATCGCCGCAAACAATCCCCACAGCCACGCATCGGGAATGCCAATCAAATACAGCCCAATTCCAACAACAACACCGAAGATGGCATTCACTGCCGACTGCAAAAACAAGTATCGCTGCACGCGGCGCGTCGCTTCATCCAGCGCCTGAGTCATCACCTTCAACCGGCCGCCGCCTGATAGATGAATGAACCGGTTGCGCAGATCTTCCCGCCCCAGCAGCACGAAGATCGTGAAGATCACCACCATCCCCGCAGATCCCATGACACCAAGCACACTCCCAATCGATGCCAGCGCGTCAGAGGATGACACCACCTCTACGGCCATAGGGCGGGCCGGCGACGACCCAGGCGCAGGCGGTCGCTTCGCGCGACTCTCCTGGACCGATCCAGAACTACTCTTGACCAACTCTGACTCAAGTTCCTCAAACGTCTGCGACACCTTGCTCAAACTCGTGTTGCGCAGGCCGCCTAACGCATGGATCTTCTGCTCCAGTGTCTCTTTGTAGACCGGCAGCTCACCCGCCAGATCGGTAAACTCTGTAGACAGCTTCCAGGCAAAGACGAAGGCGACACTGCATAGCGCAATCCCGACGATACCGATCGCCACAATACGCGGCACGCGTAGCCTGCCCAGAAATGTCATCACCGGCCCAAGCAGCAATGAAAGCAGCAGCGCCAGAGCCAGCGGAATGAACACGCTGCGCCCCAGATACAACGCCGCGACCACAACAACCAGGGTGATGATCCGTAACAGTTGCGCGGTTTCCGTCAAACTCGATCTTCGTTTCATGGGCTTTCTAAAAACAGGCAGTCAGCGCATGTGAGTCCCTCACAGCCCCCGCGGGTTGTACACCCCTCTTTCAAGTCCTCCGAATTAAGATTGGCCGGGTGGCTGGGCGATTTCCCATAAGTAGAGAGCCACGTTTTACTTTGATCCGTGGCAATCGTAGAATCTGGCCACTCTGGATATTAAGAACTGAGAGGAGTCCCACGATGGCCACGCAATTTTTTGTAACCGTCACCGGCGCAAAGCAGGGAGCTTTCAAGGGCGAGTCTACGCAGAAGGGTCATGAAGGCAAGATTCCCGGTGTAGCGTTCAACTATGGCGTTCTCTCTCCGCGCGACGCGACTAGCGGCCTCCCTACAGGCAAGCGGCAGCATCAGCCCGTCGTCTTCAACAAAGTGTGGGGAGCCTCTTCTCCCCAGTTCTATGAGGCGATCTTCACCAACGAAACTTTGACCACGGTTCTCTTCGAGTTCTTCGTCCAAAATCCCGCCGGAGTGCAGGCTCTCAACCACACCATCAAGCTGACCAACTCATCGCTCTCCGCGGTCCGGCAGACGCTGCCCGACAATCAGCCCGCAGGTGCCCTCGACCCACGCGAGCTACAGGAGATCTCCCTCACCTTCCAGAAGATCGACATCCTCAACATCGGCGGCGTCGAAGCCACCGACGATTGGGAGATCGCCATATAGCCTGGGGCTGACCGCAATCTGCATCCTCAGGGAAATAGAAGCCGATTTCACCGGAGTCACTCTGCGAGGCTGTTTTCGCAGTGCCTCTTGACCGGTTGTTGGAGTACATTGGCCGTGGGAGGCCATCACTGTCTGCATGAGCATCTTGCTACAAGATGTGCGGCGGGCTCTTCGTGCTCTGGCCGCTGCTCCCGCCTTCACCATGACGGCGATACTCTCATTGGCCATCGGAATCGGCGCGAACACCGCAATCTTCAGCATCGTCGACGGACTGTTGCTTCGTCCACTTCCGTACGCCGATTCCGAACGGCTGGTCATACTCTGGAACCGCTCTCCCGGCCTGAACATAACCGAAGATTGGTTTTCCACCGCACAGTACTTCGACATTAAGAACGGCCATCATGGCTTTGACCAGGTCGCGATAGCAATCGGTGGCAACTACAACCTCACGGGTTCGGGCGAACCGGAGCGCGTTGGGACGATCCGGGTCTCGTCGAGCATGCTAACCATGCTGGGACAGCGGGCAGCTCTCGGGCGATTGTTTGTTCCCGATGAGGACCAGCCAGGCCGAGCGGCCACCGCCCTGCTCAGCTACGGAACATGGGCGCGGCGCTTTGGTTCCGATCCCGGCATCCTTGGCAGGAAGATCATGCTGAACGGACTGCCATATGAAATTGTCGGCGTGATGCCACGCTCGTTTTCGTTACCACGCGAAGTAATGCCGACGTTGGACGGCGCCGAGCAGGCCGAGATATTGCTGCCGCTTCCTCTCCCTGCCAACGCCGCCCAGAATCGCGACCACGAAGACTACAACATATTGGGCAAGCTGAAGCCAGGGGTCTCCGTACAACAGGCACAGGCCGAAATGGACACCATAACGGCGCACCTGCGGCAACAATTTCCCGAAGTGTATCCGCCTAACGGCGGCCTGACCTTCGGTATCGTGCCGCTTCTCGAGCAAGTGGTAGGCAACGTTCGGCGTACGCTGTACCTGCTGCTCGGAGCGGTTGCCTTTGTCCTCCTGATCGCATGCGTGAACCTGGCGAACCTGCAACTGTCGCGCGCCGTCGCGCGCCAAAAGGAAATTGCGGTGCGCACCGCGCTGGGTGCAACCCGAGCGCGGATCGTTCGCCAGTTACTCACGGAAAGCGTGTTGCTTGCGTTCGCCGGTGGCGCCTTGGGAATCGCTCTGGCATTTCTCGCCTTGCATTGGGTACGGCTGCTTGGTCCGCAGAGCGTGCCAAGAGTGAACGATGTCGGCATCGGTCTGGCCGCTCTCGCGTTTACCTTCTTGGTTTGTGTCCTGTCGGCGATTCTGTTTGGACTGGCGCCGGCGCTGCGGGTGTCGCGGCTCGACGTGCAAACCGCGCTGCAGGACACCGGTCGCACCTCGTCCGGCGTCAGCGCGATCTGGGGACGAGGAATCAATCTTCGCCGCTCGCTGGTGATCGCCGAAATTGCGCTTTGCGCGATGCTGTTGATTGGTGCAGGCCTGCTCATTCGCAGCTTTGTTCGTGTACGCGACGTAAATCCCGGCTTCAATCCTCATAATGTCCTTACCCTTGAACTCACCATGACGGGCGAGCGATACAAAGATAAGGAAGCGGTTCTAGCTGCCTATCATGAACTATGGCGGCGGCTCGAAAACTTGCCCGGCGTCACCGCGACAGGGGCCGTCACATCGCTGCCGCTAAGCCAGATGTTTGCCTGGGGACCTGTCACTGTTGAGGGACGAGTGCCGCCGCCCGGCGAGAAGTTCATCAACGCCGATACCCGCATGGTCAGCGGACACTACTTCCCGGCAATGGAAATACCCCTTCGCGAGGGCCGGTTATTTACCGACGATGACGTCGCCAACAAACCTCGTGTGGCGATTGTCGACGACTACATGGCGCAACAACTCTGGCCAAACCAGGACGCGATCGGCAAGCGCTTCCACATCGGAGGCATCAGCGACACAAGCTCTCCCTGGATCACTGTTGTCGGCGTGGTCGGGCGAGTCAAGCAATACACCCTGGACGCAGACTCGCGCATAGCGTTTTACCTTCCTCAAACGCAATACGTGACCCGCGCCATGAACATCGCAATGCGGAGCAGCAACGATCCGGTTGCACTGGCCGGTGCAGTAAAGCAGCAGATCCACGAGCTCAATCCTGATCTCCCCCTCTACAACGTAAGCACGATGCAGGACCGCTTCGACAAGTCTCTCGCCCGCCGTCGTTTCACCATGCTGGTGCTCGGGACATTTGCGGCAATCTCGCTTGGCCTCGCAGTGATTGGAATTTATGGCCTCATCGCCTATCTGGTCGGACAGGGTACCCGCGAAGTGGGCATCCGGCTGGCGCTTGGCGCTACACCGGCGAACATCATGACACTTATCGTTCGTGGCGGAATGACCCTGGCCTTTTGCGGAGTCGGCATCGGGATCGGAGGTGCGCTCGTAGTCAGCCGCTTGATGCGCTCCTTGCTCTTCGGTGTCGAAGTCACCGATGTCGTGACATTCGTCGCTGTTCCCGCTCTTCTAGCCTGCATCGCTTTTTTCGCCAGCTATATCCCAGCGCGACGCGCCTCCCGCATTGATCCCAGCACATCGTTGAGATGCGAATAGGGAAATCCCGCTGCCCAACTATTCGGCTCGAAGCGCTTCGACGGGATCGACAGCAGCGGTGCGACGCGCCGGCAGATAGCTTGCCAGTGCCGCCGCAGCAACCAGGGCAACCGGTACGGCTGTGAACGTGACCGGATCGAGCGGACTGATACCAAACAACAGCGTTCGCATAAGGCGCATCAGTGCGGCTGCCGCACCAAGGCCAACAGCCGTGCCAACACCGGTAAGCACCAACGCTGAGCGAACGAACATCCACTGCAGCTCGCTTTTCCTTGCGCCCAGCGCCATCCGTATACCGATCTCGCGCGTGCGCTGCGAGACCGCATACGAGATCACTCCGTAGATGCCGAGAATGCCGAGAGCGAGCGCCATCGTTCCGGCAATCGCCAGCATGACCAGCGTGAATGAGGTGCGCGCCATGGATTGGCTGTAGAAATCCTGCATCGTGCTGATCGCCGCAACCGGTAGATTCGAATTCACCGACCAGACGGCCTGCTGCATCTCGTTGATGAAGGTCTGCGTTCCCGCCCGGCTGCTCCGCAAGGCGAAGTAGGCGGTGCGCCTTGCATCGAGAGGTCCAGGCCCGTAAAGGTCGGGCATCATCGAAGGCCAGTACACGGTTGCGGGCGAGACTTGATCGACACCGTTCTCGCGCACATCCTGAACTACGCCGACCACCTCATGCCACGGCATGCTGGGATATTCGCGGAAGCGCTTGCCGACTGCCGCGCTACCCGATCCCCACAGTTCGCGAGCCAGGCTCTCCGACACCATCCCCACCGGTCTCACACCGTAGATTTCCGCCCACGTAAAATCTCGTCCCGCAACGATTCTTGTGCCGGCAGTATGGAAATAACCCGGCGAAACGTAGTTGAACAGACGCAACGGAGGTTCTTCACCTCCATAGTTTTTTCCTTCGAGAAAAATCCCATTCCAGTTCGGCTCGGCTCCGCTCATGGGAACGGAAACGGCGAAGCCCGCAGAGGCGACCCCGGGAATCGCGGCCAGCTTCTCCTGGATGCTGTTTTGAATCCGCAAGACTGTCTGCGGATCGCGAACCAGCGTCTCCGGAATCGAAATACGCATCACCTGCAACGAAGTGGGATCGGAGAAACCCGGATCAACGTTGCGCATCGCACGGAAGGTACGGATCATCAGGACGGCGCTGATGAGCAGCACCAGCGCCATGGCTACCTGTGCCACGACCAGAAGGTTGCGTCCGCGCTGCCTCTCGCGGCTCACGCTTGTCGTTCGCATTGCACCAAGTAGCGGCACAGCTTGCTGCGAAGGGGCGTAACGCAGCACCGGAATAAGACCGAACAGCAGTCCGGAGAGCACCGACAGTATCAGAGTGAATGCGAGCGACCGGGCGTCGAGCGAGATCTCGCTCAGGCGCGGCAGATTCTGCGGTCCAATCGCCGTCAATAAACGCAGTCCCGCATACGCAACTCCCACGCCGACTGCACCGCCTAGCAGGCCAAGCATCACGCTCTCCAGCAGCAGCTCGCGGGCAATCCTCCATCGTCCCGCCCCAAGCGCCGAGCGCACGGCAAGCTCCTGCTGGCGCCCATCGGCACGTACCAGTAGCAGATTGGCCACGTTGGTGCACGCGATCAGCATCACTATACCGATCGTCGCCATCACTACCCACAGCACGTTGCCGACACCGCCGACCACTTGATCCTTCAAAGGCCGAAACGCCGGCGTGATCTTCCAGGTCTCGTAAAAGTGCGGATCGCTGCCTGGACCGTTCGTCCACGAGTCCATCCAGACATTGAGCAGACGCGCCACATCGGCGTCGGCCTGCGAGATCGTAACGCCCGGACGGAGCCGCCCGATGCCACGGTACGCAAAGCCGGCCTGCGCCTGCTTGACCGGATCGAAGGCCAGAGGCATCAGCAGATCGAAGTCGTAACTCACTACCTTGAATCCACGCGGCATCACACCGGCAATCACGCGCGGCTGAGAATCGACGCTGATGGTACGGCCCACCACACCCGGATCAGCGCCGAAGCGCCGCTGCCAGTACCCATAACCGAGCATCACCCGCAGCGCTCCGCGTGGTTTCTGATCGGCCGCGGTAAGCCATTGCCCGGCGGCGGCAGGCACATCGAACGTCTGGAGAACGCCGTCCGTAATCATCGCTGTGTTGACCTGCTCCGGCTGTGCGATTCCCGTGATGCTTGCAGTCCCAGGCAGCCACACGCCCATCGATTGGAAGCTGCTGTTGTGGGCGGCAAAGGTGAGATACATCGAGGCCGACATGCGCAGTTCATCACGGAAGTCCGCCAGCCCTGGCGCACCGGGCGCGTTCAAACGCATCGCAACCAGTTGCTGTGGCTCAGGGTAAGAGAGTGGCCGGATCAGAACGCTGTTCAACACACTGAACACGGCCGTATTCGCCCCGATGCCAATAGCTAGAGTCAGCACCACCGTAATCGCGAACCCCGGCGACCGCGCCAGCCGACGACATACATGCTTCAGATCCACCAGCAGCGATTCGAGTCTCTGCCACTGCCACACTTCACGGCTCCGTTCCCGCAGGAGTGTCACATTGCCGAAATCGCGACGCGCTCTTCGTTCGGCCTCATCGCGAGGCATGCCCTCTTCCACCAATTCATCGATCCGCTCGTCGAGATGCTCCTGAATCGAAACAGAGAGGTCGTCGTACCGGCGCTTCCTGGAGAAGAACTGACCGAACTGTGACACTCCACACCTCCTAGGCTTTGGCTGCAGCAAGCACACGGGAAAAGCCCGCAAACATCCTCTCGAAACTGACAACCTCTCTTTCGAGATGACGAATGCCTGCAGCAGTGAGCCGATAAATCCGCGTTGGTCTGCCCTTGGTCGAGATCCCAGTCTCAGCTTCCAGCAAGCCTTCCTTCAGCATTCGCTGCAGCGCCGGATAAAGCGATCCCTCCTCCACCTGGAGCAGGTTGTCGGAAGTCTGCTTGATATGCTTCACCAGCGCATAGCCATGCATAGGGCTTCAGCCGCAGCGATTGAAGAATCATGATCTCCAGTGCGCCGGGGAAAAGGTCACGATGTTCGGGATTTTTCGCCATTTCCGGAATGCTACTACCAGAATACCTATTTGGTAAATAGGTATTTATCGGAAAATTGTTTTGACGGCCTCGGGAGTCACCGATTTAGTGACTTCAAGCTACTAATCTCTCAGCGACAACCATTCGACTCATTCAATCCGTCCTGAGAGCCTGCATCGGATCAATTGAAGCCGCCCGGCGCGAAGGGATAAATCCAGCTACTAAGGCACAAATAGCCAGCAGCAGAATTGCGCCAAGGAACGCGAACGGATCGTAAGGTTTCACTTCGTAAAGAAGGCTAGTCATAAAATGGCCGGCAATGAGTGCCGCAGGAATACCAATCGCGAAACCAATGAGGAGCTGCCACAGCGCGCCGCGCAGCATCATGGCTACCACGCCGGAACGAGCGGCGCCGAGGGCCATGCGGATGCCGATTTCGCTGGTCCGCCGTACAACGGAATAGGACATCACTCCGTACAGTCCCACGGAGGCCAGGATCAGCGCCAGAACTCCGAAGGAACTGGTGAGCCGCGCGAGGAGCCTGTCCTGATTGAAATTTCCGGCAACCTCCGCATCGTACGGCTTGAAGTGCATGACGGAAAGATTGGGATCGATAGCGGCAAGCGTTTTGCGTGCCAGAGCCTCAGCATCCGAGGGCGCCTGGGTGAAGTCGAGAATAATGAAGTTAAGAAACATGGAGCTCTTCTCTGCGGCGTCTGAATCGGGTGCTTTGTATCCGTGGAACTGCTGAGACATCGGACGGAAGAAAAGCGGGCCGGGTTCCCGGCGGGGATCGGTCATCTTGAAATCCGCAAACACTCCTGCGATTTCGAAAGTGCCCGAGTACTGGATCGAGCCCATACCAAAGTGTTTGCCGACCGGATCCTGATTGGGGAAGAAGTGTTTTGCGAAGGCCTGATTGACTACGACGACTTGCTGCGAGGTGGCAGTGTCCTGCGTGGAAAAATTGCGGCCACGCACAATTGGCACGCCGATGGAATCGAGAAAGTGATTACTGGCGCGGTCCCAGGCCGCGAAGCACGGATCGTTCGGGCCCGGCGCAGGATGACCCTGCGGGATAACGCAAGAGCCCCACATGTTGCCGCCGAGAGGAATATACCGGACCAGGCTGACGTTAGCCATCCCCGGCAACGCTGCGAATCGGTCTTCGATCTCCCGATAGAGCGCGGGGAGTCGATCGACGGTATAGCCCACGCCCTTCGGGTCAATGGACACTACGTAGCGGTTCTCAGTGACAATGCCGAAGTTCTGATGCTCCAGGTTCCGAAGCGATTTGGTCATGAGCAATGCGCCCGCCAACAAGACCATCGACAAAGCGACTTGGAGGACAATCAGAGCGCGTTGCGGTAGGGACGAACGGTCTCCGGTGGACCGGTTGATGCCGCGGAGAGCGTCGGCAGGCTGCGCGTGCGACGACAGCCATGCCGGCGCCGTTCCAAAAACAATGCCGGTAACAAGCGAGACGAGGAACGTGAACGCCAACACTACTGGCGAAGGGTAAGCCTGCACGGGCATGTTTTTGGCGCTGGGAAAAGCAAGAGTCAGCATCATGTGCGACCCTGCATAAGCAATGGCCAATCCTGCAGCGCCGCCGATCAGGCTCAGTAACACACTCTCGGTAAGAATCTGGCGAATGACCCTGCGTCGCGACGCACCGAGCGCCATGCGCACCGCTATATCCGCGCGTCGCGCGGTGCAGCGCGCCAGAAGCAAATTGGCAATGTTGGCGCAGGCGATGAGAAGAACAACCGTGGAGAGGATCATCATCAAACGCAGGCCCGTGCCCGTCTGCTGTTGCAGTCTCTGAATGCCGCCGCCTGCCGGCGCCAGAATGACATGCTGCCGTGGAATCAGAGCTGTTCCACCATGATCGGAGTAGGTCGGACGAGTGGCCAGCCATTGCCGCAGAATCACTGAGAGCTTCGTCTGCAAAGCCGCTATGTTTACGCCGGGACGCACTCTCCCAATGGGATAGAGCCATAGCTCATCGACGCCCTTCAATGCGGAATTCGCTCCTTCCAGCACGGGCTCATTTGCCAGGGGCATCCAGAAGTCAGGCGGGTTGGAGACGACGCGATCGCCAAAGAATCCCGGCGGCGCGATACCCGCGATAACGAAGGGGTGCATCTGCACAAAGACCGTTGAGCCGACGATGGCCGGGTCCGCGGCGAAGTCGGTCTGCCATGTCTTGTAACTCAGCACAAGTGTTGGTGCCGCTCCGGGCGTGTCGTCGTTTTCGTTGAGAAGACGCCCCGCAAACGGACCCACGCCGAGCGTAGAAAAGTAGTTGCCGGAAACATACTCGCTTCGCATTGGCCGCGCCGGGGCAGCACCTTGACGCACGCTGAACCCGTTGCCTCCCGCCTCGACCGCCGCCAACTGCTCAAACTCCGGTGCCGCCTGCTTGAGATGGAGATAGAGATCGTAGGAGAAAAGATCAAAGTCGCCGTTATCGTTTTGATAGTTGTTGTAGTAACAGCAATCGTTCTTGTCTCCGATGCGATAGAGCCGTGAAGGATCATTCACCGGCAGTGAGCGCAACAGGATGCCTTGCACCAGGGTAAAAATGGCAGTGTTCGCGCCAATGCCGAGCGCGAGTGTAATCACGACGGTGAGAGTGAAGCCGAGCTCTTTGCGCAATTGTCGCAGCGCGTAGCGAAGATCCTGGATCAACAGCTCCATCCGCAGCCATCCCCATTGATCCCGGGTTGCATCGGCAACCATCGGCACATTCCCAAATTCCTGTATCGCCGACCTGCGCGCATCCTCTGGCGATTGCCCGCGTGCCACTCGGTCAGCGATTGCCATGTTCAGGTGGCTTTCGATCTCTTCCGTCAGATCCGATTTGCGCCTCAAAAACCGAAATAGTCTCATGCACTACCTCACTTCGCGGTCATGATTCCTTCGATCGTCGCAACCATCCTTCCCCAGCGCTCGTAGTCGGAAGCCAGTTGCTCCTTACCCAGTTTCGTAATCTTGTAGAACTTCGCGCGTTGATTGCTCTCGCTCTTCTTCCACTCAGCTTTCACCCAGCCTTGACGCTCCAACCGATGCAGCGCCGGATAAAGCGAGCCGGTTTCCACCTGAAGAACGTCGCCGGAATTCACTCGAATCGCCTGGCTGATTCCATAGCCATGCTGTTCGCCCCACTGAAGGGTCTTCAGGATCAACATGTCCAACGTTCCCTGCAGGAGTTCGATCCGGTTCTGGTATTTGCTCTTTGCCGTCATAGGCTGTAGACCCTCTACATCAAAAGATGTAGACAATCTACTCTCTGATCGATGGTGAACGCAAGCCTTCTTTCAGAAGCTCGAACGACCTCTCGAGAACCCCGGCCCATTTGCAGGTGGCTTAAATTTGATCGGCTATCCGGAAGTCCTACAGAATGGCCGATTCAACACCCGCGTTGTCAGTTCCCCTACTTCTCATCCCGCAACAACGCACTGGCAGACCAAAGCACCGGAGCCTGCCCATGAAAATCCCCGGTCCTTCGCTTGCGAGCATAGTAGTAGGCCAGATCGTCCTTCTTCCCCGTCCCCTCGCAAACCTGCGTCACATCGCTGTTCTGGTCCACGTACCCAACCACTGCAATCCATGCCTTACGCGCCGCCGGGCCATAGGTCTTCGCATCCAGCCACCCATGCTTCACGCCCGTAATCATCGCAAAGCTGAACATCGCCGAGCTGGAGCTCTCCGGCCACGCATCATCCTTATCGATCAGCTCCCGCCACATCCCATCCTTGCCCTGGTACTTCAGCAGCGAAGCCATCATTAGCCGATAGCCCTTCAAAATCCGTGCCCGGTCCGGATGATTCTCCGGCAGCGACCGCAACATCTCCGCCATCCCCGCCGCAACCCATCCATCGCCGCGCCCCCAGAAGTACTTCACATCCGGAGCGTGATAGAACAGCCCATTCGGCTGCTGCAGCTTATCCAGATACGACACCATCTCTTTCGCATCGCGGTCCAGATACTTCTTATCCCCCGTCGCGCGATAAGCCTCCAGCTGCAGCATCACCAGCATGTACATATCGTCGATCCAGTACCGCGTCTCCGCCGACAACCCATCCGGCTGCGGATTCTCCCACTGCCGGTCCGCCCACTTCTGCCCCTCCGCCAGGAACTTCGGATCCTTCGTCTGAATCGCAATCTCCAGCGGCACCACGCCAAAGATCGAGTCATCCACATGCCGCCGCAGCGGAGTCCGGTCCGCCTCCGCCCCACCCGGCATCAACGGCTCAAATTTCTTGATCAACGCATCCCGCAACGCGTCGTCATGCGTCAGCTGCGCAAACGTCAACGCCCCATACCACGTACAAACCTCGGAGTAGTGAATCGTCTTCGTATACTGATGCGGGCTCGTCACAAAGTGCTCCGCCAGCTTCTTCCCCACCTCCTGCGGCGCCACCCCCGCAGGCCAGTTATCAAAATAGTTCTCCTGCGCAGAAGCCAAACCCGCACAGCCCACCAGCAAACATCCACCAACCACAATCCTGGAAATCATCTTCACCTCGCAAAATCCTCCAAAACAGCGTCGCCGCCCATTTTATCGATAAAGTAACCGTTTTTCCCTCAAAAATTAATTTTCATAAGGGGAAAAATAGTTTAGGGCTTAGAGTCCTCAACCTCGCTGCCTTACGAGTCAGTATTCTTCCTTCCGTTCCACCAGACTCGAACGAGAAGGACAGAAAGGCCTAAGTGAACCGCGACGGCTGGCCACAGGAGAATCCCCATCCCACCGTTGAGCCCGACGTAGGCAAGATACACCATGGCAAGCGTGCTGTAGGTCGACATTCCGTAGAACGCGCGAACCGGATTGCTGTCCGGCCAACAAGCCACGACCAGACCGATGACGGCGATTCCGGCGAACCGGCTGATCCATACACCGGGGCCGGCGACTTCGACGCCAAACAATAGCCGGATCACGATGGGGGGATACACGAGCAAGATCAGGCCAAGCGTCCCTTCACTGACTGCCGCGAAGAGTAGCAGCTTTTTCATAACACCTCCCGCTAGTCTCTGGCGCGGGCGAACGCGTCGGCAATCGCCGGAAGTTGCTTGCGCTCTTCCGTCGTCAACTGCTCCGGTTCGAGGTTAAAGGTGAGCTTGTTGATCGTGCCGGTGAACTTGAACGGAACATCGTAGCGATACCTCAGCAGCGCGACGCCGGTGCGCGTGTCCTGGCCGATGTCGAAGGTCTCGTCCTCCGGGAAGGTGATCGGAGTGCAGTGTTCCATGGAATTTCTAGCCACCTCCTTGCCGTCCACGGAAAGCACGCCTGTCCCTCCCTTGCCCAGGCCTGGACCGTCGGACTTAAAGTCGAAGACGATGGTGTGTTTGCCGGCTCCCAGCGTAGGCCCATCCCAAGTCGTCCGCTTGAGATCCAGCAGGTTGTAAATGAAGACAGGTTTGCCTCTGCCTGGGCCAATTAGGCCCGTAGCAAACACGACAACCACCCCAAGCAAGCCTAAGAGCGATACGCCATAACCGAACCGCATCTTCCCGCTTGACCATTTTCTGTATTGACCAAGCCAGATGAGAAGAAGTCCTAAAACGAAGACAGCGAAACCAATTCTTCGAAAGAACCTCTCGTGAGACCACCAATTGAAACTGGGGCTCAGGAACAGGCCGTAGCCGCCGAAGCGCCCTCCATCGGTGACGATCATTCCCTCCGCGCCACCATCAGGAATGTCGACCTCGGCTGTGATGGTGTACGACTTGTTCAGGATGCTCGGGGCGCCGCTGTTCGGCACGCCGGTCAGCACGCCCGAGTAAGTGAAGACCTTTCGTCCACCAGTGAGATTCGGCTTCGGCGCGTTCCAGCGCGTGAGCGACGTATTGTCGAGCGGAAGCACGTCGTTCTTCTTTGCCTCGGCGTAGAAGACGTCCTGCATCTGCTTGAGCTTGTCCGGCATTTGAGTGGCCAGATCATTGGACTCGGTGGGGTCCTGTTCGACGTTGTAGAGCTCCCACTTGTATCCCGTGAGCACGTCAGGAGGCGCAGCGGTGCTAAGTTCCCAGGGGGTCGTCGCCGGAGTGGTCGCCGCGACCCAACCATCGTTGTAGATGGCGCGATTGCCGAGCATCTCGAAGTATTGCGTGGTGCGGTGGGACGGGGCGTTGGCGTTCGCCTTGTCCCATGTGTAGGCCATGCTCACGCCGTCCATGGGGCGCTGCTTGATGCCGTTGAGCGTATCCGGCGCTGGGATGCCGGTGGCTTCAAGGATCGTGGGCGTAATGTCAATGAGATGGTGAAACTGGCGGCGGATGCCTCCCACATCTTTGATGTGGCCAGGCCACGAGATCGCCATCCCTTGCGCGGTGCCGCCATAGTGCGACGCCACCTGCTTCGTCCATTTGAATGGAGTATCGAAAGCCCACGACCAGCCCGCGGCAAAGTGCGGGAAGGTCTTGTCGGACCCCCAGAACGGGTACCAGAGCAACTGATCCTTGACCGGGACAGAAATGCCATTGAACGTGGTGAACTCGTTCGGTGTGCCGTTCAGCATGCCTTCCGGGCTCGCGCCGTTATCCCCGCTGATGTAAATGATCAACGTGTTGTCAAGTTGTCCCATGTCTTCAACGGACTGGATGACCCGGCCGATCTCGTGATCGGTGTACGCGAGGTAAGCCCCGTAGACGTCGGCTTGTTTGATGAAGAGTTTTTTCTCATCGAAGCTGAGGGAATCCCACTGCGGCAACTCCTTCGGCCACTCGGTCAGCTTCGCGTTCTCAGGCATGATGCCCAGCCGTTTCTGATTGGCGAAGATAGTCTCGCGCAGTTTGTTCCAGCCGCCGTCGAACAGGTGCATGTCGCTAATCCGGTTGATCCACTCCGGAGTAGGATGATGCGGCGAGTGCGTGCCACCCGGGACGTAATAAACAAGGAAAGGTTTGTCGGGAGCGATTTCCTTGAGTTGTTTCATGTACTGGATCGCCTCGTCCGCCATCGCTGTAGTCAGGTTCCACCCGGGATTGCCCTCGAAGGGGTAGATGGCCGTCGTATTGCGGTGTAGGTCCGGCTGCCACTGGCTGGTGTCGCCGCCGACGAAGCCGTAAAAGTACTCGAAGCCCATGCCGTTGGGCCACTGATCGAAGGGCCCGGCCTCAGTCGCCTGATAGAAAGGCGTGTTGTGATCTTTGCCGAACCACGAGGTCGCATACCCATTCTGCTTCAGGATTTCGCCAATGGTGCCGTTCTCTTTCCTGATGACCGAGTCGTAACCGGGAAAACCAGTCGCGATCTCGCCTACCACCCCGAAGCCGGCCACGTGATGATTGCGCCCGGTGATCAATGCGGCGCGCGAAGGCGAGCACAGCGACGTGGAGTGGAAGTTTGTGTAACGCAGCCCGTTCTTCGCGATGCGATCCATCGCCGGTGTCGGAACGACGCCACCGAACGTACCCGGCGCGCCAAAGCCAACGTCGTCCGTCATGATCAGCAGTACGTTGGGGGCACCCTTCGGCGGTACTATGCGTGGCGGCCACCAGGGTTTCGACTCCGAGGCCTTCTCCTTAATCAACCCGCCGAACGGCGGATCGGGCGGCGGAAGTTGTTTGCCGCTGATCGTGGCAGTGGCGCTGGCCGAACCAGGCTCGCCGGTGGTCTGTTGCGCAGGAACTGACAATACCGTCGCCAGGAAGAACGCAGCCGCGGCGCCTCCGCAAAGTAAAAAAGTCGAGGCCCCAACAATTCTTTTCTTCCTCGTCATGTTTTCTCCGATCCCTTGGGCGCAAATCGCCTCTCTTTGACAGCAAAGGACCGTAGCCATTCGCTCATGATGCGGGCGTGCTGCACATTGCGCGACAGTGTGCAAAACACTAATCGATTGCAACGATTTGTGGATACCCGCAAAAATACCAGCGGTAAAGAAATGCTAGGGGTAGTGACGAAAGTCTAAGGGATGAAGTCCTCTCGGCAAAGCACGTCTCCAGGCCATCTGTCTCACCTGACAAACGCGTGTAGCCTCATTGAGCCACCCCAACTCCCCTTTACAAGAAATCAGTGCCAGCCCTCTCGACCCTCCAAGTGCTTTAGAAAAATTTTCAAAACGTGGCATGTTTTTGCCTGCCACAAAACATGGTGCTTCCTCACCATGTTTCACCACGCAATCACCACGTTTTCACCATCAAAAAACCACGTTCTGCACACCACTTTTTGCAAAACCTCCTGCAAAAACGCACCTCTACCACGCCAGAAAAAAATCGCCAGATTACATTTAAAAAAATGCTCGACTTCGAAGACACCATCGTAGCCATCTCCACCCCACCCGGCCGCGGGGGCATCGGCATCGTCCGCCTCTCCGGACCCGCCGCCCGCGCCATCGCCGAACCGCTCCTGAAACTCCGCCATTCCCTCGCCCCCGCCCAGGCACGTTTCGCGGAAATCATTGACTCTACAGGCGAAACGCTCGACGAAGCCGTAGTCACCTGGTTCGAAAAGCCCCACTCCTACACATCCGAAGACGTCGTAGAAATCGCCGCCCACGGCTCCCCTGTCCTCCTCGACCACCTTCTCCGCCAATGCCTCGCCGCCGGAGCCCGCCTGGCCGAACCCGGCGAATTCACCCAGCGCGCCTTCATTTCAGGCCGTTTAGACCTCACCCAGGCCGAGGCCGTCCACGACCTCATCGAAGCCACCACCCTTCACCAGGCCCGCATCGCCGCCCAGCAGCTAGGCGGCTCCCTATCTCGCCATATCGCCCCAATAAAACAACAACTTATTGCCCTCATCGCCACCCTCGAAGCGGGCATCGACTTCGCCGAAGACGACATCGACCTCCTCCCGGCCAGCGAAATCGCCCAGCAAGTCCAATCAATTCAAGCACCTCTCGCCGCCCTCGAACGAACCTTCAGCTACGGCCGCATCGTCCGCGAGGGCTTTACTTTAGCAATCATAGGTCGCCCCAACGTCGGTAAGTCCTCCCTTTTCAATCGCCTCATCGAACGCGACCGGGCCATCGTTACGGCAAACCCCGGCACGACCCGCGATCTCGTGACCGAGCGGGTCTCGCTCGAAGGCATTCCTATAGAACTCATTGATACGGCAGGTCTTCGCGAGTCTACCGATGAAGCCGAATCAATCGGAATAGCAAAATCCCGCGAAGCCATGGCCGAAGCCGACGTAGTCCTCTTTGTCCTGGACGCCACCGCACCAGTCCACCAGGAAGACGAGGCAGCAATCGCCATCTTAGCCACCCGGCCTTTCCTCGTCGTCCTCAACAAACAAGACCTCGCCCCTGCCGCAAACCTATCAAAAATAGATATTTACCCTGTCATGAAGACCTCCGCTTTGACCGGAACGGGCCTAACCGAACTACGCCGCGCCATACTCTCTCTCCTCATAAGAGAAACCACCACCACAGAGACTGCCCTTGTCACAAACCTCCGCCAGCAGCATGCGATTTCAGCCGCACTGGCGGCACTCAGTCGAATACAGCAAGCAGCAATCATTCCCCACGAGATAATCCTCGTCGACCTCTATGAAGCTCTCCAGGCACTCGACGCCCTCACAGGCGCCACGACAAACGATGACATTCTCAACCTCATCTTCAGCAAGTTCTGCATCGGCAAGTAGACCCACTTTCTTATGGCGGCTACTGTTGAGGAGGCTGGTTCCTATTTTGCATAAGAACTCCTGTGATTCGTCAGACGGTTGGCTATGACAAAACATGCAAAATGAACTCATTCGATCAGGTTGTCGCTACCTTATGGCGGCACTCTCTGTAATCGCAGCAACCGCGTTATCGCTTGGTACATGGCCTCATCAAGGCTATGCGGCGCAGACTGCTGAAAAGGGCAAGCCCGAAAGTTCCGGGCCGCGAACAGACTGGTCCGCGTATAACGGCGACGTCACGGGCGACCACTACTCTCCCCTAAATCAAATCACGACCGACAACGTGCAGCGCCTGAAAGAGATTTGGCGATTCGACGCTGGTAGTGAAGGCGGAGTGCAAACGAACCCTATGGTGGTAGGACGTGCTCTCTACGGCTACGACCCCACGCTGCGGGTCTTTTCGCTTGATGCAGCGACCGGCAAACAGCTTTGGCAGTTCAACTCCGGAATCATCGGACGGCAGCCGAGCCGTGGGTTCACATACTGGACCGACGGCAAAGAATCCAGGTTATTTGCCTACATCATGAACTTTCTCTATGCACTCGATCCGGCGACGGGCAAGCCGATCAAAGCGTTTGGTGAGAATGGCCGGCTCGACATGCGCAAAGACCTGGGCTCGGACTACACGCAAAACACGGTCGCGTTGACTACCCCCGGCGTGCTCTACCACGACCTGCTAATTCTCGGCTTTCGCGCTCCTGAGACTTATCCAGCCCCGCGCGGTGATATTCGCGCCTACAACGTTCGCACCGGAAAGCTCGCCTGGAGCTTTCACACCATCCCTCATCCCGGCGAAAAGGGCTATAAGACCTGGCCAGAAGGCGCCTGGAAGACTGCTGGCGCGGCGAACAACTGGACGGGTATGTCGCTCGACGAGCCACGCGGCATCGTATATGTGCCGACTGGCTCCGCGGTCTCGGACTTCTATGGCGCCGACAGAGTCGGTGACGATCTCTTTGCCGACACTCTGCTTGCACTCGACGCCAGGACAGGCAAAATGCTTTGGCACTTCCAGGGTGTGCACCACGATATCTGGGACAGGGATTTTCCGTCTCCCCCCGCACTGGTAACTGTCAAGCACGAAGGCAAGATGGTGGACGGAGTCGCCGAAACGACCAAGCAGGGATTCGTCTTCGTCTTCGACCGTGTCACTGGCAAATCGCTCTTTCCTATCGAAGAGCGACCGTTCCCTGCCTCAGACGTTCCTGGCGAGGTGGCCTCCCGCACGCAGCCAATCCCACTTGTACCGCTGCCCTTCGCTCGCCAACGTCTCACCGCAGATATGCTCACTATTCGAACTCCGCAAGCCCATGTCTGGGCGGTGGATCAGTTCAAGGTCTTTCGTAGCGATGGTCTTTTCGTCCCTTTATCGCTCGACAAGCAGACCGTCGTTTTTCCCGGATTCGACGGCGGCGGCGAATGGGGAGGTCCGGCAGTCAACCCGCACTCGGGCGTGATTTATATCAATGCGAACGATTTGCCCTGGACCGGCGGCCTAACCGCAAACAAAGAAGGCAGCGCCGGAGAGCTCACCTATCAAATCCAGTGCGCTCTCTGTCATGCCGGAGACCGTCGCGGAAATCCGCCGGCCTTTCCCTCCCTGGTGGACATTAACATGAGGCTTTCACGCCCCCAACTCGGTGAGATCATTCACAACGGGAAAGGACGTATGGCTGGTTTCCCTAACCTGCGGGATGCCCAGCTTGAGCAGTTGCTTGATTTCCTGGAGCATCCACAAAGCGCACCCGCAAACGCTGCTTCAGCGTCGCCCCGGGGCAGCAGTCGGGAACTCACCGGAAACGCCTCTACGGCCGCCCTCAAATATCACTTCACCGGCTATAGAAAGTTCCTGGACCCGGATGGCTATCCGGCAGTCGTCCCTCCATGGGGAACCCTCAATGCAATCGACTTAAATACTGGTAAATACCTTTGGAAGGTTCCGCTCGGACAGTACCCCGAGCTTGTCGCAAAAGGAATGCCGGATACAGGCTCGGAGAACTATGGTGGTCCCATTTTGACGGCTGGCGGGGTTCTATTCATTGGCGCGACGATCTATGACCGCAAGTTGCGTGCCTTCGACGCCAAGACGGGCAAACTTTTGTGGCAGGCTCAACTCCCCTATGCCGGAACAGCCACTCCGAGTACTTATATGATCGACGGCAAACAATATGTTGTGATTGCCACCAGTGGGTCAAGGAATCCGAAGGGGCCGCAGGGCGTCGCATATGTTGCATTCGCTCTTCCTTAGACTAGCTTGCGGTTTCCGCAGCCGCTCCTGGCAGGTTTAGAGAAAACCACGCGTTATTTCACTGTTTAGCAATATCGATGATGTTGTCATCGGGAATTCTGTCGATGAGTTTGTTGTAGGGATCGATGCCAGCACGTGTGGGCATCTGGTCCACGACAATCTCAAAGGTCTGGTTCGCCTGAGTGATCTTTTCCTTCTTGAGATAGAGTGGCTTCTCCTCGTCCTTCTTACCGGTAAAGACACCAATGTCGATGTAGTCGTTCAGCGCCATCGGAGTCTCGTTTCCACTACCATCTGACTTCACCTTGCGAGCCTGCACGGCAAGGATGACCTTATACCTCTTGTCTGGTTGCTGGGTGACGGTAGCGGTCACCGTCTTGTTGTCGTACAGAACGATGGACTCAAAAGCATCGGTGATGTAGTACTGCAATTCAGGCGGCGTTTGGGCGCGCAGCGCATCGACGAACTGGCGAGTGTCGGGATAAGGACCGCTCTGCGAGTCGTCCGCGTTGGCGTACCGGTATTGCATCAGGAAGTTGTGAAGTGCAAGGTTGAGTTTGTCTTCACCGATGTAGTCAGCAAGGGTGTACATGACGTGACCGCCCTTCTGATACCAGACATAGGGTTCATTCTGGACGAGGACGACTGGACGTTCCTTGCGGATTTCGCCGGCGCGTCCGCGAAGATATTGATCGAGTTCGTGCTTCAGGAAGCGATGCATATTGTCGCTGCCGTATTTTTGTTTCATCACCATCAGCGCAGAATATTCGGCGAGGGTTTCGGATAGCATGTTCGAGCCTTCGACACGTCCGCCGATAAGTTGATGGGCCCACCACTGGTGGCCCAGCTCGTGCGCCGTGACGAAGTAGGTGAAATCGATATCAGTTGGCTTCTCCAAACGGCCGATGAAGCCTATGCCTTCAGAAAACGGAACTGTGTTGGGAAACGATTGCGCGAAGGTGCGGTAACGCGGAAACTCGAGGATCCGATACTGGCGGAACTGAAAGGGACTAAAGTTTTTTTCGTAGTAGGCAAGTCCAGCTTTAGAGGCGGCGATCATATCGTCCACGTCGTAGGTATGGGTGGGGATGTGATAGACCTCAATGGCGACAGGGTTTACAGCGCCCTGATACATCTCACGCTTCACATCGTAGCGGGCTGAAACGAAGGCGTAGAAGTCGAGGGTTTTGACGTCGCCCATGTCATAGGTGAAGTAGTGGCGTCCGTTCTCGTGCCATTCTCGAGTCAGATAACCGGGAGAGATAGCGATCTGGGATTGGCCTTCGGAATCCGAATCAGAGGTGCTGACTGTGGTGCGATACGAAATCCAGTCGGAGTTGGGCGTGAAGAGATTAGTGACCGTCCCGACAGGGTCGCCACGATGGGGAAGGAGCTCCAATTCGGGTAGGTGTTCTTCGCGGCGACGGCGAGGATCGTCAAGCTCGATGCTGTTGTCGTAGCCGATGGTGGGGAAGTAACTGGAATCGAAGAAGGTTCCGGAGTAGGCGAATTCCGGGCGTTCGTTGCCATCCTTGAAGCCACGGCTCGTATGACCGACGTTGAAGTTAATATCGACTTTTTCACCCGGGGCGAGCGGAGTTGTCAGTTCATAGATCGAGTAGAGATCGCGAGGGCTGGAAGATACAACATGGAAGGGGCGGCCGAACCGAACGTTGGAGACCGATTGAAACTGATTGGTGATGTGAATCTGACTAATGGGCTGCGAAGTCTTGTTCTGCAGGATGAAGTGGCCGGTGCCGTCGAAGGAGCGACGCTCGGGATAGATATTGACGTTGGCGTCGACAGCTATGACCTTGGGCTGCGGAACGTTCTCATATTTTTTGTAGTCACGTTCGTAATTAGCCTGAATGTGACGGCGATCCTTCGCAGTCAAGTATTCGTTCAGCACGTGAGCGTTGTAGTAGTACCACGCCCCGCTGCCGATCGCGATCAGCAGAAGAATAACCATGCCGGGAATCAGCCGCGGCGCACGTTGCCGGGCGAGACTCAGGCGCGCAGGCCACGCGTCATCGGAGCCACGTCGGGCTAGCGCGATCGAGATGACGGCGAGGATCGCTGTTATCGAGAGCCAATAAGTTATCGACCAAAAGAGTGCAGGCGCGAAGTGCCCGTAGCCGTTCATGTCCGAATAGGTGTAGGGTGGCGTGCTGCCAATGAGATAGAGGGTGTTTTCCAGTCCAAAGTTATAGAGAATCGGCGAAATGACGAATACGCCAATGACGATGCCGTGGCCAATGAATTTGTTGGAGACTACAGTCTGAACAAAGAGCGCGAACAAGACGAAGGTTAGAACCTGAGGAAAGGTAATGAAGTAGAGCTCTTTGACATACTGCGAACAGCTCGTAGTGATGGTAGATATCAATCAAAATCGCCGAAAGGCACCCCCCGGAATCGGCGGCCTCCCGCCACAACTTCGCAAACTGCAACTCGTAGGCATGCCGATTGGCCAAACCGGTCAGACTGTCAATGCAGGAGATCTTCTGCAGTTCGACGTTCAAAAATGACAGCTCCCTGCTTTCTATCTCGCTGCGGAGCCGCATCATCGAATCGCTCTTCACGCCCAACACTATAGTTAGCGACCACAGTCATCGAGATGGCGCATATCGCCAGCGTGATTCCCAGCAACTTCTCCGAAGCATTGAGGAAGTGGTCCTGATGAATGAATACCAAGTCGCTAGCAAGCAAAATGGAGGACGCTGTTGTGGCGTAAAAAAACTGCAATCGCATCACTACATTTACAAAGATTACGGCAACGATGAGGCCAACCTGCGCATATGCGGATGAGGTCGCGCTCGTATTGCGTTCAAGATAAAGGTGTGTAATTCCAATAAAGCAACTTGCCAGCGCGATGCTGGTTTCGCGGTAGACCTTGTTGGGACTCCACCGTATGCTGATGTTGATCAGTAGTGCTATCGGTGTAACCAGGCACAGGCGCACTTGCACCGGAAACCAGGAAACACCACCGCGAATTAGGTAGTCGGCAATGACATAGACATTGAAGAGTGCGATCGCAATCAGTCCCTCGACCCAGAGGCGTTCCGCGCGCTGAACAAACGTCGACTGTTCAAAGCCGTTTTCAAGAGGTCCAGGCAGTGCGAGTCGCCGGAAACCCCTTTGCGAGAGCCGTTCTATCTCCGTGATCGCGAGTTCATGGATTGAAGTGCCGGGCATCTTGAATTACCGAGACACGACTCCGCATAATCGGTACGATCTCTACCCAGTCTAATCAGGTTGGCGTCTGAGCTCTACCCAGCCACTTCTGCCTGAACACCCATCAGCTCCCGCATCTCCCGCGAGAGGTGGTAGCTCTCCGCGTCCGATGGAAACGTTTTTGTCTCTACGTCGTGGCGATACTCTGCCAATGCCTTTCGCATTAGGCTCGCCACATCGGCGTACCGTCGTACGAACTTGGCAGGAGGCGAAAACGTCATCGCCATCATGTCGTGAAGTACCAGGATCTGCCCGTCGCAATCCGGTCCAGCTCCAATGCCGATAGTGGGAATGGTCAGCTCATCGGTGACGATCCTGGCCAACTCTCGCGGCACACCTTCTAGCACCAGCGACATTCAGCTTCTTCAAGTGCGAGCGCGTCGGTGCGCAGCTCGTCGATCGCCTCCATCGTCTTGCCCTGCACCTTGTATCCGCCCATGCGATGCACGCTCTGCGGGGTGATGTGATGTCCCATCACCGGGATCTGCGCGTCGACGACCCGTCGCACGAGGTCCTTTCGCCCACTGTCCGCCTTCGAGCTTCACCGCCTCGGCGCCGGCCTCTTTCACGAAGCGGATCTGGCGTTAGCGACGCCTTCGCCTTCGTCCGCCTGCTCCATAGCTGCCAAAGGGCATGTCTGCCACCAGGAGAGCACGCCGCAGTGCGCGTCGAACTCCACGCGTGTAAAGCAGCATTTCGTCCATTGTTACGGCCAAAATGTTCGCTACCCTGCATCACCATCGCGAGCGAGTCTCCGACCAGCACGACGTCCAGTCCGGCTTCATCGACGAGTCGGGCGCTCGCATAGTCGTATGCGGTCACTGCCGTGATCGGCTCTCGCAATGACTTTTTCTGCAATAAAGAGGGAGCTGTGACTTTAGTGAGAACGTCTGCGTTGCGCCCAAGTCGCGCGGCAGTTCGTTCTGGGGAGAACGTTGTCAAACTCATCATCATCTCCAGTGCAGTTCCACCGCGTGTCGCCTGATGAAGCGCGACTTTGGCCGGATACCACCTGTCCCAGTAATTACCTGGGTCAGTTAAACACTACGCGTCTCAGAACCGAGTCGCAAGTGCGTCCAAAGTCCCTTGTCCTCAAGGTTTGGTGACCACGGGAAGTTCGATGAAACTAGCTTGTCCGGCGCCGTGGTAGATCTTTTGCTCTGCCTTGCGGTAGTCCTGTGGCTTTGCCCAGAAGATGTTGGGGACGAAGGTTTGAGGGGTCGCGCGATCGTAGAGTGGGAACCAGCTGGATTGCACCTGCACCATGATGCGGTGGCCGGGTAGAAAAACGTGGTTCGTGGGTGGCAGATTGAACTTGTACAGGAGTGGCTGGCCTGAGGCGATTGGCTTCGATCTTGTTGAGGCTTTCGCGGTAGCGGCCGCGGAAGATGTCGGCCGAGACCATGAACTGGTAGCCGCCCATCTTTGGCTGCCCGGGACTTCGTCGGGGTAGACGTCGATGAGCTTGACCACCCAGTCGGAGTCGGTTCCGCTGGTGGAGGCGATGAGGTTGGCGATGGGTTGGCCGATGATCTTGACCGGGGTGGTGAGGACGTCGGAGGTGAAGACAGCGACGTCGGTGCGGCCGGAGGCTTCGCGCTGATCATCGGCGAGCCAGTTCGGCCAGGTGAGGCCGTTGTCGTAGCCGACGGGTTGGATCGGGCGGGCGCGAAAGGGTACGGGTTTGGCAGGGTCGGAGATGTAGGCGTCGTAATGGAGCATCTTGCGGCTGCGGCGCGGTGAAGCTTAGTTTCCCTTCGGCTCTGAGGTAGAGCGGTTCGGGAGGTTGAGGCGCAGCCGCTCTCGCAGGCTATTGGCCAGGAAGGCAGTTTGCGCCAGGTGTTGGTGCCGCTTTCGTAGGCGGAGACTGGCGCAATTGCGGGCGGGAGGCGTCGTCTTTCAGGTACTTTGCGAGGAAGGGAGCGAGGATGTTTTCGCGAAAATAGAGTGAGGTGTCGCTGTTGAATTTGATAGCGCCCAGGGGTGCTTCGGCGTTCGATCCCCTGACCGTGGTGCCAGGGGCCCATGACCAGGAACACCTTATTAGTCGTGTCTTTGGGCTTGATGGCTTTGTAGACGGCCATCGCGCCGTAGATGTCTTCCGGCGTCCCAGAGGCTGTGGACCAGCAGGGTGGGGACGGTGATCGGTTCGGCAGCGAGGAGTTTGTCGACTGCCTGGTCCTGCCAGAAGGCGTCATAGCTGGGGTGGGCGATGACTTTGCGCCAGAAGCCGGTCTGCTCGAGGCCGCGTTGTTTGCCGAGCTCTCCGGCGGAGACGGCGCTCATGAACATGTCGTAGTCGTCGAAGTTGCTGGTCCACCACTTCACCGAGTTGTCGCGCGTGCCGTCCTGCTCGTAGATGTAGGACATGTTCTGCTCGCGGAAGGCGCCGTTGTGGAACCAGTCGTCTCCTTTCCAGCCGTCGACCATCGGGTTCATCGGGACGGCGACCTTGAGGGCTGGATGCGGATGGAAGAGGCCCATCAGGGTGGTGAATCCGTCGTAGGAGATCCCGATGATGCCGACTTTTCCATTGCTCTCCGGTGTATTTTTTACGAGCCAGTCGATGGTGTCGTATGTGTCGGTGGCGTGGTCGACTTTGGTTGGGTTGAGGGGGCCACGGAGGGGGCGGTTCATGACGTAGTCGCCTTCGGAGCCGTACTTGCCGCGGACGTCCTGGATGACGCGGATGTAGCCGCCGTCGACGATGACGTCGGTGGCGTTGTCGTAGCCGTAGAGGCTGGAGCCGAGGTGGGAGCTCTGCATGTTTGTCGTTAGTGCGTTGGCGTTGTAGGGCGTCCGGGTGAGCAGGATGGGCAGGTTTTTTGCGCCTTTCGGGGCTACTTTCGGGACCAGGATGACGGTGTGGAGCTTTACGCCGTCGCGCATGGGGATCATGACTTCGCGGCGGTCGTAGTCGAATCCGCTGTTGGTCGGGATGAAGGTTGCGGGGGACTCGCTCGGGAGGGTGGCGGGGGTCTGGGCGGGTGCGAGGGGAAGCAGGTTGGAAAGGATGGTTGCGGCGAGCAGACTTCGACGGAGCAGAAACGCGGGCATATGCTTCCTTTTCAGGGAGTGTCAGAGTGCTGACGGTATCATATGCGGCGGTTGCGCCGGAAGCTGTCGAGTGGTCTCTTGGCTCCTGCCGGGCGGCGACTTTTTGCAGCAGTGTCCTGAGTGGCCTGCTCTTTCTACTTCCTCTCTTCTGCTTTCCAAAGGGGGTACCCCCCCTATTGCCCGCGCGTAAATCCCCTGTATTCAGGTATTTACGGGTGGCCGATATCTGTAAAATATTGATAAGAAATGGGTTGCGTCCAAAATATTGCATTGAAAAGAGTTAGCCCCGGAGGGATGTATATCCCTGCGGGGCTTTGTTTGTTTCTCTCTACTATCTTTAAGTATAGCGGTTTGAGGGTAACTAACATGCCAACTCTATTTTCTTTTGATTGAGGGAGTTAGGTGGTTTTGGGGCTTGACATGCGATTTTTGGGCTGAAAACGGTAAAGAAAAATAACAGAAAGAACAAGGGCAATAGATTCAATGGTTTTTCTTCTGTCTCCTGCTCCGGCGTTACCTGGGAGCAAGGCGGGATCCCGTCTTCGGAGAATGGAGGCTATTCGTCGGGGCTAAGAGCCGCGCGATAGATGGGGCACCCGGCTGGTGTACCAGTGATTAAGTTTCAGATCGGGCCTTCAGCCCTCGGAGGTGGTGGGGGTAGCAAACCCAGGGCTTCGCCCTGGGCTAGGATAGAACGCGCCTTTGGCGCTGAAATCGGGCTGCCGGCAAAGCTGGGCACCCCGGTTTGCCGTGAGGCTGCAAAGGATGAACACCCAGTTTGTGATGTGGCTCATTGTTCGTTGGAGAGGTTGAGGGAGAGGTTTGGGGCGGCGTCGGGGCGGGAGCGGGGGCTCTTTTGAAGGTGACTTCGCAGACGTGGAGGGGGCGCTGGAGTCGCTGTGAACTATACGATTGAAGTCGCTATGAACTAAATGAGGGGAAGTGCAGAATCTCAGGCAGGAGCGAATCATGTTTAACGCGAAGGCTTTTTCAACGATTGTTGCAGCAGTGTCTGCGGTTGGCATCCTGATCGGATGCAATCCACCACAACCTGTTGCACCAACTCGGGAGGCTCCGTCGAACGCAGCTCCGGTCTTGCCGTCGTCTTCGGTGCCGGGACCGATTCCGGGATCACGCATGACGGAAGAGTATGTCCGTCACGTGGGAGCGATGGCGTATCTGTGGGGTTGGCCAATGGTCAATATTCATAACCGCAAAACTACGTTCGAAAAGCTGCCCGGGCCGGGAATGATGGGTGGCATTGTGCCGGTCGCTCCCTCGAACCAAATAGGGATGTTGCGTGACTACATTGTTCCGGAGGAGCGTGTGGTGGCTTGTCCCAATCAGGATGTTGTCTATGGGTTCAGCCTTCTCGATCTCACGCAGGAGCCGGTTGTCATCCAGGTACCGAACTTTGGAGACAGGTTCTGGGTCTATCAGGTTGTCGATCAGCGCACCGATTCCTTTGCCAAGTTGGGCAAGATGTACGGCACGAAGCCGGGATTTACCTGTTGGTGGGACCTGACTGGAAGGGACTCGTCCCGCGCGGAATCACTGGGGTCTATCAGTCGAAGACAAATCTCGGGGTCGTTATTCCTCGCGCGTTCATGGATGATACTGCCGAGGACCGACAAGCTATCCAGCCGGTTCTTACGGGAATCCTGCTGTATCCGATGAGCAAGTTCACGGGCCAGATCCAAACTAAGGACTGGTCGACGCTTCCTACGTTCCCGTCCGGGGGCACAGGGAGAAGAGGAGACCAAATGGGTACTGCCTGAGAGCTACTTCGATATTCTTCCCGCTGTCATGAAGGAGGTTCCGCCGCTGCGTGGCGAGGAGGCTTTGTACGCGAATATCCAGAGTGTTCTGGATGCCGCGGCGAAAGACCCAAAGCTGCATGCTGCCCTTGTCGCGTCGGCGGTAGAAGCGGACAAAAATCTCATCGCACCTCTCTTCCAGTTTCATAACTACGGCATTCCGCTTGCGCACAACTGGACCACGCAGAACAACGGAGCAGAGTTTGGCACGGACTACTTCACCCGCGCCGCGGTTGCCAAATCGAATATCTTCGTGAACTCTCCGCACGAGACCAAGTACTTCTATCAGGACTTCGACGCTGATGGTCAACAGTTGAACGGCAACCACGCCTACACCGTCACCTTTCCTGCGGGACAACTCCCACCTGTGAAGGGGTTCTGGTCGCTCACTCTCTATAACCAGCACCACTTCTTCTCGCCTAATGAGATCAAGCGTTATTCCGTCGGGACCAAGAACAAGACACTGGTGACGGAGCCCGATGGCTCGCTCACGATCTATGTGCAGTCAACGCCGCCAGAGGGGGACAAGCGGGCTAATTGGCTTCCGGCGCCAAAAGAGAACTTTGTACTTTATGTGCGGGCCTACTGGCCGGAAGAGATCGTGATCAACGGGACATGGAGTCCACCTGCCGTGACGAAAGTGAAATAGTCACCGACGCGGGTTTCGCGCCAGCAAACATTCGCTTTCATGAGCCCCAGATATCTTTTGCCCAGGCGACCAATGTGGCAGCGGCAGTCAGGGCAAACAGAATCCATCTGCCTGCGCCGAGGTGGTACTGAAAGGTTCCCTCTTTCGTCAGCGCTGCATTGAGGTACGCTGTGCCGATTGCGACGATTGCGGCAAAGAATCCGAGTCTCAGTTTCACGGATGCGCGGAGGAGGCTTGCGGTGTATGTCCATGCTGAGATTTTCTGAAGCTCCCCCTGCGTGCCGGAGACGCCTGTCCATGTGGATGACAGAACATGGTCGGCATCTTTGTCTTCAACTGCGGCGTCGACGCGGACTCTTGCGAATTGGGAGAAATCGTTGCAGACAAGCTTCGCTTTGTCTCCTTTGACCAGCTTCCATGGATTATTTTCTGTGACTCCAATGGTGTCTTTGCTGAGCGTGGGGTCGGGATATAGCTTTGCGGGCATTTAGTAGGCCCCGCCGGCACTGCGCCTGCCGCTTCTTCGCGTCGTTGCAGATGCGTAGGCAACAACGTATCGGAGATGTCGCAGAAGTTGATGATGGCGAGGGCGGCGGCGATGCGTGTGGCGGACGCACGGTCGATCTCGCCTGTTATTTCGAAGGCGCTCTTGACTCGGTCTACGTGGTTTTCGCCAAAGTAGTCGCTGATCACGACGGTTGGATCGGCAATTGCCTTTCGTATTGCCCGTCGTAGAAGGTCGGACGAGGCGGGAAACGATTGCACGAATTCTTCCTCGGTGTAGGGAGTAAGGCTGTGGGTAGACACGGGCGCTGGACCTCCTTTCGGGCTGCCTCCGGTGGGGCTGGTTGGTCCGCCGCCGCGGCCGGGCTGCGGAGCGATGTTGCTTGGAACGCAGATGACACATTCCCAGCCTTTGGGCTTTGAGTTGCGCAAGGCGTGATGTCCGCAGGCAAAGACTCCACAGCGAAAACAGCCGCCGAGGGAGGTTCCTGCGGGAGAGGTGAAGGCGTTCAGCGTTGCGCCACTGTTTGCGGAGGCGATACAGAGATAGCATTCCAGATCAGCCATGATGGGCCTGCTTCGACGCTTTTTGATTTTTTCCTGATGGCCTGGGTTGTTTGCTGTGAGGGTCGCGTTTGATGGTACTGCTTAATGTTTGTCGACGCCAGTGCCTGACGGGGGCAAGAGCAAAAGCAAAGGCAAGAGCAAAAGCTATGGTTAGAGGATTTTTGCTACTACGAGGGTGAGGTCGTCTTCCTGCTCTTTTGTTCCGGCGAAGGCGGCGACGGCTTCGGTGACGTCGGATACGAGGGTGGCGGCGGAGTCGGTCTCTTTGCTGAGGATGAGGTTTTTCAGGCGGTCGACGGAGAACTGATCTTCGTTTCGTTCTCTTGCTCGGTAACGCCGTCGGTGTAGAGGGTGAGGATGTCGCCTGATTCGAGGTTGACGACGGTGTCAGAGAATTGTGCGTCGGGAAGGATGCCGACGATGGGGCCGGACTCTTCGAGGAGAAGGGTTGTCTGGGTGCGCGTGCGTACGAGCAGAGGCGGGTTGTGTCCGCCGTTGGCGTATTGAAGCGTGCGAAGGGCAGGATTGACGCGGGCGTAGAAGACGGTGACGAAGTTTGCCGGGCCCGTGATCTGTTTGAGGACGCTGTCGAGGTCCTTGATGATGGCCGCTGGGCCGGGGAGCTCGCGAGCTCGAACGCGGAGGACTACTGCGAGGGACGGCATGAGGAGAGAGGCGGCGGCGCCTTTGCCGGAGACGTCGGCGATGACGATGTCGACGACGTTTTCGGAGATCTGGAAGAAGTCGTAGTAGTCGCCGCCGAGAAGCCGGGCGGTCTGCATGGCTGCGGCGAGCTCGATGCCGGGGACGATGGGCGGTTTGGGCAGGACCTGGCGCTGGACCTGGGAGGCGAGGGTGAGGTCGCGTTCGTAGTCGTCGCGCTGCTGGCGGATGTCGGCTGCCATCTTGCCGCGCTGCGTGGCGATTCTGGTTACGAAGAAGCTGACGATCAGATAGCCGGCGAGAATGATCACACTACGAATGACGCGGACGTGAAGGGTATCGGATGGCGGGCCGAAGAGATCCTGCAGGAAGGCGCAGAGCAGAGCGAGAGCGATGGTGACAGGAAGACGATTGACGAGGCCGCTGAGCGCGATGGGAAGGAGGTAGAGGTAGCCGAGCGAATCGTCTTCAACGACGATTTTGTCGGTGTAGGCGACGGCACCGATGGCGACGACGATGATGAGGTTGAGCAATCCCGTGGCGCGGTTCTCTGCCAGAAGAAGGTTCCGCTTGTAGTCCTGACTATTCTTGTTGTTTTTCATCAGGGCCATTCTGATGGTCTCCTCGTTCAGAGCTTTGAATGTCAGCCGGACAGGATGCGGCACGCGCAGGGCGGGCCGATGCAGCGTGTCACTTAGCCATAGTACAGGCGGCTTGGCGCGGAGATTATTGGGTGGTTTGTGCGCGGGCGGTTAGCTCTTAGGCTTGCCCCAGACGCTGTCGAGGAAGAGGTAGCGGTCGCGGTGGGTGTCGGGTTTGGCTTCGGAGTTGGCGTCGAGGTGCATGACCTGCCATTGCGGTCGGGCTTGTAGATGGGCCAGTCGGGGCAGGCCGGGGCCGTTGGGGTCGCCGGTGCGGGCGAAGTTGGTCCAGTAGGCTGCGATCTGGTCGGAGAGCTTGCGGTCTTCGGGACGCCAGACGGCTTCGGGGCGAGAGTCGAGGGTGCCGAAGACGTACTCGATGTCGTCGGAGTGGAAGGCGCCGAGGATGGCGGTGTGGTTTTTGTCGCCGGGGGAGCCGAGGTCGAAGACGGTAGCGGTAGACGGGGGCTTTGCCGGTGGCGACCTGGGCTTCGAGCCAGCGCCAGGTGGAGTAGGCGATGAAGCTGATCGCCGGCGTAGTCGGCGGCGGAGGCGAGGGCTTCGGCGTCGGTGGTGGCGGGATAGAGAGCGAGGAATTTCGGTGCGTTGTCGCCGAAGTCGGTCTGCGCGGCCTGCGCGGCGAAGCTGGCGGCGGTGGGTTTGCCTTTGCCGGCGATGACCTGGCCGCGGCTTCGTCGGCGTTCCAACCGGCGAGGAGCGGGACGTGGGCCTGCTTGCCGGCGGCGTAGATGCTCGGCGACGGAGTCGGGGAGGAAGTAGCCGTCGACGTCGGGGCCGAAGCGAGGTGCGGGGTGGCGTGGTCTGCGCGGTGGCGGCCTTGAGGATGTCATCGGTGGAGAGCTGGCGGAGGTCGGCGAGTTTGGTGGTGCCGAAGGCGGCGTGGGCGAAGGCGACGTCGGCGCTGCTCGGCGGCTTCGCGAGTGGCGGACGGCGAGGCCGGAGCCGCCGAGGGCGCCGCCGCTTTCGCCGATGGCTTTGGCTGAAGAGGCCGCGTGCGAGAGGGCGAGGCCATCTGGGCGCTGACGGACGTAGGAGCCGGCGGACTCGCCGAAGATGGTGACGTTGGCTGGGGTCGCCACCGAAGGCGGCGATGTTGCTCTTGACCCACGGGAGGGCGGCGGTCTGGTCGAGGAGGCCGTAGTTGCCGGAGGCGTGGTGGGGCGACTCGGCGGTGAGCTCGGGATGGGCGAAGAAGCCGAAGATGCCGAGGCGGTAGTTCATGGAGACGACGACGACGTTGCGATGGGCGAGGAACTGGCCGTCCTGGCGGTTCTCGGAGGTGCCGCCGCTGACGAAGCCGCCGCCGTAGATCCAGACCATGACGGGGAGGGTGCCGGGTTTGGCGTTGGCGGGGCGTCCAGACGTTGAGGGTGAGGCAGTCTTCGCTGGGGCCGGGGTCGTGGAAGACCATGTCGGGGTAGCCGGCGGACTGGATGCAGTGGGAGCCGAAGTCTGTGGCGGGGCGGACGCCCTTCCAGCTTGCGGCGGGTTGCGGAGGCTGCCAGCGGAGATTGCCGACGGGCGGCGCGGCGAAGGGGATGCCCTTGAAGGCGCGGACCTGATCGTCGTTGGTGAGCGTGCCTTCGACGATGCCCTTGTCGGTTTTTACCTGGAGCGGCTCGAGCGGGTTGAGCGGCGTGGGCAGGAGCAGAGGTGAGAAGCGAGATTGCCAGAAAGGAAACCGCGAGGGATCGAGGGACAGCCTGGGCATTAGTTTTTCTCCGCGCACAAAGTTATCACGGGTGTCCGGGACTGAGCAGCGGCGGCCTTGGTGCTGGCATTGATGGTATCTGGTGCACGAGCGAGGCACGAGCACGGCACGAAGGTGGTGTCGCCCGCAGGCAGAGGGTATGCCCGCGGGCGACGTGATGGTTCTCCGGAGTATGGCTCTCCAGGGTTCGGGGTCTCCAGGGTTAAGGGATCGTGACAGTAACTTGATTGGACGGCACGCTTTCTACTCCGCTGCTGTCGACGCTCTTTACCATGTAGTTGTAGCTGCTGCCACTCACGACCGTTGTATCCACGAAACTTGTCGGGGTTTGGATGGATGGATTGATCAGTTGATTGGCACCACCGCCTGTTGAGCGGTAGACGTTGTAGCCCACGACTGGATCGGGGGAACTGCCGGGTGCGTCCCAGGAGAGGTCTACTTCATGGGCGCCTGACGCCCCTGTACCACTCAATGACACAACGGCAGTGCCGTTACTGGTCGAGTTGCTGCTGATGGTGAGACTGCCGGTGACTGCTCCGGCTGCGGCCGGTTTGAACTGGACCTGCAGCGTGGCCGTTTGATTTGGGTTCAGCGTGATTGGGAAGCTGCCTCCGACGAGAGTGAAGCCGGAGCCAGAGGTCGAAGCCGAGTTCACGGTTACAGGCGATGTGCCAGATGAGGTGAGTGTGACCGACTGCGTTGTCGAAGAGTTTACCGTCACACTGCCAAAGGCGAGCGTCGTGGAGTTAATCGTCAGCTGCGGGTTCGGTGCTGCACCAGTTCCGGTCAACGACACGACTGCGGTGCCGCCGGTAGTTGCGTTGCTGCTAATCGTCAGGCTCCCGGTTGCCGATCCACTTGCGGTTGGCTTGAACTGAACCTGGAGGGTCATCGACTGGCCGGCGTTCAATGTTGCCGGCAGAGTGGCTCCGACGATGCTGAAGGCTGCCCCTGAGACGGAAGCTGAGTTTACAGTCACAGGCGATGTGCCGGAGGAGGTGAGGGTCAACGACTGGGTTGACGAGGAGTTCACGGACACGCTGCCGAAGCTGAGAGTCGAGGTGCTCAGCGTCAACTGCGAACTCGCTGCCGCAGTACCTGTGCCGCTTAACGCCACTGTAGCGGTACTGCCACTGGACGAGTTGCTGCTGATTGTGAGCTTTCCCTGAGCCGCTCCAGCCGCGGTCGGCACGAACTGTAGCTGCAGGGTCAGCGATTGGTTCGGACTCAGCGTTACAGGGACGCTTCCAGCAACGATGGAAAAGCCCGCGCCTGTGATTGAAGCAGAGTTCACGGTCAGTGCCGAGGTGCCCGAAGACGTAAGTGTCACCGAACCCGTCGCGGCGGAGTTCACCGTCACGCTGCCGAAGTTGAGAGCCGAAGCGCTCAGCGTCAACTTCGGTTGTCGCTGTCGAGCTGGCTTCGCTGACGCGCTCGTGGCGAAGGTCAAAAACGCCAGGCAGCAAATGAACGCGAGAAGAAGCGCACCGCGCTGTCGGTTGAGCCAGGTGAATCCCTGTTGGGGCCAGGATCGCTTTAGAATTTTTGTGGGGGAGTTTCTGGTGGAAGTTGATACAAACTGAACTAGGGGCCGGGGACCGAATTTACTAGGGAACAAAAACACCTCTTGAATCGTGCGAAAATCGCATGGTTCAAGGCAGGACAAATTAAAAGAGAGAATGCTTCTCGGTTTGTATGATTGCACGCCGCCCGGAGGGTTGAGTGCAATGGGAGGGCCCTCGTTGTCCCTGGCAGCTAAATGACCTGCTCAGGTCGCCGATCGTAATTCCCCACCTCACACAAGATAAAAACGCCTTGTGATGAAAAACGCAATGACCCAATTGTACTATTGACACGAATTCGTTTCCACTAAGCAGCTATCTATCGGTGACTGAGAGTTCCTGACATCGGTTGCATCGTGTAGCGGATGAGGGAATGTAGAATCGCCGGTGTTGCTTCTCATCCTAGTCATCCCGATGGACAACACTGATGGCGACTCAAGACTCCAGAACACCGTTCGCGGCGGAAGACTCGATTGGGCTATTGACGGCGCTGGTTGGTGACGGCCGTCCGTTGCTGATGCTGGTGGCGCTGGGATTGATGCTGTCGGGGATCTTTGCGCTGTTTCTGTCGGCTACGGGTACGTTCCTGCCGCATGAGGTGTCGTTTCTCGAGATGCAGCCGGGTGCGCTGTGCGATCTGCATCAGTGCCGCGTTGTTCACTTTATCTTTCACGACAGGGTTTCGTTTGGCGGCACGCTGATGGCGATTGGCGCGCTGTACCTGTGGCTGCTGGCGTTTCCGCTGCGCCAAGGGGAGGAGTGGGCGTGGTGGACGCTGCTGCTTTCGAGCATTGTTGGTTTTCTGAGTTTTCTGGCGTATCGGATTTATGGGTATCTGGATTCGTGGCACGGTGTTGCTACCGCTGCGTTGCTGCTTCTTTTTCTGGTCGGAATCTGGAAGAGCCGTGGGCTTTTGCCGGCGCAGCCGGAGGGTTGGCGCAGTCTGTTGCGGCCGGGCATGCCGATGGCTCTGGGGACGCGGATGGGCTTTGGTAGGGCGTGTCTTCTGTTTGTTGGGGCGGGTATGGCTCTGGCCGGATCGGTGATTACGATTCTGGGTTCGACGGTGGTGTTTGTTCCGCAGGACATCACCTATCTTGGGTTCAGCGCGGCGCAACTGAATGCGATCAACCCGCACCTGGTGCCGTTGATTGCGCATGATCGTGCGGGTTTTGGCGGGGGGCTCGCCTGCTGCGGGCTTACGGTGATGGCGATTGTGTGGAAGGCGCGGCCGACGCTTGCGTTGTGGCAAGCGCTGCTGGCTGGCGGAGTGATGGGGTTTGGCTGCGCGATCGGCGTGCATTATCCAATGGGCTATCTGATTCCGTCGCATCTGGCTCCGGCGTGGACGGGCGCGGCAATTTATGCCGTGGGGATTGTGTGTTTGTTTCCCGTTTCACGGGTGGTGGCGAGTCCGGTGGAGGTGGGTTCGGGCCGGTGAGGTGGAGTGGTGCTAGGCGCGGCCCCTGGCGGAGCTTGGCGGTGGAGGGTAGTGGGGTTTGAGCTTCGCGGGTGCGGAGGTGTGGGGGGTCTTGGGTTCGATATCGATGGGGCGGTTAGCCGCGACCATTTCGGCGATGGCGTACTTGAGCGGCTTCGATGCCTTCGCCGGTGACGGCGGAGATGGTGAAGAACGGGAGCTTGCGGCGTTTGGCGATGGCGGCGAGCTTCTTGAGTTTTTCGGGATTGGCGACGTCGACTTTGGCGGCGACGAGGATGGTGGGCTTGGCGGCGAGGGCGGGGTCGAAGGTCTTGAGCTCTTCGGTGATGACCTTGAAGTCGGCGACGGGGTCGGGGCGGTCGGTGCCCTCAGCGGCGCTGGAGTCGGAGACGTCGACGAGGTGGACGATGACGCAGGTGCGCTCGATGTGTTTGAGGAACTGGATGCCGAGGCCGTGGCCGAGGTGTGCGCCTTCGATGAGGCCGGGCAGGTCGGCGACGGTGAAGGACTCGGTGTGGGGAAAGTCGCCGACCTGGACGACGCCGAGGTTGGGTTCGAGGGTGGTGAAGGCGTAGTTGGCGATCTTGGGTTTGGCGGCGGAGAGGCGCGAGATCAGGGTGGACTTGCCGACGTTGGGGTAGCCGACGAGGCCGGCGTCGGCGAGCAGACGGAGTTCGAGGCGGTAGGTGCGCTCTTCGCCGGCGCGGCCGAGTTCGTGCTCGCGCGGGGCCTGGTGGGTGGTGGTGGCGAAGTGCTGGTTGCCGCGTCCGCCGCGTCCGCCACGGGCGATGACGATGGTTTCGTCGGGGTGGGCGAAGTCGTGGATGAGCTCGCCGGTCTGGTCGTCGTAGAGCAGGGTGCCGACGGGGACTTTGAGGGTGGTGGGCTCGCCGGCCTGGCCGGAGCAGTTGGAGCCGAGGCCGTGGCCGCCGCGCTGGGCTTTGTGCTCGGGGTTGAAGCGGAAGTGGACCAGGGTGTTGTGGGAGAGCGAGGAGGACATGAGGACGTCGCCGCCGTGACCGCCGTCGCCGCCGGAGGGGCCGCCCCGGGGAACGAACTTCTCGCGCCGGAAGGCCATGCAGCCGTTGCCGCCGTCGCCGGCCTTGACGCGGATTCGTGCTTCATCAATAAACATGCAATTTCAAGTGTACAAGCTTGCGGGAAAGTAGCCAGGTCACTGATTATGCTGGTCGTCGGGATCGCCTCACCGCCCGCGGAGCATTTGGGTATTGGGGCTGGTTGATTTTTTGCATATACTGGCAGACCTACCCGTAATCATTTGTTAATCGGAGTGTGCGACTCTTGTCTACCAAATCTATGTCCGAACAGGCAGGGACCAAATAACAGACGAGAAAAAGAACCTGTTGCGGCATCGTGTGAATTTAAGGAGACCAAAAAAATGCGAAATATGGTTTTGAAGACAGTGGTGCGATTTCTGTTGATCGCGATGTTGTGTGTTGGGTCCTACGGATACGGGCAATCGGCGGTGGATGGCGCGATTGGCGGCACGGTGCAGGATTCGTCTGGGCTGGCGATTGCAGAGGCGAAGGTCGTGATCCGCAACAACGCCACAAATGCGGAGCAGACGGTCGTTACGGATGACTCGGGCTTTTTCCGTGCGATTCATCTTCAGCCGTCGACCTATACCGTGACGATCACAGCGGCGGGTTTTCGGAACTTCAAGTCTCCCGAGGTGATTGTGCAGGTCGGACAGCTGACAGATCTCTCGCCGAAGCTGCCAGTAGGCAGCGATGCGCAGACGGTAGAGGTGACGAGCGAAGCGCCAGCGCTGAATACGACCTCTCCAGAGCTTGCGAATGTAATCAGCCAGCGCACGCTTCAGGATCCGCCGGTGAACAACTACCGCTGGTCGGCCTATGCTCTGCTGACTCCTGGTGTAGTGTCGGACGCGAACGGTTTTGGTCTGCTGAGTTTTCGCGGCCAGAGCACGCTGATGAACTAATGTCACGGTCGACGGCGCGGACGACAATCAGGCGTACTTTTCCGAGGAGCGTGGGCGTACGCGCGCGGGATATTCGACTGCGAAGGCTTCGATCCAGGAGTTCCAGGTCAATACTTCGAACTACTCAGTGGAGTATGGCCGATCGGCCGGTGGAGTCGTGAATTCGATCACGAAGAGTGGCGGCAATCAGTTTCATGGGGACCTATATTTCTTTGATCGCGATGCCGAGTGGGCGGGGTCGGTGGCGACTACGACCCGTAATGTGCAATTGACGCCGGGCGGTCCCTTTGTGGCCGCAGCACTTCAAACCAACCGATGTGCGCAAGCAGTATGGCGGCGCGATCAGCGGTCCCATCTTCAGGGACAAGGTTTTCTTCTTCTTTGCCGGCGACCGGTTCCAGAGGAACTTTCCGTCAGTTGCAGCTGCCAGCAGCCCCGGCAGCTTCTATACGTTGCCCGATGCGACGCTGCCTGCGGGCAAGACCTGCGGAGTAACAAGCGGCGCAGCGCAACCGAGCGACATCGATGCTGCGGCCTGCACGCTGCAGAAGAACCTCGGTCTCACAACCTATTCGGCTGCGGCGACAGACTACAGCAATGGAATCTCCGGATTGAACACGATGCTGGGCACGGTGCCACGCACGGGTTCTCAGACGATTTTCTTTCCGAAGATCGATTGGCAGGTGAACTCCCGCAATCATGCCTCCTTCGAGGTCAATCGCTTGCGGTGGGCATCACCGGCCGGGATCCAGACCGCGGCGGTTGTCTTCAACGGCACCAACAGTTTTGGTAACGACTATGTTGACGTCACCTTTGGTATCGCGAAACTTGACACGGTGATCACAAACAGCATCAGCAACGAGGTCCGCTACCAGTACGGGCGTTTCGATTGAGTACGGTCAGACGCCGACTCCTTATGAGAAGGCCAATTTGATGGGACCGACCGGTGGCGGATATACCAATCCGTTGGGCGCTCCTCCGAACATCGGTATCACCAACGCATTTACCTTCGGCACGCCCACGTTCCTGAACCGCGCCGCGCTTCCGGACGAACGCCGCTGGCAGCTGGCGGATACGATGAACTGGATCCATGGACGGCATAATTTCAAGTTCGGTGGAGACTACGTCCACACCGACGACCGGATCAACAATCTCTTTACCGGTTTCGGATCCTATGCCTACTCCAATCTCGCAGCTTACTTTACGGACTTTTACTCTTCGCAGGATCCGGCCACTGCCAGCAAGGCCAAGTTCTACACGAGCCAATATGTTCAGGGATTCGGCATTCCGGGTGTTGAGTTCCAGACCGGAGACTTCGGGTTTTTCGGCGAGGACAATTGGAAACTAACCAAGGCCCTGACGGTTACCGTCGGTCTTCGTTATGAGTATGAGAAGTTGCCGGCGCCTTTCAGCAGCCTGATCGTTCCTGCCATTCCGCAGACTGGCGTTTTGCCGTCCAATAAGACCAACATCGGTCCTCGAGTCGGATTTGCTTATGACGTCTTTGGCACTGGGAAGACGATTTTGCGTGGCGGCTACGGTGTCTTTTTTGCTCGCATTCTCAATGGGACGATCTACAACGCACTCGTCAACACGGGTTCGCCCAATGGTCAGTTCACGGTGAATTCTACGCCTGTGTTTCCACAGGTCATTGCGAATGGAAGTCTGGCGGGGGCGCCAAACTCGGTCTTCTTCGATCCAAACTTCAGAGCTCCGTGGATCAATCAGGCTGACCTCACCGTCGAGCAGGACCTCGGCTGGAACACCGTCATGAGCGTGACGTGGCTGGGGACACTGGGTCGGCGGTTGCCGAACTTTACCGACCTCAATCTCAACCCTGCCACGACGATCAACTACACGGTCGTTGACACGGCCGGCAAAGGACCGTTGCCGAACGGCACTGTCGTCGCAGAAAAGTTCTACCCGAGAAATACGACTCCCGGCTGCACGAGCGCGCGTCCGAACTGCAGCTTCGGTTCGCTTACGGACATCTTCAGCGGCGTCAACTCCAATTACTCCGGCCTGGTCGCTCAGATCAATCACCGCTTCTCCAACCATCTGCAGTTCAACGCGAATTACACGTGGTCCCATGCGCTGGACTATGGGCAGAATAATCAGACGGCCACAGTCGCCAACAATCTTCTCGATCCGCAAAATATCCGGGCGGAATATGGCAACTCCATCACAAACATTCCCAATCGCCTTGTGATGAACGCCGTGGTCACGGCGCCGTGGAAGTACACCGGTTGGAAAGCGTATCTGCTGAATGGCTATGAAGTATCACCGGGCCTTCAGGTTCAGAGTGGCCTGCCCTTCGTGGTGGGCACCAGTGGTGGATACACCTCAACCAGCGGAACGCTGCCTGGATATACACCTTCGGGCAGCCTCATAGCTGGCTTTGGCGGCGTCAACGGTTCTAACGGTACGTTCCGTATGCCCGGGTTCGAACGAAACGGATTGTCTCAGCCGAAGACAACCGTAGCGGATCTGCGTCTCTCCAAGCGCTTCAACGTGAAGGATCGGGTCAATCTGGAGTTCCTCGGGGAGGCTTTCAATGTCGCGAACCACCAGAACGTGACCGGGGTCAATTCGACCGCGTACACGGTTGGTACGGTAGCAGCCACCAAAACGAACACTCTTGCCTTCTCCACAGCAAACCCAGGCTTTGCCGCTCCAAACGCGACCAACACGAGCGGTTTCTCGTTTGCTCCGAGGCAGATCCAGCTCGGTGTCCGGGCGCAGTTCTGACCGGGACAAAGATGCAATCGACAGAGGGCGGTGGCTTCGGCTGCCGCCCTTTTGTTCTATGCCGGTCCGTTTCGGCGAGACTCTTTGCCGTTACCACTTTCGTTGCAAAGTCTTCGCCGGTCTGCGGCTAATCTCTTATGATCTTGGGTGTAGCGCCGAAATTGTCACGATGTTCCATTCCGGATGTTCGGGGGGACCGAACCGGTTCGTCACTATTTCCCGTGGCTTGGTGTAGAGCAGTACGAATTTCCGCGGAGAGTCAATGTCGTTGTGCGTGGGACGCGCGTGGTCTGGCGCGGTCGTTAGGAAGATTGTCCGGGTCTGCTTGTTGTGGTGCTGTGCCGCTGCGACCGTGGAGAGGTGCGCATGGGGGCAGAGTTCGGTGGACGGTGCAATCAGCGGCTTTGTTGTTGATGCGGGTGGGGCCGCGCTGGTGGGTGCTGTGGTCCAGGTGCAGAACGTCGCCGATGGAACGAGACTCGTACGACGACCGAGGGCAAGGGGGAGTTTCTAGTCGCGCACCTGCCTGCGGGAGAGTACCGGGTGGAGGTGGAGTATGCGTTGTTTGCCGCGGTTGACGCTGCAGCCAGTAGTGGTGGAGGTCGGAGGCATGACGTCGGTGGAGGCGCGAATGCGGGTGGGGGGTGTCGCGACCTCGGTGACCGTGAAAGCAGAGCCGATCGCCCAGGCTGCGGTGGGCGTTGACGAACTGTCGTCGGCTGCGGTGGGAAGCGTGGTGACTCCGCAGGAGATGGAACGGCTGCCGGTGAATGGGCGCAGGTGGCAGACGTTCGCGCTGCTGACTCCGGAGGTGAATCCGAGTCCGGAACGGAGATGGCTGCTGAGCTTTCGCGGGGTGGCGGTCGACGCAGAACAGCTACCGCGATCGACGGGGGATCGGATGAGCAGAGCTTCGGGTCGGTGCCGCGGGGACGCGGCGGTGGAGATCCTGCGGAAGAGGAGGATGCGGGGAGGACGAGCGTTGCGGGCCGCATACGGTCGGGAGCGCAGCGGGTGGCGGGAGGGTATGGGCGGCACTGCGGGGGTGGCGTATACGTTTTCGCAGGAGGCGGTGCGGGAGTTTCGGGTGAGTGGGCAGAACTACTCGGCGCTGTATGGGCATGCGGCGTGGGAGGGGTGGTGACGACGGTGTCGAAGAGCGGCACGAATCGATTTGCATGGGAGTGCGTTCTATCTGGTGCGGACGAGTGCGCTGGGTGCGACGAATCCGTTTTCGAGTTGCGACGCAACTATGTCGAATGGCGTGGTGACGAGTGAAGCGGTGAAGCCGCACGATCTGCGGCAGCAGTTTGGCGGGAGTGTGGGTGGGGCGCTGGTGCAGGATCAAGCTGTTCTACTTCTATGCGTTCGACCAGCAGCGGCGTGGATTTCCGGCGTATCGACGCCGGGCTATGCGGGGTTTCTATTCGCTGACTGCTACGCAGAGGGCGCTGCTGGCGAATCGTGGTGTGACGCCGGCGAAGGTGAATGCGGCGCTGAACTATCTGGACAGCCTGACGGGGACTGGTGCCGCGGCGGCAGGATCAGACGGTCAACTTCGGCAAGGTGGATTGGCAGGCGGCGGAGCGGCAGCCGGGTGAGTGTGGAGTATAACCGGGCGCGGTCGAGGTCTCCGGCGGGGGCGCGGTCGGCGGCGGTGGTGGACCGTGGGCACGGCGAGTATGGGGAACAGCTATGTCAAGGTGGATTCGGTGCTGGGGCGATGGATGTGGCACGCCGGCGGCGAGGTTGAGCAATGAGGTGCGGGTGCAGTATGGGACGGGACTTTGCAGTATGAGACGGCGCAGGCTCCGCTGCCGCAGGAGCCTGCGGTGGGGCCGGGAGGATTTGCGCCGGAGATTGCGATCGGGCCGCATGGATTGATCGTTTGGGACGCCGGCTTCGCTGGGTCGCAAGGCGTATCCGGATGAGAGCGAGGTGCGAGGTTGCGGATATGGTGAGCTGGACGCGCGGACGACATCTGCTTCAGATTGGCGTCGGACGTCAGCTTGGTGCATGACGCGATCGACTCGCTGAGCAATGTGGAGGGGACGTTTCAGCTACGACAGCGGCGCTACGACACGGGACATGCGGGCGGGCTGGTTGACTGGATTACGGACTACACGTTCAATGTGAATGCTTATCCGAATGGCGGGTGTCCGTCGATTGTTTCGGCGGTGCATGATTTCTGCTTTCGGTCGTACACGCAGAGCTTTGGGCAGCAGGCGGTGACGTTCGATACGCAGGAGTGGGCGGGGTTTGCTGCAGGACGACTGGCGGGTGAGGAGCAGGGCTTACGGTGAACGCTGGGGTTGCGGTATGAGTATGAGTTGCTGCCGCTGCCGCAGCAGCCGAATGCGGTTCTGGATGCGGTGTTCGGCAAGAGAGGGGCGACGAGTGTGTTTCCGGAGGACCGGAATAACTTTGGGCCGCGAGTGGGGGTGGCGTGGGAGCCGTTTGGGGCGGGCCGGGGTGTGGTGCGGGTGGGGTATGGGCTGTACTTTGGACGGCTGCCGGGTGCGACGGTTCGGAGTGCGCTGGTGGATACGGCGCTGGCGTGCGTCGGCGACGCATGTGAGGATTGTGCCGACTACGGTTACAGATTGTCCGCAGGTGGCGAATCAGGGGTTTGGGTATGTGTGCGCGTATGTGACGACGCCGCCGGCGGCGGTGGCGACGACGACTTCGGCGATGGTGTTCGACCGGCGGTTTCGGCTTGCCGACGGTGCAGCAGGGGAGCTTGACGGTGGAGCGCGAGGTTGGTGCGGGGGTTATGGCGAGTGCGACATATCTGATGAATCTTGATCGGCAGCTGCCGAACTCGGTGGATATTAACATTGCTCCGTCGACGGCGACGAAGATTTTTCAGCTGCAAGGGTGGGACGGGGGTGGCAGGGGTGCGGGACGGAGAGACGTTTCGTGGTGCCGGTCTATACGCAGCGGGTGAATACGAGTTTTGGGCCGGTGACGGATATCGTGTCGAATGCGGATGCGACGTATAACGCGATGGTGCTGGAGGCGCGGCGGCGGCTACGCGGAGGCCTTGAGTTTCGAGTGAGCTGGACGTGGTCGAAGGCGATCGACTATGGGCAGGGCGGGGCGATGCCGCGGACGAATGCGCAGTTCGATCCGTTCGATGTGAGGTATGACAAGGGGCTGTCGGCGTTGAACTATCCGCATAGGGTGGTGGCGAGTGCGGTTTGGGAGCCTAGGCTTGGCGGCGACCGGCGTTGGGTTCGGGTGGCGGCGAATGGATGGACGGTTGCGCCGCTCTTTACGGAGTCGAGTGGCCGGCCGTACAGCTACGACATCTTTGGCGGCACGCGGCTGAGTGGCGGGCACGAGAGTATCAATGGGGCGGGTGGGGCGGTGTATCTGCCGACGGTGGGGCGGAATACGCTGCGGCTGCCGGATACGGCGCGATGTGGATCTGCGGGTGAGCCGGGCGGTGCGGGTGACGGAGAGGGTACGGGTGCGCGGAAGTGTGGAGGTGTTCAATCTGACGAACCGGGTGAACTACTCGGCGATGATGCAGCGGGCGTTTCTGGTGGGGACGGAGACGAATGGGGTGACTCCGCTGGTCTTTCAGAACGCTGCGACGGTGGCGGCGGAGGGGTTGAATGTGCGGCCGTTCGGGACGTTTACGGCGGCATCGACAGGGCAGTCGCCGGAGCGGCAGGTGCAGGTGGGAGTCAGGGTGGAGTTCTGAGATCTCAGTGCTGCGAGATGGAGAGAGTGTTGCCGTCGGGGTCGGTGAACCACGCGACCTTGGCACCTTCGGGAGCGGTCCAGACTCCATCGGAGCTTTGCTCGAAATAGGGGTAACGGGTGAACTTCACCCCTTTGCCGGTCATCTCGGCGACGGTCTTGTGGATATCGGTGACTTGCCAGCCGAGGATGGTGAAAGGAAAAGGAGTGAAGTCGTCGACGCGGACAATGCGGACCATGGTTCCGTTGGCGTCCATGACGATGGCGAAGGAGTCATCGCTGAGGAAGCGCAGGCCCAGGAGTTTCTCGTAGAAGCGTCGCGCGCGGGTGGTGTCTTTGGTGGGTATGAAGGCTATGAGCGGGCTGTGGGTAAGCATGCTGTGACCTCGTTCAATCAGGGTGACCGAAACTGCCGGTCGGGTTCTTGTTCGGGAAGAGGGAAGAAACCCTGATCTCCAGTCTGGCGTGGAGTGAGCTGGGAATGGGCTGCGAAACGCGTCAAGGGGAACGCGTCGGGGTAGTTCTCCTGGATCCAGGCGGTCATTTTTTCACGGACAAGGCAGCGGAGGTCGAAGTTGTCGCTGGAGTTGCGGGAGCTCATGAGGCAGCGCAACTCCATGGAGCGGTCGGTGAGGTTCGTGACCTGCAGGCCGCAGACCCGGTTGTCCCACAGTGGAGAGGGGTGCACGATGGCCTCGAGTTGTTTTCGCAGGTCCTCGACGGGAATGGAGTAGTCGACGTAGAGAAAGGCGGTGCCGAGGATATCGGAAGACTGACGAGTCCAGTTCTGGAATGAGTTCTCGATGAAGTAGCTGAGAGGAACGACGAGGCGGCGGAGATCCCAGATTTTGACGATGACGTAGGCGGAGTTGATCTCTTCGATGCGGCCCCATTCGCCTTGAACGACAACGACGTCATCGATGCGTATGGGTTGGGTGAAGGCAATCTGCAGGCCGGCGAAGAGGTTGGAAGCGGTGGATTTGGCAGCGGTGGCGAGGATGAGCGACGCGATGCCGGCAGAGGCGAGAAGTCCGGAGCCATAGTGCCAGATGCGCGGGTCGTTGAAGGTCCACAGAAGAGCACCGATGTCGATGATGACGACAAACGTGATGAGGATGCGGCGAAAGAGCTGGAACTGAGTATGGATCCGGCGCGCCTGGAAGTTGTTTTCGGCTGTGATGTCGTAGCGCCGCAGCAGGGCGGCTTGCAGAACGTAGATGCAGCCGATCGCAAACCAGCCGAGTGCGACAACCGTCAACATGATGAGTGTCTGGCGCAATATGGCTTCGATGTTGTCCGGCAAGCCGGGGATGAGGGGGAGGATAATGATGAGACACGTGAGGAGAAAGATTGCCCGAGCGGGTTTACCCAGGTGCTCCTGCAGGCCCCAGCCGAGGGGATGGCTGATCGCTTCTTTGCGGTGCAGGATGCGGAAGAGAATGTAATGCACCAAGTTTGCGACGACGAGCATGCTGCAGAAGACGAAGATTGCGAAGAACCAATTGTGCTTGAAATGAAAGACGGCCAGGGTCGAGAGGGCCGACGGCTCTGAAAGTGATTTGGCGAGGGTTAGCGTGGCTGTATTCAAGCGGCTCGACTCCTTGCGCTGGTTAGATGCTGCGAGACGAGGAGTGGTAGATGTTTGTGGAGCAGCGAGAGAATTCTTCTGCTACTTATGCTGGAGATATTCTAGAGCTTCAAGGACGGCTTTTTCCAAGGCTATACGCTGGTCGGAGTAGGAGTGGTCGGTTGTGAGGTGGACGGTGGTGATGTCAGTGGCGCCGGCTTTGTGAAGGGCGGCGACGAAGGCGTCGTTAGAGGGAGCGAGGCCATCGTCGGAGGTGATGACGAGGACGGGACGAGTGGCGAGTTTTGGGGCGAGGTTGGGGATGTTCCAGGCTGCTGCGTTCGCGATGACTTCTTTGGCGAGGCTTTCTGGGGTGCAGCCGGCAAGCGGCGCCATGCCTTCATCGGCGAAGTGGCCAGCGAGGCGGGTGGTGGCTTCTTTTTCCTGAGGGGGATTGAGGGATTGCACTTTGTCGACGCCCATGTCGGCTGCGGAGATCAGGCCGATGGCTTTGATGGCGGGGTCTTGCGCGCCGACGTAGCGGGCCATGAAGCCGCCCATGCTGTGGCCGATGAGGACGATGTAGGCGGGGTCAGAGCGGAGTTTTTTCGCGTGGGCAGACTCGCGCAGGTAGGCGATGGCGGATTGGGTGTCTTCGATGGAGTGGGTGAAGGAGAAGTCGCCGGGAGAGCCCCAGGAGCCGCGGTAGTCGAAGTAGACGACGTCCCAGCCGTCGCGGCGAATGGCTTGCGCGAGGTCGAGATTCTTTTCGTTGCCGGGGAAGCCGTGGAGAAGGACGACGACGGGATGGGGGCCTGGGCCTTCGGCGATGTAGGCGAGCGCGTTGAGCATGGCTCCGTGGCTGGGGATCTGGAACGTTTCCATGGCGGCGGGATTCGCTTTGTCGGGCTCGGGGTCTGTTGTGATCGCGGCGGGGAGTTGTTGGGCCCTGAGGGGCAGCTGGAGCGCGGCGCACAAAAGCGCGGAAGCAAGGGCGAAGGTGGGTGAGCGCATGGCTGATTGTTGTTTGTCAGGGTGCGAGTTGTAAAGAAAATGGGGCGAACAGCCTAAAATGGAAGTGTGAGCTTTACGGAACAGTTCGATGTGGTGGTGGTGGGCGCGGGTCACGCTGGATGCGAGGCGGCGATGGCTTCGGCGCGCATGGGTCTGCGGACGGCGATCTTTACGCTGAATCTGGATTTGATTGCGCAGATGAGTTGCAATCCGGCGATTGGCGGGATTGCGAAGGGGCACCTGGTGCGCGAGGTGGATGCTCTGGGTGGAGTGATGGGTGAGGTTGCAGATGCGACTGGGATCCAGTTTCGGCTGTTGAATACGTCGCGTGGGCCGGCGGTTTGGTCGCCTCGGGCGCAGTGTGATAAGGCGCTGTATCGCGTGAAGATGCGCGAAGTGTTGGAGGGGCAGAAGAATCTTTTTATCAAGCAGGCTGAGGTTGTGGACCTGATTGTGGAGCAATCTGGTCCGGAACGGATTGTGCGCGGATTGAAGCTGCGGGATGGGCGGACGATCCATGCGGCGGCGACGGTAGTGACGACGGGTACGTTTTTGAATGGGCTGATTCACTGTGGCGAGCAGCAGTACACCGCGGGGCGAAGTGGGGAGCCGGCGTCAGTTTTGCTGGGCGAGGCTTTGAAGCGGCTGGGGTTGCGCGAGTGCAGGTTGAAGACGGGAACGCCGCCTCGGCTGGATGGACGGACGATTGACTGGAGCAGGTTTGAAGAGCAGCCGGGCGATGAAGATCCTACGCCGTTCAGCTTTCGGACGAAAGAGATTCCGCTGCGGCAGATCATGTGCCACATTGCGCATACGACGCCGGACACGCTGCGGCTGATTCGCGAGAATGTGCATCGGTCGCCGATGTATACGGGGCAGATCGCGGCGATTGGGCCGCGGTACTGTCCGTCGATTGAGGACAAGATTGTTCGGTTCCCGGAAAAGACGAG